>CAXXNZ010000026.1:0-81410 GCA_963676075.2 Devosiaceae bacterium
ACATCACCGGCTGCATGCCGCGCCCCGAAGCGCTGCTTTCCGGCTTCGTCGAGCTGAAAAAGATCATCAAGGCCGGCAAGGGCGAAGGCGCCAACCTCTATGCCGAGAATTTTGCCCAGTACAAGGCCAACCAGAAGGCCGTGATCAAGGACTGGGACATGCCGGAATACTCATGGTGAGCATGATGAAAAACCTGATCGCCCGCCTGAAAAAACACTACAAGCTGACCGAGCCGGTCTACCAGCGCGCCGACCTGACCTTTGTCACGGTCCGGCAGGACGAGTTGCGCTCGCTGCTTGTCGAGTTGCGCGACAAGGAGGGCTTCACCCACCTGGTTCTGCTGACCGCCGTCGACTGGCTCGAGGACGCCAAATTCCAGCTGAGCTACATGCTCAACAACCGGCCGGCCAACCAGACCCTGACGCTCAGGGTCATGCTCGACCGCGACAAGCCGCAAGGCGACAGTATCCACGATCTGTGGCCGACCGCCGAGACCTACCAGCGCGAATTGCGCGAGATGTTCGGCATCGACTTTCCCGGCTCGCCGCGCGTCGACGAGGAATTCATCCTCGAAGGCTGGACCGACCTGCCGCCCTACCGGCGCGATTTCGATTCACTGGCCTATTCGCTCCAGACCTACAACGACCGCCCCGGCCGCCGCACCAGCGATCCGCGCGAACACATGAAGAAGCACCTTTATCCGGACGTGAAGCCGGAAGGAGCGAACTGACATGCTGCATTACCCGACAGACCGCTCCCAATATCCGGCCACGGGACCTGACGGAAAGCTCGAGATCGACCTCGAATCCGGCAAATACCTGAAGCTCTGGCAGGGCCCGAACCACCCCGGCATCACCGGCAACATGAGCGTCGAGCTGACCGTTTGCGGCGACGAGGTCGTCGAGGGCAAGACCCATGTGGGGTATCTGCATCGCGGCTTCGAAAAGCTGATGGAGCGGCGGACCTTCATCCAGGTCTTCCCGATCGTTTGCCGCGTCTGCGTGCCCGAACCGGACTTCAACGAATACTGCTACGCCGCCGCCGTCGAGGAACTCGCCGGGATCGAGGTGCCGGAACTGGCAACCTGGATCCGCACCCTCATTCTGGAGATGGGGCGGTTCAACTCCTACATGATGTACTTAGGCGGTCAGTCCGGCTCGATGGGGCTCGGCGTCGTCGGCCAGTGGATGACCTATGTCCGCGACCTGATGCTTGACCGCTTCGAGGAACTGACCGGCGCCCGCGTCTACCACATGTTCATCCTGCCCGGCGGCGTGCGCGGCCATGTGCCCGAGAGCTTTGCCGACAGGATGGAAGAGGTGTTGCAACTCGCCGAGCGCTATCTCGACGACACCGAGAAGGTGATGTTCCGCAATGCCGTGTTTAAGCGCCGCACCAAGGGTGTGGGATACATCGATCCGGCGCTGTTCGAGCGTTACGGCGTGACGGGTCCGAACGCCCGCGCCGGTGGCGTCGCCAAGGACGTCCGCAAGGATGCGCCTTATCTCGCCTACGACCAGCTCGACTTCACCGTCCACACCGCGAGTGAGAGCGACATCTTTGCCCGCGCCATGGTGCGCTTCAAGGATGTGCATGAATCGATCCAGCTGATCCGCCAGATCCTCCAAAAGATGCCGAAAACCGGCCCGGTGATGAGCAAGCTCCCCAATGTCCTTCACTGGAAGATCCCGAAGGGCGAAACTTACATCAAGGGCGAGAGTTCGCGCGGCGAATACGGCTATTACCTTGTCACCGACGGGTCCGGCTATCCGCGCCGCATCAATGTGCGCGGGCCCTCCTACACCCACGCCATGGCGCTTCTCGAACACCTGATCCCCGGCACAAACATCTCCGATGTCGCCGGCCTGCTGGTTTCGCTCCACACCTATCCGCCGGAAATCGAGAGGTAATTCCGATGTCCCTCAAAGACGTTCTCTCCCCCTATACGGCGTGGAAGCATTTTTTCGAGCCGCCGGTGACGATCAAGGATCCGATCAATCGTCCGGCGTCGGACAATTATCGCGGGTTTCACCGCAACAACCTCGACAAATGCATCGGCTGCGGTTCGTGCGAGATCATCTGCCAGAACGCCGCCATCGACATGGTGCCGGTATCCGATCCCAAAACCGGCGATTCCGGCCTAAGGCCGATGATCGATTACGGCCGGTGCTGCTGGTGCGCGCTCTGCGTTGACGTGTGCATGACCGGCTCGCTGACCATGTCGAACGAATACACCTGGGTCGACAGCGATCCGGATGCCTTCCGCTTCATTCCCGGTGTCGACAAGACATCCTGGGACAACACCGAAGCGGGCTATCACCGCGAGAACAACGAGCACCGCTTGACCGGGGTCGAGCGCGTCGAGATGAAGGTGATGGAGCCCGAAACCCGCATCGGTTCGTTTGACGAAATGGTCTTTGGCTATTCGCGCGCCGAGGCGGTCCTTGAAGCCGATCGCTGTGTCGAATGCGGGCTCTGCGTGTCGACCTGCCCGGCCCATATGTCCATTCCCGACTATATCCGCGCCGTGCGTGATGGCGATTACGACCTCGGCCTCAAGCTGCTTTACGAGACCAATCCGTTCTCCGAAGTGTGCGGACGCGTCTGCACCCATTTGTGTGAGGATGCGTGTGCTGCCGTGCATGACGGCGATCCCATCGCCATCCGCTGGCTCAAGCGCCACATCATCGACGAGGTACCGGTCGACCGGCGCCGGGAGCTGATCACCAAGCCGGACGTTGCGTCGTCCGGCAAGGCCATCGCCGTGGTCGGCGGCGGCCCGGGAGGGCTGACCGCCGCCTATGATCTTGCCCGGTCCGGACACAAGGTCGTGGTGTTCGAGGCACTCGACAAGCCCGGCGGCATGATGCGCTACGGCATCCCCGAATACCGTTTGCCCGAAGCGGCGCTCGATCGCGATATTTCAATGATCGAGGCCATGGGCGTCGAGATCCGTACCAAGACCCGCATTGGCGCGGAGATTTCGATGGACGAGCTGCATCGCGACTACGACGCGGTGGTCATGTCCATCGGGCTGCAGCTGTCGCGCTCGGCGCGCCTTCCCGGTTCGAACGCGCCGGGGGCGGCAAACGCCATCGATCTGTTGCGCCGCTTTACCCGGGGCGAGCAGATTCCGGTGCCCAAAAAGGTGGTTGTCATCGGCGCCGGCAATGTGGCGATGGACATCGCCCGCACCATGGCCCGGCTGCAGAAGATCAAATACGGCAAGGTCGGCACGACAATCTCCGCCCGCAAGGACATCTCGATGTTCCGCGCCGACAAGGAAGAAATCGAGGAAGCGCTGGAAGAGGGGATCGAAATCCTCCAGCTGAGATCGCCGCAGGAAATGATGCTTCACACGGATGGCGAACACGCTGGCGAGGTCCGCGCCTTGCGCACCTGGACGGTCATTCCGGGCTTTGACGAAAAAGGGCGGTTCGATCCAACCTACGAACAGGACGATCTGGAAATTCCCGCCGACATGATCGTTGAGGCGACCGGCCAGCAGGCCGACCTTCAGCTTTTGAGCGAGGCCCTGGTCGAGGCTCTGGAGTGGAACCGCGGATACATGAAGACCGATGCCATGGGCCGCACTTCCGTGCCCTGGCTGTGGGCAGGTGGAGACGCAGTGAACGGACCTGACGTGATCAGCGCCGTGGCCGACGGACACCGCATCGCCCAAAGCGTCAACGCGTACCTATTGGCAGGGAGGGAAGAAAATGGAAGAGGTCAATAAAAGCAAGCTGGAGGGACGGACGACCGTCCGCGAGGTGTTCGAAGCGGCGTCCGAATTCGAACGCACCGCGCATGATTTTTACGCGGACCTGAAGGACAAGGTGTCCAAGAACATCCGGTATCTTGTCGGCGAGCTGGCCGAGGAGGAGCTGGAGCACAAGCGGATCTTTGCCGAGCTGGCGGAGAACCCCGAGGTCGTCGAGATCATGGCGCAGGAGATCAGGCGGCCGGTCTCACACCGTGAGTTCTCCGACTGTGTGCTCCTGCCCAATATGGGCAACGCGCCCAGCGATCAGGACGTGCTCCAATACGCGATCATGCGCGAGGATGCGGCGAGACGGCAGTATTCGGAACTGGCCGAGACGACGCCGGACGGACCGCTCAAGGCCGCCTTCACCGTGCTGGCCGCTGAAGAAGCCGAGCACAAGAAAGAACTCGAGAAGATTTACGACGAGCTTGTTCATTCCGGCAGCGTCTAGGCGCTGCGGAGTGCTGCGTTCTCCCCCGGGGGAGATAAGCGCTCGGGTGAGTGCGGTCGATAAGGGGGGCCTTAGCCCCTCACCCGAGCGTCCTTTCATGTAGAACCGGCGCTAGTCCAGAGGCAAACGGCTCAGGCGCCCTTGGGCCGAAAGGTCTTGACCACCTCGTCATGGGTCTCGATCCGCCCTGCCCCGATCAGGTCGAGGCAATAGGGCACGGCCGGAAACACCGCATCAAGGCACGTCTTGATCGACGCCGGTTTACCCGGAAGCGTTATGATCAGCGTCTTGCCGCGAATGCCCGCCGTCTGACGCGACAGGATCGCCGTGGGTACTTCCCTGAGGCTGATCTGGCGCATCAGCTCCCCGAAACCGGGCAGTTCCTTGTCGATGATGCGATGGAGGGCCTCAGGCGTCAGATCGCGCGGCGAAGGTCCGGTGCCGCCGGTCGTCAGGATCAGGTCGGCGCCCTCGAAATCGGCAAGGTTTTCAAGCGTGCGGGCAACCGAGTCGACACCGTCCGGCACGACGCGGCTGACAAACTGGTAGTCCGACGAAATCGCTGCCTCGAGCCACGCCGCGATGGCTGGCCCGCTTTTGTCTTCGTACTCTCCGGCGCTGGCACGATCCGAGATTGTGACCGAGGCGATCATGACCATTCGAGTTCTCCAAAATGCTCTGGCGGACGTCCGCCGACCTGACGCACGGCTTCGGCGCCGAAACGGTTGCCTTCGGACAGGCAGGTGACCATGTCCTTGCCCTTGCGCCAGCTGCCGACATAGCCGGCAAGGAAGGCGTCGCCCGCGCCGAGGGTGTCGACGATCTCGGAATTGACCGCCGGGGTGAAGATTGGCCGCTTGCCCCGCTCGCCGGCAAGGCTGCCCTTGGCGCCGCGCTTGAGGATGACGGTGGGATAGGTCTGAAGCAGGGCCTGCAGCTGGTCTTCGGCATCGACGCGGTTGGTCAGCAGTGCCGCTTCGTCCTCATTGGTCACGAAGATCGAGGCGCCCTCGGTCCATTTGAGAAACACCTCCGGACCGGCTTTGGCGATGTAGCCGGTCGACGCCGCGTCGACGATCACCGGGATATCCGCCTTGATTGCCGCCGCCATGATCTGACGCATGCAGGCGCGCGGGCCATCGATGAAGAAGGAATAGCCCGACAGAATGGTCAGTCCGATGTCCTCGATCCAGCCCGCCGGCAGGTCGTCAAAACTGAGGTCCATGTTGGCGCCGCGATCAGTGAAGAACGAACGCTCGCCCTCGTCATCGACAAAGGTGATCAGCCGACCGGAATGGCGCTTGGCGGCGCCGGCCAGCAGCGGCACGATGCCCTCGGCCCGCAACCGTGTGCCGATGGTTCCGGTCTGATCGGCGCCGACCTTGGCGAACAGGACCACCGGCACGCCGCAGGCAGCAAGCCAGGCGGCCTGGTTGGCCGCCGAACCGCCGTCGACTATGGTGATCTCGGCGTCGCGGTCTGTGCCCTTGAGCAACGGGCCGCTGGCGCGGACGAGAATGTCCATCATCACGTCGCCGACGACCAGCACCTTTCCCGTCATTGCCGTCATGTCCTTATCCCCGTTTGGACAGCGCGACCGCGATCTGCGCCGCCACGGCGGCATTGGAGCGCGCCAGCTCGATGTTGGTCTTCAGGCTCTTGCCATCGGTGAGGTTGAAGATGGTCTGCAGCAGGAAGGGCGTGATGTCCTTGCCCTTGATGCCACGCTGCTCGGCCTGATGCAGGGCCGCCTTGATCCAGCCCTCGGCAGTCTTGGAATCGATGTCGAATTTTTCCGGCACCGGGTTGGCGATGAGCACGCCGCCAAGTCCGAGGCCGAAATGCAGCTTCAGCATCTCGGCAAGCGGCTTGGTGTCGTCGTAGCGGTGCTCAAGCATGTGCCCGGATTTGCGCGAATAGAACACCGGGAACTCGTTGGTCTTCCAGCCAACGACCGGCACGCCATGGGTCTCGAGCACTTCCAGCGTCTTCGGGATATCGAGGATGGCCTTGGCGCCGGCGCAGACCACGGCAACGGGCGTGCGCCCGAGCTCGAACAGGTCGGCGGAGACATCGAAGGTATCCGAAGCGCCGCGATGCACGCCGCCGATGCCGCCGGTGGCAAAGACCTTGATGCCGGCCATGGCGGCAATCATCATGGTCGTGGCAACGGTGGTGCCGGCCATTCCGCCATCGACCAGCGCCTGGGCGAGATCACGCCGCGAGGCCTTGGTGGCGTCGTGTCCGTCGCGCGACAAACGCTCCAGAGACGCCTCGTCGACGCCGGCGACCATCTGGCCGTCCATGATGGCGATGGTTGCCGGAACCGCACCGTTCTTGCGCACCAGCTTTTCGACGCCCCTGGCCATTTCCAGGTTCTGCGGATAGGGCATGCCGTGGGTGATGATGGTCGATTCAAGCGCCACGACGGCCTGGCCCTGGTTGAGAGCCTCGCGCACGTGGGGGCCAAGTATCAGTCGGTCGGTGATCATTTTCTCGTTCTTTCGCCAGTTCTGTCGCTCATGTGGCAATTCTCCACTGGACTACCCTTGGCTTTGATGCCGGACAAGCCGGGTTCCGCGTGTTCGCCGAATATAGTTAGCTCGCGCCATCATAGACCGAGAAATGGCGATGAAAACGTTCATCGGCGTTCGGGACCGCTGTATGCAGTCGCAGCTACAGCCCCGGAAGACGACCCTCGGAGCTTCAGGTTCGGGTGCGACCGGTTTGCCGTGCGCCAGAGCGCAACGGTCAGCAAGCACGCCAGCAACGACAAAGATCGACGACTGATTTTTCCTAACTCTGGGACTCAGGAAAATCCGGCGATCCTGCAACTGCCCAATCCTTGGACACCCCGGAATCCGGTGTAGAAATCCGGCGCCGTTTGCGTATAAGCTCCGCGCTTGCCCCGGCGGAATGCCGCCGGTTCTCGACGCTGTCGCACAAGGGAGACCCAGCACAGAATGAAACAATTCCTCGCGTTTGCCGTAGGATTTTCCGTTCTCGCCGTTCCGGCTCTTGCTCAGGAAGAGCCCGTCCTCAACGTCTACAACTGGTCTGACTATATTGCCGAAGACACGATTGCCAATTTTGAAGCCGAGACCGGCATCAAGGTCAATTACGACGTCTTTGACGGCAACGAAGTTCTCGAAGCCAAGCTTCTGACCGGCAATACCGGCTACGACATCGTCGTGCCGAGCGCCTATTTCCTCGAACGCCAGATTCAGGCCGGACTGTTCATGAAGCTGGACAAGTCCAAGCTGCCGAACTGGGGCAATCTCGACGCCGACATCATGGAACGGGTGCGCACCGCCGACCCAACAAATGAATACGCCATCGATTACATGTGGGGCACCACCGGTCTCGGCTACAATGTCGACAAGATCGCCGAGCGCATGCCCGACGCGCCGACCGACAGCTGGGACATGATCTTCAAGCCCGAGGTCGTGTCGAAATTCGCCGATTGCGGCGTGTCGGTGCTCGATGCGCCAACCGAGATGGTACCGGCAGCACTCAATTATCTCGGCCTCGATCCGACAAGCCAGGACGCCGGCGATCTGGCCAAGGCCGAAGAGCTGTTGATGTCGATCCGGCCCTATCTCCGCTATTTCCATTCGTCCCAGTACATTTCCGACCTGGCCAATGGCGACACCTGCCTGGCCGTCGGCTGGTCGGGCGATGTGCTTCAGGCCCGCGACCGCGCGGCCGAGGCCGATGCCGGGGTCACCGTTGCCTATTCCATTCCCAAGGAAGGCTCGATGATCTGGTTCGACATGATGGCCATTCCGGTCGATGCGCCGCATCCGGACAATGCCCACACGTTCCTCAATTACATCATGGAACCGCAGGTCGCCGCCGATATCTCCAACTACGTCTATTACGCCAACGGCAATTCGGCTTCGTTCGACCTGATCAACCCCGACATAACCGGGGATCCGGGGATTTACCCGCCCGAAGACATCAAGGCGAAGCTTTATGCCACGCGGGCCAACACGCCGGCCTATGACCGGCTGCTGACCCGAGCCTGGACGCGGATTCGAACCGGCCAGTAGTTTTGGACCGATCGGGGCGCTCCATCGAAACGGGGCGCCCCTTTTTCCACCTGGCGAATGGGATCCTTGAATGGCACAGGCCCAGAAACAAACAATTGCCGCGGACACACGGCCCTGGCGCGACGCGAACGCAAAGCCGTTCGTCCAGATCGACGCCGTCACCAAGAAATTTCCCAATGGCGTCGTCGCCGTCGACCAGGTCTCGCTCGACATCTACAAGGGCGAACTGTTCTGCCTGCTCGGCGGCTCCGGATCCGGCAAGTCGACGCTGTTGCGCATGCTGGCCGGGTTCGAGACGCCGACCGCCGGCAAAATCCTGATCGACGGCGAGGACATGGCGGGCGTGGCGCCCTACAACCGCCCCGTCAACATGATGTTCCAGTCCTACGCGCTGTTCCCGCACATGAGCGTTGCGGCCAATATCGCCTACGGGCTCAAACGCGACGGCATGCCGGCGAACGAGATATCGACACGCGTCGAGGAACTGCTGAACCTCGTGCATCTTCAGGGCTACGAAAAGCGCAAGCCGAGCCAGCTGTCCGGCGGCCAGCGCCAACGCGTCGCCCTCGCCCGGTCGCTCGCCAAGAACCCCAAGCTCTTGCTGCTCGACGAACCGCTCGGGGCGCTCGACAAGAAGCTCAGGGAAAAGACCCAGTACGAACTGGTCAAGATCCAGGAGCGGACCGGGGTCACCTTCGTCGTGGTCACTCACGACCAGGAAGAGGCAATGAGCCTTGCCACCCGTATCGGGGTGATGGACACCGGCATCATCGCCCAGATCGGCGAGCCGCACGAGATCTATGAGTTCCCCAATTCGCGCTACGTCGCCGGCTTCATCGGCAACGTCAACATGTTCGAGGGGGTGGTCACCGAGGACGAGTCGGACCATGTCCGCATCCGTTGCGCCGAGACGGTCAACGACATCCTGGTGCCGCACGGGGTTTCCTGCGCGCCCGACCAGACGCTCTGGTATGCGCTCAGACCGGAAAAGATGCAGATCAGCCGCGACAAGCCGGATGGCGACGTCAATTTCGCCTATGGTCTTGTCGACGAGGTCGTCTATCTCGGCGATCTGAGCGTTTACTACATCGTTCTCGAATCCGGCATGCGCATCAACGTCACCAAGCCCAATATCGACCGCTGGGACGAAGAGAACATCCGCTGGGACGAGCATGTCTATCTCACCTGGGAGGGTGACGCCGGGGCGGTGTTGACCTCATGACCTTCATGGACGCGCTCGCAGCCGATAACCGGCCCTGGGCCTTCGTGCGCCGGATGCTGGCCAAGGTCGGCTTGTCCGGCCGCGGGCTGGTCATCGCCGCGCCGATGCTTTGGTTGCTAATCTTTTTCCTGATCCCATTCCTGGTGGTGACCAAGATCGCGCTTTCGGAGCTGGTGATCGCCTCGCCGCCCTACGCGCCGATGATCACCTGGACCGCGGCGGGCGAGTTGATCGTCAAGCTCAATTTCGGCAATTTCCAGTTCCTGCTCGGCGACCCGCTCTATCTCAACGCCTATCTGTCATCGATCAAGATCGCCGGCATCTCGACCGTTGTGGCGCTGCTGATCGCCTATCCGATGGCCTATTTCATCGCCCGCGCCAACGGGCGGACGCGCAACCTGTTGCTGATGCTGGTCGTCCTGCCGTTCTGGACCTCGTTTCTGTTGCGCGTCTATGCCTGGATCGGCTTCCTCAAGGGCAATGGCGTCATCAACAATTTCCTGATGTCGGTCGGCATCATCCACGATCCGCTGGTGATGCTGCAGACCGATTTCGCCGTCTATATCGGCATTGTCTATACCTACCTGCCGTTCATGATCCTGCCGCTCTATGCCAATCTGGTGAAGCTCGAGGACGATCTGCTCGAGGCTTCGGCCGATCTCGGCGCCAGGCCGTTCACGACATTTTTGACCATCACGCTGCCGCTCAGCCTGCCCGGCATCATCGCCGGCTCGATGCTGGTGTTCATCCCGGCGGTCGGCGAGTTCGTCATCCCGTCGCTGCTCGGCGGGCCGAACACGCTGATGATCGGGCGCGTCTTGTGGGACGAGTTCTTCTCCAACCGCGACTGGCCCGTCGCCTCTTCGGTCGCCATCGTCATGCTGTTGGTTCTGGTCATTCCGATCATGTTCATGCGCAACGCCCAGGAACGCATGGAGGAACGCAACCAATGAAGCGCTCCCCCATCCTGCGCATCGCGACGATCCTCGGCTTCATCTTTTTATATGCGCCGATCGTGTCGCTGGTGTTCTTCTCGTTTAACGAGAACAAGCTGGTCACCGTCTGGTCCGGCTTTTCGTTCAAGTGGTACGGCGAGCTGCTGCAGAACGACCAGCTCATCCGCGCCGCCTGGCTCAGCCTGCAGATCGCCGCGATCAGCGCCACCCTCGCGCTTGTGCTCGGCACGCTTGCCTCGGTGGCGCTGGTGCGGTTCCGGCGCTTTCGCGGCAAGACGCTGATGGTTGGGATGATTTCGGCGCCGCTGGTCATGCCCGACGTCATCATCGGGCTCTCGCTGCTGCTGCTGTTCGTGTCGATGGAACAGCTGATCGGCTGGCCGGCCGGACGAGGCATGATGACCGTCATCATCGCCCATTCGACCTTCGGCATGGCCTATGTCGCCGTCGTGGTGCAGTCGCGGCTTTCCGATCTCGACATCTCGCTCGAGGAAGCCGCCCAGGATCTCGGCGCCACGCCGGCGCGGGTGTTCTTCGACATCACCTTGCCGATCATCTCGCCGGCGCTGGTCTCGGGGTGGCTGTTGAGCTTCACGCTGTCACTGGACGATCTCGTCATCGCCAGCTTCGTCAACGGGCCGGGTTCGTCGACCCTGCCGATGGTGATCTTCTCCAAGATCCGCCTTGGGGTCAGTCCGGACGTCAACGCCCTTGCCTCGATCATCATCGGCATTGTCGCCATCGGCGTCATCGGTGCGATGGCGCTGTCGCGGAAAAGCGAGAAGCCGTCGGGTTAGGACTGCGCAGGTACCGGAATACAATCACAAAGTGTTTTTGTCAGATTTTGCGAATTGTCTTGCTATTTGCCGCATTCGCCCCCACATAGGCGGCATGCGCCATGCTGGCGGATGGTCGTTTGACCCGTCCCGAAGCAGAAAACGGGCGACATGGCTTCTCTTCTTTCCGGCCAATACGGCAAGCGGCGAAGCGGATCCGGGCACAGGGCCCGGACGCGACAGCGCGCTTCGAGTGCATTTCATCGCCGCTGCTTGTTTATCGTATTGACCGTTGCCGCCCGAAGGCACTTGGGCGGCGCCGGAGCTGGACGCGTGTTGGAATTGCGCGACCCTCCACACTGAAAAGAGCTTAATGAGCATTTCTACTTTCGCGGATTTCGATCTGCCCCAATCCCTCGTCCGTTCACTCGAACAGGCAGGCTTTGTGACCCCTACTCCCATTCAGGCCCAGGCCATCCCCGCGCAGTTGCAGGGACGCGATATCCTCGGCATTGCCCAGACCGGCTCGGGCAAGACGGCGGCCTTTGCGCTGCCCATTCTCAGCGCGCTGTTGAGCAAGGGCGCCAAGCGCAAGCCGATGACCGTCGGCGCGCTCATCCTGGCGCCGACCCGCGAACTGGCGGTGCAGATCGACGAGATGATCCGTGCCTATACCGGCCGTACCCACCTGACCACCGCCCTGGTGCTCGGCGGCGTATCGCGCCATGCCCAGGTGCAAAAGCTCGCCCGTGGTGTCGATATCCTCGTTGCAACACCGGGCCGGCTGTCCGACCTTCTCGAAGACCGCAAACTGAGGCTTGACGAGACCCATTTCCTGGTGCTCGACGAGGCCGATCGCATGCTCGACATGGGCTTCATCGCGCCGGTGCGGAAGATTGCCGGCATGTGCAATGCCCGGCGCCGCACGGCGCTGTTTTCGGCAACCATGGCGCCCGAGATCGAAAAGCTGGCTGCGAGCCTGCTTCATGAGCCGGTGCGGGTCGAGGCGGCGCCGCAGGGCACCACCGTGGCCACCATCAACCAGCGTGTCATCTTCTCGCCCGCCAAGCAGAAGCGCGACGTGCTCAACGAGCTGCTCAACGATCCGGACATGACACGGGTGATCGTTTTTGCCCGCACCAAGCACGGCGCCGACAAGGTTTCCAAGAACCTGAGCTTTGACGGTCACACCGTCTCGGCGATCCACGGCAACAAGAGCCAGAACGCCCGCCAGGCGGCTCTCAAGGACTTCCGCGACGGCAAGGTGCGGCTGCTGGTGGCAACCGATATCGCTGCGCGCGGCATCGACGTGCCGGACATCTCGCACGTCGTCAATTTCGACCTGCCCGACGATGCCGAGAACTATGTGCACCGCATCGGCCGCACGGCCCGCAACGGCGCCACCGGCCAGGCAATTTCGCTGGTCGACGGCTCGGAGAAATCCAAGCTGCGCGATGTCGAAAAGCTGATCCGTGTCACCCTGCCGAAAACCGGTGAAATCCCGGCACCGTCAGGACAGGCCAATGCAGCGGCCGACCGCCCGGCGCAGAACAATCGCCGCCGGTCCGGCAACTGGGACCCGTCGAAGCCGCAGGGCAAATCTGCCAAGTCCGGCAAGCCCGGCGCGCGCAAGGCAGGTTCCGGATCCCGTCCGTGGTGGGCCAAGCTCGACGGGCAGGACACACGTAACACGTCCAAGCGCGCCGGCTAAGGCTGCGCTTTCGTTTCGGTTATTTGCGGCCGCGCTCAACAGCGCGGCCGTTTTTTTCTGGCTTTTGCTCACAGGCCTATCGGGTTTTGTCTGAAGCGGTGGCCGGGCCGCCCTCCCGCTCAAGGAGAGGGAAGCAGGGGGCGACTCCGTCCGAGAATGACCCGTTCTACCGTATTTTCAGGAACCGAAGGTCCGTGTCAGCGAACACTGGACACCCCTTTTCCGGCTGAGCTTGTCGAAGCCTCGAAAACGCGACCACTCAAAGACGTAGAGCAGATCAGACGTTCCACTAAAGCGCGATCTGCTCTAGGCCTGCATGTCCATACCCTGGCGCGTCCGGATCAGGATCGTCCCGAGTTTGCCGAACAGCTCGGCACGGGGCGAACTGGCGCGCCAGGCCAGAACGATCTTGCGCGGTCGGGCATCGGGGAGCGGTACGACCGCGACCTCCTGACCGCCAAGCACGCCGCCATCGATCGCCAGATCGGGCAGCAGCGTGATCCCCAGACCTTCCCCGACCATCGAGATCAGCGTTGCCAGAGATGTGGCCGAAAAGCTCTCGTCCTGCTCGATGTCGCGCTCGGGATAGGCGCTGAGGGCGTGGCGCTGCAAACAGTGCCCCTTTTCCAAAAGCATCAGCCTTGACCCCTCAAGCTCTGCGCCATGGACCGGTTCCGGCCCGAAGCTGCCAACAGGCGCGGCCAGGTGATAGCCGTCCTCGAACAGTTCCATGACCTCGAGACCGCCGGTCTCGAAGGGCAATGCGAACAGGATCAGGTCGAGCCGTCCGTTTTGCAGCCCGTCGAGCAGGTGCTCGGTCATTTCCTCGCGCAAGAGCAGTTTGAGGCCGGGAAAGGCCGTTCGGATTTCCGGCAGCGCATGCGGGATCAGGAAAGGTCCGATCGTGGGAATGGCGCCAAGGCGCAGAATGCCGGTATCGGGCGCGGCGCTGGCTTTGGCCAGATCCTCGATCTCGTGCGCCGCGAGCAGAAGCGTCCGCGCCTTTTCGGCGATCTCGGCACCGATCGGTGTCAGGATGACCGAGCGCCGCGTGCGTTCGGCCAGCATGACCCCAAGACGGTCCTCCAGTTCTTTCAGGGCGGCGCTGAGAGAGGGCTGGGTAACCAGCGACACCTCGGCGGCACGCGAGAAACTGAGCGTATCGGCCAGCGCGACGAGAAATCCGAGCTGCCGCAGGGTTATGGTAGGCAACATATAGGCATTTCCTATTTTTAGGCGAAATATAATCGATTTCACCAATCAAAGGCCAGCGCCTATATCAGGGTCATCGCAATCACGAACCCCCGAAATCGAGGAGACAGAAGATGACCGAAGAAACCACCGCTCGCCCTGCCATGCCGCAGCTCAATGCCCCCGCACCCGCGTTCGATGCCCTGACCACACACGGCCAGAAGACGCTGTCCGACTACAAGGGCAAGTGGCTGATCCTGTTCTCGCACCCGGCCGATTTCACCCCGGTCTGCACCACCGAGTTCATGGCTTTCGCCCGAAAGCATGAAGAGTTCCAGGCACGCAATACCGAGCTGCTCGGCCTTTCGATCGACAGCCACTATTCGCACATCGCCTGGACCCGCAACATCAAGGACAAGTTCGACGTCGACGTGAAGTTCCCGATCATCGCCGACCTCAACATGAAGGTCGCCAACGCCTACGGCATGATCCAGCCCGGCGCATCCGACACCTCCGCGGTTCGCGCCACCTTCCTCATCGATCCTGACGGTGTGTTGCGCGCCATGGTCTATTACCCGCTCAATGCCGGCCGCTCGATCGACGAGATCTTCCGTCTGCTGGTGGCCATGCAGACCGCCGATGAGCACAAGGTGGCCATGCCCGAGAACTGGTCGCCCGGCAAGGAGGTCATCGTGCCGACCCCGCCGACAACCGAGGCAGCCAACGCCCGCTATGACGAGGGCTACAACACGGTGGACTGGTATTTCTCGACCAAGACCATCGCTGTCTGACCCGTCCCTGTCCATCAACGCGCGCAATGACACGCGTTCGATCACCACGCGCCGCCCCGGCAGTTTCCTTCTGCCGGGGCCTTGTGTTTGCGGGTCGCCGCGATCGGTGCCAAAACTTTATCCGAGGGCGCGGGACGAAGATTCCCGCCGCCTTGTGAAAGGAACAATGATGACGATGCCGGACAAGCCGGAGGCGCGCCGCGATAGCGCCATGTGGAACAAACGTTATGCAGACAAGGAATTCGTCTGGACCGCCAAGGCCAACCAGTTCCTCGTCGCCGAGGCCGCCGGGCTGACGCCAGGGCGCGCTCTCGACCTCGCTGCGGGCGAAGCACGCAATGCCGTGTTTCTGGCGGAACAGGGCTGGCAGGTTTTGGCGGTCGATTTCTCCGAGGTCGGCCTCGACAAGGGGCACAAACTCGCCGAAGCGCGCAATGTCGCAGACAAGATCGCGTTCAAGCCGGCCGATCTGCGTGAGTATTCGCCTGAACCCGGGCAGTTCGATCTGGTGGCCATCTTCTACCTGCACATGGTTTGGGATGAGCTCGAGCCAATCATCCAGAGGGCTGCAGAGGCGGTGGCGCCGGGCGGCACCTTGCTGCTGGTTGCCCATGACAGCGCCAATCTCACCGATGGCCACGGTGGGCCGCAGAACCCGGACGTACTCTATTCCGCCCAGCAGGTTGTCGCCGCCATCGGCGACCGGCTGACGATCGAAAAAGCCGGACCGGTCAACCGACATGTCGAGACCGAAGACGGCATCAAGACCGCCATTGACTGCCTGGTGCGTGCCAAACGCAGCTAATGTCTGTCGCAGCTCAATTATGCGGCCGGTTCGAGAATGAGAAAGGTCGCGCCTGCCGGCGCGACCTGTTTGCTCTTACGCCGAGATGTGCGCGGCGAGATCGAGACAGCGGCTGGCATAGCCCCATTCGTTGTCGTACCAGGCGATGAGCTTGGTCAGCCCGTCGCCCGTCTGCATGCCGGCTTTGGCATCGAAGATCGAGGAATGGGCGTTGCCCCTGAGATCGGTCGAGACGACCGGCTCGTCGACATAGGCGAAAACGCCCTTGGGTTCGTTGGCAGCGGCGGATTTCACCAGCGCGCAGATCTCCTCATAGCTCGCCTTTTTCCTGAGCTTCACCGTCAGATCGACCATCGAGACATCGGCTACGGGCACGCGGACCGACATGCCGTTGATGCGGCCGTCGAGCTCGGGAATGACCTTGCCGACCATGCGCGCCGCGCCGGTCGTTGCCGGGATGATGTTGCCGAAAACCGACCGCCCGAAGCGCCAGTCCTTGGCGGCGACGCCGTCGACGGTGTTCTGGCCGGCGGTGACGGCATGAACGGTGATCATCAGCGCCTCATCAACACCGTAGGCGTCGTGCAAAAGCTTGGTCAGCGGTGCGACGCAATTGGTCGTGCACGAGGCGTTGGAAACGATCGCCTCGCCGGCATAGGTGTTCTCGTTGACGCCGATGACGAAGACCGGGGTCTTGTCCTTGGGCGGCGCCGACAGCACCACCTTGCCGGCCCCACCGCTGAGATGCGCCTCGGCCTCATCGGTGGTGAGGAAGCGTCCGGTCGATTCGATGACGATGTCGACACCGGCCTTGCCCCAGCCGATTGATGCCGGGTCCTTTTCCTCGAACACGGCGATGGCGCGTCCGCCGATTTCCAGCACCTTGTCGCCCACGGTGATGTCGTGGCCG
This sequence comes from Devosiaceae bacterium, assembly GCA_963676075.2. Taxonomy (GTDB): domain Bacteria; phylum Pseudomonadota; class Alphaproteobacteria; order Rhizobiales; family Devosiaceae; genus JAHJQZ01. The sequence goes on from CAXXNZ010000026.1 coordinate 16,629, forward strand.
AAACCGCCATGGACGCTGTCGTATTTGAGCAGATAGGCCAGGTGTTCGATCGGCAGAAGGTCGTTGATCGCCACCACCTCGATATCGTCGCGCGCCATGGCGGCACGCAGGATCATGCGGCCAATGCGGCCGAACCCGTTGATTCCGATACGAATTGCAGAGGTCATGTTGTCTTCCCTTGGCTAAATCCGGCCTTATCGACAGCGCGCAAGAACTCATGCCCTGCCCGACCGCAACTGGTCCGGTCCGGGTGGCAACGCGGCGAAATGGCGATAGTCCGGGACGGAGGGGGTTCCGTCTTGCAGTTTTTGTACTACATCGCATAAAATAGGCGTGCAAGTATTTTCTTGCGGATCGGTATATAATTATGACCAAGCCCTCATCGCGCGGCCGTCCGCGCCAATACGATCCTGAACAGGCGCTCGACGCCGCGCTCGGCGAATTCCGAAGGCGCGGCTATTCGGCGACCTCGCTCGACCATTTGTCCGAGGCAACGAAGATGGCGCGTCCGAGTCTTTACGCGGCCTTCGGCAACAAATTCGACATCTATCATAAGGCGATCGGCCAATATGCCGACCGGTCCGTGGCACGCCGCCAGCAGTTGCTGTTCGCGGAACCGTCGCTCAAAAAGGGCATCGCCGAGTACTTTGCCTTGATCGTCGAGACCTATACGCCAGACGAGGATGGCCCGCTCGGCTGCGCGATCCTGTCGGTGATCTCCGGCGAGGCCGCCGCCGATCCGGCGATACGGGCCGAGTTGGCTTCGGCGCTTGAGCGCACCGACACGCGCTTTAGAGATCGTCTCGACATCGCCCGCGCCGGGGGCGAAATCGCTACGGACACCGATACGCGCGCCGTCGCCGACATGCTCGCGGCTCTTCAGCATTCGCTGGCATTGCGCGCCCGCGCCGGCACCGGACGCGCTGAGCTCAACCGGATCGCCAACGCCACGATCGCACTGATCTTCAAGACGATTGCGCCCGGCACGAAGGACTGACGCATCGGGGCACTCACACTTGCCCTTGCGCGCCAACCTGTTAGGCTCAGCTTGCCTATCCATGTGCGGCTAGGGGTCCGCTGCGACACGCAGGCTGGTCCGAGCGCCGTTATGAGCCGTCAGGCAGACACCCGAGGACGAAAAGGCCAGAGGGGATGGACGGGGCGCGATGAAACGCGTCTTCACGTCTTGCTCTGGAGTTGAACATGTCTGCCTTCGGTCTTGCGCTGGTTCTTGCCGCAGCCTTCTGCCACGCCACCTGGAATGTCTTCGTCAAACGCATCAATGGCGGGCCGGAGCTGATCTGGTTGTTCTCGCTGGTTTCGAGCGTGATCTATCTGCCATTGGCAATCGGCGTCTTCGTCGTTGCACGACCCCAGTTCGGCCTTTGGGAGATCGTTTTCATCCTCGGCAGTTCGCTGCTGCATCTCGTGTATTTCACCCTGCTGCAGATCGGCTACCGCAAGGGCGACCTGTCTTTGGTCTACCCCACCGCCCGCGCCACCGGACCGATGTTGTCGACGGCGTTCGCGGTGCTGCTTCTCGGCGAGGCGATTACTGCCCAGATGGCCGCCGGCGCGGGCGTCATCATTTTCGGCATCTTCATGCTGACCGGCGGGTTCCGGCGGGGGGCAAAACCGCTCTCGGCCTCGCTGGCCTTCGGCATCGGCGTCGGCGGGGTGATCGGCTCCTACACCGCCTGGGACGCCTATGCCGTTTCGGTGCTGATGGTGCCGCCACTGCTGCTCGATTATGTCTCGAGCCTCGGGCGCACAGTGGTCCTGGCGCCATACGCAGCGAAGCGGCGCGAATTGATCCGCCGGCATTGGTCGGAACATCGGCTCGGCGTCATCCTGATCGCGGTGTTCAACCCGCTGGCCTACATCCTGGTTCTCACCGCCCTGACCTTCACCCCCGTCGCCTTCGTGGCGCCGACCCGCGAGGTCTCGGTGCTGCTGACAGTTCTCGCCGGCTCGCTGCTGCTCGGCGAGGGTCACCTCAAGGCGCGGCTCGGCTGGGCCGTGGTGGTGCTATCCGGCATGGGATTGCTGGTCACTGGCTAGAGCATTTTCAGCAAAAGTGGGAACCGGTTTTGCGGTTCGAAAATGCGATAGAACAAACGATCCAGGTCCGCCTACCAGATGTAGGGAAACAGGCGATAGCGGGTCTTTTCCGCGAACTCGGCATAGCCGGGCAGATCGGCCTTAAGCGCCTCGTCCTCTTTGGCGGTGCGCCAGATGAAGGCGAGCACCAGGACCGCCATTGGCACAAGCGCCATGCCCGAGCCGAGCATCAGCGCCGTGAGGGGGAAACCGATGATCGAGCCGAAATACATCGGGTGCCTGACGAAACGATAGGGTCCAGTGGTGATGACGGTATGATCGCGATCGCGCTGCACGCGATGGATGCGTTCGGCGTGGCGGTTGACGATCAATGTCCAGGTGGTCAGCACCGAGCCGACCAGGAACAGCGCCGCACCGACGGAGGCCCAGGACGACGGCAGCGGCAGCCAGTGGAAACGACCACCATCGAACCCGCCGACAAGCGGATAGATGAGGACCATCGGCATATAAATTCGGTCGAAGGTCCGGTCGAACGGCTGACGCTGGTCAGATGTGTTGCGCTCGCGTGCCTCGAGCACCGACGGATTGGTGAACTGAACGATAGTCGTCCCGAGAACGGACAGAAACAGGAAAACCGCTGCATGGGCCCAGGCCTGCGGCCAGTCCAGCCGGAAGGCGCCGAGAAAGGCGATGGCCGGGTAGACGGCGGAATTGATCGCGGAACGCATGATCCGTGCCGCTGGCGACAGCGCGCGCGACGAGGTGGAAGACCCGGGATTGCTCACCCCATGCGCGCTTGCCGGCGCTCGGCGGCCAGTTTGCGTTCGCGCCACCAGATGTAGATGCCTGAACCGATGACGATCGGGGTGCCGATATAGATGCTGACGCCCGGCGGCTGGGCGAAGATCAGCCAGCTGGTCACGGACATGAAGATGACCTGCGGATAAATGAACGGCGACAGGATGGAGGCATCGGCGAAGCGGTAGGCGATGGTCAGGAAGGTGTGGCCAACCAGCCCGCCAAGCCCGATCGACAACAGCAGCACCCAATCGAGCGCGCCCGTCGGCCAGACCCAATCCCACAAGGCGAAGGGGATGAGCCCAATCGTCGGGATCAGCGCGACATAGAGCTGCTGGACCTGGGTGGAATCCACCCCCGCCAGCATGCGGTTTGAGATGTTGAACAGCGCATAGCTGATCGCCATGGCGATCGACAGGAAGATGGCCGGATGGAATTCCGTCCCGCCCGGCTGGATGATGATCACGACACCGAAAAAGCCGACAAGAATGGCGAGCCAGCGCCGCCAGCCGACCTGTTCGCCGAGCAGCGGGATCGACAGCACGCTGACCACGATCGGCGCCGCGAACAGCAGCGAACCGGTGATGGTCAGCGGCAGGTATTTCATCGCCATGAAGTTGAACGCCGTCGTACCGAGAAGCGCTAGGGCCCGGAACACTTCAAGCTTGATGCTCTGCGTCTTGAAGGCGCGCTTGCCGTAAACCGGCACCAGCCAGGCCAGCATGACCGCGAGCTGGGTGGCGTAGCGGACAAAGACCACCTGCATCGAAGGATAGCCGTTGACGACCAGCCATTTTGCATTGGTGTCGAGCACGGCGAAGATCAGCGCTGCGGTGATCACCAGACCGATTCCGAGAACCAGCCTGTCCTCACGCGGCTTGACGGCAACGCCCGGCCTATGGCCGGGGTCTGATGTATCCATGGGAGTGTCTTTGCGCTGGGCGAGGGATAAGGAAGCGCAGAGAGTGCGCACCAGCACGTTTCTACGTCAAGATGGTCAAGTTTTCGCGGCTGTGGTCATTGGCTGCACCTGCGACAGCGGTTCACCCCTCAGTGAGGCCAGTCGCCGTCCGGTTTGTTCGCCACATCTGCAAGATTGCTAGGACGCGTTACCGCGGTTTCGGCGGCTACTGCAAGGATTTGGCGGCCTTCGACAGCGATCTCGACAATTTCGCCGCCGGCTTCCTTCCGACGTCGTATCGGCCAGCCGGCGCCTGAGGCCAGGGTTGCGAGCCGGCTCGCCGGCAGCGGCGATGCAATGGCAACCGCAGCCTTGCAGTTATCGTCCGAGAACGGATGAACGTCGGCGCCGTGCCGGTTGAGCGTATCATGGTAGAGTTCGAGCGCATGACCGTCCGGCACAAGCACGATCCAGGCGTCGGAAAGCGGCGGCAGCGGCAAAGCTTCGCCACCGACAAGCTCTGCAATAACTGCAGCAGCAGCTTCGGGATTGCGTAGTCTGAAAATGTAATCTTTCATGGCCGAATATTTCCTGGCGTCAAACAAACAATGAACGACTCAATACCAAGTAAATTGGCGCGCAGACTGTTCGAGTTGGCGCCGCGATCCAAGCGTGATCGCGAAAAAGTGAGCGCTTTGTCAGACAAATAACACGTAACGCCAGTCGCCGCCATTGTCCTTCCCGCTTCACTCGCCTCTTGACAGGACCTGCGGTTCGGGGTTCCTCGACCGCCATCCCCCTCGCGTCCAGGATCGACCATGTTGAGCCCGCATATCGCCGAAACCATCCGCTCGCTTGCCGAAAGCCGGCCCGAGCGCAGTTTCTATGTCTATGACACCTCGGTCATGACGGGGAAAATCGAGACCTTGCGCGCCCGCATGCCCGAGGGCGTGGCGGTCTATTACGCCATGAAGGCCAACCCCCATATCGCCTTTCTGGAAGCGGCTCGCCGAGCCGGTGTCGAGGGCATCGAGATCGCCTCGATCGGCGAAGGCAAGAAGGCCATCGAGGCAGGTTTTGCGCCGGGACAGATCATCTTCACCGGCCCGGGCAAGTCGCCCGAGGAACTGGAATGGAGCGTTTCGGTCGGCATCCGCACCATTCACATCGAATCCCTGACCGAGGCCTATCGGCTCGACGCCATCGCCAAGGCCGCAGGCCGTGTGCAGGACATCCTGGTGCGGGTCAATCCGAATTTCCACGTCCACGGGGCGCAGGCGAACTTCTCCGGCGACAGTTCCAAGCTCGGCATGGACGAGCACAAGTTCCGCGAGGCCCTGCCGGAGATCCTGGCACTCGAAGGACTGAACTTCCTGGGACTGCATGTTTATTCGGCTTCGGGCGTCCTGAACGTCGACGACCTGATCCAGAATTGCGAACTTGTGTTCAAGCTCGCCAGCGAGGTCGAGAACCAGTACCAGGGCGTCACCTGCCCGATTATCGATTTCGGCGGTGGCTTCGGTATCGACTATCTTGAGCAGGGGCGCGATTTCTCGCCCGAGCCCTATGCCGAAAAGCTTTCGGCCCTGATCGCCCGTTTCGAGTTTCAGGGACGCCGGTTCGTTCTCGAACTCGGACGCTATCTCACAGCCGACAGCGGCTGGTACGCCACAGAGATTCTCGACATCAAGGATTCGCTCGGCAAGAAGCAGGTGATCTGCGCCGGCGGCTCACACCATTTCCGCCGCCCGGCAGCGCTCGGTATCAACCATCCGGTCTCGATCGTCGCCATGGAGCGTCCAAAGGTCTTCGCGGCCCAGGACAACGTCGACAAGGAAAACATCTTCATCGGCGGCCCGTTGTGCAACACCGCCGATCGCCTGTCGGCCCGCGACCTTTTCATAGAACATGCCGAGATCGGCGACATGGCGGTGTTCGAGCTGGCCGGCGCCTATGGCTATTCGATGAGCCATCTCGAATTTTTGAGCCACGCCCACCCACCAGAGATCGTCATTTAGGGGGCGAGATCGGACACTTGGTGGCCTTGGAGCGGGAGAACCGTGAGCTGTGTCAGGCTGATGCAGACCCGGCGCGCGCCAACAGCAGTTTTTCGGCGATCTCCATGGCCTCCTCGCGAGACGCGGTAAGCCGCATCGGGTAGCCCCAGAACTTGGCAAAGGCCGCACCGAAGGGCTTCATGACCATACGCTTGGCGGCACTCGGCTCGATCACGATCATCGCCAGCACGAGGGTTCGCAGTTCGGCCTTGTGCTTCTTCATCCACAGCACGGTGCGCTTCTTTTCTTCCTGGCTGTGCTCGTGCTCTTCGGTCGGCGCGTTATCGGTCAGGATCACGAACGGCGCGCCACGCGCAAAGCTCGCCTCCAGCACCTCGAAATCCTCGTCGTGGTCGTGATCGGGCTCTTCGTCATAGCTCATCCAGACGAACGGGAAGTTCGAGTTGTCCAAAGGCATGTACCCGCTCCTTGCGCATGTTGCTTGAGCCTTTACGCAATAGGCCAGTTGGCAAATGGCGTCATTGCAAAATCTGGACATTTTATGTTTCAATTCGGCCAAGATGGAAACTGCCGAGGCCTGTGATGTATCTGGACGTCCGTAGCGATTGGCTTTCCTATGTCGATGAGATTCCGCGCGCGCTCGTCGCCACCAACGCCGTCGCCAATCTCGAGGCGCTGGAACACTCACCACGGCATCACCATCAGAAAGCGCAACTGCTTTTCACCATTCGTGGCGTCATCAACTGCGAAGTTAAGGACGCCGTGTGGATCGTGCCGCCGCAATGCGCCGTGTGGATTCCCGGCGGGCAGTCCCACACCGTTTTCGGTTCAGGCGAGGTGGAGTGCATTTCCCTGTTCATCGAACCGCCTGAGTCCGCGAACCTGCCGAGCCAATGCTGCACGATCACCGTGTCGAGCTTTTTTCGCCATTTGCTGATGCGGGCCAACGCGTTGCCGGAGCTCTATGACCTCGACGGCCCGGACGGCCGGATCGTGTCGGTTATCTTCGATGAGCTGGCTGCGGCGGCGGTCGAAGACCTCCGCCTGCCGATCCCAAGCGATCCGCGCCTGAAAAAGCTCACCGACCTGTTGATCGCGGCGCCTGCGGATCATGCAAGTGTGGCGCAGTGGGCCTCCCGCGTCGCGCTCAGTGAGCGCAGCCTGAACCGTCTGCTGGCCGAACAGGTGGGCATGAGTTTCGGCCGCTGGCGCCGACAGCTGCATGTTGTCCTCGGCTTGCGGCAGCTGAGCGCCGGCCATACGGTCCAGGCGGTCGCCATGGATCTCGGCTATGAAAGCGCCTCCAGTTTCGTGACCATGTTCCGAAAAATGGTCGGCAAGCCGCCAAGCCGCTATCTGTTCGAGCGGCTCAGGCCTCAACCTGACGATCATGGCGAGTGATGGCAGCCGCCGGGTTTCATCCTTGATCGCCGCATAGGGCATGGAACCGAAAAGCCCGTCCCCGGCTTGAACGGGGATGGGATCCGGTTTCGGATCATCCGATGCGAAAACAAAAGACTGAAAGCGGCCCGGCGCTCCGCCTTGCACCTGTTTTGCTTTAACGATAATACAGGGAAGTCAACCCGGAGGAACACATGCAAAAGAAAATCATCAAGCAGATCGCCCATGTCTGCATTTTCGCCCGTGACATCGACGAAACAGCGGACTGGTACGAAAAGGTGCTGGGTTTCGAGAAGGTGTTCAACTTCACCCGCGACGGCCGCGTGTTCGGCTATTATCTCGATGCCGGCGCCGCCACCCATGTCGAGGTGTTCGAGAATCCCAAGGCGGAATTTGCCGAGACCAACCAGATCAATCACATCTGTTTTGAGGTTATGGACATGGATTTCACCATCGAACATGTCCGCTCGCTCGGCTACGAGGCCAAGGACAAATCAAAGGGGTGCGATGACACCTGGCAGAGCTGGATCACCGACCCGAATGGTGTGAAGATCGAGCTGTTCCAATACACGCCCGACAGTGCCCAGTTCGTCGGGCGCGATCGTGTGGCTCACTGGTAGGACGCTCACAACATGGCTCAGCCCATCAAGACCGGCATCATCGGCTGCGGCAACATCAGCCCGGCCTATCTCAATAGCATTCGGCGGCTCGAAGACATCGAGGTTGTCGCCTGTGCCGATCTGCGGTCGGAACGGGCCGACGCCAAGGCGGAAGAGTTCGGCATCATTTCGCAGCCCGTTGCCGATCTTCTCGCCGATCCCGAGATCGGCATCGTCCTTAATCTGACGACACCGCAGGACCATACCGAGGTCAATCGCCAGATCCTCAATGCCGGCAAGCATGCCCATGCCGAAAAGCCTTTCGGACTGAACCGCGAGGAAGGCCAAGCAACCCTGGCGCTGGCGAAGTCCAAGGGGCTGCTCGTCGGCTCGGCGCCCGACACCTTCCTCGGCGGCGGTCTGCAGACCTGCCGCAAGCTGATCGATGACAACTGGATCGGGCGGCCCGTCGCCGGTACTGCCGTCATGGCCTGCCCCGGCCACGAAAGCTGGCACCCCAATCCCGGTTTCTACTATCTCACCGGTGGCGGCCCGGTCTTCGACATGGCGCCCTATTACATCACCGCCCTTGTCCACCTGATTGGACCGATCACGCGCGTCACCGCCATGGCCAGCCGTCCACATGACGTCCGCATCGCCACGTCCGAGGCTGCTTTCGGCAGGGAACTGCCGGTCGAAATCGACACCCACACCGCCGGCGTACTCGAATTTGCCAATGGCGCCATCGTCACGCTGGTGATGAGCTTCGATGTCAGGAAGCATTCCTCGAACCCGATCGAGATCCATGGCACCGAAGGCAGTCTGAAAGTGCCGGATCCGAACACGTTCGGCGGCGAGGTGTTTGTGGCAAGGCGTGAGCACACTGAGTGGCAGAACGTGCCGCTGGTTTTCCCGCATACCGACAATTTCCGCGGCATCGGCGCCGCCGATCTCGCCGTGGCTCTGAGGCAGAACCGGCCCAACCGTGCGTCGGGCGAGCTGGCCTATCATGTCCTCGACGTCATGTGCGCGCTCGACGAGTCCGCCCATCAGGGCAGGCACATCACCATCGAAAGCGCCCCGGCCCAACCGGCACCGCTGCCGATGGGGCTGATCGAAGGCAGGTTGGAAGTTTAGCAAGGGTTGGGGCGGGATTACCCGCCCTCACCTTGCCAATTCCGGTCCGGCCCGGCACAGTCCGGCCACATCCGAACCTGACGAGTCCATGAACGATATTTCCGTCAACCCGGTCACCAAGGACCGGCTGCATTTCGAGGATCTCGAAGTGGGGCAGAGCTTTGCGCTGCCGCGCCGCACTGTTACGCGGCAGATGATCCTCGATTTCGCCCATCAGTACGATCCGCTTCCCTTCCATGTCGACGAAAAGGCGGCCAAGGCCTCATTGCTCGGCGGTCTTGCCGCTTCGGGCTGGCAAACGGCGGCAATGAGCCTACGAATGGCGGTCGACGTGTTCCTGTCGCGGGCCGCCTCGATGGGTGGGCTCGGGTTCACCGACCTCAGATGGCACCGGCCGGTTTTTGTCGATGACACCATCAGCGGCAAGGTGACCATCGTCGGTTTGCGTCCGTCCGAGGGCCGACCGGACTGGGGCATCGTCACGCTGGAGTTCGACATCCGCAATCACAAGCACCAGCAGGTGCTGTCGATGCGCTTGGCCAATCTGATCGAGCGGCGCGGCACCAGTTCGGGAGCCATGTCATGACCTACTGGTTCGAGGACATCCAGCTCGGCGAGCCGTTTCCTCTCGGCGAACACACGTTCACCGAGGAAGAGATCCTGGCGTTCGGCGCCGAATACGACCCGCAGTATTTCCATATCGACCCGGACGCGGCGACCCATTCCCAGTTCGGCGGCATCATCGCTTCGGGCTGGCACACCGTCTGCGTCGGGCACCGCATCATGGTCGAAAAGATGTTCACCGAGGCTGATCTGATACGGGCGCGCGGCGAAGAACCCGGCGTCACCGGCCCCTCGCCCGGCGTCAACAAGATGGTGTTCAAGACCCCGGTCCGGCCCGGCGACACCATCCGTTACGCCCTGACCGTGACGCAGAAGCGCCCGAGCAAATCCCTGCCGGGCTGGGGTGTGCTGGTGACCAGCATCGAGGCACATAACGAGGACGATGCGCTTGTCTACCATGCCGAAGTGGTCGGTTTTTCCAAGCAGCGCGATTTCCGCCCCAACCTGACCCAGCGGCTGCTGATCGGTCTTGCCGGCATCCCCGGCCTCGGCAAGGTCATCCGCGGGCGGTAGACGAAAAACGCGTTTTGCGCTATCAGAACCGCCGTCAAAAACAGGGAGGTCCCGACTACGATGCGTTCATGAGCCTTGAGAACGTCCGGGCAGATTCGCCGCGAAAGCGGTCGATGATGCGCGGTCAGTCGTTCCAGGCGCCATGAATACGTGTCGGTTATCGAAGCGTGTCCAACAGGATTGGGCACAGGCCACAAAGACAAGACACGCGGCCATTCGATAGCAAGCGGCTGACCTCCGACGTTCCTGAAATCTGAAACCCGTGCGTGCGCGATTTCGCGCCACGCCCTTGTTGTTCAGTCTGCCCGCAAGGGCAAGGAGCGTTCATGCCCAAACAGATATTCCAGCGTCCCGTCCCGGTCCGTCACGATCACTGGACCAAGAAGGACAAGTCCGGCCCACCGGTTCAGCGCACCACCAAGCTGACGCCGAAACCGCCGGTGCCTGAGCCGGAAAAACCGGGCGCCCTGCCCGGCTCGGCGGTGAAGCTGCCGAAATGAGCCGATGGGGACGGGGGTGAAATCGCCTCCGTTCTCTCTTGAAACCCCGGTCCTTTGCACCATTTCGGAATGGTCACTTGTGAACGGAGGGCGTGATGGCCTGGCTGGCGGAAATCGGTTTCATCGTTCTGGCAATCGTCGCGATCGTCATGCTCGCCGGAGCCGGCCGCAACATGACCCGGCTGCAGCAGGCCGCAGAGGAACGCATCACCGCCTATATGGTGACCCTCAGGCGCACCGGGGCCAATCCGGAGTTTGCCGAGATGACCGACACCGAACTGCACGACATCCTGAGCGCCGCCATGCGTCGGCTTGCTGCCGGACGCTCGCGCAAGATGCTGTTGCTGGTGCTCGGCACGGTGGCCACGCTGCTGACCAGCATCGTTTTCGGCGTCGAAGAAGGCTGGCGGGCCTTTGCCGCAACCTTCGTCATTGGCGGCATCGCCCTGTTCGGACTGGAACGCGCCATGGAGCGCATGATGCGCGCGCCGATCGAGGCACAGGGCCTCGATGTCGAACGCTTGCGCCTCGACTAGGTCATTTCACAGTTTCATGAAAACACGGAAATGACCTAAGCTATTGTTTTGGCGCGTTTTCGAGGCTTCGACAAGCTCAGCCGGAAAACCGGCGACCGCTTTTCCTGAAGACGCGCCAGGCCTGCCCCTCGTCTATTCGCCCATGACCAGCCGGACGTCAAAACTGCTCGATCCGCCATTGATGATGTCGAAGCAGACGATGACGTCATCGCTAACGATGTAGGCCCCCATCGGATCTGACTTCAGCGCCGCATTCATCAGCTTTTCGAGCCGGGCGCGGTTATTGGCGTCGGCGAACAGGCTGTCCCAGTCGTCGGCGTCGTCGCGCAGGTTGAAGCGGTGGAAATTGGCGCGGTCCTGGCGAATGACCTGTCCGGGCGTGGTCAGCCGCCCGCCCTTGGAATTGTAGTGGTCTGCGTTGCTGAGATAGGCGCAATAACTCTCGGTAATGCCGCCCTGGGCCAGGGCAGGCGCCGCGAACCCGGCAAGCATCAGGGCTGCGATTGACAAGAAGCGCTTCACATTTTCCTCCCTCGATCCATCTGATGCAAAATGTGCCGGATATTCGGGCCTGCATCACTGCGACAAATGCGAGCCGGCTTTTGCCATGACCGCAAGGCCGACGCCGGAATACCTTGCAAAACAACAGCGAACACGCTTGTCTGGCGCCTCGATCAATATCCCGTTTTGAAGAAGGCCAGCCATGTTGCGCGACCAGCAAACGCCCAGGGGCAGCTTGCACACACTCGACATCACCTCCGACGCCCTCGCCGGCAACATGCTCGGCGATCCGACAACGCGGCAGGTGGTTGTCTATGTTCCCCATGGCCATGACGGCGCCGGCCTGTCGCTGCTCGTCGATCTGGTCGGCTATACCGGTTCCGGGCTCGGTCATGTCAATTGGAAGAATTTCGGCGAGAACGTACCCGAACGGCTCGACCGGCTGATTGCCTCGGGCGAGATGCAGCCGTGCGTCGTGGCCTTTCCTGACTGTTTCACCCGTCTCGGCGGCAACCAGTACATCAATTCCGCCGCCATGGGGAACTGGGAGGACTTTCTGATCGACGAGATGCTGCCCGCCGTCGAGACCCGCTTCGGGTGCGGCGGCGCGGGCAAGCGCGGCGTCTTCGGCAAATCCTCAGGTGGCTATGGTTCGATCAGCCACGCCATGCGCCGAGCCGACACCTGGTCGGCGGCGGCCTGCCTGTCGGGCGACATGGCGTTCGAATTGGCTTATCTGACCGACATGCCGGCGACCTTGCGGGCCCTCGCCAAGACCGACCTGTCCATCGGGAAATGGATGAACAGTTTTGAAGCCAAACAGAAACTCGACAGCAAGGACATCGAGGTTCTGATGGTCTTCGCCATGGCCGCGACCTACGATCCCGACCCCGAGGCCTATCTCGGCATCCGCCTGCCGGTCGATCTCGAAACCTGCGCGCTCGACGAAACTCTCTGGGCCAACTGGCTCGCCTGGGACCCGGTGCTGCTCGCCGACCAGCCGGAGGTCATCGCCAATCTCAAATCGCTGAAAGCACTCTGGCTCGAATGCGGCACCGTGGATCAGTACAACCTGCTCTACGGCGCCCGTCGTCTGCATAAAAAGCTCGATGCGGCCGGGGTTGCGCACACCTACGAGGAGTTCCCCGACGACCACCTGGGCGTCGATTACCGCATGGACCGTTGTCTTCCCGCTCTCGCCAAGGCGCTCAGCGCATAGCGCTCCCGGCTAAAGATCATCCCGCGCCGTGGCGATGCCTTCGATCATCACCAGGCAATCGGCATCGTGGAAGGAAGTTGTCGTCGTCATGCGCGCCGGATATCGGCCTGCTTCGAAATAGGGCACGAAAATCTTCTCCATCGCGGCAAGATCCTCAATGCGCTTGAGATGGACGCGCACCTGCACAAGGCTGGCCAAGGGGCGGTCGAGCTTTGCCAGGGTTTCGGTGAGCCCGGCCATAGTGCCGCGCAATTGCGTGGCAAAGTCCTCGCCACCACCACGGTGCAGGCCGAGAAAGATGAAGTCGCCGGCCCGTACTGCCGATGAATAGCTGTGCGGCGTCGTGATGTAGTCGACCATGATGTGTTCCTGCTCACTTGGACATGAGCGTGGAACATATCACGAACATGTTATCGGGAGAGTGCGCTAAAACGTCGTCAGGTAGAGCTTCAGGAAACCATCTTGCGCCAGGCTCGCCGGTGTCACGATGCGGTCTTGCTGAATGCGCGTCCAGCATGCCTGACGAGACAGTTTTTCCGATCGACACGCTTTGCGCTGCTGCCAGTCGCCGAGCAGAAAGTCACGGCCCGCCGACGTATCGAAATTCAGGTCCCCTATTTTCTGCATCCTGCCGATCGGATGCCCGATCTTTTTGAAGACGTCATAGACCAGTTCGGCGCTGTAAAGGGCGTCGGCGCCCTGCGCGTAGAGTGGGTCATAGGGCCGATGATAGTAATCATAGGCCGTCACGGAGGCCGGGCTGTTCAGCTGACCTTTGGGACGAATGTCCTTCCTGGTGACATAGATCGCGAACTTCAGTCCGATGCCCAGCTCGATGAAGGCGTCGAGCGGCAGTTCCTCGACGCCACCCGTAGCAGCCGAGGACTGCATGACGTAGGGGCCGCCACCGGTGTTGCGGATAATGCCGACATGCGTGTAGGGGCTGCCCGTGGCGTTGGTGAGTGCGCTGCCTTCGAGACCATCCCGTTGCTGGAATATCAATGCGCCGTTGGGGGGATCGTGGTCGAAAAAGTACGTGTCGACAACGTCCAGGCCCGTTTCAGCAAAGGCTGTCGCAGGAAGTAATCCGACCAAGGCAAGCAGGATAAAACCTAAAAGGCCTGTCCGCTTGATAGCCATCGTCGGTGTCGATCCTTTGTCTCTGTTGCCTTGCGATTTGCCGGACACAGATGTACCCGACCCGCCCGCCTGTTTTGTGGCGAGAGCAGCAGAGCCTTACGTGGCGGAAGGACCTAGTGCCCCTCGAACGAGACCAGCGTGTGCACCTCGACGTCGAGTGCCCTGAGCTTATCGGCGCCGCCGAGCTCGGGCAGATCGATGACAAAGCTCGAATGGGCGATCTGGGCACCGGTACGCCGCAACAGTTGCACCGCCGCGATGGCCGTGCCGCCCGTGGCGATGAGATCGTCGACCAGCAGCACCACATCGCCCTCGCCGACCGCGTCGGCATGCATCTCGATGGTGTCGACGCCATATTCGAGGGCGTAATTCTGGCCGATGGTCTCGCCGGGCAGCTTGCCGCGCTTGCGGATCGGCACGAAGCCGACGCCGAGCGAGATGGCCACGCCGGCCCCGAAGATAAAGCCCCGCGCCTCGATGCCGGCAACATGGGTGATGCCCATGCCGCGATGGTGGGAGGCGGCGCGCTCGATCGCTTCGCGGAATCCGTGCGGATCCTCGATCAGCGTGGTGATGTCGCGGAACAGGATCCCGGGCTTGGGATAATCGGGAATGGTGCGGATGAGGGTCTTGAGATCAACGGCCATCTTGTCCTCGGGAAGCAGTAACTGGACATGGAAAAGGGCCCAAACGGGCCCTTCGTCCTGTTTTCACCGAAGCTTAGCTCAGTGTTCGATCTTCGACCAGAGCTTGCGCTTGGTCAGATACATCAACACCGCAAAGCCGGCGAGAATGATGATGACCTTGAAGCCAAGTTCCTTGCGTGCATCCAGGTGCGGCTCGGCGACCCACATCATGAAGGCGGCGACGTCCTTGGAATACTGCTCGACGGTCTCGGGAACGGTGTTGTCGTCATAGGTGACAAGACCATCCGAAAGCGGCGGGGCCATGGCGAGAACACCGCCCGTATAGGCGTTGTAATACTGCCCGGCAGCCACTTCGACGCCATGAGGTGCGTCGGTGAAGTTGGTCAACAGGTTGTAGATGAAGTCGGGCCCGCCTTCCTGATAGACGGTGAAATAGTCGAGCACCCAGCTGAAGCCGGGCTTGGTAGCGCTGCGCGCCTTGGCGAGCACCGAGAAGTCCGGCGGTTCGACACCGAAAGACGCCTTGGCATCCGCCGGGCTCATCGTGGCCGGCCAGCGGTCGGCGGCAATGCCCGGGCGCTCGCCGTCCTCGGCTTCCGGATCGGCAACGGTGAAGGTGGCGGCCAACGCCTTGACCTGAGCTTCCGAATAGCCCGGGCCGCCGGGCTCGGAAAGGTTACGGAACGCCAGCAGATTTGCCGAATGGCAGGACGAGCACACTTCCTTGAAGATCTGGAAGCCGCGCTGCAGCTGGTTCTTGTCATAGGTGCCGAATACGCCGCCAAAGCTCCAGTTGATGAACTTGGTCGGAACGCCCCCGGTCTCGCTCGCTGCCGCCGGCGTGGCGAACAGGCCGCACAGGGCGAGGGCCGCGAGAATGGTCTTTGTCTTGATCATTTCTGGGTCCTTCGCTCTCAGTGGGCCTTGGCCAGAACCGCTTCCGAAATACTCGCCGGCAGCGGTTTGGGCGTCTCGATCCGGCTGACGATCGGCAGGATGACGAGGAAGTAGAGGAAGTAATAGGCTGTCGCCACCTTGGCCAGGTAGTTGTAGACAACCACCGACGGGTCCTGGGCGCCCAGGTACATCAGTACGATGAAGTTCACGACGAACACCCAGTAGAAGATCTTGAACATCGGCCGGAAGCTGCCCGAGCGCACCTTGGACGTATCGAGCCAGGGCAGGAAGAACAGCACCAGCAGCGAACCGCCCATGACGATGACGCCGGCGAGCTTACTATCAATGAACAGCACGTTGAAATCGATGGCGCGCAGCATGGTGTAGAACGGCAGCAGGTACCATTCGGGCACGATATGCGCCGGCGTCACCAGGTTGTTGGCCATGATGTAGTTGTCGGAATGGTTGAATATCTCCGGTGCGAAGAACACGAACCATGCGAACGGGATAAGGAAGACCACGGCGCCGACCAGATCCTTGATCGTTGCATAAGGCGTGAACGGCACGGTGTCGCGCCCGTCCTTGACCTCGACACCGGTCGGATTGCCGTTGCCGGGAATGTGCAGCGCCCAGATGTGCAGAATGACCACCGCCGCGATGACGAAGGGCAGCAGGTAGTGCAGCGAGAAGAAGCGGTTGAGCGTGGCGTTGTCCACCGCGAAGCCGCCGCGCAGCCATTCCAGGATCGGCGTTCCGACGATCGGAATGGCCGAGAAGATATTGGTGATGACCGTGGCACCCCAGAAGCTCATCTGGCCCCAGGGCAGCACGTAGCCCATGAAGGCGGTCGCAATCATCAGGATGAAGATGATGACGCCGAGCATCCACAACACTTCGCGTGGCGCCTTGTAGGAGCCGTAGAACAGACCGCGGAAGATGTGGACATAGACCGCAAAGAAGAACATCGAGGCGCCCACGGCGTGGGTACCCTGGATGATGCGTCCGAAGTTCACGTCGCGGCGGATATGCTCGACCGAATTGAACGCGAGATCGACATTGGGCGTGTAATGCATCGCCAGGATGATGCCGGTGACGATCTGGATCCCGAGGCACATGGCCAAGATCATGCCGAAGGTCCAGAAGTAGTTGAGGTTCTTCGGCGTCGGGAAATCGACGAAATGCTCTTTGCCGTAGCTGATGAGCGGCAAGCGGTCGTTGAACCACTTGAGGGCCGGATTCTTCGGCTCGTATCGTTCGGTTGAATGCGCCATGGTCTTTGCCCCCCCTAACCGATCTTCACTCTGGTATCGTTCAGAAAATCATAGGGCGGCAGGACGAGATTCTTCGGTGCCGGACCTTTGCGGATGCGCGCAGCGGTGTCGTATTGCGAACCGTGGCAGGGGCAGAACCAGCCGCCTTCCTGTCCGTTCGAGGTGACGACGCCATAATCGCCGGCATTGGATTCCGGGATGCAGCCGAGATGGGTGCAGGCGGCCAGAACGATCAGCCAGTTCTCGTGCCCCTCCTTGGTCCGGTCTGCGTCGGTCTCCGGATCCTTGAGATCGGACATCGGCACGGATTTGGCCAGGTCGATTTCGGCCTGTGTCCTGTTGCGGATGAAAACCGGCAGACCGCGCCATTTGACGGTGATTTCCTGCCCGGTCTCGACCGGTGCCAGATCAAACTCCATCGACGCCAGCGCCAGCGTGGCGGCGTCCGGGTTCATCTGGTCGATTAGCGGCCAGACCGCGCTGGCCACAGCCACGGCCCCTACCGCGCCCGTGGCGATGTACAAAAAGTCGCGCCGCGTTGCGCCGTTTGCTGCTTCAGTTGCCAAATCTGACCCCCGTCCGAAAAGGATTCCTCTAGTTGTCCACGCCGCACCAGATGACTATGAACAACCTCCCACGCTCCGCCGAACAGCCGCTCGCGGGTTTGGCGGTTCTTTTTGCACTGTACCGTCCGCTTGTCCAGCCTCGCTACACTTGGTCGCAGGTGGGTGTGACACTATGCCCACTTGATTGATGCAGTTCAAAACGAAACCGAGCTGCTTCTACCTGCTTTTCCGGTTTGTCTGTGGATATCCCATGCCCGTCGCTCTCGCGCTCTATCAACCCGACATTCCCCAGAACGCCGGCACGCTTATGCGCCTTGCCGCCTGCATGGACATCGAGGTGCATTTCATCCACCCGGCCGGATTCGCCTTTTCCGAGTCGCGGCTGAAGCGAGCCGGCATGGACTATCTCGACCACGTCCGGCTGGTCGAGCATGCGAGCTTTGCCGCTTTCAACACCGTGCGGCAGGATGAAGGGCGACGGCTGGTGCTGCTGACGACCAAGGCGACCGAGAGCGTTTACGCTGCGGCTTTCGGGCCGGACGACATCCTCATGCTCGGACGTGAGAGCGCCGGAGTGCCGGACGCGGTGGCGCTTGAGGCCGATCTCAGGGTCAGGCTACCGATGCGGCAGGGGATGCGGTCACTCAATGTGGCGATCGCCGGCGCCATGGCCCTCGGCGAGGCCCTGCGCCAGATCGGAGAACTGCCCGCCGCGTAGCCCTGCCGGTACGAGCGGGCCTGGCCTTTATCGTTTCTTGAACGGATTGGCCAACCAGCGATCGGCCTTCATCCCCTGGGCAGCGCCGCTGGCGAACAGGGGCGCCGTGGTGCCGACGCTGAAATCCATCACCTCTCCGAGCGGGAAATCGCCCTCTATCGCGGTGACATGCAGCGAGCCATGGTGCTTTTGCACATAGTCGCGCGACGCCAGCAGCTGGTTGTTGGTGTTGGCCTTGATGGTGGTTTCGAACGAGCGTTCGACGATGTCGATCAGGTTCTTCTCGGTCACCTTGAATTCCGGACCGAGCTTGCCGTTGATGATGGCGTAGAATTGCGGGTTGCGCCCGAGCGGAACGGCCGAATCCTCGGCCAGCAGCGCCTCCGGGATCAACAGCAGGTTCGAGGTGACGCCTCCATCGACATGCAATTCGCTGAACAGGCGCCCATCGGATTCGACCTGGATCGACTGGGGCGAGAACACCCCCGGGATGGCGGCGGAGGCGAGCAGCACTTCCTGGAACAGTTTCTGTGCGCCCGGCGACTCGCTGGCGGCTATGGCTCCCATGTTCCAGATGGCGGTGCGCTGGGAGTCGATATCGGTGGTCGCGACCAGAAGGAAGCGGCCTTTTTCGTATTCGGTGGCGACGTCCTCAAGCAGATCGCGATCGACATGGGCCTCGACCAGCTTGCGCAGCGGCGCGGCACTGAATGCGCCCGCATCGAAAAGCGCGCCAATTCCGGCGAACTCCATCAGGTCCTGCGCCTCGCCGCTGGTAAACATCGACGTGAGTTCGGCATCGCGCTTCGGCCCGATGAAGGCAAACGGTGCGAGCAAGGCGCCGACGCTGACACCGGTGACGATGGTGAATTCGGGACGGGTACCGGACTTTGTCCAACCGGTCAGGAACCCGGCGCCATAGGCGCCATTCGCGCCGCCGCCGGAGAGCGCCAGCATGTTGAACTGGCCCTTCTTGAGATTCCTGGCGCCCGTAGCGATGGTCGAGCCGATGGCATTGTGATCATCCGACCAGAAGCGCGCCATGGAGATGCTCGGGACCGAGGCGGCGCTGCCCTCGGTCGCGGTGTAGCTGGTGCGCGTGGTGGAACAGGCGGAAACGGAAAGAGACGCGACGATGATCGCCGAGGCAAGCGCGAGCTTTCGAACATCCATATCAGTTCAACCGCTCGTTACGCGGCAGCCTTCATTCGAGCATCCGTTTCCGCGAGAGCATTCAGCCGGGCGGAAACGGACGGTCCCGGCCATCACTATGCTACAAAATGCCGGTTTTGCTAGGGTTAACCTGCGCTACTGAAAACTGCGGCATTTGTGTCAGGATGAATGGCCCGTTAATTCGAGCCGGCCTCAACCGATGGTGCGCTCAAGCAGATCCAGCCAATTGCCATAGGCGATCCGCGAGACCAGTTCATCGCCGAAGCCACGCGCTTTCATGGCATCGATCAGGCGCGGCAGACCCGAAGCGTCGCCGATCTCGTTGGGGATCAGCGCGCCGTCGAAATCGGAGCCAAGACCGACTGAGGTCTCACCCATCCGGTCGACCATATAGGCCAGGTGATCCACCATACGCTCGATCGGGGTGTCGGCATTGCTCTTTCCATCCTCGCGCAGGAAGGCCACGGCATAGTTGAGCCCGACCATGCCCTTGGATTCCTTGATGGCATCGAGCTGCCTGTCGGTCAGATTGCGCGGCGTCTGACACAGTGCATGGACGTTGGAATGGGTCGTGACCAGCGGCGCGGTCGACAGTTCGGCGATGTCCCAGAAGCCCTTCTCGTTGAGATGGGACATGTCGATCATGATGCCGAGCTGGTTGCAGGTCCGGACAAGGTTCTTGCCCGCCTCGGTCAGCCCTGGACCGATATCGGGATCGCCGGGAAATTTGAACGGCACGCCGGTGCCGAAGACATTGGCGCGGCTCCAGACCGGCCCGAGCGAGCGCAGTCCGGCGGCGTAAAGCACGTGCAGGAACTCAAGTTCGGCATCCACCGCTTCGATGCCTTCGATGTGGAGCACGATGGCGATGCCGCCCGCCGCGTTGATCCGCCGGATGTCGGCAACAGAACGCGCGATGCCGATGGCGCCGTTGGACGCCGCCTCGAGTTTCAGCGCCACCGCGATCTCGCCGATGGTCACCTTGCGGGCGTAATTGATGTCGAGTTCGGGCGGCAGCGGCATTTCGATGCCGGAGCCGGGGCGCGACCGAGGCGGCGCATCCGGCTTGTCCTCGGGCGGCACGAAGACGGCGAACATGCCGCCGGCAAAACCCCCTGCCCGCGCCTTTTTGAGATCGAGATGCCCCTTTTCGGCACCGGCGAGAAACTCGGCTATCGCGTCGCCGCCCTCTTGCAAATACATGCGCAAAAGCACGTCATTGTGGCCATCGAAAACGGGTTGGGCGGACATGAGAACTCCTAGGATTAATCTGCGGCGCGGTTGCAGCGAAACGGGAAGGCGGCTCGGTCTCAGTGACCGAAAGCGTCAATGAGCCGGTCGATTGCCTGATCCAGAACCGAGCGGGGCGTGGCAATGTTGAAGCGCATCCAGCTTTCGCCGCCGGGACCGAAGCTGTCGCCGGTCGAAAGCGCAAGGCGGGCCTTAGTCTTGAGGACGTCCTTGACCGCGTCCGGTTTCATGCCTGTCTCGTAGAAATCGACCCAGCTCAGATAGGTCGATTCGAGCGGCAGGGCGCGCACCGTTGGCAGTTCGCGGGCAAGGCGGGCGTTGAAGTGGTCGCGGTTGGCTTCGAGATAAACGAGCATTTCGTCGAGCCAGTCGGCGCCGCCGGCATAAGCGGCCTCGGCACCGACCATGCCGAGCGTGTTGTGGTGCACAAGGCCTGAATTTTCTGCCTTTTCAAGCACCTTCTTGCGCAGTGTCTCGTCCTCGATGATCGCTTCGGCGAGGTGCAGGCCGGCAATGTTGAAGGTCTTGGTCGGCGAGGCGAAAGTGATGGTGCGGTGGGTCAGTTCCGGCATCGCCTTGACGAAGGGGACGTGGGTCTTGCCGGAAAAGACCAGGTCGTGGTGGATCTCGTCGGAGATCAGCAACAGGTTGCGGCGCTCGCAGAACGCGCCGAGTTCGCGCTGTTCCTCGACCGTCCACATGCGACCACCGGGATTATGCGGGTTACAGAAAATGACGATCTTGGCGTTTTCGGGCAGGTCGCGCTCGAGCGTATCGTAATCCATCTCGTAGCGGCCCTGACTGAGCTTCATCTCGGCGAAATGGATCTTGCGCCCGGTCTGATTGATAACCCCGATGAAGCCCGGATAGACCGGCGAGAAGATGACAATCGAATCGTCGGGCTCGGAAAAGGCCTGAATGACCAGCGAAATGCCGCTCAGCACGCCATAGGTCGGGATCAGCCAGTCCGGATCGACCTGCCAGTCGTGGCGCGTCTTCATCCAGCCGGTGACGGCGGCGCGCCAGCTCTCATCGCCGGTGTAATAGCCGAGCATGCCGCCCGCGACGTGGCGGGTCAGTGCCTCGGTGACGGCGGCGGGCGGACGGAAGTCCATGTCGGCGACCCACATGGCGATGCCATCGTCGGCAGTGATGCCGCTGTAGCTCTTGAGCCCATCCCATTTGGCTGAATGCGAGCCGCGCCGATCGATGATCTCGTCGAAGTCGAATGACATTGAACTGTCCTTTTTCCTGTTGTCCGGTCTGGTGCACCGGCATCACCACAACACGTTGCCATGGCGATGGTTCGGGCTCGCCTCAGTGATTCTGGAGTGGGAGTGCTTAGGCGGGTGGGTCGGAAGCGACATTCCCGAAACCACAGGGGTCTTGTCAACATCATCGATCAGGCCGGAGGCGATTTCTGCTGAGCGCACCATGACCCGAGCCGCGTGCGGTTCGAGCGACAGCGCAGGTTTTCGATTGCATCCGCTCGCCGAAAAACTCTCCAGGACCCTACCAACACATTGCCAAGATTTAACTTTTTCTAATATTCAATATTCCGCATACTCTCAGACGTACACGATGTGCCTTCGATGACCGAGGGCTTGCACGTCAAGGAGCTCGCACATGACATCCCCCCGCACCAAGGCGACCGCCCTGCTGATCGCCGCCGGCCTCTCGTTCGGCACCATCGCCTCCGCCACGCCGACCTTCGCCGCGTCGTCCCTGCCGCAACCGGTCCAGGATGCACTGACGGCGGCGCTGATGGACGAGTATCACGCCGAAGCGGTCTATGCCGCCGTCATCGACAGGTTCGGCGCCGTCCGGCCCTTTTCCAACATCATCCGCGCCGAACAGATGCACGCCTCCTGGGTCATCGACCTGATGAAGACCTACGGCATGGAGGTGCCGGCCAACACCCTTATCGGCTCGCCCGAGGTCGCGGCGGCGATACCGGCGTCGCTCGGCGAGGCCTGCTCGGTCGGCGTTGCCGCCGAAATCGCCAATGCCGGGCTTTACGACGGCCAGTTGCTGCCCGTGGTTACGGGCTACGACGACATCACCACTGTGCTGATCCGTCTGCGCGACGCGTCGCAGAACATGCATCTGCCGGCCTTCCAGCGCTGCGCCGTTTAGGCGACCGCCCGTCTTGCAGAACAAGACCCAGACCATGACGGGAATCGCGTACACTGTTACCGGTTCCCGTTTGCCATTTTGGCAGGTGACGCTGGCAAATCCGTCACAAAAATGTAAAACTGACTTACATGAAACGTCCTGACGAACGGCGCGCGCGCCGTGGCTACCATCACGGCAATCTCCGGCAGGCGCTGATCGACGCAGCCCGCCAGCTCATGTCCGAATACGGGCCGGAAGCCGTGACGCTTTCCGAGGCGGCGCGCATGGCCGGCGTCAGCCCTGCCGCGCCCTACCGCCATTTCAAGGACCGCGCCAATCTGCTGTCGGCGCTGGCCGTTGAAGGCTTCACCAGTTTTGCCGACACGCTGGAAAACGCCTGGAACAACGGCGTCGGCGGTCCGCTGACGTCGCTGAACCGCGTTGGCTATGCCTATGTGGATTTTGCCCGGCGCCAGCCGGCTTTCTACACTTCGATGTTCGAGTCCGGCATCGACCACGGCTCCGATCCCGAGCTTTCGCGCCAATCCAACCGCGCTTTCGGGGTTTTGCGCGACGCTGCGGCAGCCATGCACGCCACACTGCCCGAGGACAGGCGCGCGCCGCCACTGATGATCGCACTGCACGTGTGGACCATGGCGCATGGCATCGCCTCGCTGTTCCTGAGGGGCGACACGGCCCGGCGCAACCTGCCCGTCACGCCCGAAGACCTGCTCGAATCCGGCATCCTCATTTATCTGTACGGGTTGGGACTCGACCAGAAGCGTTGACCGGTCCGGCTCTCGCCCGGCTGGACACAGCGCCGGCAGTGCGGTCGTTTCTGCGGCATTGGCGCGCAGACGATGACTTCGGCTGAAAGACACCTACATAAAGGAAATCGGGCGTTTCCGCGGGGCCGAAGGCTCTGTGACTGCGTCTGTTGCCATTCCGAATCCGGAGCGATGCGAAGTTTCCCACCCGGGCCTCTTGACAAAATTCAGCCATCATCCATCTATGTGAATGTTATTTACATTCACACCAAAGGAGGCAGTTATGGAGATCGCCGCCAAATTGGACGAATGGGGCAAGGGTGCCTGGATCGCGGTGATGATCGTCGCCTTCGTGGTGTTCTGGCCCGCCGGCCTGGCCATGTTGGCCTATATGATATGGAGCGGAAGAATGGGTTGCAGAAGCTATTACTGGGATGACAGCATGAAAGATGAATTCAGGCAGCGCCGCGAGGCAATGCGCGAGGAATGGAAAGCCCGCCGCGACGAGTGGCGTTCGATGAAGCGCGCCTGGCGCGATGAGATGAAGGACCGCTGGCATTCTCATCAGCGTGCCACCGAGTCGAGCGGCAACGCCGCCTTCGACGAGTACAAGGCCGAGACGCTGAAGCGTCTCGAGGAGGAACAGGACGAGTTCGCCGATTTCCTCTCCAACCTTCGCAAGGCGCGCGACAAGGCCGAATTCGACCAGTTCATGAATTCGCGCAAGTCCGATCCCACGCCCGATAACGGACCGGCGTCCGAGTCCGAAGCCGCGCCCGAGCGCAAGGAAGATGACAATCCGGGCCATTATTCGGCCTGATTGCCCGGGTCACATGGACCAAGCCCCCAAGGTCCCATGCAGAACGCCGTCCGCTCCCCCAGGCGGGCGGCGTTTCCTTTGGTTGAACGCGCCGACCGGCTCGGCTACAGCCTGTGTCCGGCGTGTTGCCAAAGCGCGATACAGAGGCAAAAATGAATGATCGCTGGTCAGCCCCCGTCGGCAGATGACCGAACTCGACCCCCTGGAGCAGGAATGACCTCCGAGATCGAAGAACGAAAAGTGCGCGCGTCTGCGTGGTTCCGCCATTTGCGCGACCAGATCTGCGCCGATTTCGAGGCTCTGGAAGACGAGGTGGGCGGCCAGATGGCCGATCGGGACCCCGGTCGGTTCGAGCGCGAGAGCTGGAGCCGTGACGGTGGCGGCGGTGGCGGCGGCGAGATGTCGATGCTGTACGGACGCCTGTTCGAAAAGGCCGGCGTCCATATCTCGACGGTTCACGGCGAATTCTCGCCCGACTTCGCCAAGCAGATGTCGGGCGCCGAGAGCGATCCGCGTTTCTGGGCCTCGGGCATTTCGCTGATCGCACACCCGCGCTCGCCCCACGTGCCGGCAGTGCACATGAACACGCGCATGATCGTCACCTCGAAATGGTGGTTCGGCGGTGGCGCCGATCTGACACCGGTGCTCGACAACCGCCGGACCCAGGACGACCCGGATACACGCGATTTCCATGCCGCGATGGAAAAGGCCTGCGAACCCCATTCCCAGGTCGACTACGCCAGCTACAAGGACTGGTGCGACCGCTATTTCTTCCTCGCCCATCGCAACGAGCCGCGTGGCATCGGCGGCATTTTCTACGACCAGCACAATTCCGGCGACTGGGAAGGCGATTTTGCCTTCACCCAGGATGTCGGACGCGCCTTCCGCGACGTTTACCCGGCGCTGGTGCGGCGCAATTTCACCAAACCGTGGACCGATGCCGAACGCGAGGAACAACTGGTGCGCCGCGGGCGTTATGTGGAATTCAACCTGCTGTATGACCGCGGGACAATGTTCGGGCTCAAGACCGGGGGAAACGTCAAGTCGATCCTCAGCTCGATGCCGCCGGACGTGAAATGGCCGTGACACGGCACACCCGCCGGTAATTGCTGCGGCAGTAAGTCATTGCATAAATTGATCGATATCATCGACACGTCTTTGCCATTCTTGTCTGTTTGAGTAACACCCACGCCAACAAGCGAAGGAGGGAATAATGAAGACATTCAAGTGCGGCTCTCTGGTTCCCGGCTGCGATTGGCATACCCAGCACGAGGATGAGGCGGAAGTCGTCCGCCGTGCCGTCGAACACCTGAAATCAGCGCATGAAGAGCAGACCGTTCGCCCGAACATGGTCGAGCTCATCAAGGAGCGCATCAAGGACAACGCCTCCGTCTGACAGCGACGGTCAGGACGAAACCTTCAGGCGCTGCGCAACCTGCGCAGCGCTACCCAGGTCATTTCACTGTTTCATGAAAACACTGAAGCGATCTAACCTATTGTTTTGTCGCGCTTTCGAGGCTTCGGCGGACTCAACCGGAAAGCCGGTAGCCACTGTTCGCTGACGCGGACCTTCGGTTCCTGAAAACGCTCTGGTGATATTGCCGCGCCGGCGTCAGTTCTGATCCTGACGTGCCAGAGCTAGCAGTTGGTCACGCGTCAGGCTGAAATCGCTGGCGATCCAGGCTTTTTCGAGCCGACCCAGTACCGCACCGAGGTGCGGGCCGGCGGAAAAGCCGTGCTGCATCAGCATGGCGCCCGTTATCGGGAACGGTGGCGGGGCGTAAGCGGCCAGCCTGTTTTCGATTTGAGCATATTCGTCGCGCGACCACCCGGCCTCGCCAGCAGCGACGCCGGCCCCGGCGATGCTTCCTCCTGGAAAGCGATAGGCCGCTTCGGCGAATTGTCCGTCGCCGATCAGCCGCGCCGCCGCGGCAACTTCCTTGGCCGTCTTGACCGCGGCATTCGACAGCCGCCAAACCGTCTTGAGCTCTTTAAGGCCAGCGTCTCCGGCAAGGATGGCCAGCCGTCCGGACAGGTGCACCTGTCCGGCCACATCCTCGTAGCGTGTGAGACTGGCGAGCGTTTCGGCATTGAGGGTGAGAATGCCCGCTTCGGCCATGGTGCGGAGCGTTTTGGCACAGCGCGGCAGGCGGAGAATGCGGGTCATCTCGTGGCCGATGCGTTCCGCCGAAAGCCGGCCGAGCGCGTTGGCGGCGGCGGAAGATGCGGCAAGTCCGTTCGGGTCGAACTGCTCGCTGCCATGGCTGGCCGAAAAGCGGAAGAAGCGGAACACCCGCAACCGGTCTTCCATGATGCGCGTTGCGGCATCGCCGATGAAGCGCACGCGCCGGGCAAGGCAGTCATCGAGCCCGCCGAGCGGATCGAACAACTCGCCATCCGGGCCACAATAAAGCGCATTGAGGGTGAAATCGCGCCGCGCCGCGTCTTCGGACCAATCGCTGCCGAACCGCACCACGGCGTGGCGGCCGTCGGTCTCGACGTCATGGCGGAGGCTTGTGACCTCGAAGCTTGCTCCGTCGAGCGCCAGCGTTACCGTGCCGAAATCGATGCCGGTTGGAACGGACGTGATGCCGGCGGCGTGGGCGCGCTCCATCACCGCATCGGGTTTGAGTGTTGTGGCGAGGTCGATCTCGATCCCGGCGGTGTTCATGCCAATCAGGGTGTCGCGGACGGCGCCGCCAACAACGCGCGTGGTCCCTTGCGCCGCATCGAGCGCGGCAAAGACCCGCCCGAGCGGAGTGGATTTGAGCCAGGGCGCCGTCCTCAGACGGTCGAGCGCATCCGCGGCTTTGCTCATGCCGCCTCCGGTTTCAGCGCAACCTCGTAAAAGCGCCGCGTCAAATTGCCGGTGATGCCCCAGATGATGTGCTGGCGATAAAGGATCTGCCAGGTCGAGTGAACGATGCCCTGCCGCTCGATGCGGTAGGTGGTGAAGCTTTCACCGCGCGCGATCAGTGCCAGCGGCACCTCGAACAGATCCGAGACCTCGCTTGGATCGGGCACGAAAGGCGCGCTTGGGCGGACCACCGCCACCACCGGAGTGATCAGATAGTTCGAGCCAGTGAAATAGGTCGGCAGATAGCCAAGGAGCTCGGCGTCGTCAGGGCGGAGCGCCACCTCTTCCTCGGCCTCGCGCAAGGCCGCCGCAGCGGGACCGTCATCCTCGGGTTCAAGCTTGCCGCCCGGGAAGGAGATCTGTCCCGAATGAGCGCGCAGGCTCGACGAGCGACAGGTGAACAGCACGTGATAATCGTCATCGCGCTCGACCAGCGCAATCAGGACAGCCGCCGGAACCGGCGGGCTGGCATGCGGGATTTCGGGCATCCAGTCGGGTTGGAGGTCGAGTGCGTCGTCCACGACTTCCGGCGCCGTCATCAACCTGTTTCTGATCGTTTCGATCGACTGCCGCCACGCGGTCAAGACACGCTACCTCTGCTTGGGTTCAGACCGGGGCCGAGACCTCGCCTTCAAGCGTTTCGGCCAGTGTCGAATCGGGAGAATGGACCAGAATGCGCTTCGGGTCGACCGGGCCGGGGAAGGTGATGGCACCGAGCCTGGTGGGCATAAACCCCAAGGGCCCATAATAGGGCGGATCGCCGACCAGCAGCACGAACTTTCCGGTATCACGCGCCAGGGTCTCCGCCGTGATGGCCCGCACAAGGGCCTTGCCAGCACCACGGCTGCGAAAGGCTGGATCGGTTGCCAGCGGCCCGAGCAGGTGACCATTGACGCCGCCGACCGAGATCGGCGTCATCAGCACCGAGGACACCCGCTCGCCGCCGATTTCGGCGATACGCGACAAGCTCGTATCGATGGGGTGCTGCTCGCGGACACGGAAGGCAGCGCGGGCGAAGCGGCCAGGCCCAAAGGCCAGTTCCTGCAAATGCTCGACCCACCAGTCGTCTTCTGGCCGGGCCTGCCGGATGGTGATTTCGGTTGCAGTGGACGGTGCGGCCGCAAAGGCCGCCGCAGCGGAAGGCTCAGTCATCGGAAGGGTCCAGGTATGGCGAAAAAGGGCAAAGCGAAAGCGTGGGCCTGAAAGGCCTCATCGGTCTCGTCGATTTCCCCGAACCACCCTGGTCATGCCGGGAACCTCCTGCGGCAAAGCGGCGTGCTAGATAACAGAACACTGAGCCGACGTAAATCGGTCACGGGACTTTAGGCATCAATTTTCCAGTCTCCGCACCGCGCCAAATTGACCGAGGCCACCCTCTCGGACGCCGCATTGCTTCACCCTGTTGAACAGTATGTTTCCCAGGCCGGCCTTGGTCCGCCGCTCAAGCAGACTAGATCTATGGCTCACAGACGAAAGGAAGAGCTATGGGTCTGCTGATCGACGGCAAATGGACAACGGACGGGGCGGCCTTCGCCTCGAAAAGCGGCAAATTCGAGCGTGTGCAATCCGGTTTCCGCAACTGGGTCACCGCCGACGGCAGCCCCGGACCATCCGGCGAAGGCGGCTTCAAGGCAGAGGCCGGACGCTACCACCTTTATGTCGCCATGGCCTGCCCATGGGCCCACCGCACCCTGATCTTCCGCCACCTCAAGGGTCTGGAAGAGCTGATCCCGATTTCGATCGTCGGGCCGAAAATGCCGGACGAAGAGGGCTGGATGTTCACCGGCGAGGATGGATCGACGCCCGATCCGATCAATGGCGCCAAAAATCTCTGGCAGGTCTATGTCGCCGCCGACCCGCATTTTTCCGGCCGCGCCACGGTGCCGGTGCTGTGGGACAAGAAAACCGGCACGATCGTTTCAAACGAGAGTTCCGAGATCATCCGCATGTTCAATTCGGCCTTTAATGGCCTGACCGGCAATGATCTCGATTTCTACCCCGAGCCGCTGCGCGCCGAGATCGACGAGGTCAACGCCCGCGTTTATGACGGGGTCAATAACGGCGTCTACAAGTCCGGCTTCGCGACAACCCAAAAGGCCTATGAGCAGGCGGTCGAGGCCCTGTTCGAAACGCTCGACTGGCTCGAAGCACGACTCGATGGTCACGATTTTCTCGTCGGCGACACACTGACCGAGGCGGACTGGCGACTGTTCGTGACGCTTGTGCGGTTCGACGCGGTTTATTACGGGCATTTCAAGTGCTCGC
This sequence comes from Devosiaceae bacterium, assembly GCA_963676075.2. Taxonomy (GTDB): domain Bacteria; phylum Pseudomonadota; class Alphaproteobacteria; order Rhizobiales; family Devosiaceae; genus JAHJQZ01. Next base: position 45,924 of record CAXXNZ010000026.1, read on the forward strand.
GCCGGCGCATTGCCGACTATCCCAACCTGTCGGCCTATCTCAAGCGCCTCTACCATCATGAGGGTATTGCCGAGACCGTCGATCTTAACGCCATCCGGACGCACTATTACTGGAGCCACACCGACATCAATCCGCACCGGGTGGTGCCGATCATGCCGGAACTCGACTTCCTCAAGGACTAGGCGCGGCCTCGGGCTCCGAACAGACGATCGCTAAGATATCGTCCATGGTCTCGAAAAAATGGTCGGGATCGCGCGCCTTGAGGATCGATCCCGCCGCATAGCCCCAGGTGACGGAGCCGGCGGCGACGCCGGCTTCGCGTGCCGCCTTGACGTCGCGTTCCTCGTCACCGATGGCAAGCGTGCGGCTGAGGTCGACCTTGGCTTTTTTGACGACACGCCTGAATTTGGCGGCCTTGCCGAAGGCACCAGCGCCACAGGCGAAAAACTCGAAGCGGGCGCTGGTCGTCTCGCCGAGAATGCGGCGGACATTGGCCTTGGAATTGGATGAGACCATTGCGAGCCGCACGCCATTGTCGACAAGGCGTTCGAGCAGGGCATCGACGCCGTCGAACAGTGGAATCTGGCTGGCATCCCGCGCCACCTGGCGCTGGACATAGCGGGCAATCTTGGGGATCTTCCACAAGGGGACGCCGACCGCCTGCAGGATCGTCTTGGAATCCTCGCCGCTCAAGCGTTCGTATTCTTCTTCATCGACATCGCGGAAGTCGAATTTCGCCGCCAGCTTGTGAATGGTCCGCTTGAACCATGGCTCGGAGTTGGCCAGCGTGCCGTCGAAGTCGAAGATGACGAGATCGTAGCGATTCAAAACACTCACCTACTCAGTCTCGCCACTGGCGGGCCTTCGGCCGCTCGCCAAATACTTCGCCGATCCGGGCTCGGGTCGCCTTCGATGTGTCCTCCGGCAGATCATGCCGGTCGAACCACTGGCACTCGATAATCTCGCTATTGGGCTTGAAGGGAACATCAACGTCGAATTCTCGGCAAACATAAAGAACAATATGGTCGCGGTGTGGCGGCAGGGAGTTGAGATAAGTCTGATATACCACCGGGGCGCCGTTGACCCGATAGCCGGTTTCCTCGAAAACTTCCCGGCGCATGCCTTCCTCGATGGTTTCACCCTTGTCGACACCACCACCGGGAAAATGCCAGCCCGGAATATAGGAGTGCTTGACGAGCAAAACCTTGTCTCCGTCGATCAAAATAGCACGCACCCCGATGGTCATGCGCTTCACAAAGCCCATGACGAACAGGAAGATGCTCGCCCGCCACAACAGCCAACGGTTCATTTTCATGCGATATCCTCTTCGCGCGACGACTCCCGATAGCAGATCGTACCCGGTGAGGAAATCCAAACCGGACTTGTCAGGTGACGCTAACCATCGCAAACACGATAAATGATCCGGCTCGCTCACCTCTCCGATATCCACCTTGGCCCGTTGCCGTCGATCTCAATCGGCGAGCTGATGTCCAAACGCATCACCGGCTACCTTAACTGGCAGCTCAAGCGTGCCCGCCACCTCAAGCCGGACACGCTTGCCGGACTTGTTGCCCATCTCGGCGAAATGAGCCCCGATCTGATCGCCATCAGTGGCGATCTGGTCAATCTGGGGACCCGGTCCGAATTCGACATGTCGGCCTCATGGCTCAAGGCACTTGGCCCGCCGGAGCAGATCGCCGTCATCCCGGGCAATCACGACGCCTATGTAAACGGCGCCCTCAAGATGGCTCACGAGGCTTGGGGGAAGTACATGCAGGGTGAGACCCTGGATGCGGCGCCGTTCCCCTATGTCCGGCGGATCGGCGATCTGGCGCTCGTCGGGTGCAGTTCCGCAGTTCCGACCATGCCGTTCGTTGCCGCTGGCGACATTTCCATCGGCCAGGCCAAGCGGTTGACGGAAATGCTCAGGACGCTCGGGGAGATGGATCTGTTCCGCGCCGTGATGATCCATCACCCGCCGACGGCTGATTTTGCTCGCGATGCCCGGCGCGGCATGCTGCACGCCGAGTTGTTCCGCCATGCCATCGCCGATGCCGGCGCCGAACTCGTGTTGCACGGACACCTGCACAAGACCATTTCCACCACCCTGCCCGGCCCGACCGGCGATGTGCCGGTGCTCGGTGTGGCCTCGGCATCCGCCGACGCCAGCCGCGGCGAGGAACCCGCCCGCTACAATCTCATCGAGATCGAGCGCGCCGGTTCGGGCTTTTCTTCTGTGTTGAGCGAATACGGCTACCAGCGCGTTGGCGAGGGCGTCGTTCTGCGCTTGCGCGTGCGTTTGAGTTAGGTTCAAAAGATGCCAGCATCCGTCGGCAGCGTTTCTCGCCGCCATCAAGGAGATTCTGCCGCATTGCCCTGTAGGCAGTCGTAAATTCCTCTGTATTATAAAGGCGAACCGAGCGCTTTGCCGGCGGCGCCGCGAACCCAGCGATGAACCCATGTTGCCCGAACACGTTCCCGATTCCAGCCTGACCTTCACCATCGTGCCGCCGCAGTTCGATGCCGGGGCGGGCGTGGCCCGTTTCGACTATCAGCTCGGCGTGCTGAGCTTCGAGGAGTTCCTGCGCTTCCCGGCCGGATTCGACACCGCCCGCGCCGCAGAGCCGGCGTTTGCGCGATTGCTCGAATTGTCAGCCTTCGTGCTCGGCACGTCCTATTTCAAGCTTCTGGCGCCGTTCACCATCGCCGCACCTGAGCTGTCGCTGACCGAGGCGGAGCGGGCGCTGGTGATCGATGTCTATGAAAACGGTCTCGGTGAATTCTACGCTCGCAACAACCTGCACCGGTTCGGTACGCTCAAGATCGAGACCTGCACGCGCAAAGCCGACACCCCGCCGCCGGCGCTTGAGGACCGGGCACTGCTGCTCATCGGTGGTGGCAAGGATTCACTGGTTTCGGTGCAGTTGTTCGAACGCGCCGGGCACGACTACACGCCGTTTGCCGTCAATCCCAAAGGTCCGATCATCACCTCGGCCGAAGCGATCCACCATCAACCGCTTTTCGTGACGCGCGTGCTCGACGAGCGCATGATCCACCTTGGCGGTCAGCCGGGCTACTACAACGGCCATGTGCCGTCGACGGCGATGAACTCCATGGTTGCGGCGCTGACATCGGTGCTGTTCGGCTACGACCAGATCGTTCTCAGCAACGAGCGTTCGGCCAGCGAAGGCAATCAGATATTCGACGGGCGCGAGATCAATCACCAGCACTCGAAGTCCTATCCGTTCGAGCGCGCTCTCAACGCCGTGCTCAATACGGCGACGGGCGGGGCACTGAGCTATTTCTCTGCCCTGAGGCCGTTTTCCGAAGCGCGTATCGCCCAGATCTTTGCCCGCGAAACCCGGTTCGATCACTCGTTCTCGAGCTGCAACCGCAATTTTCGTCTCGCCGGACACAAGGGTGACCTGTGGTGTGGCGAATGCCCGAAGTGCCTGTTCACCTATCTGATGCTGGCCCCGCACATGGACAAGGCGCGGCTGGTCGGGATCTTCGGGCGTGACCTCTTGGAAGACGAGACCCACGAGCCGGGCTATCGCGAACTGACGGGCCTTGCCGGCCAGAAACCGTGGGAATGCGTCGGCGAGATCCGCGAGGCCGCTGCTGCGCTCGATCACCTTCGCAGCTTGCCCGACTGGCGCGACACGCGCATCGTCAAGCAACTTTCCGCCGATCTCGACATGCAATATGGCGAAGACGGGCTGAAGTCCGACTGGCAGGCGCTGTTCGCCGACCACAACGACCATCTGGTGCCGCCGGACCTCGCCAACCAGCTGTTCGCCGATGCGTGACGGCGAGGCGGTGCTGCTCTACGGCGCCGGCGCCGAGGCGCGCTCGACCCGTCAATTCCTGGCCGAGCGCTTTCCGCATTCCGCCGTTTTCGTCACTGCCGACAGCGGCAGCGCCGAGATCGAGAATACCGAATTCCTGCCGCCCGAGGCACTTGAACAGGCGATAACAGACCGGCGCTTTGCCACGATCGTCAAAAGCCCGGGCGTCTCGCTCTACAAGCCGGTTTTTTCGGCAGCACGGGCCGCCGGCATCGCTGTCACCTCCAATCTCAATCTTTGGGGCCACCACCTGCGCGGCGACACAAAGCTGATCGCCATCACCGGCACCAAGGGAAAATCGACGACCGCGACCCTGTGTCAGACCATGCTCACCGCCTCCGGAATCGAAGCCGGGCTCGGCGGCAATGTCGGCGTGCCGCCGCTCGATCTTGGCGAAAAGCACGACTGGGTCGTGATGGAACTGTCGAGCTACCAGACCGCCGATATGGATTTCGCTCCCGACATCATCGGCGTGACGACGCTTTTTCCCGAACATATCGACTGGCATCTGAGCCGCGAGCGCTATTTCGCCGACAAGCTCAACCTGTTGGCCATCGCGCCCGACGCACGCCTTGCCTTCGGGCCGCAGGCGGCGACCCATCCGCTGACAGCGCCCTATCGCGCCGATGCCGGGCGACTGCTGCCGGCGCTCGACGATGCGATCGTCGATGCCATTTACGATGCTGCGCCGGAAACGCGGCTGCGCGGCCAGCACAATTTCGACAACGCCCTTCTTGCCGCGACGCTGGCGGTTGCCGCAGGCGCCGATGAAGATGGCATACTCGCCGGCATCCACGCCTTCCAGCCGCTGCCGCACCGCCTGGCCGACATTGCCATCGGCGGTCATGTCTTCGTCGACGACTCGATCTCGACGACGCCGGAAGCGACCAGAGCGGCGCTTGCCGCCTTTGCCGGACAGCGTGTTGCCCTGATTGCCGGGGGCTATGACCGCCAGCAAGACTATGAGCCTCTGGCCGAAGAGATCGGCCGCACGGGTCTGGCGCTGGTTGTCACCCTGCCCGACACCGGCGCGCGTCTGGCCGAGGCGCTTGAGCGATGCGCACCCGACGTACCGCAGGTCGCTGCGCCTGACCTCGACGCCGCAATGAAGGCCATCGCCTTGCGCAAATCGCAGTTCGACACCGTTATCCTGTCGCCCGGCGCACCGAGCTACAACCAGTTCAGGAATTTCGGCGAACGCGGCGATGCCTTCGTGAACCTGGCCCGGCGCCTGTTCGGCGAATAGAGCTCGAGGCCCTCAATCCGTCCGGGTCATGGCCTGAGCCAAGGAGCGGTTCGATCCTCAAGCTGCTCCTGTCATGTCATCACATATGGGTGCTTTTCCGAAAGCCGGATCTTGCCGGACAACGAATGCGTCGCTTTGCTGAAGGGCGTGCGCCGGATTGCCCGAGATGCGGCAATCGGTTTTCAAAGCGCTTTGGAATTTGTCAGACATCTTCCGCCGCAATTCCGACACACGCGGTTCGATTTCGAATCACAAGGAACGTCACACAACGCCACTTCTCTCCATTGCAGCCCCCTCGGACCCAACTTATCGCGTTGACTCCGGCGTCCTGCGTTTCATGGCTCATGAAGCGTATTTTCAACAATTGGGAAAAATCCTTTCGAGGCAAATTCAGTCTGTCGTGGATGACGAAATTGCGCAACGCGCGCGTTCCGGCTATCTGCGCGAAGCTGCCTTTCTCTATTTTATTTCATATACTTAAACTAAAGCCGCCATGCGCCGACGGCCGTCGAGACGATGCCCGCGGGGCAACCTCCGGCGTGCATGAGCTCGACAAAATCACCGCCTCACCCGTCGGTGAAAACTACCATTCAAGACTGTTTTTATTCAAAGTTAAACGGGTCCGTGTAACGGTGATGTAACCTCAACGCCCTTTTCATCATGCACGGTTCTCCCGTATTCGGGCACAAGAAACGCGGCGACGCATTCGGCGTGGCGTTTCCAAAGCGGTTTAACTAAAGTGCCGTAGAGATCGGTTTGCCTTCGGCGCACGCGGCGCGAAGAGGCAACAAAAGGGCTCCGGAAACGGTCCCATCGAAACGATCTCGTTCGGCGAGCGGCCTTGAGCCGTTACGGCGCATGGCGCCACCAGAAGTTTCGTCGCGAAAGCGACGTGGAAACGAAGCGCAATCTCCGCGTCCTCGGTTGCGCTTCCAGGAGGAAATGGCGTGCGCGCCATTTCCTCCGCTTTTCTTTCGAACTGGAGAGTCAGTTCGATCGGAACGAAACCAGCCGGGGACCTCGGCAGGCGTTGTTCCGGCGGGAAAAGACGTCCGTTGCCGCCGAGGCGGCGGCCGCGGCGGCGCTACGCCGCCCTTCCCGGTTATCGTCTCCTGCGAGGCGGTCCAGGCAGTCGCCCAGCGCTAACCGCATGGAGCGGGAACGCGCCCTGGCCTTGGTCTCGACAAGTTGACGAACACGCTATCGCTCGCATGTAGCGACGTTGCGCGGTGCTGTGGGGTGCGCCGCGCTGGCTGCGGCCGACTTCCGCCATAGGGGTCGGCCGCGCCTCCCTTGCTCTCCTGCCCACCTGAAGATGGTCAGTTCAGCCCGCGCCGGATGGTCGTCAATCACCGATGAATACGGCACTTTGCCGCACCGCAGTCGTGAGCGCGTCGGCTTGGGGCATGCAAGAATGCGGGTTGAGCAGGCACAAGCCGCTTGAGCCCTAAAGGGGATGGCTGTAGGAATATTCGAATATACATATTGACCTATGTCACAGTGAGGGCGCGGCGGCTTGACTAAGCTCCGCAATCGTTTGTTCGGAGGGGATCAACAATGGCTCACATCGTAATTCTTGGCGCTGGTCTGGGCGGCGCTGTCATGGCCTATGAAATGAAGGCCGAAATGCGTGCCGAGGACCGGCTGACGGTCATCACCAAGGACCCGAAATACCATTTCGTTCCGTCCAATCCGTGGGTCGCGGTGAAATGGCGCGAGCGCATCGACACCGAGATCGACCTGGCCCCGGCCATGCGCCGGCGCGGCATCGAATTCCGCCCGGTTGCGGCCAAGCAGGTGGTTGCCGCCGAGAACCGCGTCGAACTGGTCGACGGCACCAGCGTTGATTACGACTACCTGATCATCGCCACCGGTCCGGAACTGGCCTTTGACGAGATCGAAGGGCTCGGCCCGGATGCCGGTCACACGCAGTCTGTGTGCCATATCGATCACGCCGAGGCGGCTCACGCTGCCTTCGAGGAATTCGTCAAGGATCCCGGCCCGATCGTCGTCGGCGCCGTGCAGGGCGCGTCCTGCTTCGGTCCGGCCTATGAATTCCTGTTCATTCTCGAGACCGAACTTCGCCGCCGCAAGATTCGCGACAAGGTGCCGATGACCTTCATCACCTCCGAGCCCTATATCGGGCATCTCGGGTTGGATGGCGTCGGCGACACCAAGGGTCTGCTCGAATCCAACATGCGCGAAAAGCACATCAAGTGGATGACCTCGACCAAACTGGTCAAGGCCGAGCCCGGCGTTCTGCATGTCGAGCAGATCGCCGACGACGGCACCTCCAAGGGCGTGACCGAAGTGCCGGCCAAGTTCTCGATGATGCTGCCGCCGTTCCGAGGAATCAAGCCGCTGTTCGGCAATGAGGGTCTGGTCAATCCGCGCGGCTTCGTCGTTGTCGACAATCACCAGCAGAACCCGACTTTCAAGAATGTCTTCTCGGTCGGCGTGTGTGTTGCGATCCCGCCGATGGGAGCGACGCCGGTGCCAGTGGGCGTGCCCAAGACCGGCTTCATGATCGAATCCATGGTCACCGCCACCGCCCTCAACCTCGGCCAGATCCTTCGCGGGGAAGAACCGACCCATCAGGGCACCTGGAACGCCGTCTGCCTCGCCGATTTCGGCGACAGCGGCATCGCCTTCGTCGCTCAGCCGCAGATTCCGCCGCGCAACGTCAACTGGTCGTCGGAAGGCAAATGGGTGCACCTCGCCAAGATCGGCTTCGAGAAATATTTCATGTCCAAGATGAAATCGGGCAATTCCGAGCCCTTCTACGAGAAGCTGGCGCTGCAGGTGCTCGGCATCGACAAGCTCAAGGAAGTCAAGTCCGACTGACCGGATCGCGGCGTCTTCCGTTCCCGGTTCTTCAGCCGGGAACGGAGCGCCGAGACAATCGAGGGGACCATCGTCATGAGCGTTCGCGCTCCGCCGATGGCGCGCCGGACCTCCTGCCAAGCGCAGGACAGGCGCACATCATGAAGAAGCGGGCCGCTAACAAACCGGCCCCATGCGCCGGTTCATCCGGACCCGCCGGAGCCGGCCCAAGCCGGAGGGTCTGTTTGTGACCCGTCCCGGCGCCGACATGATCAAGCCCGCCCTTGTTGCCATTGCAGCGGGCGGGCTTTTGATTGGCTTAATGCTCATGTGGGCCGGCAAGGGCGATCTGGCCCATATGGTCTTCATCGCCTTCACCATGCCTGTGCTCGCCGCGCTCGTGGTCGAAATCGCCCTTAGCCTGAGAAAGGGCGAGATCGGGCTCGACATCGTCGCGGCCCTGTCGATGACGGCGGCGATCGTGTTCGACGAGGAGCTGGCGGCCATCGTCGTGGCGCTGATGTATTCAGGTGGGCAAATGCTCGAAAGCTTTGCCGAGGCCCGCGCCCGGCGCGGCATGACGGCGCTGCTGGCGCGGGCGCCGCGGACTGCCTTCCGCTACCAGGGTGACGAACTGGTCGAGATTCCGCTGGCCGACATCCGGCCCAACGACCGGCTGATGGTGAGAAAAGGCGACATCGTGCCCGTCGACGGGCAGGTGTCGACCGGCATCGGCGTGCTCGATGAATCGACCCTGACTGGCGAGTCCAGGCCGGTGCGGCGAGAAACCGGCGACGCGGTGTTTTCCGGCACTGCCAATATTGGCGAGCCGTTTGACCTTGTCGCCTCCCAAACCGCCGAGAATTCGACGGTCGCCGGCATAGTCCGCCTGGTCGAACAGGCGCAGCAATCGCGGGCGCCAATGACCCGGCTGGCCGATCGCTATGCCATCGGCTTCCTGGTGTTGACGCTGGTCATCGCCGGGCTGGCCTATATCCTGTCCGGCGATCCGGTTCGCATCGTCGCCGTGCTCGTGGTCGCCACCCCCTGCCCGCTGATCCTGGCGGTGCCGGTGGCGCTGGTGGCCGGGCTCTCCCGCGCCGCCTCGCAAGGCATCCTCATCAAGGGCGGCAAGGTGCTCGAGGCCATCGCCGGGGTGAAGGCACTGGTCATCGACAAGACCGGCACCCTGACCACGGGCCACGCGGCTCTCGTTTCCATTAACAGCGAAGGCGACCCTGACGAGGTGTTGCGTCTTGCCGCCGGTCTCGATCAAGCGAGCCAGCATACGCTCGCCCGCACCATCGTTCACGCCGCCCGTGACCGTGGCCTGTCGCTGCCGACACCAAAGAACGCCAGCGAGAGTGTGGGTGAAGGCATCGAGGGCGAGGTCGACGGTCACAGCGTCATCGTCGGTGGCGCGCATTTCGTCGCCAGCCGGCTTGGGAAGGACGTGGAAGGTCTCTCAGCACCAGCGCCATCCGGCGCCATCGCCGTTGGCGTCGCCATCGACGGCAAATGGGCAGGGGCGCTGATCCTTGCCGACGAGTTGCGCGCCGGATCGGCCGAGCTTTTGACCAACCTGCGCAATGAGGGAATCGAACACATCGTTCTGGCGACCGGCGACACGCAAGCTGCAGCGGAAGCGACGGCGGCTCACCTGCCGCTCGATTTCATTCACGCCGCGGCAACGCCCGAGCAGAAAATGCTCATCGTCGTCGCCGAGCGCAAATACGGGCCGGTGATGATGGTCGGAGATGGGGTCAATGACGCCCCGGCCCTGGCAACCGCCGATATCGGCGTCGCCATGGGTGCACATGGCAGCGCCGCTTCGGCAGAAACCGCCGACATGGTGATCCTGGTCGACGCCATCGACCGCGTGCTGCCCGGCATCCGCATCGCCAAACGCTCGAAACGCATCGCTCTGCAAAGCGTTTACGCCGGCATCGGATTGTCCGTCGCTTTCATGGTCGTGGCAGCCGCCGGATACCTGCTGCCGGTCGAAGGCGCGCTGATTCAGGAAGCGATCGACGTCGCCGTCATCCTCAACGCCATGCGGGCCCTGCGCTGAACTGGCGGCGGACCGGTATTGCAAGAAAGCTCGGCCGTCAGGTGGCGCTTGAGACGTCGCAGCCTGATCGGATGGATTGAGCCGGAAGGGCCGACCGCCAGACGACCAGCCCTTCCGTTTTCACTTCGTGCAACCAGGCGCAGATTACATTCAGGAGGAGCCACCTGATCCGCCCGCAGCTTTTGCAGGGTCACATTTCCGAGCTGGAAAAGTGGACCCGCTTTTCCTCACGCCCTCTAGAGCAGATCATTTTCTGATGGATTCGCGGCCTACTTCCCTCCCATTGTGGGGAGGGTTGGCGAACAGGACTTAGCCCTTGCTAAGTCCATCGTGAGCCTGGGTGGGGGTAAGGCCCCACGCTCCGCGCCTGAGGCTCCACCCCACCCGACTCGACTGCGTCGAGCCACCCTCCCCATCAAGGGGAGGGAAGCGGGAGGTCGCTTCAGACAAAATCTGACAGGCTCTAGCGGAGCCAGTTGGTACGGGTCAGCTCGACCAGTTCGTCGCCACGACCATTGAGAATGGCCCGCATCATGTAGACGCTGAATCCCTTGGCCTGCTCCATGGAGATCTTCGGCGGCATCGCCAGCTCCTGTTTGGCGGTGAGCACGTCGAGCAATGCCGGACCGGGGGTGGCCAAAAACCTGTCGAGAGCCGCCGGCAATTCGGCGTCATTTTCGACACGGATGCCCTCGATACCGATGGCCTCAGCAATCTTGACGAAATCGGGCTCGTTGAGATCGGTGTCATCGGAAATGTAACCGCCGGCTTTCATTTCCATCGCCACGAAGCCGAGCGAGCGATTGTGGAAGACCACGAGCTTCACCGGCAGATCGAGCTGCTTGAGGGTGAAGATGTCGCCCATCAGCATGGAAAAGCCGCCATCGCCGCACAGAGCGATCACCTGCCTTTGTCTGTCCACCGCCTGCGCGCCGATCGCCTGCGGCATGGCATTGGCCATCGAACCATGGCTGAATGAGCCGAGCAGACGCCGCTTGCCGTTCATCGGCAGATAGCGCGCAGCCCAGACGGTCGGGGTGCCGACATCCGCGGTAAAGACGGTGTTTTCGGCGGCCTTCTCGCCAATCAGTCTGGCAAGGTATTGCGGGTGGATGGCCTTTTTCTGTCCGCCCGGTTTGGCCAGATCGTCCAACCCCTTGCGCGCGTCCTTGTAATGGGCCAGTGCCGACTTCAGGAAATCGTCCTTAGCGCGGGGTTTGAGCCTGGGCATCAGGGCGGCGACGGTGTCCTTGATGTCGCCGATCAGGCCGAGATCGACCTGTGCATGTGCGCCCAGCGCCTCGGGCCTGGTGTCGATCTGAATGATCTTGGCATTGTCGGGGTAGAAAGCCCGATAGGGAAAGCTCGATCCCAGAATCAGCAGCGTGTCGGCGTTTTCCATGGCGTGGTAGCCCGAGGAAAAGCCGATCAGCCCGGTCATGCCCACATCATACGGGTTGTCGTATTCGACATGTTCCTTGCCGCGCAGAGCGTGAACGACCGGCGCCTTGAGGGTCTTTGCCAGCTCGACCACCTCGTCGTGGGCATTCGCGCAGCCGGCGCCGGCGAGAATGGTGATCTTGCTGCCCTCGTTCAGCATGGCGGCGAGCCGGTCTATGTCGGCGTCGCCGGGACGGGTCAGCGCCGGTGCCGGCTCACTCCAGCGCACCGGGACGCCTTCCGGCATGGCTTTGAGCGCCACGTCGCCCGGCAGCACCACCACCGCCACGCCCTTTTTCAGGATGGCTGTGCGCATGGCGATGTCGAACACATTCGGCATCTGCTCGGGACTGCTCACCAATTCGCAATAGACGCTGCATTCCTTGAACAGCTCCTGCGGGTGGGTCTCCTGGAAATAGCCCGTGCCGATTTCCGAGGACGGGATATGGGCGGCAATCGCCAGCACCGGAACATGGTTGCGCTGGCAATCGTAAAGCCCGTTGATCAGGTGGAGATTGCCGGGACCGCATGATCCGGCGCAGACAGCGAGTTCACCGGTAATGTGCGCTTCGGCGCCAGCCGCGAACGCCGCCACCTCTTCATGCCGGGTTCCCATCCAGTCGATCTTTTTCTGCCGATGAAGGCTGTCGCTCAAACCGTTGAGCGAGTCACCGGTCACCCCCCAGATGCGTTTGACACCGGCCTCTGCCAGATAGCGGGCGATGTAGTTCGCAATGCTTTCACTCATGACGAAATCCTTTGGCGATTGACGGAGACGGTATTTCCGGCTGCGCCGTAGGGAACGGCAGCGTTCGTGCGTCGAGTCGAAAATGCCAATAGGTCCCTGTTATCGACCTTTGAAGCTCGCTCCACCATGCCCAATTGGACATGGCAGAAATACTGTCCTTTCATACCCTTGCCCTGAGTGGCGCAATTGCCGGAGTCCTGGCAACGGTGAAGAGTTCATGCATGGCAAAAAGGCGGCGGACCTTCGCGATCCGCCGCCTATTGTCCGAAGCAGGAGACTGGATATGGCCGGCTATTCGGCCGACCTGACGGCGCGGGGCACGTCCTCTTCGCCGAATTGCGGGTGCTGGTCCGCCGGGCTCTCGCGCTGAGCACGCTGAGGCGGGGCGGAATGACTGCGCAAGGGCACCTCCTTGAGCAGCAGCGCAAGGATCAGGCCGAAGACGGCGACACCAGCTCCGATCTGAAAGACCGGATGCAGGGCATTCGTTACGGTGCTGGCAACCTCACCATGCAGTTCAGGCGGCAGTTTCGAGAGCATTTGCGGACTGATCTCGCCGGTCAGCACCGTGCCGTCGGGCAGTGTCGGCATGTTTCCGGCCAGCTCCGACGCGAACAGCGCTCCGAACAGGGCGACGCCCAGCGAGCCACCGACCTGGCGCAGCATGATGCCCGCCGCCGTGGCGGCCCCCATCATCTCGCGCGGCGCGGCATTCTGAACTGCCGTGGTAACGATCGGCATGATCGACCCCATGCCCATGCCGGAGACCAGAATGAAAATGCCGATGAGGATATTGCTGGTATCGGGCGCGATGGTCGACAGCGCCAGCATGCCGATGATGAGCAGTGTCATACCGGCAATGGGCTGAAACTTGTAGCGCCCGGTCCGGGTCATCATCTGGCCCGAAATGGTCGACCCCAGCATGGTGCCGACCATCATCGGCAGCATCAGCAGGCCGGAGTTTGTCGGCGAGACCCCCTTGGCCACCTGCAGATACATCGGCACGAAGGTGATGGTGCCAAGCATGGCAACGCCGAGAACGAAGCCGACGCTGGTCGTCACGACAAAGACATTGGAGCGGAACAGGACCAGCGGCAGGATCGGTTCGCTTGCCCGCGCCTCGACGATAACGAAGCCGACGAGACCGAACACGGCCACCACAATCATCGTGATGATCTCCGGCGAGGTCCAGGCGAAGGTGCGTCCACCCAGGCTGGTGAACAGGACCAGTGATCCGAGCGAAACCATCAACAACACCGCGCCGGCATAATCGATCTTGTGGGTCACCTTGCCAGGATGGGCCTTGAAGGCGAGCCAGAACCCGATCAACGCCACGATGCCGAGCGGCAGATTGATGTAAAAGATCCAGTGCCAGCTGAGGTTCTCGACGAACCAGCCGCCAAGAAGCGGTCCGGCAACGCTCGACAGCGAAAACACGCCGGCGAACACGCCCTGGATCTTGCCGCGATCCCTGGGCGGAATGACGTCGCCGATGATCGACAGGGCTAGGACGAACAGTCCGCCGCCGCCAAAACCTTGGATGGTGCGCGAAACGATGAGGAAGAGCATCGATTGCGACAGCCCGGCCAGGGCCGAACCACCCAGAAACAGTACGATGGCGACAATCACGACGATCCGGCGTCCGTAAAGATCGCCGAGCTTGCCATAGATCGGCGCAACAACGGTCGAGGACAACAGATAGGCCGTGACGACCCAGCTCAGATGCTCGATGCCGCCGAGATCGGCAACAATGGTCGGCAGCGCCGTCGACACGATGGTCTGGTCGAGCGAGGCAAGCAGCAGAAGCACTGCTACCGAGGCGATGACGACGCGCACCGATGACGGTACGCCATGCCCTGTGTCTTCGTTCGCGTGAGCCTGATCGGACAAATGTGATCTCCGCAATGATGCCGTTGGGATGGAGCAGTCAAGGCGGCGTCAATACGGGCTGGCTATTTATATGTCAAGCGCACATATATGTGAGTAACACATAGTTGACGCGAGCACATATCCCGCGATATGGGGATGCCCATGTCCAGCCCGCACGACCACCGAACCTCTCCGCACGGCAAAGCCTTTCGTGAGCATATCCAGGCCTTCGCCTCCCTGGCGAAGGACCTCGGCATGTCCGAGGATGCCGCCAAGGCGATTGTCGGCATCGATGCCTCGGCCTTCGTCTGGCGGCGGCGCATGCTCAAGGGCGAAATGGTACGCAGCATTCTCGGCGCGCTTGCCATCGACATCGAGCAGTCCGAATTCGAGACGCTGACCGCTCTGTCGCGTCTCAAGGGCGGGGCCTTCTCGGAACCCAAATCTGAGGTCACGATTGGCGATATCGCCGAGGAAATGGCCATCGACCCCTCTCGCGCCAGCCGACTGATCACGGGGCTGGTGACCAAGGGCTATGTTCGGCGAGAGGTCGCCCAGTCCGATGCCCGCAAGACCATTCTGCATCCCACGGCGGCGAGCCGCGCCTTGTTCGACGCCTTCATGACCCTCAAATGGCGCTTGATGTTCGACGCGTTCGGACAATGGAGCGATGAAGATCTCGCCACCTTCGAACGGCTTTTCGCTCTCTATATGACCACGATGGACGAGGTCATCGCCAGAGCCGGAGGCAACGGCGAAGACGCAGCGCGCCTAGCCAAGGCCATTCATGATGCCACCGACGCCGAATTGGCAAGTCGATGATATTGTTCGTTGAATGGTAGGCTTTCAGCTGGCGGCGCAAGCAAGCTTTGATAAACCATTGCGACAAAATCCGATCGAACCTAACTCCAAGATAAGGGGTCGTGCCTAGCATTGAGCCAAGGAACGCGATCCAGTCACTCTTGTTGTGCCTGCCCGGAATGGCTTAGGCGGTCGAACAAAAGCCGGCGACCGTAGCTAAGGACCGCTTCCGCACAATGGGGTGCGAAGGGTCGAATGAGATCTGATCCGCGATGGGGAAACGGACGCACGCGCTTTATTTTTAGCGCGCTGCTACCCGTCATGCTGGTTGTCGTCGTCACGTTCGGTTTTGTGGCGTGGTTGATCTATCTGTCGGCATCCAAAAGCGACGAGCAGGCAGCCGAACGCGAACAGACCCTGGTCCGCCATTTCCTCGAGCAGCAGCAGGACGTGCTCAGCAACGCCCAGTCCGGGGTTGCCGGCTGGGATGAGGCCGTCAAAGCCGTGTCCGAACCGTTCGACAGGGAATGGGTTGCGAACAATCTCGGCGAAGAGCTCTATTCTGCCCATGGCATCGACCTGTCCTATGTGCTCGATGCCAGCCTGACCCCGGTGTTCGCCATGTTCGATGGCGACAGCATCGATCCATCGCGTTTCTCGCGCAATCAGGATGTGCTGAAGCCGCTGGCCGAACGTTTACGCGAGATCAACTGGCAGGGCGCGCTCAGTGCCTATGTCCAGGGGATCAGCAAGGTCCTTCCCTCCATTGGCGACACCATGATGATCGAGGGAAGACCGGCGCTCGTCAGCCTCGTGCCCATTGCATCGGGCACTGGCAAATACGGCTATTCGCCCGGTTCGGAGTTCATCCACATCGCCGTCCGCTTCCTCGATGATCGCTTTGCCGAGGAGATCAATGACGCCATGCTGATCTCGGGCGGGCGGTTCGATGAGCCCGATGCACAAATCAAGGACGGTGAAACCAGCATTCCGTTGCTCAACAAGGCTGGTCAGCCCATCGCCAGGTTCACCTGGCAGCCCGGCCACCCAGGCGCGAACATCCTGTCCGACAGCCTTCCGGCCATGCTCGGCGGCTTCACCATCATGCTCGCCGTCGTCGCGATTCTGATCTTCGACCTCAGGCGCTCGACGCATCAGATCGAGGCCGGGCGCGTCGCGGCCCAGCACATGGCATTCCACGACAAGCTGACCGGACTTGCCAATCGCGCCCTGTTCGAAGATCGGCTCCACGCCGCCATCGCCTCGGCCCGGCGTGGCCCCAAGGGCATCGGAATGATGATCATCGACCTCGACCGCTTCAAGGAGGTCAATGACACCTTCGGCCATGAGGCCGGCGACGATCTGATCCGGCAGGTGGCGCAACGCATGAAGCCTCTCCTGCGCGAAACCGATACCATCGCCCGTTTCGGAGGCGACGAGTTTGCCGTCATCCAGACCGACGTCACCGATGTCGCCGATGTCACCCTTGTTGCCGACCGCATCATCAACGCGATCGCCGCCCCGTTCTCGGTGGCGCACTCCCAGGCCTTTGTCGGCGCTTCGATCGGCATTGCCCTGGCGCCGGATGATGCTCTGGGCAGCGTCGAACTGGCCCGAAAGGCCGACATCGCGCTTTACGAAGCCAAGGCCGATGGGCGCAATCGCTATCGCGTCTTCGAAGACAGCATGAGCGAGACGGTCAAGCGCCGTCAGACCATCGAGGAAGAATTGCGCACCGCGCTCAGCGGCGGCGGCGGGCTCGTTGTTAATTTCGTGCCGCTGGTCCGCGGCGACGGCACCGAGATTTCCGGGGTAACAGCCGAAATCGCGTGGAACCACAAAACGCTCGGCACGATCGAACGCGACCGTTTCATTCCGGTGGCCGAAACCTGCGGCCTGATCGAGCCCTTGGGCGAATATGTCCTGGACCAAGCCTGCCGTTTCGGCGCATCCAACCCCGGCCTTCGGGTATGCGTGCACGCTTATGCGGCGCAGCTGCGCAATCTCATGTTCTTCGACAAGCTCTTTTCCATTTTGGACGAGACCGGCATGAAACCAGGCGATCTCGAACTCGAGATCTGCGAAAAGATGATGTCGCCGAAAGAGACCGCCGCGGCATCGACCCTTCGCAAGCTCAGCGGCATCGGCGTCAACATCGCTCTTGGGGACTTCGGTTCCGGATTCCGCGCCCTGGCGCTGCTGCAGAAGTTCGAGGTCGACCGCATCAAGATCGACCGCGATTTCTTCGACCAGCTTGCCGACTGCCCCGACCCGGAAGCCATTACCCACGCCGTTGTGTGGCTGGCGCGCGCCATCGGCGTCGAGGTCTCGGCCGAAGGTGTCGACACCATGGATCAAAAGAACTTTCTGTATCGCATGGGCGTCATGAGCTTCCAGGGCAAGGTCTTCGCACCCGAGAACCAGGCGGAAATCCTGATGGAGGCCTTATCGCACGCGCCCGAACATCACGAACGCAAACTGCCCCAGGACGACGTCGAACTCTGGGGGTAGGCTAGCCACGCGCCGAGGGTATCAAAGCGCCTGACCCAGATTCCGGAAGACGGCACGTTCGAACCGGACAAGCAGGCGCATGCGCCACACCGCGATGCCTGAGGGCATCAAGGGTTTGCTTGGCCGTCGCAAGGGGCCATTATCCGCTCCATTTTTCGATTCCCCTTTCGAGAGGACATGGTTTGACCGAGCCGAACGCCGAAACCCTTCTCCGCATGATCCGGGCTGGCCGCGGGCTCGACACCGCGGATCTGGTTATCCGCAACGTCCGGCGGCTGGATGTCATCACCGGCGAGATCACCGAGACGGATATCGCCATTGTCGGCGACAGGATTGTCGGCACGCATGGCCGCTACGAGGGGCACAAGGTGATCGAGGGCAATGGGCGTTTTGCCGTGCCCGGCTTCATCGACACCCATCTGCACATCGAGTCCTCGCTCGTCACGCCGCTCGAATTCGACCGCTGTGTGCTCGGGCATGGCATCACGACCGTGATCTGCGATCCGCATGAGATCGCCAATGTCACGGGATCCGAAGGCATCGCCTATTTCCTTGCCTCGGCGGAACAGGCGATCATGGACATCCGCATCAACCTGAGCTCCTGCGTACCCGCGACACCGTTCGAGACGTCCGGGGCGCAGCTCGAGATCGACGATCTTCTGGTTTTCCGTGACCACCCCAAGGTCATCGGCCTAGCCGAGATGATGAATTTTCCCGGCGTGCTCAATGGCGAGCCCGGCATCATCGCCAAGCTCGTCGCCTTCCAGGGCGGGCATATGGACGGGCATGCACCGCTATTGTCCGGCAAGGACCTCAACGGCTATCTCAGCGCCGGCATCCGCACCGATCACGAAGCGACATCCGCCGAGGAGGCGCGAGAGAAGCTCAGCAAAGGCATGGTCATCCTCATCCGCGAGGGGTCGGTCTCCAAGGACCTGGAGGCTCTGGCCGAAGTGCTCGACGAGAACACGTCGAGCTTCATGTGCCTTTGCACCGACGACCGCAACCCGCTCGACATCTCCGAGGAAGGGCATCTGGATTCCCTGATCCGGCGGCTGATCGCCAGGGGACGACCGCTTCACCATGTCTACCGGGCCGCCTCGCATTCGGCGGCGCGGGTGTTCGGCCTCACCGATCGCGGACTTGTCGCGCCGGGCTGGCGCGCCGACATCGTGCTGGTCGACGATCTTGAGGCCTGCACCGTCTCCGATGTCGTCACCGGTGGTCGACTGATGACACCGGAGCTGTTTGCGACGCGCGGCGAGGTTGCTCCGGTCGGTCTCGATTCGATGAAAGCCAAGCCGGTAACGCCCGAAGCCTTCATCACCGAGCCCAATCCCAATCACAACGAAACGCCGGTGATCGGCGTCCGGCCGGGCAAGATCATCACCTATCGCGAATCCGCTTCGCTCGAACGCGGTCCGAAAGGCCTGATCCCCGATCTCGATGCAGACGTCATCAAGGTCGCCGTGATCGAGCGCCACGGCAAGAACGGCAACATCGGCCGCGCCTTCGTCAAGGGCTTTGGGCTGAAGAAGGGGGCCATAGCTTCGTCGGTCGGCCATGACAGTCATAACATCACCGTCATCGGCACCAACGACGCCGACATGGCGCTGGCGGTCAACCGGGTGATCGAGGTGAAGGGCGGGTTCGCCGTCGCCGAGAATGGCACGATCACTGCCGATCTCGCCCTGCCGATCGCCGGGCTGATGAGCCCGACCCCGTTCGAGGAGATTTCACGTGAGCTCGAACATCTCCGCGCCGCCGCCCACGCACTCGGATGCGTTCTGCCCGAGCCCTTCCTGCAGGTCAGTTTCCTGGCGCTGCCGGTGATCCCGCATCTCAAGATGACCGATTACGGATTGTTCGACGTCGACGCCTTCGACTTCGTGAAATAGCGCCAGCCGCCCAAAAAGCGCGTATGCTGGATCGGCACGACATCTCCTTGACGCAAATATGCGGGACAAGCCGGCAATGAGCGCTGCCTCGACCATATTGGCGACCCTGTTCGGATTACCTCCGGCGCGCAACACGTCGGCGCCTTTTGTCGAGATCGACCTGCCGACGGCGCCGGGCGTCGCACTGAAAACGCGCATCTATCGCCCCATCGAACCAGGCACCTATCCGACACTGCTGATGCGCGTGCCCTATGGGTTCACCGGCTTCGGCTCCGTCGCCGAGGTCTTCGCCGAACAGGGCTACAATTCCATCATCCAGGCCTGTCGCGGCACCGGCGGATCGAGCGGTGAATTCGATCCCTTGCGCAACGAGCGCGAGGACGGGTTGGCAACGCTCGACTGGATCAAGCACCAGCCCTGGTATGACGGTCGCATCGGGCTGACCGGACCGTCCTATCTCGCCTATGCGCAATGGGCGATCTGTGACGCCTTGCCGGAACGCTCTGCCATGTCCGTGCAGGCGTCGAGCGCCCAGTTCGAATCGATTGTTTTCCCCGGTGGCTCATTCTCGCTGCAACTGTGGCTCAGCTGGCTGCAGGTGGTCGAAGGACTGACCGACGCCCCGATGACCGCCGGACTGCAAATCATCGTCGGCGACATCGAGCGCAAGACGCTCAGCGCCGCCAACAGTCTGCCGCTGGTCGACAGCGATATCGAGGTCGTCGGCAAGCGCGTGCCATTCTGGCGGCGCTGGTTCGAGGATGCGGTCGACAATCCCCGCTTCTGGGCGCCGCTCGACCAGACCAAGCGCATGTCGAAAACGACCCCGCCCAATCACATGATCTCGGGCTGGTACGATTTCATGCTTGATGATTTGCTCAGCGACTACCAGCGCCTGGTCTCGCTCGGCCACACGCCATACCTCACCATCGGCAACTGGCACCACATCTCGCCGGAGCTGCAGGCCGAAGGCGTGCGCGCCACCGTGCCGTGGATGCGGGCACAACTGGAGGGCGATTATTCGCTCATGCGTGCCAACCCGGTCCGGATCGAGATTTCCGGTGACGGCGGCTGGCAGGAGTTCGGCTCCTTCCCGCCACCGGGCGTGCGGAAGGCAGGCATTTACCTGCATGAGGCCGGCCGTCTCGACAGCGCCGACCCCGAGGACGGCCAGCCGATTTCCTATCTCTACGATCCGGCCGACCCGACCCCGAGCGTTGGTGGCGCCTATTTCGCCTTTTCCGGCGCCGGCCCGGTCGACAACCAAAAGCTCGAAAAACGCAAGGATGTCGAGGTCTTCACCTCAGGCCCCTTGGCCGAGGATCTCGTCGTGCTCGGTCAGCCGGAACTGACGCTTTTTGCCAAATCGAGTTCGCCCAACACCGATTTCTTCGCCCGGCTGTGCGACGTCTCCCCGTCCGGGCAATCGATCAACATCGCCGACGCGCTGGTCAGGGTGACCCCGGAGGATCCGGAGCGCGATGGCAATGACGTCATGAAGCTAACGATCACCATGCACCATTGCGCCCACCGCTTCCGGCGCGGCAACAAGCTCAGGCTGCAGGTTTCCTCGGGCGCCCATCCGCGGTTCGCGCGCAATCTCGGCACCGGCGAACCCATCGGCTCGGCCCGGCGCATGGTGGTGCAATACCAGACGGTCTATTTCGACAGCACCCACCCGAGCAGGCTGATCCTGCCGGTGATCGATCTGGCTTAGGGAACCTTTTCCGACAAACGTCATTGCGAGGAGCAAGGCGACAGACGCGGCGCGGCGCCTCCCTTGCTAGAGCGACGGAAGCAGTCGCGAGGCTTCCCTCTCCCTTGTGGGGAGGGTTGGCGAACAGGACTTAGCCCTTGCTAAGTCCGTCGTGAGCCTGGGTGGGGGGAAAGCCCCACACTCCGCACCTGTGGCTCCACCCCACCCGACCCGGCTTTGCCGGGCCACCCTCCCCATCAAGGGGAGGGAAGCTGGGGCGACTCCATCCGAGATCGATCTCGCCTAAACCGCCTTCATGGCCGCGCGCATCTCGTGCAGGATCGGCTCGGTGTAGCCCGAGGGCTGGGTCGCGCCTTCGAGCACCAGCCTCAGCGCCGCCTTGTAGGCGATGTTGGTGTCGAAATTGCCGGCCATGTTCTGGTAGAGCGGATCGCCGACATTCTGCTGGTCGACCAGCCCTGCCATACGCTCGAAGACCTCTTTCACCTCGGCCTCGGTGACAACGCCGTGCAGCAGCCAGTTGGCGATGTGTTGGCTGGAGATCCTGAGGGTGGCGCGGTCTTCCATCAGGGCCGTGTCGTGGATATCGGGCACCTTGGAGCAGCCGACGCCCTGTTCGACCCAGCGGACGACGTAGCCGAGAATGCCCTGAGCATTGTTCTCGACCTCTTTGATGATCTCGTCCTTGGTCAGTGACTTGGAGTCGAGCACCGGCATCGAGAACAGGTCGGAGAGCGGCGGCACCTTCTCGTCCATGCGGCGCTTCTGTTCGGCGAAAACGTCAACCTGATGATAGTGCATGGCATGGAGCGTCGCCGCCGTTGGCGAGGGCACCCAGGCGGTGTTGGCGCCGGACTTGGGATGTCCGATCTTGGCGACCAGCATGTCGGCCATGTTGTCGGGCATGGCCCACATGCCCTTGCCGATCTGCGCCTTGCCCGACAGGCCGCAGGCAAGACCGATGATCGAATTGCGGTCCTCGTAGGACGTAATCCAGCGTTCCTTTTTGATCTCGTCCTTCTTCAGCACCGGGCCGGCCTGCATGGCGGTGTGGATCTCGTCGCCGGTGCGGTCAAGGAACCCGGTGTTGATGAAGAACACCCGCTTGGCGGCAGCTTTGATGCATGCCTTGAGATTGGCCGAGGTGCGGCGCTCCTCGTCCATGATGCCGATCTTGATGGTGTGCTCGGGCAGGCCGAGGAAGTGTTCGACCTTGGCGAAGACGTCACAGGCGAACTGCACTTCGGCGGGGCCATGCATCTTCGGCTTGACGATGTAGATGGCGCCGGTGCGCGAGTTGTGGCGGGTGTGGCGGTCGTGCAGGGCGCACAGCGAGGTCACCGCCGCGTCGATGATGCCCTCGCCGACCTGATTGCCGCGGTCATCGAGCACCATCTCGGTGGTCATCAGGTGACCGACATTGCGGACCAGCTGCAGCGAGCGGCCCTTGAGGGTCAGCCGGCGGCCGTGCGGATCGGTATAGGAGCGATCATGGCTGAGCATGCGGTGGATGCGGTGGCCACCCTTGATGAAGGTGTCCTCGAGCTTGCCGTTCATCAGCCCGAGCCAGTTGCGATAGACCCCGACCTTGTCGGCGGCATCGACTGCCGCGACCGAATCCTCGCAGTCCTGGATGGTGGTGATGGCGCTTTCCATCATGACATTGGCCAGACCCGCCGGATGGGTGCGTCCGATGGCGTGGGTCAGGTCGACACACAGTTCGACGTGCAACCCGTTGTGCCACAAAAGGATATGGGCGCGGTCGCCTTCGCCGTGATGGGCAATGAACTGGTTCGGATCCTTGAGCGTGGTCTTGACGTTGCGCACGACGACGACGAACTTTTCCTCACCCTCGATCGGGGCGACGGTGTAGCAGGTCGCATCGGCGTGACTGCCCTCGGCCAGCGGGAAGGCTTCATCGAGGAAGGCGGCGACACGCTTGAAGACTTCGGCGCCGCGTTGCGGATTGTAGGCCGGACCGGGGTGCAGCGCGCCATCGCGCGGAATGACGTCGGTGCCGTAAAGCGCATCGTAGAGGCTGCCCCAGCGGGCATTGGCGGCATTGAGCGCGTAGCGCGGATTGGAGACCGGCACGACAAGCTGCGGACCGCAGATCTTGGTGATTTCAGGATCGAGCCCCTCGGTCTCGATCTCGAAGTCATCCGGCTCATCCTCGAGATAGCCAATCTCTTTGAGGAAAGCCTCATAGCCTTGCGGGTTATTGGCAACCGGACCGTTCGCCTTGTGCCAGTCGTCGATCTTTTTCTGTAAGGTTTCACGGACCGCGAGCAGTTCGGCGTTGCGCGGCATGGCAAATGAAACCAGATCGGCCAGCCCCGCCCAATAGGCGTCCTTGTCGACCCCGGTGCCGGGCAGTGCCTCGTTTTCGATGAAACCGGCCAGGTCTTCATCAATCTGAAGACCAGCGCGTTCGACGTAAATTGACATCAACCTCTCCTCAAGACCGGGCGTGGTTGCCCGTTCTCAGTCCCTCTTGCAGATTTCTGATAAAGGATTTGCAGCGCGTCCGGCAATGGTTTCACGGCTTGAAGACCAAGCGACTCCCAGATTACCTGCGATTTGCGGTGAAGGTGGGCCCTAAGCGGACCGGATCTGGCGGTGACGCGGCTTTTCCCGCTCGCCTCGGCACAAAGGATTGGCAACATCGCGCCAGGATCGGCGATCGTTTGCCGCGTGTCCTCACTTCGATGCGTTGCTCTGTCCATAATCAGACTAGGAGTGCCGATTTTGCCGGCTGGCCGGCGATATAGGTTTCGGTGATCGCGCGATCGTCGCCGAGGGTTTGCAGCAGGAACAGCTCCTCGGCAAGTGTACTCACCCGCTCCATTTTGACGCGCATGGCCGGCGTGGCGCGCGCGTCGAGCACCACCAGGTCGGCCCAGTCGCCCGGCCCCAGGGAACCGAACCCCGGTTGGCGCAGCATCGCTGCGGCATTGCCGCGCGTCGCCATATAGATCGAGGTCAGCGGATCGAGCCGGTTCCCGGCCATCTGCTGCACCTTGTAGAATTCGTCGAGCGTTCTCAGCATAGAGTATGACGTGCCGCCGCCGATATCTGTCGCGACCGCGCTCACCATGCCGGCTTTGTCAGCCTTGTCGAGATCGTAAAGGCCCGAGCCTAGGAAGAGGTTCGAGGTCGGGCACGACACCGCCACGGCGCCGGCCTCGGCCATCATCGCCATCTCGCGGTCGCTCAGGTGGATGACATGACCATAAAGGGCGTTGGGCCTGAGCATGCCGTAATGGGCGTAGATCGAGGTATAGTCCTTGTGCTCGGGGTAGAGCCTCAGCGTCGTCTCGATCTCGGCGTGGTTCTCGCTCAGATGCGTCTGGATCGGCACATCCGGAAACTCGGATGCCAGCGCCGCCGCCGCCTCCATCTGCTCATGACTAGAGGTCAGAGCGAAGCGCGGGGTAATCGCCACCTCAGCCCTGCCCTTGCCGTGCCATTTGCCGATCAGCGCCTTGGTCTCGTCATAGCCGCGTTGCGGCGTGTCGCGCAGGGGTTCTGGGCAGTTGCGATCCATCATCACCTTGCCGCCGATGACCGCCATGTTGCGCCGCGCTGCTTCGGTAAAGAACGCTTCGGCGGAAGCCGGATGCACCGAGCAATAGGCGGCGACCGACGTGGTGCCGTTGCGGATCAGCTCGTCGAAAAACAGCGAGGCGATGCGGGCGCCATGTTCGGGATCGGCGAAACGCTGTTCCTCGATGAAGGTGTAGGTGTTGAGCCATTCGAGCAGCGAGCCAGCATAGGAGCCGACCACCTGCATCTGGACGAAATGGATATGTGGGTCGACGAAGCCGGCGGTGATGAGGTTGGGCCGGTGGTCGATGACCGGACCGGGATAGGTTCCGGCCATGTCCTCATAGTTCATAACCTGCGCGATGCGTCCGTCATCGCCAATGGCGATGCCGCCGTCCTCAAGATAGACGTGGGACGCGCTGTCGTCCGGTCCCTCGGGCCGCCGGAGGAAATGCAGCACGCGTCCGCGCAGGATTTTTGCGCTCACATCAGACTCCCGGACGCGGCGACGCTTTCACGGTACCAGGCGACGATCAGTTTGCGTTCCTCTGGCTCCATGAAACTCACATTACCCGGCGGCATGGCGGTCGAATACCCCGCCTGGATGGCGATCTGTTTCGCCCGCGCCACGATCTCGGCATCGGTTTCGAGCAAAACATTCTTTGGCGGCGCGGTGACGCCCATGAAATCGGGTTCGCTCATGTGGCACATCGAGCAGCGTCCGAGAACCGTGTTGCGCACCGCCTCGAAATGCGGGCTGTCGATGAAGGCCTGCCCACCCGGCGGCAGGGTTTCAGTGCCCGGCAGCTTCGGATTGGACGACAGCCACATGATCGAGATGAAGATCAGCGCCGTCAGCGCCCAGGTCCAGTGCGGGTCGCCCTTGCGGGCGTGCCGTGTGTTGAAATAGTGCCGGATGAGCACGCCCATCAGGAAGACCAGCGAGGCGATGATCCAGTTGTACTCGGTGGCGAAAGCCAGCGGGTAGTGGTTGGACAGCATCAGGAAGATGACCGGCAGCGTCAGGTAGTTGTTGTGCAGCGACCGCTGCTTGGCCTGCGCCCCGAGATAGGCCGCCGGAGTCCGCCCGGCCTTGAGATCGGCGACAACGATGCGTTGGTTCGGGATGATGATGAAAAACACATTGGCGCTCATCACCGTCGCGGTGAAGGCGCCAAGATGCAGCAGCGCCGCCCGTCCGGTGAACAGGTGCGTGTAGCCCCAGGCCATGACGACGAGCACGCCGAACAACAACACCATCAGCCCGGTGGTGTGCTTGCCGATCGGGGACTTGCACAGGAAATCATAGACCAGCCAGCCGATCGACAGCGAAGCGATCGAGATGAGGATCCCTGCCCAGTTCGGCACGTCGAGGACATTGCGGTCGATCAGGAACAGGTCGGCGCTGGAATAATAGACCACCGCCAGCATGGCGAAGCCGGAGAGCCAGGTCGAATAGCTCTCCCATTTGAACCAGATCAGGTGTTCGGGCAGCGTTGGCGGCGCCACCATGTATTTGTTGACGTGGTAGAAGCCGCCGCCATGGACCTGCCATTCCTCGCCCGAGGCGAGCTTGGGCAGGTGCTCGGTCTTTCTCAGCCCCAGATCGAGAGCGATGAAATAGAACGATGACCCGATCCAGGCGATGGCGGTGATGACATGCAGCCACCTCACGCCAAACTGCACCCATTCCCAGAAAATGGCGAAATCGGTCATGAAGCAGCCCCCGCATGCCTTGCGTCATCGCGAGCGCCCGGAGGGCGCGCGGCAGTCCAGAAGCCGCGAACACGGTTGTGCGCTGCCTTCTGGATTGCGTCGTCGCTTTGCTCCTCGCAATGACGCGTCTGTGCAAACATCACGAAAAGCCGAGCACGAAAGAGGCGGACCTGGGCCCGCCTCCCATTTCGATACGTGCGATCAAGCCGATCAGGCTTCCATGCCTTCGGCATACCAGGCTTCGGCGGCCCAGAATTCGCCGTCGTCGATGATGTCGCCTTCGGCGGCCACGACATTGCCCTTGGTGTCCTTGATCGGACCGGCATACGGATGGATCGAGCCGTCGACGATGCCAGCCTTGACGGCTTCGGCAGCCTCGACGACATCGGCCGGGATCTTGGCATTGTACGGCCCGATGACGACCTCGCCGTCCTTGATGCCGCCCCAGAAGTTCGATTCTTCCCAGGTGCCGTCGAGCACGGCCTTGACGGTCTTGGCGTAGTACGGACCCCAATTGTCGATGATTGCGGTCAGATGAGCCTCAGGCGCAAAGGCGCTCATGTCGGCGCCCTGGCCGAAGCCGCCGATGACCGGCTTGCCCTGCTTGATGGCTTCCTCGAGCACCTGCAAGGCGGCCGGGCCATCGGTGTGCTGGGTGATGACGTCGACACCCTGGTCGATCAGGGCGCGGGCCGCGTCGGCTTCCTTGGCCGGGTCGAACCAGCTGTCGACATAAACGACCTTGGTGACGAAGTCCGGGTTCTGCTTGCGCGCCGCCAGGTGGAAGGCGTTGGCGCCCATGAACACTTCCGGGATCGGGAAGGAGCCGATGTAGGCGCCGATGCCCGATTTGGACATCTTGCCGGCGATGGTGCCGATGACGGCGCGGCCTTCGTGGAACTTGGCGTTGTAGATCGACATGTTCGGCAAGGTCTTGTAGCCGGTTGCCCATTCGAACTTCACGTCGGGGAACTGCTTGGCGACCTTTTCCATGTAGTCGCCGAAACCGAAGCTGGTGCCGAAGATGATGTCGTTGCCCTGCTGGGCGAGTTCGCGGAAGACGCGCTCGGAGTCCGGGCCTTCGGCAACGTTGGTGACGACGGTGGTCTCGACCTTGTCGGCACCGAGCTGCTCGAGCATGTACTTGCGGCCCTGGTCGTGGCCGTAGTTCCAGCCATTGTCGTCGGGCGTGCCGATCATGACGAAGGCGGCCTTGACCTTGGCCTTCTGTGCAAAGGCGCGGCCACCCAGAAGCGGGGCGGCGGCCACGGCGCCACCGACCTTCAGTACTGTGCGGCGGCTCATCGGGCGGGCATTGATCACGGTCATGTAAGTCTCCTGTTGGACGTGTTCCCAGACGGGTTTTCTTAGTTCATGGGGACGAAAGGCTTGCCGAGGCAGGCCGGGGCACCGGTGCGTCCCTTGGCGCGAAGAGAAAAAAGCACCAGCACCAGGATGGTGGCAAGATAGGGCAGCGAGGCCCAGAGTTCGGACGGCAGGATGCGGAACGCACCGCCCGCCGCCTTGGCATAGAGTTCCATGGTGGCGATGAGGCCGAACAGATAGGCGCCGATCAGAAGGCGTCCCGGCTTCCAGGCAGCGAAAACGACCAGCGCCAGCGCGATCCAGCCCCGGCCCGAGGTCAGGCCTTCGACCCATTGCGGGGTGAGGATCAGCGGGAAGCAGGAGCCGCCGATGCCGGCCATGGCACCGCCGAAAGCGACGGCGAGATAGCGCACGCCGATCACCGGATAGCCGATCGAATGGGCTGAAATATCGGATTCTCCGACGGCCCTGAGGATCAGCCCGGCGCGGGTCCGGTGCAAAAACCACCAGACGGCAAACACCATGATCAGCGAGAAATAGGCGAGCGGGGAATAGCCAAACACGACCTTGAAGATCGGGTGCATCGCCAGTTCAGGCGGAAACACCGAACGGAACAGATCGATCGGCTTGCCGGTATAGGGCTGGCCGAACAGGGCCGAAAAGCCGGTGCCGAAAATGGTCAGCGCCAGGCCTGTTGCAACCTGGTTGGAGCTGAGCGTCAGCGTCAGCACGGCGAAGATCATCGAGACCGCCATGCCGGCAAAACCCGCCGCCAGCACACCGAGCCAGGGCGAACCTGTCGTGTAGGTTGCAGCGAAGCCGACAACGGCGCCGGTCAGCATCATGCCTTCGACGCCAAGATTGAGAACGCCGGATTTCTCCACCACCAGTTCGCCGAGCGCGGCGATGAGGATCGGTGTCGAAGCGCCGACAAGGGTGATGATGATGGCGATGACCAGATCGACGCTCATGCCTGGGCTTCTCCGGAGGTCGAGCCTGCCGGTGTCGAGCCGCGCAGGCGCAGGCGATAACGCACGAGCACGTCACCGGCCAGAAGGAAGAACAACATCATCGACTGGAAAATGCCGACCGCCGGATAGGGGAAGGCAATGGTGGTCTGGGCCACCTCGCCGCCGACGAAGGTGATGGCGAGCACGATACCGGCGATGAGAATGCCGACCGGATGCAGGCGCCCGAGAAAAGCGACGATGATCGCGGTGAAGCCATAATTGGTCGGGAATTGCGGCACCATTCGCCCGAACGGCCCCGCCACTTCCAGCATGCCGGCGAGCCCGGCAAGGCCACCGCTCACCAGCAGGGCGATCCAGATCGTCTGGCTGGCCGAGAAGCCTGCATGGCGGGCCGCGAAGGGGGCGGCGCCGACCGTCTTGATCTGGAAGCCGAACAGCGAGCGCGACACCACGAACCAGGCGATGAACACGATGATGATCGCGATCGGCGCGCCGGCCTGAACGATCGTACCGGGAATGATATAGGGCAGCGATTGATCGGCGCTGAATGAAATGGTCTGAGGCTGGCCGAAGGCATGCGGGCTCTTCCACGGTCCGAAGACAAGGTAGTTGAGCAGATTGATCGACACATAGGTCAGCATCAGCGTCGTCAGGATCTCGTTGACCTGGAACCTGGTCCTGAGCCAGGCCGGAACCGCCACCCAGGCCATGCCGCCGGCGATGCCGGCCAGCGCCATCAGCGGCAGGATCCAGGGACCGGACATATCCTTGGTCATCAGCGCAATGCCGGTCGCCGCCAGCCCGCCGAGGATGTACTGGCCTTCGGCACCGATGTTCCAGACATTGGCGCGGTAGCCGATCGACAATCCGACAGCGATGATGACCAGTGGAGCGGCCTTGACCGCGAGGTCCTGCCATTTGAGCGTGTTGATGAGGGGCGCAAAGAAGATTTCGCGCACCGCGCCGAAGCCGTCGAACCCGATCAGGGAAAAGACGATGCCGCCGATGATCATGGTCAGCGCCACGGCCAGAACCGGGGTCAGATAGATCATCAACCGGCTCGGTTGAGGCCGTTTTTCGAGCTTAATCGGCATGAACGGTCTCCGGATGCACATGCATCTCCGCGCTGGCTTCGGGGTCGCCATGGATGCCGCCCATCAACAGCCCGATTTCTTCGACGTCTGCGCCCTCGACCGCCATCGGCGCCGATAGCCGGCCTTCGTTGATGACCGCCAGCGTGTCGCAAAGCGACAGCAGTTCGTCGAGGTCCTGCGAGATGACGACGATGGCCGAGCCGGCAGCGGCGAGGTCGATGATTGCCTGGTGGATCGCCGCGGCGGCGCCCGCATCGACGCCCCATGTCGGCTGGGACACCACGAGCACGCTCGGGTTCTGCAGGATTTCGCGGCCCATGATGTATTTTTGTAAGTTTCCGCCCGACAGCGATCCGGCGGTCGACTTGATGCCGGTGGTCTTGACCGAGAACGCGTCGATGACCTTGCCGGTATAGGACTGGGCCGTGCCGGGACGGATGAGCCCGGAGATGACCATGCCGATCCGGTCGCGCGCCGTCAGCACTGAATTGTCCGAAAGCGAGAAATCCGGGACAGATGCATGGCCGTTGCGTTCCTCGGGAACGCTGGCAATGCCCTTCAGGCGCCGCTGGCGGGTCTTTTGCCGCGCGATCGGCTCGCCATCGAGCATGATCATGTCGGCCTCGTGCACCGCTTCCTCGCCGCTGAGCGCCAGCAGCAGGGCGTTCTGCCCATTGCCGGCGACGCCGGCGATGCCGAAGATCTCGCCTTCGTGCACCGTGAAGGAGATGTCCTTGAGAGCTGTGCCGAACTCGCCGACCGGCGGCAGGCTCAGGTGCTGGACGACGAGCTTCTCGCGGCCGCGCTCGCGGCCTGCCGTCTTGTTGATGTCCTTGAGCCCGGCGCCGATCATCTTCTCGGCCATCGAGCGCGAGGTCTCGACCCGGGGATCGCAGGTATCGACCACCTTGCCGCTCCTCAGGATCGTCGCCGTGTCGCACAGCGCCTTGATCTCGTGGAGCTTGTGGGAAATGTAGAGGATCGAGCAGCCCTCGCTGGCGAGCTGGCGCAAGACGACGAACAATTGCTCGACCTCCTGCGGCGTCAGCACCGAGGTCGGCTCGTCCATGATCAAAAGGCTCGGATTGAGCAAAAGCGCGCGCACGATCTCGATGCGCTGGCGCTCCCCAACGCTGAGGGTCGAGACCTTGCGATGCGGATCGAGCTTGAGCCCGTAGGTCTGCATGATGGCGCCGACCCGGGCTTCGAGTTCGCGGGCCGGAATCTTGGCATCCATGCCGAGCGCGATGTTCTCAAGCACGGTCAGGGCTTCGAACAGCGAGAAATGCTGGAACACCATGCCGATGCCCAGCTTGCGCGCCACCTTGGGATTGCTGACCGTGGTCGGCGCTCCGTTCCAGAATATCTCTCCGGCATCGGGCTGCATGATGCCGTAGATCATCTTGACCAGGGTCGACTTGCCGGCCCCGTTCTCTCCCAGCAGGGCGTGAATCTCGCCCGGCTTGACCGCAAAGCTCACGCGGTCATTGGCCAGAACGCCCGGGAACCGTTTGACAATACCGCTCAAAGCGAGGCGATCAGCCACCCCGTCGTTCATCCATTACCCTTTGCCGTTTCGCGAGCCTTAGCCGGCACCGCCCATTTGCTAGGCTCTTTATTCATTTTGACGATAATTTCGGCAGCCGTCAAAGCCGCAATCACCTCGGGACGCTTGTCTTCAACACCAGAATCACCGATCGGGCAGACGAGCGAGGCGAGTTTTGCCTCGTCGCCGCCGTTCTCGAAATACCAGCGTCGGAATTGCACCCTTTTGGTACGCGAACCGATCATGCCGACATAGGATGCATCAGCGCGCCCTAGTGCCGCACCGGTGATGAGAAAATCGAGTGCGTGGTCATGGGTAACGGCGACAAATGCCGCTCCGGACAGGGCTTTTTGCACCTCAGCCTCCGGAACCGGCGTAAGCCGCGTCTCGATTCCGGGGGGCGACGCCGGACAGCCGCTCAGCGCGGGTATCAACAAGAATCACGCGAACAGGCAGCGGTTTCAGTGCTGCGGCGAGCGCCAGCCCGACATGGCCGGCGCCAAAAACATATATCGGCGGCAAAGCAGCCTGCTCCGCCGCGACTCGCGCCAGCAGTTTTTCCGAGTCGGGTCCGCCCCAGAGCGCGAAGCCGATATCGACATTGCCGCCGCAGCACTGGCCGATGCCCGGCCCGAGCGCGATGGAAAGCTGCGCATTGTCGGCGCCGTCCTTGAGATAGCGTCGCGCCTCGGCGATCATCTGGTATTCGAGCTGGCCGCCACCGATGGTGCCGAACTCTTCGCGTTCGGACACCAGCATGAAGGCGCCGGCCTCGCGGGGAGCCGAACCGCGAACCCGCTTCACCTCGATTAACATGACCCTGTCATGGCTGGCGGCAAATGCGGCGACGGTCTCGGCGGTGTGGCTCATGGCGTTCGCCCCGCCCGAAGTCTTTCGGCCGCCATCAGCACCCGCTCCGGCGTCGCCGGTGTGTCGAGACGCGGACAGGTGCGATAGTCGTCCAGGCTTGCAACAGCCATCGACAGAGCCTCGACCACCGATACCGGAAGCATCAGCGGCGGCTCGCCCACGGCTTTGGAGCGGCCGATTGTCGGGCGCGGATTGACCGACCAATCGGCGAGCCGGACGTTGAACTCGCGCGGAACATCGGAGGCGAGCGGGATCTTGTAGGTCGAGGGTGCGTGCGTTTGCAGCATGCCGTCGGCGTTCCACATCAGTTCCTCGGTCGTCAGCCAACCCATGCCCTGAATGAAACCGCCTTCGACCTGACCCAGATCGATCGCCGGGTTGAGCGATTTGCCGGCGTCGTGCAGCACATCGACCCGGTCGATCGTGTATTCGCCGGTCAGGGTGTCCACCGACACCTCGGACACCGAAGCGCCATAGGCAAAATAGTAGAACGGATTGCCCTGTCCCGTTGCGCGGTCCCAATGAATATCCGGCGTCTTGTAAAAGCCCGCGGCACTCAACTGAACGCGCGCCATATAGGCTTTGTCGATGAGCGTTTCGAAGCTCATGCGCTTGCCCGAAACCAGGACGTGCCCGTTGATGAACTGGACGTCGCTGGCGTTTGACCGGAACTCGTCGGCGACGAATTGGGCCAGCCGTTCCTTGATCTGCCGGCAGGCGTCGGCGGCGGCCATGCCGTTGAGGTCAGACCCGGACGATGCGGCGGTGGCCGAGGTGTTGGGCACCTTGCCGGTATGGGTGGCGGTGATCTTTATGCGCGACAGCGGCAGTCCGAACTCACTGGCGACAACCTGGGCCACCTTCATGTTGAGCCCCTGCCCCATCTCGGTGCCGCCGTGATTGAGATGGATCGATCCGTCGCGATAGACATGCACGAGCGCGCCGGCCTGATTGTACCAGGTGGCAGTGAAGGAGATGCCGAACTTGACCGGCGTCAGGGCGATGCCGCGCCTCACGATCCGGCTGGCCTTGTTGAAGGCGATGATCTCCGCGCGGCGCGAACGGTACTCCGAGAATTCTTCGAGCTCCTGCACCAGGGGACGGATGATGTTGTCGCGAACGATCTGATGGTAGGGCGTCACATTGTTGGTTTCGACGCCATAGAAATTGGCAAGGCGCACGTCGAGCGGGTCCTTGCCAAGCGCATAGGCCACATCCTCGATGATGCGCTCGCCGGCAATGAGGCCCTGCGGTCCGCCGAAGCCACGAAAGGCGGTGTTCGAGACGGTGTGGGTGCGTAACGGCAGGCTTTCGAGCCGCACGTCGGGATAGAAATAGCAGTTGTCGGCGTGGAACAGCGCCCGGTCGGTGACCGCTCCGCTGAGATCGGCCGAGTACCCGGCACGCGCCATGAACTTGCCGTCGACCGCCTGTATCCGCCCCTCGTCGTCGAAACCGACCTGGTAATCGACGACGAAATCGTGGCGCTTGCCGGTGATGGAGAAATCGTCATCGCGGTCGGGCCGTATCTTGACGGCGCGGCCGAGTTTCTTGGCCGCCAAAGCCGCCACCACGGCAAAAAGGTTGCCCTGGGTTTCCTTCCCGCCGAAGCCTCCGCCCATGCGCCTCACCGTCACGGTCACGGCGTTGGAGGCAATGCCGAGCACGTGGGAAACCACGTGCTGAATCTCGCTCGGATGCTGGGTCGATGTGTGGACCGTCACGTCCTCGTCCTCGCCAGGAATGGCGAGCGCGATCTGGCTTTCGAGGTAAAAATGCTCCTGACCGCCGATGACCATGCGGCCGGTGAGCCGGTGCGGCGCACGCGCGAGACCGGACTGGGCGTCGCCGCGCGACAGGACCAGCGGTTCGGTGACCAGCTCGCCGCCCGCAGCCATCGCCGCACCAATATCGATATTGGCCGGCAAATCCTCATACGCAACCTCGGCCAGCGTCGCCGCCCGACGCGCCTGATCGCGCGTTTCGGCAATCACGGCGAACAGCGGCTGCCCCCAATACATCACTTCTTTTTGGGCAAAGACCGGCTCGTCACCGCGCCCGGCTGAACTGATGTCGTCGTGGCCGGGGATATCGTCTGCGGTCAGAACCGCGACGACACCTGGCGCCGATCGCACCTTTTCAAGCGCAATGGCGGTAATGCGGGCGTGGGCCTTTTTCGACAGGCCGAGATAGGCGTGCAATCCGCCAGCCGGCATCGGGATATCGTCGATATATTCGGCACGGCCTGCAACATGCTTGGCGCCGCTGTCGTGCGGAATCGAGGTGTGCATGCTCATGACGCCACCGCCTCCGAACCGACGGGATTCGCTTCGAGGTAAACACGCAGCATGAGGTTCGCCGCCGCCTTTGCCCGATAGTCGGCGCTGGCACGCATGTCAGAGATCGGCGTGAAATCATCAGCAAGTGCAGGTTGCGCCGCCAGCATCGTCGCCTCGCTCCACGGCTTGCCGACAAGCGCCGCCTCGACCGCTTTCGCCCGCTTCGGCGTCGCCGCCATGCCGCCGAAAGCGATCCTGGCATCGGCGATCATGCCGTCGCGGATCGTCAGGCGGAAGGCGCCGCACAGGGACGAGATGTCCTCGTCGCGGCGTTTGGAAATCTTGTGTACGGCATAAAGGTCATCCGGGCCGGGAAGCGGCACGCGGATCCGCTCAAGGAACTCGCCGGGCTGGCGATCCTGTTTTCCATAGTCGATGAAGAAATCCTCGAGCGACAGCGTGCGCCGCTCACTGCCCTTGCGCAAGGTGATCTCGGCGCCAAGCGCAATGAAGGCCGGCGGCGTGTCGCCGATCGGGGAGCCATTGGCGATATTGCCACCGAGCGTGCCCATGTTGCGTACCTGCTCGCCACCGATGCGCCGAAAAAAGCCCGACAGGTGCGGCAGGTGTGCGTCGATGAGCGGCAGGGCTTCCGAATAGGTCACACCGGCTCCGAAGATCAGCGCATCGGCATCGACTGTGATGGCTTTGAGATCGGCGATATTGCCGATGAACACCGCCGGGGTGATGTCGCGCATGAACTTGGTCACCCACAATCCGACGTCCGTCATGCCGGCAACGATACGTGCCTCCGGCATGGCGGTCAGTACCTCGGCCAGCGCATCGGCGCTCGGCGGGATGACCAGGAGCTTGTCGCCACTTCCGGCGCGCACCTCTGAGCCATCGGCGAAACCTTCGAGTGTCCTGGTCACCTCAGCCCGCTCGGCGAGGAGCGGATCGTTCGCCGGATCGTCGTAATCGCCAAAATGGGTGGCAGCGCGGAAGATCGGGGCGTAGCCGGTGCAACGGCACAGGTTCCCCTGCAGTGCTTGGGCGACGGTGTCGTGATCGGGGGCAGGATTGCGCATGTAGAGCGCATAGAGGGCCATGACGATGCCCGGTGTGCAGAAGCCGCATTGCGAGCCGTGGAAGTCGCTGAGCGCCTGT
>CAXXNZ010000027.1:0-147588 GCA_963676075.2 Devosiaceae bacterium
GCCGGCGAGGTACGCCTAACTCAAGTCATCACTCTGGCCGATTCAAAACAAAAAGTTAAGGTGCTCCAACAAAAATGTTTCGTTTCGGCACCGCCAAGTGCACAGGTTGTCGTTGCGGTCAGCCGCCGCTAGACTTGTTTTGACGCGCAAACGCGCCCCTCCACACCATTTCGACGAGTATTGCGATGAAATATCTGCACACGATGGTCCGCGTGACCAGCATCGAAGACAGCCTGAAATTCTATTGCGACGGGCTTGGGCTAGAAGAAGTCAAGCGCAGCGAAAACGAAAAGGGCCGCTTCACTCTGATTTTCCTCCGCGCGCCGGGCGACGCGGGTGGTGAGGTCGAGCTGACCTACAACTGGGATCCGGAAACCTATTCGGGCGGCCGCAATTTCGGGCACCTCGCCTATGGGACCAAGGACATCTATGCCCTGTGCCAGCACCTTTCCGACATGGGCGTTGTCATCAACCGCCCGCCGCGCGACGGCCACATGGCCTTCGTGCGCTCGCCCGACGGCATTTCCGTTGAGCTGATCCAGGAGGGCGACGCCCTGCCGGCGAAAGACCCCTGGGCGTCGATGGGCAACACCGGCAGCTGGTAGCAATAAAGAAGGGCCGGCCGCGAGGGTTTCCCCGCGGCCGGCCCTTTGCATCTGAAGACTGATCAGTTCTTCGGCGACCAGGCGTCGAGCGCGTCGATCTTGTCCTTGCGGCGTTGATCGGGCGATTTGGACCAATCGCCGCCAAAGGCCGCCGATTCCCACGAGCCATATTCGGGATTGGGGAACATGATCCAGTCGTGACCCCAGTGGTCCTTGCTGGCCTCGAAGAACGCGGCCCGTTCAGCCAACGATCCGCTGGCCTTGTCCGAGAAATCGCCGAGATTGTCGCCCATCAGCAGAACCACGCGATGGTTCTTGGCGACATAGTTGATGCGGCTCTCCTTGGCGCCGGTCCAGTCTTCCTTCTCGTTCTGCAACAGCACGGTGTCTTCACCATCGCCCATGGGGAAGCCGAGCTTTTCCATGTTGGCGCGGGTCGCGTCTTCCTGGCCCGCCTTGCGATTGGACACATAGAAGATCGTCACCCCCTTGGAGGCGGCGTATTTGAGGAAATCGACGGCACCGGGCAAGGCACCGGTCACCTCGTCCTTGACGTACTGGTCGTAGTCCTTTGAGCCGTATGAGGTGTTCCGGGTGACCAACGAGGCCTCGTAGACATTGTTGTCGAGAACCGTCTCGTCGAGGTCGGTGACGATGGCGACCGGCAGGGACTGATAATCCTTGCCCTGCTTGTCGGGTACGGCGGTCCAGTTCTTATCGGCCAGCGCCTCGTCCAGCCGCATCTTGGCCAGATCGAAAATGCCGAGCATGGCTGCCTTGGCCTCGACCGAGGTCTGCGACCACACAGTGGCGTTCAGCAGGTCGTTCTGCGGGACGGCATCGTCGGCTCGAACGCCGCCGGTGGCGGCGATCATGGCGGCAACGGCTGTGGCGGCCAGAAGCCGGGCGCTGTAGACACGTGAGAATGAGAACATACCATATCCTCCTGAAGTGGCGGCTTGCGAGCCAGCCGGGGAGCCTCCCCGGCACGGTGAGTCGCGGTTGATCGGGTTCAGGTGGGCGGTCCCTGTCGATATCAGGCCCTGCGACAAATCGCGGCCCTGAGAGGCGGCAGGCTAGATCAAAGCCAATGGGCACAACACCGGAAAAAGCGGCAAAAGCCCTTCGCCGCGCCCTTCTGCGCCTGAATTAATGCCTTAATGGTTTGCTAACCTATCTGGTTAGCCCGGACTTAAGGCTGATCCTTCAAATTGAAGCATCGTTCCATGAACTAACGGCGGGAGGTCGCTCGTGGCGCAGACCCGCAGACCGACGATGCGCAAATTCGGGGTTTTGATCGTTGTTTTGCCGCTGATTCTGAGCGGCTGCATCCCCATGTCGCTTTTCGCCAAAGGCAGCGGCGGAGATTACGACCGCTACAGCTCGAGCTGGGGCACAAAGGTCGCCAGCAACAAGGTCAACACCATCTGCCTGGTGCCGGCGCTGCGCTTGGCGATCATGGACATCGAGGGCCATTTCGGCCGCAAGGTGGTGATGAATTCGGGCTATCGGACGCCGGCGCACAATTCAGAGGTCGGCGGGGCCGATGCGTCCTATCACAGGAAGTGCATGGCAGCCGATTTCTTCGTTCCGGGTGTGCCGAAGTCGCAATTGATCGCCTACGCCCGCCAGATGTCGCTGGTTGGCGGGCTCGGTTGTTATCCCGGCCGCAGTTTCATCCACATCGATGTGCGGTCGCGCCCCTGGGGCTCGAACGGGCCGGTGACGTTCGCAGGCTGTTGATCAAGCAAAAACTGGACACTTAACTCTTGCACCGTGGCCCCAAGCACCCTATACGGACGCGGCAAACGGTATGCGCCCATCGTCTAGCGGTTAGGACGGCGCCCTTTCACGGCGCAAACAGGGGTTCGATTCCCCTTGGGCGTACCAATAAAATCAAACACTTAGCTGACTTTCCAACACGAGCGTCGAATATCCGTCAAATATCTGGCGGCGAACTTTGGCGAACTCTCACGGATCAAACCTATCCCTAGGATGATCCTTCGCTCGCGCTGTGGTGCTTTCGGGCGCGCACCTAGAAGTTGCAGTACACAGTCATCCGGCTGGACGTATCTAGTTCTCGTATGCCAACGCGGGCCCGACCTCAGACCCTGGGGCGGTGACGGTCGATTCTCTTCAGAGGCGCAGTGATTTGGTGGGGCTACGCCTCCAGCGCGTTGTTGATGCTTGAAGTGAAATCCAATGGGATAACGGTTATTGCCGGTGATAGTCCTCCGAGGTCATGTTTGCTCTGGAAGCGGTTGGGGAACTGGACTGTTCATCCGGGGATCTGAGCTCTTTATGAAAACAGGTGCCATTCGTGGGGACTACAGCGGCTCTGCGTGTTGTGGCCGAGCTTGGTTGCATTCGCCACAGGTCACGTGAAAGGTGTCATTCCATTTCAAATGACCTTGCTGACAAAGACCTTTGTCCGTTCTTCCTGCGGAGACGAGAATATCTGTTCCGGGTTGCCGATTTCGATGATTTTGCCGCCGTCAAAAAAGGCAACGCGATTGGCGACCTCGCGGGCGAAGCCCCATTCATGGGTAACGACCAGCATTGTCATGCCTTCGTCGGCCAGTGCTTTCATCACGCCCAGCACCTCCCCCACCAGCTCCGGATCGAGCGCCGAAGTGGGTTCGTCGAACAGCATGAGCTTGGGTTGCATGGCCAGTGCCCGAGCGATGGCGACGCGCTGCTGCTGCCCGCCGGAAAGTTCGCGCGGGTAGGCCCCGGTCTTTTCGGCCAAGCCAACTCGGTTCAGCAGGTCCCAGCCAAGCGTTTCTGCGTCTTCGCGCTGCATCTTCCTGACAGCCATGGGCGCCTCCATGACGTTTTCGAGAACGTTCATGTGCGGAAACAGGTTGAAGCTTTGGAACACCATGCCGATGTCGGCGCGTTGACGGCTGATCTGGGCCGGCGACAGCTCGCGCAGTTCGACGCCCTTCGGTGTCGAAACCTCCCGGTAGCCGACCAGCATGCCGTCGACTTCGATCCGTCCTTTCTGGAAGACCTCGAGCCGGTTGATGCAGCGCAGCATCGTGCTCTTGCCGGATCCTGACGGACCGATCAGCGCCACCACTTCACCCGACTGGACATCCAGGTCGATGCCCTTGAGCACTTCGAAATCGTCGAAGCTCTTGTGAAGGTTCCGGATACGAACCAGGGGCGCGGCGGCTGTTTGGATGTGCTGTTTTTCACTCATGCCTCAGCCTCGTCTCTGTCGAAGCGAGACACCAGCGCCGCCAGGGCGCGGCGCAGCCGCTGGACCGGGGTCGTGGGTTTCTGGCGCGTGGTGCCGCGGGAGAAATGCAGCTCGACATAGTACTGGACGAAGGCGAGTACCGTCGTCAGGACGACGTACCAGAGGGTCGCCACCACCAGCAGCGGCACGACCTGGAACGTCCGGTTATAGATTGCCTGGGCCGAATAGAGCAGATCTCCGACAGCAATGACGCTGACCATCGATGTGCCCTTGAGCACCGCGATCAACTGGTTGCCCGCGGCGGGAATGATGGCCCGCATCGCCTGAGGAATGACGATCCTCTTCATGGTATGTGCGCCGCTCATCCCGAGTGCGGATGCCGCTTCCATTTGGCCGTGATCCACCGAAAGGATACCGCCGCGCACCACTTCGGCCGAATAGGCCGATTCATGAATGGTGAGAGCCAGAATGGCCGCGCCGATTGGGGTGATGATCGAATTGGTGTCGAACGAGAAGATCGCCGGCAAGAAAGGTAGACCGACATCGATGGTCGGCAGCAGATAGGCAATGTTGAAGGTGAAAAGGATGAGCACGAGAAGCGGAATCGAGCGGAAGAACCAGATATAGGTCCAGGACACGACCCGCAGCACAGGATTGTGCGACAGGCGCGCGATGGCCAGGAGCGTGCCGAGCGCAAAGCCGAGCGACACTGTCAGCAGCGTCAACCAGATCGTCGCCTTCAGTCCCTCGAGAATGACGGTGGCGCTGAAGTACTGCCCGACAACGTGCCATTGAAAGGCCGGATTGGCGGCGATGCCACGTAACACGTCCACCGCGATGACTGCGACGATGATTCCAATGACCCAGCGTATCGGATGCCGGCGTGGGCGAAGCGGTTCGGTGATGCGTCCCTCCGTCATCTGCTCACCGCCGCGACCAACTCGATTTCCACACTGGCACCCCGCGGCAACGCCCTGACTTCGACGACCGAACGTGCCGGCGCATGCGTGCCGAATAGTTCGGCATAAACTGCATTGATCGTGGCAAAGGTGCTCATGTCGGTCACGAAGACGGTGGTCTTGACGACTTGGGAGAGCGCGCTGCCCGCCGTTTCCAGAATATTCCGGGCATTGGCGATAGCGACACGCAGCTGATCCGCCGGCGTATCCCCAACGATGGCCTGGGTCGCCGGATCCAGAGGCAATTGGCCCGAGAGATAGACGAGGTCGCCAAACCTCATGGCGTGTGAGTAAGGGCCGATTGCCGGAGGAGCCTGCGGGCTCTCGATCGGGACTAATGTCATGTCTGCTCCTTGTTCGCACCGCGCTCGCGAACCTGGTTGAGGTAGTTGTAGACGGAGTGCCGAGTGCACGAGAGGGCGTTTGCCAGTTGTGGAACGGACTCGCGCAGCAGGAAAAATCCTTCGTTCTCGAGCCGCTCGACGATGGAAAGCTTGTGTTCCTTGTGCATGAGCGGAATGGGAATGCCGACTTCGGAGATGGCGCGCGACACCAGTTCGTTGCGCAGCTCCTCCACATCTGCGGGAAAGCGCTCGGCGCTGTCGTCGCCGTTGGCCAGCAGTTTGGGCAGGTCGGCGGCCCGTGCCGGAACTCCGCTCAGCTGCCATTCGGCGAAAGCGCTCAGATGCCGCCATTCGGTCACGTCCATATTGACGCACAGGCAGCCCAGCACGTCCTCACCCTGCCACACGAATATGGTCGAGGATCGGAAGGTCCGGCCGTCCTCGGTGGTCGACATGTAGTTGACGAAATCGTCGAACTGCCGGGCCCGAACGCGCGACAAAAGCATATCCGTGATCGGTCCGCCGACGGACCTGTTGGTGAGATTTCCCGCTATTGCGACAATCGAATTGGGCAGCCGCGACAGGTCATGGACCACCACCTCGGCCTTGGGGCCAAGCGTCGCGGCCAACCCATCGACCAGGGCCATGACTGTGGCCAGCTTGGGGTGAACAGGTTCGGTGTCCGCAGGCGATTGCGTCATGCTCGTCATTCCATTTGTGCGTAAAACTGTTTCGCGCATTCGGTCATGACCCAGCGGGACGGTCAACGATCATGCACAACACCGTAGCTGTGCATACGCGCCGCCCTTCCGGCGTTGCGATCACCACTTCGTAGGACGCGGTGGAGCGTCCCAGATGCACGGCGCTGGCCGTGGCTTCGACGAAGCCGGAACGCACCGAGCTGTGATGGATGGCGCTAATCTGCACGCCAACGGCGCCTTGCTCACTTCGCGCTGCGTGCAGCACAGCGGCACGAGAGGCAGTGCTTTCCGCCAGCATGGCTGAAGCGCCGCCGGCAAGAACCCCAAAGGGCTGCCGATTGATTTCGACGGGCATGCGCGCCACGACGCGTTCTGGCGCCTCTTCGATCACTTCGATACCCATGCGTGCAGCAAGTGTCGCGGGCGCGCCGGCAACTGCGGCGCTCATGACCCTGCCTCCGCCGAGATCGGTGCGGCTGCGAGCGATGACACGACGCGGATTACGGCGTCGAGTTCAGCGTCGCTGGTGAAGACCGCGCAGGAAACACGCACCGTGTTGGTGCCGGGAATGTCGCGCACGGCCAGGCGTTCTGCACCGAAGGATTCGAGAATTTCCGGAGCAGCGCGTCCCATGATGGAGAAGACGACCAATCCATCAGCCGCGTCCGGCGTGACGATCGTGACACCGCTCAATCCGTCAAGACCTGCGACAAGACGGCGACGACGGGCGGCGATTGCCTGTTCAATTTCCGCCTCAGTGCCGAGTGCCTTTCTCCACGACAAGGCTGCAAGCATACCGGCCCAGACGGGTTTGGAGCGTGAGCCGCGTTCGAGGGACTGGGCGGTCTCGATATTGCGTTGCAATAGCGAACTTTTCGACACCGCAAGCGCACCGGCGCCCTCCGGTCCCATGAGCCATTTCTGGCCAGGCAAGGCGTAATAGTCGGCGCCGATCCGCACGCAATCGATTTCGCGTGCCCCAACTGCCTGCGCGCCGTCGACGATCGTGCGCAGACCACGGGTTCGCGTCAGGGCGCAGATCTGTTCGATCGGCAACCTGCGGCCGGTGCCGTAGGCCACATCCGACACCAGGAGTGCGGCGGTTGCATCGCCGATGCTATCGGCAATGCATGCGACAATGTCCCCGTCGGTGTCGGTCTGGCCGATCTCGACCGTGTCGATGCCGATGCCATTGGCGGCACAATGGCTCTCGAGTGCGGTTATCGCGGCCGGATGTTCGATGCTTGTCGTGAGGATGCGTGCACCGGGCTCAAGATCGAGAGCTGCAAGCGCGATCTCGAGCCCATCGACCGTACCGCTGGTCAGCGCGACCTGTTCTGCATCGATCGACAGCAATTCGGCGAACGCGGCGCGCGTGTCGGTATAGAGCTGGTCGATCTTGACGAAGCGCTTGCCGGATATGCGACCGCGCTGCAAATCCTCGCCAACCGCTTTCTGCATTGCCTCCGCCACCGGCGCAGGGAGTGGACCCGCAGTGCCAGTGTTGAGATAGGCAAAACTGGCAAGGGCCGGCAGGTCGGCGCGAATGGTATCCAGATCACGCATTGCGCTTCTCCGCGAACCGGGTGCTGGCCGCCACGGCTTCGTCCGAACCGGCCGCGTCGGGCAGGATCTCGTCGGCCTTGGCGAAGGCATCTACCAGCCCGAGCGAGGCGCCATTGCGCAACTGGCGCAGCCACGAAAGCGTCGCAGCGAGCGCGTTCGGCGCAGTGGCGGCGATCTTTCCAGCATAGGCCAAAGCCGCGTCCATGGCGCCGCCTGTCGGCGTAACCAGACTAGCCAGGCCGGACGACAGTGCAGTCTCGGCATCGAACCAGTCCTGTCCCAGAACCAGGCGAGCCGCGCCGATCGGGCCGATGCGGCTGGCCAGCAGATAGCTGCCCATGATGCAGGGGCGCCCGGCCGAGAGCTCGGGCATGCCGATCCGCCCACCTTCGGCGACGATGATGAGATCGCAATGCAGCGCGATTTGTAGCGAGGCACCGGCGGCAACCCCTTCGATGGCGGCAATCAGCGGCTTGGGAAAGGCGGCCATGCGGCGCTGGATGCTCTCATAATGGGCGTGCTGCTCCTGATGGGCCGCCTCGTCGAGCGTCGCCGCTTCCTTGATGTCGAGCCCGGCACCAAAGGCCTTGTCGCCCGCACCGGTGAGGATGACGACCCGGATGTCGGCATCTTCGGCGAGATCGGCAAGTTGATTGTCGAGATCGCGCATCAGGCCGAGCGACAGGGCGTTGCGCCGTTCGGGGCGGCAAAAGGTCAGGACCGCAACACCGGAGTCGCGAATGATCTGCAACTCGCTCATTGCGCCGGCTCCTTTGTCGCAAAAAGCGCATCGCCGTCCGCGCCGATGCCGCGCACGCGCCGGTCGAGCACCAGATCGTCGTAGTCCGAGAACCTGATCGGCGTGCGCACCACGCGCATCGGCGAGCCGTCGACATTGCTGGCGGCCACGATGGTTCCGTTGGCGGCGATCTGCGGGCTGTCGACAACCTCGCGGTAGTCGCGCACGCGCCCGGCAGTGATACCAGCCTCGGCAAACCGGGTCAGCCAGTCTTCCGCCGGCGCTGTTATCAGAACATCCGCAATGCCCTCATTGAGCGCGTCACGGTTGCGAACGCGATCCTCCACGGTCAAAAACCGCTCATCTTCGACCCATTCCGGATGCCCGAGAATGGCGCAAAGCGCCTTCCAGTGTGGCTTGATATGGGCGGAAAGCACCAGCATGCCATCTGCGACCGGGTACATTTCTGCCGGCGCGGCATAGGCGGCACGATTTCCGACACGCGGCGGCAGCACGTCGGAATTGAGAAATTCTGCGAACTGCTGGGCCTGCAGGAATACGCCGACATCGAGCATCGACGTCGTGACCTTGCGACCGCAGCCTGACTGGAACCGACCGACCAACGCGC
This sequence comes from Devosiaceae bacterium, assembly GCA_963676075.2. GTDB lineage: Bacteria > Pseudomonadota > Alphaproteobacteria > Rhizobiales > Devosiaceae > JAHJQZ01. The sequence goes on from CAXXNZ010000027.1 coordinate 8,748, forward strand.
CGAGCACCCCGGTCGCCAACGTCATGGCGCTGGCCGCATCGATGATCGGCACGCCGGCCTTCATGGGCCCGTCATCCCCAGTCACCGACATCAATCCCGTTTCGGCCTGAAGAACGATGTCGACTCCTCCCCGTTTCTGTTCGGGGCCGGTCTCGCCGAAAGCCGAGAGCGCCGCATAAACGAGCCCCGGATTGTCGGCGGACAATTCTTCGTACCCCAGTCCGAGACGATCCATGACGCCGGGGCGGAAGGCCTCGACCACGACGTCAGCCGTCCCACACAGCTGACGGGCCACCGCCAGGTCGACGGCATTCTTGAGATCGAGAGCAACGGTCTGCTTGAGGACGTTATAGGCGGCGAATGTCGGGGCTGTGGGGCCGCCGCCAGCCTCCCGGGAACGCGTCAGACGCATGGGATCACCATCAGGGCTTTCCACCTTGATGACACGGGCACCCATGGCCGCGAGCAGATCCGTGGCGCAAGGGCCAGCGATGAGTCGTGAAAAATCGATGACGGTAATGCCGTCTAGAGGAGCAGAAGTCATAAGATGCAGACTTGTTTTATGAAGCGGCAGGGATGGGGTGAGGCGGCGGTTGTGCACCGCCTCACAAGGCTTACTTGGCGAGATTGATGCCCGGATCGATGGCGTAGTCGCCAAGTCCCCAGTGATCGAGCGCCTCTTTGTAGTAGCCCTCCTCGACCAGCACATTCATGGCAGCGTCGACAGCCTTGGCGATGTCGCCATTCTCCTTTGTCACGGTCATGCCGAGCAGAAGCGAACCGGCCTCGGGCAAGGCCACGTCGTCGACCGGCACGCCCTGGGACTGCTGATAGATGGTGTTGAACGTGCTGCCGGCATAGGCATCGATGCGGTGCGAGATCAGCGCCAGCATCATCGAGGGCGCATCGTCGAAGGACGCGAGGGATGGCCTTTCCAGGCCGGCATCGTCACACACCTTCTCGAACGTCGAAAAGATCGACCAGGCTCCCTTCACTTCGCCATAAGTGCGACCGCAGACATCGGCCGCCTTCTCGATGCCCTCGGGATTGCCCTTTGCGACGACGATGGAATTGTTGGAATTGATGTAGTCGACGAAATCGAAGTTTTCCTGGCGCTCCACCGAGTCGCCATTGGTCGAGATGGTCAGATCGATCTGACCTGATTGCAGGCCGAGAAGCTGCGAGGCGGTGTTGGGGAAGACGCTCGTCTCGAATGTCACGCCGAGCACCTGGGACAGGGCAGCCGCGAGGTCCGGCGTCAGCCCACGCACTTCCTCGGCACTATCGCCGGGAAAGTTGATCGGCGCGATGCCATTGGCCAGTGCCACCTTGAGCGAACCGGCTTCGAGCACCTTTGCAGGCAACATGGCGTGAATGCCTTCATTCACGCAGAAACTCGGGGTCAGTTGAGACTGTTTGGTGAGGTCAACGAGTTCATCCGCGGCAAAGGCAGACATGACGGAGACTGACACCGCGCAAATACCCCCGAGCAGCACGGAACGGAAATGCGAGAAGGAAGTATGGGCAGAAGCGAACACCTGAATTTCTCCTGAGCGGGCGACAAAACGACGGAGCCTTTCGTAAGGCTTTCACACAATGTCATATCGCTTATACATATTGTCAACACAAAAATGATGACAATTTATGCTCATCGCGAGTATGCATTAAATTTAGGCATTTTCTTATATCTATTTGATTTTTCGTTTTATTTTTCGCTTCGGAAATGTGCGGATCGAGCTTAGCGTCACGACGGGACACTCGAGCGAGAAATGCGGTTCGCAAACTTTGCTGGGATAACTGAGACCGGATGCTTTGGTCGGGTGCCGTACGCGGCATCTGGTGTTGCCTCAGAAGCACATCCGAGTGGAGACTTTCTTCAGCAAGCACTTTGCGAGAAAAGGCCGATGTTCTGATGGAACGCTTTGCTGTGCTGCGCCTTGCTCTGGGCTTGTCGGCGAATTCGGTTTCGTTTGCCAGAATGTCGGCAATTGCATTGCAGATGCCACAAGCGGCCTGGCGGGAACGGGCGAGAGACAGCCGATCAGCAACGCGCCTCATTATGCTGACACTATCGCGCCGGTAATCGCCGATTGCCTACCGAATTGACGCTCGAAGAGAAACCTGACGCCGGCTCGCGCTATCCGGCTCGGCTCCCCGCGAGTCACACTTATTCACAGCCAGGGAACGCTTCCTCGCAACTAGGTAACACTCGGCCCTCATTCGATCCGATCATGAATAAGTGTTACCCAATGATGGAGTAACGGGTGCTCAAGGGGTCAGAAATCAAAAATTGCGGGGGTAGCCTGCAAAACCACCTCGGTTTTTGACAAGCATTTGAAAACGACGAATTTCCCGGAGCGCACATGTGCGGGTGCGACTCGTGGCTTTGTCGGTGAGGTTTTCTCACATGCGATTGGCGCTGCCCTCACCCCACATCGACCTCGACCCATCCTTTGCCGACAGTCCTGATGGCCAGTATTGAGCCCGATGGCGTGGCAAATGGAGGCTCGTCCCCTGCCCCGATCCAGTCGTCGTCGGCACGCATGACGCGCCCAGCGGACTTTGTTGCCAGCGTCGAAAGAATCGACCCAAAGGGCATCTGATGCCACCTGGCCTTCTTGGCGTCGGCCTCGTTGACGGGAACGAACGCCGACAGGTCGGCATGGACCATCTTTTCGAGGCCGTTGCGTTCTGGCGTGGCGTTGTGACTGCCGTGATGGGCGACCTTGAGATAAACGGTGCGGGCCAGCAGATCGTCCGATGTCACGCCGGTATCGGTCCAGGTCTGCTTTTCCCAGCTCAGCCAATTGCCGATCTGGGCATCGCCGGGGAAAAGACAGACGCGGCCGGTATCCGTGAACTCGAAGGCCAAAACCAGGCTCGTATTGTTGACGCCCCTGTCGAGCTGCAGGGCGAGATCGGCGGCGATACCCATCCAGTCGGCGTCGATCCGCCGCCAGCTCTGGTCACCCAAATGCTCGGCGCCCTCGTCCAGAGGCGGCGCCTCGCCGGCATAATTATCGGCAACAAATTTGAGGATGGCTGGCTCGCTCTTGCCGGCCAGCACGTCGTCGAGGTCGTGGCCATGGCTGTCGCCGAACGGATTCGCCTCGATGGCCCAGTCTTCGCCCTCCTCGCTCAGCGCGAAGCTGGCGCTCAGGGCCCGTTCGAAGCCCCAGCCAGTGCGGGCGCCGAAGTGATACATCTCGTCGGAGCGCTCCTCGAGCCGCAGCATGCTCCGGTCGCGTGGCGGGCCGAGCACGAAAATGCGCACCCCATCGAGACCGGGAATGGTGATCGGGGTGCCGCCCGGCTCGAGATAGGTCGGGGATTTCGGCGCGATGGTCGCAGCGGCCGCATTGCGGGCGGTGCGCACCTTGTCGCCGGCGGCACCGTAATAAAAGCCGGTGAGCGAACTGATACCATCCCTCAGACCTTCGAGATGCGGTGTCAGCGCTGGGCTTGCCGCAAGCTTGTTGCCAACCATCTGCAGGGCTGCCAGCGCCTGCCCGCGATATTTGTCGAACTCGCGAGCCATCTGGTCGTCGGGGTTTTCGGTCCAGGCCATCCAGACGTCGCGGATCCTGATGTCCTTGAAAACGTCCCGCGCCGTCCAGAAGCCCGACACATGATCCCAGTGCTCATGGGTAACGACTAGGACGTCGATCGGCTCGCCGGCGAGCGTATCCCTTATGTCCTCGGCAATACTTTGGATGATCTTGGTTCCACCCTTGACGATGGAATGCAGGCCGCAATCGATAAGCATACGGAAGTCCGTGCCGTCGGGCTTGGAGAAGGTCAGAAGATGACAGTCACCGATGCCCTGGCAGTAATGACGGATGGTCAGGCGCGGTGCCGTCGTGGGGGCCGCGACGACGGGTGACGGCGCATCTGCAGTGGCAGCGCGTGTCCTGCGCCGGGAGCGCTTCGGCTTGGAAGCAGTCTTAGCTCTCGCCATCGGAACCTCCCGGATCTGAATGGAGCAAGGCGAAAGGCTCGCCGCCGTCATCGCCACCGAAATAGAGCGCCCTGAGCAGCGACAGGAAATTGCCGGCGGCGGTCTCGGCCTGGCGTTTCCGCCGACTGGTGCTGCCGGTGCTTTTAATGATGGCAAAGCGGATGGCTTCGTTGCCTTCGCTCGGATCGATGATCAGCGTCGCGCCGCCGCGGAACCAGACGAACGGCTCATCCTTCTTTGCGCCTTCAAGCAGAAGAGTGCCGTCCGGCCGCATCGGCACGCGCTGCTGGATCACCGCGACGATCTCGGTGCGGAAAGACCCGTCGGCCTCGACGCGCCGTGTCGGCCTTATGCCGTGGACCTCGAAGGTCGTCTTGCCCTTGGGTGCCTTGCGGTAGACGCGCCCGTTGGCTCGATAGCGCGGCACATCCGGCAGGAGCCCGAACTGGGCATGAAGGTCCGGGTCGCGCGCGAGCGTGCTCCTGAGGTCTTCGAACAGCGCCCAGCGATTGGCCTCGTTGAGGGCAAAGACGCGCGACCGGTCGAGCTTCTGATCCCAACCGGGATCGATATTCCTGATCCAGCGGCGGATGAGCGATTTCGGAAACAGTTCCGGTTCGGGCCCGCTCCATTTGAGCGTCTCGGTCGAGACCGTGCGGACATTGACCGGAATGAGCTTCCAGCTCCGGAAGGATTCGACGAAGGCCAGCCGGTAGTTGAGCGGATCCTCCGGAAAGGCGTCGGCATCGGCCGTGATGATGGCCCTGAGATATTCGCCGAAGGTGATATCGACCGGCGGGCAATAATCGAGGGCCCGGATGCACATATTGAGCATCTGCTGCGCCGTCTTGGCGACTTCCTCGGCCAAGCCCTCGACCAGACCGGGATGCAGCGCCCCGGCCGGAAGCACGCCGGAGCCGCCGGTGGCGAGCTGGGTCAGGGCTGCGACACGGCGCTCGACGATCCTGAGGAAGGCCTCGTAGACCGCGTAGACGAGGATCGAGCCACGCGCATGCGCCTCGAACGTCGTGTCGTAATCGAGTTCACTCATTTTCGACGTGCCGTAGTCTCGCAGCGGCCCGCCGCGCCCGCTGCCCTCACCGAACTGCTTTGCAAGTCCGCTCAGCAGATTGGCCGCCTGAAGATTGCCGCGCGTCCGGGCGATCTCGAACTTCACCAGATCCTTGAGCGTGAAGTGCTGGAACACCGCGACGATGTCGGCAAAGGCTTCGTGGAAGGCCGGCACGTCCGGGTTCGAGGCTTCCTGGAAGCGGCGGTGCAACCCATCGAGCAGGGCGTGCGACATCTCGTGGGCGATGACGTCGCTTGACAGGCAGGAAAAGACCATCGTGCCCGGCACTGTGGTATCGCCGCTCCGGCTGCTCGCCTGGAAATAGCCGAACAACAGCGCCACCTTGTCCGGGCTGTAGTAGGCATTCTCGGCCCTCAGGGCATGCGGATAGATGCGCAAGCGCGGCACTTCGCGGAACTCGCCCGACTTGGTGTCGTAATGCGGCGCCCAGAGCGCGCGTCGTCCAAGGGCGCGCTCGAAGGTCTTGATGGTGGTCATGGCGACCGCATAGACCATCTGTTGGTGGAATTGCGGATTGCCCTCGGACGGCGCCAGACCGTCCTGAGCCAGCAGTGCCTTGTCGTTGAGATCCACCGGACCGTAGATGCGCTTCGAGGCCGGATCGATGTCGACCACTTCGAGGTATTCGCCAACCGGTCCCGGCTTGAGCGCTGCGCTCGTGCTCGGCACATCGTCCCAGGGTACGCTGACCGTGACCTCCTGCACCGACACCGAGTCCAGATTCTGCGACAGGGTCGGATCGAGCGCATAGATGCGCAAGCGGCGTTTCGGCGGCGGCGCGGGATGTGGCTCCCGGACGATGCGCGGCTTGCTCGGCGGTGTGGCCGATTTTGCCTCTGGCGCCCTGCCCGCCCGGCCGAGGCGCGCTTCCAGCAAGACGCGCAGCGGCTTTGACGGATTTCCCTCGTCGAGGGCCGCTTCGAGATAGGTGTTGATCGCTCCGCGCGGGATCGAAGCGACGTCCTCGGTCTCCGGATTGGGAATGGCTGCATCCACCGAAGCCACGCGCTGCGCCATCTGCGTCAGTTCGAGTGCAAGCATTTGCCTTTGGCCCGGCAGGATCGGTGCCGCGCTGATGGCGCCGTCGAACAGCAGGTCGATCCACGACCAGGAGTCGCGTGCGGGTGGCGTGATCGTGAGGCGGCCCTCAGCCCGCGGTCCGATCTGCAGGGCATCGAAGGCGCGGACGACGCCGTTGCCGATCTTTTCGAACACCTCCTTGTTGCCCATTTTGGCCGTCTGCTTGGCGGCGCTTTTAAACAGGGCTTCGCGCACCGCCTCGACACGCGCCCAAGGCTTGTAGGTCTTGACCTCATCCCAGTGCTCGGCAAGCCAGAGTGCGGCTGCGGCCGCTACCTGCGGCGTCGCCGAGGACGTGCCCGAGCCGTCCATGTCGATGATGTTCGGCGCGCCGAGTTCCGGCCACTGGATGTTGGGCGTGTAGGCGCCGAGTGCCGTTTTCATCTTCTCGGGCGGACCATAATTCCCCTGCATGGCGCGGAACGGCATGTTGGCATAGGCACGGCCGTCACCCATGACGCCGCAGGCCGCGATCACCCGCCGGTAGCGCGCCGGGAAGACGATGGAGCGCGGCATCGGATAGCCGGAGAAATTGTTGCCGCCCGCCGTGACCACGACGACGCCCGACTCGTAGGCCAAGTTGATGGCATCGACCAAGGCTGTCGACGACAACCCACCCATGCTCATGGTCAGGATCTGTACGCCCTGTTCTATGGCGTACTGGATGCCTTCAACCATGGTGCCGGTGGTGAAGTGAACCACACCGTCAGCGATGCGGACGGGAATGACCTTCACCCCCGGCGCAGCGCCGATGAAATCGGCGAACCCGTCCCAACCCGGCGCGCCGGCGGGCACTTTGTTGCCGGCAAGAATGCCCAGTGTCCCCATGCCATGGCCGCGATTGGTCAGCGGTCCGGACGCCGGCGCCCTGTCCGTCGCGTCATTCTGGTCTTCGCCGGGAATGGTGTTGCGCTGCTTGTCCCGTTGCAAGCCGGCTGGCACGGTCGAATGGTTGGGATGGAAGCCGGTGTCGAGATGGGCGACGGTAATGCGGCCCTGCTTGTTACCGACCCGCGCCTGCGCCGCCGCGAACTGGCTGAACGCGTCGCCGAGATTCCAGGCGACATCAGGTTTGACGACCGCTTTGCCTTCGTTTGGGTCCTGAGGATTGAAGACGCCATCGGCAAAGGGCAGACCTGCCCCCGTATGGCCCTCATAGTCCCAGGACTGCTCGATATCTGGCTCCACGGCTAGGATCTTTGGCCCGCCTTCTGCCGCAAAGGCCTTGCTCCTTTTGACGAGGGCGTGCGCGTCGTCCCAGACGTTTCCTGACCGACCACCGCGATCGACCACGAACCAAATCGCCGCGGACTCGCCGGCAAAGGCACTGCGGCCACGCAAAGGTCCGGCCGGCAGGGTGAGAATGGGTTTCACCGTCGCATCCGCCAGACCCGCCATTTGACTGAGGCCTTGCAGCTGTTGCTGGGAGCCCTCCGCCTTAACCAGGAACCGCTTCGTTCTCGCCATTGCTTTGACCCCGAAGTGCTCGGTGAATCGCATACAGCCTAAATGCAGAGATAATTACTTAGTAGCATTCTAGCACCAAAACTAAATTCAGGCGACATTTCGCCAGAATTATTACTCTATATCTTACTTCTTCGACACTTATCGGCCAAAATGGAAGTGCCCGCTTCTTGCACAAGAAAGCCGAGAAATTGCTGTGGCAAAATGAGATCAAAATACCGTATCGGGGTCCGAGAATGACTCGCCTAATTGCTGAAACCACCGCTACGGCGGTCCGCAACATGCCGTCAACAAACATGCGCAAGCTCAATGCTCATGTCGAGAAGTGAACAAAAACGCTGGGGCTCGCGCTTAATCGCCGGACAAATCCGCCGGCCCAAACAGGTGACGTCGATGCGCCCGGCGTCATCGCCTATCCTTAGTGTCGAAGTACCAAGCTATTGGTCATCAGAATCTCAACGCCGGCTTCCTCGAGGGTGTCACGAATTTTTGCCAACGTTGTTGGGCGTACAGTTCCTTCCTCGGCTTCGACTGTCGCCAGCGTCTTTCGGCTGACACCTGCGGCAACTTCCAAGGCCTCTTGGCAGATGCGGAGCATGCTTCAGGTTCCGCGGACCTGGACCTCAGCCAATCGTGCAGCTGTTCCGCTTTCGGCGTTGCAATACCCTGCCGAAGCTCCTCGATGCCGGCGGACAACCGCAGTGCGGAAGGCTTCACCCTTGGATTTGAAATGACAGTAGAAGCCGCCGTTGGTGACGCCGGCCGCCTTTGTCAGCGCGTCGATGCCGGCACCGCCAAACCCTTCCTTTCGAAACACCTGAATGCGCATCAGGCCAACCATAGGCCCGGATTGCCTATAGAATCTGGTCAGTTGTCATTTTTGCTGAAAATCTCGGCCAGGCGGCTGGTGTCGATGGCTCGGCAGACTTGGCCCGGGGGATTCACGGTTGGAACAGGCTCGCCGGCGACGAGCGCATTGATCACGGCCTCCTCGACGGTTTCGACGGCAGCCTGGTAGAGCGGATTCACGTGCTCGCCGTTCAGCTCTTCGGCCATATGCGTCCATTCCCTGCGCGCAGAGAGCGGTTGTGGGTTGGCCGTGGAAAAGGCAAGAAAGATGTCGCCCGAATTGTGTCCGCCAATGGTTCCCGTGCGCCCGATTCCGAGAGCGGCGCGACGGGCGATCGCGCGCAGTGACAAGCTCGATACCGGTGCATCGGTAGCGATGATGGCAATGATTGAACCCGTTTCCTGTTCGAGCAACCGATCGTCGGGCATCAGCTGACCGATCGGCTTGCCGAGGATGGTCAACCAGGGGCGTATGCCGAAGTTTGCCTGCACCAGAGCGGCCAGCGTGTAGGTCCGATCGAGTTCGACAAGCCGCGAGGCTGTTCCGGTTCCCGCCTTGAAATCATAGGCGATCATGCCGTTGCCACCACCACTTGAACCTTCCTCGACCAGACCGGAGACTGCGGCATCGAGCGCGATGCGGCCGTGTGCCGGCGTGACGGCGAGCCGCAGGATGTCATTGAGCATGCCGTCGTAGGTTTCGGCGACCACGGGCATGGCCCAAGCCGATTGCTTGAAATACTCCTTGTACGTGTCGATCATCCACTGCACGGCCGCCGTGTGGCAGGCGCCGACCGCATGTGTATTGGAGATCATGACCGGTCCCAGAAAATAGCCGGCATGGTCGATCCAGTGCGTGCCGGTCATTTCCCCGCAGCCATTGAGGGCGTAGTGGCCCGCCCAGACCGGAACGGCGTCTTCCCGCCGGCCGCGCGGAAGAATTGCTGTGACACCCGTGCGCAGTTTTGCCGCCGGGTCGGTCAGCGTGCAAAAGCCGACCTCGACACCGGGTACATCGGTAATGGCATTGTAAGGACCAGGTTTCCCCGGAAAAGGCAGGCCAAGATCGCGGGCGCGTGGTTTGTTGGACATGGCGGCATGTTCTCGTTGTTCGGGCTGGCTCCTCTGGAGCCTTACGAGCGTGGTGGGGAAATCAGTTCAGCGTTGGATCGAGCGTGTCACGCAACCAGTCGCCGGCCAGCGAAATGGCGAGCGTGGTCAGCATGATGATGACGGCCGGGCTCAGAACGATCCATGGCGCCGTGGTGAGGTAGTCGCGACCGAATCCGACCATGTTTCCAAGGCTCGTTTCGGGCAATTGAACACCGAGCCCGAGAAACGAAAGCCCCGATTCCATCAACACGATGTCCGGAAAGCTCAGCGTCATCGAAACGATCAGAGTGGAGGCCACGTTGGGAAGGATATGCCGCAAGTAGACGCGGCTCGGCGTGGCACCCAGTTGCACCGTTGCCGCCGCATAGCCTTGCGCATTCGCGGACAGGGCGAGCCCGCGCGCGATGCGCGCGTAGCGCTCCCAACCATAAAATCCCATCAGCACAACCAGCAGCCACATCGAGGTTCCGAAGAAAGCCAACACGGCAAGTGACATTATGAGAAACGGCAGGGCTGCCTGGAAGTCCGCCATCAGCACCACCAGTTGTTCCACCCATCCGCCAAAGCGTGCGGCAAGAAAACCGACCGTTGTGCCAAACGCCGCCGAGATCAGCGTTGCGCCAAAAGCAATGAAAAGCGAGACACGGATCGACTGAAGCAGTCGCGAAAGGACGTCGCGCCCCAGCTCGTCGGTGCCAAGCCAGTGTCCAGAGCTCAAGGGAGGCGCCAGCCGGGACGCAAGGTCCATGGTGGTGATGTCATATGGTTTCAGCAGATCGGCGAAGAATGCCAGAAACAGCATCAGAGCCAGCCAGACCAGACTGAGACCGACGGACAGGGGCAAGACGTTTTTTCGTTTGCCGGGCGAGACGATGCTCATGTCGGGTTTTCCTAGTTTTCGTGTCTGGCATTCAGGCGGGGGTCGAGCCAACCGTAGAGAAGATCCACAATCAGGTTGGTGCACACCATCATTGCCGCGACCAGCAGCATGATGCACTGCACAACGGCCAGGTCGCGATTGGCGACAGATGAGATCAGCAGACGCCCCATACCGGGCCAGCTGAAGATCGTTTCCGTAACCACCGCGCCGGCAACCAACGAGCCGACCATGAATCCCACCAGAGTGACGATAGGCGTAGCCGCATTGGGCAAGGCGTGGCGCCAGACGACGTCCGACCAATGCACACCCTTGGCCATGGCGGTGCGGATATAGGGTTGTCCCATGACCTCGATCGTCGCCGACCGGGAAAAGCGCGCCAGGGACCCGATCCAGCCGACGGAAATCGTGATGACCGGCAGGATGGCGTGCGCCCATGTTCCAGATCCCCCGGAAGGAAGCCAATGGAGCGTGACCGCAAAGACCAGCACCAGCAAAAGCCCCATCACGAATGACGGGATGGTGAAACCAAGAATGGACAGCACAATGACGCCGCGATCGACGATGCTGCCGCGGTGCAGCGCCGCGAACACGCCGGCCGAGACACCGATTGTGACCTGCAGAATCAGCGCCGGCACTGTCACTATCAATGTCGCCGGCAAACGCTCGAGCACGAGCTGGAGCGCAGGAGACTTGTCGCGCATCGACATGCCGAAATCGCCGGAGAAAATGGCGCCGAGATAGTGGAAGTACTGCGCCCAGATCGGCTGGCCCAGTCCCCATTGTTGCCGGAAGGCGTCGACGGCTTCGCGCGGTGTGTCGGGACCGAGCATGACCTTAGCCGGATCGCCGGACAGGCGCAGGACCACAAATGCGAAAGTCATCACGGCGAGAATGGTCATCAGCGAACGCGCGAGACGGGTCGCTACAAAACGTATCATGATGGTCCTTTCAGGTGGTTGCCGACTGCGTCGAGGTGCCGACCAGATGGCAGGCCGCCGTGCGCTTCTGCGCCGTTGGCCTGAGCTGCGGCGCGTCGTGGCGGCATTGTTCGGTGGCGGCGCTGCACCGCGGGTGAAAGGCGCATCCCTTTGGCCTGTTCGCAGGATCCGGCGGGTCGCCGGTGATTATCAGATCTGGATCAAGGAGGCGGCCGGGCGCCGGAATCGAGGAGATGAGTGCCTTCGTGTAGGGGTGCTCAGGCTCAAAGAACACGGCCTCGGTCGGCCCTTCCTCGACGATGCGCCCCATGTACATGACGGCCACCCTGTCGACGAGATTGCGCACGACGTTGAGGTCGTGGCTGATGAACACCATGCCAAGTCCCATTCCCAGCTGCAGGTCGCGCAACAGATTGATGATCTGCGCCTGGATCGACACGTCGAGTGCTGAGACCGGTTCGTCGCAGATCAGCAGTTTGGGCGCCGTCGCCAAGGCTCTGGCGATCACCACGCGTTGACGCTGGCCGCCGGACAACTCGTGCGGAAAGGCACTTGCCTGGTCCTTGCGGAGGCCGACCGCGCCCATCAACTCCTCGATCCGGTCCTGCCGCTCACGCGCGGTGCCGATGACATGGATGTCGAGCGGCTCGCGGATCTGCTCGGCAACGCAAAGCCGCCGATCCATCGCTGCCAGCGGATCCTGCCAAACCATCTGTATTTCTGCCCGCGAGCGGCGCCACGCCGCCGTTCCGAGGGGCGGCAATGGAGTTCCGTCGAAAAGGACACGTCCTTCGTGGGCCGGGTCGAGTCCCAGCAACATGCGGCCCAGTGTTGACTTCCCGCATCCGGATTCACCGACAATGCCAAGTGTTTCGCCGGCGGCGACGTTGAGCGAGACCCCGTCGACGGCGCGGATCGGATGCACCTTGGCAAAAGGCCCGCGTCTGGCGCGATAAACGCGCACAAGGTTTTCCGCGTTGAGTATCGCGTTCATGCCGGATTCCCTTCCACCTGGTTGTCCTCAATGCTCTCATGCAGGGGGAAGGCGCATGCCACGCTGCCGCCGAGGCGTTCGGTCAGTCGTGGTCGTGTGTGGGTACACTGAGGCTGGGCGTAGGCGCAGCGCGGCGAGAAACTGCACCCCTTCGGCAGATTGCCCGGCTCCGGAACGGTGCCGGGGATTGGGACCAATCGTCCGGGAGGGCAATCCAGCCGGGGAATCGCATCGAGCAACCCTTTTGTGTAGGGGTGTTGGGGGCGTTCAAAGACCTGTGACACGCTTCCGGTTTCGATAATTCGTCCGGCATACATGACGCAGATTCGATCGCACACTTGCGCCACCGCGCCGAGGTCGTGGCTGATGAACACAATTGCCATGCCGGTTTCACGCCTCAAACGCGTCAACAGCGTAAGAATCTGGGCCTGGATCGTGGCATCGAGCGCGGTTGTCGGTTCGTCAGCGATGAGCAGATCCGGATTTCCTGCGAGCGCCATGGCGATCATCAGGCGTTGGCACTGGCCGCCGGAAAACTCGTGTGGATAGTGGCGAATGCGGCGCGCTGCGTCCGGGATGCCGACCAACTCCATCAGGCGAACTGTTTCCTGGCGCGCCGCCTCGCCAGCCAAACCGCGATGGAGCCATAGTGCTTCGGCAATCTGGCGTCCGACCCGGATCACTGGGTTGAGCGCGCTGGACGGGTCCTGGAAGATCATGGCGACACGTCCGCCCCGGATCTTTTCGATAACCGTCCGAGATGCGTTGCGAAGCTCCAGTTTATCCAGTTGCACCGACCCTCCGATCACCGCAGTCCGAGGCAAAAGGCCCAGTGCCGCCAGCCAGGTGATCGATTTTCCGCAACCACTCTCCCCAACCAGACCGAGAGCCTCTCCGGGGGCGATATCCAGATCAACGCCATGGAGCGCCGGCACGCCGTCGAAGTCGACACGCAGATCGCGAATTCTCACCAGTTGGGTCATATCATCCTGTTGAAAGAGGTCTCGAGTATCCCCGGCACGAGGTCGTGCCGGGGCGTGCCCGGTTGGGATCAGGTCAGCTTGCGAACCAGTTCGAGGCCCGGAAATCCATCGCGAAGGCCGGAGCGGACTTCCAGTGAAGGTCAGCGCGCATGCCCGTGAAAACAGCATTCTGGTGAAGCACCTGGTAAGCCGGATCCTCGCGTTCACAGATTTCGAGAATCCGGGCGAACGCCAGTTTGCGCTGGGCGCGATCCGGCGAGGTTTCGAGCACAACCGTCAGTTCGTTCATCTCGGCGTTGGTCCAATCGCCCTCGACCTGAGGATCACTGTTGGGGCCGAACTGCGTGACAAAGGGCGTGATCGGATCGTTGATCGTGTTCGAGGCCGACCAGTCCCAGATGCCCCGGGTCGTGCTCGGATCGCTGACTTGTCCCCAGTTCTCCTTCATTTCGATTTCGATGTTGAGGCCGACCTGCCGCCACATCTCCACCATGACCTGCGCGGTCGAGACCTGGTTGATGTAGTAGTTGTTCAGCAGGCGATAGGGGATGGCATCTCCTTTGTAGTTGGCCTTTTTGAGCAGATCCCGCGCCAGTTCGGGATTGAACTCCGGGGCAGCCCAGCCTTCGATGAACATGTTGTTGGCGCGGTAGCTGTCGAACTGCATGCCCGACGGCACCACCGTTTTTCCGCTCCACAGCGCATCAACGATTGTCTGGCGATCGATGGAATGGGTCATGGCACGGCGGATCAGCGGGTCGGCGAGATAGGGATTGCCTGTGCTGAACACCGAAATGCGATGGTTCCAGATCGTGGACGACTGGACTTCCAGTCCGGGCGTGTTGACGACGGTGTCGATCTGATCGGGGGGCAGGTCACAGGCGAAATCGTACTCGCCGGACAACAGGCCGTTGACGCGGCTGGCGACCTCGGGAACCTCGACGAACGTGATGCTGGCCAGCGGCGGCCTGCCACCCCAATACTCGTCGAAAGCGACAAGTGTCAGCGAAATATCGGGGCGAAAATCATCGACCATATAGGGGCCAGTCGTCGCAGGCTTGGCCGCCCAGTCCGTGTAGCTGGCCGCCTCATCCCAGGAGCGCCGGCTGGCAATGTCGCTGTTGCCCGAGCACAAGCGGTTCTCCAGCGTCACGTCGGGTGTCGCGTTGTGAAAGCGAACCGTATACCTATCGACGATCTCCACGCCTTCAAGGCCGGGCAGGACACGGCGTCCAACGCCGGGGAGAGTTGCGGGAATGTCCTTGCGCGAAATGCCGCGATTGGCTTCCGGATAAATCGTTTTGCCGCTTATCGGCTGGGAATCGCCGAACAGGCGCTCGGCGGAGTAGGAAAAGGCCACGTCCTCGGACGTCATCTCGTCGCCATTGTGAAATTTGACGCCCTCGCGCAGCTTGAATTCGAGGGTCTTTTCATCCAATCGCCGCCATGCCGTTGCCAGACCCGGCAACATGCCCTGATCGCCCATCCAGTTTCGTTGAATGAGGCCTTCCCAGAAATTCGGATAAAACACGCGTTCGCCGACATTGGATTGTTCGCGCCAGGGATCGAGCGAGTTGTTGTTCGTGATCTTCTGAACGGCAATTGTGATCGAGGGACGCGCAGACTGCGCGTGCACGAAGCCGGGCATAGCAAGTGTGCCAAACCCGGCCCCCATGAGGCCAAGGGTCTGACGGCGATTCAAGCGGATCATGAATAACTCCTGTCGGAGACAGCAACGCTGTCGCGGTGTCGATGAGCAGCCTTCGATCCAGGAAATTCCACCGAACCGGCTCCGTTCGGATTTGCCGGTGGGGGGGATCGAAGGTCGGTTGGCGGGGTGAAGCGACGCGCTAAGCCGATTTTCCGGCAGCGCGAAGCCGGGGGCATGGATCGTCATTCCTTTCGCGGTTATCGTTTTCGACGTGAGATGTGACATGCTTTCTTTTCGGAAATATGACAGTTTGCTACCATTCGGAATTAATGACATACGGATGCCACTAATGACCCGCGATGCTCTCCCGTCCTCCCCTTTGGTGCGTCGGCTCGACGCGTTGAAAACAGAAAATCTGACCCGGGCTGAAGAACGTCTGGCGCAATGGATGCGGCTGAACGAAGCGAGCCTGGCATTGGAGACCGGCGCAACCATCGCCAGCAGGACGGGGCTGAGCGAGATCACGGTCAGCCGGTTTCTCAGGCGCCTCGGGTACAGGGGAATCGCCGGACTGAAAGAGGATCTGCAGACTCATGGCGCCGCTCACCTTGGAGCAAGCGATCTTCACTTGCGCTTGCTGGACAGCGAACTCGGCACCCTGTTACGCCGCGACGCCGAGGCCGTGCTGGCGATCAGCATGCAGGTCGAACGGCCCGAATGGCAAAAGGCGATCGACGCTATCGCCATGGCCGACGATGTTTTCGTGACCGGTTTTCAGACCGTGAAGGGAGCAGCCGAGGATTTCTCCCGACGTCTGTCGATCATTCGTCCCGGAGTTCATGCGGTTGCCCCTCACGAGACCGGTCTTGCCGAATGGATAGATCTTGGCGAAAAGGGCCGGCGCTGCTTTATCCTGGTGGATACGGTGCCTTATGCGCGCGAAGCCGAAGCCGTAACCCGGTTGGCCGTTCAGTCAGGCATGGACGTGGTCGTCGTCACAGAGGAATCGAATACCTGGGCGGCGCGCCATACGCCGCTCGTGTTGTTCGTGGTGAACAAGGTCCGCGCCTATGTGGAAAGCTCGGGTCCGCTGGTCTCGCTGCTCGGCCTCATGACGCACGCGGTTGCCGCAAAGAATCCTGACCGTGCCAAGGCGAGGCTGGCCGCTTGGCCGAGCCTTCTGCGCGATTTGCGGCTGTTTTGAAATAATGGGAACACGATCTCTGGCGAAAGATCAGGGTTCTGGGAGCAGCTACCCGGAGCGAAGCTGCTGCTACACATTAGGCTGGAGTCTGGCTTCATCGTTGCCGAAGAACTGAGACGAGACCCAAATCCTCAAGCATGGGAATGCGGCTGCAGGGGCAAGCGACGCCTGCAACCGTCTGGTCCAGATGCCGGATCCACGCGCCCGAACCCCAAATGCACCAGATCAAGCTCGTCGACTCGCGCGTCGAGCGCCCGGACCGGGCTGTCAGGCCCGACATAATCGTCCAGGTACGCTGGCAGAACACTCGCTTGATGACAGTACGCAACCCCATCGATCCAGACCTTAGGCAGGCTTCGCGCTTGTCGTCAGGTGCCCCCGGGAAACGTCGGACAATCGCAGGTTCGGGGAACTCATCGGCATCAGGTCCCGATCTTTTGCTTCCTCGGCGCGACAGCGTCGCCGGCTCAGGTCATTTCGGCATCGAGTCGACTGAGGAGCGCCGGCAGGTCGGCGACGGTGTCGATCACGTGATCGGCCCCGGCTGCAACCAAGATTTGTGCAGCGGCTTCGCGGCGAGCGGCGCGCTCGGTTTCGGGCAAGGCGGCAACTTCATCGGGGCTCAATCCTACCGCATTGCCCGACAGCGCCACACCGACGGTCAGGCAGCCTGCCGCAACGCCCTCGGCGATGCCGGGAACGGTGTCGTCGACCTTGACGATCGCCGCCGGCGGATAGGCCACCAGATCGATCATGCATTTGTACATGCCGAGCGGCCCCGGCCGCCCCTCGGGCAGGTCGTCGGCGCAAACGAGATTGTCCGGCACATAGCCCTGGGCCGCCGCGACCGGCAGGACACGTTCCATGATCGACCGGGTGTAGCCGGTGGTCGAGCCGATCTTGAGCCCCATGGCGCGCAGTTCCTCGATCGCCTCGCGGGCACCGGGAACGAGAGTCGCGTAGTCGGCAGCGGCGGCTTCGGTCATCGGCACAAAGACCTCGTAGACGGCATCCACATCGGCGTCGTTGGGTGCGTGACCAAACTTTTCCTGCCATTGCGCGGCAATGCGCGGCGTCGCGAGCATGGCGTGCACGTGATCCCATTTCGGCTTGCCCATGGGGGCCCGTGCCTCGGCAATCGTCACGTCGATGCCGAACTCGGCAAAGGCGCGCTGGAAGGCGCCCATCGGTGCAAAAGAGCCGTAATCGACGGTGGTTCCGGCCCAGTCGAACACGGCGGCTTTGAAGAGTTTCATCGGATTGTGTCCTTTCGGGCTTGTGCTAGAGGGCTTCGGCAAGGCTGCGCTCGGCGAGAGCTGCTTCGGGCGGCGCGGCGCTCGAAACGCCCATCTCGGCAAGGGTCAGGCGAACAGCCTCGACCACGGCGCGCATCACGCTTGCGTCGATGCGACCGATGCAGCCGATGCGGAAGCTTTCAACCACCGTCAGCTTGCCGGGATACAGAATGAAGCCGCGCGCCTTCATCGCCTCGTAGAAACGATCGAATGCGAAGGCCGGATCGGCCGGACAGAAGAAAGTGACGATGATCGGCGACAGCCAACGTTCGGGCAGGAGCGTGGAAAAACCGAGCGCCTGCATGCCTTCGATCAGAACATCGCGGTTTTGCGTGTAGCGCGCGCCGCGCCCGGCGATGCCGCCTTCGGCCGCATGCGTTTGCAGCGCTTGAAGGAAGGCCGCAACCACATGGGTCGGCGGCGTGTAGCGCCATTGGCCGGTCTTTTCCATATGGGCCCATTGCGCATGGGCGTCGAGACAGAGCGAATGCGCCCGCCCCTCGGCGGCCACCAACGCGTCCCTGCGCGCCACGAGGAAGCCAAAGCCCGGCACGCCCTCGATACATTTGTTGGCCGAAGACACGAAGGCCTCATAGGTGATTTCGTCCGGCTGCAGCGGGATCGCGCCGAAGGCCGACATGGAATCGATCAGCAGCTTGCGGCCGGCGGTAGCCACCGCCTCGGCGATCTCCGCCACCGGATTGAGAATGCCCGAACTGGTCTCGCAATGGATCGCCAGCACATGGGTTATATCGGGATCCCGTTCCAGGATCTCGGCCACCTCGGCCCCGCGCGGCGGCTGGTAGTCGCCCTTGTCGAGCACCGTCATCGCCCGGCCGATGCGGCGGGCCGTTTCGGCGGCGCGTTGGCCGTAAGCACCATTGGCCAGCACCAGCAGCTTGCCGTCGCGCGGCACGAAGGTACCGATCATCGCCTCGACGAGATAGGAGCCGGACCCCTGAATCGGCACGCAGTCATAGTCCGCGCCCCCTGCCCCCAAAAGGGCCAGGATACCGGCGCGCAGATCGCGCGTCATGGCGCGGAAATCGCCGTCCCAGCTCCCCCAGTCCCTGAGCATCGCCGCCTTCACCTCCTGGGAGGTGGTCAGCGGACCGGGGGTCAAAAGATAGGGCTCCCCCAGCTGCGGCGCGGGAAAAGGCGTTTGGGTAGACATGATGGACTCCGGGAACAAGTGGTGTTGGTCTTTATCGCCACGGCCGGTAGGCGCTGTGCATCCTCCGGTCGAGCAAAGCGGCGCGCAGCCGGCTGATCTGATCGGCATGCTCAGGGCGTTGCGCCAGGTTCGTGGTTTCGTGCGGATCGTCGGCAAGGTTGAACAGCATTGGCGGCACGCCGCCGGCGAAATGCACGTATTTCCAATGCTTCTCGCGCAGGATGGCGGCCCGGCACCGTTCGGGTGGCAGGTCCCAGGACGTTTCGAAGCGCGACGGGGCCTGCGGGTTGCCGAACTCGATTTCCATGAAGGCGCTGTCCCCGCCAGTCCTCCGGCTCATTGGTGTCGACAAACGGCAGAAGCGAGCGCCCGTCAAAGACCGGCGGCAGGTCGGCGCCGAGCCAATCCAGAATGGTCGGGGTGACGTCGACGCTTTCGGTCAGAGCCTCAATCCTTCCGCCCCTGGCGCCCGGAACACGGATCATCAGCGGGACGCGATAGGCAGGATCAAAGACCGTGTCCTTGCCCCACATGCCGTGGTCGCCAAGCATCTCGCCGTGATCTCCGGTGACGACGACAAGGGTATCGTCGTCCAGTCCGCTGTCCTTGAGAAAGCTCATCAACCGTCCGAAATGGTGATCGACCTCGGCGACCAGGCCGAGATAGGTGGCCCGGAGCTTCGCGATCGTTTCGGCATCGAGTGCTCGGCAATCGCCGTCGAAATCCCAGAACATATCCTTTTGGCTCGGGGCGCTGAACCAAGCCTCGACAAAGGCGTGGTCCGGCACTTCGGCAACCGGCGTGGGCAGCGCCGTCGGATCGACAAGATTATGATAGGGCGCCGGCGCCACCAGCGGAGGGTGCGGCCGAACATAGGTGACATGGGCGAAAAACGGATGCGCCTTGCGGACCGAAAGCGCCGCGATCGTCCTGTCGGTCAGATAGGCGGTGTCGCTGTCCTCGGCGGAATAGAGCGCCGGATTGCCGAAAACACCGCCTTGCGGGCGATAAAGCCGCATCAGGTCAGGGCTCATGGCGTCCGGCACATCGTAACCGCGCGCACGCAGATGGCCGAGCCATTCGGCGCCATATTCGAGGCGCATCTCGACGATCTCGCGGAAACCGGGAAGAACATTCTCGTAGACGTAGTTGTCAGGGTCGGCAGCGGGCCGTCCGGTCGGATCGGGCTGGACATCGGTGTAACCGAACAGGAGCGGTTCATGGCCGAGCTTGCGCGCTTCCAGGGCCAGATTGGTGTGATGGGACGCCAGGGGCGTGCCATTGCGAATGGCCCGATGGTTCATGGCGTAAAGCCCGGTCAAAAGGCTGGCGCGCGACGGGCCGCACGGTGCGGTCACCGAGAAATGATTGCCAAAGCTGATGGCCGACGCGGCAAAGGCGTCGAGATTGGGGGTCGGCGCGAAACCCGCCAGCGCCCCATTGAGCACGTCGGCGCGCAATTGATCGATGACAATGAAAAGGACGTTCTTGCGGTCGGTCATGTGGTCAATCGCCATTCGAAGCGTCGAGGCGCTTTTGCATGAAAACTCTGGGATGGGGATCGTTGCCATGGGGCGGCGGTCCAACCCGCTCGGTCCGATAGCCGTGGCGCTGATAAAGAGCGACGAGGTGGGTCATGATTTCCGCCGTGTGGAGTCTGACCATTCCGCGTCCGGCGGCTCGGGCATGACCGTCGAACCAGTCGAGCAAGGCCGAGCCGATGCCCTGCCGGGCATGGGCAGGCGCCACCGCGAGGTAGTCAAGCGTCATGGCATTCTCGGCCGGAGCA
Organism: Devosiaceae bacterium; assembly: GCA_963676075.2. GTDB lineage: Bacteria > Pseudomonadota > Alphaproteobacteria > Rhizobiales > Devosiaceae > JAHJQZ01. The sequence continues at coordinate 29,213 of CAXXNZ010000027.1, forward strand.
TCAGTGAACTTCACAAGAGCGGCCAGATTGCCGTTACGGCGCACGACGAAAATGCTCTTTTCGGCAATCGCCGCCTCGACCCAGTCACGAGGGTTCGATTTCTGCCTGCCCAAGAGACGTTCGACATAGTCGGCAAAGGCGGCGTCGAGCAGCGATCGAATGGCCGTGGCGTCCGTTGGTTCGGCCAGTTCAGGCGAAAGCATCATTGCATGTCCTGGCTTGTGTGAACCGGCCTCGGACGCTTTGCGGCGGCAAGACCGGCGGAGTGCGTTTCGTCGGCAATGGCTCGCCAATGGTGGCAGGCGACCGAATGGCCGCTGCCGATATCCTCTAATTCCGGTTCGCGTTCGCGGCACCCTTCGCGGGCGAAACGGCAGCGTGTGTGGAAGGTGCAGCCCGAGGGCGGGTTGGCCGGGCTCGGAATTTCGCCGTCAAGCTTGATGGCGTGGCCGCGATCGTCCGGATCGAGCGAAGGAATGGCCGATAGAAGCGCCTGGGTATAGGGGTGGCGCGGCATGGCGAACAGGGCCTTGCGCGGCGCCAACTCGACGATGCGCCCGAGATACATGACGGCGACGACGTCGCAGACATGGGCGACAACGCTCAGATCGTGGCTGATGAACAAGAAGGTCAAGCCGAAATCGCGCTGCAAGGACTTGAGCAGGTTGAGAATGTCGGCCTGGATCGAGACATCGAGCGCCGCGACGCTTTCGTCGGCAATGAGGAAACGCGGTTCTGAAACAAGCGCCCTGGCGATGGAGATGCGCTGGCGCTGGCCGCCGGAAAAGGCGTGGGGAAACCGCCTGAGATGCTCGACATTGAGACGGCCAGCGCGTCGCGATCTGGCGCACGCGTTCGTCGGTTTCCTTGCGGGACGTGGTCAGCTTCATAACCTCGAGCGGCTCGGCGATGATGTCCCTGACGGTCATGCGCGGGCTCAGGGCGGCGTAAGGATCCTGAAAGATCAGTTGCGCCTGCTTGCGGTAGGCCTTGAGATCCTCGCCTTTCAGGGTCGCGATGTCGAAGCTACGGTCGCCTGTGTCGAAGCTTATGCTGCCGGCGCTGATCGGCGCCGCCTTCAATATGGCGCGGCCGAGCGTCGTCTTGCCAGAGCCGCTTTCTCCGACCAAGCCGAAGAAGTGACCGCGGGGGATATCGAGCGACACGCTTTCAAGCGCCTTGAGCACCGGCGGTTTGCCGATCAGGCTGGTGCCGAGCGGATAGTGGACGCCAAGATTGCGGATGGAAACGATGGTGTCACTCATTCCGCCGCCGCCTCGATTTCCATCTCGCGCAACAAACAGGCGGCGCTGTGGTTTTCGGCGAGCGCCACTAGCTCGGGGGTTTGGCTGGCACAGTCCGCGCCGAGCGCCACCGGGCAGCGGGTGTGAAAAACGCAGCCGCCCGGCCGGTCGAGCGGGCTCGGAATATCGCCCGGAACCGGCGTCAGCGGCGCGTCGAGATCATCAAGACGCGGCAGTGCCGCCAGAAGCCCCTGCGTATAGGGATGGCGTGGGGTGCGGATCACCTCGCGCACGGGACCGCTTTCGACCTTTTTGCCCAGATACATCACCGAAACGCGGTCGGCCGTTTGGGCGATGACGCCGAGATCGTGGGTGATGAAGATGATCGCCATGCCGAATTCGGCAACGAGATCCTTCATGAGGTCGATGACCTGGGCCTGGATTGTGACGTCGAGCGCCGTCGTCGGCTCGTCGGCGATCAACAGTCTTGGCTTGGTCGACAGGGCCATGGCGATCATCGCCCGTTGCCGCATGCCGCCGGAAATCTCGAAGGCGTACTGGTTGAACCGATGCGCCGGCTCGGAAATGCCAACCCGTTCGAGCATGTCGATGCTGAGGGTTTTCGCCTGCTTGCGCTGAGATCGCGGTGCAGCATCAGCTGTTCGACCATCTGTTCGCCGATCTTTATCGCCGGGCGAAACTGGCCATGGGCTCCTGAAAAATCATCGACACCAGATCGCCGCGCACGCGGCGCAACTGCCGCTCCGTCCTCAGCGACAAGACATCGATCTGTTCGCCGTCGATATTGAGGAGAATGCGGGAGCTGCGGTCGTAGACGGTGTTGTCCGCATTCAAACGCATGATCGATTTGGCGGTCACCGACTTGCCCGAGCCGGATTCGCCGACCAGGCCCATGATCTCGCCCGATTCGATGGTGAAGCCGGCCTGTTCGACCGCCGTGATCTCGCCCTCGTCGGTGCGAAACCGGATGGTCAGGTTCTCGATCTGCAAAAGCGGTTCGCTCATCATCTACGCTCCGAATAGGGATCGGCGGCGTCGCGCAACCCGTCGCCGACGAAAACGAAGGCGAGAATGAGGGCCACGAAGATCGGCACCGGGATGAAGTACCATTGGTAGTTGAGCATGACGTCGACGCGGGTGACGTTCTGCAACAGGACGCCGAGCGAGTTGACCGGGTCCTTGAGTCCGAGGCCGATGAAGCTCAAGGCCGTCTCTGACAGGATCATGTAGGGAAAATTGATGACCGTATCGACGATAATATAGCTGGTGAAGCTCGGAAGCAGATGCCGGCCGATAATGTGGGTGGCCGAGGCGCCACCCAGCTGGGCGGCAAGGATGTAGTCGGCGGTGCGCTCGGCCAGAAGATGGGTGCGAATGCGCCGCGCCAGGGTCGGCCAGCCGACCAGTCCAGGATCATCGAGATGAAGAAAAACCGGGTTTCGGCCGACCATTCGTCCGGGATGAAGGCGGCCAGCGACATGAACAGCGGGATGGTCGGCACGGTCCGGACCGCATCGGTAACGGTCTGGACGACGGTATCGATCCAGCCACCGAAATAGCCAGCCACGCCACCGATGCCCAGGGCGAGGACGAAGGTGATGACCAGACCGAGAGTACCGACCGACAGCGACACCCCGATGGCGTGCAGGGTGCGCGAGAAGATGTCCTTGCCGGCAGCGTCGGTGCCGAACAGGTGGATATAGCCCTTCTCGACACCGAACAGGTGCGTTTTTACCTCTAAGCCGGGAATGCGAATGTCAAACGCCTCGCCGGGCAGGTCGAAAGCGAAGGCCCCGATTCGATAGCTCCAGGCCTGGGGCAGAAAGGTCAGATAATCGCGCTTGTCGGTTTGACGGGTCACCCAGCGGAAGTTGGTATCGACGCCGCGATGGCGTTCGACCAGATGAATGAAGGGACGGATGTCGCAGCCATTGGCGTCGCAAAACAGCGGAACCTGCGGCGCGCCATTGGTGTAGTCCTTGTCGCGCCCGGCGACGGTCGGATCGTAGGGCGACAGGAATGGCGCGAACAGGCCACACAGGATGAACGCGATCAGGAAGCCGGCTGCCACCATGGCCGACCGCTTCCTGACGAAGCGGGCCCAGACAAGCTGTGCCTGCGAGGCGGTGAAATAGTCCTCCTTCGAGCGCGTCCTTTTGCCGAAAACCGCCGTCATCGTCATGGCCAGCTCCTCACATGATGCCGCGCCGGACGCGCGGATCGATGACGGCCAAGATGATGTCGGTGAAAAAATTCAGCGCGACGATCGAGGCAGTCAGCAAAAAGATGATGGCGCCGGCCAGCTGCTGGTCGTTGGACTTGGCCAGCGCGTCGAGCAGCAGCGCGCCGGCTTCAGTCAGCGACAGGACGGCGGCGACGATCGGCAGATCATTGAAGATGCGGTTGAGGTCGAAGCCGATTGAGTTGATGACCGGACCGAGCGCGTGCCGGGCCGGATAGTGCAGCAAGAGCCGGCTGCCGGCGATGCCTCGCGCCCGCGCTGCAGTGACGTAGAGCTTGTCCTTTTCGTCCGAGATCAGTGCCCTCACCGTCTGCAGCTGAATGGCGGAAGCCGACCAGCCGAGGATGAAGATCGGCAGCCAGGCGTGGCTCAGCATGTCGAGGAATTTTGCGGGCGACCAGGGCGCATCGCGGTATTCGGGGCTGAACAGGCCTGTCATCGTGTCCCCGAACCACAGCGTCGCCAACAGCATGATGCCGAGCGCCAGAAGGAAATTGGGCAGCGCCAGGCCGAGATAGGAAACGATGCGCAAACTGGTGTCGGTGACACCTCCGCGTATGGTGGCTGACAATATGCCGATGGGTATGGAAATGGCGTAGGTCAGGACCAGGGCGACCAGGCATAGTCCGAGCGAGAGCAGGAACTTGTCGCCGATCAACTGGTTGACCTCGACGCGCCACAGGCAACTTTCACCGAAATAGCCGCGGGCAAAGACGTCGCCTACCCACATGCCCCAGCGCTCGACGAAGGGCTTGTCGAGGCCCATGCGGATTTCCTCGGCATGAATATCGGCCTCGGTGATAATCTGGCCCTGGGTTGACTTGTAGGCGATATAGCGTTCCGCGCAGTTGCCGGGCACCAGTTCCATCAGCGAAAAGACGATGAATCGAGACGAACAGAAGGGTCAGGAGCGCCATGCCCGCCCGAATGGCTATGAACCGCGCATATGCCTGCATATACAGATCCCCCGGCAAGTTGTCGGGCGCGACGGCAACCGCCGCGCCTCAACCTTGATCTTGTTCAGTCCGTCAGGAACCACTGCTGCGGACGATAGGCAAACATGCGGTAATACTCGTAGGACCAGGTCTTGGGGAACTCGAAGTTCTTGAGCTTATTGCTCTTGTAGACCGGGTTCGGCGCATTGACCGTGCCGATGAACAGGAAGCCGTCGAGCTGCATCTGGATCAGTTCCCGACCGAGACGGTTCGATTCCTCGGTACCGGGCTGATATTTCTGCCACTCGGTGTGCTTGTCGCGCATGTCGAAGACCCATTGCGGCGGCTCGATGCCTTCGGCGCCGTCGGAATCGATCCATTGCAGCCACAGCATGGCGGTGCGGTGGCCGAAATAATCGCCATAAGGCGGTGTCCACAAACGGGCATTGCCCTGGATGACCGGGATCGGTTGACCCTTGGTCCAGCCATAGACGTCGAGTTCGTTGGCCGAATTGGCGGCGCGAACTTCGTCGGAGGTCACTTCCTTGATCGTCGTTTCGACGCCGACATCGGTCCAGTTCTGCGCCACCAGTTCGGCGACGGCTGTGGACAGACCCTGCGTCGAGAACTGCAGGTTGAGCGTCAGTTTGGCGCCCGAGGGCAGATCGCGGAAGCCATCGCCATCCTGATCGACGAAGCCGATCTCGTCGAGCATGGATTTTGCCAGCTCAGGGTCGTAGTCGATGGCATATTTGATCTGCTCTTCGGTGGCGAAGGGCGGCACCGGATCGAAGCCGATATACTGGCGGGCTTCGCCAAGATCGAAGAAGGCAACCGAATTGATCTCGGCGCGGTTGATGGCGTAGCTCATCGCAACGCGGAAATCGCGGTTGCCGAACAGTTCCCGCTTTTCCGGATCGGTATTGGTCACGTTGAACGAAAAGGCCGGCATGCCGATCTGCGGCTTGAGTTCGACTGTGTATCCGCCGGATTCCTGGCCGTCGAGAAGAGTCGGGGCGTCCGGCAGCGTGACGGACTGTGCCTTGTAGTCGATTTCGCCGTTGACCATTTTGAGGATTTTGACCTCATTGTCCGGCACATAGGCTTCGTTGACCTCGTTGATATAGGGCAACTGGTTGCCGGCGGTATCGACCATGAAGAAATAGGGATTGGCGACGACGACGCGGTCTTCGGTGGTGTCCTTGACCACGATATGGCTTTCAAGCGTCGGCACGACGGCTGCCGACAATTTGGCCACCTTTTCGGCGTCCTTGAGCAGTGGCGAAGGCACGTCCTTCCAGTCCGAACCGCCATAATAGAAGTTGATCACTTCATAGCCGTTCTCGAAACCGGCCGCCTGGGCCAGCGCATCGGCTTCCGGGTTATACTTCGGATGGAACTGGCCAAGGAAGTGCTTGGGCTGGAAGGGCTGGGCGTAGTCGGTGGCGAAGGTCGACAGCAGGCCCGGCTTGGGCGCGGCCATCCTGAACACGACGGTTTCGTCGTCAAGCGCCTCGACCTCGATCGGCTCGCCGCCGGCGGTCCACAGATCGCGCGGTTTTTCAACCACGTTCGGATCCATGGTCAAGTCGTTGTACCAGAAGGCGATGTCCTCGGCGGTGAAGGGTTCGCCGTCCGACCATTTGTGCCCCTTGCGCAGGGTCAGGGTGAGTTCGGTGAAATCGTCATTCCACGCCCACGACTTGGCAACGTTGGGAACGATGGTCACAAGGTCGTCCGAGAAACGCACGAGGTTGACGTGGCGCACCGACAAAAGATCGGACGTGCCGGCTTCGGTGGCATTGGACATGCCGTCGAGCACGCCGCCATAGACGCCGATTTCCTCATAGGGCGCGACCACGAGCGGTTCTTCGGGCAAGCGTTCGGCGACGGGCGCCAAGTCTTCGGGATTGCCGGCGATGCGGGCATTGAGCGCGCCGATCTCCGGATTTTCGGAAAAACTCAAGGTGCAATTGCCGAGCGACTGGAACTCGGCCAGTTCGAACTGCTCGGGAAAAGCGGCTTTGCTGACCAGATCGTCCCCTGCGGTAACGGCAGGGCAATCAGCGGCGAAAACGGTCTGGGGCCCAGCAACGACCAATGCCGCTACCGCTACTCCAATGAGCTGAAATCGTTTCATGTTGAGACCTCGTCCTGAACGGCTTGGTTATGCGCCCTGGCTGCGACGCAATCGGAACCTAGGAGGAAAGGTTAACGCTCGAATGACATATATTATGGATATGATTGATCGATAAGATCGTGCTTATGGCTGGAAGGATTGCGGCATGGCGGCGATGACGGCGAGTGCGAACCGGGAGCGTTCCGGAGACGATCTGTTCATCCGGCGTCTCCGCATTTTCCTGGCGGTGACCGAGGTGATGAGCGTCTCGACCGCCGCCCGGCAGCTCGGCGTCACCCAGCCCGCCGTCTCGCAGCAGATCAGAGCACTCGAGGACATGCTGGAGACGCGGCTGTTCAACCGGGTCGGCCGTCATCTGAGCCTGACGGAAACCGGCAGAAAAACCGTTCCGGTGGCGCGCGGTCTGGTCGGTCAGGTCGACGGCGCCTTGTCCGGCCTCAGGGAAAGCTCACGGCAACAGGGTCTGCATCTCAGGCTCGGGTTCAGCGCCCCACAGATCGCCCTGCCGGTGGCGCGCACGTTCAAGAACCGGATTCCCGGCGCCTCACTGCAGCTGACGAGCGCCAATTCCCGCATCCTGTTCGAGCGCCTGCGCCAGTTCGAGCTCGATGCCATCTTCGTCGGCCTGTCCGGGCCACACCCCGAATTCCATTGCGTCCATTTCCTGAAACACCCGCTGATCGCCATCGTTGCCGACGGCCATCCCTTCGGCGAACGAACTTCGGTATCGATCTCCGAACTGTGTCGGATACCGCTGATTTTTCGTGAAGTCGGCTCCTATACGCGGCGCATCTTCTTCGACGCGGCCCACCGGCAGGGACTGGAGCCGACGATTGGCTATGAGATCGCCAGCCGCGAGGCAACCAATGAAGCGGTTGCGCTCGGCCTCGGTGTCGGCACGGTCCTCGAAAGCGAAGCGCCCGCTCACGCCAATATCAGGCGTATCCCGATCGAAAACGGCGAAATCGTCGGCAATGAATACCTGGTTTGCCACAGCGAGCTGGCATCGGTCCCGCCTCTTTCTCCGCTGTTGAGCATCGTCGACAGGCTAAGCCGGGATCGACAGTCCTGAGCGCCGCATCGGCAGGCAGGTTCTTCGCGTCTGTCCATCGCGCCCTCATGGCGGCTAGAGCAGCTCACGCTCAAATGGACTCATCTGATCTGCTCTAGGTCTTTGAGTGGTCGCGTTTTCGAACCAGAAAAGTGGTTTCCACTTTTCCTGAAAACACTCTAGCGCCAAATGCCGGGCTTGGTGCCGATGAAGAACGGATTGGTGAGGGCATGTACGCCGCCCGCTTCGTCGCGCAACTCCCAGACGAACCAGTCGCTATCGACCGCATCAACGGTGACTTCGACTTCGGCATGCTCGGCGCAGGACCAAGTGCCGGATCTCGTGCCGCGCCGGATCAGATGCGCCGTCAGGCCGGAAAGATATTGTTCGGCATCGCCTCCGGTCCAGCGACAGCGGAGGTTCATCCGGCCCGCAGGGACCACATCGCCCATGCCGACACGCGTTCCTTCAGTGGTAACAGCGACGCAATCGAGGCGCGGGCCGCTGGAGACATAGAGACGTCCCGCCCGGATCGCGGCGAGTATGTCCGGTTGGGTGTTGTCATCGGCAAAAACCATGTTTGCGGGCAAGCGCGCATCCGGTCCATGGCGCGCATGCGTATCGGTGCCCGAGGTGGCGACCATGCGATTGCCCTCGTTGAGCCAATGGTAGAACAGGCGAATGCCCTGTTCGTTCTGCGGGCATGAATCATTCCAAGGGCCATTCCACACCTCAACAATCCGCGCCGAGCCGGGAAACTGGTCGGCATGGCTCCAACGGCAGCCGGTGCAGAACGGATGGCCCTCGCTTTTCGGGTGGGCAATGACGAACAGGCGCCCGGACGCGGTCAAATCCAGGGCACGGGCACGCATGGTCTCGCCGTCGCGGATGCGCCATTCGGCCCAGTCGCCGCTGCCGAGCGCCAGGGCATGACCGTGAAAGCCGGTCAGTTCCACACCTTTGATGATGGTGATCGCGTCGCCGGCCAAACTGTCGAGTTCAGCAAGGCCTGAAACCGTGTTGTGGTCGGTCAGCGCGACAAAATCGAGGCTGCGCTCCATGGCGTAGTCGAGATAATCCGCGACGCTCAATATGGCGTCGGAATGAAGGGTGTGGCCGTGCAGATCGCCGCGATACCAACCCGGTCCCCGTCGCCGGGATCCGGCGAGCGGCACGGGCGGCGCGTGCTCCGGCGCCTCAGTCTCTTCCGCCTGCAGATCGATTTCGAGCCTGTAGGAGACATTGCCGGGCGGCAGAACGCGATGCACATCGATCTCAACTGTCCACTCCCCCGGCTCGATCGGTCCGGACACATAGCCCGGCGAGGCGTAGTGCGTTGAAATCAGCGGGCTTTGATCAGCATTGTTGTGGCGCGTGCCGCGCGCACCGTTGGGGCCATACACCGAAATGGAGAGTTGATGGGGAATATCGCCGGCCTCCGGGCCGGGATGGTGGGGATCATGGCTGAAGCTGATGCCAAGCGTGCCGACACCCTCGGGAACCGAGAATACGTGCGGCACATGCGTGGCCATGTGATCGAGGGTCAAACGCCCAGCAAAGCTGATGGTCATCCGGTCTTCCGATTGGTGAAATAGATGGAGTTCGACAGGGCGCGGCGCGAGGCGCCTGCAAGGTGCGATCCGAGCGGCGGTCGAGATACGCTTCTATCCGGCATCCTTCAATCCTGTCAGGGTGATCTCCGCCCTGCGATGACAGGCGGTCAACCGCCCTGCCCCATCGGATTCCAGTGCCGGCTCGGTGCTGCGGCACAGGTCGGTGGCAAACGGGCAGCGCGGCGCGAAGGCGCAACCGTTCGGCAGGTCCGCCGGATTGGGCGGATGGCCGCGCAAACGTTGGCGCGGAAGCTTTTCTACACGGTAGTCCGGCACCAGAACGGCACTCAGCAATGCAGCCGAATAAGGATGGCGCGGGGCGTTGTAGATCTCGGAAGTCGAGGCCATTTCGACGATGCGCCCGGCATACATTACCGCCACGCGATCCGCGATATTGGAGACGACATTGAGATCGTGGGAGACGAACAGATAGGTCAGTCCGAATTCGCGCTGCAGGTCGCGGAACAGGTTGAGAATTTGGGCCTGAACCGAGACGTCGAGCGCAGAAACCGGCTCGTCGGCGATGATGATGCGCGGATTGGGGGCAAGAGCGCGGGCGATACCGATGCGCTGGCGCTGCCCGCCGGAAAAGGCGTGCGGATAGCGTTCGCCCTGCTCCGGAGAAAGGCCGACATGGCCCAGAACCTCTTCGACGCGCGCGGTCAACGCCTTGCTGTTCGTAATCCGACCGGGGCCGACGCGGAGCGGTTCGGCAACAATGTCGAACACTGTCATGCGCGGATTGAGCGAGGCGAACGGGTCCTGAAACACCACCCGCATGTCCTGCCAGACCTTGCGGCGTTCAGGCTCCGGCAGATGGGTGATGTCGTCCATATTGCCGTTGCGACCGAGATGGACGCGACCATCCGTCGGATCGAGAAGCCCGGCCAGAGTGTGCCCGAGTGTCGATTTTCCGCAGCCGGACTCGCCGACAAGGCCGAGCGTTTCACCTGCGTTCAATTCGATCGACACATCCGAAACCGCTCTGGTCGTTTTGACCGACCGGCTGAACATTCCGCTCTTTTTGACGAAATGCTTGGACACCCCATGTGCTCTCAACACGGCGCCGTTTTCGGGCAGCATGGTTTTGGGCAATGCGGCTTCCGCTATGTGGGCTTCGGCCTTGGGCCGAACTGCGAGTTCCTCTCCAGAGAAAAAGCAGCGGGAATCGGTCGCGCCGGTGACCAGTGGCGGACGGGTCGTGTCGCAGCGTCCCTTTTCGGCAAAGGTACAACGCGAAACGAAGACACAGCCCGCCGGGCGCTGCGAAAGACTCGGCACCGTGCCGGGAATGACAGGCAGCCTTGCGTTGCGCTGGGATTGGTAATGGGGCGCCGCCATCAACAGGGCGCGGGTATAGGGGTGCTGCGGCGCGTTGAAGATTTCGGCGACCGGGCCACGCTCGACCACTTCGCCGAGATACATCACCACCACCTCGTCGGCCATTTCCGCCACGACACCAAGATCGTGGGTGATGAACAGGATCGACATGCCGAACCGCGCCTGCAGATCGCGCATCAGTTCGAGGATGACGGCCTGTGTCGTCACATCCAGCGCCGTCGTCGGTTCATCGGCGATCAGAAGCCGCGGATTGGTGGCAAGCGCCATGGCGATCATGGCGCGCTGGCGCTGGCCGCCGGAAAGCTCGAACGAATAGGCGTCGAGCCGCGCCTTGGCATCGGGCATGCCGACGGCTTCCAGCGCTTCGATGGCGCGGTCACGGGCATCACGCCTGGAAATGCTGGCATGCTGTCGGATGGCTTCAACGATCTGGTTGCCGATGGTGTAATAGCTCGACAGCGCGGTCATCGGCTCCTGGAAAATCATGGTGATCTCATTGCCGCGCACCCGACGCATTTCCGGCGCCTTGGTCGCGCTTCCGGCCAGATCGATCATATTGCCGTCGCCGCTGCGGTAGAGCATGCGGCCAGCATCGATTTTGGCATTGGCGTCGAGAATTCTCAGCATCGCCCGCGCCGTCACCGACTTGCCACAACCAGATTCACCAACCAGGCACACCGTCTTGCCGGCAGGAATGTCGAATCCCACCTCGTTGAGCGCGGTCACACGCGTTCCATCGGTGCCAAATGACACCGACAGCCCGTCGATCGACAAGAGTGGCTCAGTTGGCATAGGGGTCTCCCGCATCACGCATGCCGTCTCCGAGGAAGTTGAGGGCAAGAACAGCGATCACCACCGCACCGCCGGGTACGAACAGCCAGGGCGCCGCTGCGATCGACCTGAGGTTCTGCGCTTCCTGTAAGAGCACGCCCCAACTCACCACCGGCTGCCTGAGACCGATGCCGAGAAAGCTCAGCGAGGTTTCCGCAACGATCATCCCCGGAATCGCGAGGGTGACCACGGCGATGATATGGCTCATGAAATTCGGCACCATGTGCCTCAGGATGATGCGCGTCGGTTTGCAGCCGTCGAGCCTGGCGGCAATGACGAATTCTTCGTTCTTCAAGGCCATGAACTTGCCGCGCACGATCCGCGCCAGCCCGGTCCAGCCAAGGATCGACAGAATGACGGTGATCATGAAATAGGTCTGGATCGGCGGCATGGTCGGCGGAATGGCCGCCGCCAGCCCGATCCATAACGGGATCGACGGCAGCGATTGCAGGAACTCGATGACGCGTTGAATGCCGACATCGATCCAGCCGCCGAAATAACCCGAGGCGCCGCCGATGATAATGCCGAGGATCAGGCTGAGGGCGACCCCGATCAACCCGATGGTCATCGATACCCGTGTCGCATGGATCGTGCGGCTGAACACATCGCGTCCCAGCCGGTCGGCGCCGAAAAAGAAAACCTTCTTATCCGGATCGACCGGCCCGAACAGGTGCCGGTCCCAGGGGATCAATCCCCACAGCTTATAGGGGGCGCCTTTGACGAAAAAGCCCAGATCGATAACCTGCTCCGGATCGGTCTCAAATCGGCGCTCGCCGGTGTTGTAGTCGACGCTGGAAGTATAGCCGAGCGCATAGGGCTTCACCTCGAACGTGCCGTCTGCGGCGGTATGAAAGAGGTTGATGCCCTGCGGCGGCGTGTAGAGCGCACGCGGATTGAAGGCCTCCGGATCGGCCGGCGCGAGGACCTCGCAAAATAGTGCGACCATATAGATCGCCGCCGTGATGACGGCGCCGACCACCCCGAGCCTGTGACGCAGGAAACGCCGCAAGATCAACGTGCCGTAGCTGGCATATTCGACCGAGGCGCTCATGCCGGAATCCACCTGCCGTTGACGCTGCCCGGCAGGACGCAGCCTTGCTCTATGCGTTCGGCGTCGAATTTGAAGACCGGCACACAGGCCGACGCCAATTCGGTTTCGTTCAAGGCGGCAGGCTCCGAAGGGATGTCGCGTGTCAAAGCATCTCTCCTTCTCTGGCCTGACGGCGAATTCTCGGGTCGAGCAACATCAGCAACACGTCGGACACCAAAGTGCCGATTACGGCCAGAAAGCTCAGAAACATGATCAAGGTGGCGGCCAAATACATGTCCTGGCCTCTCAGGGCATCAAGCAGCAGCGGCCCGGTCGTCTGCAGTCCGAGCACGACGGCGACAATGGTCTCGCCCGAAACGATGGTGACGAAGATATCGTTGAGCCCCGAAACGAACGGATTGAGTGAATGGCGGACCGGATATTTGAGGGTCAGCCAGTTTTCCGACAGCCCCTTGGCGCGGGCCGTCAGCACATAGGGTTTGTGCAGTTCGTCGAGCAGATTGGCGCGGATGGTGCGGATGACACTGGCCGTGCCGGCGGTGCCGAGCACAACCATCGGAATCCACAGATGGCTGACCAGGTCGCCAACCTTGGCGAGCGACCACGGGGCGTTGACGTAGTCGGGCGAGAAGAGACCGCCGACGCTCTGTCCCAGATAGCGGAAAGAAACGTAGAGCAGGATCAGTGCCAGCAGGAAATTGGGCACGGCCAGGCCGATGAAACCGATGGTCGTAAACACATAATCGCCAAGGGAGTATTTCCTGACCGCCGAATAGATGCCGATGGGAATGGCGATGACCCAGATGAAAACCAAGGTGAGCACCGACAGCAGTGAGGTCAGTCCAAGCCTTTGCCAGATCAGCTCCGAGACCGGCACCTCCCAGGCGAAGGAACGCCCGAAATCGCCCTTGGACAGGATGCCCCAGACCCAGCTCGCATATTGTTCGGGCATGCTGCGATCGAGCCCGAGCTGATGGCGCATGCTGGTCATTTCCTCATAGGTCATCACGTCGGACTGCTGACGACGTTCCGAGGCGACCTTGTCGACATAGTCCCCGGGCGGCAGCGAAATGATGGCATAGGAAACGACGCTGATCGCAAAGACGGTGAACACCATCAGGATCATGCGCCGGGCAAGAAATCTCAGCATCGGCGTCTCGATACGATAGTGGGGCGAGCCTTCTGGCCCGCCCCGTTTAGGTTTTGCGGACTACTGCTTGTCTTTCTCGATGTAGAAGCTCGAGAAGTTGGCCGGGGCCGGACCCGGATACAGCCAGCCCTCGATCAGCGGCTGGGGCACGTTGCGCAGGCGGTTCCGGACAGCGCGATAGTCGCCTTCCGGCAGGGAGATGCCGAAGACCGGGAAGTAGTCGGCGACCTTCTGGACGAAGTCGTTCATCAGCTTGGTCTGGGCATCGCCAGCTGTCACCGGAATCTTCGCCGCCATGTCGAGCATCTCGACGACTTCGGCGGGCGGCTCAACGGGTTCGACCTCACCGGCCACTTCCGAGCCGCGATTGACCGAGCCACGATGCTCGTTGTACCAGCGCTCCCACTGGTCCCAGTTGCCGTAAAAGCCGACGCCGCCCAGCATGACCTGGGTCGACAGCAGCGGCAGCCGGCCCGAACCGTTCTCGGCCACCCACAGATTGATGTCGCGATCCGGCGCCGAGCGACGCTGCTCGAAGACTTCGTCGGTGACACCGTCGACCACCACGTCGATGCCGACCGTCTCCCAATACTTCTCGACCAGCAGCATCATATCGAGCCAGTCGGAGCGGAAGCCCGTGTCGACCGAGACGACCATCTGGAAGCGCTTGCCCTCGTCGTCGAGGCGGAAGCCTTCGGCATCCTTGTTGGGCAGCACCTTGTCGAGATACTCATTGGCCAGCTTCGGATCGTACTCGGTGTACTGGGTCGCCAGTTGCTCGTTGTAGAAGGGCGAGCTGGGGCGCGGGCCGATCTGATAGGGACGGCCTTGGCCGAGATAGACGACATCAATGATTTCCGGACGGTTGATCGCCAGCGACAGGCCGATGCGGAAGTTCTTGTCCTGATAGACCTTGGCCTTGAACGGATTGGGGTTGTTCATGGCCGGCACGAAGATCGCCGTGTTCATGTTGGCGCTTTCGGCCGGGATCAGGCGGTAATCGCCCTTTTCCTGGTTCTGATAGAACACGGCGCGGTTCGACGGATTGGAAATGCCGGCGGCGCTGATGTCGATTTCGCCCGACAGCACCTTGGCGAGTTCGACTTCGCTGTCCTGCACCAGCACCCAGGTGCGGGTGTCGATATAGGGCAGCTGGTTGCAGTCGGTGTCGACCTTGAAATAATAGGGATTGCGCTCGAACGAGAAGCGCTCCTTGCCCAGGAACGGCTCGGTTGGGATCCAGGCCAGCACGTGCGGGCGCTTGGGATCGTTGTATTCCGAATTCATGCCGTAGGTACCGACAGTATCGCGCCACCAGGTGCGGTAGTCGGTTTCGCCGGCATCGGCCATCATCTTGGCCACGCCATCCGGATTGAGATCGATGTCGAACTGGGCGAGATAGTGCTCGGCGAAGTTGACGACGCGCTGGCCGTATGAAGTGGCCAGATCCATCAGGAACAACCCGTTCGGGTGGGACCACTTGAACGTGACCGTGTAGTCGTCGAGCGCCGTAACGGTGGCGGGTTCGCCGTCGACCACGAACTGGCCGCGCGGGTTGTCATTGAGCTTGGTGTTGGTTTCGACACGTTCCCACCAGAAGACGATGTCCCTGGCGGTAAAGGGTTCGCCGTCCGACCACTTCATGCCTTCGCGCAGATGGAAGGTATAGGTGGTGGCGTCGTCCGAAATCTCCCAGGACTTGGCGACGTTGGGAACGACCTCGCCACCGTCGACCGACCAGCGCACCAGCGGCTCGTAGCCGTAATGGCGGAACTCGGCAACGCGGCCGCCGCCGGTGGTGTCGACCATCTCGCCGCCATAGACGCCGGTCTGTTCGAAGGGCTTGACGACAAGCGGTTCGGCCGGCAGGCGCTCTGCGATCGGCGGCAGAGTGCCGGCGCTGACGGCTTCGGCCAGAGCCGGCGCTTCATTGTAGGTGTCACAGGTCTGGGCGGCGGCTGGGCCGGCCAGCACGGCCAGAGCAATAGTGCCGGCCAGTGCATTCAGATGCTTTCTCAGGAGTCTCATAACGGCGTCCTTTCGATACCGATTAGAGCGAGCGAATGTAAATGGAGCAGCGGCGCGAGGCTCAATCTGTGCAACAGATACTGCACGCGGGTGCATAGCCACGGACTGTATCGTCAAAATGACAGCAATTTTTCAGGTTCTGAACGACATGCACATTGTGCACGCGCTGTCACAATTTCCGCGCGACAACTGCATCACGATCAAAGAACGGTCTGGCGGGACGAACGCCGCGTTTGCCGGATAGGCAGCGGCGCAGGGGTTCATTCTAGCGTGGGCAAGTGACGCTGGTGTGATGGTTGGTTTTTGGCACGTCGGAGTGTCGGCAGATGCTGGCCAATGACGTCGCAACGCGAGCCCCGCACCAGATCCCCTCATCGCACGCCGACCCAGCTCGAACCGGCGTGATGGCGTGATTATCGCCGCGGCGTGACCGTGCCGCGGCGGACATACTCGGTTTCGATCCTGTACTGGCCGGGCTTGGCGCTCGGTTCGGTCAGCAAGGTCGTGATCAAGGCGATGATCTGTTCGGCGTGCTCGCGGATGGTGGAGAGATTATACGCTCCCCAATGAGCCGACGGCGTATCGTCATAGCCGACGACGCTGATGTCCTCGGGCACCTTGCGCCCGAGTTCGAGCCGAAGCGCATCGAGCGCGGCGAAGGCGGTGATGTCGTTGGCGCAGAATAGTGCATCGGGCAGTTCGCCGGACGCGAACATGCGCCGGGTTTCGGCATAGCCGCGATCGTAGGAGAAATCGCCCTGGCCTTCGGCGGTCAGAGTTAGTCCGTGCCGAACCATGGCATCGATCAGAGCGTTGCGGCGCTCATCGGCATTCTCCGCAGTCAGGCGTCCGCCGATGAAACCGATCGTTCGGTGACGGGTGGCAGCCAGATCGGCAACCATCTCGTCGATTCCGGAACGCTGGTCGATGATCACGGCGTCGACCTCGTCCTCGCCTGACCAGTGATGATTGAGCATGACCGGTCGGGTTTCCGTGGCGATGTTCTGTACCGCGACCGGGCTGACGCTGTCGGCCATGACAATGACACCGCGCAGCGGATAGGTGATCGTCTGCCTGAGCGAGACGATCCCGTCTTCGCTCGGCACCACCGGTACCAGCAAAGGCACGTAGCCCATCTCCTGCACCGCGTTCCACAAGGCATTGTAGAAAAAGGGCGAACGATCATCAGGCCGTTTGTTGATGACAATGGCAACCAGATTGCTCTGCTTGCTGGCAAGACTCGAAGCGATGGCATTGGGCCGGTAGTTGAGCTGCTGGGCCGCCTTGACGATGCGTTCGCGCTTCTCGCTCGAAACGAATCCCTTGCCTGAGAAGGTGCGTGAAACCGCCGACCGGGACACACCGGCCAATCGCGCCACGTCATTTGCCGTTGCGGATTTCACCTCAACCTCACAGCAACACTACCTCGAATGAATCCATGTCGAGAAACGGATAGGCCAATTTGACATGACAAAAAAGAAAGAACGTGCGCCTCGACGGCGTCGGCACGCTATTCTCCTGCCTGATCGTTGGCATTGTCTGCTTTCAACAATCGAAAATGAATAGCCCCGCGTTTTCTAGACGCCCTAAAAGCTCATTCTGTGCTGCCGTACGCACTCGACGGGAGGCAGCATCCCGTTTCTGACATGCTTGGATCTGCGCCACCGCGTCTCGCTTGAACCGAAGGTCCGCGAAGCGAACTCGTCACTGAAGTTGGCTTTGCCCATAACGGCCTCCTTGCCTCAAAATTAGGGAAGAAGGCGTCTACAAATCTAAGGGCTATTCAAATCGTGAGATCGCTTCACCTCAGAAGCCTCTCTGGTCCGAAGCATCTCTGGATTGAACCGCGACAACGCCTGACACGGAATCCGTTTATGAGCTCAGAACCTAGGTCCGGATGCGTGCAAATGGCTGAGAGAGGCGCCCCACTTAAGGCAGGTTATCCCGGCCCAGATCCAGCTAAAGCGTCTCAACCCGTGTTGCGATGCGGTCGAGCAGTGCCTGGTCATGGCTGATCGCAAGGATCCCCAAGCCGCGCGATGCGCGTGACAACAGACATTGCCAGATGTCCACCTGAGCGACGGGATCAAGCATGGCTGTGATCTCGTCGGCGACGAGATAGCGCAGCTCAGGTGCGAGGGCTCGAAGCAGCGCAATGCGCTGTAATTCGCCGCCGGAAATCTCGTGTGGATAGCGATCGTACCAGCTCTTTTCGATGCCGAGTTCCTTGCGGGTCTCGTCGTCCGCTTGCCAGGCTTCCTCGACAATACGACCGATGCGCCAGCGCGGATCGGTGGCGAAGATTGGTGATTGGTGAAGATACTGAACGGGACGGAAACCGCTCCCTGCCCCTTTTCCGTCGACCGTAATGCGTCCGACGGAAGGAACCAGATGTCCGGCGAGCAACCGTCCGAGGGTCGATTTCCCCCGCCCCGACCAGCCTGTCAGGCCGACGATCTCACCCGGAGCCACGGCGATATCGACGCCGTCAAGAACCAGCGATGCGCGTGGCGTGTAGCGGTAGCTTATGTTTTCGCCACTCAACATGTCGCTTCTCCGCTGAATCCGTTTTGCGGCAGCGCCTGCCACAAGGCACGCGCATAAGGGGAAAGAAGGCCGCCCCCGTCATCGACAAAGCCCGAAGCCGGCTCGATCCCGTCGAGACGTCCTCCGCGCATCACGGCGACGCGGTCGGCAAAGGGCAGAACCTCCGCGAGACTGTGTGTAATGACGAGAACGGCCTTACCCGCATCTGCCAGGGAGCGAAGATGGATGAGAACGCCCTCGGCATTTCGGGAATCGAGTCCGCTGGTGGGTTCGTCGGCGATGACGAGATCGGGATCGCCGACGCTGGCGATCGCCATCATCATGCGACGCGCCATGCCGCCGGACAGCTGATGCGGATAGGCATCGGCTGCCTCTTCGTCGAGACCATAGCGGGACAGAAGGTCGACGATGTCGGAGTCCTTGAGACGGCGTCCGGCGCGCTGGCCGGCCCAGACGATCTGCTTGCGACAGCGCGTCATCGGGTCGAGATGACTGACCGATTGCGGCACCAGCGCCATGCGTCGGCCGCACAATTTTGCCCGTTGCACCTGATCGAGGATGATCCCGTCGAAGCGTAGGCGCCCGTGCGTCACGGCATTTTCCGGCAGAATGCCAAAAATGGCATGGGCCAATAGGCTTTTGCCGGCGCCGGAGGCACCGATCAAGGCGAGAACCTCGCCACGCTCGACGCCAAAACTGAGGCCTTCGAGGACATGAAGTTCGCGCTGCCGCACCAAGCCGTCATAGCGGGAAAACCCGATCGACAGCTGTTCAACCGAAAGAAGCGTCATTTGTGGGCCTGCCTTGGATCGAGGAGCAGACGGAGACCGTTGCCGATCGCATCGAAGCACAGGACGAGCAGCAAGAGGCTCAGTCCCGGATAGAGCCCCAGCCACCACTTGCCGGCGGTCAGATAGCGCATCGAATCCGACAGCAGTACGCCGATGGCCGGCTTGGTCGGCTCAAGGCCGAAGCCGATGAAGGTCAGCCCGGCTTCGTGCAGGATGGCATGCGGAAACAGCAGCACCAGCCCGACAAGCATCTGCGGAACGAGATGAGGCAGAAAATGGTGGCGACCGATGTACCACCAGGACTTGCCAAAACTGCGCGACGACACGACGAAATCGGCGTGGCGCAGCTGCAGGATTTCGGCCCGAAGAATACGCGTCAGCCGCGGCCAGTGCGTGACGGCAACAGCGATGATCACGGCATGTGTGCCACCGCCAAGCGCGAAGGAAATGAGGATCAGAAGCACCAGGTGCGGCAGGCCCATGGTCGCATCGACAAGGAAGGACACGAGCATGTCGGCCCAGCGGCCGCAGGTTGTCGCGAAGGTCGACAAAAGGACGGCGATAAACGCCGACATCGTGGCGGCAAAAAGCCCGACCCACAAGCTGACGTTAAGCCCGTGAACAGTGCGGGCGAACATGTCGTGCCCGAACTGATCGGTGCCGAACCAGTGCGCGAAGGACGGCGGAGCGAGACGTTCGGCAAAGTCAGGATCAATGCCGAAGCCACCAAAGGCGATTGAGCCGATGATGATGAAGCCGATCCCGGCAAGGCCTATGCCGGTGGCGATGAGCGTTGCGATCCGTGTGTTGAGGCGAAAGCCCGGCGTCTCAACGGCACCGGTCTGGATGGCTTCGGTCATGGGGCAACCTCCAGATCGGGCGTGTCGCCGATACGAGGATCAACGACGCGATACAGAATGTCAGCGATGGTGTTGCCTACCGAAACAAACAGCGTCAGGAACAGAGCGATGGCGAGCAGAAGCGGCACGTCGCCCTTGACCCCGGCTTCGACCGCGGCACGCCCGAGGCCGGGATAGGCAAAGACCTGTTCTGCCAGGACAGAGCCGCCGAACAGTTCGCCGAGCGAAGCAAACAGCACCGTAACTGCCGGCAGCGCGGCATTGCGGGCACCATGCCTTATGGCGACATCGATCAATGATGCCCCTTGCGCCCGCGCATAAAGGGCAAAGTCGGATTGCATGATTTCGATCATCTTGGCGCGGGTGTGCAGCGTGATCTGCGCCACACCGAGCACGGTCAGCGTGATCAGCGGCAGGATCAAATGATGCAGTCGTTGGAACAGTGTGACGTCTTCGGGCAAGGCGCCGATGGGCGCAGCGCAGCAGACCGGCGTCCAGTTGAGACCGACGGAGAAGACCACCAACAGGAGTATGGCCAGCCAGAAGGTCGGCGTCGAGGCCAGAAGATAGGCATAGGTGCGGATGATCCTGTCCAGCCAGGTGTCGGGCATGGCACCGGCGATGACCCCGAGCGCGAAACCGAACACCCCCGACAACAGCCAGGCCAATCCCATCAATGGCAATGAGGTCTGGAAGCGTTTGATCAGGATGTCGACGACGGGCGCATTGTAGGTCATCGAGGTGCCGAGATCGCCCTCGGCAAGATTGCCCAGCCATTTGCCGAACTGGACCAGCGGTGGCTGGTCCAGTCCCCATTTGGCTGCGATGAGGTCGCGTTGTTCCTGCCCGACCTTGGCGATGTTCGGCCCCAGATAGGCATTGATCGGATCGACCGGCGAAATCTTCGCCAGCGCGAAGGCAACCAAAGCCACTGCGGCCAGCACAAGGGCCAGCCGCACAAGCCGGGTCGCCATGAAGGTCGGCCAGTTTGTCATCGCGGGGTTACTCGCACGTCCAGGACCAGTTCTGGATCAGCGCCGTGATCGGCCAGCCATGGCCATGCGGCTCAATCTGGGTCGGGCCGATGTCGAGGCACTCGTTGACGTAATAGATGTGGTCGAGATTGACCAGCCAGGCCCAGCCGGCGAGCCCCTTGGCGGAAAAGCCGGTCGTGCCGTCCCACTCCGCCGCCTGCCAGTCCGGATAGGAGGCTTCGAGGCTCTCGGCCGCCTGCGCGTCCGCGAAATGCGCATCGACCGTCGGATCGGAGAAATAGCCGGTATTGTAGCTTGCCACGCCGCCCCAACTGCTCTGATAGAGGCTGTAGACCTCAAGCGGGGTGTGGCTGCCCCAGCCGAACAGAACCGGGCCGGCGTGATTGAGCCGTCCGATGTCCTCCCAGCTCTTGCCGAGCGGGGTGACTTCGATGCCGAGGGCTTTGAGTTGCTCGGCAACGGTCACGGTCAGTGCCTGACGGGTGGTGTCCGAGGCCGGGTAGACGACGGGGAATGCCGCCCGCAGCCCGTCCTTCACACGCACACCGTCCGGACCGGGCACCCAGCCAGCTTCATCAAGCAGGGCTTTGGCGGCATCGAGATCGAACGCAACGGCTGCATCGGGGTTGGACCAGGGCAAACCGTCGGCGGGACCGAAGGCTGGCGTGCCGTGGCCGAGCAGCGCAACATCGACGATCTGGTCCCGGTCGAGGCCGAGATTGATCGCCCGGCGGATGGCGAGGTCGGCGGTGACATCATTGCCGATCGGATTGCCGTCCGCGGTGGCTTTGCCTTCATCCGGCACCATCGGGAAGGACATGCCGCGATTGTCGACGGAATCGACCACGACCTGCTTGAAACCGGCCGGCGGCGCGTCGGCTGTTGCCGCCTGCACAACGACCATGTCAACCTGACCGGCATGGGCCGCGGCAAGACTGGTGTCATTGTCGGTGAACAGGAAGGTGATCTTCGAAAAGCCCGGCTGCTTGCCGTAGTAGTGCGGGTTCGGCTTGACGATCAGCTGCTCGCCTTCGGTCCACGATACCATCTCGTAGGGACCGGATCCCACCGGATGGCGGGAATAGTCGGGGCCATAGCTGTCGGCCGGCACGATGCCGAGGGCGTACAAAAACTCGGAGAAGGTGATCCAGGGCTGGTTGAGCTTGATCTTAACGGTCGCGTCATCGATTGCCACCGCTTCATCAAGGACCGACAGATCGAGTGTGCCGCCAGCTTCCTTGGCATGGTTGAAGGTGAAGGCGACATCCTTTGCCGTCAGCGGCGTGCCGTCGGAGAACTTGGCGTCGGTCCTGAGCGTGATCGTCCAGGTCAGCCGATCATCAGACAGGGACCAGTCAGTCGCCAGATCGGGCTGCGTTGCCATGTTCGCATCGCGCTTCAAAAGGGTCGACTGAAACAGCGGAGACCCATAGCGCCCCCAACCGAGAAGCGGGTCGTAGCCATTGTCCGGTTCTCCACCGATGGCCAGGATCAGGTCCGATTTGGCAAAGGCCACGCCGCCAGCAGCCAGCGTAGCGGTCGAAACCAACAGGGCCACAGCAAGCCCCTTGATGAGTTTGGAGTGCATCGTTCGTCCTCGATTGTGCGCTTGGGTCCGACGAGGGGGAGAGTCGGATCAGGAAATCAGTGCGCGCACGCTAGAGGCCAACAAGTATGAAATCGAGTCTTTTTTTTCATACCTCGCGCGACGGCTTGCCGCATTGAGGCATTGCGTTTTCTTGGACTTTGGGAGTGCAATTCGCCCTGCGTTTAGGGGCACTGTGTCAGCAAAGGTGCTTGAGGCTCACTCAAAACCGCAACAGCACGATTTGGTTGCTGTTGTTTCAGCAAGAAAGCCATAACCGGCTGGCCATCAGCCGTGCCTGGAACTGCTGGGCCGATCCCTGCGGAGTCGGTCGGCAACAAAGCTGCCAGTGGCCGCGGTCACCGACCTGGGCCACCGCGTCAGGCTTGAACGCCTCACTGAAGCTGACTGTACCTGTCCTGGTTCCCTTGCCTCCAAAAGAGGAAAGAAGACGATCAGGAAGTCCAGGGGCTACCCCCGCTCTGTGAGCGCTGTTTGCCCGACAGACCGGACAAAGATCGGCAGGCTCCCCTAGCCTGCTCCACCTTCATCGATAATCCCTTTCGTCACGCTTCCCTCGGCCGGATAGAGCGGGATCAGGCAGGCCTGGAGTGCGTGGTAGATGTCTGCCTTGCCGGCGAACAGAGTGTGGGACGGTTGCATGTTTTCGCTCAGCTGCTCGAACCAGCCGCCGTGCTGGCGATCGAGATGGTGGCGGGAGATGGTGTCCCAGATCCTGCGGTACCAGGTTTCGTGGAAATCGGATGGCCTGTGGGCGATGAGGAAGCGTGCGGCCCCTGCCCCTTCGCAGGACGGCCACCACAGCTTGTCGCGCATGTCCGGCGTGTCCGACCAGTCGAGGTTGTAGAAGAAACCTCCGAACTTCGTGTCCCAGCCGAGATCGATGGACCTCTCGAAAAGCGCCACGGCCGCCTCGGGCATCCAGTCGTGCTTTTTGCCGCCGAGCACCCAGAGCTGCAGGGTGAGACGCGCCCATTCGAGCCAATGGCCGGGGGTCGTTCCCGGCGGGCGGAACATCTGGTCGCCGGCATAGTCCTTGTCGACGGTCCAATCGGCGTCGAAGTGTTCGGCGACGCGCCAGCCGTTCTCGCCGGCGCGGCGGCGGATGATGAGATCGGCGATGCTTTCCGCCTTGTCGAGATAGTCGCGCTCGCCGGTCGCTTCGAAGGCGGCCATCAACGCCTCGGTCATATGCATATTCGAGTTCTGGCCCTGATAGGAACTGATCGGGGTCCAGTCGGCGTTGAACTCCTCGGCGATGGCGCCGTGCTGGTTCTGCCAGAAACGCGTGTTGATGATGTCGGTGACATCCTCGATCATGCGATCGGCGAGCGGGTGGCCGACGAGCTTGGCGCTCGAGGCAGCGAGCAGCGCGAAGGCGTGGCCGTAGCCCTGCTTGCGGCCGTTGTCGGCAGCACCGTTGTTGTCGACGGCCCAGAAATAACCGCCGCGTTCGGCATCGCGATGGGTGTTCCACAAATAGTTCATGCCGTGGTCGACGATCGGGTCGGACCCCGGGCGTCCGAGCAGCGAACCAATGGCATAGCAATGCACCATGCGGGCCGTGCCGTGGATGCCACGGACGGGGTTGTCGGTCGGCATCGGAGCACCCTCGGGGGTCAGATCATAAAACCCGCCGTCGGGATTGATCGCCCGTGTCTCGAAATAGGCGAACAGCGCTTCGGCCTGATCGCGAAGCCATTGGCGATGCGTGGGACGGTCCAGCCACGAGGGTGAAAGTGTCATCGGCTCCACGAGCTCCTTTGCGTTTCGAGGTGACCTCTACACAAGCGCGGCGGGAGTTCCAAGACTGATCCCGCGAGCGACCCGTTTTGGACCAAATGACGCGCGAGGTGCGGCAGTGTTCCGGTGTGCAGCCGGGGCAGCTTTCGCCGCCCCGTTTGGCAGGCACCGCTTTACACTGCTGCCTTCGTCGGGTCGCCGAACAGGCCCCAGCGCAGCGACTTTGCTCTGGCATTCTGCATCAGTACGATCGTCGTCAGCCCGAGCAGCAGCAGGTCAGAGCCGGGAGACGCCCACCAGATGGCGGTGTCGCCGAACCCCAGGGCCAGGGCAAAAACCAGTGGGATGTAGAACAGGTAGGGCTTGGTGAGTCCCAGAATGGCTGCCCGTCCGGCATCGCCGATTGCCTGAAAATGCACGCCAACCAGCAAAAGCGGGCCGGAGATGACGAACAATGCCAGCATCATCGGCATGATGCGCGCGACCTCGGCAATCACCGCACCGTCGGCAACGAACAGCCCGCCGATCTGGGGGGCGAACACCAGCGCCAATGCCTCGACGCCGATGCAGAACACCAGCGCCGACAGAGCCGCGAAACGGAAGCTGTCACCGACACGGTGCCACAGTCCGGCGCCGTGATTGTTGCCGGTGATGGTCTGCATCGCCTGCCCGAGCCCCATCAGTGGCAGGAAGGTGAAGGTGGTGACGCGGGTGATGATGCCATAGGCCGAAACGGTGGTGGCGTAATCGGCGCTGCGGGCAATCTGCAGCGCCGCAAGGATCGCCGTCGAGGCAAGGGCCGCGCCGACGAAGTTGAGGCTCTGCGGGGCGCCGAGAGCGAGAATGGAGCGCCAGGACGATGCGGTGATGTGCCTGAAGACGGCGATCGGCTTGAGCACCGTATCGCTGCGGATACGGAAGGCGACGATAAGCCCCAAAGCCAGGGCCTGTGCCATCACTGTGCCCCAGGCGGAGCCGGCGACGCCCATGTGCAGCACGGCGATGAGCAGGTAGTTGAAGCCGATGTTGCTCACGGACACCAGAAGGCTCAGTGCCGCCATGGTGCCGACATGACCTTCGTTGCGCAACGCATCGACATTGACGCCGAGCACGAACATCAACGGTGATGTCAGCATCAGGATGCCAAGATAGGTCGAGGACATAGCCGCGAGGTCCGCGTCGCCGCCGGCGGCCAGGAGCACCGCCGGGCCGCCGAACGCCAGGAACATCAGCGCCAGCGTCAGCCCGACGACGACGGCGAGCCAATGGGCGCTGGCATAGACGGCGCTGGCCTCTTCAAGACGGCCACCGCCAAGCAGACGCGCCAACAAGCTCGACATGCCGGTCGCCACCAGGTTCGACAGGGCGACGATCAGCATGAAGAGCGGGAAAATTAGCGTGACGGCGGCCAGCGCTTCGGGGCCAACAAAATGCCCGAGAAACAGGGCGTCGGCGACGTTGAGAAAGCCGTTCATGCCCATCACGAAGATGATGGGCAAGGCTGTGCGGGCGAAGATGACGGGCATGGCGCCGTCAAGGAAACTGTTGCGAGACTGAGCGGGCATTGCTCTGCAATCCTGGTTCACGGTCTCGACGATGGATGGGGCCCGCATTGCCACCTGCGCGAGACGCGGAGGGATGACAGATCTGAGACTACTCGAACAGAATTTCACCGGGACGGTTGACCGTCAGCGGGCGGCAGGCATCTGCGACCGGAGCGGCATGTATCGATCGACCGGCTTCGCCGTCAAGGCTGTCACAGTGCGACATCTGCGTCGGAAGCAGGAACCGCAACGCCAAAGCAAGCCCATTCGGCTTACGCGGGAGGATGGCACGGACATGCAAAAACCCCTGCCGAGCGCCAGGCGCCGGCAGGGGCAAGTTTTGTCTTGCTCATCGAGGAGATGGCGCCCCGGCCGCAGCCGGAACGCCTTGCTTGTAAAAGCTTAGGCAGAAGCCATCGCGGCAGCGGCCTTGGTCGAGCCTTCACGCAGCTTGGACTGCGCGGCGGCCAGACGGGCGATCGGCACGCGCGGTGCCGAGCAGGACGCATAGGTCAGGCCGATCGAGTCGACGAACTCGATGGAAGCCGGGTGGCCGCCATGCTCGCCGCAGATACCGATCTTGATGCCGTCCTTGGCAGCGCGGGCCTGCTTGACGGCGATATCCATCAGCTTGCCAACACCGGACTGGTCCAGAGCCTCGAACGGGTTGTCCGTGAGCACGCCCTTTTCGATGTAGAGCGGCAGGAACTTGTTCTCGGCGTCTTCACGCGAATACGAGAAGCCGGCCTGGGTGAGGTCGTTGGTACCGAACGAGAAGAACTCGGAGATCTCGGCCAGTTCGTCGGACTTCAGGCAGGCGCGGACGACTTCGAGCATCGAACCGAACTTGAAGGTCAGCTTGACGCCGTAGGTACCTTCGATCTCGGCCTGGAGCGTATCGACCATGGCCTTGATGAACTCGAGTTCCTTCTTCTCGCCAACCTGCGGGACCATGATCTCGGGGTGAACCTCGATGCCTTCCTTCTGGCATTCGGCGGTCGCCTCGAGGATGCCGCGGATCTGCATTTCGTAGATTTCCGGATGCGAGATACCGAGGCGGACGCCACGGTGACCGAGCATCGGGTTCACTTCGTGCAGGTTGCGGACCATCTTGAGCACGGTCTCTTTGCGCTTCACGGCGGCATCGACGGTCTGCGGGGCAGCAAGGGCCGCCACGTTCGGCGCTGCGTCATGGAGCACTTCCATGCCGGAAAGCGTATCACGCAGATGCTCGAGCTTGTCGATTTCGTCCATCAGCTGGAACTCGGCCGGCAGGAATTCGTGCATCGGCGGGTCGAGCAGACGGATGGTCACCGGGAACGGCGACATCGCCTTGAAGATGCCCTTGAAGTCTTCGCGCTGCATCGGCAGCAGCTTGTTGAGGGCAGCCTTGCGCTCTTCAGGCGTCTCGGAGACGATCATGTCGACCACGACCGGCAGACGCTCCTTGGCGTTGAACATGCGCTCGGTACGGCACAGGCCGATACCGACGGCACCGTAGCCGCGGGCCTTCTGGGCGTCGGGCGGGGTGTCGGCGTTGGCGAAGATCTTGAGACGGGCTTCGGCGTCGGCCCAGGAAAGCAGGGTCGACAGCTCGTCGGTGAACTTGGCGTCGATCATCGGCACTTCGCCGAGATAGACTTCACCGGTCGTGCCGTTGATGGTGATGGTGTCACCTTCTTCGATCACGTGCGAGCCAATGACGGCAACGCGCTTCTGCACGTTGACTTCGATGCCTTCGGCACCGGCGACGCAGGCCTTGCCCATGCCGCGGGCAACCACGGCAGCGTGCGAGGTCTTGCCACCGCGAGAGGTCAGGATGCCCTCGGAAGCGAAGAAGCCGTGAATGTCTTCCGGCTTGGTTTCTTCACGAACCAGGATGACCTTCTTGCCTTCGCCGCGGCCGAGCTGAGCAGCACGGTCGGCGTCGAACACCGCGATACCGACGGCGGCGCCAGGAGAGGCCGGAAGGCCCTTGGCAACCGGCTTGGCACCGGACTTCGGATCGATCTGCGGGAACAGGAGCTGTTCGAGCGATTCAGGTGCAACGCGCATCAGGGCGTCGCCCTTGGTCAGAAGGCCTTCGCCTTCCATTTCGACCGAGGTGCGGACCGTGGCGGCGGCATTCATCTTGCCGTTGCGGGTCTGCAGGCAGTACAGGGTGCCCTTCTCGATGGTGAACTCGAAGTCCTGGACTTCCTTGTAATGCTCTTCGAGCTTGTTGCGCAGGGCAACGAGCTGCTTGAACATCTCGGGCATTTCCTTGTCCATCTCGTCCACCGGCTTCGGCGTACGGATGCCGGCAACCACGTCTTCGCCCTGGGCGTTGACGAGGTATTCGCCATACAGCTTGTTCTCGCCGGTATCGGGATAGCGGGTGAACGCCACGCCGGTCGCCGAGTCGTCGCCGAGATTGCCGAAGACCATGGTCTGGACGTTGACGGCCGTACCATTGGCCATCGCCGGGGTGATCTTGAACTCGCGGCGGTAGTCGACGGCGCGACGGCCCATCCACGAATTGAACACCGCCTTGATGGCGATTTCGAGCTGTTCGAAGGGATCAGTCGGGAACGGCTTGCCGGTTTCGGCTTCGACCGTGGCCAGGAAGCGCTTGGCGGCTTCTTCAAGGTTCTCGGCGGAAAGACCGACGTCGGCCTTCACACCGGCGTTGCGCTTGATGTCCTCGAAGTCCTCGTCGAACTTCTCGTCGGCGATGCCGAGCGCGACCTTGCCGAACAGCTGGATGAAACGACGATAGGCGTCCCAACCAAAGCGCGGGTTGTCGGACTGTGCGATCAGACCCTTGAGGGTCTCGCCGTTGAGGCCGAGGTTGAGGATGGTGTCCATCATGCCCGGCATCGACATGGCGGCGCCGGAACGAACCGAGACCAGAAGCGGGTTCTTGGCATCGCCAAAGCCCTTACCGGTCTTTTTCTCGAGGGCGGCGATTTCCTTGCGGACATCGTCCATTACACCTGCGGGGAGCGCCTTGTTGGATGCGGCGATATATTCGAGGCAGGCGGCCGTGCTGATAACGAATCCCGGAGGAACATTGAGCCCGATCTGCGTCATCTCGCAGAGGTTGGAGCCCTTGCCACCGAGCAGCATCTTGTTTTTGCCGTCGCCGTTATCGAACGAGTAGACGTGAGTTGTCACAGTTCGCTCCCTTAATTCCTTGATGTTAGCGAAACGTCCGCGCAACCGGATTTAGTGTTGGGGGGGGCCGGTGCGCGTTCGTCGGCATGTAGCGTTGCAAACTGTGTCGACGCCATGACCTTGATCAAACAGGTTTCGGCGCAACGGACCTAGGCTAAGGGATGCTGCTGATCGCGAATGCAGCGGGGGGAGTTGCCATGCGGTTTTAGGCCGGTGTTGGCTTGTTGCTTGTTTTTTCAGCGAAATTTCGGATGATTTCTCCAGGAAATCCGGCCTTTTGTGGCGGAATTCTGTCGCATTTTGCGCGAAAAATTAGTTGTGAAAAACGGTCATGTTAGCCATCGCCGCGGTTCGGCACGGCTTTGGGCCGTGCGACATGAGCGCGCGGTCGGATGGAAACAGCGATCGGGAGGCGACTCGCACTCCGGATCGGCGGCGGCAATGCCCCTGCCCGCCGGCAAGGATCGGCTATTGGCGTTTACTCGAACACCACCGTGCGCTTGCCGTGCGGCATGACGCGATCCTGAAGGTGCAGCGCAACGGCGCGGGCGAGGACGCGGCGTTCGATGTCCCTGCCCTTTCTCACCATGTCCTCGGGTGTGTCGCGGTGCGTCACCTGCTCGACGTCCTGAGCGATGATCGGACCCTCGTCGAGATCGGCGGTGACGTAGTGCGCCGTGGCGCCGATCATCTTGACGCCGCGCTCATAGGCCTGGTGATAGGGCTTGGCGCCCTTGAAGCCCGGCAAGAACGAGTGGTGGATGTTGATGCAGCGGCCCGACAGGAACCCTGCCAGATCCTCGCTGAGGATCTGCATGTAGCGGGCAAGCACGACGAGCTCGGCGCCGGTCTCGGTGATGATTTTCTTGATCTCGGCTTCCTGGGCCGGTTTGGTCTCTTTGGTCACCGGCAAATAGTAATAGGGCACGTCCTCGCCGAGCGTCAGGTTGAGCGACGACGCGGGATGGTTGGAGACGATGCCGACGCAATCCATGTTCAGCTCGCCGATGCGATTGCGGTACATCAGGTCGGCAAGGCAATGGTCGAACTTTGAGACCATCAGCAGCACTTTGCGCGGCTGGTCAGCCGGACGCAGCGTCCACTCCATGCCGAAGGCCTCGACGTGCTTCACGAAGTCGACCTTGAAGGCATCGACATCACCGGGCAGCGCGAAGCCGATGCGCATGAAGAACATGCCTGTCTGAAGATCATCGAACTGCTGGGCGTCGGCGATGTCGCCGCCATGGCGCGCCAGTTCGGTTGCCACTGCCGCCACGATGCCGGGGCGATTGCAACATTTGACGGTCAGGATCCAGTGCATCGGTCAAACTCTCTGCTCAAGACGTGTCATGGAGCGGCGCGCTTTGCGCACCACTGCCAGCGGCGGACAGAGCGATATGCCCCGGCAGGACGCAGGATGCAATGTCCGATTGATTTGCTGGATGACCTCACCGTGCCGAAACCGGCGGACGTTTGCGGAAGGGCCGAGGTCAATACGCCCCCCATAACGATTTTCTGGCGCCAGCATCGCTACCGTTGCTTGCCACGCCCGCGCCGATCTGCTATCCGCAGCGAACCAACGGCTGCGCCCATCGTCTAGCGGTCAGGACGGCGCCCTCTCACGGCGCAAACAGGGGTTCGATTCCCCTTGGGCGTACCAATCTTTTCAATGACATTTCGGGTGTGTGGATTTGACCGTCAGATGTCGGTCAAATGTCCGCGAGCGCGTTCAAGTGCACTGCGGCGGACACCGACAGCCGCATGTCCGACCGATCCGGCGTCTGCCTCACAGCTGCTGGGTGAACGCCAACGGCGCTCCGGTCGCGATTAGCGCCGGAACGCCGTTTCTCACGCCACGTCGTGATCGGCCATCAGTTCGAGCGCCTTGACCAGGGCGGAGTGATCCCAGCCCGAACCGCCATGGGCCGCACAGGCGTTGAACAGTTCCTGCGCCGTCGCCGTGTTCGGAAGGCTCATCTGCATCGCACGAGCACTGGAAAGGGCGAGATTCAGATCCTTCTGGTGCAGTTCGATCCTGAAGCCCGGATCGAAGGTGCGGTCGATCATGCGCTTGCCGTGGATCTCGAGGATCTTCGAGCTGGCGAACCCGCCCATCAGCGCCTCGCGGACCTTGGCCGGATCGGCGCCGGCCTTGGAGGCGAACAGCAGTGCTTCACCCACTGCCTCGATGTTCAGGGCAACGATGATCTGGTTGGCGACCTTGCAGGTCTGGCCGTCGCCATTGCCACCCACCAGCGTGATGTTCTTGCCCATCAGCTCGAACAGCGGCTTGGCCGTGGCAAAACCCTTTTCGGTGCCACCGCACATGATGGTCAGCGACGCGGCCTTGGCGCCGACTTCACCGCCCGACACCGGGGCATCGACATATTCGCAGCCGAGTTCGTTGATCTTTTTGGCGAAGACCTTGGTCTCGACGGGCGAGATCGAGCTCATGTCGATCACCGTCTTGCCGGCGCTCAACCCTTCGGCAACCCCGTTCTCGCCGAACAGCACCGCCTGAACATGCGGGGTGTCGGGCACCATGATGATGATGATCTCACTGGCCTCGGCAACTTCTTTCGAGTTCGCCGCAGTCTTGGCGCCCTTGTCGATCACGGACTGCGCAACGCCGGTCACGTCATAGGCCAGCAGTTCGTGGCCGGCATCGATCAGATGACCCGCCATCGGCGCGCCCATGATCCCCGTGCCAATAAAACCGATCTTGCTCATCTTTTTGTCTCCTAATCCTACTGTCAGGCCAGTTCCGCCACCAGCGCGTCGCGCGGCGGCACCGTGAACCGTGATCCGTCAAAACCGGCGCCGTCATTGGCCCATGCCAAACCGACGACCGAGCGACCCATACCGCTACCGAACTGGATCGTGCCCGTCGCGACCTCGCGCGTGGGATTGAGGATCCAGACAAATGTGTGCTCGTCGCCCTCGTGCACCCGCACCTGCACATGCGCGTTGTCGGCCCTGGTGTGCTGGGTCTTGCCGGTGAAGGCGAAGCAATCGGCGAAATAGTGCCGCTCGGCTGCGCCCTGCGTGCGGTAATAGGCAACCGAGGGATGCGTGCCGACGATCAAGGTCTTTCCTGCGCCGTGCTTGTTTTCGGCAACTGCCAAACGTCCGTCGGTAAACTTGCCGCGAAGCGTTGCGCCCGTGAGCGTGTAGGACTGCAGATAGCCGCCGCCCTGCAAGTCGAGCCCGCCGAGAGCGAAGCGAATACGATCGCCGATGTCGGGCATGAACTCGACTTCGTCCTCCCGAACGCCGAACACGGCATCGAGCCCGTTATTGGGCTGGACAGTGCCGACCTTGCCGCGATCGCCGAAATAGCCCGGGCAGGCTTCCGAAATCAGCGTGCCACCCTTGGCCACCCAATCGGCGATAATCTTCGCCTGTGCCGAGGTCAGCATGATCGGATAGGGGAAATAGAGCGCATCGTATTGGTCGATGTCGTCGACATGGACCCAGTCGGCCTGAATGCCATTGTCGAAGAAACCGCGGTAAGCGCCCCACATGGCAGCGGTATAGGTGTCGTACTTGCCCTCGTAGTTGAGCAGATAGGCCCATTGCTGCGTCTCGGGCACGATGAGGATGCCGATATCGCCCTTGAGCGGTTTGGCGTCGAACACCGGCTTGTTTTCCGGCGCGTTGGACCATTTGGCCAACTCTGCCGCCATGTCGGACCGCGGAGTGCGCGAGCCATCCATGCCGTAGGACCCAAAGGCGCCGAACAGCGGTCCGTCGAGCAGCGGACGATAGCGAAGGTTCAACACACCGCGCGCGCCGGCGGAGAAGGACGTCATGGTCAGTAAACGGATGTCCTCCGGCTCCATGACGCGCGCATCTTCCTTGTCGCGCCCAACGACCTGCGGCTGCATCCACAAGGGACCGCCGGGCCGTTCGGCATGCCAGAACGGCTTGCCGCGTGCCGCGGCGCGGGTCTGATCGGGACCGAAGAAATTCTGCCACGGCTTGAAGCCACGCCGGCCCGGCACCCAGGTCAACCCGAAGGTTTCAACCTTTGAGGCTGCCAGCCAGTCATCGGAGCCGCCTGCCGCCATGTTGGAAATGGCGCCGCCGACGCCGTGGGCGGCAATCATGCAATCGGGGTCGACGGCCCGGATCGTGTCGATCTTGAACTGCATCTGGGCGTAATAGTCGTCGCGCTTGAACGCCAGCCAGTCGAGGTTCTCCGGATAGGGCGCGGTCATGACCGGCGGTTCGATGTCGTCCCATTCGGCATAGGAGTACCGGTACCAGGCCTTGGCCAGCGTATCGAGGTCGCCATATTTGGCCTTCACCCATTCGCGGTACTTCGCCTTGGTCCAGTCCGAGTAATCGACCAGCGGCGAATAATTGCACTCGTTCCAGACATCGTAGCCCCACAGGCCCGGATGATCCTTGTAGCGGGTGGCGAGCGTGGTCAGGAACTTGCGCACCTGTTCCCGCACGTCAGGGCAATTGAGGGTCAACGCCCCTGCCCCGCCGCCGTTGTGTGCGAACCCGCCCGTCGCCGCAGAGACACCCATGATCGAAGCGAGCGGCGTTCCGTCGGCCTTGATCTGGCGGGCATGGGCGAATTTGCGAATGGCCCAATCGGGAACGGTATGGGTCAGCTCGGCAATGACCGTCTTGATGCCGTTCTCGGCTGCCAGATCGAGTTGCCGGTCATAGTCCTCGAAATCGTATTCGTCCGGCTTGCGCTCGATAGCGCTCCACATGAACCAGTGGCGGAAGACATTGAGACCGTCCTCGGCGGCGATGCGGTAGTCTCGCTCCCAGTCCTCGCGCGGCGGATTGGACTTGCGGAAATAGACGGCGCCAAAGGGCACCTGCGGACCGGGGCGGGTCATGATCGATCAACTTTCGAAATGCGTAAGGCGGCGGGACATCGGCGGCTAGAGGTAAGACTTCATCCAGCCGAGGCCCTCGGAGGTCTTGCCGGCCGGGAGGTATTCGCAGCCGACAAAGCCGTCATAGCCAAGCCGGTCGAGCTCGGAGAACAGGAAGCCGTGATTAATCTCGCCGGTACCGGGCTCGTGGCGGCCTGGATTGTCGGCGATCTGGACGTGGGCGATCCTGTCCTTGAGGCGTTCGTATGTGCGCACGATGTCGCCCTGCATGATCTGCATGTGGTAAAAGTCGTACTGGATGAACAGGTTATCCGAGCCAACCTTATCGAGGATGCGTTCGGCCTGGTCGGTGCCGGTGACGAAGAAACCGGGAATGTCGCGGGTATTGATCGGCTCAACCAGCAGTTTGATGCCGGCCTCGGCGAGCCGCGGCGCTGCGTATTTCAGGTTCTCGATCAGAACCAATTCGAGCGCCGACGGATCCGCGCCTGTCGGAGCCTTTCCAGCCAGGCAGTTGATCTTGGTGCAGCCGGTGGCCTTGCCATAGGCGATCGCGGTATCGACGCCTTTCTTGAACTCGTCGACGCGATCCGGCAGGCAGCCGATGCCACGCTCGCCGCCGGCCCAGTCTCCCGCCGGCAGGTTGAACAGCGCCTGTACCAGGTGATTGTCCGCGAGCGCCGCGGCAACCGCCTCGGTCGCTTCGCCATAGGCGCCGACATATTCGACGGCCGGAAACCCGTCCCTGGCGGCGGCGGCAAAGCGCTCCATAAACGGCAGGTCGGTATAAAGCATCGACAGATTTGCGGAAAACTTGGGCACGATAAGTCCTCAGGCAGTAAGGCGCGTGCGGTGCAGCATGCGCTTGTTTCGTGGATCGGGATTGGGCACGGCAGAGATCAACGCCTTGGTGTAGTCCTCACGCGGGGCATTGCAGATCTGCTCGGCGGAACCGATTTCTACGATCTTGCCGCGGTGCATGACCGCAACCCGGTCGCAGAAATAGCGAACCACTGAGATGTCGTGCGAAATGAAGATGAAGCTCAGGTTGAGACGCTTCTGGATGTCGAGCAGCAGATCGAGAATCTGGGCGCGAATGGAGACATCGAGCGCCGAGGTCGCTTCGTCGGCAATGATGATCTTGGGATCAAGCGCCAGCGAACGCGCGATGCCGATACGTTGGCGCTGCCCGCCTGAAAAGGCGTGCGGGTAGCGTTCCATCGCCGCCGGATCGAGTCCGACCATCTCCATCAGCTCGCCGACGCGGCTTTCCATCTCCTTGCCGCGGGCAACGCCGGAGACGAAGAGCGGATCGCCGATGATCTGTTTCACCGTCATGCGCGGGTTGAGCGAGGAGAACGGATCCTGAAAGACCAGCCGCACATGGCGGTGGAACTGTCTCAACTCGGACTTGGCGAGCTTTGTGACGTCTGTCTCGCTGCCGTCGCCCGGACGGAAGATCACCTGGCCTTCGGTCGGCTCGACGGTCCTCAGGATCAGGCGACCGAGCGTGGTCTTGCCGGAGCCGCTTTCTCCGACGATGCCAAGATTCTCGCCCGGATACAGATCGAGACTGGCGCTGTCGACGGCCTTGAGGGCATAGCTGCCCTTCTTGAACCAGGCCGAATTCGAGCCGAAGACCTTTGTCAGGCCCGAGACCGAAAGGACTGGCTTCTCGCTGCGTTGGGTCTCATCGGCATTGGCCTCACCGGACTCGAGCCGCACCGTCGAGCCCAGCAACTCCTTGGTGTAGGGGTGCCGGGCGTCGTGGAAGATGGCATCGACCGGTCCCAATTCGAGCACGCGCCCATAGCGCATGACGGCGACTTCGTCGGCAACCTCGGCAACAATGCCGAGATCATGGGTAATCAACAGCATCGCCATGCCACGCGACACCTGCAGACGCTTGATGAGATCGAGAATCTCGGCCTGGGTCGTGACGTCGAGTGCGGTTGTCGGCTCGTCAGCAATCAGGATGTCGGGATTACAAGCCAGCGCCATGGCGATCATGGCACGCTGGCGCATGCCGCCGGAGAACTCGAAGGTATAGCGGTCGGCCATATTGGTCGGATCGGCAATTTCGACCTGCCGCAGCAGTTCGATGGTCTCGGTCTTTGCGGCAGCGAGAGACATGTGCCGATGCAGCTGGAGCACCTCGACAATCTGCGAGCCGATGGTATGGACCGGCGACAGCGAACTCATCGGCTCCTGGAAGATCAGGCCGATGCGCCGACCGCGGATGGCGCGAATTTGCGGCGAATTCGGACCGAGCGCATTGAGCTCGATGCGTTTGCCCTCGACGTCGAGGAAGATGTTGCCGGAGGCGACGCGCGCCGCCGGATCGTTGATGCGCATCAGGCCACGCGCCGTCACCGACTTGCCCGATCCGCTCTCGCCAACCAGCGCCAGCGTGCGCCCCCGGCACAGGTTGAACGAGACATTGCGGACTGCGTGCAGAATATGGGTGCGCAGATGAAAATCGATCGACAGGTCCTGGACCGTCAGGATCGGCTCCTCATCGGGAAGTCCTGGATGAACGTAGGTTTGGTTGGTCGTGTTCATCGCCTTATTCTCCGTAAGGATCGGCTGCATCGCGCAGTCCGTCACCGAGGAAATTGAAGGACAGGACCGCGATCACCACGGCGCTGGCCGGCCAGATGAGCAACCAGGGCGCCGTGGCGACGGTGCGAATGCTCTGGGCGTCCTGCAAGAGCACACCCCAGGAAACGACCGGCGGCTTCAGTCCGATACCGAGGAAGGAGAGTGAGGTCTCGGCGACGATCATCACCGGCAGTGCCAGGGTGACGACGGCAAGGATGTGGCTGGTCAGCGACGGCAGGATGTGGCGGAAGATGATGCGGCGCTCGGTCGAACCATCGAGTCGGGCGGCGGTGACAAAATCCTCGGCCCTCAGGGCAAAGAATCTCCCGCGCACCTCGCGCGCCAGGGCCGTCCATGTGAGCAGCGAGACAATGATGGTTATGACGAAATAGACCTGCAGCGGCGACCACGTCAGCGGAATGGCGGCGGCAAGGCCCAGCCAGAGCGGAATGGTCGGCATTGACGAGATGATCTCGACGATGCGCTGAATCAGAAGGTCGACCCAGCCGCCGTAGAAGCCCGACAACGCCCCCATGACGACGCCAAGCGTCAGCGAGATGGTCACACCGATCAGGCCGATCGACATCGACACGCGCGTCCCATAGATCAGCCGGGACATCAGGTCCCGCCCGAGCCGGTCCGAACCGAGGAAATACACGGTGTCCTTCTTGTCGAGCGCTCCGATCAGGTGAAGATCGGCCGGAATGAGGTTCCACAGCTTGTAGGGCTGGCCGTGCACGAACCAGCCGATCGGAATGATCTTGTTTTCGTCGGGAACGAAACTGCGCCTGAGTGCCACGGGATCGACTTCGATCTTGTAGCCCTTGACGTGCATGAGAAACTTCGAGCCGCCATTGCCATCGGGCACGAAGAATTCGATCTGCTGCGGCGGGGCATAGGTGTATTGCGGCTTGGACTTTTCCGGCACGCCTGGTGCGAGAAATTCGACAAAGGCGCCAATGAGATAAAGCAAAAGGATCACGCAGCCGGCAAAGACCGCGACCTTGTTGCGGGTGAACTTGTGCCAGATCAGCGTCCACTGGCCGGCGGCGGCCATCGACACGACCTTGCCGTCTGATTTGAGCGGAGAGATCGCCGGTGCGGTCTCGATTTCGAAATTCAGGTTCTGTGTGTCGGTCATGTCAGTTGAACCTGATCCGGGGGTCGAGGAGCGCCAGCAGCAGATCCGAGATCAGCATGCCGACAAGGGTGAGCGTGCCCATGAGCAGGATGAAACTGCCGGCCAGATACATGTCCTGAATAACAAGGGCGCGCAGCAGCAGCGGCCCGGCCGTTGGCAGGTTGAGCACGATGGCTGTGATGGTTACGCCGGAGATGAGATTGGGCAGGACCCAGCCGATGGAGGACACGAACGGGTTGAGAGCAATTCGGACCGGGTATTTGAGCAGTACCTTGTGCTCGGGCAGGCCCTTGGCCCTGGCGGTGATGACGTAAGGCTTGCTCAGTTCGTCCGTGAGATTGGCCCTGAGAATGCGGATCAACGACGCCGTACCGGCAGTGCCGATGACGATGACCGGTATCCACAGATGCGCCAGCAGGTCGCCGACCTTGGCCAGCGACCAGGGCGCATCCGCCATTTCCGGCGAATACAGACCGCCGACATTCAGCCCCATGTACTTGTAGGCGACATACATCAGCGTCAGTGCCAGAATGAAGTTCGGGATGGCCAGGCCGATGAAGCCGAGGAAGGTGAAGAAGTGGTCGCCGACCGAGTGGCGGCGCACGGCGGAGTAGATGCCGATCGGCAGCGACACGGCCCAGACGAACAGCAGCGAGGCAACCGACACCGACAGCGTCGCGCCCATGCGGTCCCAGATCAGTTCCGAAACCGGCCGGTTCCACTCATAGGAAAACCCGAAATCCCCATGCAGGACGATGCCGGATATCCATTTGAAATACTGGACGTAGATCGGATCATCGAGCCCGTAGGTCTCGCGCATGGCATCGATCTGCGCCTGAGAGAACACCTGGCCGCTGTCCTGCATGGAGGCGATCAGCGACGTCAGGTAGTCGCCGGGCGGCAACTGGATGATCATGAAGGCGATCAGCGACATCCCGATCAGCGTCGGGATCATGTAGATCAACCGCTTAATGACATATCTGAGCATGCAAGCCTCCCGCCCCGCTCTATTCCCAGATCAAATGGACTGCTTCGAGCAGCTCGATTTCCGGGATCGCGACCGTAGCCCGGCCGTCTTTCACCGTCACCGAGACATCCTGCTCGCTGACCAACAGACGCGCGCGCGCCTTCGTTCTGCCTG
This sequence comes from Devosiaceae bacterium, assembly GCA_963676075.2. Taxonomy (GTDB): domain Bacteria; phylum Pseudomonadota; class Alphaproteobacteria; order Rhizobiales; family Devosiaceae; genus JAHJQZ01. The sequence goes on from CAXXNZ010000027.1 coordinate 67,847, forward strand.
CCGGCACGGTCACCGCAAGCGTGTGCGGCCCGACAGGATAGGTCTCCCGGATCGGGCCTTTCATCATCATTGGATTGGTGAGGTTGTGCATCAGCACCAGCATTTCGCCCTCCCCGTCCTGCACAGCCAGATCGAGCACCGATTTTCCGGTGACCACGACCTGCGGCTCGGCACCGAGCGCCCATTTGACGGCATTTGCGATCAAGCGCTGGTGATCCAGAGCGAGAACCTCGTTGAAGATCTCGCCGATGTTCCAGGGGATGTAGACAGTGCGCCCCCCCTCGCCCGTTTCCCGCGCCACGACTGCGGCGCCGCGCGGCTCCTCACGCGGATAGACTTCTTCCATCGGCAGGTCCGGGAAGTCCGGCACGTAAAGGAATGGTGCTTCGGTGCCGGTGTTTGCCGCGACACCGATCAGACGGGTACCGCCGATGATGCGGTGTGCGTCTTCAAAACCCTGGTTGATCGGATGCGTACCGTTGAGCGCGATATAGGTATTTTTGACCGGACCTCTTGTGGGTTCGGTCACGGTGACACCGAACAGATCTTCCAGTCCCATGCGGTCGCGCGGATTGCCCTCGGCATCCCGGCTCGCAACCTCAAAGGCGCCGACAACGCTGCCGCCGCGCGCCACATAGGCACGAAGAGCATCGCATTGTGCGTCGGACAGACAGCGGGCGCTTGAGATGATGACGAGCTTGAAGCGATCCAGCGCCTCGGCGCTCATCATCTGATCGGACAGGAATTCAAAGGGCAGCTTGGCCTCGACCAGCGCTTGATAGAAGCCGAGATCATCGGCTTCGGCCCGGCGGCGATCTTCCTGTGCCCAATGCCTCAGTGTCGTGCTGGGATCGATGAGGGCGATTTCAGCAGTCGGCTTGGTTCGCGCCAACACCGGTTCGATCTTGCGGTGCAGGTCGAAGGCACTGGCGACGGGCGCAATCCAGCGTCTGTCGGGCACGACGCCGTTGAACTTGGTGAACCAGGACCGCATGCCATGCAGCAGACCATTGACCATCCAGGCCTCGGTCTCTGGCGCGGTGTTGACCGAATCCTTCCAGCGATGCCCCTCCTCCGGTCCGACCGACGTGATCAGGATCACCGGACGTTCCCGGAACGTACCGCGCATGCGCTTGCCATTGCGTCCGGAGGCCCAGACCGATTGCGTGCCGCCGCGCGCCTGATCGTCGACGACCAGGAAGGGGCAATGGCTTTCGATGAGCGAAAGGTCGAATTCGGTCAGCGAGGCGCCACCCATATTGGGGATGAAGCTCGCATGCGGCTTGATCGCCTTCACCTCGTTATCCCAGTGCACAACCATTCGCGTGAGGACATCGCGCCGCCAGCCGGTCCAGGCCTTCCAGACGGGATCATCGGCATTGGCCTGGCGCGGCAGATCATAGCCGGTTGCTGCCTTGAAACTGTCGGAACAGGAGTCGCAATAGCAGACGCCGTGCCCCTGCCACCGGTTGGCGAAGACAGCATCGACATCGTAGTCGCGCACGATCTCCTTCACCACTTCGGGCATGAATTCCATGTTGTAGCTGCCATAGGCGCAGGTGACCCAGACATCCGGGAAGGCCCAATGGCGACGCGGATTGCCGTCCTTGTCGACGGCGATCCATTCCGGATGCGCGTCGGCGGCATCCTGGTGAATGGCGTGCGGATCGACCCGCGCCATGACGTGCATGTCGAGCTTGCGAGCGCCATCCACCAAAGCGCCGAATGGATCGGTGCTTCCCAGGAACTTGCTGACATAATGCAGAGGCACCTTGCTCGGGTAATAGGCGATGTAGCCGCCGGCGCTCAGGCAGGTCGCGTTCGATTGGGTGCGCTTGAAGATATCGATCCATTCTTCGGGATCGAATTTCACCGGATCGTCCTCTGCCAGCGTCAACTGCGTCCAGCGGGTTGCAGTCCTGTACCAGTCGGAAGTGCGCAGGTTGTCAGTCATGATCGATCAGGAATCCGGTTTGTGAGGGATCACGCGCCGGCCCCGAAGGGCCGGCGAGCGATAGGCTTCGGGAGGAAGCGTGGTTGTCACGCCTTGAAGAACTGCTCCGGACCGGACGGCGCAGGGGTCGGCCAGATGAAGGAGTTCGGCATCACATCCATGGTGTTGACCATGTCGTTCTTCACGATACCAAAGCCGTCGGGCGGCAGGCTGACGCCGAAGACCAGGAACTGGTCGGCGGCATTGTTGAGCAGCTGGAGCATGAGTTCCTTCTGCTTGCCGGTATCGGCGGTCTGCAGCAGCTTCTTGTAAAGCTCCTGCTGGGCCTTGACGTCCGCCGGCGGTTCGACCGCGTCGGCGTTTTCGGGCTGGCTGAAATAAAGAGCCCAGCCCGGGGCGTAGAGCGCATTGGAATTGAACGGCACGAAATAGCGCGCGTCCAACATGGCCGCCACGCCGGCATTGGCGCCGAACTGGTGGCAGGTCGCATCGAACTCGCGGCCGTTGCGCACACGGGTTTCCCAAAGGGAGCGATCCATTGTGCGCATCTGTGCGTCGATACCGACTTCCTGGAACATCGGCAGCGCAAGCTGCAACATGTCGAGGAAGGTTGAGCGGGCCTGATCGATCTCGAAAATGAGCGTCAGGCGTTTGCCGGTTTCATCCAGGCGATAGCCTTCGCTGTCCTTATTCGGCAGCAGCGTGTCGAGCAAGGCATTGGCAGCATCGGGATCATATTCGGTGTGCTGTTTGGCGAGACGTTCGACATAGAGCGGGTCGCCTTCAACGATCGAAGGCTGGGCCGGCGAGCCCTGGCCGACAAACACGGTGTCGATGAGTGCCTGACGATCGAGGGCAATCGACATCGCCTCGCGGAACGCGCGGGTATTGAACAGCTTGTTCTTGACCGGATCGGTGTGGTTCAGGTTGAACTGGAACACCATCACATTCGCCGCCGTTTCCTTCAGCGTATAGAAGTGATAGCCGCCGGTTTCCTGACCATCATACAACACCGGCTTGTTGTTCGGCGTGCCGATATACTGGTCCATCATGTCGATTTCGCCCTGCAGGGCCTTGAGCAGCAGCACCTGCGGATCGGCGACGCTGCGGTAGATGATGGAGTCGAAATACGGCAGTTGCGTACCGGCGGTATCGATCTTGAAATAGTAGGGATTGCGAACGGCCACGGCCTTTTCGGTGTCTTCGCCGGGGGCGGTGGTGAACATCCAGGCATTCAGCGTCGGACGCTTCGAATTCTGGAAGAACTCGTTGTCCTGGTGCACGCCGCATTCGCGCTTGAACATCGCCTGCCAGTTTTCGTACCCGTTCTCCTTGGCCAACGCATTGGCGTCCGGATTGTACTTGATGTGGAACTGGCTGAGATAATGCTTCGGGCAGCGCTGCGACTGGTCGCTGTTGCCTGATGCGGCCTGCTGCAGGAAGAAACCGTTCGGCGCGCTGAAGGTCACCTTGAAGGTGGTTTCGTCGATGACGGTGAGCTTGCCGATCTCGCCGCCCGACTTCCACCATCCCTGCACACCCGGCGTCACTTCGTCGTTGAGGTAGATATCCTCATACCAGAACCGAACGTCCTCGGTGGTGAACGGCACGCCGTCGGACCACTTGTGACCCTTGCGCAAATGGAAGGTGTATTCGGTGGCGTCGTCGTTGATCTCGTAGGATTCAGCGACATTCGGGGTCACGCCGGACCAGTCTTCAGTGAAGCGCACCAGCGGTTCGTATGCCTGGGTGCGGAACAGCATCGACAGCGAGCCGCCGCCGACCAGAGCGTGGTCGCGCACGCCGCCCTGCTTGCCGAGGCGATCCCGCGGGGTGACGACCAATGGATTGATGGGCAGACGCTCGTTGATCGGGGGCAGTTGACCGCTGTCAACCTGGTCCTTGAGCGAGGTGCTTTCCACCGGAGAAACGGCGAACGCCGGGAACGGCGAGAGTACGAGCATGCCAGCTGCGGCCGACGTTCCGGCCATGAATGCCCTTCGGCTAATCGAATTCATAGTGTCCTCCTCAGCCGATCGCATTTGCTTGCTTTTCTGTCGGCTAACGAAAGGCTTGCACATGTCATTTTGTTAGGTAAAGTGTTATGTTATCAGTCAAGCTGAACTGTTAAAAAGTGCCGCAATCGGCACTGAACGGGATCGGAGTTTTCCTTGCCACGCGTGACCCTCAAGACCCTCGCAACGGAGACCGGCCTGTCCAAATTTGCCGTATCCAGAGCCCTTTCCGGCAAAAGCGGCGTCAGCGAGGAAACGCGCAGGAAGGTGCTCGAAGTCGCGGCCAACCTTGGCTACGAGAAACCCAAGCCGGCTCAGGCGCTGACCATCGGCGTGGTTTTCGATGAGTTGGACGCCATCAATTCCGAACTTCACATGCAGATCCAGAACGGCATTCGCCGCGAAACCCAGCGGCACGGCTTTGAACTCCAGGTGCACTGGATCAACAAACCGGACGAGCTGGAAAAAGTCGCCCGCGAAACAGCGGGGTTGGTTGTCGCCGGACGGCACGCGTCGAGCGATCTGCCAAGCCTTTATGCCGGCGACACGCCGATCGTCCGTGTGGGCTGGCTCAATCCGCTGGAGAAGGTCGATCTCGTCAATGCCACCGACCACGAGGCGGCGTCGGCCGTCGCCGAATATCTTCTCGGTCTTGGTCACCGCGAGATCGTCTATGTTCACGGCACGCCCGGCTATCGCGGTCGCCTCGAGCGCCTTTACGGTTTGCGTGAGGTCATCGAAGCGCAGGAGAATGCAAAGCTCTACAACCTGACCTGGGACGAGTCTTCCCGCTTTGCCGACGCCTATGATCAGCTGAAGCAGCAAGGCGCAAAACCAACCGCCTTTTTCTGCTCGCATGACGGATTGGCCGTCACCGTCATGTCGCGGCTTTTGTCGCGCGGCTACCGCATCCCCGAAGACGTTTCGGTCATAGGTTTCGGCGATTTCGCCGCGGCGCGCCAGGTTCAGCCGCAACTGACAACCGTTCGCATTCACGGTGTCGAAATGGGCGCAATGACCGTCAACCTTCTGGCAGAGCGCATTCGCAACAAGGACGCCTGGTACTATCCGCTTCGGGTCAATGTCCCCTGCCAGATCATCGAACGCAACTCCGCTGGACCGGCTCCCACACAGACCAGCTCGCGAAAAAAGCTGACGACGCGGCCAACTTGGCCAGGTTCATTGGTTCCGGGTTTTGCCTCCCTCGATGATCATTTGCCGCTGCTGCTCGAAGGTAACGGAAAGCGACATCCCGTACCTGCAATGTCTGCATTTCAGCTTGGAGAAGATTTCCAACACAGCAGTCTGCTCCGTCGGATCATCAGATCCACTGCCCCGACCGGCGTGGACTCGTGGCCGTAGCAGTGTCGGACAATCGAACGCTCCAGACGTCGCCGTCTGCGTCCCTCCCCTTAGGCAGGCATGCCGGAGACACCGCGTCAGACAGAGTCTGACAGACCCGTCTGAAACGAAATGCCAAGTGGTTCGGCGATGGCGGTGATGCGATCTCGTGCCAGTGCGTATTCGCTTGCGTCCAGATGCTCCAGCATCAGTGGAACGTCGGCATCGAGCTTTTCCAGTTCTCTCAGATAGGTCGGATAGTCCAACACGCCGTCACCGATGATCACTTCGTCGAGATGAAGCGCGGCGCGGTCGTGAAGCAGGATGTCCTTGGCGTGACAGCTGACGATGTAGGGTCCGAGCTTTTCAAAGCATTCGCGGATCAAGGCTCCGGTGTCGAAATAGGTCCGCGGTGTCATCACCAGGTTGACCGGATCGAGATGGCCCGCAAAAGCCGGCCGGTCGACGGCCTTGATGAGCGCGAGGTAATTGTCGACGCTGTCCGGCAGCGAATACTGCATCATCTCGAGCGAGAAGCGCGCCCGCTTCGGCTTGACCGTATCGATGATGTGACGCGCCGTCTCGACGGTAGCGTCAAAGGCCTCCGCCCCGAGGTTCTTCGGATGCGGCGCATAGTCGGTTCCGGCTTCGAACGAGCCGATATAGCTGACCGCGCATGTGACGCCGATGGCGTCGGCCAGCGCCAGACAGTCACAGGCATAATCGAGGTTGCGCGACCGGACATCCGCGTCTGGCGTTATCAGATTGCGCCAGATACCGATCTCGGGCCAGTGCAACGTCCTGATTATCGAAGGCCGCTGCAATGTCCTTTTGCCGCGTCGTATCGTTGATGTCGCAAGGCGGGCAATAGGCGGCGCGATAACCGAAACGCCCGATGAGCACGCGCAAAGGCCTCCGGGTCCTCGGACCCCACAGGCAGACCATGTCCACCGAGTCTGATCATGGTGTTATCTCCGGTTGAGATGGCATGAGGCAGGCATCCCGCTTGGTGAACGCCTGCCCCTTGAGACAGATCCCTTAGGCTTTGGACTGCTTGTCCTTGTCCCATTCGAGCAGTTCGATGATCGCACCCATCTGGGCCGTCGAGTCGAAATACTCGTAGCGACCGTCCTGACCCTCGAACTCGCCGTGCTGGATCATCGGCAACCCTTTGCTTTCCAGATATTCGCGACGTTTTTTCATGTCGTGGGTGCGGAAGGCAAAGTGATGGAAGCCTGGGCCCTTCTCGTTGAGCTGGTCACGCCAGGTGCTGGGCTCGGGCCCGGGTTCAAGGAACTCCAGATCGATATTGCCGAAGCTGAAGAGTGCAAGACGGAAGTTGATGATGGCGGGCTCGCCCATGTAGGTCGCCTGGGCGACTTCAGGGGCGGCCGAGCCACCGATATGCGCCGGCTCCTTGCCGGTGAGATCGGTAAACCACGCCACCGATTTCTCCAGATCGTCGGTGATGAAGCAGAGCTGCAGCACGACGTCTTCTTCGAGCAGGCGCTTGTCCATTGTCTAGTCCTCTTTTTCGCTGTTTCGTCTTGTTGCCGTACGCCTAACCGAAGATGGCGTCGTATTCGTCTTTGAGATTTTCGATCACGTCGTCGGTCGTCTGGTTGGGATCGCTCCAGAACGTGTACATCACGCTCCAGATGGTCTGATGCCAGTCGGCGTCGGTGATGTTGAAGGGGTTCTGGACGGTGCCGTTCGGCACCTTCAGAAGGTCGAGAACGATCTCGTTGCACTGGTCCAGAAGCTCCGCCGGAGCGTCGAGGCGCGCGGGCGAGGCCCCCTTCTTCTGCGCAAATTCTCCGGAAACCTTCGGGTCGAGCGCTGTCGCGGCAAAGGTCAATTCAGCCTGGGTCTTGGCTTCGGATTGACCACCGAGCAGACCGAAGGCGTCGGACGTCACCGGGATGGCCTTGGCGCCGGGGATCTGAATGCAGCCGAAGTCCACTCCAGGCTCCTTGCCCGCGGCCTTCCATTCGCCCTTCATCCAGTCACCCATGATGTGCATGAGCGCCTTGCCGGTGATGACCGTATTGGTGGTTTCGTTCCAGGGCCGGTTCTGAGTTTCGGGACCGGCTTCCTTGGACATGGCGCGCACCACGTCGACAACCTTGGCGAATTCGGGCGTGTCCACGGCGGTGATGTCGGGCTCAGGCCCATAAAGACGGTTATAGATTTCCGGACCGGCGATGGCGGCGGTCATGGCGTGGGTCAGATAGCCGACCTGGAAGGCCTGGCTGCCGACTGCTGCCGGGATGAAGCCCGCTGCGCGCACCTTGTCGAAATCGGCAAGCATGTCGTCAACCGACGTCCAGGCGGCCGGATCGACGCCGGCTTTCTCGGCAACGTCCTTGTTGTAATAGACCATGCCGTCGAGATGGAGCGCCACGGGAACCTTGACGAACTTGCCGTCGACCGTGGACAGATCGCGCACGATCGGGGCGAGGTTTTCGGCAATGCCGGTCGTGGTGTAGAGCTCGGTCAGATCGAGCGACAGGCCACGTTCCATCAGGTCGCGATAGGCGCCGGGATTGGATTCGACGAAGGCGTTCGGCGGATTGCCGCCGGTCACCATATTGACCAGGCTGACATTGACGCCGGAATTGTGCGGAATGGCGAGATCTTTCCAGGTGATGTCCTTTTCGGCGAGCGCACTGCGCAAAGCGGTGAGCGCCGCCACTTCGGCCGGTGTCGACCAGCCGTGATAGACGACAAGTTCCTCGGCCGACGCGATGGCCGTTGTCCCCATGAGCAAAGCGGCCGTCAGGCCGACGAGCTTGCTGGTGATACGCATTGTCACTCCTCCCTTGTGTGATGACGTTGCTACAGACGGCGTCCGGACTGGACGTCGAAGACATTGACTTTTCCCTTGACGAAACTGACGGGAACGATCTGCCCCGCTTGCAGCTGAGACAGCTGCTCGGGGTCGATGCGGACGGCCATCAGCTTGTCGCCGGCCGAAAAATAGGCCGTGGCGTCCGACCCGGTTCGCTCTGAGTGCTGCAGAGGCAGTTCGAACGTGGCGGCCGCGTTGGACAGCGGCTGGCCGACAGGCCCGAAATGCTCTGGCCGGAGGCCGACAATGACCTCGGCCCCGTCCTCGGGCGGCTCGGCGAAGGCATAGTCGGACAGTTCGAGCGCCCCTTTGGTGCCGGCATTGTCCGCCCACACCCGGTCGCCTTCGACGCGAAGCGTTGCCGGCAGCATGTTCATGGCGATCGAGCCGATAAAGCCGGCAACGAACAGATTGGCGGGACGCTCGTAGATCTCATCGGGCGAGCCGAATTGCTGGATGACGCCGGCATTCATCACCGCGATCTTGGTGGCCATGGTCATGGCCTCGATCTGGTCATGGGTGACATAAACGATGGTCGAGCCCAGTTCCTGGTGCAGCTTCTTGATCTCGAGCCGCATCTCAGTGCGTAGTTTTGCGTCGAGATTGGACAGTGGCTCGTCGAACAGGAACAGCCCCACCTGTTTCACCAGCGCCCGCCCGATGGCGACGCGCTGGCGCTGCCCGCCGGACAGTTGCGCCGGTTTGCGGTCGAGCAACGGCTCGATCTGCAGCAGCTTTGCGGCCCAGGATATGCGCCGTTCGATTTCCTGGGCATCGAGCTTCTGGGATGCGAGGCCGAACTTGAGGTTCCCCCGCACCGTCTTGGTCGGATAAAGCGCGTAGGACTGGAACACCATGGCCAGGCCGCGATCCTTGGGATCGACATCGGTCACGTCGCGCTCACCGATCGAGATGCGCCCGTCGGTGACCTCGAGGAGCCCCGCCAGAAGGTTGAGCAGCGTGGTCTTTCCGCATCCGGACGGTCCAAGCAGCACCAGGAAATCGCCGTCGTTTATGGACAGATCGAGGTCGTTGAGAACCGTGACCGCGCCGTAGGCCTTGACGATGTGCTCGAAGCTCAAGTTTGGCATGGCTTACCCCTTGATCGCGCCGGCAGTGATGCCCTGCACGAAAAATTTGCCGAGAAGGAAATAGATGACGAGAGGTGGAATGGCGGTCAGCAGTGCCGCCGCCATGTTTTCGTTGTAGCGAATCTCGCCGGTGGTGGTGATGACGACATTGGCCAGGATCACCGTCATCGGCTGAGTGCCGAGTCCGCCGAACGTCAGGCCGACCAGGAAGTCGTTCCAGATCGAGGTGATCTGCAGGATCAGCACGACGATCATGATGTTGCCCGACATGGGCAGGATGATTTCGACGAACGTGCGCCAGAAAGAGCCGGAGTCCATCATCGCGGCACGCATGATTTCGGGCGGAATGTCCTTGTAGTAATTCCGGAAAATCAGCGTCAGCAGCGGCATCGACAGGATGGCGTGAACGATGGCGATCCCCCACACCGTGCCGTAGACCTTGAGCATGCCCGACAGGACGATCAGCGGGATCATGATGATCTGGAACGGCACGAAGGCGCACATGAACAGGATGAACATGAAGGTGCCGGCCCATTTCACGTTCCACAGCGCCAGGGCGTAGCCGGTGATCGAAGACAATACCAGCGACAGCAACAGCGACGGGAACAGGATGGCCAGCGAATTGACGAAGCCGACCTTGAGGCCACCGCAGTTGATGCCCGAACAGGCTGAGTTCCAGGCATTGAGCCAAGGCTCGATGGTCCAGACCTGCGGCAGGGCGAAGATGTCGCCCATGCGGATCTGGTCCATGGTCTTCAGCGAGGTCACCACGATGACGTAGAGCGGCAATGAGAAGAACAGCGCGCACATGCCCAGAAACACCAGAATGGCGATCGAGCGTGGCTTGATGTGCTTCTTGGGCCGGGGGAAATAGACGGGACGCGGCGCAGCGGTCGCGGCGCCATTGGCAGTCTGGGGAAGGGAAATCATGCTGCGGTCCTCGCGCTGCGATGCTGCTGCCAGGCGGTGAACAGAACCAGGGGAAGGAAAATGGCGAACGTGATCAGAAGCATGATCACCGCTGCGGCCGATGCGTAGCCGAGATTGGACTTCTGCCAGTAGGTGGTGATGGTGAAATAGGCCGGCACCCAGGTCGATTGCCCCGGACCGCCATTGGTCATGGCGACGACAATGTCATAGGCCTTGACCACGCCGAGCGAGAGCAGGATGGCGCAGGTGAGGAAGGTGAACTTCATCATCGGCACGATGATCTCGAGATAGAAGCGGATTGGGTGAACACCGTCGAGCCGCGCCGCGCTCCAGATCTCGGTATTGATGCTCTTCAGGCCTGCCAGCATCAACGCCATGTAGAAACCGGACCCCTGCCAGATCGAGGCAAGGATGATGCCGTAGATCGCCGTTTCTCCGCTCGACAGCCAATCGAAACGCACGAACGTCAGGCCGATCGAGTGGAAGAAATTCTGCAACCCGAGATTGGGATCGAACAGCCAGCGCCAGGCGACGCCGGTGACGATCAACGAAATGGCGAGCGGATAAAGGAAGACGGTTCTGAAGAACCCCTCGCCCCGCTTTTCCCGCTCGATCATCGCGGCGAGGATGAAACCGAAGATAATGGCGATGGTACTGCCGATGCCGAGGATCGCCAGGTTCTTGAGCGAGATGATCCAGCCGTCGTCGCGGAACAGTCGGGCATATTGCCTACCCCACTCCGACCAGTCGATGGTGTAGTCGGGGAAACGCCGGCTGCGCGTCAGACTGAGATAGATCGTCCACAGCATAGAGCCGACAAAGGCGACCATTGTGATGATCACCGCCGGCGCCAAGGCGAGCTGAGCCGACCATCGGCTCCACCGGATGTTCATGCTTGTCCTCCCCGCCGCCTCCTGCCTTTTCGGCTTGTCAGGCGGTCTGTTCAACGGCCATTTGAGGCGTTGTATTACCGGTAATCTATGGCTATGTTTGCGAAGCTGTCAACCAGGAAAAACAATCTGGCGTCGTTGCCGGTGGATGGACGACACACCACACCACGCGTTGCGGAAGCCGTAGCGTCGCCGCCAGAGGTGACGGGAGGAGAACACCATGAACACAAACCAGTTTGGCATGCCACTGCTGGGACTTGGCACTTTTGGTCGCACGGGCACTGCCGGAATGAAGGCCATTCTTGCGGCTCTCGAGATCGGCTATCGGCACATAGATACGGCGCAAACCTATGATACTGAAGGTGAATGTGGAGAAGCGTTCCGTCGCTCCGGGCTGAATAGACAAGAGGTCTTTTTCACCACCAAGATCTCCACCGAGCATTTCGGCGACGGCCAGCTTGTCCCTTCTCTGCGCGCCAGCCTTGACCGGCTCGGGCTCGACCAGGTCGACCTTACGCTGTTGCATTGGCCCTCCCCTCACGGGCAAGTCCCGCTGCCTGTCTATGTCGAACAGATCAGGCAAGCCCAAGAACTCGGCCTTACCCGCATGATCGGGGTGTCGAACTTCACGCGCGCCCTTTTGGATGAGGCACAGGAGCTTCTTGGCGAGACACAAATCGTCAACAACCAGTTCGAGATTCATCCCTATTTGCAGAACGAGCTGCTGGTGCGCCATTGCCTGGATAGAGGCATCTCCGTCACCTGCTATCTGCCGATCGCGCAAGGTCGCCTTGCCGGCGACCTGACTCTTGAAAAGATCGCTAATTCAAAGGGATGCACCATCGAGCAAGTCGCGCTCGCCTATGCGCTGGCACGCGGTCTTGGTGTCATCCCGGCCTCCGGAAATCCCGAACGACTGAAGATCAATTTTGACGCCCAGAACATCGTTCTGAATGAGGACGAGATGCTCCAGATCCGCAAGCTCGACCGCGGTCAGCGTTACATCGACTTCGACTGGGCACCCGACTGGGACTGACCGTGAAGCGGATTGACAAGCCAAACACTCGGGTTCACAACACCGATCGTATTACCGGTACACCAGTTCGATGAACCGGATACCGAAGCTTGGGGCAAGGTGAAAATCCGCCCCGTGAATGGGAGGAAATCATGCAAGGTGTCGTTGGCGTCGGCCATGTCGCCATAAAGGTCACCGATCTCGACCGCTCGCTCGACTATTATCAGACGCGCCTCGGTTTCCCCGAGATGCTGCGCCTTTACAACGAGGATGGCACGACCTGGCTGGTCTATCTGCGGATCACCGACGAGCAGTATCTGGAAATCTTTCCCGGCGCGGAAAACGATCGCGCGCCCGGCTGGGATGCCAATGGGGTCAACCACATCTGTTTCACCATCGATGATCTCGACGCCACGGTTGCGCGGATCGAAGCCGCTGGCATTACGCTGTTGTCGCCGGCCAAGGATGGCGTCGACGGCAACCGCCAGGCCTGGCTGGAAGACCCGGACGGCAACCGCATCGAATTGATGGAAATGGCACTGGGCTGCGTACAGTACGAAGCTCTCAAGCGCCTGCATGCGCAGGTGGATTGAAGATAACCTCCCTGGTTACGTCAGCTTTTTGTTGACCGGCCGTAAGCGGGCGCAGTAGGAGGCCGGTCACGCGGGGCGAGCCCAAGATGTTGGGTTGGAGACGTGATGGAATCGGTGAGGATTGTGTAAACTCTGGCCCGCCGTGAAACGGTTCGAGCGGTCGAAAGGCATTTTCGATGAACAGGTCCGGTGCGCGACTTTCCGACATCGCTGAAAAGACCGGCTACTCAAAGAACACCGTGTCTCTGGCGCTGCGCGACAGTCCGCGCATTCCCGAGGCGACGCGGCTGTTGATCCGGCAGGCCGCGCGCGATCTCAACTACCTGCCGAACCACGTCGCTAAGTCGCTGGCCAACCGCGAAACCAAGACCATCGGGTTGATCCTTGCCGACATTGCCAATCCGATCCTGACCGAGACCTCAAAGGCCATCGAGAAGGCGCTTGCCAAGCTGGGCTACGGCACATTGTTTGCCACCTCGAACAACACACTGGTCGAGGAAATCGCCGCGGTCGACATGTTCATGTCACGGCAGGTCGATGGACTGCTGATCTACCCGGCGCGGGCGCATCGCGACTATCGTCACCTGCTCGATTTGCGCCGGGCGCAATTTCCGGTCGTCATGATGATCCCGGGCGAACCCGTCGGCGTCGACATGGTGAGTGTCGACGAACGGCTCGGCACCTTCAAGGCAGTGAGCCACCTGATCGATCTGGGACACAGGCAGATCGGAACGATCGACGGCAGCGATCCCAAGGGCAATCGCCAGAAATTCGACGGCTATCTGGATGCCCTGGCTCAGGCGAACATCACATTCGATCCGGACTGGCAGGTGGAACCGGTCGGATTCACCCCCTCCTCCGGCTATTGGGCCATGGACACGTTGATGAGCAGGTCCAAGGCGACCGCCGTGTTCGCGGCCAACGACTACATCGCCATGGGCGCGGTGCGCTGGTGCCAGAAGCGCGGCCTGCGCATTCCGGAGGACGTGGCGCTGATCGGCTTCGACAATCTCGAAATTGGCGAGTTCATGGCGCCACCGCTTTCCAGCGTCAGCTTCGAGACCGATGTCGTGGTGCGCATGGCAATCGAGCGGTTGCAGGACCTGATCAGGTCTCGCGGTGCCCTGCCCGAACCGCGCGTCACCCTGGTTGAGCCCCAACTGGTGATCCGCGACAGCACTGGTCATGCGCGGCACACACCGTCGGCCTAGCAAACCGTCTGGACAGACACGCGCTTTCCGCCGCTGGTGATGTGAGGAAACGATGCCCACACAAACTGAAACCGACCGGCAAATAGAACTTGCAGTGGCGGCTGTGCACGATTGCCTCGGCGAGACGGTGGTTGCGATCTATCTGGGAGGATCTGCGGGGTCGGGCAAGCTTCAGCCGCAAAGCGATATCGACCTGCTTGTGGTTGTGGACCGCAGTTTGACTGACGACCGGCGCAAGGCTCTGTTGAAGGCTCTGCTGCAGCTGTCCGGTCGCCATCCCGCCAGGCCGAACGGCCCGCGTTGTCTCGACGTATCAGTATTCTGCCGGTCCGAACTGGCTGATGGGGACTACCCGCCACGAGCGGAATTCATCTACGGCGAATGGCTGAGGGAGATTTACGAAGCCGGCGAGCGGCCCGTTTCCGTGCAGGATCCCGACAACACTCTGGTTCTCGCACAGATCCGCCGAGAATCTCTCCCTCTCCACGGCCCACCCCCAACCATGTTGTTGCCTGAAGTCCTGTCGGAGCAAGTGCGGCACGCCATTCGGGATGCATTGCCGGCCATGCTGGACAGCTTGCACGGAGACGAGCGGAATGTCCTTCTGACACTTGCCCGGATGTGGCACACCGCCGAGACGGGTGCATTCGTAAGTAAAGCGACCGCGGCCGATTGGGCGATCCCGCAACTCGACGATCGCAATGCCGGCACACTCGAGTATGCCTGCAAGGCCTATTTGGGTAAAAACATCGACGAATGGAGCAGCAGAAGCGGTGATGCGCAGCGGCTGGCCGAATGTCTCTCCGGGCAAGTCACAAAATCGCTGTGACAGCTCCAACGACCAACACAGCGTGCATGGCGCGTGCCTTGCCTGGATCGCACCAATTGCAGGCGATCCACATCGTCGAATAGCCCGCCAAGTGGAATCAACGCATCAGCATGGCAGGAGATGACGATTTCGCTGTCTGGCGGCCACTCCATATTGGTGAGCTGCTCGCCTCAGGACAACGGCGCCGGATGCCGCAACTTCAGGCAACAGCAATCTGCAGCGGACATCACCTGCCAGACACGATCCTGCTCCCGTTTTCGTCGAACAGGTGCCAATGATTCTCTCGGGGGGTGACTTGAAGAACATCGCCTCGGGATACATTGCTCTGACCGGGCTCATGGATAAGAACGGGGCTTCCGTCCGGCAAGGTGCAGTGCAGATAGGAATTCGCACCGTGTTGCTCAAGCACGTTGACGACGACGGGCCAGCCGGTTTGGGCGTCCTGGGACGCCAACAGGTCTTCGGGCCGGACGCCGAGCGTGGCCGGCTGGACGTCGGGTAGCGAGGCGGTGCTTTCAACACACAGGACCAGCGCCGGCAGACCCGGCGACTCGAACGACAAGGTGACGGTATCCTGCTTTCGCAGCATCCCGGAGACAAAGTTCATACGGGGTGAGCCGATGAACCCGGCGACAAATTCGTTTTGCGGCCGATTGTAGAGCTCAAGTGGCGCGCCGACCTGCTCGATCACGCCATCCCTGAGAACAACGATCTTGTCTGCCATCGTCATGGCTTCGATCTGGTCGTGGGTCACGTAGATCATGGTGTTTCCGAGCCGTTCGTGCAGCTTGGTGATCTCGATGCGCATCAGCACGCGCAGCTCCGCGTCGAGATTTGAAAGCGGCTCGTCGAACAGGAATATCTTGGGGTCGCGCGTGATGGCGCGGCCAATGGCGACGCGCTGGCGCTGGCCGCCCGACAATTGCTTCGGACGGCGATCGAGAAGCGTGTCGATCTGCAGCAGACTGGCGGCGGTCTCAACGCGATTTTCGATTTCCGGCTTGGGCATGCGGATGTTTTCCAGCCCGAAGCTCAGGTTCTGCCTGACCGTCATGTGCGGATAAAGTGCATAGGACTGGAAGACCATCGCCACGCCGCGATCGGCTGCCGGGACATCAACAACGCTTATGTCATCGATGCGGATGTCCCCGCCGGTGACGTCTTCCAGCCCGGCGATCAACCTTAGCAATGTGGACTTTCCGCAACCGGACGGCCCGACGAAGACGACGAACTCGCCATCGTCGATGGACAGGTTGACCTTGGGTATCACTTCGACAACGCCGAAGGACTTGTTGAGATTTTCGAGGTGCAGTTTGGCCATTGAGGTCGCCTTACTTGATGCCTGTGCTGGCGATGCCGGAGGTGATGTAGCGCTGCAGGAAGATGAAGGCGAAAGCCAGCGGCAGGGCCGTCAGCGTGGTCATGGCCAGCAGCTGATCGTACTGGACGCCGTTCTCGTTCTGATACGAGGCGAGTGCGAGCTGCAGCGTGAAGGACTCGCGATGATTGAGAACGATCAGAGGCAGCAGGAAATCGTTCCAGCGCGACAGGATCGAGAAGATGGCCACGACCGCCAGAGCCGGTGAGGACAGCGGCAGGATGATGCGCCAGAAAATGCGCCATTCACTGGCGTGATCCATGCGCGCGGCCTCGATCAGTTCGTCGGGAATGGTGAGCATGTACTGGCGCAGCAGGAAAACGCCGGTCGGCGTGGCGACGGTCGGAAGGATGACGCCCCAGAGATTGCCCACCAACCCGAGCTCGGACACGATCAGATAGACCGGAACCAGCACGACGGTGGCCGGGATCATCAAGGTGGCAAGGATCGCCACCAGCGCCGTGTTGCTGCCGCGAAACCGGTATTTGGACAGGGCGAACGCCGCCATCGAATTCATCACGAGTGTAATGACGGTCGCGATAACGGTGATGAACAGGCTGTTGTAGACGTAACGCCAGATGTCGCTGCCGCCGGTCGACGACAAGAGTTCCGAATAGTTTTCGAACGCCAGATGAAACTTCCTGAGAGGTTTGGCATCTGCGACCTTGACCACGATCTTCCCAGCCTCGGGGTTTGCCGGATCGATCATCTGGGCGTTGAGACCGACGCGGCGGATCTGCGCCAGTGTCTTGGTTGTGCCGTCCTTGGTTGTCACCTCGAACAGCGGAAGGGGCGCCTTGAAGCCTTCAACGACCGAGGTCTGGGCCGTGCTCGGCATAAGGGTTGGCGGGAACTCACTGAGATTGGCCGGCGTCTTGAGTGAAGACACAACCACCCACAGAACCGGCAGGAACATGATCAGGAAGCCGGCGCCCAGAAAGGCGTAGGTGAGAATGTCGGTCCAGTGCAGTTTCTTGCCACCCCGGCGCGCCAGCAGGAGGTTGCGCGGGCTCATTGTTCTGCCCATCGTCACGGTGTCAGCCATCACGCGAGTTCCTTGAGAGACCGAGTTGCAGGGCCGTGAAGATCAGCAGCACGATGCCAAGCAGCAGCGACGCGGCGGCGGCCAGGCCGAAATTGCGTGGCTGCGCGGCAAAGCCGATCTCGTAGATGTACTGCACCATCAGCATGGTTGCCGAACCGGGTCCGCCGCCCGTCAGGACATAGAGCTCGTCAAAGGTCTGCACGGAGCGGATGACGCAAAGGACGAAGACCACGAGCAGAACCGGCCTGAGCATCGGTAGCGTGATGCGGGTGAAGGCGCGCCAGGGAGAGGCCGAATCCATTTTGGCGGCCTCGTAGACATCGCGGGGGATCGACTGAAGGCCGGCGAGCAGGATGATGGTGTAGAACCCCATATGCGCCCAGATCGTCACGAAAACAGCCCACGGGAAGGCGCTTTGGGGAAACACCATCCAGTTGAAGGTCGGCAGGCTGAAAAAATCCAGAATGGCGTTGATCGCGCCGTTGCGCTGCAAAAGCCATTGCCAGGTCAGCGCCACCACCACCGGCGACAGCATGACCGGGAAGAAGAAGACGGCGCGGAAAAAGCCGCGGCCGCGAATGTCGCGATTGAGACAAAGGGCGGTGATAAGGGCGACCAGGATCATGGTCGTCACCTGAACCGGCACGAAGATCATGGAGTTGTGCAGGGCCCGCCAGAACAGGTCGCGCGAGCAGGTCGCCGGATCGAGATAGTTGCCGCAGTCCAG
Organism: Devosiaceae bacterium; assembly: GCA_963676075.2. Taxonomy (GTDB): domain Bacteria; phylum Pseudomonadota; class Alphaproteobacteria; order Rhizobiales; family Devosiaceae; genus JAHJQZ01. Next base: position 85,717 of record CAXXNZ010000027.1, read on the forward strand.
AAGCGTCGCGTAATTGTCGAAGCCGACGAACGAACGATCCTGCGGGTAGAGCCGGTCGCTTCCCGTAAAGGAGTAGAACACGTTTATCAGCACCGGAAGCAGCGCGAAAAGCAGCACTGCCAACAGGTTGGGGGTCAGAAACACCCAGGGCATGCGCCGGATCCCGAGCAGCTTCTGCAGGCCGGCCATCGGCAGCTCGATCAGCCTGGCCGGCGCTGACAATAGCAAGCCCGGCACTGCCGCCAGCCTCGTGGCAACGCTCATTTGCCTTCCTCCCGTCTCAGGAACGTCACACCCGCTCGGGCAACGCGTTCCTTTTTTTGGTTAGTGTGGCCCGGCGCATCACGCGCGCCGGGCCAAGCCAAACTGGCTTTCCCTGGTTGCCGAAGCCCCTATTCGGCAGCCTTGATCGCAAGTTCGACATCGTCCTTGATGCGCGCGACCGCGGTGTCCACGTCGAGTTCGTCGTTGAGAACCTGGCTGATGCGCGTGGTCATGGCGTTCATCATGGCGCGCTGGAAACGCCAGCCCTGGAAGGCAAAGGCAGCCGGGGCCATTTTCGGGATCTGCCGCGAGAAGGTCAGCAAGGCCCCCTGGGTCCGTTCGGATGCGGTCGGATAGGAAAGCCCACGCTCCACCGCGCCCCTTTCGGCCGGAATCTCGACCGACGCCTGGATGACCGCGTCATAGTTCTCCGGCTGGGCGAGATAGTTGATGAAATCGCCGACAACCTCGGGATGCTGGCTGTTCTTGAACGCCACAAGGGCGCCGCCACCCGGCATCACGGTGCACGAGCCCGGACCGCAGGGAGCCGGTGCAACCTCCCAGTCGAACAGATCGCCGACTTCGGTGTCCATGCGATTGAGGGTCCAGGACCCACCGAAATAGAACACGACATTGGCGTTCAGGAAGTCGTCGAACAGTTCACGATGCGTCGCGCCGCCGACCGCACCCCATAGATCCATGGGCATGACACCGGTCTTGTGCCATTCGACAAATTGCGTGATGGCCTTCTTCAGCCCTTCATCGGCAACCGGCATTCCCTTGTCATCGACCATCTGGGCGCCATAGCTGATGGCAAGACTGGCAAAGCGATGGCCGGAACGATCCATCTCCATGGCAAAATCGGTATTGGTCGCCTTTGCGACTTCGCTGGTCGCTTTCGCCCAGTCCTCCCAGGTCGCGCCCTCTTCAGGAAGAGGAATGCCGGCCTGCTCGAACAGGGTCTTGTTGACATAGGCGCCATTCACCGTGAGCGAGGTCGGCATGCCGTAGATGCCGCTGTCCGACTTGTCGGCCCGCAGCCAGGACAGCGTCTGGTCGAACTGGTCGTTGAAGAAGTCGACATCGATATACGGCGTCAGATCGACATAAAACCGGCTCAGTCCGCCGAAGTCGGTGATGATCGCCCCATCCGGCCCCTGCCCCGCCTCGAGTTGAACCGGCAGGCTCTCGACAATGGTCTGGTAGCTGACGGTCTCAAGCGTAACGGTCTTGTCCGGATGCTCCGCGTTATATTTGTCCGCGATCGGCTGCATGGTCGGACAGGCAAAGCCCAAATCCACGCATTGAATGGTTACTTCTTGTGCCCACGCCGCGCTGGAAGACGCGATCGCGAGCAAGGCGCCGACAGCCGTCGACAAAGCCAAAGCTGATGATCTCATGAGTCTGGGTCTCCTCCCCATTAACTCGGAGCCGGCGATCAACCAACACCCTATGCGCCAGCTCCGATAGGTCTGACCAGATGAGCATCCGTTGGTCCTACCAGAATGTCAAGGCATAACAAAGCGCACTGCCCTGTCCGACATATTGTCGCTGCTTTATATGGGAGGATTGGCCCAGAACGCGATTGACAGACTGACCTCGTTCCTGTTTGGTCTAACCAATTAAGAATGGCCGTCTCGCTTATCCAGGAATCTGGTCCGGAGATAAGCAGGCCAGGTCGTGGCATTTGGAGAGGAGAAACAGATGATCAGGTTTGCGGTCGTCGGCATCGATCATGGGCACATCTTCGCCCATATCGACGGGCTGAAGGCTGCCGGCGCGGAATTTGCCGGCTACTGTGACAAGACGTCCGTGCCCGAACTGAGGGACGCTTTTGCGAAAACCTTCCCGGACGTCCCGGTCATCGACCGCGACGCGCTTTTTGCGGACGAGAGCATCGACGTCATCTGTACGGCCGCCATTCCGCGCGACCGGGCGGGCATAGCCATTCGCGCCATGAAGGCGGGCAAGGACGTCATCGTCGACAAGCCGGGCGTGACCACGGTCGAACAGCTTGACGAGGTCAAGCGGACGGTCGCCGAAACCGGACGTATCTTCTCGATCTGCTTTTCCGAACGAATGTGCGTTCCTTCCGCCGTCAGGGCCGGACAGCTCATTGCGCAGGACGCCATTGGCAAGGTTGTGAACGTTGTCGGCCTCGGACCCCATCGCATGTCGCCCGACACGAGGCCGGACTGGTTCTTCAAGCTTGATGGCTTCGGCGGCATCATCGTCGACATCGCCTCGCACCAGATCGACCAGTTCCTGTTTTTCACCGGCTCGAAGACGGCGGAAGTTGCGTCGAGCTCGGTCGGGAATTTCGGCACGCCGAAGTATCCCGAGTTCCAGGATTTCGGCGATCTGTCGCTGCACAGCGATCGGGCCACCGGCTATATCCGCGTCGACTGGTTCACCCCTGACGGATTGCCGACCTGGGGCGATGGTCGCCTCACCATCCTTGGAACCAAGGGCTACATCGAGTTGAGAAAATACGTCGATATCGCCGGGCGCGAAGGCCAGGATCATCTTTTCCTTGTCGACGAGGCGGGCGTGAAGCACATCAACTGCGCCGACCAGCCACTGGTCTATTTCGAGCAGTTCCTCAACGACGTGCGCGACAGGTCCGAGACGGCCATGACCCACGAACATGTGTTCGAGGTCTGTCGGTTGTCGCTCGAGGCACAGGCCAAGGCCCAGATAATCACGGCACAAAAGCACTAAGCTCAGGGAGAACAATGATGTCAGGCAAACTGCGGGTCGCCGTAATCGGCGCCGGGATCGCGCAACGCCATCTGACCGGCTACAAATGGAACAAGGACCTGTTCGAGGTGCCGGTTCTGTGCTCGCTCGACGAAGACCGCGGGCGCTCCGCCTGCGAAAAGTTCGGCATCCCCGAATACACCCAGGATATCGAGACCATCTACAAACGCGATGACATCGACATCATCGACGTGTGTACCCCGCCCTACAACCACTTCGAACTCTCGAAAAAAGGCATCGAAGCCGGCAAGCACGTCATTTGCGAAAAGCCCCTGTTCGGGTCGCTTGCCGAAGTCGACGAGATGGAGAAGATCGTCGCCGCGTCGGGCAAGAGGCTCATGCCGATTTTCCAGTATCGCTGGGGCATGGGCTTACAAAAGCTCAAGCACCTCATCAGCCTCGGCCTGACGGGCAAGGCTGTCCTGACCACGATCGAGACGCATTGGTGGCGTGACGCCGACTACTACAAGGTGGATTGGCGCGGGAAGTGGGCGACCGAGTTCGGCGGTGGCCTTCTTGGCCAGGCCCTTCATGCCCACGACATGCTCACCTTTGTGCTCGGCCCGTGCGCCGAAGTCTTCGCGATGAACGATACCCTGGTCAACGACATCGAAATTGAAGACACCTCGACGCTGAGCATCCGGATGAAGGACGGTTCCCTCGCCGCGCTGTCGATGACGCTCGGATCGCGCGAAGAGATTTCGCGCCTCAGATTCTGCTTCGAGAACCTGACGGTCGAGAGCATTCGCGAACCCTATACGATGGGGCGCGACCCGTGGCGTTTCGTGGCCAGCGACCCTGCCCATCAAAAGAAGGTGGACGTCGCCTTGTCCGACGTGGGCATTATCGAAGACGGGTACACCAAGCAGTTCGAGCTGTTCCACAAGGCGCTGCGCGAGGGCACGGAACTGCCTGTAACACTGAAGGATGCACGTGACTCGCTGGAATTAATCACGGCAGCGTACTATTCAGGACGCACTAGGCAGCCGGTGCAAATGCCGATTTCAAAGGATCATCCCCTTTACAAATCGTGGCTGCCGTCTTGAGGAGACGCAGGTTCGCGTGAGAGATTCGATAAATCCCATAAGCGACGCTGACACGCCGGCCACGGACAACTCCGGGCCGAACGACGAGGTCCCCCGGCCGCTCGACGGCCGCGGGCGCCTTCTGTCGTCGAAACGGCTGTATCAGGTGGTGGCGCGCCGCATCGCGCATCTGATCGAGGAAAATCGCAACACTCCCGGTTGGCATCTTCCCTCCGAGCGCGAATTGTCGGAAACGCTGGAAGTCAGCCGCACGGTTGTGCGCGAGGCCGTCATCGCGCTCGAAATGCGCGGCATTGTCGAAGTGCGCGGGCGCTCGGGGATCGTGGTTTTGCCGCCCCAGGCCAATCAGCTCAGCTTCGACGCGGTCAATACCGATATCGGCGCGGGGCCGTTCGAACTTCTTGAAGCACGGCTGGCACTGGAATCGAGCATTGCGGCCCTCGCTGCCGAACGCGCCACGCGCTACGACATCATGGAGCTGGAGGAGTGCATCGACAGGATGCAATCCGAAACCGACGCGGCAGCGGCCTACCGGAAGGCGGACCGAGAGTTTCATTTGATCATTGCAAACATGACCGGAAATGCCATCATGTTGTCGATGGTGGACGCATTGCTAAGTCAACGTGATACATCTCGAATGTGGCTGAAGGTTCAGGAGCATATTCATGCTCCAACCATGCGCGCGCTATGGATCGGCGACCACTTCGCCATCATGACGGCACTGAAGATGCGCAATCCGGAAGCGGCGCGGCAGGCCATGACCCGTCATATCAACAATGTCTCCGAAGAAATATTGCGGGCGGATGAACTCGGCTATTTTTCATCGGACGCGGAAGGTAAACAGTGAGGCGAAAATGGCGCTAAAAGGCTTCGAACATGTCGGGATGAGCGTGAGCAATATCGACAAGAGCCTTGCCTTTTACGTCGATCTGCTTGGACTACGACTTGTGGTGCGTCGTCCGGGTCAAGTCGGCGGATTTGAGTTCTGCTTTCTGGATGCCGGCAATTGCATGCTCGAAATCATGGGGCCGGCAACCGGGGCTTTGCTCGCCGAAGACGTGGCTTATGGGCGCGCCGGGTTGCGTCATCTCACCTTCTGTTTTGACAGTATCGAAGAAACCTATGCCCGCCTGCAGGACGCCGGTGTCGAGATGCTGGAACCGCCGCGTGAGGCCTTCAACAAGGACATCATCGGCAAGGTCGCCTTCTGCCGTGACCCTGACGGCATCATGATCGAGCTTTGTGAAAAATAGCGGATTTCAGCACCGCCTGAAGCCGCCCGCGCATTATCGGCTGGGCGCAGCGGTTGGGACGTGGTTCGTTCAACAATGGCACTCGGCCGGGCCGTCAGACCAGGGCGCCCGGCAGCATGACGTTTTCGATGTAGAAATCGCGAGGACGGGCGATATGGGTGCGAATGATCGCGGCAAGTTTCTTGCGGTCCCCATCCTCGATGGCATCGACCATGGCGAAATGCTCTGAAATCGCCTCTTCCCGCAGTTCGGGATTGGAGAAGGCGCCGGTCCGGATCGGATGGGTGGCGAAGGTGAAATGCCGGATCGCGTCGGCCATTTCCTTGTTGCCCGCAGCGCCATAGAGCGTTTCGTGGAAGGTGTTGTTCAAGCTGAACACGTCTGCAAAACGCTGATCCCGCGATGCGACGCTGTGCTGCTCGGCGAGGTCACGCAATTCGCTTAGCGTTTCTGCGCTGGCGGGCAAGGCGAAGCGCAATGCAGCCCCCTCCTCCAGGCACTCGCGCACCTCGTAAAGCTCCTTGATCTGGGTCGTGGAATAGTCGCGGACCTGAATGCCCTTGTTGGGTTGGCGCGTGACCAGCGCCATGCGTTCAAGCTCGTCGAAAGCGCGCCGGACAGCATGGCGCGTCACCTTGTTGCGGGCGATGATATCGTCCTCGATCAGCCGCTCCCTGGGGCGATAGGCACCAAGGATGATGTCCATGCGCAGCTGCTGATACAGCGTCTCCCAGTTCTTGCTCACCTTTCCCACACCTTTTCCTGTCGGGTTTTCCTACTCTTAGCCGCTTCGGTCGGGTGCGTGCAAGTTGTATCGTTGACATTATCGATAATCTTTGCGATGACAACATCGATAGCAGGGAGGAATCATGTTTCGCATAGGTTCGGGAGCCGGTTTTTCAGGTGATCGCGTTGACGCCGCGCAATCCGTTGTGGCCGAGCTGGCTGCTGCAGGCGAAGGCGGAGCCATCATCTTCGAGACGATGGGCGAGCGAACCCTTGCTCTTGGACAGATTTCGCGGCGCACCGACCCGGACAAAGGGTACGAACCGCTTCTCGAAGAGATCGTCACACCGATCCTCAGGACCTGCATCGAAAGCAACATCGCCATTGTTTCCAATTTCGGCTGCGCAAATCCTCCCGCAGCAGCCCGGCTGCTTGCACGCATTGCCCGCGAGCAAGGGCTGGGCGGAATTCGCATCGGCATCGTCGAAGGCGACGACCTTCTCGGGCGCGTTGGTCCGGACCAGATGGAACGCTGGGACGGCGACGGACGCCTGCCCGCGGTCGATGGCGAACTGATCGCCGTCAACGCCTATCTCGGTGCGCGCACCATTGCCGATGCCCTCAATGAAGGTGCGCAAATCGTCGTGACCGGTCGCGTCGCCGACCCTGCGCTCGTTCTCGGACCGCTGGTGGCCCATTTCGGCTGGGACTGGAACGATCTCGACCGCATCGCCGCCGGAACGCTGATCGGCCATCTTCTCGAATGCGGATCGCAGGTTAGTGGCGGATTCTTTGCCGATCCCGGCATCAAGGATGTGCCGCGCCCCGCCGAGATAGGCTTCCCGATCGCAGAGGTCGAAGAAGACGGGACATTCGTCATCACCAAGGCCCGCGGCACTGGCGGCGTCGTCAGCCTCAAGACGGTCAAGGAACAGATCCTTTACGAGATCCACGATCCGGCGGCCTACCTGACACCGGATGTGACGCTGGACCTGAGTGAGGTCGAAATCGCCGAGATCGGCCCCGATCGTGTTCGGGTGACTGGCGCCAAGGGTCATGAAGCGCCCGAAAAGCTCAAGGCAACCCTTTGCTACGAAGGGGATTGGTTCGGCGAAGCTGCCATATCGTACGCCGGTCCCAACTCGGCGGCACGTGCCAAACTTGCCGTCGAGATCATTCACGACCGACTGAAGCTCAGGAACCTCGATGTTCAGTTCCGGGCCGACATCGTCGGCATCGCCAGCTGCTTCGACAGCGCCGAAGGCACGTTACGCCAGGATATCACGCCGGCCGGAAACGACTTTCGGGTGCGCTTCGCTTTCTCGTCTCATTCGGAAAAGGCCGTGCGCGCCGCCGTGCAGGATGTTGGCGCCCTTTACTGCTGTGGCCCGGCTGGCGGCGGCGGCATCCGCTCGTCGGTGCGCGCGCGCCTGACAACCCAATCCTATCTGGTGCCGCGGGAGCTCGTGTCTTCGCGCTTCGTCATGGCGGAGGCAATCTGATGTCCAACTGTGTCGTGACACTGCCGTTGCACGCCATCGCGCATGGACGCGCCGGCGACAAGGGCAACCGGCTCAATGTCTCGGTCATCGCGCACGAACCCGCGTTCTGGCCGATTATCCGGGATCAGGTGACCGCTGAGCGCATTCGCCACCTGTTCGCCCATCGCCATGTCACCGAAGTAAGGCGGTACGAGCTGCCCAAGCTCGAGGCTCTCAATTTCGTCGTCGAGGACGCGCTCGAAGGCGGCGTCAATTCCAGTCTCGGAACCGATACCCACGGCAAGAGCCTGTCCTATCTCGTCCTCGGGATGCTGGTGGAAGTGCCGGAAAACATGACGCCAAGGCCGCCCGCCCTGGCAGAAACCCCGTCCTGAAACATCGGACAAAACGACTTCATAGGGAGGTAACAATGAAGCAAGAAACTATAATGAAAACCCTGCGTACCGGCCTTGCCGGTGCCTCGCTCGTTGCCCTGGCGGTGACGGGCGTCGCGGCGCAGGAGTTCGAACGAGGAGGAACACTGCGGGTCGGCATTTCGCAGATCGGCCCCTCCCCGGATCCGGTCGTCACGACCTTCGGCATCAACTGGCTCACGGCCACGGTGGTTTGCGAGGGACTGTTCGCGCAGGACGAGACCTGGAGCCCCCAGCCCATGCTCGCCGAGTCCTATTCCTATTCCGATGATGGCACAGAACTGACCATCACCTTGCGCGATGGTTTGAAATTCCATTCAGGCGCCCCCGTCACCACGGCTGACGTGCTTGCATCGCTCAATCGCTTCCGCGAGGCGGCCGGCATTGGCGCTTCATTCAAGGCAGTGACCAAAAGCCTCGAAGCCTTGGACGACAAGACCATTCTGATCAAGCTGATCAAGCCATCCCCGATCGTTCCGGGCCTGTTGTCCGGCGCTCAGGCTTCGATCATGTCCGAGATCTCGCTGGAGGGGGCATCGGCGACTCAGGCCACGCGCGGTCTTGACTGCACCGGTCCCTACACGCTTGCCAGCTATCAACCCGATCAGGGTGCCGTACTGACACGTTGGGAAGACTATCAGAGCCGGCCGGAACCGTCTTCCGCACAGGCTGGCGCGAAGCATGCCTACGCCGACGAAATCGACATCAAGTTGATGCCGGAAGCTTCGATCCGGCGTGACTCGCTGATCACCGGCGAACTCGATGTCGGCATGGAACTGCCGTCGGATTTCTATGACACGCTCAAGAACACCGCCGGTGTCGAGCCGGTCGTTGTGCCGAACAACCAGTCGCTGACGGCGGTGTTCAACACCAAGCAGGGCGTCATGGCTGACGTCAACCTCAGGCGCGCCATCTACTACGCGCTCGACAAGGAACCGATCATGCTCGCCTCGGTGGGCAATCCCGAGTTCTACACACTCGACCCGAGCTGGATTCCGGATACCAACTCGTTCTGGTACACCACCGCCGGCGTGCCGGAAGGCTATGAGCACGCCCAGACGGACAAGGCCAAGGAGTTCCTTGCCAAATCCAACTACAAGGGCGAGCCCATCCGCTGGCTGGTTGCGTCCGAGCAGTACGAAAAGCACTTCCTGACGGCGGTGACTGCCGCCCAGCAGCTCGGTGACATCGGCATCAATGTCGAGATCGTCGAATCTCCAATGGCCAACTACATCCAGCAGCGGGCCAATCCGGAGGCGATGGATGCATTCTCCAGCTTCCTGCCGACCTATATTGACCCGACCTCGATCGCCTATCTCAATCCGTCCTATCCCGGCTTCTGGACCGATCCGAAGAAAATGGAGCTGATGGAAAAGATCGCCTCGACCATCGACGCGGACGCGCGAAAGGCGCTGTTCGTCGAGCTGCACGAGCTGATCTACGACGAGTTCCCGTTCATCAAGTACGGCACGGAGGCGAACATGTATGGCATCCGCGAAGGCGTCGGGAATCCCGGACGTATTCCGGCACGCGCCTACGACTTCTTCAACTACGCGCCGCCGAAGAACTAAGATCATGACCGCTTTGGACAACTCGGCGTCGGAAGCTCTTCCCAGTGGTGACGGGAGCAATCCCGTCACTGCCAACAAGAATGTGTGGGAACGCTTGATCGGCAACCCGACAGCCGTCTTCTCGATTACCGTTCTGCTTCTGATCACGCTGAGTGCCGTCCTGGCGCCGATCATCGCGCCGGGTAACCCCATGCGGGTGAACCCGGTGCACCGCTTCACGCCTCCCGGTGCCGAATACCTGTTCGGCACCGACAATCTCGGTCGCGACATGTTCAAAATGGTGATGTGGGGCGGCCGCACCTCCCTTATGGTCGGCCTGATCGTCACTGGCATCTCGATGTCGATCGCCATCGTTCTGGGTTCGATTTCAGGCTTTTACCGCCAGGTCGACGTCGTCCTCATGCGCTTCGTCGATGGCCTGATGTCTTTCCCCGGCATCGTCCTCGCCGTCGCTGCGGCGGCCATTCTCGGCCCGTCGGTCAGCACGGTCATCGTCTCACTCTCGGTCGTGCTCATCGCACCGTCGCTGCGCATCGTGCGCGGTCAGGTGCTGGTGGTGCGCGAACTGCAAATGATCGAGGCGGCCCGCTCGGTCGGCGTGCCGACCTTGCGGCTTTTCACCAAATATATCCTGCCCGCGGTGATGTCGCCGATCCTGGTGCAGGCGTCCTTTATCTTCTCGGCCGCCGTGCTCGGTGAAGCCGGCCTCAGCTTCATCGGCGTCGGTATCGGGCCGAACGAATTGAGCTGGGGCAATGCGCTCACCGAAGCGCGCAACTACATCGCCAAGGCCCCCTGGATCGTCTTCTTCCCCGGCCTGGCGCTCATGTTCACCATCCTCGCCCTCAACCTTCTGGGCGACTCCCTGCGCGACATTCTCGATCCGCGCCTGGCAAGGAGGCGCTGAGATGCTGCGCTATATCGGCAAACGTTTCCTTCTGATCCTTCCCACGATCTTCGTGCCGTTGATCCTGGTCTTTCTGCTCCTCAGGCTGTCGCCGGGCGATCCGGCCGGCATGATGCTTGGCGATCAGGCAACGGTCGACCAGATCAATGCCCTCAGGCAAGAACTGGGGCTCGACCAGCCGATCTGGATGCAGTTCCTGTTGTGGCTTAAGGGCATCTTTACGCTCAATCTCGGGGACTCGATCTTTTTCCGCAAACCGGTGATCGAGATCATCCCCTCCTACGCCTCGGTGACGCTGTTGCTGACCCTCGTCGGTCTGACGCTCGCCATCATCTTCGGCGTCACCTTCGGCCTCATCGCCTCGATGAACCGCAACAACCCCGTCGACCGTGGCGTGGTGGGCTGGGCCGTGCTCGGTATTTCGCTTCCCGAGTTCTGGTTCGCGCTCCTGCTGGTCTTCGTGTTCTCGGTAACGCTCAGATGGTTCCCCGTCGCCGGGTATAATCCGCCCTCAGCCGGCATGATTGCCTTTGCCGCGACGATCTTTCTTCCGGCGCTGGCGCTCGGGATCAGGCAGTCGGCACTGATGACCCGCATGATGCGGTCCTCGATGCTCGACGTGCTCAACGAGCCCTATATCACCACCGCACGGGCGCAGGGGCTGCCGGAGAAAAAGGTCATCGGCGAATACGCCATGCGCACGGCCTCGATCCCCGTGGTGACCGTCGTCGGCCTATCTGCCAGCTACATGCTTGGCGGCGCGGTAACCATCGAGATCATCTTCGCACTGCCCGGCCTCGGACGGATGCTGGTCGAAGCGGTTGGCCGTCGTGACTATCCGGTGGTCGAAGGCGGCGTGCTCACCATCGCTCTGGTGCTCGCCATGCTCAACCTGCTGATCGACATCATCTACGCCTATCTCGATCCAAGGATTCGTTACCAATGACACCGGACAAGCACACCTCGGCCGCATCCGATGCGGCTCCGGCGACCGCCCGGCCAACGCTTGAGGTCGACCGGCTCAATCTCAGCCTCAAGATCGACAGGCATGTTGTGCCGATCGTCACAGACATTTCCTTCTCGATTGCACCGGGAGAAGCGGTGGCCCTTGTCGGCGAGTCCGGTTGCGGAAAATCGATCACGGCCAGCGCCATACTCGGCCTGCCGCCTGAAAACGCGACGGTAACCGGCAAGATCGTGCTCAACGGGCGCGACATTGCCGGATTCTCGAAGAACGAGCGGCGCAAGCTGTGCGGATCGGAAATCGGCTTCATCTTCCAGGAACCGATGACAGCGCTACACCCGACCCTGACCATCGGCCATCAGCTGACCGACACGCTGAGGAACAATCTCGGACTATCGAAGAAAGCAGCAATGGACCGCGCCGCTGAACTGCTCGACCGCGTCGGCATTCCGCGTCCACGAGACATTCTCAAGGGCTATGTGCACGAACTCTCCGGCGGCATGCGCCAGCGCGTGATGATCGCCCTCGCCATTTCCTGTGACCCGTCCCTGGTCATCGCCGACGAGCCGACCACAGCGCTCGACGTCACCATCCAGGCGCAGGTGCTCGACCTGCTTGAGGATATGCGCACCGAGATGAACATCGCCATGCTGTTCATCACGCACGATCTCGAGGTCGTCGCCGATTTCTGCGAACGCGCCGTGATCATGTATGCCGGGGACGTCGTGGAAACGGGGTCGAGCCGGGCTGTCGTCGATCAACCCGTTCATCCCTACACGCGCGGTCTTCTGGACGCGGTGCCGCACAAGGATGGCTCGACCGAGAAGCTGACGCCGATCCCCGGAACCGTGCCGCAGATTGGCGACTGGCCGAAAGGCTGCCGGTTCGCACCGCGCTGCCCGCGCCGCAGCCCGCAATGCGAACTGCGCCCCGAGGTCGAACCGACGAAAAGAGGCCAGGTCCGTTGCTGGCACCCACTCGAGGAGACAGTGCAATGAGCGAAGCCCGTCCTCTTGTCCGCGTACGCAACGTCTGCAAGTCCTTCGGCAACGTCAAGGCAGTGCGCGACGTCAGCTTCGATGTACCGACCGGAAAGACCTTCGGCATTGTCGGTGAATCCGGCTCCGGAAAATCGACCGTCGCCCGCCTGATCCTGCGCCTGGTCGATCTGACCGAAGGCAAGATCGAATTCGACGGCACAGATCTTTTGTCCCTGAAGAGCGGAGCCCTGCGGCGTCAGCGCCAGCATATGCAGATGGTCTTCCAGGACCCGTTCGGCTCTTTCAATCCCCGCATGACCATTCGCGAAACCCTGACCGAACCGCTGCTCGTCCATGATCTGGGCAATGAGAAATCGCGCAACCAGCGGGCTGCCGAACTCCTGACGGAAGTCGGCCTTCCCCAAAAGGCACTCGACAAGTTTCCGCACGAGTTTTCCGGCGGACAACGTCAGCGTATTGCCGTTGCCCGCGCTCTGGCGACCGATCCGCAATTGATCATCGCGGACGAACCGGTCAGCGCACTCGACGTTTCGGTGCAGGCGCAGGTGCTCAACCTGATGCGCGATCTGCAAGTGCGCCTCGGCACCACCATGATCTTCATCTCGCATGATTTGAGGGTTGTCCAGTTCATGTGCGACGAGATCGCAGTGATGTATCTGGGCGCCATTGTCGAACAGGGACCGCGTGACCGCATCTACGAAGCGCCGGCACACCCTTACACCAGAGCGCTGCTCTCTTCGGCGCCTGGCAATGGCAAACAGGATGGTCGCCGCGCCCGTCTCACCGGTGAAATCCCTTCGGCCCATCAGGTGCCGACCGGTTGTCCGTTCCGGTCCCGTTGCCCGCTTGCCTTCGACCGCTGCGCGAACGAAGTGCCGAAGATGTATGATGTCGGTGGCGGGCAGAAAGCCTTGTGTCATCTGCTCGACACCTCGGAAAAGGCGGCCTGAACCGCAAACCTCATGTCAGAGATTGTCGAAGCACTCGCAAATGGAACCCGCTATCGCGGCCTCAGGCATGAGCAGGGCATCCGCTTTCTGGGCATCCCCTATGCCGAAGCGCCGACAAGTTCTTTGCGCTTCAAGCCCCCTCGCCCGCTGTCCCGTGCTCCCGAGGTGATCGATGCAACCCGGCCCGGACCTTCCGCACCCCAGACGCAACGGCCCGCGCCGGACTGGGCGCCACGGTCCTCGGGGTTCGACACCTCGGAAGACTGCCTCAATCTCAACGTGTTCACCCCTGCTGCCGACGACAAGCGTCGACCGGTGGTCGTCCACGTCTTCGGCGGCGGTTTTCAGACCGGTTCGGTCAACGGCGGAGCCTTTGACGACGAAGGCTTCGCAGCACGCGGCGATGTCGTTCTGGTGCGGCCGAACATGCGCGTCGGTGCGCTTGGTTTCCTGCATCTCGGCCCGGCCATGGGCGAGGGTTTCGCGCCGGCCAATCGCGGCATGCTCGACCTGATCGCAGCACTCGACTGGGTCAGAACCAACATTGCCGGCTTCGGCGGCGACCCGGACAATGTCACGCTTGTCGGCATGTCCTCGGGCGCTTTCACCATTGGCACCCTGTTCGGCACTGAAGGCACCGAAAACCTGTTCCGGCGCGCCTGGATGATGAGCGGTTCGGCCAGCCGGATCGTCGACGCGCAGACGGCCTCCGCAATGGCCGATGATTTTCTTGAGCGCGCCGGCATCGCGCCCGGCGACACAGAAGCACTCGAACGCCTGCCGGTCGCAACCATTCTCGACATCCAGGACCAGATCGTCGCCACCGATCTCGGCGTGCGCAATGCCCCCGGCGGTCGCACGCTCGGCATCGTCGCCGACGATATCAGCCTCAAACGGCATCCGCTCGAGGGGCTCCGCGATGGCATCGGTCGCGACACGCCCATCGTAACCGGCTGGTCCCGGAACGAAGCGCGCATGTGGTACCTGTTCGGCATCATGAAGGCACCGGAGACCCGTCAGCGTGTGCTCGAAACGATCGCCCGCTATCATCCCGAAAACGCGGAACAGGTGTTTCAACGCCTCCAGAATGCCCACTCTGCTCTCGACCTTGCCGGGCTCGAAGAAACCTTCCTGTCCGAGACGATCTACAAAAATGCTGCACTGCGCACCGGCGCCGCCCAGCGGATCGGTGGCGGCAATGCCTATGCCTATGAATTCGCCTGGGTGCCAAAGCGTGACAACGGTCGCTTCGGCACTGCCCACGGCTTCGATGAACCGTTCGTGTTCGGCAATGTCGATCCCGACCGCATTCCGCTTGCGGCCGGCGATCCAGAAGCACCAGCTCTTGCCACACGCATGTCCGAAATGCTCTACCGCTTCGCGCGGACGGGCGACCCGGGCTGGGAGATGCTTGAGGACGAGACCGGTCCCTACGAGACCTTTGCAACCTGATACAGAGGAGCGGATGCCTCTCAGGCGCCGTAGCAACAAACATGACCGAAGCTGAACTCGGCGCACTCGTCGACGCAATGAGCCTTGAAGAACAGATAAGCCTGCTGTCGGGAATCGATTTCTGGTCGACCGCACCGATCGAACGGCTCGGAATCGGCAGTCTGCGCGTCACCGACGGACCGAACGGCGCGCGTGGCGGCGGCAGTCTGGTCGGCGGCGTCAAATCGGCAGCCTTTCCGGTCGGCATTGCCCTCGGCGCAACCTGGAACACCGAACTCGCCAACGAGATCGGCGCGGCGATTGCCGAGGAAACCAGGGCCAAGGGCGCGCATATGCTGCTCGGACCGACGGTCAACACCCACCGCTCGGTGACCAACGGCCGCAATTTCGAGTGCTATTCGGAAGATCCGATCCTCAGCGCCAAACTGGCGACCGCCTATATCCGCGGCATGCAGGCCAAGGGCGTCGCGGCAACCATCAAGCACTTCGTCGCCAATGACAGCGAAGTCGAACGCACCACGATGAGTTCCGAGGTCGACGAACGGACGTTGAGAGAAGTCTATCTCGTGCCCTTCGAGGCCTCCGTCAAACAGGCAGGCACCTGGGGCGTCATGTCGGCATACAACAAGGTCAACGGCAGTTTCGCATCGGAAAACGAGTGGCTTCTCACCAAGGTTTTGCGTGAGGACTGGGGCTATGACGGCATCGTCATGTCCGACTGGTTCGGCTCGCATTCGACAGCGGAAACAGTCAATGCCGGGCTCGATCTCGAAATGCCCGGCCCGACCCGCGACCGTGGTGACAAGCTCGTCGCCGCCGTTGAGGCAGGAGACGTCTCGCGCGATATGATCCGCACACGCGCCCTCAACATGGTTCGCCTGATGGACCGCGCCGGCGCGCTGCGCGACATGTCGGAACGCGTCGAAACCGAGCTCAATACGCCCGAGCACCGGGCACTTATCCGTCGGGCTGGCGCCGAGGCTGCAGTGCTGCTCAAGAATGATGACAGCATTCTTCCGCTCCACAGGACCGCGATCGGGACAATCGCCGTCATCGGACCGAACGCGAAGACAGCTCAGATCATGGGTGGAGGTTCGGCCCAGCTCAACCCCTACTACCGCGTCTCACCCTATGACGGGCTCGTGTCCCAGATCGATGCGGAGCATCTGCGCTATGCAGAAGGCTGCTCCAATGCACGGTTCCTGCCGCTTTATCGCGGCATGCTCAAGATGGAGTGGTTCGACAATCAGACGTTCGCGGGCGAACCGGTTTTCACCGAAACTCAAGAAGACGGCGAAGCCATTTTCCTCGGCGAACTAGCTGGCGGCAAAGTCGATCCAGAAAAATACTCATTGCGCCTCAGCGGCAGTTTCATGCCGGAAGCGTCCGGCACCTACCGGCTCGGCCTCGCCGCAACCGGGTTGGCACGCGCCTTTGTCGATGGCGAGCTCGTCGCCAATGCCCATGACGGCTGGACGGCTGGACATACCTTTTTCGAGGAAGGCTGCGACGAGGTCATCGGCGAGATCGCACTCGAAGCAGGCCGGCAATACGAGATCACCGTCGAAATCGTTTCCAAACCGTCGCGTAATCTGGGCCTGTCCGCCATGCGGATCGGCATCACTCTGCCGCTGGGTGACGCCGCCATTGCCGAGGCCGTGGATGCCGCGCGCAATAGCGATATCGCTCTGGTTTTTGTCGGTCGCACCGGCGAATGGGACACCGAAGGCAGCGATCTCGAGCAGATCGACTTGCCCGACCGCCAGAACGAACTGGTCGCCGCCGTCGCGGCGGTCAATCCACGCACGGTCGTCGTGCTCCAGACCGGCGGTCCTGTCGAGATGCCCTGGATCGACGATGTTTCGGCGGTCATCGAAGCCTGGTATCCCGGTCAGGAAGCCGGCAACGCCGTTGCCGATGTGCTGTTCGGTGTTGCCGAACCCGGCGGACGCCTGCCGCAGAGCTTTCCCGCCAAGTGGCAGGACAATCCGGCTCACACACAGGACCCGGCGATTTATCCCGGTTTCGAGGGCAAGGTGCGCTACGAAGAAGGCGTCTTCATCGGTTATCGTCACTACGACCGCGCCGGCATTCAGCCGCTTTTCCCGTTCGGGCACGGCCTCGGCTACACCAGTTTCGAGATAACCGCGCTTGCCCCGCACGCACCGGCTCTCGATGCCTCGGGCGGTGTTGGCGTCGATGTCGAGATCGCCAATACCGGCAACCGCGAGGGGGCGACCGTTGTGCAGCTTTATGTGCGCGATAGCGAAGCCAGCGTCGCCCGGCCGGAAAAGGAACTCAAGGCCTTCGCCAAACTGCGTCTCGGACCGGGTGAAAAGCGTCGGGTAACCCTGACGCTGACCGGTCGCGATTTTGCATTCTTTGATGTCGACTCCAAAAACTGGCGCGTCGAAGCAGGACGGTTCGAGCTGTTGTGCGGTTTCTCTGCGACCGACATCCGCACCCGCGCCGAAGTCGACGCCAACAGCGATCTCAAATTGCCGGTTTGAACTCCTGGGCCGGCAACCAAAAAGGGGCCGCGGATCTCCTCCCCGCGGCCCCTTTCACATTTCCGGTTGCGTGACGATCAGGAGACAGCCAACCCCTCGACGCACATGGCAACCCCCATGCCGCCGCCGATGCAAAGCGTCGCCAGACCTTTGCGGGTCTGACGCCGGTTCATCTCATGCAGCAAGGTGACGAGAATACGTGCGCCGGATGCACCGATCGGGTGGCCGATGGCGATGGCGCCGCCATTGACGTTCACCTTGTCGGTGCCCCAGCCCATCTCCTGATTAACGGCACAGGCCTGGGCCGCGAACGCCTCGTTGGCCTCGATCAGATCGAGGTCGGCGACGGTCCAACCAGCCTTTCCGAGCGCCTTGCGGGAAGCCGGAATCGGACCTGTGCCCATCAGCGCCGGGTCGACGCCGGCGCTCGCCCATGATGCGATACGTGCCAGTGGTGTGATGCCACGCCGCGCCGCTTCCTCGGCCCGCATCAGCACCACAACCGCTGCGCCATCATTGAGACCGGATGCATTGCCGGCGGTCACCGTGCCGTCCTTGTCGAAGGCGGGCCGGAGCTTGGTCATGGAGTCGGCATTTGCATCGAGGCGGATGTATTCGTCGGTGTCGACGACGTGCTCGCCCTTGCGCGTCTTGATCGAAACAGGGACAATTTCGGTTTCGAAGTGCCCTGCCCGCTGCGCCGCCGCCGCCTTGTGCTGCGAGCGCAGGGCGAAAGCGTCCTGCTGGTCGCGGGTGACCTGGAACTGGCGGGCGACGTTTTCCGCCGTGATCCCCATATGATAGCCGCCGAACACATCGGTAAGGCCATCGACGACCATGGTGTCGGCAAGGCTCACCTGTCCCATTTTCGCCGGGGAGCGAAGGTTCTGGCAGTGCGGGGCCTGCGACATCGACTCCTGGCCACCAGCAACAACGATATCGGCGTCGCCCATCGCGATCTGCTGCATGCCGAGCGCGACGGCCCGCAATCCCGAACCGCAGACCTGGTTGACACCCCAGGCGATCGCCTCCTTACGGGAGCCGGCGTTGATCGCCGCCTGCCGGGCCGGGTTTTGCCCCTGCCCCGCCGTCAGCACCTGTCCGAGGATGAACTCATCGACCTCCTTCGGGTCAACACCGGCGCGGGCGAGCGCTTCGGTGATGGCGATGCGGCCAAGTTCATGGGCCGGAAGGCTGGACAACGATCCGAGAAACGAACCGACGGGCGTGCGGGCTGCCGATGCGATGACGATATCAGTCATGCTGATCCCCCCAGGACACGAGGATCGGCGACACCTCGAAAGCGGCATCGGTCTTGGCGCGGATTTCGTCGAGCGTGACCCCGGGCGCCATTTCGGACAGCTCCATACGGACCTCACCGCGCCGGGCGATTTCGAACACACCAAGATCGGTGATCACCATGTCGGTGACGCGCGTACCGGTCAGCGGCCAGGTGCACTGCTTCAACAGCTTGGGCTTGTCCTTGGCCGTATGCTCCATGATGACGACGACACGCTTGACGCCGGCGACAAGATCCATGGCACCGCCCATGCCCCGGGCCATCTTGCCAGGGATGAGCCAGGAGGCGAGATCGCCGTTTTCGGCGACCTGCAGCGCGCCGAGAAAGGCCATGTCGATGTGCCCGCCGCGGATCATCCCGAAGCTCTCGGCGCTCGAGAAGTAGCTCGAATGTTCCAGCGCCGAGATCGTCTGCTTGCCGGCATTTATCAGGTCGGCATCCTCCTCGCCCTCAAACGGGAAAGGTCCCATGCCGAGCATGCCGTTCTCGCTTTCGAGCCGGACATCGATCCCTTCGGGAATGTAATTCGCGACAAGGGTCGGAATGCCAATGCCGAGATTGACGTAGAACCCGTCTTCGAGTTCCTTCGCAGCCCGTTCGGCCATCTGTTCGCGTGTCCAGGCCATCATGCAAGCTCCCCGGTTTCGGCGCGGGAACGCACCGTCAGCTTCTCGATGTGTTTGACCGGTTCGGCGATGTGAACGATGCGGTCGACATAGATGCCGGGCGTGTGGACGTGATCGGGATCGAGTTCGCCCGGCTCGACCAAATGCTCGACTTCCGCCACGGTGACCTTGGCCGCCGCGGCCATCATCGGATTGAAGTTGCGGGCGGTCATCCGGTAGACGAGATTGCCCTCGGTATCGCCCCTAAAGGCGTGGACCAGCGCCAGATCGGCAGTGAGCGCCGTCTCCATGACATAGTCCTCGCCGTCGAATGTCTGGACTGGCTTGCCCTCGGCGACGACGGTGCCGACGCCGGATTTGGTGAAAAAGGCCGGAATGCCGGCGCCACCGGCCCGGATACGTTCGGCCAGCGTGCCCTGCGGGTTGAACTCGACCTCAAGTTCGCCACTGAGGAACTGCTCGGTGAAGATCTTGTTGTCACCGACATAGGACGCATACATCTTTCTCACCTGCCGGGTTTCGAGCAGGCGGCCGATGGCGATGCCATCCGTGCCAGCGTCGTTGGAGATCATCACGAGCCCTTTGACGCCAGACTCGTGGACCGCTTCGATCAATGCGTTGGGAATGCCGCAAAGGCCAAATCCGCCCGACATGATCACCATGTCGTCGCGAAGAAGGCCGGCCAAAGCCTCGGCAGTGCTCCCGAATGCCTTTTGCATGGGAAACTCCTCGAAAATCCCCATTTAGGGGCGTTTTGCTGTGTTTTTGGCCGGCTTGCAGGAGGAGGTTACGGTCTGGCCTGCATAAGGTGGGAGTGGTATTTATACGGCAAAATAGAACGAAGGCCTGTCTGATGCCGGAGCATGGTCACGATGGTGAGGGGAAGCGGTTCGCGCTCGGTGAAATGCCGATACCGCTTGTCTATGCGAGCTATCGCATCATCAGGGACTGTAATGAGGAATTCCTGGAGCTTTTCGGCTTCGCCCGCGACGGGATCATCGGGCACAGCTTCGCGCAGCTCTATCCAAAGCTCGCCGATTTCGTGCGTATCGGCGAAATCTGGAAAGCCAACATGGCCGGAAAGCTGATCTATCACGACGAGCGCATCATGCGCGATGTCGGCGGACGGCGTTTCTGGTGCCGTGTCAGCGGGCGGACGCGAACGCCTGCCGATCCGTTGGCTGAGGCGGTCTATTGCTTTCAGCCGATGAACCGGGCGGTCAGGAGCACCGGCAAGGTCAAACTGTCCGACCGTCAGCACCAGATCCTGGCCCTGGTCGCGCAAGGCAAGACCAACGCCGATATCGCTGCCGAAACAGGATTGTCCCGGCGCACGGTCGAAGCGCACCGCGCACGGCTGATGAAGGCAATCGGGGTTCGCAATGCCGCCGAGCTCATCGCCTGGTTCAGTTCAAACCGGGCCTGACGGTGACGATTGCGCGTGTGTGCACGATACCCGGTGGAACAGTCCCCGGTTGCGTAGATGCCCTCCTCCCCAATCTTGAGGCAAGAAGGCCAAGATGGATCAGTGATACGCCTAAGCGGGACAGAGTGGTGCGGATTATCAAGCGCTACCGGGATCGCGACAAGAATTTGCTCCCAGCGACACGAGCCGCCGGGAGCAAACTGGTTTCTGATGGTTTCGGCTCAGCCGGCGATGTAGCCGGATGACGCCGGGGCAACGAGCGGCGTGATGCGGCGTATGGTGACCCGCCGGTTGACGCGCTCGGGCGCATCCGTCAGCACCTTCAGGTAACGCTCGCCATAGCCCTGGGTCGCGATGTTTTCCGGTGGGACGCCGAAGACTTCGGTCAGGGCAATGGCCACCGAATAGGCGCGCTCGTCCGACAGGATCAGGTTTGCATAGTCGCTCCCCACCGCGTCGGTGTGCCCTTCGATCAGGAACGTCTCGGCGGGGTTCTCATCGATCAGACGCAACATGGCATTTGCCACGATGCTCAGCGCCCCGAGCTGATCGGGCGGGATGCCGGCAGAACCGAAATCAAAGGTCAGGTTGCCGATCTCGAGCCGGCGGACCATGTCGCGCACGCGGGCAGACCGTTTGACCTCGTCGATCGAATAGAGCCGCTTGACCTTCTCGACGGGCGGCGCATCAAGGAAGAGCGTGAGCGCGTCGAGATCCGCCCGCTGGGCATCGAGCACATAGTCTTCGGGCGGGATATTGAGATTGAGCGGGGGCAAGCTTTCCGCCGGATCAACCCAGTCGGAAACAGTGTCGTCGTAGGTTTCGGGCGTGTAGGCCAGGATGGCCTCATTGCCGTTCTGGTCGAAATGCGACCGACGCAGGACATCGCCATAGCGGTCATAGATCGTCACCAGCCGCGTCCCGTTCGCACGGACGATCGTCTCACGCGTCCGGTTCCGCGGCAGCTGCTCGACATAGCGCTCATCGGCGCCATAGGAGAGCCGATTGTCCGACTGGTTCGAGATGAACAGCTGGTTGTTGAACTTGAAGACAATCCGCGGCCCCGACTGGTCGACCACCTCGGCATTGGCCGGCTGTTCCTGCATTTTCGGACCAGACGTATCAACGCTGATGGCCGATTTGGCTTCGGTGCCCTGTTCGGTTTCAATCGAGGGAATGTCCTCCGGTGCAACGTCGGCCTGGGCATCGGCGTCGCTCTGAGGCGGCGCTTCCGCCGTCGCCGGCTCAACCGGCTCGGACGGGGCAGGCTCAGTCGACGTTTCGAGTTTCTGGGCGTCCTTGGCGCTGTCGAGCAACGGCGCCTGTTCGGCCTCCGGCACAGCCGGTTCGGCAGGCTTGGCATCCGCACTCATCGGCTCGGCTTCCGGCGTCAAACCCACCCCATAGGCGCTAAGGCACGACTCGATGTCGCTGGCGCCGTCCTGTTCGCAAAGGGCCGAGATGTCGTTGCGTGCCGCCTCAAGGGCCTTGCGTGCCGCCTCGGCTTCCGGCGTTGATGCGGTGGAATTTGCCAGCTGCCTGTTAGCGTCTTCGTAGGTTGCAATCGCCTGGCTGAGCTCGCGCGGCAGCGGCGTTCCCTTGGGATTGACGACAACCTCGCCCTTGGCATCGCCCTCCTGCGTGGCAGGCGCCTCAGGAGCAGTGTCCATCGTATCGTCCGCGACGGCGGCAGGCTCATCCGCTCCGCTATCGTCGAGGTTTTCTGCGGGTTCGGCGACCGCGGGTTCCGCCGGCTCAGGTTTCGCCTCGGGCTGAGGCGTCTCAGTCTGATCCGCTTCCTGATCCGCTTCGGGCTGCGCGGCGCTCTCCGCCTGAGGTTCGGTCGGCTGAGGCTCGACGGCGACAGGTTCGGCCACAGGCGTCAGTTCGATGCCGAACTGCGCAAGACAGGCCGCTGTGTCGGGCTGCCCGATCTGGGCGCATTGTTCTTCGACCGCCTTCAAGGCGTTCGCGACGCTGTCCTTCAGCTCGCCAGTCTCGCCGCCTTGCACGGTGGCTTCGGCATAGGCTGAGTTGCTCGCTTCGTAATTTGCGACAGCATCAAGCAGCGGCTGCGGCGGTGTTGGTGCCTCGGCCGGTGCCGGCGACTGGACATCTTCGGCCGGCGGGCTTTCCGTCGGCGGCTGGTCTGCGGCGACCGCCGGTTCCCCGGAGGTTCCGCTTTCTATCGCTGCAACGCAGGCCTCTACGTCGTCCTGCCCAAGCACACCGCACAACCTGGCAACCTCTCCTTTGGCGGCATCAAGTTTTGCCTGAGCGCCCTCGACGTCTCCATCGGATGCCTGAACGGCTTCAAGATCGGACTGAGCCTGCCGGTAAGCGGCGATGGCCGCGGTGATGTCGGTCGCTTCTGCCTGAGCAACCAGTCTGCTTTCCGCGCTATCTTCGGCGAAAACGGCAGTCGCGGAACTCTGGCAAAATGCAAGTGTCAACGCGGCTGCGGCGATGCGAATTCCTGAGTGTCCCATTGCCCTATCCTGAAGTCCCTTGAAAACGGTTGAAGTTTATTCATTACGTAAACGTCTCGATGACGCTTTTGTTCCTCAACAGGCTTCCGGTGCCGATCCGGCTCGACCGCTGAGGTCAGGTCCCTCAATCCCTGGTGCAACTTGCCGGACGGCGCATTCGAATGCTCCGTACCGAGCACCGTCGCTCTATCGGATCAGAACAAGTGAGCGTATTGTGGACACGCCTTGCTGGTATGGCTCGTTCCTCACACGCGACGCGGCGATCACCGCCTATGTTGCCTGTCGGGAACCATGAAGCGCCGTCGCTCGTTTGAGTTGCAAGCGAGATACCAAGGCGCGGTTCAGGCGAAAGCGGGAATGAGGAGGCGGTCTTATCCGAGACCCCCGCTTCCAGAGTCGCCGGACCGGCCCCATGGTGTTTCGCCAACACGCGTACCAGCCCGCGCAATCTGGGGATTTGCGAATGCGATCCGCGCGGCAGCGAACGGCAGAAGGTCCTCGTTTCGGCGATGGACCCAAAAAGAAAGAGAACGTCATGACAATCAGCAACACGAAGCCCATCGACGCCACCGAGGAGGACGAGACCGACTTAAGACTGGTCGAAGCAGCCAAGGCGCGACTGAAGTCGGACCCAATGGTCAATGAGGCGAGGATACGCATTTCCGCTGCAGCCGGGCGGGTGACGCTCGAGGGCCGGGTGACCGATCAATGGAGCAAGGACCGGATCGAGACCGCACTCGCCGCCCTCGATGGCATTTCGGAGATCGACAACCAGATCGAGGTCAAGCACATCATCATTTACGGTCAGTCCTGATCCGTAACTTCAAGATGCGCCTGCCCGGGCCAGCAGCACACACTCCGGGCATTCAAGACCCCAGGGTATCGGCCACGTAGGCGCCGCGCTCGCCCAAAGGCATGGCGGGAGGCGTTGTCGAATCGACAGCTGTCTGGCGTTCGATTTCCGCATTCAGCTTGCCACCAGTGACGACGGCGATGGTGGAAAACCACATCCATGTCAGGAAGCCGATCAGGGCGCCGAGCGAACCATAGGTTGCGCTGTAATTGCCAAAATTGGCGACGTACCACGAAAACAACACAGAGATGATCAGCACGACGACGATGGCGAAGATGGCGCCCGGCGTTATCCAGGTCCAACGCGCATCCTTGCGACTCGGTCCCCAACGGTAGAGGGCGGCAAGGGCAAGCAGCAGAAGTGCGCCCAGCAGGGCAAAGCTCAGCAGACGAACGGCCCATCCCGCCGTGTTGATGATCGGCAGAAATGTCAGAACCGCCGGCAGGACCACGACGACGACCAGTGCCACGGCGGCGAGTACCGATGCCGCAACCGTGAAGGAAAGAACGACGGCGATGCGTTTGATCGGCCCGCGCTTTTCGGTCTCGCCATAGGCAACGTTCATCGCATCGAACAGCCCATTAATCCCCAAACTCGCACTCCAGATGGCAATGGCGAGACCGACGACCAGCGTCCAGCCGAGGGTCTGGTCGCTCTGGCTGGCAATGCGCTCAAGCTGCGACCGGATCAGGTCGAGCCCGCCGGCCGGAACCATGCCCTGGAACAGCGAGACCTGGGACGGAATTGCCTCGGGGCCGGAAAACAGTCCGTAGATCGAGACGATCGTGCTGAGCGACGGCACAAGGGCAATCAGCATGTAGAGGGTAACGCCGGCAGAGATCAGCATGACCCTGTCGGCAAAAAAACCCTTCACCGTTCGTTTGATGATGTGCAGCCAACCTTTGAAGGGAATGGCGCGCGGACGCTCGGCCTCACGCCCGACACCGGCACGGCTGACCTCGGTCACCAACTGCGCGCGGTCCTGGGGTTCGGCTTGTTCTTCGTGATCAGACATCAGTGTAGTAACGCTTTTCCGCCCAACCCGTTCCCGAGGAATGGGAACAAGACCTCCGCCTGCCCGTTAGTTCCCTGACACTTCATGATTTCGCTGCTTCGGGCAAGCCGAAGACAGATCGGGGGCACAGATGCGGATTGCGTTGTTGGGTGTGGGGCTGCTGGTGCTCTGGCAGGCGGGTGGCATGCTGCTGCTCGTGTTCGCAGCCTGTCTGGTCGCCGTGGTCCTGCATGCACTGTCGCGCCCCTTGGCCCGGTTTGCGCCTATGGCCCATGGCTATGCACTCGCCATCACCGTGATCGCCATCCTGGGGGCAATGGCCGCTGCCATTGCCTTTCTGGGGGTGCAGATCAGAGGAGATTTCGAGTTTCTGGTCGCGGAAGTCCCGAAAACACTCGACCGGGAGCTTGGCCGGATCGGGATCGACACAAGCGCCATAGACCTCGGCAAACTCGACTCCGGCAGCTGGACGGGCATGCTTGGCGGTCTCGCCAACTACACCGGCGCAGCCGTCAGCGTGGCGATGAACACGTTTCTTGTAGTGGTCGGCGGCGTGTTCCTTGCAGCCCAGCCCCGGCTCTACCGCCATATCGTGGTGTATCTGTTTCCAAAAAGGATGTGTCGCACGACGCTTTCGGTGCTCAACAACACGGGCGCCGCTCTCAGGCGCTGGATGCTGGGACAGATCCTGCTCATGGCCGGCATCGGCGTGATCACCACGCTGGGGTTGATGTTGATCGGCGTGCCGTCTGCGCTGGGGCTTGGCATCCTGGCCGCATTTCTCGAGTTCATCCCTGTCGCCGGCCCGGTCATTGCAGCCGTTCCCGGCGTGCTGGTCGGTTTCTCCAACGGGTTTGACGTCGGGATGTGGACGCTTGCGCTCTATATTGGCGTTCAGCAGATCGAAAGCAGCTTCGTCATCCCGATGGTCCAGCGACACACCGTCAGTCTCGCGCCGGCGCTCGGCCTGCTTGCCATCATCGTGTTCGGCTTCTGGTTCGGCGCGCTCGGCGTCATGCTCTCGGCGCCGCTGGCGGTCTTTCTGCAGGTGTTGGTGGCCCAGCTCTACTCCCGCGACCTGCTCGGTTGGAAGATCGATATCCCGGGGACAGCGCGCGCTGGACAGTGATGCCGCCAGCCCTTGGCCGTTCGCTTTTCGCGGCAGGCGTCTGAGGTGTGGCTTTGCAGCCAAGCCATTCGATCGACGACAGATCGCACCAGGCGATCTGGACGGTCACGGTTCGGACTGAGTTATGGCGCAGATAAAAAAGCAGCAGGTCAGGCGTTGGTTTGCCTGACCTGCTGCATTTGTCTTTGCCCCTGCCCGGCGCCGTCTGCGGATCACCAAGGCTATTGTACGGGAGTGTTGGCTGCGGGGTCGACCGGCGCCTGCTCGATCGTCTCTGTCCCCTGACGGTGGTGTCGGCCGACTGCATGTCAGGCGGAGATTGGATGTTCGGGAAGTTTCGAGGCCCCGGCTCGCGCGGTTCAGGACTCTATGCCGGATTCACCCATCCGACGAGCAGATAGACCGCGATGAAGCCGAGAACCACGAGCACCGTCGAAATAGCAAGAATTCTGGCGCCAAACCGCTTCTCGCCCTGCCGTGCCATGGTAGGATTGAGCGTTTCGGTTTCCTCGGATGCGTTTTTCCGGTCCGTCATGGGATCCTCCATTTCGATAAGGATGCCGGCAGGCCGTAAGCGCTATCCAGAGCGAAAATGCCGCCCCCCCGGCGGATCGGGACTTCAGCGCAAGCGGCCGTGTCTGCGCGTTCTACGCAAGCGCCGTGACTACTGACGCTTGCGCTTCTGGTCCTGCAGCGACTCTGCCGCCAGGTACCCCAGTCCGCCGGCCACCAGCAAAGACATCGGTGAACGGGCGTTTATCAGTTGCGGGATGATCGTTGCTGCCGACTGCATCATCAGCGCCTGTTCGCTGTGGCGCAGACGCACGCGCGCTCTCTTGTCCAGGATGCGGGCGACGACGACCAGAATGACCCCGGTCACCAAACTCATGGCGGCGAGGATGAAGGAGGCGTTCATGGGTCCGTATTGGGGAACCAGAAAGAACCACAGGCCGACAAGACAAGCTGCGTAGGTGCTGATCGCGAACACGATGGCGAGAAGATAGAGAATAGCCTCGCGCCAAGTGGTTTCGATCACCTTGTCAGTTTGCCCCGTCGGCACGCTCCTCAGAAGGGCGGACAGAATTTTCATCGGTTTGCCCCGCTCAATGGCGCGTCAGCATCGCCGCCAGAAAACCGATCCCCGCTGCAATGCCGATGGACCGAACGGGATAGTCGCGAATCTGCGACACGAGGTCGGATTCGATGTTGCTGATTTCCTTGGCCACGGAGTCGACCGCCTGCTGTGAGGACTTCATGATGTCGTTCTCCGCTTTCTCCACAGTGCTGGAGCCCGCCGAAGCAAGGGTGCTCGACAGTGCCGTGATATCCTTGCGCAGCTGTTCGATCTGCGCCTTGACCTCACCGAAGTCGTTATCGATGTCGGTCTTTCCATTTTTCCGGGCGTTGGTAGCCGAAGCTTCAGCCATGTCAGAATCCTTCTTGCTGTGTTGTAAGTCGGGTTCAGTGACTAAACGCATCCAGATGATTGTGGTTCCCGAACACAGCTCGCCAATTCGCGCGCAGGTGGCCGGTTTTGTCCGTGAAGCGCCTTGTGCCCACCCCGGCGAACTCGGATTCGGAAGAGAAAAAACGCGCGGAAACACCGTCGAGGCGGCGTGAATTGCGCCCCTTCGCGGCTGTCTGGATCGACAGATGGTTATCTGGGGCGCTTCGCCGGCAACACCACGTATGGTTGCCGGCTGGGGGGCAGGATTTCAATGTGCCGCGTCGGCTATGGCCTCGCGCGCGCTGCCACACACGCCGGCCGGCAGCCTTCAGTCCCGGCGAGGATGGCGCCGCATGGCAGCGGCGAGGGACGGATATCAGGCATAGCTCGATTTCGGGATTTCAAGCTTCACCTTGAGACCGGCCGGTTCAAAGCGCCAGTCGACCTTGCCTTGCAGTTCACTGCGGATATTCGCGTTGACCAGTCTGGTCCCGAACCCGTTGCTCTCCGGAGCCTGCACCGGCGACATGGCGGTTTCCGACCAGTCGATGGTCAGCACGCGCTCTCTTGCCCGGTTCTGGGTTGTCCAGGTTATGTCGAGACGCCCTCCCTCTTCAGCCATGCAACCGTATTTAAGGGCGTTAGTGGCCAGCTCATGGAAAACCAGACCGAGCGACTGAGTGGCCTTCTCGTTGAGTTCAACCGGATCACCGTGCAAACCGCAGGCTGACGCGTCATCCCCAAAGACCTGTCCGAGTTCGACCGATATCAGTTCCCGCAAGTCCGTACGTTGCCAATGCGATCGCGTGAGCATGTCCTGGGCATTCGACATGGCCTGCAAGCGCGCAGTGAACGAGGCAGTGAAGGCATCGAGCGAATCCGAACGGGAGGCCGTCTGGCGGGCGATCGCAAGGACACGCGCGATGGAGTTCTTGATGCGGTGCTTCATCTCGCGCAGCATCATGTCCTTCTCGTGCAAGTCCTTTTCGGTGTTGGCATGGAGGCGCCGGGCCGCCTCCACGGCATGGATTTGTGCCGCAGCCGAAACGGCGAGTGCCGCGGCCAGCAGGAACGAAATGGCGCCGAGCACCAGTATCCCGAGGCTCGGATTCTCGACACGAAATGCCGGCGTCGACGCGACGGTCATCTCCCACTGGCGCCCGGCGACGCTGAAGCTGCGGGTGACGCTGAAAGCGCTGTGGGCCGATACGGTTTCGAAATCGGGAGAGCTATACAGAAACGCCCTTTGGTTGGATCCGATGTCTTCGGTCCTGACCACGATCGGCAGACGCGCCGCACGCTCAAGCGCGGCCTCGTGCAGATCTCCGGCCCTGAACGGTGCATAGACGAAACCGATGACGGGACCGGGCTCGCCTTCCCTGGCCGGCGCGTGCAGCGGCGCATAGATCAAGAATCCCGCCTGCTTGTCTTCGGTGATTTCCTGAACCAGCTGGACCGGCGCGCTGGCGAAGGCTCCGTCCACGCTGATCGAGTTCTTCATCGCCTCACGGCGGATCGGATCGGAATACATGTCGTATCCGAGCGCCGCCTGGTTACGCTCACCATCGGGCTGGAGCATCACGATCGGGGTGCGCCTGTCCTGGTCCGAAGAGTCGGGCCAGACACCGCGGTCTATGCCGTAATTGTCCTCAAGCTCCGCCGAAATTTCCCGTTCCTCGCCACGCTTGATCAGCCGGGCAAAGCCGATGCCCTGGATGCCGCTCACCTGGTCATCAAGCTGCAATCCGTCGACAAACGTCCGGAAGGTCTCTTTGCTGATGTGGCCGACTTCCGCGTCGAAGAACGAAAGCGCCGACCGCAACAGAGCAATGTGCTCCATGACGCGACGCTGCACGCGATCGGCGGCATCATCGGCAATGACCTCGAAACGGCTCTGCGTCGCCATCGTCTCGGCGCGATAAACGACAAAAGTCATCGCCAACCCCGCCGCCAGCACGATAACAAAAACCAGGATTGGCAGATGCCTCTGCACAGCGGCGGCCCGCACATGGGCAAGAGCGGCGGCCAGGCCAGCTAAGAAACTTCGGTTTGCCATATCGCTCCTGATTTAATGACGGCTGGCGAGATTTGTTATGATGGTCGGACGGCGGGTTCGGGAACAATTGCCTGCTTCGGGCGTTCACCCTAGGAGCAAGCAATGACGTTTGTTCTTGTACAAAAAAAGGTGAAATCATGAACTGGAACCAGATCGAAGGTAACTGGACTCAATTCAAAGGCCAAGTGCAAGAGCAGTGGGGCAAACTGACCGGTGACGATCTCGACCGGATCGCCGGCAACCGCAAGGAACTGATCGGCAAGCTGCAGGAGCGCTACGGCACTGCGCAGGAAGAAGCCGAACGTCAGGTCGACAAGTGGTTGAGCAAGGACTGATCGCCCCCTGCCCCGTTACATTCAAGGCCGGTTCGCCGAAGAGGCGGACCGGCCTTTTTGCGACTGGCTCTCGGTTTCAAAGTCGAGACGATAAAGAAGCTCATCGCCGTCGATTTCCAGCTTTGCCCTGCCATTCACGGAAGCCGGCAGAATTCTCTCGAGAACCAGAGCACCGACCCGCTGTTTCTCGATCGCGACCGGCTCTACCGCTTCCGGCTGCTGACCTTTCAGCGACACATCTTCCCGCCATGTGAATTCGATTCTGTCTCCGTCGCTATCCGGAACGAGCTGACAGGACACCGTGACCGCCGAACTCGGCGCCGTGAGGTTGCCATGTGTCACCGCGTTGATGATCAGTTCGTGCAAGGCCAGACCGATGTGCAGCGATGCATTCGGCGTCAGCAGTGGATTGTCCCCCCGCACGGAAATGGCGCCGACCGTTTCGGGCACGTAGCGCTGCAGCTGCCGGTCGACAAGATCGCGGAACAGCGCGCCGCGCCAGTTCGAATCCGTCACCAGATCCTGCGACATCGACAAGGAGTGGAGCCGCCCGCGGAACTTTTGCAGGAAGGCTTCAGTATCGCTGGAATGGCGGGCGGTCATCGCGGCGATGCTCTGGATGATGGCCAGAAGGTTCTTGGAACGGTGGCTGACCTCGCGCAGCAATGAGCGCAACACGGTTTCGCGCCGGCGTTCCTCACTGATGTCGATGATGGTGGTCAGGACACGCGTCGCCCCGTCGGTGGAGCGGACGGTTTCAGCGATGAAACGGAAACACCTGTCGCCGGGAATAACCGTCTCGAACTGATCCGGCTCATCGGACTGAAGTGCGTTCTTCCTGATTTCGGACAACCGGCCCGATATGGCGGGACCGAAGAACGCCCCATCATCGGGAGCGCCCTCCCCGTCCGCCTGCCAACCTTCAGGGGCGTTGGCAACGAAAAGATACTCAAGAGCGTCGTTCTGAAGCGCAACGCAGATATCGGACCGCTTCAGCGCCATTGCCAGAAGCTCGCTGCGTCTGAGCTCGCCGGCGCCTGCCCGCTCCCATATCCGGTTCTGCTTTGCCTGGCGCCCGCTCATTCTTCCCCTATCGACTTTCCAAACGCCAACCGCGCCACAGTTGCAGCTAGCCTTCGGAAAAATCTGGTTTCATCAGTCCGGTTCGCGCTGAAACAGAGCCGTCCCAAGCGGGACGACCAGCATGACCAGGAAGAAACAGAAGGGCGTTTGCGCAACGCCGACGAGGCCGCCGACAACGTGAGTGATGCCAGTAAAGACGGTTCTCACCGGAACTATCAGAGCATCGTGGAGCATGCGCTTCTTCCTCGGTCTACGTGCGAGGACAACGGTCCCGGGCCGAAAAGGTTCCCCCATCCGGCCAGGACGTCATGGCACTCAGGCCACCGATTTTACCCGTTCATCAAAGAACAGGGCCTGGCTGATGAGGGCCTTCACCATGTTGGGGTTGAACGGCTTGGTGACCAGGAACGTCGGTTCCGGGCGCTCGCCCGTCAGAAGTCTTTCCGGGAAAGCGGTGATGAAGATCACCGGGATGCTGGCGGTTTTCAAAATGTCGTTGACGGCGTCGATGCCCGAGCTGCCGTCGGCGAGCTGGATATCGGCCAGGATCATGCGTGGCGGCTTGCGATTGAACAGAGCAACCGCTTCATGGTGCGTGCGGGCAATACCGGTAACTGTATGACCGAGTTCGCTGACCATGCTCTCGATGTCCATGGCGATCAGCGGCTCGTCTTCGATGATCATGATCTCGGTCGCCATCTGGCGGGAGACCTCGCGGGCAGCCTCGTCAAGCAGTTCGTCGACCTTGTTGGTTTCTGTATCGAGAATTTCCGCCACCTCGTCGCGGGAGAAGTTCTCCACCGAGATCAGCAGGAAGGCCTGGCGCGCCATGGCCGGGACCGACATGAGGTTCTCCGCCGCCCGCTTCTCCCAGCCAAATGGAGAGTCGGTCGGGGCAATTTCGATTTTTGTGGAACGAAAGAAGGCTGAGAACAGTTTGAACAGCGAAACCCGGTCGTTTGACGCCTCCGGGAAAAGCGAAAGGTCCTCGATCAGTGCTTCAAGGACAGCCGCAACATAGGCATCGCCCGAGCTCTGGGAGCCTGTTATGGCGCGCGCATAGCGCCTCAGGAACGGCAGGTGAAGGGCGACACGGGTCGAAAGCGACATGCGGACGGTCTCCTGTTGGTCTTTGGCCGGCACTCGAACACTGAAAACGTACCATCGAAAAAAAAGTTCCGTCGATCGGGAACTTTTTTTGCGCTCGCGCATTGATATGCCAAACTGTCCGAGGACCTGCCCCGACAAATGTACGAGACGATCGATATGACCCAAGCGCGACGGCCCAATGGAGCAGATCCATCTGACTCCAACAGCAAGATTTCCATGCGACTGCGCCAATATTACGACAGCGTGCAGGAGCAGGAAATCCCAAAGCGCTTTCTCGACCTGCTGGAAAAGCTCGACGAGGCCGAGAACGCGGCAAAGGCCGAACCGGGCGTTGCGAAAGGGGAAGCCGATACAAATGAGCGAAGCTGAGGAAAAATCCTTCAAGCGGGAACTGCTTGCGTCCCTGCCCAGCCTTCGCGCATTTGCGATTTCCCTGGTTCAGCATGGCGATCGGGCCGACGACCTGGTTCAGGACACGCTCATGAAGGCGTGGGCGAACCAGCACTCATTCCAGATGGGAACCAACATCAAGGCGTGGCTCTTCACCATTTTGCGCAACGAGTTCTACTCCAAGATGCGCAAACAGGGGCGCGAAGTCAGGGATACCGACGGGCTGATGACCGAGAGCATGGCCGTTCACCCCGCGCAATACGGGCACCTGGACATGCAGGACTTCAAGGTTGCGCTCGACAAGCTCCCCAGCGACCAGCGCGAAGCCATCATTCTGGTTGGCGCTTCCGGCTTTTCCTATGAGGAAGCGGCCGAGATCTGCGGCTGTGCCGTCGGCACCATCAAGAGCCGCGTCAGCCGGGCGCGCCTTGGCCTGAAGGAAACCCTCGAGGTTTCAGGCGGGGCCGATTACGGGCCGGACAATGAATCGGCCAATTCCACGATGCGCTCTTTCTCGAAATAGCGACGACCACGCGCGCCGCCCCCGGCGCTTCAGCTCCGACGATCGCCTCTGATGATCTCGACAAGAGCATTCAGATGCCGCTCGTCGTAGGGCTTGGCAATGAACCGCACGCCGTCATGGCCTGCGAGGCCTGCGACCAACTCGATGTCCGAGGTTGTGAAGGCGATGTGCATGCCCGCTTGCCTGGCAAGATCGAGATCTTGCTCGACATGGGAAGCGTCGGCCCCGGTGTCCACCAGGGCAAGGTCGAATTGCCGCGAGTTCAGCACCGTGGGAAACTCGGCGCGGGTGCAGATAACAACGTCGGAGGCTCCGGCGTTGCGGAGCATATGTTCTGCGTCAAGCGCGATGAGATACTCGTCTTCGACGACAAGAATGCTCAAGCCAGACAGTGGCATGGCGAAACCAGTCCCCACAATTCAGTGCCGTAATCAGCCTCATATAAAGATATAAATCCGGGGTGTCTGTCACCAAAAAAAGCGACTGCCGAGCTCAGCTTGCCACCCAAGAAAACACCCCGGCACGCCAATGGCAGTGACCGGGGTGGGACGGAAAATGCTTTTGCGGCATGCGCGCTCTTGCGGGCTCCTACAGTGATGACGCGGCGTGATCCTCTACGTCTAGCGGATCGACACCCAGCTCTCGCAAGGCGTCCTCGACAAGGCTGATATCCTCGTCGGCGGACTCGGGCGCATCCGCGGTCATGCCGCCTTCGTTTGCGGCCCGCTGCAGTGCGCGTGCATCAAGATAGATCTGCTTCAGTTTGGCGACCTTCTTGTCCCGTGAAAGCGAGTCATCGTTTTGCAGGCGATCAATCTCATTTTGCATCTTGTTTCCGGTCATTCCGCTCTCCTTAGGCTGCGACGATCGCCTTGAGCATCCACAGAGCCTTCTCGTGGAATGCGCTTCGGGCCGTCAGCATGTCTGTTGTTACGAAGTCTCCATCGGCCTCGGCGGTCTCGGCTGCCTGACGGATGGCACGGACACATTCCTCATGATCGGCGATCAGATCGTTGATCATGCTTTCGGCGGTCATTTCGGCGTTTTCCGAGCCGGCCGGCGCAAAGGCAGCGACCAGGGAAAGATCGACTGGTGCGATATGGCCGAGGGCGCGAATGCGTTCGGCAAGAATGTCGGTTGCCTCAAAGAGCGCCTGATAGTGCTCCTCGGTCAGTTCGTGAATCGACTTGAAAAGCGGACCGACCACGTTCCAATGACACAGGTGACTCTTGATGGTCAGCTTGTAGGTGGCGGCCAGGATGGTCGACAGGTCTTCGGCCATTTCGGCGCGATAGGTCTGGTCCAGGTCGGTGTTGAAATCCTCGTGGCGGGTTTTGGGTTTGAGGACGACGGTCTGATTTGCCATCTTGTGTCTCCTGTTCCGCATCTGGTTCGGGGCCGCTCAGTGTCCGGCCCATCTGAAACAAAACGTCTGTGGAGGCGGGAAGTTCCGCGATCCGGCTGGCTGGATCGCCCTCACCCGGCGCGACAACCGCCGCTGCAAGGGAGCGCTCATTCAGCGGCTGGACCACGCCTTGGCCGGCGGTGTGCCGGCAGTCTTGCGCGCAGCAAAATGCCGGGCCGTTCGGCCCGGCACATGCAGTTCCGGACGCTCGCGCCTAACGCACCAGGACGGATTCTGGATTTCGGGCATATTCAGTTGCGGAGTAAGTCGGCCCGTTCTCGAGCTGTTCCTGAGTAAGCTTGGTGTGGATACTCAGGCTGCCGTTCTCTGCCTCAGCGACCTGAAGGCGGTCGGTTGCCAGGGCGACGGGCTTCTCCCCGACGCCGAGGAATCCGCCGATGTCGACGATATAGGCTTCGATCTCCTTGGAATCCGCCGACAGGATCACGTCGGAAACCTCGCCCATGTCATTGTTGTTGCCGTCATAGACCGGCGTACCGATCAGATCGTCGGCACTGAGCGAGTCCGGGTTCATCATCTGATCGTTCGACGCCACCGATCCGCCGGTCATCGTGTCGTTCAACGACTGTTTCGCTCCGTCCATGCCGGAGGTCGGGTCAGAATTGTCGACGCCTCCAATGCCGTTGGGGTTCACGGCCAGACGATCGAATGCAGGCGCGTTCCTGAGTTCATCAGCCGTGGCCGAGACCACGAGGCGAGCCCCGTTCTGCTGCGGGTCGCTCCAGTGAACCTTCGAGAAGTCGACAGCGACCTCCTTTTCGCCGATGCCGAGGAAGCCGCCGACACCGACGACGATCGCCTCGGCGTCGCCACTGGGCGACATCAGCACATCGTTGACGTCGCCAATGGTCTTGGCGTCCTTGCCGTCACCGGAATAAACCGGCTTGCCCAGCAGGTTCGAGGCCAGGATTTCGGAGCCGCGGGCCGTGACATAGCCGTTCGCATCCACGTTGGCCTTCATCGTGTCGTCGGGCTGGAAGATCGACGTACCCTGCATATCGAAGGTCGTGGACGTGTCGGAATTGTCTGCGGCGATCGCAGGCGTAACGCTTGCGAGCAGCGCAGCGGCTGCCGTTGTAGCGAGCAGTTTGCGCATCATGGTCAAGCTCCTGTGGATTCTAAAAAAATAGAGTGTCGTGCGAGAGGCTTGAGAACATCCGTTCCGCAGCGCCTCCTTGCCTAAACAACGAGAGATACAGAGAATTGTTCCAAGATTTTCTCGGATCTACGAAAAAGAAAAACCCCATGATTCCATGGGGTTGTTCATCGCCCCTCCCGCAAGAGGCTAAAGCGGCGGCACCTAGAAAGCCTGCATCAGCGCGAGCACCAGAATGATCAAGAACACGGCCCCGACGATGCCGGACGGTCCGTAGCCCAGCCCCAGGAGTGCGGCCACGCCGGGACGGAACCAAGAATGACCAGAATGAGAATGATGAGAACAAGTGTTGAAATTGCCATGATGGGGCCTCTCGTCCGATGGAGGAGAGCATGACGAAATCAGCACTTCCGATATCCGTGATCGTCAAGGAACCCGGCTTGCAACGGGCGAGCGATGTGGTGCTTCCTGCTCCCCGTACTTTCAATCGTGCGCTCGTCGTGATGATGTTGCCGTGAAACGGACCAGCGACGGATACGATCCGCCGCTTAGGTCTGCGAACGTTCCCGGTTGCCGTCTTCTGAGGATTGCTGCGCGTCGTCACGTTCCTGACGTCCGACGTCGCTGACCATGTTGTCCTCGAACTTTCCGATCGCCCAGAGCACGGCTATGGCAAGCACTGTCGTCATGACCGCGAGGCGCGGAAGCCCGAGCCCGCACGCCATGCCGACGGCTCCAGCGAGCCACATGCCGGCGCCGGTGGTCAGGTTGCGCACCCTGCCCTTGTTGAACACGATAAGTCCGGCGGCAAGAAAGGCGACGCCACTCGTTACCGCTTCCACCACTCGTATGGGATCGAAACGTTGGGTCGAAGACTGAAACGCGTCGAAATGCACCAGTTCGATGCTCAGGATCGAAATCGCCGCTGCCGCCAGACTGACCAGCATGTGCGTGCGCAAACCCGCTGGACGGCGCATGCGTTCGCGTTCGTACCCGATCAATGCCCCGCAAACGAGAGCAGCGAGCAGGCGCATGAGAGTGGTCGGGATCGGCAGCCAGGGCGCCGATGTGAAATCGGAAACGAAGTCCTGCATGTCGGCCTTGTCGTTTGTGGGTCAGAGATTGGGAAAAACGCTAAAAGACGTGTCGCCGACCAGACGGGACAGGAACTCGTCTGCCACTTCGTTGGCCGCGGGAAGAAACCGGAAAAATGCCCGCGTTTTCCGTACCGTCATGTCCGGTTGACATGATCGGCGACACGCATTCCGCTGTTTGCCAGAGGTGAGCTATCAGGAACCGTTGGCGTGCTCGGGTTTGCCCTTGCGTTCGGTCGAGGCCATGTCCTCAAGCTCTTTTTCGGACATTGACTCGTACATGTCCTTTGATGCGCCTTTGAGGTCGCTCTTTTTGGTTTCGCCACGCTTGGCGGAGAGCGCGGCGCCTGCAGCCATCTGTTGTGCCTTCGATTTTGCCGGC
This sequence comes from Devosiaceae bacterium, assembly GCA_963676075.2. Lineage (GTDB taxonomy): Bacteria > Pseudomonadota > Alphaproteobacteria > Rhizobiales > Devosiaceae > JAHJQZ01. The sequence goes on from CAXXNZ010000027.1 coordinate 122,816, forward strand.
ATGACAGTTCTCCTTGTCTGCAACTGTTGAAGGGCTAACGCCGCTCCTGGGCCGTGGTTCCCACCGAAGCGGGTTTGCCGTTTGTGGCGCCAGCACGGCTCTCTTTGCCGAACTGCCGACGCAGTGGAAACCGGCTAGGCGCCGTTCTGACCGAAGCCGAACTCGGTGCTGTAGCCGAGATCCGGCTCCTTGCCGCTGATGGTCGAGCGCGCCAGCTCCCATCCGAACTTGACCGGGTTGCCGTTACCGACCCAGACCGACGCCGTCTCGGGCGCGAACCTGAGCATGGTCAGGTTCGGATCCTGCTTGCCATCGGGATAAAGCGCAGCCGCGACCGCATTCCAGTAGCGCTCGATATGGCGCTCGGAATGATCGGTGCTGAGCTGTCCGAAGACCGTGGCGTAATAGTCGTGTTCCTGATCGATCAGACACATCTGCACCCTGCCGCCGGTCATGACGGCCTGTGCAAGGTCCGTGTCCTTTTTCGTGTAAAACCAGACTAACCCTTCCTCGCGCGCACAATTTGCCGTCATCGGCTGCATCGCCTGATCAGCATCTGGACTGCCCAGCATCACGGTGCTCCGATCTTCGAGCCGGTCCCAGAACTGCTTGAGCGGATTGTTTTTGGCGTCGTGATGGTCACTCATCTGCGTTCTCCTTGGTTTGAAGGACATAACGCTGCCAGGCGCACCCGGTTCCGATCTGGCGCCTTGATCCATGAGATTGAGATCGGGATCGGGAACTTTTTCTGCGTTTTTCTGTTTGTTTCTGACACGTCCTCAAAACAAGCAATCGGGGAGATGAAACATGACCATCATGAACACAAGGCAGTCCGACACGCTGAAGGAATTCGATCGGCAGATTCGGAAAATCGCCGACAACCGCCCCGCCTGGCCGCTCTGGTACAAACTGCGCGAGCGCTCGGACAGCGAGCGGATAATGCGCAGTGGGGCCGGAGCCAAAAAGTTGCCGGACACCCCTCACCTGTCCGCCATGAAGCAGGAAGCGAAGATGAGCCGGTTCGAACGCGAAGGCGGCGACAGCAAGTCTCTTCCAAAGGACGGTTTTCCCGAGGATGCCCACCGGAACCGCGACTATGGCGGCTATCGCCCTGCCCTTGGCACCTCGGGCCGCCGCATGCTGCCTGAATCCTATAATGCCAGACTATTCTCGCATGACATGCTGCCGGAACATGAGACGCACGAGACCGATCGATAGCATCGGACCTGAAGGTATTTCACCGCATCCCGGCGGCGCCGTACACCGACACCGCCGGGAAACTCTCCATGTTCAGGGCTTAGGTCACGGTCTTTGCCCATTCGCCGGGCGAGGCGCGGGCCTTGGCGGCAAACGAAGAGGCCAGATAGGTATCAATGGACCTCGCCGTTCCGTTGATGTGATCGCATGTTCAGGCAGGGTGGTTTCCCGAAGGGACTCTAGCTCTCGCCGTTGCCCGGTGTTTCCGATCCCTTGCTGCGTTGGTCGACTGGCGAATGGTGTTGCGCGATATTGAGCGCAGAGCCGACCAAGGAGAGATGCGACAGCGCCTGCGGGAAATTGCCGATCTGGCGTCCGGCGGTGATATCGTACTCTTCGGCGAGCAGACCAAGGTCATTGGCCAGCGATAACAGGCGCTCGAACAGTTCCGTGGCATCGTCCATACGGCCCTGCAGAACATAGTTGTCGACGAGCCAGAAGCTGCAGGCGAGAAACACCCCCTCGTCGCCCGACATGCCGTCGTCGGAAGAGGACGTGTCGTAGCGGCGAACAAGACCGTCGACCATCAGTTCGTTTTCGATCGCCTTGACCGTTCCGATCATGCGCGGGTCGTCCGCCGGCAGGAAGCCGACCAGCGGCAGCATCAGACAAGAGGCATCGAGCTCGTCTGACTCATAGGCCTGACGGAAGGTCTGGCGCTTCTCGTCGAAGCCTTTTTGGCAAATCTCGCGATGAAGGTCGTCCCGGATCTTCGTCCAGAGCTCAAGGGGGCCGTCGAGTCCGTCTTCCTTGATCGCCCTCACGGCGCGGTCGAAGGCCACCCAGATCATGACCTTGGAATGGACGAAGTGCTGCTCCGGGCCGCGCACTTCCCAGATGCCGCGACCAGGCGAATCCTTGACCTTTTCCAGATGTTCGATCAGCGCCTTCTGCAGATCCCAGCTGTGATCGCGACCGTCGGCGTCGTATTTGCGGGCCTGGTGAAGGGTATCGATGACCTCGCCGATCTTGTCGTGCTGTACCTGGCTGTAGGCGGCATTGCCGACGCGCACCGGCCTGGCGCCGTTGAAACCATCAAGCCAGTCGATCTCGATTTCCTCAATCCGACTCTCGCCCAGAATGGTGTAGAGCGGCTGGACCTGGGAGGCGTCTCCCGCCACGGCATGCAAAAGCCAGTTCCGCCAGTCTTCGGCCTCCTTGCCATAACCAGCTTCCATCAGTGTCACCAGGGTGAAGGTCGCATCTCTCAGCCAGCAGAAACGATAGTCCCAGTTGCGCGATCCTCCGGGCTGCTCGGGCAAGGACGTGGTTGGAGCGGCGACGATGCCGCCGGTGGGGGCAAAGGTCAGCGCCTTCAGCACAATCAGTGAGCGGACCACCTGGTCCCGCCAGCGTCCATCATAGCTGCAGTCCTCGACCCAGCCGGTCCAGTAGCCGCGCGTTTTCTCAAAGGCGGCGCGCGCATCGATCGGCGGGCATGGATCTCCAAAGGAAAAACTGTGCGCCAGGGCGAACGAGACCTCCTTGCCCTCTTCAATCACGAAGTCAGCAAAAATACCGCCATCTTTGCTCTCGCATGCGATTTCCGAATCCAGCGTCAGCCGGTGCGGACCGGCTATGGCCTCGATCCGGCCATCGTCGTCGGCCTGGATCCAGGGAACGATCCGGCCATAATCCGGGCGGATGGTAAGTTCCATCTCCATGTTAACGCGGCCCGACAGGCCCTTGACGATACGTACGATACTCGTGTCTGCGCCGGTGGCAGGCATGAAATCCACAATTGCCACCTCGCCGTCTTCAGCTCTGAGACGGGTCTCAAGGATCAACGTGTCCTTGAGATAGCTGCGCGAAGTTCCCAACACCTTGTGCTTCGGCTTCAGTTGCCAGCTGCCATTTTCCGCACTGCCGACAAGCGCGGCGAAGCAGGCGTCTGAATCGAATCGTGGCGCGCAGAACCAGTCGATAGACCCGGTTTTCGAGACAAGAGCCGCAGAATTGCGATCTCCGATCAGGGCGTAATCGCCGATGTCTTTCTGTTCTGTTTTGGTCACGTCACGTCTCACCGGCGGTGTTGGGGCAAAATGGCTCGGGCGAGCAGATCAGCGACATGCAGGGTGTTCCGGCCAGTGTTCAGCTCGATCTGCTCGCGGCACGAGAACCCGTTGGCGAGGATCGGGGCCTCATCAGATTCTTCGCGCTCCCTTGGCAGCAACATCCATTCGCCTGCAGCTTGCGAAACCTCTGATATGTCCTTTTCGAACCTGATGCTACCCGCCACGCCGCAACACCAGGAGTTGAGGATTTCGTGGGGGATGCCGGCCCTGTCGAGCACCTTTGTATCTGTGCCCGAATCCAGAGTCGCGTGCTCGTGACAATGCATCTGGACAGGCGCGTTCTTGCCGGAAGCAGTCATGGCTCTGCTGAGGTCCACGTCTTCGTGTTCTAAAAACTCGGTAATGAAGCGGGTCTGGCTGGAGAGCTTTTCGGCCTGTTCATTGCCAGGAAGCAGTTTGGGCAGTTCATCGCGGAAGGCGCTGACACAGCCAGGCTCTAGCCCGATGATCGGCGTGCCGTCGCGGATTTCGTTTTCGAGCACCGCGAAATTGCGCTGCCACAGTGCCTTGGCCTCGTCGCGCAAGCCCCTGTCGTAGAGCGGCCGACCGCAACAGACATGGCCTTCGGGAATGACGACATCATATCCGAGATGCTCAAGAAGGTGCGTTGCGGCAATCGCCGTGTCGGCGCGGAAGTAGTTGTTGAAGGTGTCAGGCCAGAGAACGACCTTTTTGTAGGCGGCCGATGTGTCTTCGCGCTGCCTGAACCACTGCGTGAAGCTGGGCGCGGAAAAGCGCGGAATCTCGTGCTGGGGTGAAATACTGCCGGCCCATTTTGCCAGGACCGACAGGCCCGGTGTCCGGGTGGCGAAATTGGCGAGCCCGGGAACAGCGCCACCGATCCGGGCCCATTGGTGGATGCGGCCCATCGTATGCGCCGCAAATGGTCGCTTGCGACTGGTGTCGTGCCTAGAGCGGAAGTCCGCCTTGTCGGTCGCCATATCGGCATTGACCGGGCAGCTGCTGTTGCACGCCGTGCAGGACAGGCAAAGATCGAGTGCTGAGCCTCGCGCAAGTTCGACAGCGTTCCCGGCACGGTTCGGACTCTTGATGCGAGAAATGTAGACGTTCAGATCCATGAACAGCTCGTCGAGTTTGCCATCCTGTTTGGTGTGGGTGTGCAGGAGGTCGTGGAACTGCATGCCGGTAATCGCCAGCACCGACTGTCCGTCGAGCCTGGCGTCCAAAACGCCGTCGTGCAGATGAATGCCGCCCGACCCGGAGGTCGCGAGACCGGCGCCGAGCTTGCCGGTCCACTTGGCATAGCCGCTGGCGGCCAAGGCCGCCGCTTCCTCGTGCCGGACCTGAACGAAACGAATGTCGTCCTGACGCTTGCGTAGCGACTCGATGATGACGTCGATCCCGTCGCCGGGAATGCCGATGACCGTATCGACACCCTGCTCGACAAGGTTTTCAACCAAAATGTCAGCAGCAGCGGTGTCATACATAGCCGAATTCCATTGTTTGTTTTGTGTCGGATCGGGTTCGCAATGGGATGCCGGCCCGCGCGCTTTCATGAGCTGACGTCTCTTGACAACGCGGCACCCCGGGAACCGTTCCATGGCGTGCCGTGTTGAGGCGCGGAACCGCAAACCCCGCGCAGCAGACACCGCAAAACAAGCGCGTCGATCGGGAAAACCGGTCTGGCGCTCATCCAACCCGCGCTGCACTGGCGGACCCGTTGGCCGCCGGAGCCAGTGCCCTCATCACGCGGGCGATATCCGGCGCGGGAGAACACCTTCACCAGCGCTTTCAGGAGCTCTGTTGGCGTCATAACCGGCGCCTCGTTCTGGCCCATCCCCTCATTTTGCAGGCAGCAGGCGCATGGAACCATCTCGCCACTCGCGCATTGGAAATTGAGTGACGCTCAAAAAACGGGGATAGCGCGTGCCAGAAACTCAGCCACTTATCTTTTCGATGAAGGACGATTTGCAGGACTGCGTGCGACCGGAATCGACGCCGCAGGACGGCTTTTCGCATGTACTCGGCAGGACCCGTCTGCTGCTGAACGATGATGCGCTGGAAGAGCGCGTGCGGGCCTTCGCAGCGGCGCTGAAAGACCTCGGGCTTGAAGGTCTGCTACGCGTGACGCCGCAGCTGTTCGATCTTTCGCACCCGTTCGTGCAATCGCATCCCGAGGCGTTTTCCGTCCGGCACACCCTGCAGGCCAGCGAGGTGATCGATCCTCGCCGACCGTCGCCGCCATCCGGCAGGGCCTTCGCCCGCATCGGCACTCCGGAAGCCGCCGATATCCTGCTGCCTCCGATAGTGCAGCGTCTCGACGCACTGGCCGAGGCCGGCCTTTCCGGTTTCGTCTTCGAACACCTCAACCCCGCCGCCGCCGATTTCTACCGCCGCCTGATCGACCAGTTGAAGGACCGGCATCCCGATATCCTGCTGATCGCCGCCACCCCCGGCCTGTCGCATGAGGACAGCCGCGCCATGAGCCGCGCCGGCTTCGATTTCCTTTTGTCCTCGCTGGGATGGTGGGATTTTCGCAGCCGTTGGCTTATCGACGAACACAAGGCGCTGCAGCCGGGTGCGCCGGTCATCGCCCACATCACACATGACGCGGCCTGGCGGGCGTCCGATCCGCAAACGGCAACGCGCCTGCTCAACACGGCCGCCGCGACGGGCCAGGGCATGGTGGTGCCCGAGGAACTGGTCGCCCGCTCCGCCGAGAGCGCCGGCGCGGTCGAACGGGCCGTAAAGGCATCCCGGCAGGCAGCGGACTATTCCGGCTCCATGCAGATCATGAGCTCGTCATCAGCACCGGTAACCGTGCTGGTGCGCGGTGACGGCAACGATCTTCGCCACTGCGGAAAGGGCCTGATCCTTTTGATCAATTCCGACCCGGACGCACCGGCTTCGCTCGATCACATCGACCTGTCGGCGGGCTATGGACTTCACGAATTCGAACCCCTGACCACCGAAGGACCGCCGCTTGCGCCATTGCAGCCTGCCGAGGCGCGCGTGCTTAAGGCCAGCCGGGCAAAACCGGTCGAGCTGAAGAAAAAGGATGGCGCGAAAGCCGCCGGAAAGGCGGCCGAGGCACCGCGCCTGATCGTCGAGAATGTGACGCCGTCGGTGAACGGCGGGCCGTTCCCCGTCAAGCGGATCGTTGGCGAGGTCATCGACGTCGAAGCGACGGTGTTTGCCGATGGACATGAACGGATCGCCGCGCAGATCGTCTACCGCCCGATCGACGCGAAGACCTGGCAAACGGTTCCAATGGAGCCTGTGGGCATCAACGACATGTTCCGGGCGAGCTTCCGGCTTGAGCGCCTTGGCCGCCACGAGTTCGCCATTGAAGGCTGGATCGATGTTTTCGGCGGCTATCGCCACGCGCTCTCCAAGAAGCGTGACGCCCGCGTCATCCGACCGGTTGATCTGCTTGAAGGTCAAATGCTGGTGGATGAGGCCGTCAAAGCCGGCCCGAAGGAAGTGGCCACCGAACTGGCGACTTACGCCAAGGCGCTCAAATCGGCGTCAGATGACGACACCAAGGCGGAAATCCTGCTCGACGACGCCCTCGCCGCGGTGATGGCAAAGGCCGGAAAACGCGTATCGCCGACGCGCTCTCCCGTGCAGATCATCGATGCCGAACGCCTTCAGGCGCGATTTTCGAGCTGGTACGAGCTTTTCCCGCGCTCGATCACGGCCGGAAAGGACAGTCACGGAACCCTGGCCAATGTCGTCGGCGAACTGCCGCGCATCCGCGACATGGGGTTCGACACGCTTTACTTCACCCCGATCCATCCGATCGGCAAGACCAATCGCAAGGGACCGAACAACACCCTCGACGCCGGCCCGAACGATCCGGGAAGCCCCTACGCCATCGGCAGCGAGGACGGCGGACACGATACCGTGCATCCCGATCTCGGAAGCCTCGAAGATTTCAGGGCGCTGGTTGCCGCCGCGCACGAGCACGGCCTCGAAATCGCGCTCGATTTCGCCATCAACTGCTCGCCGGACCACCCTTGGCTGAAGAAGAATCCGGACTGGTTCGCCTGGCGGCCAGACGGCACGATCCAATACGCGGAAAACCCGCCGAAGCGCTACGAGGACATCGTCAACGTCGATTTCTACGCGGAAAAGGCCAAGCCCGCCCTGTGGGAGGCTTTGCGCGACGTCGTGCTGTTCTGGACCGAACAGGGGGTCAAGACCTTCCGCGTCGACAATCCGCACACCAAGCCCCTGCCCTTCTGGGAGTGGCTGATTGCGGATGTGCGCGCCCGCCATCCCGAGGTGATTTTCCTGGCCGAGGCCTTCACGACGCCGAACCTGATGTACCGGCTCGCCAAGTCCGGGTTCTCGCAGTCCTACAGCTACTTCACCTGGCGCAACACCAAGTACGAGCTGACAGAGTACTTCACCGAACTGACCCAGGACGAGCCGAAGGATTTCTTCCGGCCGCACCTGTTCGTGAACACGCCTGACATCAATCCGGCGTTTCTTCACACCTCGGGCCGTCCCGGATTCCAGATCCGCGCCGCGCTGGCGGCGACATTGTCCGGGCTGTTCGGCGTCTATTCGGGGTTCGAACTGTGCGAAGCCGCGCCGCTGCCGGGGCGTGAGGAATATCTCGATTCCGAGAAGTTCCAGATCCGCGAGCGCGATTATTCGGCGCCGGGGAACATCGTTCCGGACATCGCCCTGCTCAACCGGCTGCGTCAGGGCCACCCGGCGCTTCAGACGCATCTGAACACAAGGTTTTTCAACGTCTTCAACGACAACATCATCTACTACGGAAAACCTGCCCCGGACGGCGAGGAAATGATCCTCGTCATGGTCCTGCTCGATCCGCACAACGCCCAGGAGGCGGGGTTTGAAGTCCCCCTGTGGGAGTTCGGACTGCCTGACGACGGCGCCCTCGATGTCGAGGATCTCACCGATGGTGAGCGTTACGTCTGGCACGGCAAGAACCATCACATCCGCATGGATCCCGGCCGACCCTATCGGCTGTGGCGCGTCGAACCCGCGAGGTCCCGTCATGCCTGAGAACAGCACACACACCGATCCGACCTGGTACAAGGACGCGGTCATCTACCAGTTGCACGTCAAGTCGTTCTTCGATTCCAACAATGACGGGATCGGCGACTTCCGGGGACTGCTCGACAAACTCGACCACATCGTCGAACTCGGCGTGACGGCGGTTTGGCTGTTGCCATTCTACCCCAGCCCAAGGCGCGACGACGGCTACGACATCGCCGACTACTATTCGGTCAGCCCGGACTATGGCTCGATGGAAGACTTCCGGGCCTTTGTCGACGCTGCGCATGAACGCGGCCTCAAGGTCATCATCGAACTGGTCATCAACCACACTTCGGACCAGCATCCGTGGTTCCAGGCGGCGCGCAAGGCACCGCCGGGCAGTCCGGAACGCGATTTCTACGTCTGGTCGGACACAGACGAGAAATACGAAGACACCCGCATCATCTTCCTGGACACCGAGAAATCGAACTGGACCTGGGACGAGGAAGCCGGGGCCTATTTCTGGCATCGGTTCTATTCGCACCAGCCAGACCTCAATTTCGACAATCCGCAGGTGATCGAGGAAGTGCTGCGGGTGATGCACCACTGGCTCGATACCGGGGTCGACGGGCTGCGTCTGGACGCGATCCCCTATCTGATTGAGCGTGAGGGCACATCCAACGAGAACCTCGAGGAAACCCACGAGGTTCTGAAACGGATCCGGGCCGACCTCGATTCAAATTACGAGGGCCGGATGCTGCTGGCCGAGGCCAACATGTGGCCCGAGGACACGCAGAAATATTTCGGTGAAACCGGCGACGAATGCCACATGGCGTTCCACTTCCCGCTGATGCCGCGCATGTACATGGCCGTGGCGCGCGAGGATCGGTTCCCGATCACCGACATCATGAACCAGACGCCGGACATTCCGGAACAGTCGCAATGGGCGATCTTCCTCAGAAACCACGACGAGCTGACGCTTGAAATGGTCACCGATTCCGAGCGCGACTACCTGTGGAACACCTATGCCGCCGAGAAGCGGGCGCGGATCAATCTCGGCATTCGTCGCCGACTTGCGCCGCTGATGGACCGGGACCGCCGCCGCATCGAGCTGATGCATGCCCTGCTGCTCACCATGCCGGGCACGCCGGTTCTCTATTACGGCGACGAAATTGGCATGGGCGACAACATCTTTCTGGGTGACCGCGACGGCGTGCGCACGCCGATGCAGTGGTCGCCGGACCGCAATGGCGGTTTCTCGAAGGCCGATCCGGCAGCGCTGGCGCTGCCGACGATCCAGGACCCACTGTACGGATTCTCCGCCGTCAACGTCGAGTCCGCCGAACGCGACCGTCATTCGCTTCTGAACTGGCTCAAGCGCATGCTGGCCGTCAGGCGCGAGCAGCCGGTGTTCGGACGCGGGACACAGCGTTTCATCAAGCCGCGCAACCGCAAGATCCTGGCCTATCTGCGCGAATACGAGGGCGAGGCCGTGTTGTGCGTCGCCAATCTTGGCCAGACGGCGCAGGCGGTCGAGCTCGACCTTGCCGAGTTCACCGGTCGCACGCCGGTTGAGATGAGCGGCGAGACCGTCTTTCCGATGATCGGCAACCTGCCCTATCTGCTGACACTGCCGCCGCACGGGTTCTACTGGTTCCGCCTGTCCGAGGACGCCGAGGCACCTGAATGGAGTTCGGGCGCGCCGGCACTCGAGGCCGAGCGCCACACCTTCGTTCTGCGTCCCGAACTCGAGGACGTGTTCAACTCCACCAACCGGCCGCGGCTCGAGCACGACATCCTCGGTGAGTATATCGCCCATCGACGCTGGTTCGGCGCCAAGGACGAGAATATCAAGTCGATCCACACCACCAATTGGGTCGAACTTGACGAGGATCTTCTGCTCACTCAGGTCGAAGTGTCGACCGAACAGCGTTCGGACAGCTACCTGCTGCCGCTTGGCATTGCCTGGGAGGGTGAAAACCAGGGGCCATTCGCGCCCAATCTGGCGCTTGCCCGCGCGCGTCGCGGCCGTCATGTCGGCCTTCTGACCGATGGCTTCACCCTGACAGAGTTCCCGCGCACCATTGCGCAGAGCTTTGCCGATGCCCGCGTCATTCACGAAACGGACAGCGAGATCCGGTTCGAGCCGACCGAGGCCTTCGACATCGAAGCCGACGCACCTGCCAACTGGCTGGCCGCCGAGCAGTCCAACAGCACCCTGGTGTTCGATGAACGGGCCGTGCTCAAGCTGCTGCGGCGCGTGCAGCCCGGCGTTCATCCCGAAGCCGAGATGACCCACTATCTGTGGTCACACAGCTATCCCAACGTGCCGCCCATGCTCGGCGAGGTCCGCCGCATCGGCACCGATGGCGACCCGGCGACGCTGATGCTGATGCAGGGATTTGTGCCGAACCAGGGCGATGGCTGGCGCTGGACGCTCGACGACCTGCAACGCACCGCGCTCGACCCCGCGCCCCTGCCTGAACAGGGGAACCCGGTTTTCGGCTATGAAGAATTCGCCGGGAACCTCGGTCAACGGCTTGCCGAAATGCACAATGTTCTGGCGCAGCCGAGCGATAACGCCGACTTCGATCCGGAGACCCTGTCGTCCGACAACGCAGAACAGCTGGCAAGCCGGGTTCGCCACGAGTTCGATCACGCCATCGGGCAACTTGGCGCCGCTACACTCCCGGACGACGAACGCAATGATGCCGAGTACCTGGCAAACAATCGCGATGCACTGATGGCACGCGTTGCCGATGTCGCCTCGCGTGCCGTCGACTTCACGGCGCATCGCATTCACGGCGACCTTCATCTCGGCCAGATGCTCGTTACCGGCAACGACGTGATGTTCATCGATTTCGAAGGCGAGCCTGCCCGGCCGCTGGCCGAACGTCGCGCCAAGGACGTGCCGCTCAGGGATGTCGCAGGCGTTCTGCGGTCCTTCTCTTATGCAGGCGCGGCGGCGACCAAGGAATTGCCCTCGCTTTCCGAGGGCGAGCAGGAGCGCGCCGACGAGCTGTTCAAGCGCTTCGAGCACGAGGCCGCGCGCGCCTTCATTGACGCCTACAGCACGCATGCCCACACGTTCTCTGCCGAACTGCTCGACCTCTACCTGCTCGAAAAGGCCGCCTACGAAGTGGGTTACGAAGCCGCCAACCGACCCGACTGGTTGTCGATTCCGCTTTCGGGTCTTGCCGGAACCGCCCATCGACTGCTTGACCACGGAGTTTAATGATGCACCAGCAAACCAATCTCGCGGCCATTGCAGCGGAGGCCGTCATCGGCCGCATGTCCGACCCGTTCGCGGTTTTCGGCCCTCATGAAACCGAAGACGGTGTTGTGGTGCGCAGCTTCCAGCCCGGCGCCGACAAGGCGGAGATCGTCGACGAGAGCGGCGAGATCATTTCCGAGATGAACGATGTCGGGCACGGCCTGTTCATCGGCCAACTCGATGATAACCGCCGCTATGTGCTGCGCATTCACTGGCCGACTGGAACCTATGAGACCGAAGATCCCTACAGCTTCGGCACGCTTGTCGGCGATCTCGACCTGCATCTGCTGAACGAGGGCCGGCACTGGGACCTCGGACACAATTTCGGGGCGCATCCACGCGAGATCGATGGCGTCAGCGGGGTGGTGTTCAGCGTCTGGGCACCCAATGCGCGCCGAGTTTCGGTGATCGGTGATTTCAATTCCTGGGATGGACGGCGACACCCGATGCGCCTTCGGCATGATGCCGGTGTTTGGGAGCTGTTCATTCCACGTTTAAGGCCCGGCGAGCGCTATCAGTTCGAGATTGCCGGCGCCGACGGCAGCGTTGTTTCCAAGGCCGATCCGATGGCCCGCGCCACCGAAGTTCCGCCCGGACAATGCTCCATCGTCGCACCCGTCTCCGATTTCCGCTGGTCCGATCAGGACTGGATGGCGGCGAGAGCGGCGAACCAGCAGCCGTCTCGGCCGATTTCGGTCTATGAGGTGCATGTGACGTCCTGGCTCAGGCCAGAAGGTCATCCGCATGCCAATCTCGACTGGCGTCGCCTCGGCGAGCGGCTCATCCCCTATGTCGCGGGCATGGGCTTCACTCATATCGAACTCATGCCGATCATGGAGCATCCCTTTTCGGGGTCATGGGGATACCAGCCGTTGTCGCAGTTCGCGCCGACCGCCCGCATGGGATCGCCGACGGAGTTCGCCCGCTTCGTCGACGAATGCCACCGCGCCGGCATTGGCGTGATCCTCGACTGGGTGCCGGCGCATTTCCCGACGGACGCGCACGGGCTGGCGCGCTTCGACGGCACGCCGCTTTATGAACATGCCGATCCGCGCGAAGGCTTCCATCAGGACTGGAACACGCTGATCTACAACCTCGGCCGCAAGGAGGTTTCGGGCTTTCTGCTGTCGAGCGCGCTGTGGTGGCTCAACACCTTCCATGTCGACGGGCTGCGCGTCGACGCCGTGGCCTCGATGCTCTATCGCGACTACTCGCGCGCCCATGACCAGTGGATCCCCAACAAGTATGGGGGGCGCGAAAACCTCGAAGCCGTCGAGTTCCTCAAGCGCCTCAATGCGCTCGTCGCCGAACGTGCGCCGGGCGCAATCACGCTAGCCGAAGAATCGACCGCGTGGCCGGGTGTCACCAACGATGTCGTCGATGGCGGGCTCGGGTTCGACTACAAGTGGAACATGGGCTGGATGCACGACACGCTGCAATATGCCTCTCGCGATCCGCTGTACCGGTCCTGGCACTATGACGAACTGACCTTCGGTCTGGTCTATGCCTTTTCGGAGCTGTTCATGCTGCCGATCAGCCATGATGAGGTGGTGCACGGCAAGGGATCGCTTCTCGGCAAGATGCCGGGCGACCAATGGCGGCGCTTTGCCAATCTCAGGGCCTATCTCAGCTTCATGTGGACCCATCCGGGCAAGAAGCTGTTGTTCATGGGATCCGAGTTCGGCCAGGACCGCGAGTGGAACCATGACGGCGAGATCGACTGGCATCTGCTCGACCAGCACGACCATGCGGGCGTGCAAAAGCTCGTGCGCGACCTCAACCTGCTCTACACCAGCGAACCCTCGCTGCATGTGCAGGACGCACGACCCGAAGGCTTCGAGTGGATCGTTGGCAATGACCACGCCAACAGCGTCTTTGTATGGATGCGAAAAGGCAGCAAGTCCGATCCGCCGCTCGTCGTGGCCCTCAACATGACCCCCGACCCCAAGTTCAACTACCACATCGGACTGCCGGCCTATGGCTGGTGGCAGGAAGTTCTCAATTCCGATTCCGGGAAATATGGCGGCTCCAATCTCGGAAACGGCGGCGGTGTCGGCACCAGCGACACGCCCATGCATGGTCAGCCGGCTTCGGCGTCTCTAACCCTGCCACCGCTTGGGGCGGTTATCTTGAAGCCGGATGTCTGGTAGCGTGTCCTGTTCGGTCCCGGCGTTCGGGCCTTCTGAGTATCGCCAGAATTGCGGCGGATAACGCACTCAGTCGGCCCTGCCGAGACCGATTTCTATTGCTTCATCAACGATTGCGGATGGCTAATTTGCTCAGTTCCGAAAAATCTTCGAAGACACCCGTGTTTGCCAAACCCCAGCGCATGTACAGCGGGCTGGGGGTGGAGGTTGTTCCCGAAGGCGCACATTTCGCCGTGTTTTCCGAGAATGCGGAGGCGATCGAGCTCTGTCTGTTTTCCAACGACGGCAATGAGGAGACGCACCGGCTCGAACTTCCGACGCGGGAAGGATCGATCTTTTCGGGCTTCGTGCCCGGCATTCGGCCCGGGCAACTCTATGGTTACAGGGCGCACGGTCCCTATGACCCGGAACATGGGCATCGCTTCAATCCGAACAAGCTGCTGCTTGACCCTTATGCCACCCAGATCACCGGGCATGTCGAATGGCACGATGCCTTGTGGGGCTACGATCTGCTGTCGGGCGACGACCTGAGCTTCGATGAGCGCGATTCCGCGCCCTACATGCCCAAGAGCGTGGTGCAGGATCCCGAATTCGACTGGGAGGGCGACAAGGCCATCAGCCGTCCCTGGACGGACACCATGATCTACGAAGCGCATGTGCGCGGACTCACCATGCGCCATCCGGATGTGCCGGAGGACTTGCGCGGAACCTATACCGGCATGGCATCGCCACCGATCATCGATCACCTGCAACGGCTCGGGGTTACCGCCATCGAGCTGTTGCCCTGCCAGTATTTCCTCGACGACCGGCATCTGCTCGACCGCGGCCTGTCAAATTACTGGGGCTATCAGCCGCTGGCCTATTTCGCACCGGAACCGCGCTATCTCAGCAAGCGAAAGGGCGCGCCGCCGGCGGTCAAGCAGTTCAAGGACATGGTCAAGGCGTTTCACCGGGCCGGCATCGAGGTCATCATGGACGTCGTCTACAACCACACGGCGGAAGGTTCAGAAAAAGGGCCGACGCTCGGTTTCCGGGGCCTCGACAACGCCAGCTACTACGTGCTGTCGCCGGATAACCCGCGCTACAATTTCGACCAGACCGGCACCGGCAACTCGCTGAACGTCGCGCATCCGATGACGATGCGGTTGGTGCTCGATTCCCTGCGCTACTGGGTTGAGGCGATGCATGTCGACGGCTTCCGTTTTGATCTCGCCTCGACGCTTGGGCGCGATGTCGACGGCTTCGACCGCGAGGGCAACTTTTTCGGCGCCATCCGTCAGGATCCGATCCTGGGCGGCGTCAAACTGATCGCCGAGCCATGGGATGTCGGGCATGGCGGCTACCAGCTCGGCGGGTTCCCGCCACCGTTTCGCGAGTGGAACGACAAGTACCGCGACTCGATGCGCTCTTTCTGGCGTGGCGATGACGGCAGGGTGGGCGATATCGCCGGGCACCTGATCGGCTCTCCCCTGCAGTTCAATCACACCGACCGCAGCGCCACCACCTCGATCAATTTCGTTTCCGCACATGACGGCTTCACGCTGATGGACACCGTGTCCTTCAACGATAAGCACAACGAGGCCAACGGCGAGAACAACGCCGACGGGCACAACAACAATCTGACCGACAACATGGGCGTCGAAGGCAAAACCGACGACCCGGGCATTCTCGCGGCTCGGGCGCAAAGGCGCCGCAACCTCATTGCCACGCTGATGCTCAGCCAGGGCGTGCCGATGGTTCTGGGTGGCGACGAGGTCGGCAATTCCCAGGACGGCAACAACAACGCCTATTGCCAGAACAACGACATCTCCTGGATTGACTGGGCCGATGCCGACAGAGAGTTCCTCGATTTCAGCCGACGGATGGTCGATTTCCGCTTCAAGCATCCGGTCCTGTGCCAGCACGATTTCCTCGAAGGCGAGTCGAGCGAAGAGAACTATGTCGAAATCGCCTGGTACCACCCGGACGGCGCGAAAATGGACGAAGGCCGCTGGAACGACCACGGCCTCAAGGTCCTTGGCCGTTTCACCGACAGATCGGCGCAGTCCTCGCTGCCCGACCGAGGCTACAAGGGGCCGTTGTTTACCGTCTTCAATGCCGGCGGCGGCGTGCAGTTCACCCTGCCCCACTGCAATGGCGTAACGCGCTGGAAACGCATTCTCGACACGGCGGCGGACAAGCCGTTTGCAAGCAAGACGGTGCGGGGAAAATCGACCGGTATTGCGCCTGCCTCTGTCGTCGTGTTCGCAAAAGCCTGACATGACGCGGCATCACTTTTCGAAAAGCTGGGGGGCGGAGCCCAGAGGCGGCGGGTCGTGGCGGTTCTCGATATGGGCGCCGGACGCAGGACCTGTGCGGCTGCACCTTGACGGCGACGAGCATGACATGCGCGCCTCAGCGGACGGCTGGCACACTGTCGAACGCCCTGCCCGGCCCGGCGACCTCTATGGTTTCGTCATCAACGGCCAGCGCTATCCCGACCCCGCCGCCCGTCAGCAGGACGGTGACGTGCACGGCCTGTCGGTTCTGACCGATCCGGAGGCGTTCGAATGGACGGACGGCTGGACCGGTCTGCCGTGGCACGAGGCGGTCGTTTATGAACTGCATGTCGGCACGCTGACCGATGAGGGCAGCTTCGAGGCCGCCATGGAGGCCCTGCCGCGTCTCAAGGCGCTCGGGGTCAGTTTCATCGAAATCATGCCGGTCGCCCAGTTCGATGGCCGGCGCGGCTGGGGTTACGACGGCGTTCTGCCCTATACGCCGCATGAGGCCTACGGGTCACCAGATGCAATGAAGGCGCTGATCGATGCCGCGCATGGTCTTGGCATCGGCGTCATTCTCGACGTGGTCTACAACCATCTGGGACCGTCGGGGAACTATCTCGCGGTCTGGTGCCCCTCGTTCTTCGATTCCGGCAAGTCCTCGCCCTGGGGACCGGCCATCGCCTTCGCGCATAAGGCCGTGCGCAGCTATTTCATCGAGAATGCCCTTTACTGGCTCGAGGAGTACCAGATCGACGGCCTGCGCCTCGATGCCGTTCACGCCATCACCGACAGTTCCGAAACGCATTTTCTCGACGAACTCGGACAGGCGGTGCGAGACCGTTTTGCGAATCGACGCGTTCACCTGATCACCGAAGACGAGCGCAACCTGGTGCGCTATTTCAGGGAAGATGGCACTTTCGACGCGACCTGGAACGACGATTGGCATCACGCTGCGCATTGTCTTTTGACCGGCGAGTTAGAGGGCTATTACGCCAGTTTCGCCGCCGATCCGATCGGTGACATCGTCACGGCTCTCCGCGATGGCTATGTCGAGCAAGGTCAGAAGCGACAAGCGAGCGACGACTTGCGCGGCGAGCCTTCGGGCGATCTGCCGGTGACCGCTTTCATCAATTTCCTCGCCAATCACGACCAGGTCGGCAATCGCGCCCAGGGCGAACGGCTCCACCATCTGGTTACAGACCGTCAGGCGTTGCGGGTGATGACGGCACTGACGCTTCTCAGCCTGTTCGTGCCAATGATCTTCATGGGCGACGAGTTTCTGACCGAAACGCCGTTTCTCTATTTCACCGATTTCCATGGCGAGCTGGCCGAGATGGTGCGCAAGGGCCGCGCGGCGGAATTCGCCAAGTTCACGGCGTTCAACAACGCGGTACCCGACCCCAATGCGCCAGACACCGCCCGCGCCTCGCGCATCGGCAGCGCCAGTACCGCCGAGCAGAAAGACCATGCGGCTTTCGTGACCCGCTTGCTGAGCCTCAGGCGTCAGCATGTGATGCCGCTGCTCGCCGAAACCAGCCGGCCGGAGGTGACGGTCGAACGCAACGGCCTAGTGATCGATGCGCGCTGGCGTTTCCACTCTGCCGAGCTCGGTCTGCGCGCTGCTCTTGGCGAGACGTCTTTCACGCCGCACGAGGCACCGTTTTGTGTCATCGGGGATGAATCGAGCCCGTTGGCGTTCTCGGCCGAAATCCGTCCACTCGATCGCAACGGGAGAAAACCATGACCCCACCGCTTGTTGCGACATACCGCTTTCAGCTCCGTGAAGGCATCGGTTTCGATGACGTGGCGGCGCGCATTCCCTGGCTCATCGACCTCGGTGTCAGCCACATCTATCTCGCGCCGATCTTCCGGGCGCGGAGCGGATCGACGCATGGCTATGATGTTGTCGATCCCAATGAGGTCGATCCGGTGCTCGGCGGTGCGGAAAGATTCGAGCGGCTTTGCGATGCGGCGCATCAGGCGGGGCTCGGCATAGTGCTCGACATCGTGCCCAACCACATGGCGTTCACGCCCGAAAATCCCTATCTGCGCGATGTTCTGATAAACGGACGCGACAGCAAATACGCCAAGGTCTTCGATATCGATTGGGATGCGGGGCCGCTGTTTTTTCCGATTCTCGGCGCGCCGTTGGCGGAACTGGTCGCCCAGGTGCAGATTGCCGTCGATACGGACGGCACGGAGCCCTGTCTCAGGGTCTATGACCATTCCTTCCCGCTGCGGGATGGAACCGAGCTGCCATCGAATACAGCGACACCCGATGTTTCGGCGATCGAAAGCGTGATCGCTTCGCAGCACTGGGATCTCGGGCACTGGCGGGACGACGCGCACCGCATCGTTCACCGGCGCTTTTTCAACATCACCGATCTCATCGGCGTCCGGCAGGAGGACCGGGAGGTCTTCGAGCTGACCCACCGCTGGATCTTCGCCGAGATCGCCGCCGGCCGTATCGATGGTCTGCGGGTCGATCATATCGACGGGCTCGCTCGGCCCGGCGCTTATCTGGAACAGTTACGGGCACGCGCCGGCGATATTCCGATCTGGGTCGAAAAGATCGTCAAACCGGGCGAAGAGCTGCCCGACTGGCCAATCGAGGGGCTGAGCGGCTACGAATTTCTGGCGCCCGCGACACGGTTTCTGACCGATTCAGACGGATTGACCGCTATTCGCAAAGCCGCACAAGGGGCGGTGCCGGAAAATTACCATGCTGAGGTCCGCGCTGTGCGCCGCACCCTGCTTGAGACGGTGTTCAGGCCCGAACTCGACCGCCTGGCTGCCGCCGCGTCGACGGCATTAGCCTCGGTGGCCGGCGAAGCGCCTGATCAGGTCGACACCGCGCGGGCAATCGCTTTTCTCGCCGAACACTGGCCGGTCTATCGCGGCTACACGGCGGACGGCATATCGAACCGCAAGCTGCTGGACGCAATCGGCGCAGAGGTCAGCCAGAGTGGGACGCCGCCCGGAGGGCTGCAACAAATCGAGCGGCTCTTCGAGGTGCCCGGCGAGGTCGCCGACATCTTCCGGGCCCGTTTCGAGCAGTTGACCGGTGCACTGACGGCGAAGTCGGAGGAAGATACGGTCTTTTATCGCGACGTCGCCTATCTGCCATTCTGCGAGGTCGGGCTCGACCCGGCGGTCGATGTGCTCGGTTTATCTGAGTTTGAAGCCGAGATGAAGCAGCGCAGTGACAGGACGCCGCTGGCACTGTCGACGCTGACCACGCATGACACCAAACGTTCCGCCGACGCCCGAGCCGTGATCCTGGCGCTGTCGCACCTACCAGACCTCGCTGCCGACCTTTACGCCGAGGCACGGACAGAAGCGCGGCAACGTGGACTACCCGAGTCCCTTGGCGTTTACTGCCTGCAGATCGCCCTGATCATGCACAATGCCGTCGCTGCCCGGGAGCGCATAGGTGACCATCTGAGCAAGGCGCTGCGCGAAGCCAAGGTGCTGAGCACGCATGAAGACCCCGATGAGTCAGTGGAACAGGCCGCCACGGTGCTCTGTCTCGATCTTCACCGCGCACTCGGCCACGCCGACGGGCTCTGGTCCGAGGAGCAGGCCAGCCGGTTCGAAGCGAAATTCGACTCCCTTGCGCTGATCCAGGCCGCGCTTCAAATCACCGCACCGGGCGTTCCGGACATCTACCAAGGCACCGAGGTTTTCGATGTCATGCTGACCGACCCCGACAATCGCCGCGCGGTCGATTGGCGATGGATCGAGGAAAACGCCTATCGGCCGGCGCGCCGGCTCGCAGGGGAAAAATGCGACATGACGCGCCATCTGCTGGCATTGCGCAGAGCGGATCCCGAACTGTTCACGCACGGCGACTATGCGATCGAGGTCGAAAAGGACGGGACGCTGACAGTGATAAGGCGCCTGAATGGACGCGAACGACGGATCAGCCTCGATCGAGAGGCCAGCGCCTGGCCTAATCGCGATCAGGGCTGATCGATCCGCACATTTGGGACGCGCTTATTGTCGGGTGGCGTTCGTGTCGCGTGCCTTTTCTGCCACCCCCGCCGGACTTTCCCCTTCGCCCCATTGTCGTCGGGACAAAATCGACTTATCGAGACGGTGCTTGCGCACCGGTGACGGGACTCGGCGCAGCGCCCCCCGAAGGAAAACGAGGAAGACTGCGATGGAAGTCATCATTCAGCCGAACAGCGCCCGCGCTGTTTCACTGGTCGCCCGGCTGATCGAGGCTCGTTTGCGCAGGAAGCCCGATCTCGTTCTCGGGCTGGCGACCGGTCGTACCATGGAAAGCGTCTATGCGGCGCTGGTCGAGTCCGGCGTCTCGTTTGCCGCTGCCCGCGGCTTCAATCTCGATGAATATGTTGGGCTCGGACGCGACCATCCCGATTCCTACGCCCGCTACATGGATACCCACCTGTTCTCCAAGGTCGACATCAAGCCGGACAATACCCACCTGCCCGATGGCACGGCCAGCGACCTCAGGGCGGCAGCGCGCGACTATGAGAACCGCATCTCCGATGCCGGCGGCATTGACGTGCAGTTGCTCGGCATCGGCGAGGCCGGTCATATCGGTTTCAACGAGCCGCTCTCCGCGCTGGCATCGCGCACGCGGGACAAGACGCTGACGCCGACGACCCGCAGGCAGAACGCCGGCATGTTTGGTGGCGATCCGGACGCCGTGCCGACCCGCGCCATGACCATGGGCGTTGGCACGATCCTGGAAGCGCGCGAGCTGGTCCTTTTGGCCACGGGAAAGGCAAAGGCCGAGATCATCGCCGCCGCCGTGGAAGGTCCCCTCACCGCTTCGGTCAGTGCGTCGGCCATCCAGTTGCACCCGAACTGCAAGGTTGTGGTCGACGAAGATGCCGCATCCAGCCTCAAAGGCCGGGAGTATTACGAGTTCGTGTTTGCCAACGAACCCGACTGGGCCGCCTATCGCGACTAGAGTGTTTTCAGGAAAAGTGGAAACCACTTTTTCGGTTCGGAAACACGACCACTTAAAGACATGGAGCAGATCAGACGATTCCACTTAGCCGTGATCTGCTCTGAGCGCCCTTCTCACCTACCAGATGCAAAAACGGCGCGCCTTCCAGCGCGCCGTTTGGCAAATCTGAGGTGACAATCAGACCTCGGCAGAGCCCGGCTTCTTGTATTGATAGATGCCGACATCGATCATGCCGTGATCGAACCCTGCCTCACAATAGCTGAGGTAATAGACCCACTTGCGCTTGAACGCTTCATCGTAACCTAAAGTCGCGATCATCGGCCAGCGCTCAAGGAAACGGTCCCGCCACTGCCGCAGGGTTTCGGCATAGGACCGGCCGAAATTCTCGACCTTCTCCAGTGCCATGCCAACACGTTCAGCTTGCTCGCGCATGGCCTGCTTGGTCAAAAGCATGCCGCCGGGGAAGACGTAGCGCTGGATGAAGTCGGGATTGGCCTTGTAGGTGTCGAAGGACTCTTCCTCGATGGTGATCGCCTGGATTGCCGCCGTGCCGCCGGTCTTGAGCCGATCGTGCACGGTCTGGAAATAGGTTGGCCAATGCTCTTCGCCCACCGCCTCGATCATCTCGATCGAACAGACATGGTCGAACTGACCCTCGGTGTCGCGATAGTCCTCGAAAACCAGGGTTGCGTGGTTGGAAAGGCCCTGGCGCTCCATGCGCTCGGTGGCGAATTTCAGCTGCTCGGACGACAGGGTGATGCCGCGGAGATTGGCTGTATAGTCGCGTGCCACAACCTCGGCGAACCCGCCCCAGCCACAGCCGATCTCCAGCACATCCTCGCCTTCCTTGATGCCGGCGGCGTCGGCGATGTGATGGTATTTTTCGTGCTGTGCCCGTTCGAGCGACATGTCGCCAGACTGGAAAATGGCCGAGGAATAGGTCATCGACGGATCGAGCCACTCGCCGTAGAAATCATTGCCGAGATCGTAGTGCTCGGAAATGTTCTCCTTGGCCTTGTCCTTGGTATTGGCCCGCGACAGGTGATAGGCGATGTCCTGCGCCGCGGCCTTGAACATGCCGTGGCTGGCGCCCGCCAACTGCTCGTAGTTTTCAAGGAAGAAGCGGAAGATCGCGGTCAGGTCGTCGACCTCGATGTCGCCGTCAATGTAGGCTGCGGCAAAACCCACGGTGCCGCGGCGCATCGACTCTTTGAGCACCTTGAAATTGTTGAGCTTCAGCGTGGCGTGAAAGCCGGTCGTCGGATTGCCGATCGTCTTTGTGTGGCCGTCGGGGAAAATGACGGTCAAGGCGCCGCGCGACGGCGTCCCGACCATGCGGGAGCCGACAAAATCGAGAAGGTGGGACACGATCCATGCCCCAATGCCGCGTGAAGCGGGTGTGGTGTCTATCGTCGTATGAGACATGACTGATACTCTTTCTGTCCCAGCGGGAACACGAAACCCTCGGGGCGACTGCAATGCGCATCCTCCCGAGCTGGCCGTCTTCCATGCATTTTACCGCTAATTTAGCTGTCCTATTGCGAGATGCAACCCGTTCCACGCAGTGGTGAAGACCCTTGGATCAGGGTTTTGCCATGTCGATGAGACGGAACTGCACCTCTTCCCGGCCCTGCCAGTGATCCAGCGTCAACGTGCCGCAAAAATGCATCGGCTCGGAACCGCCGGACTCGAGCGCCGTGCCGAGCGGGGTGCCGGCAGCCCGGAAAGCGATGGCCTTGAGGCGTCCGCCATCGCCCGAGGTCAGCGAAAAGCTGATGTGCCCGCCCTGCCCGACGACGCGTGGATAGCGGGCAAAATGGGCCGGAAAGGCGAAAACGGGATTGGGATTGCCCATGCCGAACGGGCCGGCCTTTTCGAGGTCGCGGACGAAATCTGTGCTGGCGCCGCGTGAGGTCAGCGCCGCATCGATCAAGACCGCAGAACTGGCTCGCGCCGCTGTGACGTCTTCTTCGAGCAGATCGGAAAGGAAGGCCCGGAAGGCGCCGATACCGCCCGGGGCAAGGGTGATGCCGGCGGCCATGGCATGGCCACCGCCCTTGACCAACAGGCCCTTGTCGACGGCTGCCGACACTGCCCGCCCAAGATCGACGCCCGGCAGTGAACGGCCCGAGCCGGTGCCTGTGCCATCCGGTCCGAGAGCAATGGCGAAGGCTGGGCGGTTGAACCGATCCTTCAGGCGCGAGGCGACAAGCCCGACAACGCCCGGATGCCAGCTTTCCGAGGCCAGCACCAGAACGGGAGGGCCGTCGGTTTCGCCAATCTCGGCCTCGGCTGCGGCAGCGGCCTCGTCGACTGCCTGTTTCTCGATGCGTTGGCGCTCGGCATTGAGTTCGTCCAAACGCGCCGCGATGGCGAGAATTTCGTGTTCGTCCTCGCCGGCCAGTAACCGGGCGCCGAGTGCGGCATCGCCGATGCGTCCGCCGGCGTTGATACGTGGTCCGAGCAAAAAGCCGAGATGATAGGGACTGACAGGGCCGTTGACCCGCGCTGCCAGGATCAGCGCGCCAAGGCCGGGGTTTTTGCCCGAGCGGATGATCTCGAGGCCACGGCGGACAAAGGCACGATTGAGTCCCTTGAGCGGCACCACGTCGCAAACCGTCGACAGAGCCACCAGATCGAGCAAATCCATCAGGTTCGGCAGGCCGGGTGTGCCTTTTTGTCGGAGCACGCGCCGCAAGCCGACCAGCACCATGAAGGTCACGCCCGCCGCCGACAGGTGTCCGAGCCCGGAAAGATCGTCCGGTCGGTTCGGATTGACGACGGCGTCTGCCGGCGGCAGTTCGTGCAGAACCTGATGGTGGTCGATGACCAGGACGTCGACGCCTTTCGACTTGGCATGGGCGATGGTCCCGACGCTGGTCGAGCCACAATCGAGGGTGACGATGAGGCTCGACCCGTTGCCGATCAGCTCGTCCATGGCGCCGATATTGGGGCCGTAGCCTTCGAAGATGCGATCCGGGATATAGGGGATGGTGGGCACCCCGAGCGCACCGAGGAAACGCTGCATCAGCGCCACCGAACAGGCGCCGTCGACGTCGTAGTCGCCGAAAAGCGCCACCGTCTCGCCCGCCGCAACCGCCGCCGCCAACCGCTCGACGGTGGCGTCGAGGCCAGTCAGGGTCGAGGGGTCGGGCATGAGATCGCGCAATGTCGGATCAAGAAAGTACTCCGCCTCGTCGAGATCGACCCCACGCCCGGCAACGACACGGGCGAGGATGTCGCTCATCTCGGTTTTCTGAGCGATGGCCGTGGCCTGGCGCGACGCCAGCGGATCGAGCCGATCACGCCAGGTCTTGCCGGTCAGCGAACGTTCAACCTTCAAGAAGACAGGTTTTTCCATCAGGCCTTTATAGGCGATTTGACGGAAAAGCCGAACGATTCAACTGGGGTATGGAAGAGTGGAGGCCAGCAAGCAGGTTTCAACGACTTGCGAGTTCGTCTAGGGTCCGCCTCCCAAGCCGGGGAGTCGAGATATGGATAAATTCGCCACCGCCAAGGATGCCGCACTGACGCTGAGGCCCGACAAGCCGGTCTACTGCTTCAGGCCCGAGGTGCTGACTGAAGGCGCCAAGGCCTTCATGCAGGCCTTTCCGGGCAAGACCGCCTACGCGGTCAAGACCAACAACGAGCCCATGGTCATCGAGACACTGGTCAAGGCGGGCGTTCCGGCCTTCGATGTCGCCTCCCCGGACGAGATCGAGTCGGTGCGCCGCCCATTCCAAGAGTGCCGAAATCCTCTACATGCATCCGGTCAAGGCGCAGTCCGATATTCGCTTCGCGCTCGAGACCCACAAGGTGCGCACTCTGGTCGTCGACCAC
>CAXXNZ010000028.1:0-339981 GCA_963676075.2 Devosiaceae bacterium
TACCCAATTTTTTCTAACAAATTAAATTCAAATTCTTTTTTTTTCGATTAGTTGCTATTATTTTAGGTTGCACTCTATTATAATTTTTAATTTTAATTTGTTTTGCCCTTTGATGTCATGTAACTTAAGACTAATGGTTAGATTAACTTTAATTAATCAAATGGCTTGTGATTGTACTTGGCATAACTGTTTTATGCTTTTTTTAGGCATTATAATTATTTATTTTTTAATGAGTAGATAAATTAAGTTTTTCTAACTATAATTAGTCCATTGAAGGTAATTAAGTTGCGAATTATTCTTTTGATAATGCAAAATTAGTACTTTAATACTTTATAAGTAAATAAAATTACTTTTCTTAAATTTCATAATTGCTATCAGATATTTCGTTGATTTAACTTAGTAATTATGATTAACTGTTTAACAAAGAGTTGTCCATATCATCTTCATTTTCTATGAATTTAAGATATTCATTAAAGTATTCGATTTAATTTAATGAATTCATCTATGATCCAATATTTTACATAAGAAAATTTCTTCAAAATTTTTTGCGTTTTTGTTTAATTTATTTCATAGTTTTAAGGCAATTTTTGGTTTTACTTAATTTTCTTTCATGTGCCTTTCTTTCTTAAAATCTATTAAACTCTTGCTTTTAAATGAGTATCAAAGGATCAGGAAGATAATGAACAAATTTGCAATCCTATTTTATAATGATACAAATAATATAATAACTCTTGATAAGTGATTTTACGAACCACAGGAAAAGCAATTTAGATATAAACGACTAATATCATGACTATATTAAATTTAATCACGCATCATACAAAAGGTTTCATAATCCTTTGGATATTACTTCAAAATGTTAATAAATTATTCCCTTTTTAATGACAAAAGTACTGTCATTTGAGTGCACATAGCACTTGCTGTTCTAGGCTAACCACTAAGCAATGCATACTCTCCGAATGAATTCGCTTTTTAATCATAAGATTTCAGGACTACTTTGTTTGCCTCGCCTGAAAATATTTAGATTTCTCCTTTAAATAATATATATAAAGAACAATTATCCAGAGTATTTTCCTTGAAATATTATTTAATAAAATAAGGTATGTACTTAAAAGATGATATCTCCATCAGTATGCACTTTTTCTTCTAATTTCGGAGCTAGAGATTAAAGAAACTCTTTACTGAAATTTTTATAAAAGATTGGAATATTTTCCAATAATTGCAAATTAGCCTCTTATTTTAAAGACTTTTAGAGAGATGGATTAAGGTTTTAGAGATAATAATTCATATTGAATTATAGTTCATCTTCATTTAATCATTTGTTTTCTAAATATTGTCGAGTTTAGCGTTATAATGATAATGGTATGTTTCGTTCTTTCATAAGAACATTTAAATTTCTTAATTTCAAACTATAATTTAATAAGTTTATTAATAAAATTAAAACTGAAGTTAATGTGTTTGTGATTCCAGACTTTGAATAATATTTCCAATGACACTCATAGTATAAGCAAAAACACAACAAGTAATTAAGATTGCAAAAATGCAAAATAACTTTTCTAAAGGTTGAATGGCAGTAATGTCACCATAACCGACTGTGAGCATTGTTGTAACAGAAAAATATAAGACAGTAATGTAACTAAATAAACATTATGATATAATATTTCTACATTTCCATTATAGTTGAATCTTGTAACTATTTCTCTTAAAGCCATGTAGGGCTTATTCCATGATCAGTTTCAAATTTAGCAATTCAATGCCATAAAACACCGAGAACATGAGCTATTATGATTATAATAAAAATTAATTTTGCTAATTTAATATAGTTGTAAGTCTTACTATTTAAATCATATTGCTGTTATCTTTCTTTAAATAAAACAAGTATGTGTGAAATTTTTATCACAACAATAAAACTAATTAAATCTCAGATTTATGTTTAACATTGTTATTCAGTTTGTAATTCATAAATACAACAGATATAAAAGCAATGAAATCAAATAAAAATATTTTTTGCAAATATTATTTACAAATTATTTTTCTTTCTAAAATTATAATCCCTTTGTCTTCAACACTTAAATTAAATTTTATACAAATATCCAAAAGAAAAAAATCATAATAAGATCATGAATTATATGAGGCATTGTAAAAGCATTTCTTCCAAAAGATATTTGCATTGGAATATATCAGACTGCTAAAAGTTCTATTATCACCAGAATATAATTAAATATTTTAATGAATTTGCAATTTTAATTAATCACTGGAATTCATTTATCTAATTTGTTTATAAGGTTCATACATTCTGACAAGAAAATATTCATAATTTTTGCAATTTAATGATTTTTATGAATTTTTGTTTGAATTTATAACTTCAATGACTGAAATTATTCTATGAAAATACGAGAAGCTAATTAACAAGGAGGCGATTCATTTATAATATTATTATTTTTAGAAACTCAACCCGATCATTGACGACGCAGCACTGGTCGATTTCCTTTTGCGCCGCGCCCGCGACACCGCCATCGTCAACGTCCTGCCCTCGGCGGCGATCACCAAAGGCCTCAAGGGCGAAGAAATCACCGAATTCGGCCTTCTGGCGGAAGCCGGCGCGGTCTGTTTCACCGACGGACGGCGGTCCATCGCCTCGTCCGCCGTGCTCAAGGCGGCCTTCGGCTATGCCGCCAATTTCGGACTGACCATTTCCCATCATGTCGCCGATCCGAGCCTTGTCGGCGCTGGCGTCATGAACAACGGACTGTTCGCAACCGGGCTCGGCCTCAAGGGCATCGTGCGCGAAGCCGAAACCATCCCGCTCGAACGCGACCTTCAGCTCGCAAACCTGACTGGCGTCAACTATCACGCCGCTCAGGTCTCCTGCGCCCAGTCGATCGACATCGTCCGACGCCACAAGGCCGGCAACGCCAAGCTGACCTGCGGCGCTTCGATCAATTCGCTGGCGCTTAACGAGACCGACATCGGCTCGTACCGGACCTTTTTCAAGCTCGACCCGCCCTTACGTGCCGAGGCCGATCGCCAGGCGGTCATCGACGGGCTGAGGGATGGTGTCATTGACGTGATCCACTCCGACCACGATCCACAGGACTCCGAGGTCAAGCGCCGCCCCTTCGCCGAGGCGGCGAATGGCGCCATCGGTCTCGAAACGCTTCTCGCGGCGGCGTTGCGCCTCGTTCACTCGGGCGACGTGCCGCTGATAACGGTGCTCGCCGCCATGACCAGCCGGCCGGCGGACATCCTCGGCCTGCCGGCGGGACGCATCGCCAGGGGCGCACCGGCAGACCTGATCCTTGTCGATCTCGACTACCCTTGGGTTCAGAGCGAACAGGCGATACGCTCGCGGTCGCGCAACTCGGCCTTTGAGGGCGCGCGCTTTTCCGGCAAGGTCATGACGACCATCGTTGCCGGCGCGCCCGTCTATCGTCACGAGGAGAGATGAGTCCATGGAACTGCTCTGGGCGCCCGAAACGCTGATCGCCATCGCCTTTGGCTATCTGATGGGCTCGATTCCCTTCGGCCTGCTTCTCACCCGGCTCGCCGGCCACGGCGACATCCGCTCCATCGGTTCAGGCAATATCGGCGCCACCAACGTCCTGAGGACCGGCAACAAGGGGTTGGCGGCGGCGACGCTGCTGCTTGATGCCGGCAAGGCCGCCGCCGCCGTGCTGATCGTCCGCTATTTCATTCCCTACCCGCCGCTGGCCTATTCGTTTGCCGGCATCGCTGCCTTTGTCGGGCACCTCTTCCCGGTCTGGTTGAAGTTCAAGGGCGGCAAGGGCGTCGCCGCCTATATCGGCGCCATGCTCGCCATCAACTGGATCGTCGGCCTGCTGTTCTGCGTGGTCTGGCTGATCATGGCCTTTACCCGCAAATACTCTTCGCTCGCTGCCCTGACCGCCGCCGCCACCGCGCCGCTGTTCGCGCTGTTCTGGTCCGGCACGCATTTGGCGACCGGCGCGGCCCTGATGACGATCTTGCTGTTCTACAAGCACCGCGCCAACATCCGCCGACTCATCGATGGGACCGAACCCAAGATCGGTTCGGAGAAAAAGGTCTGAGGTGAACCCGTCCGAGCCTGCACGTCCGTTCGGCGATAGCCAGCTCATTGACTGGCTCAGGCTCATTCGCACCGGTACGATCGGGCCGGTGACCTTCTCCAAACTGCTGCGTCAGTTCGGATCGGCGTCTTCAGCGCTCGATGCTCTGCCGGAACTCGGCCGCAGAGGCGGCGCACCGACGCTTTCCATTCCCTCGACAACACAAATTGACGACGAGATCGTTGCCCTCGCCCGGCTCGGCGGACGGTTTGTCGCCATGCCGGACGCGAGCTATCCGGCACTGCTGCGTCACACGGCTGGCGCGCCGCCGGTCATCGCCGTCATCGGCGGAGAAAAGCTCGATTGGTCCAAGACCGTTGGCATCGTCGGCGCCCGCAATGCCTCGACCGCCGGTCGGCGTATGACCGGTATTGTTTCCGAAAACCTCGGCAAGGCCGGCTATACGGTCGTTTCGGGGTTGGCCCGTGGCGTCGATGCGGCGGCGCACAGGTCAGCGCTCGAGACCGGTACCGTCGCAGTGCTCGCCGGCGGGCTCGACCGCCTCTATCCGGAAGAAAACATCCCGCTTGCCCGCGAGATCGTCGAAAGGGGCGGTGCGCTCATCTCCGAAATGCCGCTCGGCTGGGAAGCCCGCGCCCGCGATTTTCCGCGCCGCAACCGGATCGTCTCCGGCCTGTCGCTCGGCGTCGTCGTCATCGAGGCGGCCAAGCGCTCCGGTTCGCTGATCACCGCCCGACTGGCACTCGAACAGAATCGCGAGGTCTTCGCCGTACCCGGCTCGCCGCTCGATCCGCGTGCTGTCGGCGCAAACATCCTCATCCAGCAGGGTGCAAAGCTGGTGAACACTGTCGATGACGTGCTCGACGAACTGAGAACCGCCGACCCGACCCGCCTGCCCCTGTTCGAACCCGAGGACGATTTTGATCATGCTCCTCTCATCGATTCCGTGCCGGACGACAGCGACAGGGCCCGCCTTTTGTCGGCTTTGAGCCCCACCCCGGTCAGCGTGGATCAATTGGTCGCGGACACCGGAATCGGCGCCGGCCCCTTGAAGATCATGCTTATGGAACTAGATATCGCCGGACGTATCGAGTGGGGCAGCGGCCAACTCGTCAGCCTTGTGCCGGACCGGCAATTGCAATAGGTCCGATTGACACCGCCGGTGCGAATGACCATTTTGCGCCTCCATCCGGGACCTGCAGCACCGCTCTGCCATTTTTGACCGGATCCCTCACACACGAGACTGGAGCCCATTCGGCATGAAACTCGTCATTGTCGAAAGTCCTGCCAAGGCAAAGACCATCAACAAATACCTGGGCAAGGACTACGAGGTTCTGGCGAGCTTCGGTCATGTGCGCGATCTGCCGGCCAAGGACGGTTCGGTCAACCCGGACGACGATTTCGCCATGAGCTGGGAGGTCGACACAGCCTCCAAGAAGCGCCTGGCAGACATCGCCCGCGCCGCCAAGGACGCCGACGAACTGATCCTCGCGACTGACCCTGACCGCGAGGGTGAGGCGATTTCCTGGCACGTGCTCGACGTGCTCAATCAGAAAAAGGCGATCAAGGGTAAGCCGGTCAAGCGCGTCGTCTTCAACGCCATCACCAAGTCGGCTGTGACCGAGGCCATGACCCATCCGCGCGAGATCGACGCGCCGCTGGTCGACGCCTATCTGGCGCGCCGGGCCCTCGATTATCTCGTCGGTTTCACGCTGTCGCCGGTCCTTTGGCGCAAGCTCCCCGGCTCGCGTTCCGCTGGCCGCGTGCAGTCGGTCGCGCTGCGGCTGGTGTGCGAGCGCGAATCCGAAATCGAGAGATTCAAGCCGCAAGAATACTGGAGCGTCGAGGCGACACTTATGCAGTCCGGAACGGCATTTCTGTCCCGACTTTATTCAGTCGACGGCGAAAAGACCGACAAGCTGGCCATCGGCAACGAGGACGAGGCGAGCCGTCTGAAGGCCGCGATCGAGGCTGGCAGCTTCCGTGTCGCCAACGTCGAGAAGAAGCCGACCAAGCGCAATCCCTATCCGCCCTTCACCACCTCGACCTTGCAGCAGGACGCCTCCTCGCGCCTCAGCTTCGCACCCAAGCGCACCATGCAGATCGCGCAGCGCCTCTACGAAGACGGTCTCATCACCTACATGCGTACTGACGCCGTGCAGATGGCTCCCGAAGGCATTGATCAGGCCCGCCGCGCCATTTCTAAGGAGTTCGGCGACACCTACCTGCCCGACTCGCCGCGCATATACCAGACCAAGGCGAAGAACGCCCAGGAGGCGCACGAAGCCATCCGACCGACCGACATGTTCGTCAATCCGGACAGCCTCAAGATCGATCCCGATCAGCTGAAGCTCTATGCCCTGATCTGGCGTCGCACGCTCGCGAGCCAGATGAAGGCTGCCCAGATCGAGCGGACCACCGCCGACATCGCGGTGAAGACGGATCGCGACATCCTGTTGCGCGCCGTCGGTTCGGTCGTCACCTTCCCGGGCTTCCTGGCGCTTTACGGTGTGCAGGCGAGCGAGGACAAGGACGCCGACGAGGGCGACAGCCGCGAACTGCCGCCGCTTGAGGCCGGCGACACACCAGCGCTCCAGTCCTGCGATATCGAGCAGCATTTCACCCAGCCGCCACCGCGCTACACCGAAGCCGGCCTGATCAAGAAGATGGAAGAGCTCGGCATCGGCCGCCCCTCGACCTACGCCGCGACGATGTCGGTCCTTCAGGACCGCAATTATGTTCGGCTCGAAAAGCGCGCCCTCATCCCCGAGGATCGCGGGCGCATCGTCACCGCATTCCTCGAGAGCTTTTTCACCCGCTATGTCGAATACGGCTTCACCGCCGGCCTCGAAGAGGAGCTCGACCAGATTTCGGCCGGCCAGATCGCTTGGAAGGACGTGCTGCGGCGCTTCTGGAAAGATTTCTCCGGCCAGGTCGACGAGATCAAGGACCTGCGCGTTTCCGAGGTGCTCGACGCTCTCAACGAAATGCTGGCCGCCCACATCTTCCCGGCCCGCGAAGACGGATCCGATCCGCGCCGCTGCCCGACCTGCGGCACCGGCACGCTGTCGTTGAAGCTTGGCAAATATGGCGGTTTCATCGGCTGCTCCAATTACCCCGAGTGCAAGCACACCGCCCAGCTTGCCGACAGCGCCACCGGCCAGACTGCTGAGGTCGACGGCGATGGAGAGCTTGGAATCGATCCCGACACCGGGTTGAACGTTGCGCTCAAGTCAGGCCGGTTCGGTCCCTATGTTCAGCTCGGCGAGGGCAAGGAAGCCAAGCGCTCGAGCCTGCCCAAGGGCTGGGAGCCGGGGGCGATGGATCTCGAAAAGGCCTTGAAGCTTCTGTCATTGCCGCGCGAAATCGGCGCTCACCCCGAAGACGGCAAGCCGATCTCGGCCGGATTAGGCCGTTATGGGCCGTTCATCGTCCATGATGGCAAATACGCCAACCTGCCCGATTTCGAGGAAGTGTTCACGGTTGGCATCAACCGCGCCGTCGATCTGCTCGCCGCCAAGGCCGCCAACGGCGGACGCGGCCGGCGCGGCACGCCAGCGGCGCTCAAGAGCCTCGGAGAGCATCCCGATGGTGGCGGCGAGATCACTGTGCGCGACGGCAAATACGGCCCTTACGTCAATCACGGCAAGATAAACGCCACCCTGCCCAAGGATGTGAAGCCTGAAGAGGTCACCGTTGAACAGGCGCTCGAATTGATCGCCGCCAAGGCGGGAAAATCCGGAACCAAAGCCAAGCCCAAGGCCAAGCCGAAAGCCAAGCCGAAAGCCAAGGCGAAACCCAAGACTGAAGCTAAAGCTAAAGCAAAGCCCAAGGCTAAAGCTGACGCTAAAGCTAAAGCATGATCCCAAAAAGTGGAGGCCGGTTTTTGGATAAGATCATGCGCAAAAAGATAAGGGCGGGGATGCGTTTCGGTGAAAACGCATCCCCGACCGCGTAATGGCAAAACGCCTCGCCGGCACACGGCGATCTCATGGCAAGCCGCAACAGCGCCGTCCGGTGCGCCGTCCCGTTGAGCCGGGCACGCTGCCGAGCCGCGAGGACATCCTCGAAGCTCTCGGTGAGCTGCCCTCGGCGTCGGGCAAGCGTGACCTGGTAAAGGCCTTCGGCATCACCGGCGATATGCGCGTGCCCTTCAAGGCACTGCTCAGGGAAATGGAAGAAGAAGGGCTGATCGCCCGTTCGCGCAAGACCCTCCGGCGCGCCGCCGAACTGCCCTCGGTGACGGTCCTCGACATTCCCGCCGACGCCGACCCCGATCACATGATCGCCCATCCGGCCAGCTGGGACGAAGCCGATGGCGAGCGTCCCGAGGTGCTGGTGCTGTCTCCCCGCGGCGCACGGGTCGTCCCAGGCCCGGGAAACCGCATCCTCGCCCGCATCGAGCGCGGCGATGGCGCGACGCCGACCTATACCGCCAAGGCGATGAAGATTCTCGACCGTCCGCGCCGTGGCGAGATCGGTATCATCCGTCTCGACGACCATGGCGCGCGCCTCGTGCCGGTCGACCGCAAGCAAAAGGAAATGCGTATAGACACCGCCGATCTCGGCGACGCCAGGGATGGCGATCTCGTCGAGGTCGAAACGCGCGTTGCTGGGCGCCTGATGCTGCCCAAGGCGAAAGTTACGCGAGTCGTCGGAAATCCTGACAGCGAAGGCGCCGTCTCGCTGATCGCGCTGCACAACCTCGAAATCCCCTACCGCTTCCCCGATACGGTGGTCAGGGAAGCCGAAGCGGTTAAGGAAGTCGGTCTCAAGGGCCGCGAGGACTGGCGCCACATCCCCTTCGTCACCATCGACCCGGCCACGGCCAAGGATCATGACGACGCCGTTTATGCCGAGGCCGACAGCGACGAAAACAACGCCGGCGGCCACATCGTTTATGTCGCTATCGCCGACGTCGCTGCCTATGTCCGCTACGGCACGGTGCTCGACCGCGAAGCCTATAGCCGCGGCAACTCGGTCTATTTCCCCGACCGGGTCGTGCCGATGCTGCCCGAACGCATCTCCAACGACCTGTGTTCGCTGCGCGACGGCGAGAACCGCCCTGCCCTTGCCGTGCGCATGGTCTTTGATGCCAAGGGCCAGAAGCGCTCCCACACCTTCCATCGCGTCATCATCCGTTCGGCTGGCAAGCTGGCCTATGAAGAGGCGCAGGCAGCGATAGACGGCAAACCCAACGATAGGACCGGGCCACTGCTCGAGGCGGTCCTCAAGCCTTTGTTTGCCGCCTACGCGGCCCTTGCCGAGGCGCGCGACCGGCGTGGGCCGCTGGCGCTCGATCTTCCCGAACGCCGCATCACCCTCAATCCCGATGGCACGGTGGCTGGCATTTATGTGCCCGAACGACTCGAAGCCCATCGCCTGATTGAGGAAATGATGATCATGGCCAATGTCGCGGCGGCCGAGACGCTCGAATCGGGCAACACCCCGCTCGTCTACCGCGTTCACGATACGCCGGGGCGCGAGAAACTGGCCGCGCTCAAGGATTTCCTTAATTCGCTGCACCTGTCCTTTTCGGGTTCGGAAAGCGTCCGTCCGAGCCATTTCAACCAGGTTCTGAAAAAGGCGGCGGCGCAGGACAGCCTCGTCCAGGTCAGCGAGATGGTGTTGCGCAGCCAGGCGCAGGCCGAGTATTCGCCGGAGAATTTCGGACATTTCGGTCTCAACCTCGACCGCTATGCCCATTTCACCTCGCCAATCCGGCGCTACGCCGACCTGATCGTCCATCGCGCCTTGATCCGGCTTCTCGATCTCGGCGATGACGGGCTGAGCGATACCGAGATCGGCCAGCTCGCGGGCATGGCGCAGCACATATCCTCGACCGAACGTCGTGCCATGGCTGCCGAACGCGAGACCAGCGACCGCCTGCTTGCCCGCTACATGGCCGACCATATCGGCGCCCGCTTCACGGGGCGCATCTCGGGCGTCACCAAGTCGGGTCTGTTCGTTCGTCTCGACGAGACCGGCGCGGACGGATTCGTCCCGGCATCGAGCCTCGGGA
This sequence comes from Devosiaceae bacterium, assembly GCA_963676075.2. Classification (GTDB taxonomy): domain Bacteria; phylum Pseudomonadota; class Alphaproteobacteria; order Rhizobiales; family Devosiaceae; genus JAHJQZ01. The sequence continues at coordinate 10,090 of CAXXNZ010000028.1, forward strand.
TCGAGTTCTTCCGCTATCACGAGGACCGCCAGGCGATGATTGGCGAGCGCTCGGGCGAAACATTCGCTCTTGGCCAAGCCGTCGAAGTCAGGTTACTTGAAGCAGCGCCCATGGCTGGGGCCCTGCGGTTCGAGATCCTGAGCGAAGGCCCCAAATCCAATCCCGGCTCACGCCGTGGCGCTTCCCGCCGCCACAAACAAGCGCACCGACCCCATTCGTCCCGCCGTACGAGGAAGTAGCCGATGCCTGTGACCATTACGACGAACACCGAAGCTGTCGAAACCGAACGCCCGCTGATGCCGGCGGTCCTCAACGGGCTCAAGGGCAAATGCCCGTCCTGCGGCCAGGGCCACCTATTCCGGGCCTATCTCAAGTCTGTCGACACCTGTGAGGTCTGCGGCGAAGATATCTCGCACCATCGCGCCGACGATCTGCCGCCCTATCTCGCCATCCTGATCGTCGGGCACCTGCTCGTCGGCGTGATGATCGAGCTCGACACGATGTTTCGCATCTCGCCGATGACCTATCTGGTGATCATGGTGCCGCTCGGAATCGTGCTGCCGCTAGCGATTCTCCAGCCGATCAAAGGCATGGTCATCGGCATCCAGTGGGCCAAACGCATGCATGGATTCGGCAAAAGCCGCGATCCGGCAGCGCCGGACGGCCTCTAGCGAGGCTCGAACAGGTCGAAGGCGACCGCATACCCGCTGAAACGTAGGCCACGCCCTATCTTTTGCGCTTCAGCTTGACATTCTCAGGCAAATCCGTAGGTTGCCGGAAAATTTCCAACCGCACGTCAAGCGCGTGCGGTTTAATTTCGGGACAGAACCCATGGCCAAGGCAAATACCGTCAAGATCAGACTCGTGTCCACCGCTGACACTGGTTACTTCTACGTGACCAAGAAGAATGCGCGCACGATGACTGAAAAGATGTCGATGAAGAAGTACGATCCCGTCGCGCGCAAGCACGTCGAGTTCAAGGAAGCCAAGATCAAATAGATCTGCCCGCTTGGCTACAAATTGCAAAGGCCCGCCCCGGCGGGCTTTTTGTTTGCGCGGGATTCGGCGCTAGATAGGCGTGTTACGCCCTCGCTTGAAGCGTCTGCGCGCACCATCGCTGCAGAGCGCAAAACGGCCGCCATTCGCGAGAATGGCGACACTCTTTGGTGATGAAAACCCGAAAATTGGTGGCTGGTCCGGCACGGTTCGAAGAGGCCACTCTTACGCGTCCGGACCAGCCTCCCTACGGACCCAGGAGTTGCGGCGGACCTGAGAAGAGCCGTAGGGATTTTGAAAACCGCTGGGCAAATGCAGTGCCCAAAGGAAAGATATTCCGAAGCGTATCAAACGCAAGTAATTCCACGTGCTTGGCGTGTTCCGCCTTTGTTAACTATTTATTTTAAGGGTTAACATGCACCATCAGGAAGTAGGCCGGCATGCGCGGTTAGTAGACGCGGATGGTTATTAACCAAGACAAATAGACAGCCCAAATCCAATGGGTAGCGCTGTTCACTTCTTCTTGTCATGACGACAAGCTGCACATGCGAAAACACCGGCCTTGCGACCGACGGCACCGCGAGCGGGACTCAATGAAAATGTGCTGCCAGCAGCCTCAGGCGGCGGTTTGTGCCACGCGGTTGCGGCCCATGTGCTTGGCCTCGTAAAGCGCGTTGTCGGCGCGCTTGAGCAACGCCTCGGGGCTCGTGTCCTCATTGCCCACAGACGCGATGCCTGCGCTGACGGTCAAGGACAGTTCTTCCTTGTCGTCGATGGTGAACAGGCGGTCGGCAACGGCGGAACGAACGCGTTCGGCCACCGATCCGGCGATGGAGGCATCGGTGTCGGGCATCAGCACGACGAATTCCTCGCCACCATAGCGGCAAGCAAGATCGACGCCGCGGATATTGCGCTGAAGTCTCAGGGCGAATTCCTTGAGCACGTCGTCGCCGGCGCCGTGGCCATGCGTGTCGTTGACCGACTTGAAATGATCGAGGTCGATCATCATCACCGACATGTGCCGGCCCTGCTGCTGCGCCTTGGTGAACATCAGGCCAAGATGCCGGTCGAAATAGCGCCGATTGTAGAGGCCGGTCAGTTCATCGACGACGGCGAGCTGCATCGTGCTCGATACGCTCTCGCGCAGCTCGACGGCATAACGGTGACGCCGGATCTGTGTCTTGACCCTGGCCGCGAACTCATGGCGTTCGACCGGCCGCAGAATGAAATCGTTGACCCCGAGATCAAGGCCCCGCACCACCATCGGCCGGTCGACCTCCTCGGCAACAAGCATGATCGGCATCGGGCGCGTGCTTTCGATGGTGCGCAGTTGCGAGACCACCCGCAGCGGGTCGATGGTTCCCAGCCTGGAGGACACCAGCGCCAGTTCGAAATCGCTATCGCTGACGGCGAACGCGAGATCGGTAGGATCTGTCAGCACGGTCACCGTGTGATGCTGTGGCTCCAGATATGAGGCCAGCCTCTCGGCGCCCTTCTCGTCGGAATCGATCAACAGGATGCGCCCGCTATCGGACTTGATCGAATCCATGGCGCGTGCCGCTTCCTCGATGGCGATCTGCTGGCCCGTGATGGCACGCGCGCGCAATTCGTCGGTCAGCCCCTTCAGACGCGTCAGGCTCTTGACCCTTGCCAGAAGCTGCGTGTCGTCGACCGGCTTGTTGAGGAAGTCGTCCGCTCCGGACTCAAGCCCCTTCACGCGGTCGGAGACCTGGTCGAGCGCCGTCACCATCACAACCGGTATATGGTGGGTGCGCGGGTCCGACTTCAGCCGTCGGCACACCTCGAATCCGTCCATTTCCGGCATCATCACGTCGAGCAGGACGATGTCGATATGACCTTGCGCGCACACCTCCAGCGCCTCTGCCCCGGAATAGGCGGAAGTGACTTGAAAGTACTCGGCCGAGAGTCTCGCCTCGAGCAATTTCACATTCGTGGGAATATCGTCGACCACCAGCACACGTGCTGTCATGGTTCGGCCTCTTTGGAAACACTACTAACTGGGGCGCTAAAGCGCGGTGCCAATGTAGCCTTCAATCGTTTCCAAAAAGTGAGATACCGAGATCGGCTTGGATATATAACCTTCGCATCCGCCCTGCAGAATGCGCTCCTCGTCGCCCTTCATGGCAAACGCCGTAACGGCAATCACCGGTATCGAGGCAAGTGTCTCGTCTTCCTTGAGCCACTTGGTGACCTCAAGTCCGGAGACTTCGGGCAGCTGGATGTCCATCAGGATCAGATCGGGATGGTGGGCACGCGCCAGATCGAGCGCTTCGAATCCGTTGCGCGTCTGGATGGTCCCGTAGCCGCGCGACTCGAGCAAATCGTTGAAGAGCTTCATGTTGAGCTCGTTGTCTTCGACGATCATAACTGTTTTGGGCATGGTACCGCTTGTTTCACGACTCGAACGTTTCGCTCAAGTTTGGGTCTAGGCTAATATCTTCTCGTTACGAAACTCCAAAGGGTTATGACATGCGAAATGCCGATGTGGCGTTAGACAATGAGATCGAGACCGTCTCGGACGCCTGTTTTTCGCATCTGGTGCAGCATCCCGAGGATTTGCAGCGCTTCATGGCCGAAACTGGCTATGGTCCCGAAACGATTTCGGGGGCGCTGGGCACGCGGGCGCTCGCTCTCGCCATGATCGAGCATGTCACCAAGTCCGAATCGCTGTTGCTGACCATTTCGGCCAATGCCGGCATCGCCCCGGAACGTGTCACGGCGCTCTGGCACAAGCTCAATCCCGGGACCTGAGCTGGAATGGATTTCCTGTGCCGCGATTGCCTTTATTCGGGCAGCGCCGAACAGGCGCCCAACCGCTGCCCGGACTGCGGCTCGCCGCGCATCCTTGCCCATGAAGAGCTGTTTGCGCTGTCGATCGCCCATGTCGATTGCGACGCCTTCTATGCATCGGTTGAAAAACGCGACAATCCGGAGCTGCGCGACAAGCCGCTGATCGTCGGCGGCGGCCAGCGTGGGGTCGTCTCGACCTGCTGCTACATCGCCCGGCAATACGGCGTCAGATCGGCCATGCCCTCGTCGACGGCGCGACGCCTGTGTCCGGACGCCGTCTTCATCCGCCCGAACATGAAGAAATATGTCGCCGTCAGCCGCGAAATTCGCCAACGCATGGAGGCGCTGACGCCTCTGGTCGAGCCCTTGTCGATCGACGAGGCCTTTCTGGACCTGACCGGAACCGAAGGCGTGCACAAGGCCAAGCCCGCCAAAGTGCTGGCGGGTTTCGCCCGCGATGTCGAAGCGGAAATCGGCGTGACGATCTCAGTCGGGCTGAGCCACAACAAGTTTCTCGCTAAGTCCGCTTCCGATCTCGATAAGCCGCGCGGCTTCGCCGTCATCGGCAAGGCGGAAACGCTTGAGTTTCTGGCAAAAAAGCCCGTGAGTTTCATCTTCGGAGTCGGCAAGGTCTTCACCGAAACCCTTGCCAAGGACGGCATCCTGACCATCGGCCAATTGCAGCTGATGCGTCCCGAGGAGCTGATGCGGCGTTATGGCGAAATGGGTGCCCGCCTTGCTCACCTGGCTCGCGGTGAGGACAAACGTTCTGTCCATCGCGAATCCGCTGCCAAGTCGGTCTCGCACGAAACCACTTTCATGACCGACATCTCCGACTATGACACCTTGGCGAGATACCTCCTCGATCTCGCTGAACACGTGTCCGAGCGGATGAAAAAGCACAATCTTGTTGGCGACACCGTCCAGCTCAAGCTCAAATCGTCCGGGTTCCGAATCCGTACCCGCGCCCGCCATCTCGCCATGCCGACTCAGCTGGCGCACACGATATTCGAGCAGGCCAGCGCCCTGCTCGCCCGCGAAACCGACGGCACCGCCTATCGGCTCATCGGCGTCGGCCTCAGCGGCCTCAGTCCGGCCGATGGCAGTGACCCGATGGACCTTTTTGCCCCCGACGTGGCGCGCAAGGCCGCCGCCGAGCGCGCCATGGACAAGGTGCGTGACAAATTCGGTCACGATGCACTTGTAAGAGGGCGTCTGTACCGCGAAAACACCAAGGACGCCCGTTCCGGCGCCGACAACACCCCCAGTAAGGACGAAAAATGACCGCCGACCAAAAGCTTGCCTCTCTCGGGCACACGCTCTCCGCCCCGCCCGCACCTGCCGCCAACTACGTTCCGGTGACACGCCAGGGCAACATTCTGTATGTTTCTGGCCAGATTTCTGCGGGCCCGGACGGTTTGGTCAAAGGACATCTGGGGCGTGATCTCGATGTCGCAGCCGGGCAGCAGGCGGCCGGGTTCTCCGCGCTCGCCATCCTCTCGCACCTCAAGTTCACCGCCGGCGCAGATCTCGACAAGCTGCGGCTGATCAAGCTGACCGTTCTGGTCGCCTCCGATCCGGGCTTCAGCGATCAGCATCTTGTCGCCAACGGCGCGTCCGACCTGCTGGTCGAAGTGCTCGGCGAAAATGGCAAGCATGCCCGCGCCGCCTTCGGCGTGGCCGCCCTGCCGCTCGGCGCTGCCGTCGAGATCGAGGCCGTGGCCGAAATCCTCGACTAGCAACAAGGGGTTCATCGGGCTGTCATCATTGCGCCCTATCGGCGCGTGACGATCCAGCCGGAGTGACAAAATGGAACGCCTGCCCGCTTTCGACCGCCCCATCGCCCATCGTGGCCTGCACGACAGGCAGAACGGGATCATCGAGAACTCGATTCCCGCCTTCGAGGCGGCGATCGAACATGGCTATGCCATGGAATGCGATGTTCATGTCTCGGGCGACGGCAAGCCGATCGTCTTTCATGATGACGATCTCAAACGCCTGACCGGGCAACAGGGCACCATTTCAGTGCTCAGTGCCGGCCAGACGACCCGCATACCCCTGCTCGATAGCGCGGCGGGCGCCTGCCCGCCGCGTTTCGAAACCCTGCTTGAAACCATCGCCGGACGGCAATTGCTCGTGGTCGAGCTGAAGCACCAGTTTTCGGAGACCGCCACGCGCGATCTTGTCCGCTCGGTCACGACGGCGCTTGCTACTTACAAAGGGCCGGTCGTTGTCGAAAGCTTCGATCCGAATCTGCTGACGGCGATGCGTGCCGCAGGCTTTGACGGCGCGCTCGGCATCATACTGATGCGCAATGCTCGGCGCACCAAGGGGTTGAATGGGTTCTTTTCAGAGATGATCTTGAGGCATATGCTCCACTATCCCATGACCCGTTTCAGCTTCATGTCCGTCAACAGGACCGATCTCGATCTGCCCTTGGTGCGCTTCTGGCGCGCCCGCGGCCTGCCCGTGACCGCCTGGACCATCCGCTCGGACGACGAAGCCCGCGCCGCCGGTCCGCACGCCGACCAGATCGTCTTCGAAGGATATCTGCCCCTTGGCGCGTGAGGGCGAACTCACCGCGCTTGTTTTTCCGAGTTCGGCGGAGATCCCCGCCGCGACCTGGAACGCGCTCGTACCCAACACCGACGACCGACCTGACAATCCCTTCCTCGACCACGCCTTTTTCCTGGCGCTCGAGGAATCAGGCTGCGCCACCGCCAAGACAGGTTGGCAGCCTCAGCATATCCTGCTCGAACAGGACGGCGTCCCGGTCGGGCTGCTGCCGCTTTATCTCAAGTCCCATTCGCAGGGCGAATATGTCTTCGATTGGGGCTGGGCCGACGCCTTCGAGCGCGCCGGCGGGCGCTATTATCCAAAGCTCCAGGGCTCGGTACCGTTCTCGCCGGTCTCGGGCCGCAAGCTCAACGCCGAAACCCTCGACCTCCAGCATCATCTTCTCGATGCTTCCGCCGAACTCTGTGACCGGCTCGGCGCGTCGTCCGTCCACGCGACCTTCGTCACCGAAGATGAGGAAACGCTGGCGCACGAGGCCGGTTGGCTGACCCGTCACGACACCCAGTTCCATTGGCATAACAGGGGCTACGACGATTTCGATGCCTTTCTCGCTACCCTCGCCTCACGCAAGCGCAAGACCATCCGCCGCGAACGCCGCGATGCACTGATCGACGGCTTGCGTATCGAATGGATCACCGGCTCGGACCTGACCGAAGCGCATTGGGACGCGTTCTACACGTTCTACATGGACACCGGCGGGCGCAAATGGGGCACGCCCTATCTCAACCGAGAGTTCTTCTCCCGCCTCTCGGAAGCCATGGCTGACCGCGTGCTGCTGATTTTCGCCTATGACGGTGATGAGCCAATTGCCGGGGCGCTCAATCTCATCGGCAAGGACATCCTGTTCGGCCGCAATTGGGGCGCCACCCGCGACGTGCCGTTCCTGCACTTCGAGGTCTGCTACTACCAAGCCATGGACTTCGCCATTGCCCATGGCCTCAAGACCGTCGAGGCTGGCGCACAGGGCGAGCACAAGCTGGCGCGGGGCTACGAGCCGGTGATCACCCGCTCGATCCACCACATCGCCCACCCGGGGCTCAGGAACGCCGTTGCCGACTATCTTGAGGACGAGCGCTCGGCGGTCGACCGCTCCAAGGACGCCCTCGCCCGCTACACGCCATTCCGCCGCGGCGAGCGGACTGACGAACAAGATTGACACTTTTGTCCGGCGGTGCCAGCAAACGCCGGGAACGCATGGAGGCCCCGATGACCGCATTCGATAGTGACAACATCTTCGCCAAGATCATTCGTGGCGAGATCCCAAGCCACAAGGTCTACGAGGACGATGTCGTTTTCGCCATGATGGACATCATGCCCCAGTCCGACGGCCACGTATTGGTGATCCCCAAACAGGGCTCCCGCAACCTCCTCGATGCCGATCCGGACGTGCTGGCAGAGACGATGAAGCGGGTGCAGATCATCGCCCGCGCCGTCAAAAAGGCGATGAACGCCGACGGGCTACGCATCGTTCAGCTCAACGAGGAAGCCGCCACCCAGACGGTGTTTCACCTCCACATCCACATCATCCCCGCCTATGAGGGCCAGCCGCTACGGCGTCACGCCGACGACGAGGCCGATCATGCCAAGCTGGCCGAACTGGCTCAAAAGATCGCCGCGGCAATCTAGGAAAATATGTGAAATTGATGCAAAAAATGCATCATGCAAGGTGTTATATAAAACATGCAATAGCATGTTTTATATAATTAAAATAGCGTTCTAAAACTAAAATCCCTCGTCGCCATCGGGCTTGCTCCAATGGCCGGTCACGGCAATCATCGCCATCAGTTTGAGCGTGTTCCCGAAGTAATCTTCATCGCTGAGATCGGAGTCGAGCATGTCGCTCCAAAGCGCGTCGAGCCATTTCTGGTTCTTCCGGTCGATCATGGCACCAACGGCGAACATCGAGACAAACGCCATCGGATTCCGGCTCTGATCGGGCGGTATGCGTCCGTCGAGCAGATAGGTCGAAGCGATCTCGGTCGGGTCTCCGCAGGTCGACGTCTGTATGAAGGCGTTCAGCGGGGCGAGCGCTTCGTAAGCCCTCTTCTCGCCATACAGAAGATAGTCGAGCCCCACGCGCCAGGGATAGCGCGCCGCATTCCATGAATAGTCCCCATCAAACTCTCCTTCGAGGAAACCGGAAGGTGCCGGCTGTGGATGGTCGGGCAACCCGACCACGAAATCAGGCGCAAGGCCCCTGCCCGGACTGAAGCGCTGAACAATGCTGGCGACAATGTCATAGGTCTCGTCCCGCACGCGCAGCCAGCGGTCATTGCCAGTCGCCTCGGCGAAGGCCCTGAAGTGGGACAGCATGAAATCGGACGTGCGCGTGGTGAAGGCGTATGTCGCGTCGTCGCCGGTTTCGACCCAGTCTCCGATCTGCACGAAATCGCCTTGTCCGGCGACGTCATGAGCGAGAATGGCATCCAGTGTCCGCTGCGCCAGAGCGCGATAGTCGAACGCGCCGGTGCTTCCCCATTTGCTATCGGCCAGCAACAAGGCGTAGGCGATATCAAGATCACCATCGGTTGCGCTGTTGCTTCCGCCGACGACCTCGGCGCCGTTGTCACACCCTTCAACCTGATTCCATGCCATGAGGCCGGGATCGGATGTGGCAGGATGATCGAGAAAGAAACGAACCATGCCGTCGAACAGGTCCTTGGCCTCAGGATCTGCATCGGCAAGCATGACCAGAGCCAGCATGCCATAACCGTGGGCTTCGGAGACCGTGATGGAATGCTCGGCCGAGCCGCCCCATGTCGGCTTGCCGTCGCCGCTCGTGGCGACATAGACGCGGCCATCGCCGCAGCCTCGCTTCAGATAGACGGACTTCCAAGCGGCGTAGAAATCGACCAACTGCCGATCAAGCGTCTGCTGATCCAGGCCGCTCGGCCGGATGACGCCAGCGTGAAGGGGAACGTGCGTGAAGGCGCCGCCAACTGTCTCTTGGCCAAATGTCGGCCCGCTCAAAGCGAGCAGGCCGACAAAGATTAAACCCAACAGTCGCATGGGCCGGGGCTTATGCGATCTCGTTGCGCAAAGGCGCTCCAGCCGGTGTTCCACGCGAACGACCAGCACCTAGTCCTTGGTTTCGGTCGCCTTGCTTGCCGGCTTCTTCCGTGTCCGCGGCTTCGCCGGGGTTTTGGCCTTCGCCTTGCTTGCTGGCTTGCTCAGCGACTTGCGCGTCTTGGGGCCGGTTATGGCCTTGGGGCGCGCCGGAGTCGGTGGCACGGACACAAGCTCAAGTCGGGCCTCTTCGCCTTCGCCGATGACGGCAACGGTGACGGTCCCACCCTTTTGCAACTGACCGAACAGCACTTCGTCCGCCAGCGGCTTCTTGACGTATTCCTGGATGACCCTGCCCAGCGGGCGGGCGCCCATCTGTTCGTCATAGCCGCGCTCGGCCAGCCAGTCGGCGGCTTCCGGCGTCAGGGTGATGGTGATGTTGCGTTCGGCGAGCTGGCCCTCGAGCTGAAGGACAAACTTCTCGACGACGCGCCTGACAACCTCGGAACCGAGCGGGGCGAAGGAAATGATCGAATCGAGCCGGTTGCGGAACTCCGGCGTGAACATGCGATTGATCGCTTCCTCGTCGTCGCCGGCCTCGCGCCTGCGGCCGAACCCGATCGGGGATTTCTGCAACTCCATGGCCCCGACATTCGAGGTCATGATCAGGATGACGTTGCGGAAATCGACCGACTTGCCGTTGTGGTCGGTCAGCTTGCCGTGGTCCATCACCTGCAACAGGATGTTGAACAGGTCCGGATGGGCCTTCTCGATCTCGTCGAGCAGCACCACGCAATGCGGGTTCTGGTCGACGCCGTCGGTCAAAAGGCCGCCCTGGTCGAACCCGACATAGCCGGGAGGCGCGCCGATCAGCCGCGAGACGGTGTGGCGTTCCATGTATTCGGACATATCGAAGCGCAACAGCTCGACACCCATTGTGTCGGCGAGCTGCTTGGCGACTTCGGTCTTGCCGACGCCGGTCGGACCGGTGAACAGATACGAACCGATCGGCTTTTCCGGTTCGCGCAAACCGGCGCGAGCCAGCTTGATGGCCGCCGACAGAGCGTCGATGGCCGAGTCCTGGCCGAAAACCACCCGCTTGAGATTGGCTTCGAGATTGGCGAGCAGCTCACCATCCGATTTCGACACGGTTTTCGGCGGAATGCGCGCCATCGAGGCGATGGTCGTCTCGATCTCGCCGACATCGATCAGCTTCTTGCGCTTGTCCTCGGTGACCAGCATCTGCGACGCGCCGGTCTCATCGATGACGTCAATCGCCTTGTCCGGCAGCTTGCGGTCGTTGATATAGCGGGCCGACAGCTCGACAGCGGAGGTCAGCGCCTCGTCGGTGTACTTGAGCTTGTGATAGTCCTCGAAATAGGGCTTCAGGCCCCTGAGGATCTCGATCGTGTCCGGAATGCTCGGCTCGTTGACGTCGATCTTCTGGAACCGACGCACCAGCGCCCGGTCCTTTTCGAAGAACTGGCGATATTCCTTGTAGGTGGTCGAGCCGATGCAGCGGATGGCGCCCGAGGCGAGCGCCGGCTTCAACAGGTTCGAGGCATCGAGCGCGCCGCCGGATGTGGCGCCGGCACCGATGACAGTGTGGATCTCGTCGATGAACAGCACGGCGTTGGGGAGCTTTTCGAGCTCCTTCATCACCGCCTTCAACCGCTCCTCGAAATCGCCGCGATAGCGCGTGCCGGCGAGCAGCGTGCCCATGTCGAGGGCATAAACCACTGTTTCCTTGAGCACTTCAGGCACTTCGCCTTCGGTGATCTTGCGCGCCAGCCCTTCGGCGATGGCCGTCTTGCCGACGCCAGCATCGCCGACATAGATCGGGTTGTTCTTCGAGCGCCGGCACAGCACCTGGATCGTCCGGCGCAGCTCGGCGTCACGGCCGATCAGCGGATCGATCTTGCCGTCGCGCGCCTTCTGATTGAGATCGACGCAATAATCGGCCAGCGCCGACGAGCGCTGCTGGCCGTGCTCGGCCTCTCCGCCCTCCTGCGGGCCTTCGGCGCCACGGATCGGGCGTTCCTCGCGGGCACCGGATTTGGAAATGCCGTGCGAGATGAAATTGACGGCGTCGAGCCGGGTCATGTCCTGCTGTTCGAGGAAATAGGCGGCATGGCTTTCGCGCTCGGCAAAGATGGCAACCAGCACATTGGCGCCGGTCACTTCGTCGCGTCCGGAAGACTGCACGTGGATGACGGCACGCTGAATGACCCGCTGGAAGGCATGGGTCGGACGCGCATCCTGGCCATTGGGCACGACAAGACTGTCGAGCTCCTCGTCGATGAACTCTTCGAGATCGGCCTTCAGCGCCTCGACATCGACGTCGCACCCGGTCAGCACAGCGATCGTGTCGCGGTCGTCGGTCAAGGCCAGCAACAGGTGTTCGAGCGTGGCAAATTCATGGCCGCGCTCGCGCGCCAGGTTCATGGCCGAGTGGAGAGCTTTTTCAAGTCCGCGGGAAAATGAGGGCATGCCTGAAATTTCCTATTGTTTTTCCATGACGCATTGCAGCGGGTGCTGGTTCTTGCGTGCGGCATCCATGACCATCGTCACCTTGCTTTCGGCGACTTCGTAAGGATAGACCCCACACTCACCCACGCCGTGATTGTGCACATGCATCATGATCTGGATGGCATCGTCCTGGTCGCGGTTGAAGATCTGCTGCAACACGGCGACGACGAATTCCATTGGCGTGTAGTCGTCATTGAGAAGGAGCACACGGTAAAGGCTGGGCCGTTTGGTCTTGGTGTGCGTCCTCGTGGCAAGTCCGGCATCGAATCCGTTGCCGTCGTCCGAACTGTTGTCGTCGCCCGACTGCAGTCGCAATCCGGCGTGTTTCGCGTTTGTCTTTTGCAGTTCGTCAGACCCGAATTTCATATTGCTCCTATATCGGCAGGTCGCCATTAAGCCCCTTCCTGTCGCCTGCAGCCGAAACACTCTTCGACCGGACTCATTATGTAGACAATTTATGCCCCGTGTTAAGGGGCTGGTGTGGCAGAATTTGAGCACTTCGAAATCGCGATAATTTGACACGAATTTTCGCGACTTTACGCAATCGTAACGCCGAAAGGGCACTCTAGGCGACGAGTTGAGGGCTGGCTGGAAACGAGGGACGCCGGCTCGAGAATTGCGTAAGGGCGAAAACGCCCCTGTTGAGTTGGAGTCGCGGGTGCAGAACCCATTTGTGTCTGACCGGAAGCGGATGCCTGCGTGGCGTGGCATCTTCCTGGTTATCCTCGTCTTGCTCGGATTCGGTTTTGTCGCCTCTCCGGGTGTGGCTGTCGCCGCCGAGCGTGCTTATGCCGGTATCGTGCTCGATGCCAAATCTGGCAAGGTGCTTTATCAAAGCGCCGCCGACGCGCCGCGCTACCCGGCCTCTGTCACCAAGGTGATGACCCTTTACATCCTGTTTGAGGAATTGAAGGCCGGCCGGCTGAAGCTGTCGTCGCGCCTGACCGTCTCAAAACATGCCGCCGCCGCCGTGCCGACCAAGCTCGGCTTGAGGGCTGGCTCGACGATCAAGGTCGAGGACGCCATCAAATCGCTTGTCACTCTGTCGGCGAACGACATGGCCCGCGTCATCGCCGAAGCGATCGGTGGCACGGAGAGTCAGTTTGCCGTGCGAATGACCAAGACTGCGCGGGCGCTCGGCATGAACCGCACGACCTATTACAACGCATCCGGTCTTCCCGACAGCCGCCAGGTCACGACGGCCCGCGATCAGGCGCGTCTCGGCGCCGCCATCTATGAGCACTTCCCCGAGTACTACAAATATTTTCAGACGCGGGTCTTCAAGTACAACGGCCGCTCATACGGCAACCACAACAGGCTTCTGGGCTCGGTGCCGGGCGTCGATGGCATCAAGACCGGCTATATCCGCGCCGCTGGCTACAATCTGTTGACCGCGGCGCGCAAGGGCAACCGTCACATCGTCGTGGTCGGTTTCGGCTTCGACACCGGCGCATCGCGCAATGCCAAGGTCGCGTCACTGGTCAAGAAGTACCTGCCCAAGGCCCGCTCGGGCAGCTATCTCGCCACGGCCGTTATCCCGGAGCCATCCGGAGGTCGGTATGCCGTTGCTTTGGCCCCGCCGCGCGATCCCTCGGCGATGCCGGATTTCCGCATGGCGTCGATGAGGCTTGCTGTCGCCTCTGCTGCCCCTGAGGCCGTCCTGACACCGCCGCAACCCTTGCCACCGCCTGCCAATACCGCCTTGGTTGTCGCCGACGCCCCTGCTCCGCTCATGCCGCCAACAGGCGTCGAGGCCGCGACACAGGTGGCCCTGGCATCTGCCTCTGCCCCGCAGCCTGCCCAACAGCGCCCGATCGATGTCGTCGGCGCCTGGACATCGACGACGCTGCGGCTCGACAGTGCCTCGGCAAGTTCCGACGGCCCTGTGCCGCCCGCCGCCATTGGTTCGGCGCCGATTCCGGCCGCCGGCCCCGGCACCATCGATCTTTTGACCAGTGGTTCCATCGGCAATGCCGATGAAGGCACCGATGCCGGTGAAATCGGCTGGGTCGTCCAGATCGGCGCCGCGCCGAGCGAGACCGGCGCCAACACATTGCTCGCCGCTGCGGCTGAAGTCGACGAGGTCGCAAATATGCGGCGCTACGTTCAGCGCATCGAACGCAACGGTCAGGTGTTCTTCAGGGCCCGTATCGCCGGATTCGGCGACGCCGATGCGGCGCGGGCTGCCTGCAACGATCTCAAGAAGAAAAACATGAGCTGCCTGGCCATGCAGGGATAGGCAGTCGCAACAGGAAATCGCCGGCGGACATAACGCTTTTGTACGGAGTAGCGTGAATGAGAAGCAACGATGCATTGGGAGACCTGGCCAGGCTCGCCAATACGGCCCGGGACTCCTCGGGTTTCGAGGCCGCCCGCAAGAAAGCGGTGAACGGATTCAATTCCAGTTTTGACGTCAAACCGCTCAATCGGCGGGCCATCGATCTGCTCGGTGCCGTGCTTGCGCTTTCTGCCCGCACACGACGCGTCGTTCAGCCGCGTGTCGAAGTCGATCTTGACGTCTTTACCCCCAGGGGGCGTCGCGCCATCTCGATGTCGTTCGGTGATCTGAGCGATTGATGCGCATTGATGAGGCCAAGGCGTAAAGCCGGCCTCTCAAGTACTTACGAGCTCTATCGTCGGGCCGGTAAGGATCGTCCTGTTTGGCGTTGACAGGTGCCGCCCGCCCCTGCGGGCCGCGCCGGCTTTTCTACACAGTCTCATGTTCGAACAGGCTTTTTGCCGACGAGGCAACGAGCCATTCGCGGCGGGCAAGGGCACGCGCGCTAACCGGCAGATGGAGGGCATGCACCAATTGCCGGTACTCGAGCTGCGCTGCCTCGTGCGACGTGGTCGGCGAGCCGCCAAGCACCTCGTCATCGAGTTCATCGAAAACCGTCAGTCCCAGCGGAAACAGCGAGCGGAAGATCACGCGCTCGGCAATGCCATCGGCCACCCGGCAGCCAAGCCGGGTCGAGATCTGGTCGAGACCGGACTGCACCAGGCGCATGTTGCGTGACGACAGCATCGAGATGCGGTTTCTCACCAGCACCCAGTCGATCGTCCGGCCATCGATGGCAAGGCGCTCCTTGCGGGCTCGCTGCACCAGACGCGCATAATGGCTCAATTCGCGCGGTTCACCCGATACCGGATCGATATGGGCGAGCACGTCGATATCGATCAGGGAATCGTTGAGCGGCGTGATGAGCGTGTCGGCAAGCGAATGCGCCAGCCGGGTCAGATTGGTGTCAAAGCCGGGCGTGTCGACGATGATGTAGTCGGCGCTCGATTCGACATCCATCACCGCCTGGCGAAACAGGTCGAACTCGAGCCGCTGGTTTTCCTTCAGCGAGTCGCCCTTGGATTGCGGCAATTGATAATGGGTGGTGTGTGGCACCTTGAGACCGCGCGCCTGCGCCCAGGTCCTGCGGTTGATCACATATTGGGTAAAGGTGTGCTGGCGGCTGTCGACGTCGATCGAGGCAACCTTGTAGCCCTCATAGAGCAAATGCACAGCAAGGTGAAAGGCCGTGGTCGACTTGCCCGACCCGCCCTTCTCGTTGCCCAGGACAATGACATGCGCGCTCATTCCGGTCGTCCCTGATACAGCCGTATTCTCAGCCCGTCCTACACATCCGAGCCGGCACCGTTTATCGGTTCCGGCTCACGGCGTTGTGGCAACAGGGTGCAAGATGCCGTGCTCTGTCGCCAGTTTCTTTGACCGAAATGGTTTCCTCACTCCGGTCGCAGCGTAATGTGTCTCGTGCAGTCCAGATACCGTCCGGCACGATTCGCCATTACCTTCACTATAGCCAAAGAGCGCACTCAATAGGTTAACAAACACTGAATGCTCGTCCCTAAGTGGTACGAAGAAATGGCATTTTCAAGAAATGTGGCTGCCGTTTGTCCGGTTTAAAACGCGGCAGAACAACAACTTGGATCATCTTGTCGTTTCGGTGAATAGTGACGTGACTAGAGGAGACCGAGCCGCGCCAGTTCGGCCACAATGGCGGAATCATCTTCTTCGCCGAGCGTTTCGAGATCAGGTGGAGCGTCTTCCGGCTTGAGGTAGCGCCAGCCTTGAAACGCTGCTCGAGGACGCGGCACGGTGCGGATGACGACGGGTTCGAGCAGGATGTCGCAGGCTGGCACGCCGTCGTCACGCACCGAGGGTTCGAAACCGGCGATCTTCTGGCGTCCGCGGATTTCGCCTCCCATCACCCAATACAAGGACCCCTTGCCCGCGATCTCGTCGGCGCGTTTCGGGGTCATGCGTGTGCGGTGGAAGTTCAGCCCGTCGGGACGGCCGAGACCTGCGGCGCGCCTTTGCGTCCGCCATTCCTCGAGTTCCTCTACGGAATTGACACCGACACAGAGCTTGATCAGGTGAATCATCGAACCTTCTCGAATCAAAAGGGGCGCCACGGGGCGCCCCTGATCTGATTTTGGTCGACTTGAGGCCCTAGATACCTGCGACCAGAGAAACTGCGAAACCGAGCGCTACGAGTGAGATGAAGGTCCAACTCGCTGCGCGCCAACAAACGGCTTTGGCCTGGCTGCGCATGCATACTCCATTTGTCTGTTGCTACGTACCCCCGGGACGTCGCACCGCGCGCCCCATTCAAGCAACACTTCATTAACCAAGGACGGCTCGGAACTCAAGGGGCGATTGATGGCTGGCCAGCCGAATGCACGGTCAATTTGACGCTATGGTTAGAACAGCTGGAACCAGAAGGCGGCAAGGCCAAGAAAGGCAAAGAAACCAACGACATCGGTGACCGTTGTCACAAAGGCGCTGGAGGCGACGGCAGGATCGATCTTCATTCGGTCCAGCGTCAGCGGAATGAGAATGCCGGCTATGCCCGCCGCGATCAGGTTGATGATCATGGCGATTCCGATGACCAGCCCGATCTGGTAGTTCTCGAACCAGAGCGAGGCGATGATCCCCATCACGACGGCGAACACCACGCCGTTGAGAAGACCGACAAGCGCCTCGCGGCCGATCAGGCGTCCCATGTTGAAGTGGTCGAGTTCGCGGCTCGCTATGGCGCGCACGGTGACCGTCATCGTCTGGGTGCCGGCATTGCCGCCCATCGAGGCGACGATCGGCATCAGCACCGCCAACGCCACCATTTTCGAGATCGGCACGTCGAACATGGAAATGACGGTGGACGCGAGAATCGCCGTGACCAGATTGACGAACAGCCAGGTCAGGCGCGACTTGACGATCTCGAACACCGAATCGGAAATCTCTTCGTCGCCGACACCGGCCAGGGCGCGGAAATCCTCGTCGGCTTCCTGCTGGATGATATCGACAATGTCATCGACGGTCAGGACACCGACCATGCGGCCGGATTCGTCGACGACAGCGACCTCGACAAGGTCATAGCGGTCGAAGACGCGCGCCGCCTGCTCCTGGTCTTCGGTGGCATCGACTTCGATCACATTGGGATTCATGATCTTGTCGATCTTGGCGGTGCGGCGCGATCTCAATATCCGGTCGAGCGGCACCGTGCCCTGCAGATTGTAGCTCGGGTCGACCACGTAAATCTGGAAGAACTCGTCGGGCAGATCTTCCTCGCCGCGCATGTAGTCGATCGTCTGCCCGACCGACCAGTACGGCGGAATGGCGATGAAATCGGTCTGCATGCGCCGGCCGGCCGATTCCTCGGGGAAATCCAGCGAGCGCTTGAGCGAGAGCCGTTCGAATGCCGGCATGCGCGCGAGGATTTCTTCGCGGTCCGGTTCGTTGAGGTCCTCGAGAATGAAGACGGCGTCGTCGCTGTCGAGTTCGGCAACCCCGCGCGCAATGGCGGCATTGGGCAGGAACTCCATCAGATCGAGACGAATGTTCTCGTCGACCTCGGTCAGCGATTCGTAATCGAAATGGTCGCCGAGAAGTGTCACCAGCTTCAGGCGCTCATCTCCCGGCAGGGCTTCGAGCACGTCGCCAAGGTCGGCCGAGTGCAGGGGCGCGACGAGTTCACGCACCTCGTGGGCGTCTTCAGCCTCTATCAGCTCGGAAAGCCGGTCGAGCCAGTCCGCGTCGAGGTGACCTTCATCGTCCCGCACGAACATCTCGCCCGTGTCGCCCGTCTCGATTTTGCTCATATCGGTCAACTGTTACCCCGCTTGGCTCGGGACGGACGCCAAAGGCTATGTACCGCGAGTGATTTTACGAAACCAGAGGTGGGGACTGCGTTCACGGCGTTTTTTTTGGCCATTTCACCAGCAACCAAGCCAAAATTGCCAAAGCCGCCATGGCATTTGACCGCTAATCGCGATGAATGCGTTTAAAGCGATTTATGCGCTTGAGCGGGCGGAAATGATTTGCTACACGCTAGCTCGCTTCGCCCAGAGCGGCAGAGCTTTTCCATGACAGTGCGGTCGTGGCGGAATTGGTAGACGCGCAGCGTTGAGGTCGCTGTGGGGTAATACCCGTGGAAGTTCGAGTCTTCTCGACCGCACCAAGAAATGGCAGAAATGACAAAGGCGCCGTCAGGCGCCTTTTTCTTTGCAAAGGATTCCGAAACCGCGGGCTGTCAGCAGCTAGGCGGACTTGTTGACCTTCTCGAGCACTTCGATGCTCAGGTGCCCGTCCTCGATCTTGACCTCACCACGCGCCACCAGCTTCTTGTTCACATAGATGCGCAAGGGATCGGTGTCGGTCGTGTCCAGTTCGATGACGGCGCCGCGGCCCATGCGCAACAGATGATGGATGGGCATGACGGCAGCGCCCAGTTCGACACTGAGTTCGACTTCGATCTGGTCTAGTGTGTCAAGCATACCTATCTTCTTCTGGGACTCGCGTTGGGCACAAACACCATAGCAAACGCTTCGTCCAACTTTGTGAACGAAAGGTTAACTTCGGGTATGGAAATGGGACGAGACACATGCAATCGCCTTTCGCGCCCCGACGGGGCTGCGATCGAATGGCGTGTGTTCGACGGACTGAGCCCCTACCCCGACATGCTGGCGATGATGAAGGACCGCGCCGAGGCGATCATTGCCGGCAGGGCGCGCGAAGCCATTTTCCTGGTTGAGCACCCGCCACTTTATACCGCCGGCACTTCGGCCAGGCCCGCCGACCTCATCGAGGAGAAACGGTTTCCCGTCTACGACGCTGGGCGCGGCGGACAATACACCTATCATGGCCCAGGCCAGCGGGTTGCCTATGTCATGCTCGACCTGAGAGAACGCGGCCGTGACATCAGGTGCTTTGTCTCCAATCTCGAACAGGTGGTGATCGACACCCTCGCCGCCTTCAACATCAAGGGTGAGCGGCGGGACAAGCGCGTCGGCGTCTGGGTCAGCCGGCCCGAACGCGGCGACGGCGCAGAAGACAAGATCGCTGCCATCGGCGTTCGCGTCAGCAAATGGGTGAGCTATCACGGGCTCTCGCTCAACATCTCGCCGGACCTTGGCCACTACACCGGAATCGTGCCCTGTGGCATATCCGATCACGGTGTCACCAGTTTCGAGGATCTCGGGCACATCGCGTCGATGGAAGAGGTCGACATGGCCCTCAGGTCCGCTTTCGATGGGCGCTTTGGCCCGGTTGAGACGCCGCAATTGATCGCCCCCGCTAACGCTTAGCTATTGCTTGCAGAATCTGATAGATTCGCCCCGACAACAGGAGGTTTCGCCATGACATTCGAAGAATTCGGCAAATTCCTCAATCGTACCTTGCTGCTCAGCATGGATCGCATCAGCGGTCCGCGCCTGGTGCGCTTTGCCTATATCCTTGGCCTCGCCGTAGCGGCGATCTGGGCCCTCAATCACTTCTTCGCCACCTTCCGCGTCGGATTCGGCGACGGGCTGTGGGGGCTGCTCGAAATTGCCGTGTTCGGCCTGTTCGGCATCACGGTGTTGCGTGTGGTCTGCGAGGCGCTGATCGTCTATTTCGAGGCGAACAAGGATGCTATGCAAACGGCCAGCCGGCCGGAAGGGCAAACGAGCCTGATCGACGAGGTTCGCGACGCCATCGAGCAGCTTGGCGACGAAGAGGACGGCAAGACGCCCGCCAGGATCGAGACGGAAAAGCCGGCAAAACCCGCCGCGGCCAAGCCGGCAGCGGGCAAGTCCGCCGCCGCGAAATCGGTCAGCGCCGCCAAGAGCAAGCCGGTCAAAGCCACCTCCCCGACACGGCGCACGCCGCGCACCGCCAAGCGCAGCCCCAAGCCGAAGGCCGGCACCGGCGAAGGCTGATCGAACGGCCGGCGCGGGCGGGCATCGCCCCTGCCGCGTTGACCTTTGCAGCAAAACAGATATGACAGGCTCGGTTTCGAAGACGGAGTATCCGGCATGGCTTCAGCGCCGAAAATCGGACTTGTCAGCCTCGGCTGTCCCAAGGCGCTGGTCGACAGCGAACGCATCCTGACGACCCTCAGGGCGCAAGGCTATACGTTCTCGGGCGATTACAACGGCGCAGACGTCGTCATCGTCAACACCTGCGGCTTCCTCGACAGCGCCAAGGCGGAAAGCCTGGAGGCCATCGGCGAGGCGCTCAACGAGAACGGCAAGGTCATCGTCACCGGGTGCCTCGGCACCGAGGAACAGCTGATCCGTGACACCCATCCGAGCGTTCTGGCTGTCACCGGCCCGCATCAGTACGAGGCCGTCGTCAACGCCGTCCACGACGTGCTGCCGCCGGTCCACGATC
Source organism: Devosiaceae bacterium (assembly GCA_963676075.2). Lineage (GTDB taxonomy): Bacteria > Pseudomonadota > Alphaproteobacteria > Rhizobiales > Devosiaceae > JAHJQZ01. The sequence goes on from CAXXNZ010000028.1 coordinate 30,668, forward strand.
CGAAAATGGATCTCGTTCCGCCGCAGGGCCTGCACCTGACACCGCGCCACTACGCCTATCTCAAGATTTCCGAAGGCTGCAATAACCGCTGCAGCTTCTGCATCATCCCCAATATCCGCGGCGATCTCGTGTCGCGGCCCGTCGCCAGCGTGCTCTACGAGGCCGAACGGCTGGTGAAGGCCGGGACCAAGGAAATCCTCGTCATTTCGCAGGACACCAGCGCCTACGGCGTCGATCTCAAATACGCCACCAGCAAATTCCATGGCCGCGACGTGCCGGCGCGCTTCCTTGAGCTCTCAAAGGAGCTCGGCGATCTCGGTGCGTGGATACGCCTGCACTATGTTTATCCCTACCCCCATGTCGACAAGGTCGTCGAGCTGATGGCCGAGGGCAAGATCTTGCCCTATCTCGATATTCCCTTCCAGCATGCCTCGCCGTCGGTCCTCAAGGCCATGCGGCGTCCGGCCAACCAGGAAAAGACCCTGGATCGCATCAAGGCGTGGCGGAAGATCTGCCCGGACCTTGCCATCCGCTCGACCTTCATCACCGGTTTCCCCGGCGAGACGGAGGACGATTTCGACATGCTGCTCGACTGGATCGAGGAAGCCGAGATCGACCGCGTCGGCTGCTTCGAATTCGAGCCCGTCGCCGGAGCCAAGGCCAATGACCTGCCCAACGCCGTGCCCGACGAGGTAAAAACCGAGCGCTGGGAGCGGCTGATGGAAGTCGCCCGCGACGTTAGCGCCAAGCGCCTTGCCGAAAAGGTCGGCCGCACCGTCGACGTGCTGGTCGACGATGTCCGGCCCGAGGACAACATCGCCATCGCCCGCTCGCAATGGGACGCGCCCGAGGTCGACGGCACGGTTATCATCTCGAATGCCGACGGCATCGCGCCGGGCCAGATGGTCTCGGTCAAGCTCACCGACGCCGACGAATACGACCTTTACGCCCTGCCGGCAGACAAGAGCGTCGATGCCTGATCCCGCACACGCAAGCTTCGAAATCCCCGTCGCCGGACGGCAGTTGCGGCTCGGCCCGAAACCGGTGGTCATGGGCATTCTCAATGTCACCCCCGACAGCTTTTCCGACGGCGGCAAGCATTTGGCCGTCGCCGACGCCGTCGCCGCGGCGGAACGCATGCTCGCTGAAGGTGCAGATATCCTCGACATCGGCGGCGAAAGCACCCGCCCCGGCGCCGAACCGGTCGGCATCCAGACCGAACTCGATCGTGTCATGCCGGTGCTCGATGCCCTGAAGGCGAAAGGCATCGAAGCGTTCACCTCGATCGACACGCGCCACACGCTCGTCGCCGATCAGGCGTTGCAGGCCGGCGCCCACATCATCAACGATGTCGAAGGGCTTCAGGGCGAACACGAACTCGCCGATATCGCTGCCGTCTATGATGTTCCGGTTGTCGCCATGCACTGGGACCGCGAACGCGATACGGACAAGGACATCATTTCGGAGATCAGGCGCTTTTTCGAGCGGACGATCCAGATCGCCGACAGCGCCGGCATTCCCCGAAAGAAGCTGATTCTCGATCCCGGTTTCGGTTTCGCCAAGACCATGGCCGAAAACTACGAGCTCCTGCGTCGGCTGGACGAACTGTCGGTCTTCGGCCTGCCGATCCTCGCCGGCACTTCGCGCAAGCGCATGATCGGCAACCTGCTTGACGTGCCGCCCGAGGACCGGGCGCATGGCACTGCCGCAACATCGGTCCTGGCCTACGAGCGCGGCGCCCACATCTTCCGGGTCCACGACATTATCGCCAATCGCGACGCCCTGAGGGTCGCCGAGGCGTGCCTTTACGGACCGCCCGTAACCGAAAGCTGACACATGAGCAAGACGCGTGACCGCATCATCCTGAGTGATCTGGCCTTTTACGGCTATCACGGCGTCATGCTCGAGGAAAACAAGCTCGGCCAGCGTTTCCGCATCGATCTGGAATGCGGGCTCGACCTCAAGCGTGCCGGCGACACCGATATCGTCGAGGCGACCGTCAGCTATGCCGACATCTATTCATTGGTGAAGGCGGCGACCGAGGACACCCGCTACAAGCTGATAGAAGCCCTGGCCCAGCACATCATCGACCGGCTGTTCGAGAGTTTTGCACCGTTCGAGTGGATCCGCATCCGCATCCGCAAGCCGGAAGCCCCAATTCCTGCGGTTGCCGGCGAATTCGCCATCGAGCTGTTCCGGACTCGGGACGAATAGTCCCATGTCCGGCCATCGCGGCCGCTGGTTATTCATTTTGGCAGTGCGAAGGGGATAATGCTGATGGCGCGTGCCTATGTCGGTCTTGGAGCCAATATCGGCGAACCGAAGGTTCAGATCGCCGAGGCAATGGCGCGGCTTGACGCCTTCGGCGGATTTGCGGTGACCGCCCGCTCTCGTCCCATCGTCACCCGCCCCTGGGGCAAGACCGATCAACCCGATTTCATCAATGCCATGGTTGAGGTGAAGACCGATCTCGGACCGTTCGCCGTGCTCGACGCCTGCCGCGCCATAGAACGCGACATGGGCCGCTCGAAGGGCGAGAAATGGGGCCCGCGGTCGATCGATCTCGACGTTATCGCCTATGACAGATTGATCTTCATGACCGAACGGCTGACGGTGCCGCACCCTTATGCGTATGCTCGCAGCTTCGTGCTCGACCCGCTGCGCGAAATCGCCCCGGACGTCGCCGACTGGATCATTGCCGTGGCCAATAAAGGCTAGAGCGTTTTCAGGAAAAGTGGCTGCCGGTTTTCCGGTTCGAAAACGCGACAAACAAGAGGCTGGATCATTTCGGTGTTTCAAGGAAACAGTGAAATGATCTAGTTCGCCCCCGCCAGGCTCAACACCACGACCGCGGCATCGAAGTCCCGCCGGCGTTTTTCCAACCGCTTCAGCGCTTCGGAATCGGCGCCCCACAAACGCATGTTGTGGTTTTCATCGACATGGGCCGCGTCCCAGGCTTCGTCCGGTGTGACAAGACCATCGCGTACGGCCAGCGCCAGCAGGCCCGAACCGGTTATCCCGGTCAATAGCACCAGCGAGGCAGCGGACAAGAGGCCGTTCATCTCCAGCGCCGAAGCGAGAGCGACGAGCGTCGGTTCCGGCTGGGCGACATGGGCGATGCTGCGTGTCGTTTCGAAGCTGACGCCGAAATGGCGGGCCAGCGTCGTCAGGATTGGGTCCCAGTGCCGTTCCTGTTCCTCGCGCAACTCCGTTGGGTTGTCTGCGCGGTAGAACAAAAGATCGGTGCCGGCATATTTGAGAACCTCGGCGCGCAGCTCAGACAGCTTGTCGGCGCCGCCCTCGATCGCAGCGTTGATCAACCGCACCACCGGCATGGTTTCGGGGTCGATTTCCTCTTTCTGCGCGTTCCACTCGGCCGCCATCACCTCGGCAATGGCCTTGTCGGGCACGCGCACCGGCACCCGACCCGGTGTCCGGGTCGGACGACCATCGAGAAGCACGGCGTGACCGTCTTCGAGCGTTGCCGCTTCGGCTTTCTTGTAGAACCGCTTGGGCAGCGGCGCCTTCATGGCGCGCTGAACCTTGCCGTAGCCGTCGTCGCGATGTTCGAATGCGTCTTCGAGAAAGTTACGCATCTGCTGTCACCAGGGCGTTGATGGCGGGGATGAGTTCGGAAACTGAGTCGATAGTGACATGGGCGCCACTCGCGCGCAGGACGTCGTTGCTGTGATACCCCCAGTTCACCCCGAGGGCAAAACAGCCGGCGGCGCGAGCCATTTCCATGTCGAAACTGGTGTCCCCGATCATCACGGTCTGGTCCGGTCCAACCCCGGTTTCCGACATGGCCGAAATCAGCATGCCCGGATCGGGCTTGGACGGATTGCTGTCCGGGGTCTGTTTCGAGGCGAAATGGCTTTCGAGCCCATGCAGCTTGAGCATGCGCTCGACACCGCGCATGCCCTTGCCGGTTGCGATGGCCATCAGGGTCCCCGGCTCGGTCTTCAGCGCGTCCAGCATGCCTTCAATGCCCGCGTAGAGCGGTTCGGTATCAAGACGGGCGACGCTCTGGTGGTAAAGCCGCCGATAGGTCGTCACCAGTCGATCAAGATGCGCTCCGCTAAGCCCGCTCAGTCGCGCCATGGCGACATCGAGCGACAGCCCGATGATGCCCCGCGCTTCCTCAGCCGTCGGCAGCGGCAGGCGCATTTCGGCAAATGCGGCCATGGTGGTGTTGTTGATGTGAACGCCGGAATCGACCAGCGTGCCATCCATATCGAAAACGATCAGCCGCATCAGTCGTCTTCCGGGTCGGCGTTCTGGGCATCGTACTGGTTGGCGTCGAACCCGAGCATGTCGAAGGTCTTTTTCATATGCGGGGGCAACGGCGCCGAGATATCGAGCTTCTTGCCGTCCCTGAGCGGTAGCGAAAGACGCCTTGCATGCAGGTGCAGTCCTTCGCCGAGATCGTCCGGTTTGACGAAATTGTAGTCGGCGAGCTCGAAATAGCGCGGGTCATCGAGGATCGGCGTGCCCAGAAGGTTCATGTGGACGCGCAACTGATGGGTGCGTCCGGTCACCGGCTTGAGCGACACCCAGGCAAACTGGTCGCCGGCCTGATCTGTCACCGAGAAATAGGAGATCGAGTGCTGGGCGCCCTCGTCGCCATGCTCGGCCACGACCATCTGCTCGCCGTCGCGGGTCGGCTGTTTGACCAGAAAGCACGAGGCCTTGCCCTGGCGCGGATGTGGTACGCCGACGGTGACGGCCCAGTAGATCTTGCGGGCCGAACGGGTGCGAAAGACATTGCCGAAATGGGTTGCGGCGGCCCGCGTACGCGCGACCAAAAGGCACCCGGACGTATCGCGGTCGAGCCGATGGATCAGCCGCGGCGTCTCGCCATCACGGTTGGGCAGGCTTTTCAGCATGCCGTCGATATGGCGCTTGGTGCCCGACCCGCCCTGCACTGCCAGCCCATGCGGCTTGTTGAAGACGTAAACGTCCTTGTCTTCGTAGATGATGATGTCTCTGAGAAAGTTCGCATCCTCGGAATTGAACCGTGGCGCCGGTGGTTTGTCGGCATTCTCGATCGGCGGCACACGCACCTGCTGGCCGGCGGACACGCGCGAACTGGTCTGCACCCTGCCCTTGTCGACGCGCACCTGCCCGGTGCGGATGAGCTTTTGCAGCCGCCCAAACGGCAGACCCGGATAATGGACCGCGAACCAGCGGTCGAGACGCATGCCGTCCTCGTCCTCGCTGACGGTCAGTGTCACAACGCCACTCATAAGCCACCTCGTGTGATCCACAGGCCAATAAACAATGCCAGAACGCCGATGATCAGTGAGGCGATGGCATAAAGAGCGGCAAGAGCCAGATTGCCACGTTCGATCAGGGCGACGACGTCGAGCGAAAAGCTCGAGAATGTCGTGAACCCGCCCAGCGCGCCGATAGCAACCAGCAGTCGGATCTCGGATTGCAGCACCGGTGTCTCGCGCGCCAGATAGCCGATGAGCAGCCCCATGATCAGCGAGCCGATGATATTGACACCGAAGGTGCCCAGCGGAAACGGCCCATGATGGAACCGGCCAACGAACAGACCGAAACCGTAGCGGCTCATCGCGCCCAAAGCGCCGCCAAGACCGACCAGAAGATATGCTTGCATAGTATTCCTGCCTCGCCCGCTGCGGTGAGGATGTTTGGGTGTGTCTATGACCCGTCAGTGCCGTCCGTGTCCAGCCCCGCCCCGTGCCGCGACCGGCTGAGGCGCAGCTTTTGCCAATAATCGAGGCGTTTGCGGATGTCGCGCTCGAATCCGCGCTCGACGGGATGATAAAAGCTCTGCCGTCCCAGCGCCTCGGGGAAATACTCCTGGCCGGAAAAACCCTCGGGCGTGTCGTGGTCGTAGATGTAGCCCTCGCCATAACCCTGTTGCCCCATCAGCTTGGTCGGAGCATTGAGTATGGTCATCGGCGGCATGGGCGAGCCTGTCGCGCGCGCCACCTTCATGGCGGCGATGAAAGCCGTCTCGATGGAATTGGATTTGGGCGCCGTGGCGAGATAGACCACCGCTTCGGCCAGGGCCAAATCGCCTTCGGGGCTGCCGAGCATGTCATAGGCGTCGCGGGCGGCAATCGCCAGCGGCAGGGCGTGCGGGTCGGCCATGCCGATGTCCTCGACCGCCATGCGGATGACGCGGCGGGCGATATACATCGGCGATTCACCGGCCACCAGCATGCGCGCGAGATAATAGAGCGCCGCATCGGGGTCCGAGCCACGCACCGTCTTGTGCAGCGCTGAAATCAGGTTGTAGTGCCCGTCCTGAGCCTTGTCGTAGACCGGTGCGCGCCGCTGAACCAGTTGCTGCAGCCCCTCCTGGTCGAGAACAGGTCCGTCGCCTGCCGCCGCATAGACCTCTTCCATCAAACCGAGCAGCGCCCGGCCGTCGCCGTCGGCAAAGCTCAAAAGCGTCTGCCGCGCCGCATCGTCGAGCGGCAGCGTCGCACCGACCAGCGTTTCGGCGCGCTGGCTCAAGGCTTCGAGCGCCTCCGGACCGAGCGAAGTGAAGCGCAGCACCTGGGCCCGGCTCAAAAGAGCGGCGTTGAGTTCGAAACTCGGGTTTTCCGTGGTGGCGCCGATCAGCACCAGCGTGCCGTCTTCCATCACCGGCAGGAACGAATCCTGTTGGGCGCGGTTGAAACGATGGATCTCGTCGACGAACAAAAGCGTTCGCTTGCCGGCCCGCAACGCATCGCGGGCTCGCTCGAACGCCTTCTTGAGATCGGCGACACCGGAGAACACCGCCGAGATCTGCTCGAACCGGTACCCGGTCGCATCGGCCAGAAGCCGCGCCACGGTGGTCTTGCCGGTGCCCGGCGGCCCCCACAGCACCAGCGAGCCGATCCGGCCCGCTTTCAGCATCCGGGTCAGCGTGCCGTCCGGGCCGAGCAGGTGATCTTGTCCAATGACCTCGGCCAGCGATTGCGGGCGCAAACGGTCGGCAAGCGGCCGTCCCGGGTCATCTGGCGATGCCGGCCGCAAATCGTCCGTGGTGCCCCCGAATAAATCGCTCATCAGCCGCTGAGATAGGCTCTCGACACCTTTCCGTTGCGTTCGAAGACGATCTGCCAGCTCCGGGCATTGTCCGCTGTGGCGCGGGCGAAATCGTCCTTGGTCCGAATATCGGTCCCGTTGAGGTTGAGGATGATGTCACCCGGCCTGAAGCCGACCGCATCCGAGCGCGACCCCTGTGCCACGTCGCGGATCACAACCCCCTTCGCGTCATAGGGCTGACCGTATTCCTCGGCAAGGGCCGGCGACAATTCCGCGGCAGTTATGCCGGAAAATACGTTGTTGGCCTTCACCACCACCTGCGTGGCCGGATCGTCGGCCGGCGATCCGACAAGCTCAAGCTTGATGTGCATCTTCTTGCCGTCGCGCATCACCGTCATGTCGGCGGTGCCGCCGACCGGCTTTGACGCGAGGCGGAAGTTGAAGGCCTTGGGATCGTCGACCGGCTTGCCATCGACATCGATGATCACGTCGCCGGACTTGAAGCCCGCCTTGTCGGCCGGACCGCCGGGCGCCAGATCGGTGACCAGCGCGCCACGCGGCACCTCAAGCTTCAGGTTTTTGGCGAGATCGGTATCGAGCGCCTGCAAATGGGCGCCGAACCAGGCATGGACCACCTGCCCGCCGGTTTCGGCAGCATGGGCGATCAGTGCCGCCATGTTGACGGGAATGGCGAAACCTATACCGACGGACCCGCCGGTTGAGGAGTTGGAGAAAATCGCCGAGTTGATGCCGACCAGTTTACCGTCCATATCGACCAGCGCCCCGCCGGAATTGCCCGGATTGATGGCCGCGTCAGTCTGGATGAAGAAAGAATAATCGGACACCTCGACGCCGGTGCGCGCCAGTGCCGAAACAATGCCGGAGGTTACCGTCTGGCCAACGCCGAACGGGTTTCCGATGGCCAGGACCAGATCGCCCACCTCGAGCTTGTCGGAATCGGCGAAGGTAACGACCGGCAGTTCACGGTCGAGTTTGTCGGTGACACGCAGCGCCGCGAGATCGGTCTTTGTATCGTCGAGGACGATCTCGACGGCATATTCATGCCCGTCCGACAGCGTGATGTGGATATCGGTTGCGCCATGCACGACGTGCGAATTGGTCAGGATCAGCCCGGATTTGTCGATGATCACACCCGAACCGAGCGATTGCGAGGTGCGCGGACGCGTACCGAACGGTGAAGCGCCGCCGAAGAAGCGTTCGAAGAACGGATCGCCGGCAAACGGCGATGCCGAGGCCTGTGTGACGGTGGTCGCGTAGACATTGACCACGGCCGGGGCGACCTGCTTGACGATAGGCGCGAAGCTCAGCTGCACATCGCCCTTGCTGGTCGGGACAACGCGTTGCGGCTCCGGTGCGTTCTGGGCTGCCTGCGCCAGCGTTGTCACATCCGCGCCAGGCTGGCTGGAAGAGGCTGTCGCCGGCAGCGCCGGCTGTTGTGCCGGTGCGACGGGCGACAGCGAACCATCCGAAACAGCAGTCGCTGACGGCGTCGTGGGGGTTTCGGCGCTGCCGATCGCCAATGCTGCGCCGCCTCCGGCGGAGATCAGCGCAACGACTGCAACGGTCATGAGCCATGCACGAGTGGTCATGTTTGAATATCCTTAGGCTTTCGTATGGAAACGCAAGACTCCAGCGCGGAACCAATCCGAAGAATCCGGCGCGACAATGGCACGCCCGAAATATGGTTTGCCGATACGCAGAAATGAATTGCGGCTGAGGCCGAATGGCTGTAAGTGCGCGCGCTATTCCCCCAGACCCCCGAGGATCGCCTGATGTTGCTGCCCGAGTTTCCGCACTATGCGGACACGCGATCGCTGATTGAAAATGAAGCGCCGGACTATCCTTCGTTTCTGTTTTCCCAGGCCGAGTTGCGGCGGACGGCAAGCCAGTTCCACGACGGGTTCGACGGGTTGGTGACCTACGCGGTCAAGGCCAACCCGTCCGATCACATCGTGGCAATCCTTGCTGACGAGGGGCTGAAGGCATTCGATGTCGCCTCGCCGAACGAAATGGCACTGGTCCGCCGTTTGGCCCCCGGCGCGGCGATGCACTACAACAACCCGATCCGCTCGCGCCGCGAGATCGAGGCGGCCTATGACACCTATGAGGTTGCCTCCTACACCATCGACCACATGGACCAGCTCGATCAGATCGAGTCGGTCATTCCGGCCTCGCGCGACATCGAGGTGACGGTGCGCTTCAAGGCCGGCAAGGCGCGCAAGTCGTACGACTTCGGCACCAAGTTCGGCGTCATGGAAGAAGGCGCCATCGCCCTGTGCGCCGAAGCGGCGCGACGCGGTTATTCGGTCAGTCTGTGCTTCCATGTCGGCTCGCAATGCGAGGACACCGACCCTTATGACGATCACATCGCCGCTGCCGGGCGCATTGCCCGCGGCGCCGGCATCACCCTCAAGCGCCTCAATGTCGGCGGTGGCTTCCCGGCCCCCTACCCGTCGAGCGAAGCCCCCGAAATGGCGGCCTATTTCGAGGCCATCCGCCAGGCCGTCGCCAAGACCTTTGGTGACACGCGGCCGGAACTCATCGTTGAACCGGGCCGGTCGATGGTCACCTCCTCGACCTCGCTGCTCTTGCGGGTCAAGCACCAGCGCGGCGGCCGCTCGGTCTATCTCAACGACGGCGCCTATGGATCGCTCATGGAAGTCAAGTTCATGCCGATCCTGCCGTCGACCCGGATCTGGCGCGGCACCGAGATTCTCGAAGGCGAGACGACGAGTTTCACGGTCTGGGGGCCGACCTGCGACAGCTACGACGTCCTGCCGCAGGATTTCCCCTTCCCACGCGACATCGCCGAGGACGACTGGATCGAGTTCGGCCTGCTGGGCGCCTATTCGCAGGCCTCGGTCACCGGCTTCAACGGCTTCGACCGGCGGCAGCAGTATTACGTCGATACGATCCTGATCTAGCCATGTCCGAGGAACTCCCGGCGCTCGAAAGCTTCGGGCGTCGTATCATGATCATGGGACCGTCCAATTCCGGCAAGTCGACGCTGGCGGTTGCGCTTGGCCAACGTCTCGGCATTCCGGCGGTTCATATCGATCTGATGCGTCACTGGCCGGACGGCAACTGGCGTCCGCGCCCTGATGCCGATTTCCACGCTCTCCATGCCAAGGCGATCGCCGAACCGGAATGGGTGATGGAAGGCAATTACGGCGAGTTGATCCCCGAGCGTCTCGCCCGTGCCACCGGCATCATCGTCATCGACTCCAGTCTTCTGACTCGATACCGCCGCTATTTCTGGCGCTCGACCGTGCAAAGCCGTACCCGGCTCGGCGGGCTCGAAAGCGGCAAGGATTCGGTGAAGTGGAACATGGTGCATTGGCTTTGGGTGTCGCGCCGTTCCGGGCGCAAATACCGGCGGATTGCCCACGACTCAGGCCTGCCTTATGTCCTTTGCCATGGACGCCGGCAACTCGCCGCGCTTTATGAACGCTGGGGACTGGTCCGCCCCGATCGGGCTTCCTGAGCCAGAAGTCGTTCCGCCGGAGACGCTATCCAGACGGACCGCCACAGGCCGTCTCAGGCCTGCGCCCTGAAATCGGGAACGAGTTTCAGCGCCATAAGGCTCTCGGCGCTGTCCCTTATGGTCTCGTCCACAGTACGGTAGTCACGCCCCAGCAACGCGCGTCCTTTCGATCCGTCGAAATACTTCTGGTTGCCGATGTCGTTGATGATCTGGCGCGCGTCTCTGTGCCAGTGCACGAGAATGCGTAAAAGCCAATCCGGCACCGCCCGCTTCGGGACCGGCGCCTGCGGATAGGACGTCCGAAGGCGTTCTGCGAGTTCGGAAAATGGCAGATACGATGAGGTACACAAATAGCGTTGACCGGAGGCAGTCTCGCTCTCGAGCGCGGCGACGTGCATGTCGGCAACGTCGCGAACATCGGACAGGGCAAATCCGAGGTTGGGATAGGCTGGCGGCTTGCCGGTCAGCAGGCCCGTGATCAGTTGCAGTGATACACCGGCATCGGCATCGAGTGGCGGGCCGAGGATCATACCGGGATGGATGGTTGTCAGCGCCATTCGATTGTTCTCGGCAAAGGTCCAGGCGTTCCGCTCGGCTTGGGTCTTGCCGGTGCAATAGGCCCAGGTCCATCTCATGGTGTCGAGATCGGTCCAGTCCTGTTCGGTATAGGTACGCTTGCCGCTGACATGGTCGTGGCCATAGCCGATCGTCGCGATGGAGCTGGTGATCACGACTCGCGCGATGCCATTCGCCTGTGCCGCTGCCAATATGTTGTCCGTCCCCTCGACAGCCGGTCGAATGACGCTTTGCGGATCACGTGGTTCGTTCGCCACCACGTGGGTGGCCGTATGCATGATGGCACTGGCGCCGCCAAAGGCATTCAACCAATCGGTTTTGTTGAGAAGATCCGCCTCGGCAAAACTCAAACGACTTGCGATTTCATCACCCAATCGGGCGCGCAGGCTGGCTTCGACCTGTTGCTGTTTGCCTGGATTGCGCAAGGTACCGCGTACGGCATAGCCGTTCTCGAGCAATCTCAGCGCCACCCACTTGCCCACATAGCCGGAAATTCCGGTGACCACGACCGTTTTGCCGTTCGGCTCCATCCCTCGCCCCCTCAAACGAAAACGGCCGCGGACAAAACCGCGGCCGTTCAGAAACTATATCGGAAATCGTCAGCTTATGCCGCGACTTCTTCTTCCTCGTCACGGACGAAGTCGGCGGTCGGGCCGGAATCGGTGCCCTTGGCCTCCGGATCGCGATCGACGAACTCGATCACGGCGATGGCGGCATTGTCGCCATAGCGGTAGCCGGCCTTCATGATGCGGATATAGCCGCCCATGCGCTCGGCGTAACGCGGGCCGAGGACATCGAAGAGCTTCTTGACCATGGCCTCGTCGCGGACCTTGGCGACCGCCTGACGGCGGGCATGCAGGTCGCCGCGCTTGGCGAGCGTCACCAGCTTCTCGACGATCGGCCGAAGATCCTTGGCCTTGGGCAGTGTTGTAACGATCTGCTCGTGCTTGATAAGCGCGGCGGACATGTTGGCGAACATCGCCTTGCGATGACTCGCGGTGCGGCTGAACTTACGGCCTGCTTTGCGGTGACGCATCGGGGTCTCCTTGAAACTTTAAACTCGGCGCCGATCAGTAGTGATCTTCGAAGCGCTTGGCGAGATCGTCGATGTTCTCGGGCGGCCAATTGGCAACATCCATCCCGAGATGCAGACCCATCTGGGCCAGCACTTCCTTGATCTCGTTGAGCGACTTGCGACCGAAATTCGGGGTACGCAGCATTTCGGCTTCTGTCTTCTGGATCAGGTCGCCGATGTAGACGATATTGTCGTTCTTCAGGCAGTTGGCAGAGCGGACCGAGAGTTCGAGTTCGTCGACCTTCTTGAGCAACGCCGGATTGATGCCGATCTCGGGCACCTGATCCTGCGCAGTTTCCTTCTGCGGCTCTTCGAAGTTGACGAAGATGGACAGCTGGTCCTGAAGAATACGCGCGGCATAGGCCACGGCATCTTCGGGGGTCAGCCCGCCATTCGTCTCGATCTGGAGCGTCAGCTTGTCATAGTCGAGCACCTGGCCCTCGCGGGTCGGCTCGACCTTGTAGGAGACCCGCTTGACCGGCGAGAACAGCGAGTCGACCGGGATGTAACCGATCGGGGCGTCCTCGGGACGGTTGCGGTCGGCCGGCGCGTAGCCCTTGCCGGTGTCCACGGTGAATTCGATATGAAGCTCGGCGCCGTCGTCAAGGTGACACAGCACCAGCTCAGGGTTGAGAATCTCGATATCGCCGGTGACCTTGATATCGCCCGCAGTGACCGCACCCGGTCCCTGCCGGGAAAGCGTCAGGCGCTTGGGCCCGTCACCTTCCATCCTGAAGGCGATTTCCTTGACGTTGAGCACCAGGTCGGTAACGTCCTCGCGCACGCCGGGAATCGACGAGAATTCGTGCAAGACGCCGTCAATCTGCATGGCGGTCACGGCCGCCCCTTGCAGAGACGACAACAGGACGCGCCGCAGGGCATTGCCAAGGGTCAGTCCGTATCCGCGTTCCAGCGGTTCGGCGACGATCGAGGCGACGTGAGCGTTGCTGCCGGTGACGAATTCCAGCTTGGTCGGCTTTATCAGTTCCTGCCAGTTCTTCTGGATCATTCGTTCAACATCCTTTCAAGAGTAACACAGCCCCTCGGGGCTGAAGCCGCTTTGACCTCCCTCCGGCGAGTGGCCGGCCGGAAATCCCCCAGGCGCTTAAACGCGCCGACGCTTGCGCGGACGGCAGCCGTTGTGGGGAATGGAGGTAACGTCGCGGATGCTGGTAACGCTAAAACCGGCGGCCTGAAGTGCACGCAGTGCCGACTCACGACCCGAACCCGGACCGCGAACCTCGACTTCGAGTGTCTTCATGCCATGTTCCTGGGCCTTCTTGGCTGCATCTTCTGCAGCGACCTGGGCAGCATAAGGGGTCGACTTGCGCGAACCCTTGAAGCCCATCGTGCCCGCCGAGGACCAGGAAATGGTATTGCCCTGGACGTCGGTAATGGTGATCATGGTGTTGTTGAAGGAGGCGTTCACGTGTGCGACGCCAGAGGTGATGTTCTTGCGCTCGCGACGACGCACGCGCGCTGTATCAGCTTTTGCCATTTAAATTCCCTATCGATCTCATCGCCGCCGTTGCACCAGCGCCCAGCGGCTCCACCGTGAAAAACGACTAGAAAACAGCGAATAGTGACTATCCGCTGTTCCCGTTCGCTTCTCTATTTCTTCCTGCCCGCGATGGGCTTTGCCGGACCCTTGCGGGTACGGGCGTTCGTATGGGTACGCTGACCGCGTACCGGCAGACCGCGACGATGCCGCAATCCGCGATAATTGCCGAGATCCATCAGGCGCTTGATGTTCATCGCCACATTGCGGCGAAGATCGCCTTCCACGATATAGTCGCGGTCGATGGTCTCGCGGATCTGGATCACTTCCGCGTCCGTCAGTTCGTTGACCCGGCGTTCCGCCGGGATGCCGACCTTTTCGCAGATCTCGGAAGCGAACTTTTCGCCGATCCCGTGAATATACTGCAGCGCGATAACAACGCGCTTGTTGGTCGGAATATTGACGCCAGCAATACGTGCCACGCCCGCTCTCCTTGATTTCCCGGCGCCGAATCACCGACCCGGCGCATAACACAAGGGACCGGTTTCCGATCCCCACCTTGTTGGGAGCCGAATCCAGTCCACGTAATCCTTGAGACTGGCGGTTCCTAATGACTTGTCGGCCGGAAGTCAACCGGCCGTTTCGAAAGTGCTAACCCAGCACCTTCGCGATCCCGGCGGAAACCTCTTCGATGGTGCCCATGCCGTCGACCGTTTTCAGCGTCTTCTTGGCAAAGTAGTAGCCCGTCAGCGGCGCTGTTTTCTTGTAGTACTCGCGCAGGCGCTCTTCGAACACCTCCGGTGTATCATCCTTGCGCACCGGCTGACCGGCGGCCTTGGCTTCCTCGGCCCGGTTGACGATGCGGCCCACGAGCTTGGTGTCGTCGACAACCAGCTCGACAACGGCGTCGAGCTTGAGATTGCGCTCGGCCAGCATCTCTTCGACCGCGTCGGCCTGTTGAAGAGTGCGCGGGTAGCCATCAAGGATGAAACCCTTGGCGCAGTCGTCCTGGTCAATACGTTCGGCGACGATGGCATTGACGATATCGTCGGATACCAGCTCACCGGCTTCCATGACCGCCTTGGCCTTCAGGCCGATCGGCGTTCCGGCAGCAACGGCGCCGCGAAGCATGTCGCCGGTCGAAAGCTGCGGAATACCGTAGCGCTCGACAATCAGCTTGGCTTGCGTCCCCTTGCCGGCACCGGGCGGTCCCAGAAGTATCAGTCTCATCTTCTTACTCCTCCGGGCCGCTTCGTGCCGCGCCCACGTCCCAGGCGCGAGGTCTTCACGAGGCCCTCATATTGCTGAGCGATCAGGTGGCTCTGCACCTGCGAAATGAAGTCGAGCGTCACCGTGACCATGATCAGCAGCGATGTACCGCCGATGAACTGGCTGACGTTGAGCTGGCTCACGAGGATTTCCGGAATGAGCGCCACAACCGTCAGGTAGAGCGCACCGATAACGGTGATGCGGGTCAGCACGTAGTCGATATGGGCGGCCGTACGTTCACCGGGGCGAATGCCCGGGATGAAGCCGCCGGAACGCTTGAGATTGTCGGCCGTGTCCGTCGGATTGAACACGATCGATGTGTAGAAGAATGAGAAGAAGATGATGAAGACGGCAAACAGCGTCAGATAGAGCGGCTGCCCTCGTCCGAGCAGCGCAGCAGTGACCTGCAGCCATTGCGGCGCACTGCCCTGTGCTGCGAACGACGCCAGCGTTGCCGGCAGCAGTAGCAGCGACGAGCCGAAGATCACCGGGATGACGCCGGCGGTGTTGAGCTTCAGCGGCAGGTGCGAGGTGTCGCCCTGGAACATCTTGTTGCCGACTTGCCGCTTCGGATACTGGATCAGAAGCCGGCGCTGCGCCCTCTCGAAGAAGACGATCACCATGATGACGACAATGGCGAGGACCAGCAGGCCCGCGGCAGCCAGCGGCGGCAGCGCGCCGGTGCGGCTCAGTTCGAGCGTCTGGGCAATGGTGCCGGGCAGATTGGCGACGATACCGGCGAAAATGATCAGCGAAATGCCGTTGCCGACACCGCGCGAGGTGATCTGTTCGCCAAGCCACATCAGGAACATGGTGCCGCCGACCAGGGTTATGACCGTCGACATCTCGAAGAACCAACCGGGTTCGAGAACGACGCCCTGGCTCGATTCGAGACCCTTGGCGATACCGAAGGCCTGGATGGAGCAGAACACCACGGCGAGATACCGGGTGTACTGGTTCATCTTGCGGCGACCCGACTCACCTTCCTTCTTCAGCGCCTCTAGGCGCGGCGAAGCGGTGGCGAGCACCTGGATGACGATCGAGGCCGTGATGTACGGGATCAGGTTGAGCGCAAAGATCGCCATGCGCTTGACCGCGCCGCCGGCAAACATGTTGAACATGCCGACGACGCCGTTTTGCGCCTGCTCGAAGGTCGTGGCATAGGCCTGCGGGTCGATGCCGGGGACCGGGATATAGGTCCCGAGGCGGTAGATGAGAAGCGCGCCCAGGGTAAACCACAGGCGGTGCTGCAGGGCCTTGGCCTTGCCGAAGGTCGAGAAGCTGAGATTACGTGCTAGCTGTTCGGCTGCCGAAGCCATGAAGTTCCCCTTGTCCGGGTGGCGCGTCCTTACTCGGACGCTTGTGTCGTTGCCCCGGTCATATCGACCTTTCCGCCCGCCGCTTCAATAGCAGCAAGAGCGCCCTTGCTGGCATAAACGACGTTGAAGGTGACTTTCTTGGCAGTGAATTCGCCACCGGCGATGAGTCGGATACCGTCCTTCTTGCGACGGACGACGCCGGCCTTGACCAGTGCTTCCGCATCGATCACGCCCTTGGCGTCGAGCTTGCCGGCATCGATCGCGCTCTGGATGCGGTCGAGGCGAACGGCTGCGAACTTGGACGCGAACGGGTTGTTGAACCCGCGCTTCGGCATGCGCATGTGCAAGGGCATCTGACCGCCCTCGAAACCATTGAGCGCAACGCCCGAACGCGACTTCTGGCCCTTGACGCCACGGCCGCCGGTCTTGCCCTTGCCCGAGCCGATGCCACGGCCGACGCGAGTGCGGTTCGGCGTAGCGCCTGCATTGTCCTTGAGGGTGTTCAAACGCATTGTATGAGGCCCTTATTGGCTCGCCCGCGCATCGAAAATCCGCGCGGGCCTTTGTTTCTACTTGCCTTCGTCGACAACGCGGACGAGATGCGGGATCTTGTGGATCATACCGCGGACGTCCGGGGTGTCCTTGAGGGTTGAACGGCGGCTCAGCTTGTTGAGGCCAAGGCCGATCAGGGTGGCGCGCTGCGACTTGTCGCGGCGGATCGGCGAACCGATCTGCTCTACGGTAATGGTCTTGTCAGCCATGTCCGGTCTCCGTTTCCTTGTCTGCGCGATCAGCTGTCAGCTGCGACTTCGCCGCGCCGGGCCTGAAGCTCGGACACCTTGATGCCGCGCCGTGCCGCGACCGAACGCGGGCTGTCGACGTGCTTCAGCGCATCGAAGGTGGCCCGCACCATGTTGTACGGATTGGCCGTACCCTGCGACTTGGCGACGATGTCGTTGATCCCGAGGGTCTCGAACACCGCACGCATCGGACCGCCGGCGATGATGCCGGTGCCGGGAGGGGCCGCACGAAGCACGACCTTGCCGGCACCGTGGCGGCCGTTGACGTCGTGATGCAGCGTCCGCGCTTCGCGAAGCGGCACGCGGATCATCTGACGCTTGGCCTGTTCGGTCGCCTTGCGAATGGCTTCGGGAACCTCACGGGCCTTGCCGTGGCCAAAGCCAACGCGGCCTTTCTGGTCGCCGACCACAACGAGCGCGGCGAAACCGAAGCGCTTGCCGCCCTTGACCACCTTGGCCACGCGGTTGATGTGGACCAGGCGATCGACGAATTCGCTTTCGCGCTCAGCTACATCTCTCATCGTTCACTCTCGCTCGTTATTAGAACTGCAGCCCGCCTTCGCGGGCGGCATCGGCCAGGGCTTTCACCCGGCCATGGAAAAGGTAGGAGCCGCGGTCGAAAACCACTGCGCCCACGCCGGCCTTGACGGCGCGCTCTGCAACGAGCTTACCGACCATGCCTGCGGTCTCGGCATTGCCGCCATTCTTGGCACCGGACTTGATGTCCTTGTCCAGAGAAGAGGCAGCAGCGAGCGTGTGACCGGACGTATCGTCAATCACCTGCGCATAGATGTTCTTGCCCGAACGGAACACGCTCAGGCGCGGCCGACCGTTGGCGTGAGCCCTCAGGCTCTTGCGGACGCGCAACTTGCGGCGCTCAGTACCTTGATGTTTCGAAGCCATCTTGCCGGTCCTTACTTCTTCTTGCCTTCCTTACGGAAGACATATTCGCCTGCGTAGCGCACGCCCTTGCCCTTGTAGGGTTCAGGGGGACGATAGGCGCGGATTTCCGCGGCCACCTGCCCGACCTGCTGGACGTCGATACCCGAAACCACGACTTCAGTCTGAGTCGGGGTTGCGATGGTGATGCCTTCCGGGGCGGCGTGGACGACTTCGTGGCTGAAGCCGAGCGAGAGCTTGACGTCCCTGCCCTGCATCGCGGCACGATAGCCGACGCCCTGGATTTCGAGCTTCTTCTCGAAGCCGGTGGAAACGCCGGTGACGATGTTCTGAATCAACGACCGCGCCGTGCCCCACTGGGCCCGCGCCGGCGTCGAATCATCGACCGGTGCGACGACGATACCGTCGTCTGTCTTTTGCACGTTCACCAGCTCGTGCAGCTCAAGGGTCAGTTCGCCCTTGGGGCCTTTCGCCTTTACGGTCTGGCCGTCGAGAGTAACCTCGACGCCCTTGACGATTTCGACCGGTTTCTTGCCTGTACGGGACATTATCTCATGCCTTCCGGGATCAAATTGCCTGTCACCGGTCTAGAAGACACGGCAGAGAACTTCGCCACCCACGTTGTTGGCTTTCGCCTCGTGGTCGGCCATCACGCCCTTGGGGGTCGACAAAATCGACACACCAAGACCATTGGCCACCGACGGGATGGTCTTGACCGACGAGTAAACGCGACGGCCGGGGCGCGAGACGCGCTGGATTTCCCGGATAGCCGGTTCGCTGTCGGAATACTTCAGTTCGATCGTGAACTCCATGGTTCCATTCTCGAACTTGGTTTCGGAGTAACCGCGGATGAAGCCCTCGGACTTGAGGACATCGAGAACGCGACCGCGCAAGGTTGAAGCCGGCGTCATGACGCTGGTCTTCTTGCGCATTTGTGCGTTGCGGATACGGGTGAGCATATCGCCGACGGGATCGGACACGGACATTTTGCGTGTTCCTCCTTACCAGCTGGACTTCACGAGCCCGGGGATCTGCCCCTGGCTACCGAGTTCGCGCAACGCAATACGCGAAAGCTTGAGTTTGCGGTAGTAGCCGCGCGGACGACCCGAGAATTCGCAACGGTTGCGAATACGGACCTTGGACGAATTGCGGGGCAATTCGGCCAGCTTCATGGACGCACGAAAGCGTTCCTCAAGCGGCAGGTCCTGGTTCTTGATCGTTTCCTTGAGAGCGGCACGCTTTCCGGCAAACTGCTCTGCCATCCTTGCCCGGCGCTTGTTCTTTTCAATAGAGCTCGTCTTGGCCATCTATCGATCCTTTATCTCTTCCTGCCGGTCTTACTGCCGGAACGGGAAGTTGAACGCACGCAGCAGCGCACGGGCTTCATCGTCGTTCTTGGCCGTGGTGCCGATGACCACGTCAATGCCCCAGATCTGGTCGACCTGGTCATAATTGATTTCCGGGAACACGATGTGCTCCTTGATGCCGAAGGCATAATTGCCACGGCCATCGAAGCTCTTCGGGTTGATTCCGCGGAAGTCGCGAATGCGGGGCATCGCGATGTTCACCAGGCGGTCGAGGAACTCGTACATGCGCTGCTTGCGAAGCGTCACCTTGACGCCGATCGGCATGCCTTCACGCAGTTTGAAGTTGGCGATCGACTTGCGGGCATGGGTCACGACCGGCTTCTGTCCGGCGATCTTTTCCAGATCGTCAGCAGCCGACTTGATCTTCTTGGAATCGGCAGTGGCTTCGCCAACGCCGATGTTCAGGACGATCTTGTCGAGCTTGGGAACCTGAAGCGGGTTCTTGTAGCCGAAGTCCTTGATGAGACCGGCACGCACGACTTCTTCATAATGCGTGCGAAGACGCGGGATATAAAGGGTCTCAGCCATTGATCACTTCTCCGCTGCGCTTGGCGACACGGGATTTGCTTCCGTCCTTGATCTCGAACCCGACGCGGGTCGGCTTGCCGTCCTTGGGATCGGCGAGCGCAATGTTCGAGATGTGGATCGGCGCCTCGCGGGTGTAGATGCCCGCTTCCTGTTCAGCGCTCTGCTTGGTGTGGCGGCGGACATGGTTGATGCCCTGCACCACGGCACGGTTGTCCTCGGGAAGAACCTGCAGCACGGTGCCGGTCTTGCCCTTGTCCTTGCCTGTCAAAACGACGACCTTGTCGCCCTTCTTGATCTTGGCAGCCATCACAAAACCTCCGGCGCGAGGGAGACGATCTTCATGTGGTTCTTGGCGCGAAGTTCGCGCGGAACCGGCCCGAAGATACGGGTCCCGATCGGCTCTTTGTTGTTGTTGATCAGCACGGCCGCGTTGCGATCGAAACGGATAACCGTGCCGTCGGCGCGCTGGATGTCGAATGCGGTGCGCACGATGACGGCCTTCATCACCTGGCCCTTTTTAACGCGGCCACGCGGAATGGCGTCCTTCACCGACACCACGATGATGTCGCCGACCGACGCATATTTGCGGTGCGAGCCGCCGAGCACCTTGATGCACATGACACGACGGGCGCCGGAATTGTCGGCGACGTCGAGATTGGACTGCATCTGGATCATGACTAAATCTCTTCTCTCTCCGGCCCGTATCCCTTTCGGGGACGCGACCGATTGAACCCCTGAACGCGTCCGATCAGGACACAGTCTCCACGACTCTCCAGCGCTTCAGCTTGGAAATCGGTGCGCATTCTTCGATGCTCACCTTTTCCCCGGCCTTGACGGCATTTGAATCGTCATGGGCGTGGTACTTCTTGGTACGGCGAACCGTCTTCTTCAGAAGCGGGTGGGTGAAGCGGCGTTCGACGCGCACCACAACCGTTTTCTCGTTTGCGTCGGAGACCACCGTCCCCTGCAGGATACGCTTGGGCATTTAATGTCTCCTAACTTCCGCTCTTTTCGTTGAGAACGGTCTTGATGCGCGCGATATCGCGGCGCACCGCCCTCACCGTCGAGGTCTTTTCCAGCTGCTGGGTAGCGCGCTGGAACCTCAGGTTGAACTGTTCCTTCTTGAGCTTGCCGAGTTCATCGGTGAGCTCGTCGACCGTCTTTGCCCTAACGTCTGTAATCTTCATGATCAGCGCGCTCCTAGTCGGCGATACGCGTTACGAAACGCGTCTTGATCGGCAGCTTCATTGCGGCGAGACGGAGCGCTTCGCGAGCGGTCACTTCGTCGACGCCGTCGATCTCGAACATGACGCGGCCAGGATGAACACGGGCTGCCCAGTACTCGAGAGCGCCCTTGCCCTTACCCATGCGGACTTCGGTGGGCTTCTTGGAAACCGGCAGGTCCGGGAAGATGCGGATCCAGACACGGCCCTGGCGCTTCATGGCACGGGTCATGGCACGGCGAGCCGCTTCGATCTGGCGGGCGGTCACACGTTCCGGCTCCTGAGCCTTCAGGCCGTACTGGCCGAAGTCGAGGGAATACCCGCCCTTGGCAGCGCCGTGGATGCGGCCCTTGTGCGCCTTGCGGAACTTGGTGCGCGTTGGTTGCAGCATGATGAACTATCCTTACTTCGCGGCCGGTTCACGTTCGCGGCGACGAGGCTGCTGGTTCTGACCACCGCCCTCGCCTTCAACGGCGCGGCGTTCGTGGGCTGACGGATCGTGTTCCATCACTTCGCCCTTGAAGACCCACACCTTGATGCCGATGACGCCATAGGTCGTATGGGCTTCGGCAAAACCGAAATCGATGTCGGCACGAAGGGTATGCAGCGGCACACGGCCCTCGCGGTACCATTCGGTGCGGGCGATGTCGGCACCACCGAGGCGGCCACCAACGTTGACGCGGATGCCCTGGGCGCCCATGCGCATCGCCGTCTGCACGGCGCGCTTCATGGCGCGACGGAAGGCAACGCGGCGTTCGAGCTGCTGGGCAATACCCTGCGCGACAAGATTGGCATCGGTTTCCGGCTTGCGCACTTCGACGATGTTGATGTGCACTTCCGAAGAGGTGAACTTCTTCACCTTGTTGCGGATCTTGTCGATGTCGGCGCCCTTCTTGCCGATCACGATGCCCGGACGGGCAGTGTGGATCGACACGCGGCACTTGCGGTGCGGACGCTCGATGACGATCTTGGAGACCGCGGCCTGCTTCAGTTCCTTCTGAAGCATTTTGCGGATCTTCAGATCTTCCTGCAGCAACGAACCATAGTCGGCGCGCGAAGCGAACCAGCGCGAATCCCAGGTGCGGTTGATACCGAGCCGAAGGCCGACGGGATTGATTTTCTGACCCATTATGCGGTCTCCTCGACTTCGCGCACCACGATCGTCAGGTGCGAGAAAGGTTTCAGGATGCGGGCGCCACGGCCGCGGGCACGGGCGGTGAAACGCTTCATCACCAGCGAGTTACCCACAAAGGCTTCGGCCACGACGAGAGCGTCGGGGTCGAGATTGTGATTGTTCTCGGCGTTGGCGATGGCGCTTTCGAGCGTCTTCTTGACCGGGCCGGCGATGCGCTTGCGCGAGAAGGTCAGTTCGGCCAGAGCCTTGTCGACCTTCTTGCCGCGGATCTGGGCGGCCACGAGGTTGAGCTTCTGAGGGCTCGTGCGCAGCATCCTGAGCACGGCCTTGGCCTCGTTGTCCTTGAGGGCGCGTTCGGTCTTGTGCTTGCCCATCTTATTTCCTCTTGGCCTTCTTGTCGGCCGCGTGCCCGTAGTAGGTGCGGGTCGGCGAGAATTCGCCGAACTTGTGGCCAATCATGTCCTCGGTCACGGAAACCGGGATGTGCTTGTTGCCGTTGTAGACACCGAAGGTCAGACCGACGAACTGCGGCAGGATCGTGGAGCGACGGCTCCAGATCTTGATGACCTCGTTGCGGCCGCTCTCACGCGACTTCTCGGCTTTCTTCAGCAGATACCCGTCGACGAACGGGCCTTTCCAGATGGAACGGGTCATGGGGAATTACCTGCCCTTCTTGGCGTGACGCGAACGGACAATGAACTTGTCCGTCGACTTGTTCGAACGGGTGCGCTTGCCCTTGGTCGGCACGCCCCACGGGGAGACCGGATGACGACCACCCGAGGTCCGGCCTTCACCACCGCCGTGCGGGTGATCGACCGGGTTCATGACGACGCCGCGAACGACCGGGCGCTTGCCCAGCCAGCGGCTGCGGCCGGCCTTGCCGATCGAGGTGTTTGAGTGGTCCTGGTTGGAAACGGCGCCAACCGTTGCAAGGCACGATCCGCTGACCAGGCGCTGTTCGCCGGAGTTGAGCCTCAGGATCGCCATGCCCTGGTCGCGACCAACATACTGAGCATAGGCACCCGCCGAACGGGCGATCTGCCCGCCCTTGCGTGGCTTCATCTCGACGTTGTGCACGATAGTACCGACCGGCATGCGCTCAAGCGGCATGGTGTTGCCCGGCTTGACGTCCACGGAACCTTCCGAGGAGATCACCTTGTCGCCGGCACTCAGGCGCTGCGGAGCAATGATATAGGCCTGCTCGCCGTCGCTGTAGGTGACCAGCGCGATGAACGCCGTGCGGTTCGGATCGTACTCAAGACGCTCGACCGTCGCCTCGACATCGAACTTCACACGCTTGAAGTCGATGATGCGATAGGAGCGCTTGTGCCCGCCGCCACGATGATAGGCCGTGGTACGGCCGGTGTTGTTGCGACCACCCTTCTTGGAAAGGCCCTCGGTCAGTTTCTTGACCGGCTGGCCGTTCCACAACTGGGAGCGGTCAACAGTAACGAGCTGTCGGCGGCCGGGAGAGGTCGGATTGTAGGTTTTCAAAGCCATGGTCTAGTCCCTTTCCGCCTCTAGAGGCCCGTCGCGATGTCGATCGACTGGCCGTCAGCGAGTGTGACGATTGCCTTCTTGACCGCATTGCGCCGGCCGAGATAGCCGCGGAAACGCTTGAGCTTGCCCTTGCGGACCAGCGTGTTGACCGCCGTCACCTTCACCGAGAACAGGGCCTCGATGGCGTCCTTGATCTCGGGCTTGGTGGCGTCGATGGCGACATCGAAAATCACCTGATTGGATTCCGAGGCCATGGTCGACTTTTCGGTGACGACCGGATTTCGGATGATGTCGTAGTGAGCGAGTTTGTCGGTCATCCGAGGCGCGCCTCCAGCGCTTCAAGTGCCGCCTTGGTCAGGACCAGCTTGTGACGACGAAGGATGTCGTACACGTTGATCCCCTGTGCCGGCAGCACGTCGATCAGAGGGATGTTGCGCGCCGCCTGAGCGAAATTCTTGTCGATCTCGGCGCCGTCGATGATCAGGGCATTGGCAAGTCCGATGCCACCGAATGCCTTCCGGAGCTCGGCAGTCTTGCCGTCCTTGGAGACCGCGGTCTCGAGGATGACGAGTTCACCGGCCTTGGCCTTGGACGACAGCGCATGCTTGAGCGCCAGCGCCCTCACCTTCTTGGGAAGATCGAAGGCATGGGAACGCGGGGTCGGGCCGAAAGCGCGACCGCCACCACGGAACTGCGGAGCCGAACGGGCGCCGTGACGGGCGACACCGCCGCCCTTCTGGCGACCGACGCGCTTGGTGGTGGCGCGGATCTCGGAGCGGTTCTTGACGTCGTGGGTGCCGGCCTGGCGCTTGGCGAGCTGATAGCGAACCATGCGCTGAAGCAGGTCCTGGCGGGGTTCGAGACCGAACACACCGTCAGAAAGGTTCACCGAACCCTTGGCCTTGCCGTCGAGGGTTGTGACTTGAAGTTCCATTATTCGTTACTCCCCTCGGCCGGAGCGGCTTCCGCCACCGTGAACGAGCCGGGAAACTGCACACCATCCTGCTTGCCGTACTTGACGGCGTCGCGGATCATGATCCAGCCGCCCTTGGCGCCCGGCACAGAACCCCTGACCATGATCAGGCCACGTTCGATGTCGGTCTTGACCACTTCGACGTTCTGGGTCGTGACACGGGCTGCGCCCATGTGACCGGCCATCTTCTTGCCCTTGAACACCTTGCCGGGGTCCTGGCTGTTGCCGGTCGAGCCGTGCGCACGGTGCGAAACCGAAACGCCGTGGCTGGCACGCATGCCGCCGAAATTGTGACGCTTCATGGCGCCGGCAAAGCCCTTGCCGATCGAAGTGCCGGTGACGTCAACCTTCTGACCAATGGCGAAATGGTCGGCCTTGAGAGCCGCGCCCACTTCAATCAGATTGTCCTCGGAAACGCGGAACTCGGCGACGATGCGCTTTGGCTCCACCTTGGCGACGGCAAACTGGCCACGTTCGGCCTTGGTGACGTTCTTGGGACGAACGGTACCGGCGCCGAGCTGCAGCGCGACGTAGCCGTCCTTGTCCTGTGTCCGCTGGCCTACCACCTGGCAGTTCTGCAAACCCAGCACCGTGACGGGCACATGGCTACCGTCCTCGGCGAATATCCGGGTCATGCCCAGCTTTTGTGCGATCACTCCAGAACGCATCGGTTCCAACCTTTGTTCTCAGTGTCTTGCGCGCATTCGCGAAGAAGAGGCGCAACACTTTCCAACTTCGCGTGTCCGTCTGGCCGAAGCCCGAACACGCCGTGAATTCACTAGAGCTTGATTTCGACGTCGACGCCGGCGGCGAGATCGAGCTTCATGAGGGCGTCAACCGTCTGCGGAGTCGGGTCCACGATGTCCAGAAGACGCTTGTGGGTCCGGATCTCGAACTGCTCGCGCGACTTCTTGTCGACGTGCGGCGAGCGGTTCACGGTAAACTTGTCAATTCGCGTCGGCAGCGGGATCGGGCCACGGACCTGAGCCCCGGTGCGCTTCGCCGTATTGACGATTTCGCGGGTCGAGGTGTCCAGGACGCGATGGTCGAACGCCTTAAGCCTGATGCGAATGTTCTGACCGTTCATGCTGATTTTCCTGACGAAAAGAGGCGGCGCGCGTCATCCGCGCGCCG
Source organism: Devosiaceae bacterium (assembly GCA_963676075.2). Lineage (GTDB taxonomy): Bacteria > Pseudomonadota > Alphaproteobacteria > Rhizobiales > Devosiaceae > JAHJQZ01. The sequence continues at coordinate 56,481 of CAXXNZ010000028.1, forward strand.
CGAATGGTCTACTCGATGATTTTGGCGACGACGCCGGAACCGACGGTCCTGCCGCCTTCGCGGATAGCGAAGCGCAGCTTTTCTTCCATGGCGATCGGCACGATCAGTTCGACCGCGATCGACACGTTGTCGCCCGGCATCACCATCTCGGTGCCCTCGGGCAGCGTGACCACGCCGGTCACGTCCGTGGTGCGGAAGTAGAACTGCGGGCGGTAGTTGCCGAAGAACGGGGTATGACGCCCACCTTCGTCCTTGGTCAGGATGTAGGCCTCGGCCTCGAACTTGGTGTGCGGGGTCACCGAACCCGGCTTGCACAGAACCTGGCCACGCTCGACCTGATTGCGGTCGATGCCGCGGATCAGCGCGCCGATGTTGTCGCCCGCTTCGCCCTGATCGAGCAGCTTGCGGAACATCTCGACACCCGTGACCGTGGTCTTCTGGGTGGTCTTGATGCCGACGATCTCGACTTCCTCACCAACCTTGATCACGCCACGCTCGACACGACCCGTGACAACCGTGCCACGACCCGAGATCGAGAACACGTCTTCGATCGGCATCAGGAAGGGCTGGTCAACCGGACGCGCCGGCTGCGGGATGTAGCTGTCGACTGCGTCCATCAGAGCAAGGATCGAGTCATGGCCCATCTTCGGGTCGCCGTCTTCAAGAGCGACAAGCGCCGAACCCTTGATGATCGGAATGTCGTCGCCCGGGAAGTCGTACGAGCTCAGAAGCTCGCGAACCTCGAGCTCGACGAGCTCCAGAAGCTCCTCGTCGTCAACCTGGTCGCACTTGTTCATGTAAACAACCATGGCCGGAACGCCGACCTGGTAGGCCAACAGAATGTGCTCGCGGGTCTGCGGCATCGGGCCGTCAGCAGCCGACACAACCAGAATGGCGCCGTCCATCTGCGCCGCGCCCGTGATCATGTTCTTCACATAGTCGGCGTGGCCGGGGCAGTCGACGTGCGCATAGTGACGGTTCGCCGTCTCATACTCGACGTGCGCCGTCGAAATCGTGATGCCGCGCGCCTTCTCTTCCGGCGCCGCGTCGATCGAATCATAGGCCTGGTACTTGGCCCCTCCGGTCTCAGCAAGAACCTTCGTGATCGCTGCCGTCAACGTCGTCTTGCCGTGGTCAACATGGCCAATCGTGCCAATGTTGCAGTGCGGCTTCGACCGATTAAACTTTTCCTTCGCCATTTCGCTCTCTCCGTAATCTCAGCTCAAGGGCTGGCGTAATCTGTGTTCGATCCCAAGCGGGTTCGGCTCAGGTGTATTTGGCCACGACTTCGTCGGCGACCGCCTGCGGTACCTGTTCGTAGTGATCGAATGTCATGGTGTACTGGGCACGGCCCTGGCTCATCGACCGCAGCGAGTTCACGTAACCGAACATGTTCGCAAGCGGCACATAGGCGTCGATAACCTGGGCAACGCCCCGGGACTCGGTGCCGTGGATCTGGCCGCGCCGGGAATTCAGGTCGCCGATGACGTCGCCCATATATTCTTCCGGGGTGACGACCTCGACCTTCATCACCGGCTCGAGGATCTTCGGGCCAGCCATGCGAATGGCTTCCTTCAGACCTGCCTTGGCGGCAATTTCGAACGCCAGAACCGAGGAGTCGACGTCGTGGTAGGCGCCGTCTGTCAGGGTCATCTTGACGTCGACGATCGGGAAGCCAATCAGCGGACCAGCGCCCATCACCGACTCGGCGCCCTTCTGGACACCGGGGATGTATTCCTTGGGAACGTTGCCGCCGACGACCTTGGACTCGAAGGAGAAACCGCCACCGGCCTCGTTCGGCTCAAGCGTGAACTTGATGCGGGCGAACTGGCCCGAACCACCGGACTGCTTCTTGTGGGTGTAGTCGTGGTCGACCGTCTTGGTGATTGCCTCACGATAGGCCACCTGCGGCTGGCCGATATTGGCCTCGACCTTAAACTCGCGCTTCATGCGATCGATCAGAATGTCGAGATGAAGCTCGCCCATGCCGGCAATGATGGTCTGGCCGGATTCTTCGTCGGTCTTGACGCGGAAGCTCGGATCCTCGGCAGCCAGACGATTGAGCGCGAGGCCCATCTTTTCCTGGTCGGCCTTGGACTTGGGCTCGACGGCAATCTCGATGACCGGCTCGGGGAATTCCATGCGTTCCAGAACGACCGGACCCTTGGGATCGCAAAGCGTATCACCCGTGGTGGTGTCCTTCAGGCCGACAATGGCGACGATGTCGCCGGCATAGGCATCTTCGATCTGCTCGCGGGAGTTCGAATGCATCTGGAACATGCGGCCGATGCGTTCGCGCTTGCCCTTGACCGTGTTCAAAAGCGTCGAACCGGTCTGAAGCTCACCCGAATAGATGCGGGCAAAGGTCAGCGAACCCATATGGGGATCGTTGGCGACCTTGAACGCCAGCATGGCCAGCGGCTCTTTGTCATCGGAATGCCGAACGACAACTTCGTCGCTATCGGGCAGCACGCCCTTGATGGCCGGAACTTCGATCGGGGACGGCAGGAAGTCGACGACGGCGTCGAGCAGCGGCTGCACACCCTTGTTCTTGAAGGCCGAACCGCAAAGGATCGGGAAGAAGGTCACGTCGCACGTACCCTTGCGGATCAGGCGACGGAGCGTGTCGTTATCAGGCATCTCGCCCTCGAGATAGGCCATCATGACATCTTCATCGAGTTCGACGACGGTCTCGACCATCTGCTCGTGGTATTCCTCAGCCTTCTGCTTGAGATCAGCCGGGATCTCGACGATGTCCCAGGCGGCGCCGAGGTCTTCGGCATGCCAGATGCGGGCATTCATCTCGACCAGGTCGACGACGCCGACAAAGTCGGATTCGGAACCAATCGGCAGCTGCAAGACCAGAGGAGTTGCGCCGAGGCGCGTCTTGACCATCTCGACCGAGCGGTAGAAGTCGGCGCCGATCTTGTCCATCTTGTTGACGAAGATCATGCGCGGCACGTGATACTTGTCGGCCTGACGCCAGACAGTCTCGGTCTGCGGTTCGACGCCGGCATTGGCATCGAGCAGAGCAACGGCACCGTCAAGTACACGCAGCGAACGTTCGACTTCAATGGTGAAGTCGACGTGGCCGGGGGTGTCGATGATGTTGAAGCGGCGCATCTCGCCGTCGCGGCCCTTCCAGAAGGTCGTGGTCGCGGCCGAGGTGATGGTGATGCCGCGTTCCTGCTCCTGCTCCATCCAGTCCATCGTCGCGGCGCCGTCGTGGACTTCGCCGATCTTGTGGGACTTGCCGGTGTAATACAGAATCCGCTCGGTGCAGGTCGTCTTGCCTGCATCGATGTGGGCCATGATGCCGAAATTGCGGTAGTCTTCGATCGCGTATTGACGTGCCATGAGGGGTCTCTTGTTCCTAAGGCTACCAGCGGTAATGCGAGAAGGCGCGGTTGGCTTCAGCCATGCGATGCGTGTCTTCACGCTTCTTCACAGCCTGGCCACGGCCATTGACCGCATCCATCAGTTCGCCGCCGAGGCGTTCGCGCATGGTGTTTTCACCACGCTTGCGGGCGCTGTCGATCAGCCAGCGAATGGCAAGAGCCTGCTGGCGCTCGGTGCGAACCTCGACCGGAACCTGGTAGGTGGCGCCGCCGACGCGGCGGGAGCGCACTTCGACGGACGGCCGGATGTTGTCCAGAGCCTGATGGAAGACCCCGATCGGATCCTGCTTCAGACGGTTCTCGACAAGATCGAACGCCCCATAGACGATTGACTCGGCAGAAGACTTCTTGCCGTCAAGCATCAGGGAGTTCATCATTTTGGTGACAACGACGTCGCCGAACTTGGGATCCGGAATGATGTCGCGTTTTTCTGCACGGTGGCGGCGGGACATAAATCGATCTCCTTACTTCGGACGCTTCGCGCCGTACTTCGAACGGCGTTGCTTGCGGTCCTTGACCGACTGGGTGTCGAGCACGCCGCGAAGGATGTGGTAACGGACACCAGGCAAGTCGCGAACACGACCGCCGCGGATGAGCACAACAGAGTGCTCCTGCAGGTTGTGCCCCTCGCCCGGGATGTAGGAGATGACTTCACGCTGGTTGGTCAGGCGAACCTTGGCAACCTTGCGAAGCGCCGAGTTCGGCTTTTTCGGCGTGGTCGTATAGACACGGGTGCAAACGCCGCGCTTCTGCGGATTTGCCTCCATTGCCGGAACCTTGTTCCGCTTGGGCTTGGACTGCCGGGGTTTCCGGATCAGCTGATTAATGGTCGGCATTGCGCTCGAACCTTCTTCTCTATGTCCATTCTCACGTCGTAAAAAACGCCTGCAAACGCATCAAGCGCTCACGAAAACCTCTCTTGGTTTCCGGTGCGCTTGTCCAAAGGCAGAGGATCGCCTCCCTAAGGAAGCAATCGTGCATCAGGCGATGGCAACGTCTTTCACCAGGCGATGTGTTTGAAGCGCCCCGTTATCCGCCAAAGGGAGGCAGAAACCGTTTGCACTTCACGACCAACCGCAAAGGTGGCGTGGCTATAACCTTAGGAGTCGGTTCAGTCAAGGGCATGTGCCGATAAAAGCGGGCCAATCCGGGCGACTGGGTCTGCATGCGGGGGCGACATAAACGCCCCTGATGAGGCTTTGTTATAGCCGTTGCCAGCCTGTTGTTGCATTCGCCGTCGTATTGGACAAGCCTGCGCGCAGGCGAGGTTGTACTTCCCGACGGCGCGATGATTTTGCCAGTTTGCGACTCGATGGCGCGTACTTTGACGCGTCCGGACGCAGGTTCTGGGCAATCGGCAAGGACGCTGCGCACCGATTCGGGATGAGTCGTCGCCGGGAATATGCGAATCTGGGGTACACAATGATGAAGCGAGCTGCTGTTCTGATGGGACTTCTGGTTTGCCAGGGCGCCTATGCCGCCGAAACCGGCACGATGATCGATGGCACCGACGTCGATTCCGTGGTCGGCATCGCCCGGGATTACGGCAGCGCCACTGTCGGGACTCAGCAAACCGGACAGGCGAAAATCGTCGCCCGCGTCGACGGCATCAATTATGTCGCATTCTTTCAGAACTGCTCGTCCCCGCGCGTCTGCGACGACCTCAACCTCTATGCGGGATTTCTCGACGTCAAACCGAGCCAGGATCGAATCAATGCCTGGAACGCCTCGAAGCGCTTCGGCCGGGCCTATATCGATCCGGACGGCGACGCCGCCATCGAGATGGACATCAATCTCAAGAACGGCGTCAGTCCGGCCAATCTGAGCGCCAGTTTCGCCATCTGGCGCCTGATTCTCCGGCAATTCGTCGATTATCTGGAGCCCGATATGCCGGTCAGGGAACCGGTCGTCGTGCCGCCGCCGGTCGCGGATGCGGTCGTCGAGACCGATGACGGCGCTGCAAGTGAACATGGCGCAGCGGACAGCGAAGGCGACAAGCCGGCCGGTCACTGAAGCCGACCTGTGCCTGTCTCATCGTCGACAGCACCGACGCAACATCGTCACACCGGCTTCCACGCAAATGCGAGCGGCAAGTAACGCATTGTATTTGTATCAATACTTCGCACGAATACTGGCTCTTGCCGGCGCCGAAAACGCTAGAGCTGCACCTGTTCGGGCACCACGAAGATGGCGAAGCCATCGTGGCCCTTGGACCCAACGGTCTGCAACACGGAAGCCGCCGTCGGGTTGATGTCGGAGATGTATTCCAAAACGGCGCGCGACCCCACCGTACTCGGATCGGTCGAATGCTCATCGACGATTCGGCCTTCGCGCACGACATTGTCGATAACGACGACGCCGCCGGGTCGCGTCAGCTTGAGCGCCCATTTGGCGTAAACGGTATTGTTGATCTTGTCGGCGTCGATGAACACGAAGTCGAACTTCGGGCGCAGTTCCTGGTAGAGCGTCGGCAGGACATCGGAGGCTGCGCCGACGCGCACCTCGACATGCTCTGACAGCCCTGCCCGCGCGATGTTTTCCTGTGCGACCCGGGCATGGTCGGAATCGTATTCGATCGTCACCACCTCACCTTCCGGCCCGGCAGCGCGCGCCAGATGGATGGTCGAATAGCCGGCCAGCGTACCGATCTCGAGGATGTAGCGGGCCTTGATCATCTGCACCAGCGTGGCAAGGAACCGTCCTTGCGACGATGAGACGCCGTGCGGCGGCAGTCCTTCCCGGTCGGCAACAAAAAGCGCTTCGACAAGGTCGGGATCGTCTTCTCCGAGAACCTTTTCGATATAGGCGTCAACGTCGCTCCACAGATCTTCAAGCCTGTCGCTCACCGTACTTCCCTTTCCAGAATATGATGCCTTTTCGCCGCGTGCCCGAAAGTCGCGTAAGGCTCCGAACTTCACGGAGTCCGGTTTGGCACAAGCATAATCCTGTAAAGTGATGGCGCAAAGTCTACGTATCGCCGCGGCACGATGTTCCGACTCGCAACCGAAAGCCGGACACGAAAAAGGGGGCCGAAGCCCCCTTCCCCATCCCTAGAAACGCTAAGGTCGAAGGTTATTCTGCGTCCTGATAGGTAAAGACGACGAACTGGGTGAACTGACCATCGGGATTGAAATTGTCGTCCGAGGCGATGACGAAGGTCTTCTTGCCGTCGATCTCCGGACCCCAGGTGAAATCCTCGATATTGTCGATGTCCAACCCGTAATCGCCCTCGGATAGGCTGAACCACAATGCCTTGTCGGCTGGCGTGACGTCCATGCCCTTGATGCTGGCGGCGCCGGCAATGTCGCTGGCGCCGGCGATCGAGCCGATGAAAATGCGGATACCGTTGCCGACACCGCTAGCAAAAGTGCGCTCAACAGCGACGAAATCGCCATTGGGCATCATGTCGAATTCGGACATGCCGTTGTCATTCCATGCGGGTTCCCCCTTTGCCGCAAACCCGATCGATTCGACGGGGTAGACATACTCGGCAACGGGAGCGCCCGAGGCAATGTCGAGCGCCAGAATGCGCGACGGGCTTCCGGCTTCGAGCGTCGCCCTGTCGCCGTCCTGGGCCAGAGCGTTCTCAGTGCCGGCATAAAGGGTGTTGCCGTCCACAGACAGCATCAGGTCCTCGAAGGCGAGATTGTTGTAGACCCCCCGGGTGCCGTCGGCGTTGGGCAGGTAGGCTTCGGGCAAGACAAAGCTGCGCAGCGCCTTGCCTTCGAGATTGGCTTCGTAGATAGCCGGGATGCCGTTAGGGTCGCGTTCGCTCGACCAGAACAGCGTTTTGCCATCGGACGAAAGACGGATCGATTCCGGATCGGCGCCCTTCTCGGCAAAGGTTTTGCCTTCGGTGTCGGTAAGCAGATGCGTGGCGACGATGTCGAGGCCATGCACGCCCTCGGCATCGATCTTCAGCTTGAGCAAATAGAAGCGGGCCGGACCGTTCTGGGACCGGTCGTCCGAGATGGCGTAGAAAACGTCATTTTCCGCATCGTAATCGAGACCGGAGATGCCGCCGAACAGATTGCCGTCAAGCCGGAGGCCAGCGGGCAGGACGAACTCTCCGAGCAGTTCAGGTGTGGAATAGGGCACGGTCGGCGCGGCCTGGACGGAGGCCGAAAGGGCAAGTGCGAGCGGAGCGGCAAGTCCGAGAAGCGAAGGGCGCATGGAAGTCCTCTTGACGTCGTGAAGCAAGCGGCGAACTTCCACTCCGGATGCTACGTAGCGATGACGTACGCATGACTGAAAAATGAAAGGGGGAGCCAATGGCTCCCCCTCGTCACTTGGTCGCGGTTTGCAAATACCGCCTTACTCGGCCGGCGTTTCCGCTGCGGTGCTTTCAGGCACCGGTTCGACGGTCGCCGGAGCGCTCAGCGCCATTGCCGATTCCTGGTCCTGACGTTCCTCGAGGATCAGATCGTCGCGCTTGCCGGCGATCTGGCGGGTCGAGGCGATGTTGGCGCCAGTACCCGCCGGGATCAGGCGGCCGACGATAACATTCTCCTTGAGGCCCTCGAGCACGTCGGCCTTGCCGGAAACTGCCGCCTCGGTGAGGACGCGGGTGGTTTCCTGGAACGAAGCCGCCGAGATGAAGGAGCGGGTCTGCAGCGACGCCTTGGTGATGCCGAGCAGAACCGGCATGGCTTCGGCGGGCTGCTTGCCCTCGGCCTCGAGCTGGGCGTTGATCTCGTCGAAGTCGAGCTTGTCGAGCTGCTCGTCCTTCAAAAGACCGCTGTCGCCTGGCACGGTGATCTCGACCTTCTGCAGCATCTGCTTGACGATGACTTCGATGTGCTTGTCGTTGATCAAAACGCCCTGCAGCCGGTAGACCTCCTGGATCTCGTTGACCAGATACTTGGCCAGTTCCTCGATCCCCTTGATGGCGAGGATGTCGTGCGGAGCCGGGTTGCCGTCGAGCACATATTCGCCGCGCTCGATGGCGTCGCCTTCCTGAAGATGGAAGGGCTTGCCCTTCGGGATCAGGTACTCCGTCGCTTCCACGCCCTCTTCGTCGGGCTCGATGATGATGCGGCGCTTGTTCTTGTAGTCGCGGCCGAAACGGATCGTGCCGGAGATTTCGGCGATGATCGCGTGATCCTTCGGACGACGGGCTTCGAACAGCTCGGCCACACGCGGCAGACCGCCGGTGATGTCCTTGGTCTTGGCGCTTTCGAGCGGGATACGCGCAAGCACGTCGCCCGGCGCAACTTTCTCGCCCGGTTCAACCGAAACGACGGCATCCACGCTCATCAGGTAGCGGGCTTCGCCGCCACGATCGAGCTTGATGACTTCGCCGCCCTTGGCAATGGCCAGGGCCGGACGCAATCCGTCCGAACGGTTGGACGTCCGCCAGTCGATGACAACACGCTTGGTGAAGCCTGTCGCCTCGTCGGTGGTTTCCGTGATCGACTGACCGTCAACGAGATCCTCGAAGACCACCTCGCCCGCGACTTCGGCCAGAACCGGACGGGTATAGGGATCCCACTCGGCGATGCGATCGCCGCGCTTGACCGTGTCGCCTTCGTCCACACGAACCTTGGCACCATAGGGTAGCCTGTGCGTCGCGCGGTCCTTGCCGTCGGCGTCGATGATGGCCAGCGTGACGTTGCGGCCCATGACCGTCAGCGTCTTGTCCTTCGCCTTGACGACGTTGCGGTTGCGAATGGCGATCGTGCCTTCGCTGCCGGCTTCGAGGAACGAGCTGTCGACCACCTGCGCCGTACCACCGATGTGGAACGTACGCATGGTGAGCTGTGTGCCCGGCTCGCCGATCGACTGGGCTGCAATCACGCCCACGGCTTCGCCGATATTGACCGGCGTACCGCGTGCAAGGTCACGGCCGTAGCAGGTCGCACATACGCCCTGACGGGTCTCACAGGTGAGCGCCGAACGAATGCGGACGCTCTGGATCTTGGCCGCCTCGATGACGTCCACATCGCTCTCTTCGAGCAATGTCCCCTTGGGAACGAGAACTTCACCCGTTTCCGGATTGAAGATGTCGTCGGCCGTCGTGCGTCCGAGGATGCGCTGACCCAGTGACGCCACAACCTGACCGCTGTCGACGATGGCTTCCATCGTCAGGCCCTGCTCGGTGCCGCAATCGATCTCGGTGACGATCGAGTCCTGGGCGACGTCGACCAGACGACGCGTCAGGTAACCCGAGTTCGCCGTCTTCAGCGCGGTGTCGGCCAGACCCTTGCGGGCGCCGTGGGTGGAGTTGAAGTACTCCATCACGGTCAGGCCTTCCTTGAAGTTCGACGTGATCGGGGTCTCGATGATCGAGCCGTCCGGACGGGCCATCAGGCCGCGCATGCCGGCGAGCTGCTTCATCTGTGCCGGTGAACCGCGGGCACCCGAGTGGCTCATCATGTAGATCGAGTTGATCGGCTTCTGACGCTTGGTTTCCTCGTCGATCTGGACGGAGGAAATGCGCGCCATCATCTCGTCGGCGACACGGTCGCCGCACTTGGCCCAGGCGTCGACAACCTTGTTGTACTTCTCGCCCTGGGTGATCAGGCCGTCATTGTACTGCTGCTCGAACTGCTCGACCATGGCGCGCGTCTCTTCGACGATGCCCGCCTTGGTTTCCGGAATGACCATGTCGTCCTTGCCGAACGAGATGCCGGCCGAACAGGCGTGCTTGAAGCCTGTGTCCATGATCCTGTCGCAGAAGATGACCGTCTCCTTCTGACCGCAGCCGCGATACACGGTGTCGATCATCTTGGAGATCATCTTCTTGGTCAGAACCTGGTTGCAGACGTCGAACGGCACCTGCGGCAGCTTCGGAAGCAGCTGGCCGATGACCATACGGCCCGGCGTCGTCTCGACGATGCGGGTCGTCCACGAGCCATCCTGGGCATAGTCGCGGATGCGGCCCTTGATCTTGGTGTGATAGGTGATCGCCTTGGACTGCAGGGCGTGCTCGATCTCGCTCATCGAGGAGAACGCCATGCCTTCGCCCGGCTCGTTCTCGTTCATCAGCGACATGTGATAAAGACCGAGAACGATGTCCTGGGACGGCACGATGATCGGCTGACCATTGGCCGGATGCAGGATGTTGTTGGTCGACATCATCAACACGCGCGCTTCGAGCTGGGCTTCCAGCGACAACGGCACGTGAACCGCCATCTGGTCGCCGTCGAAGTCGGCGTTGAAGGCGGCGCAGACCAGCGGGTGCAGCTGAATGGCCTTGCCCTCGATCAGCGTCGGCTCGAATGCCTGAATGCCGAGACGGTGGAGTGTCGGCGCACGGTTCAGCAGAATCGGGTGCTCGCGGATGACCTCGTCGAGGATATCCCAGACTTCCGGCTTTTCCTTCTCGACGAGCTTTTTGGCCTGCTTGACCGTGGTCGACAGACCCTTGGCCTCGAGCCGCGAATAGATGAACGGCTTGAACAGTTCGAGCGCCATCTTCTTGGGCAACCCGCACTGGTGCAACTTCAGTTCCGGACCGACGGTGATCACCGAACGGCCGGAATAGTCGACGCGCTTGCCGAGCAGGTTCTGACGGAACCGGCCCTGCTTGCCCTTGAGCATGTCGGACAAGGACTTCAGCGGACGCTTGTTGGCGCCGGTGATCGTCCGGCCACGACGGCCGTTGTCGAACAGGGCGTCCACGGCTTCCTGCAGCATGCGCTTTTCGTTGCGGATGATGATGTCCGGCGCGCGGAGCTCGATCAGCCGCTTCAGGCGGTTGTTGCGGTTGATGACGCGACGATAGAGGTCGTTGAGGTCCGAGGTCGCGAAACGGCCGCCATCGAGCGGCACGAGCGGACGCAGTTCCGGCGGAATGACCGGGATGACCGTCATGATCATCCACTCGGGCTTGTTGCCAGAGGTCAGGAACTGCTCGACGATCTTCAACCGCTTTGCCAGCTTCTTCGGCTTCAGCTCGGTGGTGGATTCAGCGATCTCGACACGCAGGTCGGCGGCGATCTTGTCCAGATCGAGCGCCATCAGCATCTCGCGGATGGCCTCGGCGCCGATCAGGGCCGTGAAAGTGTCGGCTCCGAACTGGTCCTGGGCGTCCAGATACTCTTCTTCCGAGAGCAACTGGCCAGCCGTGTACGGGGAAAGGCCCGGATCGGTGATGACATAGTTCTCGAAATAAAGGATGCGCTCGACATCCTTCAGCGTCATGTCCAGCAGCTGGGCGATGCGCGAGGGCAGCGACTTCAGGAACCAGATATGGGCGACGGGCGCGGCCAGTTCGATATGGCCCATGCGCTCGCGGCGCACGCGCGAAAGCGTGACTTCAACGCCGCACTTCTCGCAGATGACGCCCTTGAACTTCATGCGCTTGTACTTGCCGCACAGGCACTCGTAGTCCTTGGTCGGCCCGAAGATGCGGGCGCAGAACAGGCCGTCGCGCTCGGGCTTGAACGTACGGTAGTTGATGGTCTCGGGCTTCTTGATCTCGCCATACGACCACGAGAGGATCTTCTCAGGGCTGGCGATAGAGATACGCATCTGGTCGAAGACTTGCGTGGCAGCCTGCTGATTGAACGGGTCCATGACGTTCTGATGATGGTTCATCCGGTGTCTCCTAAGGCCGGAAGGGGCGGAAACCGCCACCGTCCGGCTGTGTGAGAAAAAAGGTACGGGCGGCGGGGATTATTCCGCCGCGTCCTGAGGTGCCTCGAGTTCTGCACCGGGCGTGTCGTCGGGTCCGCCCACCTGTTCTGGCTCGTTCTCGGTCAGTTCGACGTTGAGGCCGAGGGAACGGATTTCCTTGACCAGAACGTTGAAGCTTTCCGGAATGCCCGCCTCGAACGTATCGTCGCCGCGGACGATCGCCTCGTAGACCTTGGTACGGCCGGCGACGTCGTCGGACTTGATGGTGAGCATTTCCTGCAGCGTGTAGGCGGCGCCGTAGGCTTCCAGAGCCCAGACTTCCATTTCGCCGAAACGCTGTCCGCCGAACTGCGCCTTGCCGCCCAGCGGCTGCTGGGTAACGAGCGAGTACGGGCCGATCGAACGGGCGTGGATCTTGTCGTCGACCAGGTGGTGAAGCTTGAGCATGTAGATGTAGCCCATGGTCACCTTGCGGTCGAACGGCTCGCCGGTCCGCCCGTCATAGAGCGTGGACTGGCCGGAGCCGTCGAGCCCCGCCTGCTCCAGCATCTTGACGATGTCGGCTTCCTTGGCGCCGTCGAAGACCGGGGTCGCGATGGAAACACCCTTCTTCAGGCTCTCGCCGAGACGGACCACGCTGTCGTCATCCAGATCGTTCAGCGTATTGTCGTTGGCATAAAGATCGCCGATCTCGTCGCGCAACGGCTTGAGATCGCCAGCCTGCTTGTAGGCGTCGAGCAGACGGCCGATCTTGCGGCCCATGCCCGAGCAGGCCCAACCGAGGTGTGTCTCGAGGATCTGCCCGACATTCATGCGCGAAGGCACGCCGAGCGGATTGAGCACGATATCGGCATGGGTGCCGTCGCCGAGGAACGGCATGTCCTCGATCGGCACGATGCGGGAAACCACACCCTTGTTGCCGTGACGGCCGGCCATCTTGTCGCCGGGCTGGATCTTGCGCTTGGTCGCTACGAAGACCTTGACCATCTTCATCACGCCCGGAGGCAGTTCGTCACCGCGCTGCAGCTTGTCGACCTTGTCGATGAAGCGCTGTTCGAGAAGCTTGCGGGATTCGTCGTACTGGCCCTGCAGTGCCTCGATTTCCGACATGACCTTGTCGTCGTCGACAGCGAACTGCCACCACTTGGAGCGCGGCTGGCCGTCGAACACGGCGTCGTTCAGCTTGGTACCGGCGACATAGCCCTTCGGGCCGGAGGTCGCGGCCTTGCCGAACAGCATCTCCTTGAGACGGGCGTAGACGTTGCGGTCGAGAATTGACTGCTCGTCGTCGCGGTCCTTGGCCAGGCGCTCGATTTCCTCGCGCTCGATGGCCATGGCACGTTCGTCCTTCTCGATGCCGTGGCGGTTGAACACGCGGACTTCCACAACCGTGCCGGCGTCGCCCGGGGGCACGCGCAGCGAGGTGTCGCGGACGTCGGAGGCCTTCTCACCGAAAATGGCGCGCAGAAGCTTTTCTTCCGGCGTCATCGGGCTTTCGCCCTTCGGCGTGATCTTGCCGACAAGAATATCGCCCGGTCCGACTTCGGCACCGATGTGAACGATACCGGCTTCGTCGAGGTTCTTCAGAGCCTCTTCGGAAACATTCGGAATGTCGCGGGTGATTTCTTCCGGTCCGAGCTTGGTGTCGCGGGCCATGACTTCATATTCCTCGATGTGGATCGAGGTGAAGACGTCGTCCTTGACGATACGTTCGCTCAGAAGGATCGAGTCCTCATAGTTGTAGCCCATTCCACGGCATGAACGCGACCAGCACGTTGCGGCCGAGAGCCAGGTCGCCGAGTTCGGTCGACGGACCATCGGCGATCATGTCGCCGGCCTGAACGTGGTCACCGACAACCACCAGCGGGCGCTGGTTGATGCAGGTCGACTGGTTCGAGCGCTGGAACTTCATCAGGTTGTAGATGTCGACGCCGGACTTGGAAGCGTCGGTTTCCTCGGTGGCCCGGATGACGATACGGGTCGCATCGACCTGATCGACGATACCGGTACGCTTGGCTGCAATCGCAGCGCCCGAGTCACGGGCGACGACTGCTTCCATGCCGGTGCCGACGAACGGCGCCTCGGCCCGGAGGAGCGGTACGGCCTGACGCTGCATGTTCGAGCCCATCAGAGCGCGGTTGGCGTCGTCGTTCTCGAGGAACGGGATAAGCGCCGCGGCAACCGAGATGACCTGCTTGGGCGAAACGTCCATCAGGTTGATCTGCTCGCGCGGTGTCAGCGTCACTTCGCCGGCATGACGGGCGGTGACCAGTTCATGAGCGAAGCTGCCGTCGTCATTGAGCTTGGCATTGGCCTGGGCGACGTTGAACTTGGCGTCTTCCATGGCGCTGAGATAGACGACCTTGTCGGTCACCTTGCCGTCCTCGACCTTGCGGTAAGGCGTCTCGATGAAGCCGTATTTGTTGACCCGTGCGAAGGTCGCCAGGTTGTTGATCAGGCCGATGTTCGGGCCTTCCGGCGTTTCGATCGGGCAGATGCGGCCGTAGTGGGTCACGTGCACGTCGCGGACTTCGAAGCCGGCGCGCTCGCGGGTCAGACCACCGGCACCGAGTGCCGACAGACGCCGCTTGTGCGAGACTTCGCTGAGCGGGTTGGTCTGGTCCATGAACTGCGAAAGCTGCGAGGAGCCGAAGAACTCGCGCACGGCGGCAGCCGCCGGCTTGGCGTTGATCAGGTCCTGCGGCATGACATTGTCGATTTCGACCGAGCTCATGCGCTCCTTGATGGCGCGCTCCATGCGCAGAAGGCCGAGCCGATAATGGTTTTCCATCAGCTCGCCGACCGAACGCACACGGCGGTTGCCGAGATTGTCGATGTCGTCGATCTCGCCGCGGCCATCGCGAAGGTCCACAAGCGTGCGCACCACTTCGACGATGTCCTCCTTGCGGAGAATACGCACCGTGTCGTCAACATCGAGGTCGAGACGCATGTTCATCTTGACGCGGCCGACAGCGGAAAGGTCGTAGCGTTCACTGTCGAAGAACAGCGACTGGAACATCGCTTCGGCCGTTTCGATCGTCGGCGGCTCGCCCGGACGCATAACGCGGTAGATATCGAACAGAGCGTCCTCGCGGGACTCGTTCTTGTCGACCGCCAGCGTGTTGCGCAGATAAGGACCAACCGTGACGTGGTCGATGTCGAGGATCGGCAACGTGTCGAAGCCTGCCTCGACCAGCTTGGTCAGCAGCTTCTCGTCGATCTCGTCGCCGGCTTCGGCATAGATCTCACCGGACGTGGTGTTGATGAGATCCTCGGCGACATACATGCCGAACAGGTCTTCATCAGTCGCCAGCAGATGGGTCACGCCGCCTTCGGCGATCTTTTTGGCGGCACGGGCCGAGAGCTTCTTGCCGCCCTCGTGCACGACGTCGCCGGTCTTGGCGTCGATCAGGTCGTGGGTGGGCTTTACGCCCTTCATCTTTTCCCACTCGTAGGGCTTCTTCCAGCCCTGCTTGGTCTTCTCGAACGTCTGGGTGTTGTAATAGGTCGCCAGGATTTCCTCGGCGTCCAGACCCAGCGCCTTCAGCAGCGAAGTCACCGGAATCTTGCGGCGGCGATCGATGCGCGCATAAACGATGTCCTTAGCGTCGAACTCGATGTCGAGCCAGGAACCGCGATACGGAATGATACGGGCGGCGAACAACAGCTTGCCTGAGGAGTGGGTCTTGCCCTTGTCATGGTCGAAGAACACACCCGGCGACCGGTGCATCTGGGAGACGATGACGCGCTCGGTACCGTTGACGATGAAGGTGCCGTTGCCCGTCATGAAGGGCATGTCGCCCATATAGACATCCTGCTCCTTGATGTCCTTGACGGAACGGGCACCGGTATCTTCGTCGACTTCGAACACGATCAGACGGAGGGTGACTTTGAGCGGCGCAGCGAAAGTCATATCGCGCTGCCGGCACTCCTCGACGTCATATTTCGGCTGCTCGAACTCGTAGCTAACGAATTCAAGGCTTGCCGTGTTGGAGAAGTCGGTAATCGGGAAGACGGACTTGAAGACGGCCTGAAGACCCTCGTCACCACGTCCGCCCTTGGGCTCGTCGACAATCAGGAACTGATCGTAGGATGCCTTCTGCACCTCGATCAGGTTGGGCATTTCCGTGACTTCGCGAATGCTGCCGAACGACTTGCGCACCTTGCGGCGGCCGTTGAAACTGGTAGCCATAAAAGCTCCTCGGATATCAATGTCGGGAAAGCAATTGTCCAAAAAACCGACCATCAGCCGTCGGTGCTTGGGACAGGTGCCCATTCCTGCTGGTTTTTCGAATCCCGGTTTGGCGTCGAATCGCCAAGCTGGGTTCGATTCATGTTTGACGTCAAGACGATAACAAAACCTTGTTCTGTTCCCGTCCTGGGTCCACCGCTGTTTTCCGGCCTGGTCCTATCGTATTCCGGACTGGCCGAACCTCCTGCGGCAAGAGGCAAAGACGGGCGGCGGCGCGAACGCCACCGCCCGGATCGGTATCAATCGAACTACTTGAGTTCGACCTTGGCGCCGGCGGCTTCGAGCTTGGTCTTGAGCTCTTCGGCTTCTGCCTTGGTGACGCCTTCCTTGATCGCCTTCGGGGCGCTTTCGACAAGCGCCTTGGACTCGGCAAGGCCGAGACCGGTGATCGCGCGGACTTCCTTGATCACGTTGAGCTTCTGGGCACCGATGTCGGCGAGGACGACGTCGAATTCGGTCTTTTCCTCGGCGGCTTCAGCCGGAGCAGCGCCAGCAGCGGCGGCAACCGCGACCGGAGCAGCGGCGGACACGCCCCACTTCTCTTCCAGCATCTTCGACAGCTCGGAAGCTTCGAGGACGGTCAGAGCCGACAGATCGTCAACGAGTTTAGCAAGATCAGCCATTTGAGTTCTACCTTCAGTTCTGAGTTCGGTTCGATATGTGAAAAGGGCCGCGTAGCCTTACGCCGCTTCACCCTTGTCCGAGTATGCGGAAATGACCCGGGCGACCTGGCCGCCAGGAGCCTGCAGGATGGCTGCGATATTGGTCGCGGGCTGTTTGACCAGACCGGCGAGCTTGGCGCGCAGTTCATCGAGCGAGGGCAGTTCCGCCAGCGCCTTGATGCCGTCGGCATCGAGTTCGGTCTGACCCATGGCGCCGCCGAGAATGACAAGCTTCTTGTTCTTGTCGGCGAACTTCACCGCGATTTTCGGTGCGGTGATGGGGTCTTCCGAATAGGCGACAAGCGTCGGGCCGGTGAACAGGCCCGAGATGTCCGCATTATCGGTTTGCTTAAGAGCGAGCTTGGCAAGGCGGTTTTTTGCGACCCGAACCTGTGCGCCGGACTGCTTCATCTGCACGCGCAGACCTTCCATCTCGGCGACGGTGAGACCGGTATACTGAGCGACCACGATCGCGCCCGAGGCCGAAAAGGCTTCGGTAAGCGATGAGACCAGCTCGGCTTTTTCCGCTCTATCCACTGCTTCTCTCCACATTTGCACCTGGCCGTTGTGGCCGGATGCGTACCAATTGCCGGTTCGTTTGCCGGGTAAACGGCGACAGGACCGACGGTTCAGTGCCTGTCAACCGGCTCCCGAAGCCCTCACGGGCCGTTGGCAACTGGTTCGGATCGAACCGAAACACATCGACCGGCTGTGCCGGCCGTGAATTTCGATTGTCACCCCGTCTATTGCAGGCTCTTCACGAATTAAGAGCGGGCCTAGGCCCCTCGCCTGCAGTCTCGGACAGGTCTTTCCCTCAAGGCCGGAGCCCGTCGGGTCTACCGGAGGGCCCGAAGGCCATCCGGAATTCTTGTTAGTCGATCGCGTCTAGTTCAGAACCGAAGACGGATCGACATGGACGCCCGGGCCCATGGTCGAGGACACGGCGACCTTCTTGATGTAGGTGCCCTTGGCGCCCGTCGGCTTGGCCTTGTTGACCGCGTCGGCGAAGGCCTTGATGTTCTCGACCAGAGCATCTTCGGTGAACGATGCCTTGCCGACACCGGCGTGAAGAATGCCGGCCTTTTCGACACGGAACTCGACCGCGCCGCCCTTGGCAGCCTTGACAGCGCCGGCGACGTCCGGGGTCACAGTGCCGACCTTGGGGTTCGGCATCATGCCACGCGGGCCGAGGATCTTACCGAGACGACCAACCACCGGCATCATGTCCGGGGTGGCGATGCAGCGATCGAAATCGATCTTGCCTTCCATGATCTGGGCGGCAAGGTCGTCGGCGCCAACGATGTCGGCACCCGCCTCGCGGGCCTCGTCAGCCTTGGCGTCCTTGGCGAAGACGGCGACGCGAACGGTCTTGCCGGTGCCGTTGGGCAGGTTGACGACGCCGCGGACCATCTGGTCGGCGTGGCGCGGGTCAACGCCGAGGTTCATGGCGATTTCAACCGTCTCGTCAAACTTGGCGGTGGCACGCGACTTCACCATCGGCACGGCTTCAGCGATGCCATAGAGCTTCTTGCGGTCGATGCCTTCGAGGGCTGCCTTGGTGCGCTTTGCGATCTTGACCATCTATCAGCCCTCCACCTGCACGCCCATCGAACGGGCGGAGCCGGCGATCTGGGCCATGGCGGCTTCGACCGTATCGGCATTGAGGTCCTTCATCTTCTTTTCGGCGATCTCGCGCACCTGAGCCGTGCTCAGAACGCCGCCGCTTTCGTGGCCGGGCTTCTTGGAGCCGGACTGCACCTTGAGAGCCTGCTTGATGAAGAACGTCACCGGCGGCAGCTTCATCTCGAAGGTGAAGCTCTTGTCGGCATAGGCAGTAATGACGGTCGGGATCGGCGTGTTCTTTTCCATCTCCTGCGTGGCGGCATTGAACGCCTTGCAGAATTCCATGATGTTCAGACCACGCTGACCGAGCGCCGGGCCGATCGGCGGCGACGGCGTCGCGGCGCCCGCGGGCACCTGCAGCTTGATATAGCCAGCAATCTTTTTGGCCATTGTCGTACCTTTCAATTTGCCCCGAGGGGCGGTTCAAAGGGCGTGGTGCGAGGTTTGACCGGCGAAATGGCGCTCGCCGCCCTCTCCCACGCTGTCACGATCCCTGGGGATCGCTCGGCTCCGAAGAGCCAACCCGGTTGCCCGGGAATTCCATGCCCGGTTACCCGAGCGGTATTCAATGGTCGCGCTATCGAACCGAAAAACCGCTTCGCAGTTTTTCTGACAACGCGCCTAAACCTTCTCGACCTGGCCGTATTCCAGCTCGACCGGCGTCGGACGACCGAAGATGGACACTTCCACCTTGAGACGCGCACGCTCTTCGTCGACTTCCTGGACGAAGCCGTTGAACGAAGCGAACGGACCATCGGCAACGCGCACCTGCTCGCCCGCCTCGAACGTGACCGAGGGCTTGGGATGCTCGACGCCTTCCTGCACCTGATGCAGGATCGACTGCGCTTCACTCTCGGAGATCGGCATCGGCTTGTTGTCGGAGCCAAGGAAGCCGGTAACCTTCGAGATGTTCTTGATCAGGTGGAACGTGTTGTCCGTCATGTCCATCTTGACGAGCACGTAGCCCGGGAAGAACCGACGTTCCGTATCCACCTTGCGACCGCGCCGGACCTCGACCACCTTTTCGGTCGGAACCAGCACGTCGTCGAAATGATCGCCAAGGCCGCCCTGGGCTGCCTTTTCGCGAATGGACTCGGCGACCTTGCGCTCGAAGTTCGAGTAGGTCTGCACGATGTACCAGCGCTTGGCCATGTTCCGTCTATTCTCCCAAAAAGCGGTGCGACACTAGAAACGGGCCGCCAGCATGGCTGTCACGACCCAACCGATAACCTGATCGGCAAGAAGGAAAATCAGGCTGGCCAGAATGACCATGGCCAGAACCATGGCCGTCGAGATCAGCGTCTCGTTGCGCGTTGGCCAGACGACTTTGCTAACCTCCGCGCGGACCTGCTGCATAAACGTAAACGGGTTTGTGCGTGCCATGGGTTCCGCCGTATAGAATCAGATTGTGTGATTTGCCAAACGCAATCGCCGCGCGAGTCTCCCCGGCGGCTTGAACTTCGGTTTCTAGAGGCTGGTTGCGGCGAAAGCAAGGCCATTTTTCGTGTCGGTACCTACGTAAGGCATCCGTCCGTATGCGGCATTTCGGCTTTTGCACCCGATTGCCGGTGTCTTTGCGGCCGATCGGCACCTTCCCGGAACCCGCCACAGGCACTCTGGCGTCAAGCCAACGATCACCTCTGTACCGGTCGAGGTTATGCCGTTGCGGCCGATCGCCGTGCAGGAAATTGCTTCAGCGCATCCAATCGGCGACTCGGCTGAAGGCCATTTCCGACGTGTTCAGCGCCTGCTCGCCGGAAAATCCCGAAAAAGTGCAGAAAACGCGTGTGCAAAGCCGTTTTACACACGCGTTTTCCTAGGTGTTGAATCTGGGTTCAGCTGCTTCAGCGGACCCGGATCGAGGAGATCTCGTCGTTGAGAAAGCGGCCGAGGGCCCGCTCATCGCGATGGGTGGTCCGGCAGAACCCTTTGAAATTGATGTCCTTGCACATGGTCACCGATGACGCATCGCCGATCAGCTTGACCGAGGAGATCCTGTCGTTCCACCCGTGGGGAACCCGAGCCATACGACTGCCCGCATCGACGCAGAAGCTGTTGCCGGAGAAGTTGTTGTCAGCAAAAAAGCACGCCTGCGACCGGCGCTGGCGCGGGGGCTGATCGCCGACGGAAATGTCGAAATTCGGGCCATCCGGGCCGATTCCGAAGCTGAAACTGACGTTCGGATCGCCATCGTTGCCGGAAGAGCCGCCATTGCCACCGCCGCCGGTCCCGCGCGCGAGATAGCGGCTGCTGACCCAGCCGTCCGGTCCATTGTGATTGATATAGCACCAGCTGCCACGACACTGGTTGATGGTGACATTCTCGCCGGCGCGAAGCACGTCGACCTTGGAATGGCCGATCCCCGGAGCGGATCGAACGTTCACGGTGGCAGTTGCCCGTGCCGCGACGGGATACCCCGCGCTGTCGTTCGTTGCGCCGGAGTTGCCGCTGTTGCCATAACCGCCAGTGCCGTTGACGCGCCTAAGGTAGTTGTCGCTCACCCAACCATCAGGCCCGCTGTGCTCGACATAGCACCAGCCGCTGCGGCACTCTTTGATATCGACGCTCTCGCCATTGTACAGGACATCGACTTTGGCGTTGCCGACGCCCGGAGCCGTGCGGACATTGACGGCGGCGGTCGCTTCCGCATTGCTCCCGAACGCCGAACTGATGCCCAAACCGAACACGGCGGCAGCCGTCGCAGCGCCCACGATCACCTTGACTGAGTTCATGTTCATCTCCCTTTGCCTTGCCAACCCAACGTCGCATCAGCCGTTGTGTTCCCTGGGAGTTCAAAACCTGCGTGCCTTTGATGGGCGCCACCGCCGCCCGCAAGGCCAAATTTCATGCTCATGGCAGGAGCAAG
Source organism: Devosiaceae bacterium (assembly GCA_963676075.2). GTDB lineage: Bacteria > Pseudomonadota > Alphaproteobacteria > Rhizobiales > Devosiaceae > JAHJQZ01. Next base: position 77,862 of record CAXXNZ010000028.1, read on the forward strand.
CGGGTCAGCAAAGCGTTCAGGCAGCGAAAACGCGAACCCCTTCGGAAGGGCAAGGTCGTTTTTTGGTGAAAGCGCCTGAGGCACATCGGCACAAATGCCGGAAAGCCTGAAGTGGCCTGGCAGGGGCAGCAGGACTTGAACCCGCGACCCTCGGTTTTGGAGACCGATGCTCTACCAACTGAGCTATACCCCTAGGCCGGAAGTGGAGTTAGCTGATCGCGGCGCGGGTTGCAAGCGTTGAAGACAACAGGATCTGTCACTTACGGCGATCCTGCGCGTTTTTTCACATCGGCGGCACAACTCGGCCATGCGGCAATAGTTCACCTTGAATGCCAAGCCGGCTCTGGCCAGAGCTTGAGCGGCGGCTGACCCATGTGCGATCGGCCCGGCCCTGCGAAGGAGACATCATGGTCAAACAAGGCCAAATGCGGCGGCTCGCGGCTGTTCTATGGCTGGCGAGTATTGCCACAATAGCGGCCGGCTGGTTGCTCGGCATGCCGGTTCTGGTGAGCATCGGCACCATCGCCAGCCTGTTCTTCGTGCTTGTTCTGATGGCCATGCTCTGGCGCGAAGTGCCGGTGCTGTCCATGCCGACGGCCTTGACCGGGTTTCCCGGCTTTGGCGCTACAGTTGCGCTCATCGCCGCCGCGATCCTCGTCATTTTTGTTGTTGGCGACACGCCCAGCCCCTGGATTGCACTGTCGCTGGTCCTCAGCCTTGTCGCTATCGGTTATGCAATCGTCTGGCGTAGCCAGATCAATTTGCATCTCGTCATTCTCGCTTTAGTTGCAGGACTGGTCTGTGTCGGCCTTGGTGTCAATTGGGGCAATACAGGTCCGTGGCGCTTCGCCTATTATCTGTCCGTTGCGCTGGCAATCCTTGGCGGTGGCGTCATGGTGCGTCGCATCGATCTGACACCGGTCTATATGGCGCAAGGCAAATGGTTGGCAGCGCTGGTCGGCTTTGGAATCGGAGCGGTTCTCGCCTTGCCATCGTCCTTGCTCAACCTCGCCTCCGGCATCCAGAATGCCGACACCTGGGTCGACGAGATCTGGGAACCTCTGGTGGCACTGGTGCCGGGCATCGCCGAAGAATCGGTGGCCCGCCTCGTGCTGTTGACGTTGTGCGTGGTGCTGCTGCGCCGACGTCCCGGCGCCAGCAGTATGAAGGTTATCGTCGCCGCGCTTTTGATCTCGACCTTTGCCCATGCCCTCGCTCACCTGTCGATTTTCGAGGTCTTCTCGCCGGCGGGCGGCATGATGATCCTGGCCGGATTGCTGTTCGGCTTGCCGATGGGCCTCGTCTTCCTGCGTTTCGGCTTCGAAGCGGCGGTCGGCTACCATTTCATGGTCGATTTCGTACGGTTCCTCGCAGCATATCTCTTGCTGTAGAGGGCGGACGCTTGCAGGCGCCGAACACAATGGCGATCCGTATCCATCCCGCGCCAAGGTCGAAGATCATTTGCTACGCGTCGGCTGATTGCGCGCGCCTGGACGTATCCGTCCGGTACTGGAGCTCTTGGTTGGCACCGGGCATCGGGCCAACATAATGCGATTGCGGTCGAATGAGACGCCCTGACATCTCCTGCTCGGCAGCATGCGCCAACCAGCCCGCAACGCGCCCAACAGCAAAAGCAGGCGTGAAGCCGGCGCGCGGCAATCCGACCGACTCGAGCAGCAGGGCCGTATAGAACTCGACATTCACGTCGAGCCGGCGACCGGCCTTGTGTTCGGAGAGCACGTCGAGTGCCTGACGTTCGACGGTTTCGGCAAGCACAAGCCGCTCGGAACGGTTTCCGAGGCGGGACAAGGCCGATTTGAGGACGTCCGCCCGTGGATCGCGTGTGCGATAGATGCGGTGCCCAAAACCCATAAGCCGTTCGCCGCGCTTAATCGCATTCATCAGCCAGCCGCGTGCATCGCCGCTTTCGGCAATGGCATCGAGCATGTCCAGAACGGGGCCGGGAGCGCCGCCGTGAAGCGGTCCCTTCAATGCGCCAAGCGCAGCGGTGACTGCCGAGACGCGCCCTGCCCGTGTCGAGGCGACCACGCGGGCAGCGAAGGTCGAGGCATTGAGACCATGATCGATGACGGTCACGAGATAGGCATCAAATGCAGCAGCCTGTTGGGGATCGGGTGTTCTGTTTTCGACCATGCGCAGGAAATCGGCGGCATGAGAGAAATCGGGGCTGGGCGCTATGGCATTCGCCCCTGAAGCCGCCCGAATGGCGAGCGCCGCCGCAACGGCTGTGGCGCCACTCAGAGCCGACGGCTCCGCAAGCGGGTCGTCGTCACCGATCGATGCGAGCAGAAACCGCAGTCCCTCGATCGGCGCCAGATTGGAAAGTGCCGGGAAAAAGGGTGCAAATCGTTCGTAGGACTGCAGTCTGCCGGCGGCAATTGCGGCCGCCATTCCTTCAGGCGGCGACGGCACGATATCGGCCCAGAGAATGGTCATTGCCGCCTCGAAACTTGTTCGGCCCGCCAGTTCTTCGAGGTCATGTCCTTTGATGACGAGACGGCCTGCCGCGCCGTCCACATGGCTCAACCGGGTTTCCGCAGCAATCACATCATCCAGACCGATCTTCATTCGCACTGTCCTTTCCTGCTCGAATTGGCGGCGACTATGGTGTAGACAATTATGTTGATCAATCTTGATTGAATGAATCAATCTATGAAGAACCGACCGCTCATCGACGCCGCAACTGCTGCCGGACAACTCGGCGTCAGCCGGGCCACGCTTTATGCCTATGTCAGTCGTGGTCTTGTGCGCGCCGAGCCACATCCGTCCGATCCCCGCGCCCGGCTCTACCGATCCGATGACATCGCGGCGCTGCAGCGGCGCAAGGCGCTTCAGCATCGCCCTGCGGATGCTGCTGCCTCGTCGTTGGATTGGGGATTGCCAGCAATCGAAACCGCCATCTCGGCCATTGCCGATGGTAACCTCACCTATCGCGGCGAGGACGCCGTTCTCTGGTCGCGAAAGGCCAGTTTCGAGGATACCGCTGCACTGCTCTGGCAAGGATCGCCGCCCGAGGCGTTGGGAGATCCACGCTATCCGGACGCATGGCCAGATTTCAGTAGCCGGTTGAAGCACATGTCAGGTCTTGACCGTGCCGCGGTCCTTATCGCACTGCCAGCAGATGACGAACCACCGGGAACGACAGAGGAACGCCTGATCGTCCGCAGCGGTGTGCTGTTGCGACTGCTTGCGCATGCTGTGGCGCCGGATTTGCCGTCTGACCGGGAGCTACATGAAGGGCTGGCGCATGCCTGGGGCCGACCGGAGGCGGCAGATACGCTTCGGCGCGCCCTTGTGCTTCTGGCCGATCACGAGACCAACGCCTCGACGTTCGCCGTCCGTGTGGTTGCATCGACTGGCGCCAGTCTCAGAACCTGCCTGCTCGCCGGTCTGGCGGCCCTTTCCGGCCCCTTGCACGGCGGCGCAACAGCGCGGGCGCGTGCTCTGGTCGACGCGTCGACACGGGAGACTTCGGTCGTGGAAGCCCTTCGCGTGAGGCTGGCACGCGGCGAAAGCCTCGCCGGATTTGGCCACAGGCTGTATCCGGACGGTGATCCGCGTGCCGATGAGCTTTTGGCGCACACCCCGTCCTCTCCGGTCCATTCCGTCATTGCCGCGGCCGAAAGCCTGACGGGCGTCGCACCCAGCATCGACATGGCGCTCGTTGCCGTCGAGAAAGCCTATGATCTGCCTGCCGGTGCCGCGCTCGATCTTTTTACCATCGGGCGCTCGGCAGGCTGGCTGGCACACGCCATTGAACAGCGGATGCGCGGTCGCTTGATTAGACCGCGGGCGCGATTTGTCGGCGATACCGGGCTCTGAAATGCCAGCAGGTCGGACCTGCAGAAGCTGGCCGAGCAAAACAAAAAAGGGCGCCCACTAGGCGCCCTTTCAAACTCTTCGCTGACCGAATGGCCGCGAATGGTCTACTCGATGATTTTGGCGACGACGCCGGAACCGACGGTCCTGCCGCCTTCGCGGATAGCGAAGCGCAGCTTTTCTTCCATGGCGATCGGCACGATCAGTTCGACCGCGATCGACACGTTGTCGCCCGGCATCACCATCTCGGTGCCCTCGGGCAGCGTGACCACGCCGGTCACGTCCGTGGTGCGGAAGTAGAACTGCGGGCGGTAGTTGCCGAAGAACGGGGTATGACGCCCACCTTCGTCCTTGGTCAGGATGTAGGCCTCGGCCTCGAACTTGGTGTGCGGGGTCACCGAACCCGGCTTGCACAGAACCTGGCCACGCTCGACCTGATTGCGGTCGATGCCGCGGATCAGCGCGCCGATGTTGTCGCCCGCTTCGCCCTGATCGAGCAGCTTGCGGAACATCTCGACACCCGTGACCGTGGTCTTCTGGGTGGTCTTGATGCCGACGATCTCGACTTCCTCACCAACCTTGATCACGCCACGCTCGACACGACCCGTGACAACCGTGCCACGACCCGAGATCGAGAACACGTCTTCGATCGGCATCAGGAAGGGCTGGTCAACCGGACGCGCCGGCTGCGGGATGTAGCTGTCGACTGCGTCCATCAGAGCAAGGATCGAGTCATGGCCCATCTTCGGGTCGCCGTCTTCAAGAGCGACAAGCGCCGAACCCTTGATGATCGGAATGTCGTCGCCCGGGAAGTCGTACGAGCTCAGAAGCTCGCGAACCTCGAGCTCGACGAGCTCCAGAAGCTCCTCGTCGTCAACCTGGTCGCACTTGTTCATGTAAACAACCATGGCCGGAACGCCGACCTGGTAGGCCAACAGAATGTGCTCGCGGGTCTGCGGCATCGGGCCGTCAGCAGCCGACACAACCAGAATGGCGCCGTCCATCTGCGCCGCGCCCGTGATCATGTTCTTCACATAGTCGGCGTGGCCGGGGCAGTCGACGTGCGCATAGTGACGGTTCGCCGTCTCATACTCGACGTGCGCCGTCGAAATCGTGATGCCGCGCGCCTTCTCTTCCGGCGCCGCGTCGATCGAATCATAGGCCTGGTACTTGGCCCCTCCGGTCTCAGCAAGAACCTTCGTGATCGCTGCCGTCAACGTCGTCTTGCCGTGGTCAACATGGCCAATCGTGCCAATGTTGCAGTGCGGCTTCGACCGATTAAACTTTTCCTTCGCCATTTCGCCGTTCAATCCCCAGAGCATCGCGCGAAAAACGGAATACGAATTTTCGGCAGACCGATGCGGCCACAGTAAACTAGGGGCGTGTTCGAAACCGGTGCGAACACTTTGACCCTAGGGTTGAGTTTCCGGGCCGTTTAGCGGGTTCGGCAAGACGTGACAAGTCTCTTGTTGAGCCAAGCGCTGTTCCGTGCCGGCGTGCCACCACCGAATACCCGGCAAAACCCGCAAACAGTACCGAAAAGGCCGTCCCGAAGGACGGCCCAGTCTGTCACCCCCCGGTGACGGCAGATAAGGCTTTTATTGGTGGTTCAGAACTGCGCGGTCTCGGTCGAATGCGCCATGGCCGTGGTCGAGGATTTGCCCTGGCTGACCGCCATCGACACGGCGTCGAAATAGGAGGTGCCGACCTCGCGCTGGTGGCGGGTGGCCGAGAACCCGTCCTTTTCGGCGGCGAATTCGGCCTGCTGGATGATCTCGGAATAGGCCTTCATGCCCTCGTCCTTGTAGGCACGCGCCAGATTGAAGGTGCTGAGGCTCAGATTATGGAAGCCGGCCAGCGTGATGAACTGGTACTTGTAGCCCATCGCCCCCAGTTCGCGCTGGAACTTGGCCATCTCGGTCTCGCCCATATGCTTGGCCCAGTTGAACGACGGCGAGCAATTGTAGGCAAGCATCTGGTCGGGATATTCCTTGCGGATGCCTTCGGCGAAGCGCTTTGCGTCTTCGAGCGAGGGCGTCGAGGTCTCGCACCAGATGAGATCGGCATAGGGCGCATAGGCCAGCCCGCGCGCCACGGCCTGATCGAAGCCGTTGCGGACGTGATAGAAGCCTTCATCGGTGCGTTCGCCGGTCAGGAACGGTGCATCGTACTCGTCGACATCCGAGGTGATGAGCGTCGCGGCCTCGGCATCCGTGCGCGCCATGATCAAAGTCGGCACGCCCATGACATCGGCGGCCAGACGCGCCGAATTGAGCGTCTTGATCTGCTGGCTGGTCGGCACCAGCACCTTGCCGCCAAGATGGCCGCACTTCTTTTCGGTAGCCAGCTGGTCCTCGAAATGCACCGCCGCCGCGCCGGCCTCGATCATCGCCTTCATCAGTTCGAAGACGTTGAGCGCGCCGCCAAAGCCGGCCTCGGCATCGGCAATGATCGGCACGAAGAAATCGATGTCGGTCGTCGAAAGGCCGTCATGCTTTTCCATCTGCTGGATCTGGTCGGCGCGCTGCAGCGCCTTGTTGATCCGGCGCACGACGGACGGCACGGAATCGACAGGATAAAGCGACTGATCCGGATACATGTTGCCGGAGGTGTTGGCGTCGGCAGCAACCTGCCAGCCGCTGAGATAGATGGCCTTGAGGCCGGCCTTGACCTGCTGCACCGCCTGATTGCCGGTGAAAGTGCCGAGCGTCGGCACATAGTCCTCGGTGTGCAGCAACGCCCAGAGCTTGCGGGCGCCGTTCTCGGCCAGGGTGTGCTGGATCGGCAACGAGCCGCGCAGGCGGGCAACGTCGTCGGGCGAATAGGTGCGGGTGATGTTGTCCCAGCGGTCGGGCGCCCAGTCGGGCGTCGGGAAACGGTCGGGTTGGGTCTTGTTGCGGTCGAGCATGTCACACTCCGAATTTCGGATAATGGTGTCCGTGTCGGGGCCAGCGTGAACCGGCGCCCGGGCGAAAGATCTGGGGTTGTTGTCGGAAAATCAGCCGGCTCGTCGGGAGACGGTCACGCCCCTCGCGCGACCGCTTCCATCGGTATCCGGATCAGGCGGCGACGCGGCGCACGAAAGTTGCGGACAGCATCCTGACGCCGTCGAACAGGTCGTGAACGCCATTGGCGTCAGCCATCTCGAAACGATGGCGGTCGATGCGGCCGGCGATGGCATAGCCTTGCCGATCGAGGCCCTGCGCCCTGAACTGAGCCATGACGTCGGTCATGGACGGGCCGATAATGGTGACATATTCCTCCGGATGCGGGTCCGGACCGATACTGGTGTGGATCTGATCTTGCATTTTCCCCTCCATGCAAATGCGTAATGTAAAGATTTGACATTCGCTTGGGATTGGCAAGAATAATCGGGATTGGCGCTTGTAAAGGTGTAAATCCCGGCAATGTTTGGATTGTCTACCTGTAAAGTTAGAAAATCTACGCTTTGGCGCAAACCGGGCAGAACGCCAGGCATTCGGAGGATTTCGGCGCCGGGGCAGGTCTGTTGAAAGGCGTGCAGAATGCTCCGGTTATGGCCGGGACATGTCACCGGACGAGCGCTGGCAGGAAACAACACCGGCAAGCTTTACACAAATGGCCGGCAAAAATGCGCAACTGGATGTGCGGAGGCTGACATGCGGGACAGTCAACATCTCAAGATCGGCGGCAAGATTCGCCGCCTCAGGCGTCAGCGTCACATCACCCAGGCTGACCTCGCCGCCGCCCTTGGCATCTCGCCGAGCTATCTCAACCTGATCGAGCACAACCGCCGCAACGTCAATGTCCAGCTTCTTCTGACCATCGCCGGCTATTTCGGCGTCGAGGCCGGCGAACTGGCCGAAAGCGACGACGCGCGCCTGGCCGGCGACCTGATGGAGGTGTTCGGCGACGAGGTCTTTGCCGACGAAGACCTGACCAACCAGGACATCCGCGAATTCGCCCGTACCAACCCGGTGGTGGCGCGCACCGTGCTTCGCCTGTTCGACAAATATCGCGACTATCGCGAACGCGGCCAGGTCGGCATGAACACAGAAACAGCGGAACGGGTCTTTCACCGCGCCACCGACGCCATTTCCGACTTCCTGCAGGAACACGCCAACCACTTCCCCGAAATCGAGGCGGAAGCCGAGCGTATACGCCACGACATCGACAATTCGTCCACCGTGTTCGAGATCGGTTTCCGCGCCTGGCTGCAGAACGTTTTCGGCATTGAATGGCACTATGTTTCGCTGCCGCACGGCATGGCTTTGCGGCTCGGTGATCACGGGCGCATTCTCGAGGTCTCAGACCTGCTCTCGGTCGAAAGCGCCCTGTTCGCTGTCGCCCATCACACGGCGCACCTTGTTGCCGACCAGGCGATCGAACAGATCGTCTCGGCGCGCTTTTCCGAGGACAGTGACGCCCCTGCCCTCGCCCGCAACGTGCTGGCCTCCTACTTCGCCGCCGCGCTGATCATGCCCTATCAGCCCTTCCTCAGGGCCTGCCGCGAAACGCGCTACGACATCGAGCGGCTGATGCGGCGGTTTTCGGCCAGCTTCGAGCAGGTATGCCACCGCATGACGACGCTGCAACGCCCCGGCGCCCAAGGCATTCCGCTCCACCTCATCCGCACCGATATTGCCGGCAACATCTCCAAGCGCTTCTCGCTTTCGGGTATCCACATTCCGCGCCACGCCGGCGCCTGCCCACGCTGGAACGTCTATTCGGCCTTCCTGCAGCCGGGTCAGATCAATGTGCAGATCTCGCGCATGCCGAATGGCGACACCTTCTTCTGCATCGCCCATGCCTTCGAAAAAGGCGGGCACCGCTACAATTCGGTCCGCCGCCATATGTCGATCGGGCTCGGCTGCGACATCGCCTTCGCCCGGCAGATGGTCTATTCGGACGGCATGGACCTCTCAAATGAGAGCCTCGCGGTTCCGGTCGGCGTCTCCTGCCGCATCTGTCCGCGCATGGATTGCGAGCAGCGCGCCCACCCGCCGGCCAACCACCGCTTCCGCATCGAGGACAATCTGCGCTCCGAGAGCATTTACGGGCACATGCGTTAGCTGCCGGATACACGTTCCGAAAGCGGTCTGAGGCAGAAACGCTCTCTGCCTTTCACTACTTTCCCCGATGCGCAGGCAATGAGACCCGCCAAATGATGGCCGCCGCCCGAAGCGCAAAGCCGACCAGAAAGCCGAGAAACGTCGGCCACGGATTTTCGACACCGAAGCTGATCGAGGTGACGAAGACGACCGCGCCCGCCAGCGCAGCTGTCACATAAAGCTCGTGGCGCATCAGAACCGACGGCACGCCCGCCGTGATGTCGCGGATAATGCCCCCGACACAGGCCGTTATGACGCCGGCCGTAATGGCGGAAACAGGTGAAACGCCATATTCGAGCGCCTTGGCCGCGCCATATACGGCATAGGCCACAAGGCCGGCGGCGTCGAACCAGTCGAGCATGCGCACGGACCAGAAGCGGAGCGGCACCACCCACACGGCAAACGCCACGACCACGCAAAGCACAACCGGCGACGCGTCCTGCATCCAGAAAACCGGCGCGCCGATCAGAACGTCGCGAAGGGTGCCGCCACCGGTGGCGGTGATCACGGCGAAAAAGATTGCCGCAAGAATGTCCATTTGCTTGCGCGCAGCCAGAAGCGCTCCGGAGGCTGCAAACACGGCGAGGCCCGCAAAATTCAGCCACCACAAGGCGGAAGCGAAAGGAAACGCAGTCATGGTTGTTGATCCAGAAGTGGAAACCCGGCCCCTGATATGAGCACGGACACAGTCTATGGGCTCGTACCTGCCGCGTACACGACATTGAATCTCATGTCTTGCAAATCAGGACGAGATCGGTGCGGCAGACACGCTTCGTAGCGCTGACTGGCACATACCGAAACCCACGGTCGCAGTTGGCGATCCTATGCCCCTCGCCCAGCGCGCAACGCCTTCTGGATCGATTCAGCCAGGGCCGTGGTGAACGTCAGCCGGTCACGTTGCGTAAACGAGGGATTGTGTCCCGCGATGGCGCCCGCCTCGCGTAGGTCCTGCTTGAGATCGCGCATCGCCAACGCCATGCCGATCGAGTCGGGCGTGAAGGCCCTACCCGTCGGGCCGAGCACAATGGCGCCCTTTTCGACCGCGCGGTGCGCCAGTGGCACGTCTGCCGTAACGACGATGTCGTGCTCGGTGACATGCTCGACGATCCAGTCGTCGGCGGCGTCCGCACCCTGGGGCACGACGACATTGATCACCAGCGGATCGCGCGACGGACGCAAACCGCCATTGGCGACAAAACAACTGACGATGCCGGCACGCTCGGCAATCCTGAGGATCTCCGACTTTACCGGGCAAGCATCCGCATCGACATAAACGACAGGTTCTGGCATCGGGTTCACACCTCCTCCGGACGTTTGCGCGTATAGATACCACGGCTGTGCGCGGGATGGTCGGAATTGGCTTCGCCCTGGATCAGTCGGCTGCGCGAGGAACGATAGACCGATGGCGAGGTGCCGATCAGGTTCTTGAACTGGCGCGAGAAATACAAGGGGTCGGCGTAGCCCACTCTGGCGGCGGCCTGCTTGACCGAATACCCGGTCGCCAGCAGTCCCATGGCATGCTCCATGCGTTTAAGCTCGCGAAAGCGGCGCGGGGTATGGCCGATCTTGTCGCGAAAGGCGCGCCGCAGATAGTCCGGGTTATAGGGCCGGCGCCCGATGCTTTGCTCGACGACCTCCGCGTTCATCGGGTCGCGGGAGATATCGGCGGCCATCAGCATGATGTGCAGCGACAACGCGTCCGAGCCGGCGGTGTTGATCAGCGCCTGCTCACGCCAGCGGATGAAGGCGGCATCGAGGAATTCCAGCAGGATGAACATGAACATGTGCTGCTGGATGAGGTTGGTCGAGGTACTCGGCGCGATCTGGCGATAATAGCTGACCACTGGCTCCATCATCTCCCAGCGTCGGAAGCGCGCCTTGGTGTGAAGCTCCATCTGCGAGAGCAGGTCGACCTCGTTGAACAGATCGAGCCGGAAGTGCTGGGCGATACCGGTGTAAAGATCGCGCGTCGACCGCCAGCCGAGGAAATGGCTGCCCCCCGGAATGAGCATGGCCTCGCCTGGTGAAAGCGTGACCGGTGTGCCGTTGATGAGATAATCGCCCGAGCCGGTCAGACAGACCACGAGGTCGTGCTGGTCCACCGATTTGTCGACGCGCCAGTCGACGTCGTGGCGCATGCGGATGGTCGAGCGCGTCATGTTGAGACGCAGCGCGTCGGGCGGGATTCCGAAAAGTCCAAGGGCTACGGTTTTGTCCATGTTTTTCACCCAAACCGTTCATTCCGCCGGCACGGAACCTGTGACTTACTAGCATAATCAACAAGCCCGAATGGGTCAAAACAAGTGTCGAGGGAGGAAATCGACACGGTAGCAAGAATTCGGCCGGCAGTTCTGCCGCCAATTCTGCCGTGTGTCGACATTTGCATGCACAATATCGAAGGCAGCAATTATCACCACTTCACCGCCGCCGGCATCGCGCCGTGCCGGCGCTTTGAAATCTTGGATTGAGCCGACATGGGCGGTGACAGCAAATTTCTTGGGCTCCTCTATATCTCGCCCTTCATCATCGGACTTGTGGTCTTCACGGCCTACCCATTCATCTATTCGTTCTACCTGAGCTTCACCGACTATCCGCTGATGACGGCACCGGTCTGGGTCGGGCTCGAGAACTACATCAAGCTGTTCACGCATGACCGCACCTTCCGCAAATCGCTGACGGTGACGCTGATCTATGTGTTCACGACCGTGCCGCTGAAGCTGGTGTTCGCGCTGTTTATCGCGGTGATCCTCAACTACCGCCTGAAGATGATCAACTTCTTCCGCACCGCCTATTACGTCCCCTCGATCCTCGGCGGTTCGGTCGCCATCGCAGTGCTCTGGCGCTACATTTTCGCCAGCAACGGCCTGGTCAACATGTTCCTCGGCTCGATCGGCATCGAGGCCATCAACTGGTTCGGCGATCCGAACTACGCGTTGTTCACTATCACCCTGTTGCGTGTCTGGCAGTTCGGTTCGGCGATGATCATCTTCCTTGCCGCGCTGCAGTCGGTCGACAAGTCGCTCTACGAGTCCGCCGCCATCGACGGCGCCAACAAGTGGCAGACCTTCAGGAACATCACGCTGCCGCTGATCACGCCGGTGATCTTCTTCAACATGATCATGCAGACGGTGCAGGCGTTCCAGGAGTTCAACGGCCCCTACATCATCACCGACGGTACCGGATCGCCGCTCAAATCGACCTACCTGCTGCCGCTCTACATCTATGACGAGGCCTTCAAGAAATTCGACATGGGCTACGCCTCGGCCATCGCCTGGGTGATGTTCTTCATCATCATGGTCCTGACGCTGATCGCCTTCTGGTCCTCACGGCGCTGGGTCTATTACGCCGGCGACAAGAGGAGCTGAGATCATGGCGACGCAAAGCTCCACCATGACCGATATCGAACGCGAGACCGAACGCACCAATCGGGTCACCCGGCGCCTCGGACGCATCTCGGCGACGGTGCGTTACCTCATCCTCGCCGGCGTCGGGCTGATCATGCTCTATCCGCTGATCTGGCTGATCGGCGCCTCGTTCAAGACCAATGCCGAGATCTTTGCCAACCCCGGATTCATCCCGCACGAGCCAACCCTGGATGGCTATGTGAAGGGTTGGCAGACCTCGACGCCCTATACGTTCGCGACTTTTTTCTGGAACACCTTCCTGATCATCCTGCCGAAAACCATAGGCACGGCGATCTCGGCTACGGCGGTGGCCTACGGATTCGCGCGCTTCGAATTTCCGGGCAAGAGGATCTTCTTCTCAGCGCTGATCGCCATCCTCTTGTTGCCCAATGTCGTCACACGCATTCCGCAATACCTGCTGTTCCGCGATCTCGGCTGGCTCGACACCTTCCTGCCGCTCTGGGTGCCGTCGGCGCTCGCAGGCGATGCGTTCTTCGTGTTCATGCTGATCCAGTTCTTGCGCGCCATCCCGCGCGACATGGAGGAAGCGGCGCGCGTCGACGGCGCCAATACGGCACAGGTGCTCATTTTCATCGTGGTGCCGCTTCTGGCGCCGGCAATCGTTTCGGTCTGCCTGTTCCAGATCATGTGGACCATGAACGATTTCCTCGGCCCGCTGATCTACCTGTCCTCGGTCGACAAGTACCCGGTCTCGCTGGCCCTCAAGCTATCCATAGACACAACGGAAGCCTTTGACTGGAACAAGATCCTGGCGATGTCGGTACTGGCGCTGACGCCGTCGCTTGTCATCTTCTTCCTCGCCCAGAAGCGGTTCATCGAAGGCATCTCCTCGGGCGGAGTGAAAGGCTGAACCATGGCTGGGCTCGAAATCAGAAATGTCGAAAAGGTCTACGGCAACAAGTTCAAGGCTGTGCATGGCATCAGCCTCGAGGTCAGGGACGGCGAGTTCATGGTGCTGGTCGGTCCGTCCGGCTGCGCCAAATCCACCCTGTTGCGCATGATCGCCGGGCTGGAAACCGTTACCTCGGGCGAAATCCTCATCGGCGAGCGCGTCGTCAACAATGTGGTGCCGGGCAAGCGTGGCATCTCGATGGTCTTCCAGAACTACGCGCTTTATCCCCATATGAAGGTCATCAAGAACCTCAGCTTCGGCATGCGGCTGGCGCGGCGTCCCAAGGACGAGATCGACGCCGGCATCGGTCAGGTCACGACGCTGCTTGAGATCGAAGAATTGCTCGACCGTCTGCCCAAACAATTGTCCGGCGGCCAGGCCCAGCGCGTCGCCGTTGGCCGCGCCATCATCAAGAAGCCGGAAGTCTTCCTGTTCGACGAGCCGCTGTCCAATCTCGACGCCAAGCTGCGCGCCGCCATGCGCGTCCGCCTGACCGAGCTGCACCAGCGTCTGAAGGAGCAAATGGGGCTGAGTTCGACCGTGGTCTATGTCACCCACGACCAGGTCGAGGCCATGACCATGGGCGACCGCATCTGCGTCATGAAAGACGGCCGCATCATGCAGGTCGCCGACCCGGTGACGCTCTATGAGCGCCCGGCCAACGCTTTCGTCGCCGGCTTCATCGGTACGCCGGAAATGAACCTCGTGTCGGCTACCATCCGTTCGGGCAGTGGCGGGCTCATGCTGGGCCTCGGGTCGCAGGCGATCCAGCTGGACACATTGGTCGTGGAGCGCCTCGAAAAGGAACGGACGGGCGATGTCACACTCGGTGTCAGGCCGCAGCACATCGTGCCGGCGCTGCCTGGGGCTGTGAACACGCTCGAAGGCAAGGTGTCCCACCTCGAGTTCATGGGGCACGAAATTTATCTGCATGTCCTCATCGAAGGCCAGCCGTTCATCTCGGTCACTCAAAGCGCCGGGTTCGATCGCGACGCGGCGCGTGACTCGGTCATACATTTCACCCTTCAGCAAGACGCGATCCATCTGTTCGACCCGAACTCGGGCGAAAGCATCTCGCTCAGCGATTAGGCCGACGCATTCATCGATTCACAGGGAGGAAGAAGATGAAAAAGACAACCACAATCCCGGCCACTCTGGCCATGGTCCTCAGCACCGGGGTCAGCGCCCAGGCCGCCGATCTCAGAATGTCCTGGTGGGGTGGAGATTCCCGCCACGAAGCCACCCAGGCAGCCCTCAAGGTCTGCAGCGAGAAGTATGGTCACACCGTCTCGCCGGAATTCGGCGGTTTCTCGGGCTATCTCGAAAAGCTCACCACCCAGCTGGCCGGCGGCACCGAAGCCGACATCATGCAGGTCAACTGGCCCTGGCTGCCGCTGATGTCCAAGGACGGCACCGGTTTCGCCAATCTGCGCGATTTCTCCGACACCATCGATCTTTCCAACTGGACGGACGCGCAACTCGATTCCGGTTCGATGGGCGGCATCCTCAACGGTCTGCCCGTCTCGACCACCGGTCGCGTCTTCATGTTCAATAAGACCGCTTTCGACACGGCAGGGGTCGACCTGCCCAAGGACTGGAACGACCTGATTGCCGCCGCGGCCACCTTCAAGGACAAGATCGGCCAGAACGCCTATCCGTTCGACGCCACGAGCCTCAACGCCGTGCTCAATGTCTCGCTGGTCACGACACAGGCGACGGGCAAGGATCTGGTCGATCCGGCAACCAACACGGTCGCCTGGACTCCCGACGAGCTTGCGACCGGCATCGAATTCTACCAGGGCCTGGTCGACAATGGCGTCATCCGCTCGTGGAAGGACGCGGCGGGTACCGGCACCTCCAATCTTTGGGAACTGCCCGATTGGGCCGATGGTCACATCGCCGGCTCTTATGAATGGGATTCGACCTATTTCAAATATTCCGACCCACTCAACGAGGGCCAGGAACTTGTGCCGGTCTCGATCCTGAAGATTGACAACGCGGTGACCGAAGGTGTCTATCGCAAGCCCTCGATGACCTTTGCCATTTCCAAGCGCTCCAAGGAAGGCAAGGCCGCGGCCGAAATCCTCAACTGCCTGATGAACGAGCCGGAAGGCGTCAAGGCGCTCGGCACAACCCGCGGTCTGCCCTCGAGCAAGGCGGCGCTGTCGATCCTTGAAGGCGAAGGCAAGATCAATGCAACGCTGAAGGCGGCCAACGACATCGTCATGGCCTCCACCGGCCCGGGCGTGTCGCCCTACAACGAAGACCCGCAGGTTCGCGACACCTTCCAGTCGACCCTTGAGGAGTTTGCCTACGGCCAGATGTCAGCTATGGAGGCCGCCCAGATCATCATCGAAGGCATCAACGACCGCCTGTCCGAACTCTAGACCCGTTCGGGGGCAGCGCTCCGGATCCCGCCGTGGGAGAGGATCCGGCCGCTTCGGTGGCGCGCTGCCCCCAATCCCATCCCCACATGCTTGCCCACGCCGGACCTGCCGGCGGGAACCGCCCGGATTGTGCAATGCTTTTGGACTTCTTCGACCAGTATGCCAGCCGATACGGCCATGCAAAACCCGGCCAGATCTGGTGCTACGAGGACGGTTGCGTGTATCGCGGGCTCGTTGAACTCGGCGTTGCCAACAGCGAACCGCGTTGGCGCCGGCATCTCGAACGGCTGATCGGTCATCAGATCGACGTGGATGGAAGCCTCAGGGGTTACAATCCCGACGAATTCAATATCGACAACATCCTCAGCGGCCGTGTGCTGTTCGCCCTCACCGAACACGCCGGAGACCGCTACGCGCTGGCGCTCGACCGGCTCGCCGGCCAGCTGGCGCGTCACCCGCGCATCGCGGCCGGCAATTACTGGCACAAGAGCATTTATCCCGATCAGGTCTGGCTCGACGGGCTCTACATGGGCCTGCCGTTCCAGATCCAATACGGCCTGCTGACCAACGCCCCTGCCCTAGTCGACGACGCCGTCGCCCAGTTGCTCGGTGCCGTCGAGATCATGCGGGATAAGCGGACCGGGCTCTATTTCCACGGCTATGACGCCTCGCGCAAGGCCTTGTGGGCAAACCCCGAAACCGGTTTGTCGCAAGGCTTATGGGGGCGCGCCAATGGCTGGCTGGCCATGGCCCTCGTCGATTGCTACGAATTGCTGCCACCAGCGCACCCTGCTCGCTCGAAGATCGAGCGGCGCATACTCGCTCTGGCCGAAGCGGTGCTCGCCACCCGCACGCCGACCGGGCTGTGGCTACAGGTCCTGGACCAGCCTGACCTTATCGGCAATTACGAGGAGACCTCGTGCTCGGCCATGTTCACCTATTTCCTCTACAGGACGGCACGCCTGATTGCCGGCGGTGCCGACTATATTGGCGATGCGCATGACTCACTTTTGGCGCTGATACGCAATCACGTCTCGCTATCGGGCGACACCTGGAAACTGGACAGCGTTTGTGAAGTGGCCGGACTCGGCGGTTTCCAGGGCCGCCAGCGCGACGGTACGCCGGACTACTACGTCAGCGAAAAGGTGGTCGCCAACGATCCCAAGGGCGTTGGACCCCTGATGATGGCCGCCGCCGAAGCCCAGCTCGCTGCCAGAACGGTGGATGTCGCCCTCACCTGATGTCTCACGCCGTCCGGCGAATGCCGGTCGACACGCTCCCGCAAATGTCCAGAATAAAAAAGGCGCCCGGTAGACTGCCGGACGCCCGATGACGCGCAGCGAAATAAGGCTTAGCGCCCGGTCAGCGACTGCCGCCGCACGCGCCGCTCGATGAAGGTCTGGAACACCACCGAGATGACGATGACCAGGCCGAAGGCGAGCTGGGTGTAAAAGGCATTAATGCCGGCCGAGACGATACCGGCGTTGATTGCGCCGATGATATAGGCCGCGATGAACGAACCGACGATAGAGCCGGTGCCACCGAACACCGACGTGCCGCCGAGGAACACCGAAGCGATGGTGTTGAGAAGGCCGCCATCACCAAGCGTCGGCCAAAAATAGTAGCCGTAGATCGACGACATCAGACCGGCGAGCACCGAGGTCATGCCGACCAGGATGAAGGCGCGGGTTTTGACCGAGACGACGCTGATGCCCATCAGCCTGGCGCTGGTCTGGTTGTCGCCGACCAGAAAGACGTGGGCGCCGAACTTGGTGCGGTTCAAAAGTATCCAGAACGCAAATCCGAGACCGACCATCCACACGGACTGGATGGGGATGACACCGAACAGCGGCTCACGGAAGATGGTGTGCAGCTCGGGATACATCTCCTGAGTCATTGCCACGCCCGTTCCGCTCATCAGCACCAGTTCCAGTCCGCGGAACAGGAATTGCGTGCCGATGGTGATCACCAGAGACGGGATGTTGAACAAGGCGACAAGTGTGCCATTGAGCCAGCCGCAGGCAGCGCCGGTGGCAAAGGCGAGCACCAGCGCAAAATACCACGGCAGATGCAACTGGGTGACGCTTAGGGCAAACACCGCCGTGCCAAGGGCCATGACCGATGGAAAGCTGAGGTCCATTTCCCCGGTAATAACCACGAAGGTCAGCGCCAGAACGATGATGCCGAACAGCGGCGTCGTTTCGGCGAAGGCGCGGTAGATGTCGATGTCCATGAACACGCGCGGAGCGGCGACGACGAAGGCGAGCCACATGGCAATGCCGACCGCCATGATCCCCAACTGCTGTCCATAACGCCTGAGGAACGAGGGTGGCGAAACGCGATTGTCCAGTGCCTTGCGGGCCGGTTCGGGTGACGTGCCGAGTGTTTCATCAGGACTGGTCATGCCTATTCCTCCAGCGAGCCGGTCCGCGCAACGCGGTACAGCCGGTCGATCAGATCGTCCATGGAGATATCCGACTTGTCATAGACGCCGGCGATCTTGCCCCGATCGAGCACATAGAGCCGATCCACCACCGGATAGACGTGGAAGATGTTGTGGTCGATGAAGATGGCGGACTTTCCGGCCGACTTGATGTTGGAAATGAAATCGAGCGTCTTGCGCGTCTCGGTCAGGGAAAGCCCGACCGTCGGTTCATCGAGGATGACGAGCTGGGCATCGAAATAGAGCGCCCGCGTGATGGCGACGCCCTGCTTTTCACCGCCCGACATCGTCATGACGATGTTTTCCGGGTGGACGGCGGCCGAGGTGAAGCCCATGTGCTGGCTCATCAGGCGCGCCGCTTCGGAGCGCATGCCCTTGACGTCGAGCAGGCCCCATTTCGTCCGCGGCTCGCGTCCCATGAACATGTTGCGCCAGATCGGCTGTTTCTCGGCGAGAGCCCGCTCCTGATAGATGGTCTCGATCCCGAGCTTGCGGGCCCGTGCCACCGTCCAGTCGTCGATCTTGTCGCCCTTGAAGTAGATTTCGCCGCCGGGATCAGGTCTGTGAAAACCCATGACGGTCTTGACCAGGGTCGATTTGCCGGCGCCGTTGTCGCCGAGCAGTCCGACGATCTCCTCCGGGTAAACCTTGAAGTTGACGTCCGAGAGAGAGCGGACCTCCCCGAAGGTCTTGGAGACATTCCTCAACTCGAGGACCGGCACGCGGCTCTCCGGAGTCTCAGTGTTCTTGTCGAGCATTAGGTCCTCGCCTTTGAAGCGAGGCGGGGCTGATTGCAACCCCGCCCCGGCTTATTGCACTCTGAGTGTCCGCGGAGTCCTAGCGGATCTGCTCGGCAGCAAGCGCGGCGATCTTGTCGACGTTGTTGGCGTCAACGAAGGCACCGGCGGTGTTGATGTCGAGGCCGGAGAAGCCGAACTTCTTGGTCAGGCAGATGTTGACCAGCGACAGATAGCCCTGAAGGAAGGGCTGCTGGTCGATCACCAGGTTCTGGTAGCCAGACTTGATCGCCTGAGCAGTGTTCGGCGACATATCGAAACCGGCGAAGTAGACATCGCCCGGCTTGAGCGATGCGGCCTTGGCATAAACGCCGACATTGGCGGTCAGCGCGCCGTGGTCGGTAACGACGATCTTGATGTCCGGATTGGACTTCATGATGCCGACGAAGGTCGCGGTGCCGGCGTTCGGATCGGCGTTGGTCGCATCATCGATCTCCTGATAGATGACCTTGGCGCCTGCGGATTCGAGCGCGTCGATTACACCGACGGTGCGCTGGCCACGGTCGCCGCCATGGGCCTTCAGACCCCAGACGAAGACCTCGTCACCGGCGCCGATGCCGGTACGCTTGGCCGCTTCGGCGCCGAGCGCGTGGCCGGCGGAGTAGTTCGGTGCACCGACATAACCCATGCCGTCGGCGCTGTACTTGGCCTGGGCCTTGGGCAGCGCGGTGTTGACGGTGGTGAAGATGATGCCCTTGGAATAGGCGCTGTCGACCAGCGCGTCGGTGGCGTCGTCACCCGGATGTCCCATGAAGGCAATGCCGTCGACCTTGGTCGCGATCGCCTGCTGGAGCTGGGTGATCATCATGTTCGGATCCCAGTTCGAGAAGTAGTACTGGACCTGGGCGCCGGTATCGACTTCAGCCTGCCGATAGCCATTGTAGACAACCTGAGCGAACGGGCCACCCTGGGAACCGCCCGGGAATGCCGCAACCTTGACGTCAGAACACCATTTCGGCTGCGGATCGGCCGCAAGGGCCGCACCAACCGTCGTCAAACCAATCGCTGCGGCCGCCGAAACGACCAGCACGTGGCGCAATAAAGTCTTGCTCATAGAATTCCTCCCCAAATTCTCTTGGCGGTTAAGCCAATCCTCCGCGAGGGCAAACTCGCCGTGGTGAGACTATGCAAGTCAGATAAGTTTGTAAAGTTGAGTGCATAGTCATGGCAGTGTTGTTTGCAATCGGCGCAAAATGAAGTCTGCTAAAGGGGAGCGATTTTGACAGAAATCACGCAAGCATCGGCGATATCAACGAATATATCTGTGATATAGCCTAATCAAAGTGGTGCATTGTCTGTTTTACCGACAGCGGTTAGTGTAGCTGGCTCGCTGCGTCAGATCCCCCGTTCTCGATGAGCGGAGCGTGATACGCAACAAAACATATCAGACAAGTTGAAGATGCACCGTGAGTGAAAACTCGACCGACGACAAAGCAGGCGATGCCCCACCTGGTGGCAGCGCCGCCATGAGTGTTGCTGATCATTTGACCAATCTCATTCTGGCCGAACTGGCGCCGGGCAGCTCGATTCCGAGCGAAGCCGACCTCGCCGCGCGTTACGACGTCAGCCGTCTGACGGTGCGCGAAGCGGTCAAGATGGTGGCCGGGCGCGGACTGCTGGAGCTGGCGCGCGGGCGCCGGGCCGTGGTGCGCGAGCCGACGGGCACCGCCTTCGGCGAGTTCCTCGCCATGATCATGACGCGCGATCCCAAGGGGCTGTTCGATCTCATCGAGGTGCGTCAGGCGCTCGAAATCCAGTCCGCCACCTATGCTGCCCGCCGCGCCAACCGCGCCGGGCTGATGGCCATAGAGCAGGCGCTCGATGCCATGCGCTCAGCAGCCGATGTCATGGCCCACGCCAAGGGCAAGGACTACGAGGCCGCCAAGCGCAAGTTCCATAAATACGATGTCGGCTTCCACGAAGCTATCGCGCTGGCCAGCGGCAATCGCATGATCACCTACCTGATCGAGGCGATGGCCGTACCGGTCGAAGATTCGCTGTCACTGACCATGCGCGGACGCGAGATGCACGGGCGCGCGCCCGAGTACATCATCGAATCGCACCAGCGTATTCTCGGTTTCATCCGCGATGGCGACAGCCGCGCCGCCGCTCAGGCCATGCGCTCTCATCTCGACGACGCCGAACGCGATCTGCGCACGGTGCTGCAATCGCGTATGCAGGGCGAACCTGATCTGTAAGGTCGCGCCCACGCGCTAGAATAGAGGCTTTTGATCTGGCTATTGGACGGATGTACCGGGGGCCGGTCCGGTCGAGTCGCGGGACACCAGCTTTACGGCGGTTTCGGTGTAGGTCGCGATGCGGTCCTGATCGCGCATGCGCTCGACCAGCCTGTTGACGCTGCGGGCGCCGATATCCTCGGACTCGACGCTGATCGTGGTCAAAGGCACCGAATTGAGCGCCGCGGTCGGAATATCGTCGAAACCAACGACCGAGACGTCGCCCGGCACATCGAGACCGGCTTCAACCAGTGCCGTGATGGCGCCGATGGCGCAATTGTCGTTGAAGCACTGGACCGCGGTAAAATCGCGCCCGCCCGGAGATTTGAGACGCTGCTTGACCGCTTGATAGGCAAGATTTGTCCGCATGCTCTCGAGTTCGACGACAAGCCCCTCGTCTATGGCGACGCCAGCTTCGCGCATCGCCCTTTGGCTGCCGCGTATGCGGTCGCGGATGGTGGGGCGCAAGGAATGCGCCAGTGTCAGGATACGGCTGTGTCCGAGCTGCAGCAAATGGCGCGCGCCGAGATAACCGCCGGTACCGTTGGCCGGCGCCACGGCATCAAGGCGCATCAGTGGTTCACGTCCATTGATGATGACTGCCGGAATTCCGCGCTCATGCAGGGCCTGCACCACGTCGTCTCGTTGCATCGACAGCAAAAGATATCCGGCCGCACCTTCCACCGCTTCGAGCGCGGCGCTGCCGGACGGGCCGACAAGATTCATCGACAGCGACAGCCCGAGTTCGCGAGCCCGGCGCTGCATGCCGCGCTGCACTGCCTGGATGAACTCGCCGGCGTCTTCTTCGGCCAGGTGCAAATCTGTCAGAACACCGATCTGGCTGGTGGTCGCCGCAATACCCGCGTAATTGAGCCTTTCGGCCGCCGTCTGGATGCGCAGGCGCACATCGCCCGAAATGCCCGGCGCGCCGCTCAGGGCGCGGGATGCTGTGCTCACCGAAACGCCGACGGCGTCGGCAATATCGCGTAATGTCACGCGGCTGGACCGTGATGAAATGATCTGGTCGGACGCCTCGGGCCCGTCATACCCGGCCATCGTTGCTCTCCCTCAGGCACTGCCCGGTGCAGCCGCGCAACCGCCTATCGTTTTTCCTTTTATGGCACAAGCCGCTAGATTGCGCAATCTTGCATTGTCTACGCAAAATTGCGCTACAAAGCAATTTTGACTTGACTTTGCATGCGCACGATGACTGACTTCGATCAACAAAAAGCGGCTCACAGCCGATGAAGGGAGTGACGTGCAAAGCGTCGTCGAACATAGCCACAGCGGATATGCTGGACTGTCGGTGTCCGGCCGCCTATCTGACCTTGCGAGCATTCTGCCCGGCTACGCGCCGGCGCCGCCAGCGACCGATCGTGCCTTCTGGGATGGTCTGCCGCAAGCGACGCGCGCTGCGCTCATTGCCGATGCGGAAAAGGTCGCATCGTCGGACTGGGCGACGCTGCCCGCCAGGCATTACCGAGCATTTGCGGCGACGGGCGACCGCGCTGCCTATGAGATCGGCTATTTCACCCGCCGTGGGCGTTTGACCGTCTTGGCGCTCGGCGAAGCGGCGGAGAACAAGGGCCGGTTCATCGACGCTCTGATCGACGGGCTGATGCTCATCGTCGAAGAGAGCGGCTGGCAATTGCCGGCCCACAATTCCCAGGTGCGTGACGGCAAGTTCGATCCCCTGCCCGACCCCGCCCATCCGGTGATCGATCTGTTCGCCGCGGAGACCGGCGCGCTGCTGTCGCTTGTCGTTTATCTGTTGCGTGGCGCGCTCGATGCCGCCACGCCGATGGTGGTCGAACGCATCAAGCGCGAAATCTCGACGCGCATTACCCGCCCCTATCTCGGGCGGAATTTCTGGTGGATGAGCGCCGAGGGCGAGACGACCAACAACTGGACCGTCTGGTGCACCCAGAACATCCTGATTTCGACCTTTGTTCGTCCGACCAGCCAGGCGACGCGGCGCGCCGTCATCACCAAGGCCGCCACCAGCCTTGACGCTTTCATGCGTGACTATGGCGAAGACGGCGCCTGCGACGAAGGCCCGGCCTATTATCGCCATGCCGCGCTCTGCCTTTTCGGTGCGCTCAACATCATGGACGAGGTGGCACCAAGCGTGTTTGCACAGGTGTGGCAGCAACCCAAGCTGCGCAACATCGCCGAATACATCCTAAACACCAACGTCGCCGATAGTTGGCACATCAATTTCGCCGATGCCGCTGCCTCAATCGGGCCCTGTGGCGCGCGGGAATTCCTGTTCGGCAAGAAGGTCGGCTCGGATGCGCTGTGCGCTTTGGCTGCCGCCGACGCCCGCACCGTGACCGAGGCCCCTGCGATCGATACGCCCGAGGGCGCCAGCCTGTTCAATCGCCTTCTCGATATCGTGGCGGCGTCGGAAATCGACGGCTACGACAAAGAGCCGGTGACACCGCCCGATATCTATTATCCGAGCACCGGTCTGTTCGTCGCCCGCGACGGGCATTTCACTCTTGCCGCCAAGGCCGGCGACAATGACGACAGCCACAATCACAACGATGTCGGCTCGGTCACCCTTTATGCCGGTGGCAAGCCGCTGCTCATCGATGTCGGCGTCGAGACCTATACCAAGAAGACCTTCTCGCCCGAGCGTTACGACATCTGGACGATGCAGTCGGCCTTCCACAATCTGCCGAGCTTTGAGGGTATCGGCCAGATGGCCGGAGCGGACTTTGCTGCCCGCGATGTCGCCGTGTCGCTTGGTGACGATGTTTCCGAGGTCACGATGGAGATTGCCGGCGCCTATCCGGCGGAGGCGGGTGTCTCCAGCTATCGCCGCCGAGTGCGCCTGATAAAGGGCACCCGCGTCGAGATCGTCGATACCTACCACGGCAGTCGGCCGCCCGAACTCTCGCTGATGTTTGCAGATAGGCCGACCGTCAGCGACGGGCAGATATCGGTCGAAGGTGGCGAAACCATTGCCGTTTCCGGCGCTGGAACAATGCGGGTCGAAGACATCGCCGTCACCGATGAATGGCTGCTCTGGACCTGGCCCGAGTGCCTCTATCGCGTGTTGGTGCCGCTTGCCGGCAATGAGATCAGTCTAGTCATAGAAAAGAGCGGGGAAACGGCATGAGCGCCGAAACCGAAAGCCGCGCCGCGGCTCGACCGCCTAAGGTCGCCGTTTCGCAGCGGCGCCGGCGGTTGTTGAACAACCTGACGGCCTATTCCTTCATCGCGCCCAACTTCATTGGTTTTGCCGTGTTCACGCTCGGCCCGATCATCTTCGCCTTCATGCTGGCGTTCATGCATTGGGACGGTTCGAACCCGATCGAGTTTGCCGGTCTCGACAACTTCTTCAAACTGTTCCGCGACCGCGTCTTCCAGGCCGCTTTCTGGAACACCATCATCTACACCGGCTTCACGGTGCCGCTGACCCTTGCCTGCTCGCTCGGGCTTGCCATTCTGCTCAACCAGAAGATCTTCGGCCGCAATTTCTTCAGAACGGTTGCCTTCTTCCCCTATGTCGCTTCGCTGGTCGCCGTGGCCGTCGTCTGGAACATGATCTTTCACCCCGAATTCGGGCCGGTGAACATGATCCTGTACTCTCTGGGCGTCGATCCCAAGGATCTGCCGCGCTGGGCCGCCGACAAGAACTGGGCGATGATCACCATCATCATGTTCTCGGTCTGGAAGTACATGGGCTACTTCATGGTGATCTACCTGGCCGGTCTGCAGGGCATTGCCGCCGAGCTCTATGAGGCTGCCGACATCGACGGTGCGTCGGCCTGGCAGAAGTTCTGGCGCATCACCCTGCCCCAGCTCGGACCGACAACGTTCTTTGTCTCGGTGATGCTGACCATCCAGTCGTTCAAGGTGTTCGATCAGGTCTACATGATCACCCAGGGCGGTCCGGGTACGTCGACCCTCATGCTCGTCTATCACATCTACAACGAAGCCTTCGTCAGTTGGGATCTCGGCTATTCGAGCATGGTTGCGCTCGTTCTGTTCCTGCTCGTGCTCGTCATCACCGTCGTCCAGTTCCGCTGGACCCACGCCAACGAGGAGGACCTGACATGACCACCGATGCCCTCCCCATGGCCGAATCTCCGCTCCGCCGGCCCAAAAAGCGCATCAACTGGGGCCTGATCCTGACCTATATCGTCGTGATCGTGGTCAGCCTCACCATGCTGCTGCCGTTCGTGTGGATGCTGTCGGCCTCGCTCAAGCTCGATCGCGACGTGTTCGCCTTCCCGATTCAGTGGATCCCCACCGAGCCGCGCTGGCAGAATTACATCGATATCTGGACCAAGATTCCGCTCGGTCTGTTCGTCATGAACACGGTCAAGCTGACCCTTGTCGTCACACTCCTGCAGCTGATCACTTCGAGCTTTGCCGCCTACGCTTTCGCCAAGCTCAAGTTCCCCTACAAGAACGCCCTGTTCCTCGCCTATATCGCCACCATCGCCATGCCCTGGCAGGTTTATATGGTGCCGCAATTCATCATGATGCGCGGTTTCGGGCTCAACAACACGCTTCTGGCCATGGTCTGCCTTCAGGCCTTTTCCGCCTTCGGCGTGTTCCTGATGCGCCAGTTCTATATGTCGATCCCTGACGAGCTGTGCGAGGCGGCGCGCATCGACGGCATGAGCGAATACGGCATCTGGTGGCGCATCATGTTGCCACTGTCGATGCCGGCGATCTCGACCCTGACGATCTTCACCTTCGTCAACACCTGGAACGATTTCCTCGGGCCGCTGATCTACCTCACCAAAACCGATGTGAAGACCATCCAGATCGGTATCCGGATGTTCATTACCCAATACACCCAGGAATACGGGCTGATCATGGCTGCGTCGGTCGTGTCGCTGATCCCCGTGCTCATCGTTTTCCTGGCTCTGCAACGCTTCTTCGTTGAAGGCATCGCTTCGACGGGGCTCAAAGGATGACTATGCTGAAGACTGCCACCCGTACCGATGGCGTTGCGCCGATCTCAACGGACGAACTGACCGACGCGATGGCCAATGCCGTCGCCCAGGTCCGGCGCAACCTGCCGACGTTCACCTATTCGGCGCAGAACCACTCAAGCGTCGACAATTTCTATCCGGCAGTGCCCAACACCCAGTGGACGTCCGGGTTCTGGCCCGGGTCGATCTGGCTCGCCTATGAGGCGACCGGCGACAAGACGTTCCGCTATGCCGCGCAGATTCAGGTCCAGAGCTTCCTTCATCGCATCGTGAACCGCATCGAAACCGATCACCACGACATGGGGTTCCTCTATTCGCCCAGCTGCGTGGCCGGATGGAAACTGGTCGGTGACGAGGATGGCCGCCGCGCGGCGATTCTGGCCGCGGACCAGTTGCTCGAGCGCTTCCAGGAAAAGGGTCAGTTCATCCAGGCCTGGGGGCCGATGGGCCAGCCGGAGCAATACCGCTACATTATCGACTGTCTGTTGAATCTGCCGCTTCTGCATTGGGCCAGCGCCGAGACGGGTGAGCCGAAATATCGCGAAAAGGCTTTGGCGCATGCGCATACGACGCTCGCCAATTCGATCCGGCCGGACTATTCGACCCATCACACCTTCTACATGGACCAGGAGACCGGAGCGCCGGTTCGCGGCTCGACGGTGCAAGGCTATCGCGATGAGAGTGCCTGGACGCGCGGTCAGGCCTGGAGCATCGCCGGCATGGCGGTGTGCTACCGTTACGAGCGCGACAGCGCCTATCGCGACACCTTCGACAAGCTGCTCGACTACTACCTGGGCCGGCTACCCGACGATCTGGTGCCCTATTGGGATCTGACCTTCATCGACGGCGACGAGCCGCGCGATTCCTCATCCGCGGCGATCACCGCCTGCGGCCTGATGGAAATGGCGGATCTGGTCGACCCCGAACGCGCCAGCGAACTTCGTGATCTTGCCGCCCGCATGATGGGCAGCCTCTGGCGCGGTTATGCCGTACGCGATCCCAAGGTTTCCAATGGCCTGGTCCTGCACGGCACCTACTCGAAAAAGACACCCTTCAACACCTGCACCGGCGAAGGCGTCGACGAGTGCGTTGCTTGGGGCGACTACTATTATTTCGAAGGTCTGACGCGCCTTACGCGTCAATGGACTCCCTACTGGTGACCCCGGTGAACGAGAAGAATTCAGGATAGAACAATGGCCGGCATATCGCTCAGAAAGATCAGAAAGACCTTCGGGACGCTGACTGTCGTACACGACATCGATCTCGAGATCGCCGACAAGGAATTCATCATCCTGGTCGGGCCGTCCGGATGCGGGAAATCGACGACGCTCCGGATGATCGCGGGGCTAGAGGAAATCAGCGCCGGCGATCTCGTCATCGGCGACACCGTCGTCAACGACGTGCCGCCCAAGAACCGCGATATCGCCATGGTGTTCCAGAATTATGCGCTCTACCCGCATATGACGGTTTACAAGAACATGGCCTTCGGTCTCGAACTGAGGCATTCGCCCAAGGATGTCATCGACCAGAAGGTCAAGGACGCCGCCGAAGTCCTCGACATCACCTATCTGCTCAACCGCAAGCCCAAGGCGCTTTCGGGCGGCCAGCGCCAGCGCGTTGCGCTCGGACGCGCCATGGTTCGTTCGCCGGCGGTGTTCCTGCTCGACGAGCCGCTATCGAACCTCGACGCCAAGCTTCGCACGGCCATGCGCGCCGAGATCACCAAGCTGCACCGTCGGCTTGATGCGACCTTCATCTACGTCACTCATGACCAGGTCGAGGCCATGACCATGGCCGACCGCATCGTGGTGATGAAGGATGGCTACATCCATCAGGTCGACACGCCGCAAAATCTCTATGACCATCCGGTCAACATGTTTGTTGCGGGCTTCATCGGTGCGCCGCAGATGAACTTCCTGCCGGTTACCATCAAACGCGAGAACGGTGCGCCCGTTGCCATGTTCGACGGTCAGGCACTGCCCCTGCCCGCCGGCCTCGACGCTCAGACCATTGCCAAATACGAGGGCAAGGAGTGCGTCCTCGGCCTCAGACCCGAGAACCTCCACGAACGCCTGCCGGTTGACGTCGATCCGGAGATGACCCGGTCGGTGAAGGTGCAGGTCGAGCTGGCCGAGCCGATGGGATCCGAGGTGCATGTGAACGCACGTCTGGCCGGCCAGGCCGTCGTCGCCCGCGTGTCGCCACGCTGCAATGCCAAGACCGGCGATGAGCTGACGCTGATTGCCGACATGACCACCGCACATTTGTTCGACAAGGAAACGGAAATGGCCCTGACGGCCTGACGAGGAGGACTGCCCGCCACATGATGAACTGGTTTCTCAACTTCTATTTCGGCGAAGGGCCGGGCATCGACAAGAATGCCCCCAAGCCCAAGGGGCTCAAGCTCCTTGGGACGTGCTCGCGCGCGAATGGTGGACGTTGCTGAAACTCAATGTTCTGTTCATCACCTTCGCGCTGCCGCTCATCACCCTGCCCGCCGCGTGGTTCGCCGCGATCTCGGTTTCGGTGGCCATGCTCGAAGACCGCAATGTCTGGTTGCTGCGCGATTTCTGGGCCGCCTTCCGCGGGCGCTTTGCATTGACGACCCTTCTGGGGCTCGGGTTCTGCGGCGGCGAGGCGCTGGCGGTACTGGCGGTGATAACATACGCAGGCGCGGCGACCGGTCAGCTCATCTTCGCAGCACCGATGACCATTGCAATCGTCATCGCGCTTGGCCTGCCGCTCATCGCAACCAATCTGTTCGTGGCCTTGGCCTTGCGACCCGATGCCCGCCTTGCCGATCTGTTCAAGGTCGCGGCCTTCGCGCTTCTGGCGCGCCCGCTTCCCGGACTGGTTGCCCTCGCCTTCGTGGCGGCGTTGTGGGTCGCCCATATCCTTTTCTATCCCGCATCGGTCCTGCTGCCGGTGCTGGTCAATTTCTCTCTTGGCGCACTGGTGCTGAGCCTTGCCGCCATCGGGGGAGTTCATCTTGGCTTCTCGTATCTGCAAGCAACCACTCGATCTCAAACACCGAGAAGTCCTGAAACGCAGTCGGCGTAAATCTCAAGGAGGAGAACATGCAAAGACGTAATCTCATCAAAACGGCGCTTCTTGCCACGACCGCTCTGGCGATTGCCCAGACCCCGGCTCTGGCCGCCGATACCACCATCAACTGGGCGCTGTGGGACTGGGACAAGACAGTCTACTACCAGCCGCTCATTGACGCCTTCGAAGCCAAGAATCCCGATATCAAGGTCGAATATACCGACCTCGGTTCCGCCGATTACAACCAGATGGTCATGACCCAGCTGACCGGTGGCGGTTCCGATCTCGATGTCATCACCATCAAGGACATCCCCGGCTACATGCAGATGATCAACACCGGCCGGTTGATGGACCTGACCGGTGACGGCGTCGTTCCGAGCGATACCTCGGGCTACGGCGGTCTGATCGAGGCGCTGCAGGTCGACGGCAAGCAGTATGCTCTGCCGATGCGCACCGACTTCTGGATCATCTACTACAACAAGGCCGCTTTCGACGCCGCTGGCGTTGACTATCCGACCAACGACATGACCTGGAAGGAATACGACGAGAAAGCCAAGGCGATCACTACCGGTTTCGGCCAGGACAAGATGTACGGCGCCCACCAGCACGTCTGGCGTTCCGTCGTCGAGCTTCCGGCCATCACCACCGGCGAGCACACGCTGATCGCCAAGGACTACTCGTTCCTGAAGCCGTGGTACGATCGTGCCATTGCCCTGCAGGACGAGGGCATCGCCCGCAGCTATGCCTCGCTCAAGACCACCCAGACCCACTACTCCAGCGTCTGGTTCCAGGGCACGGTCGGCATGATGCCGATGGGCACCTGGTTCATCTCGACCCAAATCGCCAAGCAGAAGACCGGCGAGTCCAAGGTCACCGACTGGGGCATCGCCGCCTATCCGCATCCGGAAGGCGCTGAAGCGGGTGGCACCGCCGGCACGCTGACCGGCGTTGCCGTCAACTCCAGCTCCGAAAATGCGGATGCGGCCAAGAAGTTCGTCGCCTTCCTGTCCGGTCCCGAGGGCGCCAAGATCTTCGCCGAAACGGGCAATTTCCCGCCGTTGAAGACCGACGAAGTGATGAAGATCATCACCTCCAAGGACGGTTTCCCGAACGACGAGACCAGCCTCGGTGCGCTCAAGACCAAAAAGACCTATCTCGAAATGCCGGTTGATCCGAAGGCCGCTGAGTACGAACTCGTGCTCAACCGCGCCCACGACAACATCATGACCGAGAACGTCACGGTCGATGAAGGCATCAAGGAAATGAACGAAGGCGTCGCCGCCATCGACTAAGGCTGCGTTTCCGTCAACGTCATGGAGCCGGCCCACGGGCCGGCTCTTTCTCAATTGGGCCAACAGATATGTCGATCTCCCCGCTTGCCGATAATCCCCTCGCAACCCGCGCAGACGTCGCCAAAGCAGTCAGCGACCTGTTCGCGCCGCTGCTGCCGCATTTTTCCCAATCGGGTGCGCGCGTTCACCTCAGCGCCAACGCGGCGCATTTCGACCAGGTCGCGGCCGCGCTCGAAGGCTTCGCCCGGCCCTTATGGGGCATTGTGCCGATGGTTGCCGGCGGCGGGAAGTTCGCGCATTGGCAGCTCTATCGGGATGGGCTCGCCAACGGCACCGACCCGACCCATCCGGATTACTGGGGCGACATCAACGGCATCGATCAACGCCAGGTGGAGCTCGCCGCCATCGGATTTGCATTGAGGCTGGTGCGGTCCGAGCTCTGGGACCCGCTCGATGACAGGGCAAAGGCCAATGTCGCCGCCTATCTGCTCAATGCCCGCGAGTACGAATTCGTCAATTCAAACTGGAAGTTCTTCAGGGTTCTGATCGATCTCGGCCTGATCCATTGCGGCGTCCCAGTCGATCCGACCAAGCGCGAAACCTATCTGAACGACATCGAGGGTTTCGATCTCGGCAACGGCTGGTACCGCGACGGCAACATCCGTTGCGCCGAACACTACATTCCCTTCGCCTTCCACTTCTACAGCCTCCTTTACGCCGAGCTGTCCGGCGACACGGACCGCGCCGATATCTATCGTCAACGCGCGGCCAGTTTTACCGAGAGCATCCGCCGTTGGTACGCGCCAGACGGTGCTGCGCTGCCTTTCGGACGCAGCCTGACCTACCGGTTCGCCCACGCCGGTTTCTGGGGCGCCCTCGCCTACGCCGGCGTCGAAGCGCTGCCCTGGGGCGAGATCAAGGGCTACTACCTCAGAAATCTCAGATGGTGGGCACGCCAACCGATCTTCGATCGCGATGGCATCTTGTCGGTGGGCTATGCCTATCCCAATCTGCTGCTGTCCGAAGGCTACAATTCCGCCGGTTCGCCCTATTGGGCCATGAAGGCCTTCCTGCCGCTGGCGCTGCCGGATGACCATCCGTTCTGGGCCGCCGAGGAAACCGAACCGCAGCGCGTGACAGTGCCGGTTTCGCTGCCCGAACCGGGCATGGTCATCCAGAACCTGCCCGGTCACGTCGTTGCCCTGTCTTCGGGTCAGCAGAAACCGCGAGTGGCGCGGTATGATCGAGAAATACGGCAAGTTCGCCTACTCGACCCGCTACGGTTTTTCGGTCGAAGCCGACGACCGTCATTTCGACAAAGCCGCCTCCGACAACATGCTGACCTTCAGCGACGATGGCATGCACATGCGCATGCGCGAGTTCAACGAAACCGTCGCTATTAGCGGCGACCGGCTTTATGCCAAATGGCACCCCTATGACGACATCTCCGTCGAGACCTATATCGTGCCGGCGGGCGACTGGCACATCCGGTTGCACGAGGTCACGACGCAGCGCCGAATGGAGGTTTTGGAAGGCGGCTTTGCCATCGCCAAGCCGGATTTCGGCGTCTGGGACGAAACCGTTGCAAATGCCCGGGCCGAGGTCAAAACGGCGGATGACGTCAGCGTCATTATCGGCTTCGACGCCCGCACGCCGCGTGTCATCAGCCCGTTCTCCAACACCAATGTCATGGCGGCGCGGACGCTGGTGCCGCAATTGCGCGGTACGCTGGAGCCGGGCACGACGCTGCTCGCCACGGCTGTCTATGCAGGTCCGGTCACCGAGGGCTCCGAACTGCCGGATGCGCCAGTCTGCCCGGACATTGCCGAACTCAGACAGTCTTTCGCCGAGAACGGCAAGAAGGTGCCCGTCTTCGAACTCACCTAGATTCTGTCAGTTTATAACGGAAGCAGTCGCGAGGCCTCCCTCCCCCTTGTGGGGAGGGTTGGCGAACAGGACTTAGCCCTTGCTAAGTCCGTTGTGAACCTGGGTGGGGGTAAGGCCCCACGCTGGGTGCTTGTGGCTCCACCCCACCCGACTCGACTTCGTCGAGCCACCCTCCCCATCAAGGGGAGGGACGCGGAGGGTGATCCATCTGAGAATGACCTGCTCTAGCCTGCTGAGTTGACCCGCTCGCGCCACGCCTTGGCATAGGCACGAAGCCGGTCGGTATCGGTTGCAACAACCGGCGCCGTGTCCGGCTCGTGCCTCTCGTCCATAACCAGCATGGCAGCGCCAATGCTGGTGCCGGTGACAGAGCGTGCGATCCTGACGCCGCCGGGCCGCACCGCCGCCAGCATGGCGCAGTAATCGGCATTGTCGGCGAACGGTCCCTCGACGATTGCGGGTCCCTCGGCCCCCGCCAGATCGAGGCAGGTGTCCGTCATCAGCGCCAGATACCAGGACAGCGCGACATGACGCTGGGCCGGCGATTGCGGCTCCATGGTGAAGCCTGAAACCTGTCCGCGAAACGGCCCGGAACTCGCGACCACTGCCGGCAGCAACAGTATCGGGCCGGCAAGAACAGCGTCGCGGTCACCCAGGTTTGGCGCGACCCGAACACCCTCGCTGACAATCTCGAATTCGCGCCCGCCCATGAAGCGTGCAGACGGCACCGGCTTGCCGAAGGCATTGACGTTGATCAGCGTATCCCGGATCGGGTCGAGCGCCGCCCTTCTGCTCCCGACCGCCATTGAGATCACCCATGTCCCGGTCGAGACGACGGCAAACGGCGCCTCGTGACCGAGCAGATAGGGCAACAGCGACGCATTGGAATCGTGGATACCAACCGAAACCGGCGTGTCCGCCGACAAGCCGGTTTCGGCCGCTATGTCCGGCAACAGCGTTCCCAATACATCGAACGGCTGGCGCGGCATGACGAGCTTGCCGGCAATACCAAGACGTTCCGCCAGCGTCGATGGCGTGCCCGCCACCGGATTCCACAGGTCGGTGTGACAGCCGAGAGAAGAAAAGTCCGACGCCAGTTTCCCGGTCAGCCGATAGCCCCAATACTGCGGATAGGTGATGATATGGGCCGTGCGGTTCAGCAGATCCGGATCGGTACGGAACTGCCAGTACAATTGCGCGCCGAGATTGAGCCCCATGCCCAGGCGTGGTGAACCGGTTTCCGAGAAGTCGGGGCGAATACGCTGATAATCTTCAGCAAGTTCGTCAGGTCCGGTGTGCTCGTAATCGAGCATCGGCGCTGCCAGCTTTCCCTCATGATCCAGCAGCACGGCACTGGCGCCATGGGTTGTGATGGAAATGGCATCAACACCGTGTTGCGCCTGCACCCGTGTCAGCGCCTCGCGGAAAAACTGCCACAAACCATCGAGATCGAAATGCGGCCAGGGCGTGCCTGAGAGAACGGTGTTCGGTAGTTTCTCGACAGCGATCTCACTGAGCGTTTCGGCATCGACCAGTGCCAGTTTGGCGCTGGTCTTGCCGACATCTATGACGGCGATACGACGTGCGGCGGACATGGTCTAGCTCATGTGGAAGACGGTCTTGAGCGGCACCGACACCGGCTCGTTGTCGGGCTGGGTTTCCATGATGTCGGCCATATGGTCCCACCATTTGCGCATCAGCGGCGTCGTCGCCAGCTCATCGAGCCCATGATCGGTTCGGCGCCACATCACGGCGAACAGGATGTTGGTGTCCTCGTCGAGATGGATGGAATAATCACGTACGCCGGCAGCGCGCAGCGCGGCTTCGAGTTCGGGCCAGATCTCGTCGTGCCGGCGCTTGTATTCCTCCGCCATCCCCGGATTGAGTTTCATCTTGAAGGCGTGTTTTTCCTCGGACATCTGGAGGCTTTCTATTCAGGTTCAGACGATTGAGCGCTGTCGGTCGTCATGTCGGCAATCACCAGATTCACGCCGGCATCGCTGAGCACCGTTCGGTCGTCGGCCTTGAGGCCGGAATCGGTGATGATGGTCGAGATCTTGTCGAGACCGCACAGGATCAGGCTGGTGCGGGCGCGGAATTTCGAACTGTCGGCGAGAACGATCACCTCATCCGCCTGCCCCATCAACGCCAGTTCCGACTGCACGACCAGCGAGTCGGCCTCCATCACCCCATGCGCCGACAGGCCGTGGCAACCGAGAAACATGCGCTTGGCGTAGAAATGGCTGGCGACGGCGCCGCCGAAGGGCGAAATGACGATCTGCTGCTCGCGATAGACCGTGCCGCCAGGGATGACGACGCTGGAACGCGAATTGTGAACCAGATACTCGGCGATCGGAAAGGAATTGGTGAAGACCGTCAGGTGCTTCGAGGCCAGGTGCGGCACCATCTGGAACGTCGTCGTGCCGCCATTGATGATGATCTGGTCGCCGTCATCGCAAAGCGCTGCCGCCGTTCGGGCGATGGCCCGCTTGGCGGCAAAGGTTCAATGTCTCGCTGACCGAGAACGGACGACCGATCAGGGCGTTCTGGCTAGGCGGGTCGAGCGCCTCGGCCCCGCCACGCACCCGCCTGAGAGCGCCACTCTCGTCGAGTGCCGCGATATCCCGCCGAATCGTCGCTTCGGATACGCCGATAATATCGACGAGTTCGCCGACGCTGGCGACGGGGCGCGCCTGCACCGTGGCAAGAATGATGCGATGGCGTTCCTTTTCGTGCACAGACGCTCTCCTCACGTGCCAATCAAGGCGCTGATACGGGCAATGTCAATCTCATGTGTGACAAATTGCTTCAATAGCTTGCAGGACCGATCAATTCTGCACGGATATGATTGACACCACCTCAACCGCATGACCATTTTCATGCTTGGCAAGCCGAATTGGGAGGCAGCCATATCTGACGTCGAAATCACCCGCCTCAGCAAGTTTCGGGACGATACACGCGCCAACGTAAGGCGCGAAGTGGACAAAAGTGTCCATCGCCCGAATTGCCTAGTTCGGTTGTGCGCGACATCACCAACAAGCCGTCGCTCCGGGGATAATGCTTGCGGATAATCCGAACCCCGGCGCACGACGATCACAAGACATAGGGAGTGAAGAAAAATGGGCAGTTACGATACGGCACGCGAGGTCTTCGCCAGTTGGGGCGTCGATACCGAGGTCGCCCTTGCCCGTTTGTCCAAAATCCCGATTTCGGTTCACTGCTGGCAGGGCGACGACGTTGTCGGCTTCGAAAAGAAGTCCGGCACCTCCGGCGGCGGCATCCAGGCGACCGGCAACTACCCCGGCCGCGCCCGCAACCCCGCCGAACTGCGCGCCGATCTCGATTTCGCCTATTCGAAAATTCCGGGCAAGCATCGGCTCAATCTCCATGCCTTCTACATGGACACCACGGAAAAACCCCGACCGCGACGAGATCGAGTACAAGCACTTCGAACCCTGGGTCGACTGGGCCAAGGACGCCGGTATCGGCATCGATTTCAACCCGACCTTTTTTGCCCCACGCCAAGGCCGACGACAACCTGACCCTGGCGCATCCGGACAAGGGGCATCCGCGACTTCTGGATCGAACACGGCAAGCGCAGCCGCGAGATCGCCGCCGGCATCGGCAAGGCGCTCGGCAGCGCGTCGGTCAACAACATCTGGGTTCC
This sequence comes from Devosiaceae bacterium, assembly GCA_963676075.2. Lineage (GTDB taxonomy): Bacteria > Pseudomonadota > Alphaproteobacteria > Rhizobiales > Devosiaceae > JAHJQZ01. Next base: position 113,819 of record CAXXNZ010000028.1, read on the forward strand.
GGACGGATCCAAGGACATCCCCGTCGACCGCCTGCTGGCGCGCCAGCGCCTTGAGGCCGCACTCGACGAGATCATCGCGACGCCTTTCGACAAGGCGCATCTGCTGGACGCCGTCGAATCCAAACTCTTCGGCATCGGCGTCGAAGCCATGACCGTGGGCAGCCATGAGTTCTATCTCGCCTATGCCATCAAGCGTCAGATCGTGCTGTGCCTCGACATGGGCCATTTCCACCCGACCGAGAACGTTGCCGACAAGCTGAGCTCGGTGTCGCTATCGGTCGACGAGTTGCTGTTGCACGTCTCCCGGCCGATGCGCTGGGACAGCGATCACGTCATCCTGCTCAACGACGACATCATGATGATGGCTCAGGAACTGGTCTTCGCCGATCTCATCGAGCGCACCCATATCGGGCTCGATTTCTTCGACGCCACCATTTCGCGCACCGCCGCCTGGGTCATCGGCACCCGCAACATGCAAAAGGCCCTGTTGCGTGCCCTGCTGTTGCCGCAGGACAGGCTGAAAGCCGCCGAGGAAAAACTTGATTTCACCACACGGCTGGTTCTGACCGAAGAGGCCAAAGACCTGCCTTACGGCGCCGTCTGGGCCGAGTTCTGCGACCGGCTCGGCGCGCCCGCCGGCGCCGCTCTCATCTCAGATCTCGACACCTATCAATCCTCGGTCGCCGACCGTAACTAGGACCCATCATGACCGCGTTTTCTCACCCGATTTCCTTCGTCAAGGAAGCAGCTCCGTTTGTCCATCTGTGCTGGGAGATGGGCTGGAACGAAGCCAATGGCGGCAATTTCTCCTGGCGTCTGCCAACCGAGGAGGCCAAGGGGCATTCTCGCGCGACTTTATCCCGATCTGACCCCCGGCCCGGCCAACGCGCTTGCGATCAATGAGCCAGATCTCGATGGCGAGTACTTTTTGGTGACCGGATCCGGGCAGTTCTTCCGCCATGCGCTCGACCATCCCAACCAGGTCTTCGGCATCGTGCAGATCGTCGAGAACGGCACCGCCTGGCGTCAGGTCTGGGGCTTTTCGTCCGGCGCCCGCCCGACGTCGGAGTTCCCGACCCACCTGGTGGCCCATGCCGTCCGGAAACGCGTCTCGAACGGGCGCGAGCGCATGATCCTTCACGCCCATCCGCCCGAGTTCATCGCCCTGTCGTTCCTCGAACCGCTCGACAGCAAGGTGTTGACCCGCGCTTTGTGGGAGAAAATGCCCGAGTGCATCGTCATCTTCCCAGACCGGTGTGCGCGTCGTGCCGCCGCTGACGCCGGGCGGCGTCGAGATTGCCGAGGCATCGCTGGTCGAACTCGAAAAGAGCCGGGTGATCTCCTGGACCCATCACGGCATCTCGCGTCCGAGGAAAACCCCAACAAGGTCTTTGCTCTGGTCGAGACCGTTGAGAAAGCGGCCAAAATTCATCGCTTCGTCTTGTCAGCCGGCGGACCGAAGCAGGTGATCCCGGCGGACATGCTGCGCAAGCTCTCCAACGATTTCGCTGCCATCATGGTGGCAAAGCCCGACCTGCTCGACTGATCAGATCGCCGCGCCCCCCGCGCACAAAAAGGCCGCCGGCAGGATATGCCGACGGCCTGTTCATTTTGCGGTCACAGAAGACGCTAAAGGCGCAACCCGTCCTTGTCGAAGGCCAGGCAATTTTCGGGATCGACGCCGAAATGGACGGTCTCGCCGCCCTTGGCCTTGGCGTGTCCGCGCTGCTCCACGGTGATCTGGGCGCCGGATTCATCGGCGACATAGACATAGTTTGTGCCGCCGAGCTGTTCGACGACAACGGCTTTGCCGGTCAATATGGTGCTTGCCTCACCGTCATGGGCAACTGCTCGGGCCTTATGCCGACGCTGACGCTGTCGCCCCTGGCGGGAGAGCCCGTGCGCATCCTGATCTTCAGTACCGGGTTGCCGAAGCTGTTCAGCTTGATCTCTGCGTGCCCGTCCTTGCAGTCCTGAACGGTCCCGGGCAGAAAATTCATTTCGGCGAGCCAATGAACCCGGCGACAAAGACATTGTCCGGATTGTCATAGAGCTCGACAGGCGAGCCGACCTGCTCGATACGTCCCGTCACGCAACACGACAATGCGGTCGGCCAGAGTCATGGCTTCGACCTGATCGTGGGTGACGTAGATCATCGTTGCCGAAAGCCGCTGGTGCAGCTTGGCGATCTCGAGACGCATCTGGACGCGCAATTCGGCGTCGAGATTGGACAAGGGTTCGTCGAACAGAAAGACTTCCGGATTGCGCACGATGGCGCGGCCGATGGCGACCGCGCTGGCGCTGTCCACCAGACAGGGCGCGGGGCTTGCGCTGCAGCAACTCGGTCAGTTCGAGCGTTTGCGCCGCCTCGGCAACCTGCTTGGCCACCTCCGATTTCGAGACCCCCGACATCCTGAGGCCGAACCCGATATTCTGCTCGACAGTCATGTGGGGATAAAGCGCGTAGGACTGGAAAACCATGGCGACGCCGCGGTCTGCCGGATCGATGTCCGTCACGTTCTCGCTGCGATATGGACCCTGCCCCGCCGACAGGGTTTCCAACCCGGCAATGATCCTGAGAAGAGTGGACTTCCCCACATCCGATGGACCGACGAGAACTACAAATTCGCCGTTCTCGACCGTGAGATTGATGTCGCGCAACACCTCCACAAGTCCGAAAGATTTACATACGCCTTCAACACTTAGCCCCGACATCATGCCTCCCGAGCATATTATTCTATTCTTTAGATGCACCCTTTGACATTCGGATAAGCATCGAATTTCCTGTCTGTCAATCAGATGTGTGTCGGCTTTTTGCCTTGCCGAGCGGATCGAAAACGATATTAATGATGAACGTAGCTCAAGAACGCCTCGACGGAAACTCGTCTTTGTGCGTTTGACTGCTCAATAGGGAGGATAATCATGAATCGTTGGCTTATGGCCGCCGCGTTTGCTGCGCTTGGCACCAGCACCGCGTTTGCCGATACCACCATCAAGTGGCTGCACATCACGTCAGTTCCGGCCGAACTCGAACTGCTCGAGGGCGCGGCCCGCACCTATGAAGCCGCTCATCCCGGCGTGACCATCGAAACGCAGTTTCTCGAGAACGAGGCCTTCAAGGCCAAGCTCACGACGCTGCTTGCAGTCCCCCGGATGCTCCGGACATCTTCTTTTCCTGGGGCGGCGGCGTGCTGACCGAGCCAGGCCAAGGCCGGTCGTGCTGCGTCCGATCGAGGATGTGGGTCAGCCAGGAAACCAAGGATGCCATCGGAACAGCCGGTATTTCCGCCTTCTCGCGTGACGGCCACCTTTATGGCATCGCCCGCGACGTCGGCGAAGTCGTGCTGTGGTACAACAAGGCTCTGTTCAAGAAGGCCGGCGTCGATCCTGAATCGATGAAGACCTGGGACGGGTTCACGGCGGGCATCAAGACGTTCCAGGATGCCGGGATTACCCCGATCGCCCTCGGTGGCAAGGACAAGTGGCCGGCGCACTTCTGGTGGGCCAAGATGGTCGTGCGGCTTGCCGGCGAAACAGAGTTCGACAAGGCCGCCTCGGGCGAAGCCAGCTTCACCGACAAGCCCTTCGTCGACGCCGCGCAGAAGCTTTACGATCTGGGACAGATGAAGCCGTTCCAGCAGGGCTTCGAAGCCGCCACCTATGGTGATGCATCCGGCATGTTCGGCGACGGCAACGCCGCCATGCACCTGATGGGTGACTGGGACTACACCGTCATGAAGGACTCCTCGGCCGACAAGAAGGGCTTTCCCGATGAAGACCTCGGCATTCTGCCCTTCCCGACCGTCCCCGGTGGCGCAGGCGATCCGACCGATACGCTCGGCGGTCTCTCCGGCTGGCTGTTCTCCAAGAACGCTTCGGACGAAGCCGTGAAGTTCATGGAGTGGTACAACACCGACGTCGCGCTTCAGCAGGAGTTCGCCGCGGGCGCCTACTACATTCCGATCGCCAAGGGCGCTGCGGACACCATGACCAACCCGTTCAAGCAGCAGGTCGCCGAAGACATCAACAAGGCGCATTGGCACGCCCTGTTCTTCGACCAGGCTCTGGGTCCGGATGTCGGCGGCGTGTTCAACGACATGTCGGCCGAGCTCGCCGCGGGCACGATCAGCCCCGAGGATGCGGCTGCCGAACTTCAGGCCGCTGCTGAAGACGCCCGGTAGCAATCCCTAGGCAATGGCGGGCGGGGCCGATGCGCCCTGCCCGTCCTTCAGGAACAGAGCTCACATGACGCAAACGGTCACCACGTCGCAGGACATCACGTCCCGCCCCGCAGCGGCTACGCGCCCGCCGTTCTGGCGCCAGTTCGGCGACAGAAAAAGCTGGCTTGCCGTACTGCTGCTGGTTTCGCCCGCCCTCATCTTGTTCGTCACATTCGTTTTGTGGCCACTTTTCAACGCGTTCCTGTTCTCTTTCTACAAGTGGAACGGCTACGGTCCGCTCCAGGACTTTGTCGGTCTCGAAAACTACGCCAAGGTCGTCGACCATCGTGCCTTTCCACTGGCGCTGAGGAACACGGTGATCATCGCCGTCGCCTCGCTTCTGTTGCAGCTGCCGCTCGCCCTTTGGGTGGCGCTGGCGCTTTATCAGAAGGCGTGGTTCGTATCGATTTTCCGCACCATCTTCTTTCTGCCCTACATGCTCGGCGAAGTGGCTGCAGGCCTGATCTGGAAATTCGTCTACGATGGCAATTACGGCCTTCTGCCGACCATCGGCGATGCCCTTCACACAGAAATGCCATTCGTGCTGGCTGACCGGGCCTGGGTCATTCCGGCCATCATCATTGTCATCGTCTGGAAGTATTTCGGCTTTCACATGATGATCTATATCGCCGGCCTGCAGTCGATCCCCAGCGAGGTGGTCGAGGCGGCACGGCTCGATGGCGTCTCCAAATGGAAGATCATGTGGTTCATCAAGATCCCGATGCTCCGCTCCTCGATCATCATTTCGGTCTTTTTCGCCATTGTCGGCTCGCTGCAACTGTTCGACATCATCCTGCCGCTGACCGGTGGCGGACCGGGCAATGCCAGCCATACGCTTGTGTCGTTCCTCTACTATTTCGGCATCCTGCGCATGAAGATCGGCTTCGGCGGCGCCATGAGCGTCATCCTGTTCATCCTGTGTGTCGGCGTGACCATCATCTACCGCCGCCTGCTGTTCACGAAGGCTGAAGCATAATGGCCCGAACCAAACGAAAACTGACCATCGTTGGATCGAAGCCCGAGATCTCGCCGTTCCAGTGGGGAACGATCATCTTCATCACGCTGTTCATCCTGGTGCCGTTCTATTCGACGGCACTTGGCGGCTTCAAATCCAACGGCGAATTGCGCGTCAATCCGTTCGGATTTCCGGCCAGTTGGGACACCTCCAATTTCGAGTTGATCCTTGGCGGCGACACCTTCTTCCGCTTCATGTGGAATTCGCTGTTCATCGCCCTGCTCACCGTGGTTCTGACGGTCATCGTCGCGGCCATGGCGGCCTTTGCCCTGTCCCACATCCGCTTTTACGGGCGCAATTACCTCACCAGCCTGTTCATGCTCGGCCTGCTGTTCCCCTTCGCCACGGCGATCCTGCCGCTGTTCATCACCATCCGCGACATGGGAATTCTCGACAATCCGACCGCCGTGATCCTGCCGCAGGTGGCGTTCAATCTTGCCTTCTCGATGCTGCTGTTCCGCTCGTTCTTCCAGGAGCTGCCGATCGAATTGATCGAGGCGGCGCGCATGGACCGATGCGGCTATCTCAGGATTTTCTGGTACATCGTCCTGCCGCTATCGCTGCCGATCCTGACCACGGTTGGCGTGTTCGCCTTCGTCACCAGCTGGAACAATTTCCTGTTGCCGCTGATCATGCTCAACGACGAAAAGGCCTTCCCGTGGCCACTGGGGATCATGCAGTTCCAGGGCCAGTACAACACGGACTGGCCGAAGGTTCTGGCGTTCCTGACGCTGACAATTCTGCCGGCTCTGGTCTTTTTTCTCGCGGCACAGCGCTACATCATCTCCGGTTTGACCGGCGGTGCGGTCAAGGGCTGACAAGCTCCGATCCGTGCCCAAGCCAACGGTTTGCGCCGCAACGCGCGGCGCACCGTTTCATCGGATGATACGGGAGGTCGCGCGCTAGCGCTTCAGATGCAACCTCAGGACGATATCCTGGTCGTAATTGCCGAAACCGCGGCCGAAAATGTTGATGCCGCCGGGATGCTTGGCGCTGTCGTGCACGCCGATCCTCAAACGGATCGAGTGATGGCGGGCGACGTCGAGGCTGTGGACCGAGATGTCCGAAATTCTGACGCCATCGACATAGGTGCCGTTCTGGCCGATGCGCCAGTTCTTCAGCTTGCCGTATTGCGAGCCTTTCAGCTTCCACCAGTCGGGTGTGTAAACGCCGCGCTTGTCGCCGAAATCGCCCGGCGAGGTCCATGTGCCGACATCAATACCGTTGACAGTGAGTGTGATATCCGAAGGCCAGTCGGCGCTGGTCCCGGGCACTTCCGAGCTCAGTTCCATGGTGAACTCGATCGCATCGATATCGGTGTTGGCCAGCTTGGCGTTGTTGGGGAACTGATATTCGACGTAACCGCGCGTGAACCACAACAGCCCCGCCTTCATCCGGCCGGGATCGAGGAAGGAATCGGGCACGTCGAGCAATCCGACAATCCCGTCGGCAGTGCACATGCCGCACGGCGCCGTCACTTCAACGCTTGTGTAAAGTCCTATCGGCATCGAGACTTCGATACCGGCGTCTGCCGAACGGGATTTGGTATCCTTGAAGGCCAGCAATACTTCGTCGAATGTCGAATGACAGATCTTCTGATTGCCCTTGCGCGCCTTGATCAGTTCAGTACGGATGAACTGCGCTTTTTCAAGCAAGGACACGTGCGAGGAAACTGTCGATTGCGGCAGTGCCAGCCTCGCGGCGATGTCATTTATATTCATCGCACCTTCGTCGCGAAGAAGCTTGAGAATGCTGATGCGCGTGGGCGAGGCCAAACTCCTGAGAACGTCAGTACCGTCCTCTGGATCGACCAAAACAATATTGCGAGCCAATATGAATTTCTTCCGGCAGGTGGTCTGGTCAAGTTTGTATCAGAATTTCCGATTCAATCAAGCGTGAGCGCTAATCCGCCCCATCTTAATCGTGAATTCAGATCGCGCCGCCACCCTGCGGGAAAACGGGCGATTTCCGCCATTTGTGGCCCCTGTCCCGACCCACACCCCATGCGTGCGTTAACGCGTCGCGCCCGAGTTTCAACGCAAGGCTCTTGCCTTTCCCTATGCCGGCGTGGTCGCTCATTGTACCGATCTTTCGCCGGCACAAACCGTCATCCGGCAGCAACGGGTCGTCGTCGACCGGTTGCTGCGATGTGCCAAACCAAGAAGTGAGTTCGAAATGCCCGAAGACTACAAAAACCCTAACCTCAGTCCCGACGCGCGCGCCGCCGACCTCCTTGCCCGGATGACGCTCGATGAAAAGATCGCGCAGCTTTATTCGATGTGGCTCGATCTCTCGAGCGACGGCAATCACCGGCCGCGCAACATGCCCTTCGTCGGCGGCATCGAAGAAGAAAAGATGCGCAAGACCTTGTCACTTGGTCTTGGCCAGATCACGCGGCCGCTCGGTGGCCGGCCGATCGAAGCTGCCGAAGGTGTGCGCGCCCTCAACACGCTGCAGAAATTCATGCTGGAAGAGACACGGCTCGGCATTCCGGTCATGTCGCACGAGGAATGCCTGAACGGTCTCCTAGCCCGCGGCGCCACCCTGTTTCCGGCCGCCCTCGCCTACGGCGCCACCTTCAATCCCGACCTGGTCGAGAAGGTTGCCACGGCCATTGGCGAGGAAGCGCGCTCAGTCGGCGCCTATCAGGTTCTGGCGCCGGTGCTCGATGTTGCGCGTGACGTTCGCTGGGGCCGCACCGAGGAAACCTTCGGCGAAGATCCTTACATGGCTGGCATGATGGCGTGCGGCTACGTGCGCGGCATTCAGGGCGAAAAGCGCGATCTTCTTGCGACGCTCAAGCACTACGCCGGGCATTCCTTCTCGGAGGGCGGGCGCAACCATGCCCCGGTCAATCTCGGCTGGCGCGAGCTCAACGACACTTTCCTGCTGCCGTTCGAAATGGCGGTGAAGCTGGCCAATGCCGGTTCGGTGATGCCGGCCTATCATGCCATCGACGGCGAGCCGAGCCACGCCAATCGGCACCTTCTGACCGAGGTTCTGCGTGAGCAATGGGGGTTCGACGGCATCATCGTCGCCGATTACACAGGCGTCGAACTGCTGCGCAAGGCCCAGGGCATTGCGGCAGACAACGCCGAAGCAGCGGCCCTGTCCTACACAGCCGGCCTTGACGTCGAGCTACCCGGCAATGATTGCGCGCCGAGCCTCAAGGACGCTCTCGAGCGCGGACTCATCACCATGGACCTGCTCGACACCACTGTTACCCGCGTTCTGGTTGAGAAATTCCGCACCGGTCTATTCGAAAAGCCATATGCCGATGACACGGCGGTCAGCTTCCAGACTGCCGAAACGGTCGGCTTGGCCCGTCAGGCCGCCCGCGAGGCCGTGACCATTCTCGACAACAACGGCATCCTGCCGCTGGCCCCCGGCAAGAAGGTCGCCGTCATCGGCCCGTCGGCCGACGATCCGCTGGCGCTGTTGAGTGGCTATTCCTTCCCGGTGCATCTGCTGCTCAATGACGAGATCGCCGATGCCAAGGACGTGGTGACGCCACGCGTTGCCTTCGAGGCCGCCTTGGGTGCCGACAGCGTTATTTACGCCCGCGGTTGCAACATCCTCGACGAGCGCAAATACGGTGCCCCGGTCTTCCCTGGCGACGACGTCGACAGTTCCGACGTCGATATCGCCTCGAACCTGTCGACCCGTCTCGACATGATCGACGATGCCGTCGCCGCAGCCAAATCGGCCGATATCGCCGTGGTCTGCGTCGGCGATCTGGCCGGCCTGTTCCAGACAGGCACCGTCGGTGAAGGATCGGACGCCGAAAGTCTCGATCTGCCCGGCGTGCAGCAGGAATTGCTCGATGCCGTCGTCGGCACCGGCAAGCCGGTTGTCGTCGTGGTCATCTCCGGACGCCCGTACAATCTCGGCGGGTTGGAAAAGGACATCGCCGCGCAGGTCTATGCGTTCGCCGGCGGCCAGCAGGGTGGACCGGCGCTTGTCGATGTTCTGACCGGCGCTGTCGAGCCGTCCGGCCGCCTGCCGCTTTCGGTGCCGCGCAACGTCGGCGCCATGCCGTATTTCTACAATCACCGATTTGGCAGTTCCGGGACCCCCGTCGCCCGCCATTTCGGATCGAGCTATCCGTTCGGGCACGGACTGTCCTACACCAGCTTCGCCTATGAGAACTTCGCGATCGAAAACGACAAGATCGAGAGCGCTGGCGGGACCGTTGCCGTGACCTTCACCATCCGCAACACCGGCACCCGTGCCGGTACGGCAGTGCCTCAGCTTTACGTCCGCGATCTGGTTGCTACGGTCGCCCGGCCGGTCAAGGAGCTCAAGGCCTTTGGCAAGATCGCTTTGGCGGCTGGCGAGACGGCGCACATCCGTGCAGAAGTGCCGACCGATATGCTCAACTTCACCGGGCTCGACGGCAAACGTCGCGTCGAACCGGGCAAGTTCGACATCATGGTCGGTGAGTCGAGCGGAGATATCCGTGCCAGCGGAACGGTGGAACTGACCGGTCCGGTCCGGTCTCTCGACGGCAAATGGCGTATGGTGAGCTCGCTCAAGGCGGTCTGATCCGCTGAGCCGCACCAACGACGAATAGAATTGGGCGCATGCGCCGGTTTTACCGGGCATGCGCCTGTTTCATCAGCTCGCCCCACCCTTCATCAACCATTTCAGCGCCAAATCAATGGCTGCAACACTGAGTCCGAATTGTCAGACATTTGTTTGTCGGCTATACGCCACCTGCCTGTTGCCTATGCCGAGAAAGGCCTTTTGACGTGTCACAAAATCTCGCCAGCCACTTCCAGCTGCGCGACGACGTGGTGTTTCTGAACCACGGTTCGTACGGCGCCTGCCCTCGTCCTGTTTTTGCCGCTTTCCAGGACTGGCAGCGCGAACTCGAGTCCCAGCCTGTTGAGTTTCTTGGACGGCGCTACAGCGACCTGATGCGCCAAGCGCGCCAGGTGATTGCTCCCGAATTCGGGGCCAACCCGGACGACCTCGTCTGGGTGACCAATGCCACGTTCGGCCTCAATATCGTTTTGCAATCGTTGAAGCTCGAACCGGGCGACGAGATCGTCACCACCGACCACGAATACGCCGCGCTCGACAAGACGCTGGCCTATGTGACCCAACGCACCGGCGCCCGTATTGTCGTTGCCAAAATTCCGTTGCCGCTGGTGAGCGAAGAGCAGTTTACACAAGCCCTGCTCGACTCCATGACGCCCAAAACGCGGGTGCTGTTCATCTCGCACATCACCTCGCCGACGGCGCTGCGGTTTCCGATCGAGAACATCGTCGCCCACTGCCGCGAAAACGGCATCATCACCGTCATCGACGGCGCCCATACGCCCGGCCATATCCCGCTCGATCTCGACGCGCTCGGTGCGGATTTCTATTCAGGCAATTTCCACAAATGGCTGATGACGCCGAAAGGGTCGGCATTCCTTCATGCCCGTCGGAACATGCAGAGCATTCTCGATCCGCTTGTCATCAGCCATGGCTGGACGGCGACGATCAAGGAGCCCGGAGCAACCGGAGCATTCGGCAATTCGCCTTTCCTCGATACACTTGAGGTGCAAGGCACCCGCGACCCCTCTGCCTTTTTGTCCGGGCCGGCGGCGATCGCCTTTCGCCGGGAGCATGACTGGGATGGGGTTGCCCGCCAGTGTGCGGCTCTGGCGCGACAGACCGCCGAACGGGTTTCGGAGCTGACAGGACTGCCGCTTTTGTCGACGCCCGAATTCTCGGCGCCGCAAATGGCCGCCATGACGCTGCCCGCCTGCGACGTCGAAACGGTACAATCGACCCTGCTTGAGCGGTACAGCATAGAAATTCCGGTCTTTTCTTGGCAAGATAGGCATATCGCCCGTCTATCGGTTCAAGGCTACAACAGCCCCGAGCAAATGGACCGGCTTGTTGGGGCCTTGGACGAGATTCTGAACCTTTCGGCGCACTGATACTTTTCGCCGTCGCAGTCAGTGCTCCCCGCCCCGTCGCTGAGGAGGTTTCAGCACGTGCCGCACTCTTCGCACCCGGACGATCCTGAGCCGCTGCCGTCACGCTCGCGTGGTGAACTCATCCTCGAAGCCTTGGCCGACATGATCGAACAGTCAGGATTGAAGGTCGGCGACCGGTTGCCGCCTGAAGTTTCGCTGGCAACCAAGCTCGGTGTCGGACGTTCGACGGTGCGTGAAGCACTCAATCGCTGGGAAGGACTCGGCATCATTCGCCGCCGCCGTGGCGATGGCACCTATCTCACAGCGCCGATGCAAGCCACGCAATCCATGGTGCCGCTGTCGGTGCGTCTCGAGGGCGAAGCGCTATTGCACCTGCTTGAGGTGCGCCGTGGGCTCGAAACCGACGTGGTGCGCAAGGCAACCCTCAATGCAAGTCGCGAGCAGCGCGCCGGCATCTCGAACCTGTGCGACACTCTTTTGCGGGCCGTCTATGCTGGCCAGTCCTGGCGCATCGAAGATGCGGCTTTCCACAGTGCCGTTTACGAAGCCTCGGGCAATCCGATGTATGGGCGCATCCTTTCCCAACTCGATGGCGCCATCGACCGGGACACGGCGTCCCCCTTCCATCGCAACGAGTTCGGCCTTTCCTCGTTCCCGCTTCATCGCGATCTTGCCGACGCGATCTTGGCCGAAGACGAATCCGCAGCCGTTGCCTCTGCCGTGTGCATCGTCGATTCCGTCATGGATGAAATCCGCCGGATTATCCTGTGTGGGCAGCAGACGTCTGCCTGACATCAGGTCAAACTGAGGAACCCTGGCGGCAACATGCCTTGGTAGGTTGGACAGGCATACGATGGCACCTGCTTGCGCAAAATGCGATGCTGGATCCGATGATATCAAACCATGCTTCAGGCAGCTTCGTGCGAGCGGCCTTCTTCGACGGCGTGACAGGCAACCCGCGAACTTCCATCGACCATAAGCGCCGGCATCTCCGCTCTGCAGCGGTCATTGGCCAGTGCGCAGCGCGGATGGAACGGGCAACCGGTCGGTGGGTTGAGCGGTGACGGCAGTTCACCTGTCAGCTTGATGCGTTCGCCGCGCCGGTCGGGATCGGCGATCGGGGTCGCAGACAATAGCGCCCTTGTGTAGGGATGGCGCGGATTGACGAACAGCTCGTCGGCCGGCGTGATCTCCACGGCATGCCCCAGATACATCACAAGGACGTCGTCGGCGATGTGTTTGACCACAGCCAGATTGTGCGAAATGAACATCATGGTCAGGTTGAACTGACCCTTGAGCTCTTTCAAAAGGTTGAGGATCTGGGCCTGCACCGACACATCGAGCGCCGAGGTCGGCTCGTCGCAGATGACGAATTCCGGCTTCATGATCAGGGCACGCGCCACGCCGATGCGCTGGCGTTGTCCGCCGGAGAACTCGTGCGGGAACCGGTCGGCGGCCTGCGGCGGCAATCCGACGAGTTCGAGCATGTCTGTCACCGCCTTGCGCCGGCTCTTGGCATCGCCGATCTTGTGGATGACAAGACCCTCGCCGATCGAGACGCCCACGGGAACGCGCGGATCGAGCGAGGAATACGGATCCTGAAAGACAATCTGGATGCGCTTGGTCGATTCGAAATCGACATCCATCCCCGGTCCGGCGATTTTCTTGCCGTCGAAGATGATCTCGCCTTCCGTCGGCGGGAACTGGCCGATGACGATACGCGCCAGCGTCGACTTTCCGCAGCCGCTTTCGCCAACCACGCCGAGCGTGCGGCCGCGTTCGATATCGAGATTGACGTCGGTGACGGCGTTGACGTGACCGCGCACCCTCTGGAAGGCTCCGCCGCGCACGGCAAAGCTCATGTTGACGCCACGCATTTGCACCAGGGCGTTCATGCCGATTCCACTTCTTCGGTCTTGGTTTTGGCTGCCGCCTCGTTGAGCCAGCAGCGGCTGGTGTGGTTGTCGCCGACCTCGAACTGCGGAGGCACGGCGCTCATGCAGCGCGGCTCGCCGGATTCGAGACGCGCGGTGCAGCGCGGCGCGAACAGGCAGCCGGGCGGCAGATGCGTCAGCTGCGGCACACGTCCGTCGATGACTTCGAGCATGTCTGTCTTTTGTTCGACAACCGGCACCGAGCGCAAAAGCGCCTTGGTGTAAGGGTGCTGCGGCGACTTGAACAAGGTTCGGACATCGGCGAACTCGACGATCTGGCCGGCATACATGACGGCGACATGGTCGGCCATTTCCGCCACCACGCCGAGGTCGTGGGTGATCAGCATGATCGATGTGCCGAAATCGCGCTTGAGATCACGCATCAGGTCGAGGATCTGGGCCTGAATGGTCACATCGAGCGCCGTCGTCGGCTCGTCGGCAATCAGCACTTCCGGCTGGCAGGCGAGCGCCATGGCGATCATCACGCGCTGGGCCATGCCGCCCGACAACTCGTGCGGAAAGGCCTTGGCGCGGCTGGCCGGATCAGGAATGCCGACCGCAGCGAGGATATCGATCACCGCTTTGTCGGCATCCTTGCCGCTCATGTTCTTGTGCAGCGCGTAGACTTCGGCGATCTGCTTGGAAACCGTATGCACCGGATTGAGCGCTGCCGACGGGTCCTGGAAGATCATCGAGATGCGATTGCCGCGCACCTTGTCGAGGGCGCCCGGCGACATCTTCAGAAGATCGACGCCATCGAGCAGCACTTCACCTTCGGAGACCTTGCCCGGAAAGGGCACGAGCCCCATCACCGACAGTGCCGTCACCGACTTGCCACAGCCACTTTCGCCAACCACGCACAGCGTTTCTCCGGCGCGCAGCGACATCGACACCTTGTCGACCGCCGGCACCCGGCCTGCGCGCGTGGCGAAGGTCGTGCTCATGTTCTTGATTTCAAGGATAGGGGCCGTCATGACGTCCTCTAGCTGTTGAGCCGCGGATCAAGCGCATCGCGCAAGCCGTCGCCCAGAAGATTGAATCCCAGCACCGTGATCATGATGGCCACACCCGGGAAGAAGACGAGGTGCGGCGCCGAGAAGATCTGGTTCTTTTCGGTGCCAAGCATGGTGCCCCATTCCGGCATCGGCGGTTGTGCGCCAAGTCCGAGGAAGCTCAGGCCCGCCGCATCGAGAATAGCCGTGGCGATGCCGAGCGTGGCAAGCACCACGATGGGAGTGAAGGCGTTGGGCAGGATCCTGAGGAACAGGATCCGCCACTTCGAGCCGCCGAGCACGCGTGTCGCCGCGACGAAGTCCAGCGTCTTGACTGACAACACGCTGGCGCGCGTTAATCGGGCATAAGATGGCATCGAGACAATGGAAATGGCGAGCAACGCGTTGACGATACCTGGCCCGAGCACCGCAACGATGGCGATGGCCAAAAGCAAGGATGGAAATCCTAAGATCACATCCATGATGCGCATGATGATATTGTCGACGACACCCCCGAAATAGCCGGCGATGGCGCCGAACAGCACCCCGAAGAACAGCGCGGTGCTGACAGTGGTCAAACCGATCATCAGGCTGATCCGCGAGCCGTAGACGACGCGCGAGAACAGGTCGCGGGAATTGCCGTCGATGCCCATGATGTGCTGGGGTTCGCTGACCTCGCATCCGAGAAAATGCACGCATGGTGCATCGCGGCGCTTGACCTGCTCGACACCGATCAGAACCTGGTCGGGATCGTAGGGCGCGATCAGCGGCGCGAAAATGGCGATCAGCAGCAGTGTGCCGATGATGATCAGGCCCACCTGGCCCGAACGCTTGCGCAGCAGCCGGTTCCAGGCCTGTTTCCATAACGGGACAGGATCGCCCACCAGGCCTTCGTCTGCGATGAAATCTGCCGCTTTAGCGGAAGCCGTATCTAAGCTTGTCATGAGTCTTCCTATTGCGGCCGAATGCGCGGATCGAGGTACGAGTAGGACAAATCGACGATCAGGTTGATCACCACGTAGGACAACGCGATCATCACGGTGAATGCCTGCACCACCGGATAATCCCGCGCGAAGATGGCTTGCACCAGCATCGAGCCAACGCCCGCCAGCCCGAACACGGTTTCGGTCAGGACCGCGCCGCTCAGTAGCGCACCCATCTGAAGACCGAGGATGGTCACAACCGGCAGCATGGCGTTGCCGAGCGCGTGCTTGCGCACCACGTCGCTGTTTCTCACGCCCTTGGCCCGCGCCGTCCGGATGTAGTCGCGACCGAGCACGTCGAGCAGCGACGAGCGGGTGATGCGCGCGATCACCGCCATGGGAATGGTCGAGAGCGCCAGAACTGGCAGAATCATATGCCTGAGCGCATCCCAGAACAGCGGCCAGTTGCCGGTGATCAACGCATTGAGAATGTAGAAATTGGAGAGGAATTCCAGAAACTTGGCCCAGCTGCTATCGGCGGCGAGCTTCCACTGCCAGACCTCGTAGAACGGCACGGAGGTAACGCCTGCCGACAGCCGACCTGAAGGTGGCAGCCAGAACGGCGTGCCCCTCAGCATGACGCCGAACAGATAGGCCAGCATCAGGCCGAGCCAGAACACCGGCATCGAAATGCCGACATTGGCCAGGACCATCGTGCCGACATCAGCAACCGAATTGGCGCGCCGCGCTGCCAGGATACCCAGTCCGACCCCGACAATCGAGGCGACGATGAGTGCCAGAAAGGCAAGTTCCGCAGTCAGCGGCAGCCGTTCAACCATGATCTGGATGACCGGGCGCGAGAAGCGGACGGACTCGCCGAAATTGCCGCCCAGAATATCCTTGGCGTAGATGAAGAACTGCGTGGTGATTGGCTGGTCATAGCCGAACCGCACGTTGAAAGCCGCGCAAGTCGTTTCCGATACCTTGTCGCCAAGCATCGCCTTGCACGGATCCCCTGGGATCATGCGCGCAAGAGCAAAGGTGACGATGAGAATGCCGAGAATGACCGGAATGGAGACGAGAATGCGTTTGGCGGCGTATCCGAGCATCGAGATTTCCGGGATTTGAGAGCAAGGTGGAGTGGGCGAATTTCGCCCACTCCAATGGTCAGTCGGCCAATTACTTGGCGTTCATCAGGCTACCCCAGAGATAGGAGTAGTAGTCGAACGCACCGGTGTTGCCGACGTGAGCCGGGTTGGACGCGTCGAGGCCAGCGGCCCAGGACACGACGACGTCATTGGCGTCGAAGGTCGAACCGTCGTGGAACTTGACACCTTCGCGCAGGTGGCAGGTGTACTCGGTCGCGTCGTCATTGGCGTCGCAGCTGGTGGCGAGCGAGGGAACGATTTCGCCGCTGTCCTTGCCGTAGTCGAGCAGAGCTTCGACGATCGGCGTGCAGGCATTGAGCGTTTCACCGTCGGTCTCGTCAGCGCAGTACAGGCTGATCGGCTCGGCGTTCTGCATGAACACCAGCGTGTCCTTGCCCGGATTCGCATCCCACAGGCGCGGTGCGCCGAACGGACGGACGATCGCACCCTCAAGCGTGGCACGGGCTGCGAAAGCGGCCGAACCGTGCACGATCGGAACCATCGGCACCAGCTTCTTCAGGTCGTTGTTGGCCTGAGCATAAAGCGGCTCAGCCTTGTCAACATCGGCGATCGTGCTGGCCTCGGTGAGGACTTCGGTGATTTCCGGGAACGGATTACCGAACTGCTTGGTGCCAGCACCGAAGTGATAGTCGAGGAAGTTGGTGATGTGCGGATAGTCGGCGCCCCAACCCAGAAGGTACGGGCCGTCGAGGTTGCCGCCGTTGGCCTGCGAGATGAACTCGCCGGATTCCATCGGAACCACTTCGGCGTCGATGCCGAGGTTCTGCTTCAGCTGGGTCTGGAACTCGACCGCAACCACGCTCGGCTCAGGCAGATAGGAGCGATAGACGTCGCGATAGTAGATCTTGGTCTTGAACCCGTCCGGGTAACCGGCTTCGGCCAGCAGCTTCTTGCCGGCTTCCGGATCGAAATCGTACCAGTCTTCACCGGCGCAGCCGTTGACGATCGAGCACGGCGTGAAGTGGGACGCCACTTCCGAGCCTTCCGGATAGAAGTTGTCAACGATGCGCTGACGGTCGATGCCCATGCCGATGGCCTCACGCACCTTCATGTCGTCGAAGGGCGGGAACTTGTTGTTGAGGCCGAGGTACAGGATATTCGGAGCCGGCTGCTTCAGGAACTGCAGATCGGGATCGGCCTTGACGGCGTCGAAGTCGTCCGGACCGAGGTTGGCGATCTCGTCAACAGTACCGGAGCGCAGTTCATTCAGGCGCCCGGCGCCGGAATCGCTCCAGCGGAAAACCAGCTTGTCGAACGTCGGCTCATCGCCCCAGTAGTCATCGTTGCGGCTCATGATGATGGAGTCGCCACGATTCCAAGCGTCGAGCTTGAACGGACCGGTGCCAATCGGGTTCTCAAGCAGGCCCTTGGTCGGGCCCTCCTTCATGATGTGCTCTTCGGGCTGGATGCCGAACACCACGAAAGCCGCCTTGGCTTCGAAGGCCGGATCAGGCGAGCACATGGAGAAGGTCACGGTGTTCTCGTCGGTGGCGACGATCGACTTGATCTTCCCACCGTAATCGCAGTCGGGGGCGACGAGGCTCTTGCCTTCGAAGCCAAATGCCGACCCGGACATCATCACGGCCGTAGCAGCCAGTGCGATCCCGCCCATAAGTCCTAGTTTCATTCCCAAACCTCCAGTTTGTCCTCGAACGACGAGTCTCGCCGTCCTTTAATAATTTGAGCGCAGTTTGGATTTTCCCCCGCGCACATATTTAGTTTGTGCCTTCATGCACACTCGCAAAAATGACAGAAATCTCAGTATGATAGACCAATATGTCCATAAACCGGATTGTCTGTTTGCGGTGCATTGTCTCTATCACCGCGCCATCCTGCAAGCTTGACATTCTTGCCGTTACTCATAGTGCTGAAATGTCAGACAAATTGTCAAGTTACCTCAGAAGGCTACCTTTAATGTCCGAATATGCGATGCCGGAATGCGGCAAATCGCACATCGTATTCCCCCTGCCGAGGCCACAAAACGAGCCCCTGCAAAAGGCGCATGACCTCTTTTATGCCATTCTTGTGTCAATGCGCCAGTTTTCTCTGCCCCATGTAAAGGCCTGAACCATGTCCGATATCGCGCCCGTCCTTGCCCGCGCCGACGAAAATCTCCCTTCGAGCCTTGAAAAGCTCTTTGCGCTTTTGCGCATAAAATCGATCTCCACCGACCCCGCCTACGCCGGGGACTGCCGGCAGGCCGCCGGATTCCTGGCCGACTATCTCGGTGAACTCGGCTTTACGGCCTCGGTGCGCGACACGCAGGGAAATCCCATGGTCGTCGCACATCACGGCTGTGCAAATCCGCAGGCGCCGCGTGTTCTTTTTTATGGGCATTACGACGTTCAACCGATCGATCCGATCGAATTGTGGACCAGTGATCCGTTCGATCCGGTGATCAGGAAAACCGAAAACGGCACCGAGATCATCTCCGCGCGCGGTGCGGCCGACGACAAGGGCCAGTTGATGACCTTTGTCGAATCCTTGCGCAGCTACAAGGAGATATATGGAGAGCTCCCCGTCGCGGTCACAATTTTGTTCGAGGGCGAGGAGGAATCAGGTTCCCCGTCGGCGCGTCCGTTCCTTGAAGCGAACAAGGACGAACTCATGGCCGACTATGCACTCGTCTGCGACACCGGCATGTGGGACGCTGAAACGCCGTCGATCTGTGCCTCCCTGAGGGGGCTGGTCGGCGAAGAGGTGGTCATCACCGGCGCCGATCGCGATGTGCATTCGGGCAATGGGTCGCTTGTCGTCAACCCGGTGCATGTCCTGTGCGATATTCTCGCCGGACTGCATGACGCGGACGGCGCGGTCACCCTGCCCGGTTTTTATGACGGGGTCAGCGAGACCCCCGAAGACATCCGCCTGATCTGGGACGAATTGTCTCAAATGCAAACCGATCCGCTGGCCGAATACGGTCTGTCCGTTCCGGCGGGCGAAAAGGGGCGAACCCCCATGGAAATGGTGTGGGCGCGTCCGACCGCCGAGATCAATGGCATCGCTGGCGGCTATGCCGGTGACGGCTTCAAGACCGTCATCGCGTCAAAAGCCACGGCCAAGGTGTCGTTCCGTCTTGTCGGCGATCAGGACCCGGCAAAGATCCGCGACAGCTTCCGAACCTATATCCGTTCAAGGATCCCGGCCGACTGCACTGTCGCATTCGCCGAGCATGGCGGCGCCCCCGCGACCCAGCTGCCCTATGACTCTCCTCTCCTGGCCCGCGCCAAGGCGGCGCTGTCCGAGGAATGGCCAAAGCCGGCAGTTGTCACCGGCGGCGGCGGCTCGATCCCGATCGTCGGCGATTTCCAGTCGATCCTCGGCATGGATGCCCTGCTGGTCGGCTTTGGCCTCGACGACGACCGCGGGCATTCTCCCAACGAGAAGTACAATCTCACCTCGTTCCACAAGGGCATACGCTCCTGGGTTCGTATCCTGGCAGCGATGGCCGACATGCCGAAGTCAGCAGCCTGAGAAAAGCGAAAGGCAGGGGTGCGCCGCACACCCCTGCCCCATCTCCGGTCCTCGGATTGGATATGACCGATCAGATTTTCGGCAATGACATGAACGAGGCCGAGGCAATGCCTTTGGCCGCCCTGTCGGCATCGAATTCTGCGATCTGTTGGTCGATGACGGTCCGGTCGATCATCCCGTCGTAATTGTCCCGTGTCGCCATGGTCTCGGCGACATAAAGAAAGCGCTCCTGCGCCACGGCATAGAGCCGGCGCAACTCGCTGAGCGGATCGGCGTGATCGTCGGTGCGGATGTCGAGCCAGGAATAGTCCTGATCGCGATAGATCTTCAGCGCCGCAGATTGCCGTCCGCGCTTGTCGCCGCCAGCATCCTCGCCCGCCTGCATGGCGATAAGAAAGCGCTCGGCAAACGGCTTGTCCGCCGCGGCCTTGAAAGCCTTCAAGGTCTGCTCGACGACTCGCGGTCCCGCCAGCATATTGCCGGCGACCGAGACGTTATCGTCCACCAGATGTCCGGCCCAGTCGATGCATTTTACGCCGGTGAACGCGGCATTGCGTCCGTTTGCATCGATCAGGTGCAACTGGCGCTGTTCGTATCCGGCGTCACGCCCGGTGACGGTCGCGATGATCTCCTCGGGGCTTTCTCCTTGTTCGAGCAGCACCAATCCGTCCGTGCCATAGAGCGGGCTGACAAACGCCTGGGTGGCGATGGCACCGACCTTGCCCTTGATGTTGGGCACGAGCGCACCGACGGCAAAAAACCGGCTGGCGACCGCAATGCCAAGGAAACCAGTCTCCGGGTCGCGTGCGACAATGGAATAGGTCATGTCATCTCCCTATGGCATAGGCCTGCATCAGGCGCGGGGTCGCACCGGCGCGCAGCAGACCGTCCGCATCGCGCTTTGCGGCGGTCAGGCGACCAACGGTCCACGCCGGCACGATGTTGAGCTTGTGGCCGCGCGCCTTCAGGGCATCGAGCGTTTCGGCGCCGAAATTTTCCTCGAGGACGATTTCGCCGGGCTGGCGACCACGCGGATAAAACGACGCCGGCATGTGGTTTGAGTGGAACAGGGGCAGGTCAATGGCTTCCTGCAGGTTCAACCCGTGATGAACGTGGCGGAGGAAAAAGGACAGTTGCCACTGGTCCTGCTGATCGCCACCCGGTGTGCCGAAGGCCATTGTCGGACGTCCCTCGAACAACCCCAGCGACGGCGTCAGCGTCGTGCGCGGACGCTTGCCGGGCGCCAGAGACGACGGCAGCCCCTCTTCGAGCCAGAACATCTGCGCCCGCGAGTTGAGGCAGAACCCGAGCCCCGGAATGATCGGCGAGGATTGCAGCCAACCACCCGAGGGCGTCAGCGAAACGAAATTGCCTTCGGCGTCGATGACATCAATATGGACGGTGTCACCCTTCTTTTCGGAAAGATGCGCCATGGTCGGCTCGTAAACGGCCTCTTTCGGGCTGACGCGGTCGAGATTGGCAATCCCGCGCGCCACCTGATCCTCGAAACCCGGCACCATGCCCGGACGAAGGTCGTAGGAGGCCACGTCCGAGATCAGCGCCGCCCGAGCGCGGTTGTAGTCCTTCGACAACAATGCATCGAGCGGCACGTCCATGAAGTCGGGATCGCCATAATAGGCTTCGCGGTCGGCATAGCTCAGCTTCATGGCCTCGGTGACCGTGTGCACGAACTCGGGCCCGTTGGGATCCATGCCTGCAATGTCGAATTCGTTGAGCACGGCGAGCGATTGCAGCAGCACCGGCCCCTGCCCCCACGGCCCCGTCTTGGCGATGGTCCAGCCGTGATAGTCATAGGTCACCGGTTCCTCGAACCGCGCCTTCCAGTTGGCCATATCCTCGGCAGTCAACACACCCTTGTGCCGGTTGCCGCTGGCGTCCATGACCTCGGCGGTTTTCAGGTAGTCCTCGATCTTTTCAGCGACGAAGCCGCGATAAAAGGCATCTCGCGCTGCCTCGATCTGGTCTTCGCGGTTCGATTTGACCTCAGATTCCGCCACCAGCCGCTTCCAGGTCGCGGCGAGGACCGGATTCCTGAAATTGGACAAAGGTGCGGGCACCGCCCCGCCCGGCAGCCAGGTCTCGTACGAGGTCGGCCAGTGCTCCTTGAAGAAAGGTGCCAATCCCTCGATGGTCTTGGAGACGCGCGGCAGCATGGGATGGCCGTGCTCGGCGTAATGGATCGCTGGCGCCATGACCTCGGCGAAACTCAGCCGCCCGTAATCCCTCAGCATCAGCATCCAGCCGTCGAAGGCGCCCGGAATGACCGTCGCCAGCAGCCCGTCGCCGGGAATGACATCGAGCTCCTCGCCGCGGTAATGGGCGATCGTCGCTGCAGCGGGCGCCGGCCCCTGACCACACAGCACTTCCGTCCTGCCGGTCTTTGCCGAATGGATCACGCCCGGCAGGTCGCCTCCCGGACCATTGAGATGCGGTTCGAGCACCTGCAGCGCCATGCCGGTCGCCACGGCGGCATCAAAGGCGTTGCCGCCCTTTTCCAGCATGCTCATGCCGACGGCGCTGGCAATCCAGTGGGTGGATGCGACCACGCCGAATGTCCCGAGGATCTCCGGCCGGGTGGTGAATGCAGTCATGATCTACTCGTTTCTAGTCTGTTTCGCGCGGGTCAAGCGCGTCGCGCAGGCCGTCGCCCAAAAGGTTGAACCCGATGACAACCAGGAAGATCGCCACGCCCGGCCACATTGCCATCCACGGCGCCTGATCGAGGAAGTTCTTGGCGACATTCAGCATCGATCCCCAGCTCGGCGCCGGTGGCTGCTGGCCGAGGCCGAGGAAACTGAGGCTGGCTTCGGCGATAATCGCCGTCGCAACCGTCAGCGTCGCCTGCACCAGGATCGGCGAGAAGACGTTGGGCAGGATGTAACGGGCGATGATGAGGGTGTGGCTCAACCCGATGGCATGCGCGCCTTCGACATAATCCTCGGTCTTGACCGCCAGAACCTGTCCGCGCGTCAGCCGGATGAAGACAGGCATCGAAGAAAGGCCGATGGCGATCATGGCATTGGTCAGGCTCGGACCGAGAAAGGCGGCGAGCGCAATGGCAAGGATCAGGAACGGCGTCGCCAGCAGCGCATCAGTGATGCGCGAAATGACCTGATCGGTCCAGCCGCCGAAATAGCCCGAAATCAGGCCGAAGGGCACGCCCACCACCACCGAGATCGCTACGGAGACAACGCCCGCCAGCAGCGAGGCCTGCGCCCCCCAGATCATCCGCGAGAACAGGTCACGGCCGATTTCGTCGGTGCCGAGCCAGTGGGCCGCGGAGGGCGCCTTGCGCACCGCGCCCCAGTCGGTCGCGGCGGGATCGGCGATCGGCAGCACCGGCGCCAGAAGGGCGACGAGAATGAAAAAGATCACCAGCACCGCGCCGGCCATGGCCGAATGGCTCGACTTGAGCTTGGTCCAGGCGCGGTTTTCGGTTTCGAGATCTTGCGCGGCAATGGTTTCGACGGCTTCGGTACTCATTTGCCTTCCCTCATCCGCGGGTTGAGCAGGACGTAAAGAACATCGGCGACCAGGTTCATCATGATGAAGCCGAAGGCCGTGCACAGCACCACGCCCTGCACCACGGCGTAGTCGCGGTTGAACACAGCATCGACGATCAGTTTGCCGAAGCCGGGAATGGTGAAGATCTGCTCGGTCAAAACCGCGCCGGCGAGCAACTGGCCGAACAACAGGGCGCTGAGCGTAACGATGGGCAGCAGCGCATTGCGGAAGGCGTGCTTGAGGATGACGACATTCTCGGACAGGCCCTTGGCGCGGGCTGTGCGCACATAGTCCGATTTCAAAACGCCCAGCATGGCCGAACGCGTGTGCCGCATCAGCGCCGCGGCCAGACCGGTGCCCAGCACGAAGGCCGGCATGATCATGGTTTGCAGCGAGCGCACCGGATCGACGGTGAACAGCTCAAACCCGGACGCCGGCAGCCAGCCCAGTTGCACGGAGACCAGCAGGATCAGCATGATGCCGAGCCAGAAATTAGGGATCGACAGACCGGAAAGAGCAACCACATTGGCGATGTAGTCGATGATCGTGCCCTTCTTGACCGCCGAGAGAATGCCGGCGGGAATGCCGATGATGAAGGCAATGATCATCGACATGATGGCCAGCTGGATGGTCACCGGCAGCTTCTGGCCGATCAGTGCCAGCACCGGCTGATTGGTCCTCAGCGACACGCCGAAATCACCCTGCAGCGCCGCGCCGACCCAGTAGAAATACTGCATGATCAGCGGGTCATTGAGCCGGTACTTTTCCCGGATAAAGGCAATGACCTCGGGGCTGCGATCCTCGCCCGCCATGACCAGCGCAGGGTCTCCCGGCAAGAGCTTTTGCAGCAGGAAAACGAAAATCGACACAATCACGAGTGTCGGAATGGCGATGATCAGGCGTTTGCCGATGTAGCGCAGCATGGCGTCACTTTTGTTGCAAGCGAAGCTTGGAAGGGACGGCCGCAGCGCGGCCGTCCCGGTTCGTCGTTAGGGGCTATTCCTTGGAAACACCCTCCAGACGGATCATGCCGTCCGGATAGGGCACGAAGCCCTTGATGTCCTTGTTGAGCGCCCAGATCCAGGTCTGGTGATACAGGTAGATCAGCGGCAGCTCGTCATCGAGGATGATATTGGCCTTGTCGTACAGCGCCTTGCGCGTTGCCGTGTCGGTCGAAACGCGAGCCTCATTGAGCAGCTTGTCCACTTCCGGGTTGGAATAGGCGCCATCGTTGAGGCCACCGCCGGTGACGACGAACGAATGGATGTTGCCGTCCGGATCGATGCGGCCGGACCAGCCGACCTGATCGGCCATGTAATCGCCCGAGGACTGCGACGACAAAAGCGTCGCGAACTCGGTCGATTTCAGCGTCACGTTGAAGCCGGCTTCGTTGGCCATGGCCTGCATGACCTGCCCGAGCTGCTGGTTGACCGGGTTGTTGGAGACGGTCAGTTCGACATTGACCGGCAGCGGATAGCCGGATTCCGCCAGCAAGGCCTTGGCCTTTTCGATGTCACGCGGCGGCACCGGGATTTCCTTGGTGTACCACGGGCTGGTCGGCGGGAACGGCTGGTTGCCGGCGGCGAAGGCACCGTCGAACACGACCTGGTTGATAGCTTCGCGGTCGAGTGCCCACGAGAATGCCTGACGCACCAGCTTGCTGTCACCGATCGGGCTTCCGGCGCCGGCGCCATTGGCGAGGTTGATGGTCACGCCCTGATAGCCGAGAGAAACCGCTTCGGAATAGACCAGGTTCGGATCGTTCTTGACCGACTTGGCATCCGTTGCCGCCAGGCGTTCCAGCATGTCGAGATCGCCTGACCGGACGTTGGCGAGACGCACAGTTGTGTCCGGGATCGGCAGGAAGGTGACCTTGTCAAAACTGATCGCGTCAGCGTTCCAGTAGCCATCGTACTTGGTGAGCACGATACGGTCCTGCTGGACGCGGTCGGAGAAGCTGAACGGACCCGAGCAAACCGGATTGTTGGCGAAATCAATACCGGCCTCATTGAACGCGGTCGGCGACATCATCATGCCGGCCCGGTCGGCGAGCTGGGCGATAAGCGTCGCGTCGGGCGCCTTGAGGGTGAACTTGACC
Organism: Devosiaceae bacterium; assembly: GCA_963676075.2. Taxonomy (GTDB): domain Bacteria; phylum Pseudomonadota; class Alphaproteobacteria; order Rhizobiales; family Devosiaceae; genus JAHJQZ01. Next base: position 139,102 of record CAXXNZ010000028.1, read on the forward strand.
TGAGTGTCACCAACAGCCTCGACCTTGGCGACCGAGGTGAGTTCGCTCTTGCGGCGCGATTCCGGCAGGTTCTGCGACCGATCGATATTGGCAACCACCGAGGCGGCGTCGAACGGCGTGCCATCCTGGTAGGTGACGCCTTCCCTGAGATCCATGGTCAGTTCCATGCCGTCGTCGGACCAGGTCCAGGCCGTCGCCAGCTGCGGGATGATCTCGAGTTCGGGCGTGATATCGACCAGCTTGTCGCACATCGAGGCGAACACGATGCGTCCTACAAAACTGCGGGCCTGGTCGGGATCGAGCTGGTCGGGATCCTCGTTGAGTCCGATCTTGAGTTCACTGGCCAGACCGGGGCCCACAAGGGCGACGGACGTGGCGAGTGCAAGCAAAAGATGCTTGAGTTTCATGATGCCATTCTCCTGACGTTTCGGCCGGCTTGCTACGTCCTCGAGCCGGCCATGATTGGGACGTGCTAGGCGGGAGTCTTCATTCCGCTCTTCTGGCTGTGTTGCTGGTAGAGCGCGAATCTCTTGTCGGCTGCTGCAGTGCGCCCTGACGCCGCGTCCACGGCGCGCCCTGCGGCAGCGATGGTCTTGTAGTGATGGCAGGCAACGAAATGCCCATCCCCGGCGCTGGTGAGCACCGGCTCCGTTTCGCTGCACAGCTCGGTCGCGTGCGGGCAACGCGTGTGAAACCGGCAGCCTGAAGGCGGCGCCACCGGTGATGGCACATCGCCGGTCAGCTTGGATTTGGCCGGTTCCCTGCCCGGCACCGGCACTGGAATGGCGCTCAACAGCGCCTGGGCATAAGGGTGAAGCGGCGTCTCGAACAGGGCGTTCGTCTCGGCCATTTCAACCACCTGCCCCAGATACATCACTGCAACGCGGTCGCTCATGTGGCGGATGACGGCCAGATCGTGGGCAATGATGATCAGGGTCAGGCCGAAAGCTTGTTTCAGGTCTTCAAGCAGATTGATGATCTGGGCCTGCACCGAGACGTCGAGCGCCGAAACCGGCTCGTCACCGATCAGCAGCTTCGGGCCGGAGGCAAGCGCGCGGGCGACGCCGATGCGCTGACGCTGGCCGCCCGAAAACTCGTGCGGATACCGGTTTGCGAACTGGGGTCCGAGACCAACCTGCTGCAACAGCTCCCGAACCTTGGCGCGCCGTTCGCTACGGCTCAGCTTCGAATGAACCAGCAGCGGTTCCTCGATCAGCTGCCCGACGGTCATGCGCGGATTGAGCGAGGAGAACGGGTCTTGGAAGACGAATTGCATCTCGGCGCGTAGCTTGCGCATTTCATTCGGCGACAGCGAGGTCAGGTCGGTGCCGTTATAGATTACCTTGCCGCTGGTCGGTTCGAGCAACCGAAGAAGAAGGCGCGCCAGCGTCGACTTCCCGCAGCCGGACTCGCCGACAATCGCAAAGGTCTCGCCGCGATTGACCGTCAGGTTGACGCCGTCGACGGCGTGCACGATGGCGTGCGAGCCGAGAAGGTCGCGTCCGCCGAAATGCTTGACGATATCCTGTGTCTCGATGATCGGCTCGCTCATGCCGTCACCTCCGCAATGTGGGTTTCGAGCGGCGCCTTGAAACACGACCAGCCATGTCCCGCCTCGCCGTGGACGAGCGGTGGCGTCTCCGCGTGGCAATGGGCATCGGCAAACGGGCAACGGGTGGCGAAGCGACATCCGGCCGGCAAGGCGTGCGGTGTCGGGACAGAACCGAAAATGGTGGTCAGGCGCCCCTGCTTCGGACCGAGCGAGGGCATGGAGCCCATCAGCCCCAGCGTGTATGGATGCTGGGGATCGTTGAAAATCGCGTCGACCGGGCCTTTTTCGACGATACGGCCGGCGTACATCACCGCCACCTCGTCGGCGATTTCAGCAACCACGCCAAGGTCATGGGTGATCAGCAAAAGAGCCGTGCCGGTTTCGCGCTGCAGGTCGCGCATCAGGTCGAGGATCTGCGCCTGAATGGTCACATCGAGTGCCGTGGTCGGCTCATCAGCGATCAGCAATTCGGGATCATTGGCCAGCGCCATGGCGATCATCACGCGCTGGCGCATGCCGCCCGAGAGCTGATGCGGAAATTCATCGAGCCGTTTTTCGGGGCTCGGAATGCGCACACGCCGGAACATTTCAAGGGCCCGTTCGCGCGCCTCGTCCTTGCCGACCTTGCGATGCCGGCGCACCGCCTCGGCCACCTGTTCGCCGACGGTGAACACAGGATTGAGCGATGTCATCGGTTCCTGGAAGATCATGGCGATCCGGTCGCCACGGATCCTTTCCATCTCGTCGCGCTTGCGCTTGAGAAGATCCTCGCCATGGAACATGGCGCTGCCGGCTTCGATGCGCGACGACTTCTTCGGCAAAAGCCCGATGGTCGCCAGAGCCGTCACCGACTTGCCGCAGCCGCTTTCGCCGACCAGGCAAAGGGTCTTGCCCTTCTCGATCTCGAAACTGATATCGTCGACCGTGTTGACCGGCGCGTCTAGGAAACGCACCGACAAATGGTCGATGCTGAGAACACTGGCCGCCGTCGGCGGCGCTGTTCGTGATTGCGCTCTAGCCACCTTCGACAGCTCCAAGAGACGTTAAGCGTGTGAGACTTTCCTGCAGCGCCAGAAGGTGATTGCGCATGGCTTCACCCGCCGCGACCGGGTCGCGCGCTTGGATGGCGTTGATGATCGTCTCGTGCTGGTTGGAATATTGCGACAGCCGGCTGGCGTTGCGTGCCTTGTCGCGGATGTTGATCCAGGCGGTGTCCTGGCGCACCCGGTCGACCATTTCGAATATGGCCAGATAGAGCCGGTTGCCGGCGCATTCGGCAATCTTGTGATGAAAGGCGCTGTCCCACAGTTCGATGGCATCGGCATCGCCATCCTGCATGATATGGGCATGGATCGAGCGCAGCTTTTCGATGTCGGACGGCGTGGCGCGAACGGCGGCAAGCTGGGTGAGCTGCGGTTCGATCCGCAGGCGCACTTCCATGACATCGAGAAAATTGGCATCCGCTACCAGCCGGTCGAGCCCCTGCAAGGCGCCACCGGGCGGCGGACCGGCAAACGTACCAGACCCTTGGCGGCGCCAGATCCGCCCTTCGGCTTCCAGCACTTCCAGAGCACGGCGTACAGAACGGCGGCCGACGCCAAGCGTCTCGCTGAGCGCTCGCTCGGTCGGCAGCTTGCCGTCCGGGCCGAGTTGCCCGGGCTCGAGCATCGCCCTGATGCGCTCGAGCGCGTAAGCGGAGTTCTCCTCTAGAGAGAATGCTTTCATCTTGCCCCGGACCGTTCCAGACGCAGTTCGATTGGCTCGAACCATTTTGAATTGGTTCATACAAGAACATCGACACGCGGTTGACAAGCCCACTTATGCAGCAAAATGGTTCTCTGCATAAATTTTGCTCGGTGTACGGGAAATTGGGTATGCGTTTCTCAGTGAAGGCGCGCAGCAAAACATGAGCGGCAATGAGGCGCTTTCATGCCAGAAAAACGCAGAAAGCAGCACACAAACGGCACCGGCGCGGCGCTCGCCTGCCCCATAGGTTCATGCGCAAATCCGGCGGCCGGGATGAACCGGCCACCGGTGATTGGGTGTTAGCTCAGCAGGTCCCAGAACATGCGGGCCGAGGTCACGAACAGGAAGGCCGCAAAGGCGTAGCGCAGCACATTCTGCGGGATTGTGTGGGCGATGCGGGCGCCGACCGGTGCGAACAGCGCCGTCAGCGGCACCAGCGAGATGAAGGCGATCAGGTTGACGTAACCGATCGAGCCATACGGCAGGTCCGGTGTCGACCAGCCGGCGATGACATAACCGATGGTGCCCGGGATGGCGATCAGGAAGCCGATGGCCGCCGCCGTTCCCACGGCACGCCGGATCTCGAAGCCGAAAGCCGTGAGGATCGGCACGCTCAGCGTGCCGCCGCCAATGCCCATCATCGATGAGATCAGCCCGACGATATAGCCCGAACCGAGTTTGACGCCGCTGTTCGGGAACTCGTCCATGATCTTGGCGCCCTTGCCGCGGAACAGCATGTTGAGTGCGACCAGAAGTGCGACGACAGCAAAGATCGCCGTCATAACCCAGCCCCTGACATAACTCGCCAACACGGTACCGGAAACTACACCAAGGACGATCGGGATACCCCAGGTCTTGAGAAGCGCGTAGTCGACCGCATCACGCTTGGCATGACTGCGGGCCGAGGACAGCGAGGTGACCATGATGGTCGCCAGCGACGTCGCCACCGCCACCTTTATGCCGACGTCTGGATGAACTCCGAGCGTGCTCAGAACAACATAGAGCACTGGCACGATAACGATGCCGCCGCCGACCCCGAGCAGGCCCGCAACGAGCCCTCCCGCGATACCGGCGCCGATCATGGCGAGAATGAAGCTGCCATACGAGGCAAGGAAACTGGCAATATCCGGCATGTCATGTCGTGCGACGTAAAATTGGTTCGCGCCGCGCGTCCCTTTGATGTTGATGCGCGGCACCTAGCAGGCAGGTGAACGAATGGTCAATGAGTCCTGATGATCATTGCTTAGGCGGAATTGGTTCATTCAGGCCGGGTTCGGCACGTCGCCAGCTGCCCGGAGACCGTAGAAAGCGGACAGCAGTCGCCCGGATTTCCGGCAAAATCGCCTCACCTGTCCTTGCGTGCAGCCAGGACGCCTCGCCTGATGGATATGGCGCATGGCCGAAGTGTCGCACCGGGTCGACAGGGATGGACGACCGATCCCTCCCCGTTGGCTTATGCCGAATAGCTGCGCTCGGCCAGCGGCACGGTGTCGATCATCTCGTCGATCATCCCGATGAATGCGGCCTCGGGCGGCGTCGGAGTGCGCCTGGGATTGGTGATCAGGAAAATGTCGACTTCCGGCAGCCGCGAATACGGCGGCAACTGCCACAGCAGGCCGTGGGCAACGTCCTGGCTGGCAACATGAACCGGCAGTGCGCCAATGCCGATACCGGCGCTGATCATGCGCCGAACCTCGGTGAGATTGGGCGAAACGCCCTTCAATCCTGGCGTCAGCCCTGCCTTGGCTCTCAGACGCGTCACGGAATCGAGCGGCCCGTGTTCGATTTCAGTCTGGAAGGACACCGATGGCTCGCCGCGCAACTCGGACAGGGCAATGCCTTTGCGCCCGAACAGCCTGTGCCCCCGCCCACAATAGAGCCCGAAGTTCTCACGGAATAAAATTCTGCAATCGAGCGTCTTCACCGGTTCGCTCAATAGGCAGATGCCCAGACTTGCCTGGTTCTGGCGCACCCGCCCGATAACCTCGGCACTTTCAGCGACGACGATGGAATAGGTCACACCGGGATGCGATGCCGCGAAACGACCGAGCACCTCATCGAGATGTGGAGAGACAACGTGACTGGCCGAGACAATGGATATGTGCCCGGCCAGTTCCGCGTCTTCCGCCGCCATCAGCGACGGCAGTCGCGAGACGGTGCCAAACACACTGAGGCACTCGTCATAAAGGATCTTGCCCGCCCGTGTGACCCGGAATCGGGCCGGGCTGCGTTCGATCAGCTTGTGGCCCGCTGCGTCCTCAAGCCTTTTGAGTGCGCTCGATATCGTCGGCTGTTTCAGTCCAAGGAAGTCGGCAGCGCGCGATACGCCCTTCCTGTCGACAACGACCATGAAGGTCCGCAGCAGGTTCCAGTCGAGATTGAACGGGAAGCGTTGTTCGAAGGGCCGCAACATAGATCTGCTCAATAACAAAGATTGCTCCTATTTATTTGCATGATGATGCTTTGCTGTGCAAGCCTTCAATATTGGCGCTCGATTGTGCACGAGCGCGGGACGAGGGCAGCCCCCTCACGTCAGGGTGCAAACAAGGACATTTGATATGAAGACGAACAGAGCATTGCTCAGGACGATCGTTGCTGCGGGCATGGCGCTTGCAGCCGGATTCAGTCTCGTCGCCTCAGCGACAGCAGATGAACTGGCCAGTCTCAAGGAAAAGGGCTCCATGAAGATTGCCATGAGCGGTGCCTACCCGCCGTTCAACTTCGTCAATGACAAGAATGAAGTCGTCGGCTTCGATCCGGCCATCGGCACGGAAATCGCCAAGCGCATGGGCCTTGAGGCCGAAATCGTCACCACCGCCTGGGATGGCATCATCGCCGGGCTTCTGGCCAACAAATACGACGCCATCGTCGGCTCGATGTCGATCACGCCCGAGCGTGAAAAGGTCGTCGATTTTGTCGGTCCCTATTACAACACGCGCCGCGCCGTGTTCACCAAGCCGGATTCGAAGATCAAGAGCGTCGCCGATCTGGCCAACGCCAAGGTTGGTGTGACGCTGGGCGAAACCCATGAGGAATGGGCCCGCGACCAGGGCTACGACGTCAAGACCTACAAGGGCCTGCCCGAGCTGATGCTCGAGCTCAACAACGGTCGTGTTGACGTCATTGTCGCCGACTCCATCGCCGTCATTCTAGCCATGAAGGCCAATGGCAACGAATTCGTCGCCCTGCCTGATCTCGAAACCGAAGATGTCGGCGCCGGCATTGCCATCCGCAAGGGCAATCCGGAACTGAAGGCAGCCATGCAGAAGGCACTCGATTCCATGATGGAAGACGGCACCTATCTGGAGATCGCCAATGAATGGGTTGGCGGCGACATTCGCTGATCCGAAGCCACAGCGAGCCGCCGGGACCTCCGGCGGCTCTTTTGGCTCAACCGTTCAAAGATCGTGACGCCATGACGACCACCTACGGAAAACTCACCTGGCAGGACGTGCGCGACGCCGACAAGGATCGTGTTGTCATCCTCAATGTCTCGGCGACCGAGGACCACGGCCCGCACATGCCGCTCGACACCGATACCGTGCTCGGCATGGCGGTCGCCGACGGTGTCGCCGAACGGGCGCCGGACGAGGTTTTCGTCATGCCGGCGGTGCCCTACGGGTTCAACGAGCACCACAAGGACTTTCCGGGCGTTATCTGGATTTCGCCGGAAACCCTGATCGCCTTTGTCACCGATATCACGCGCTCGCTGGCCCATCACGGCTTCCGGCGCATCCTGCTGCTCAACTCGCACGGCTCCAACCACCCGGTGCTTGACCTTGCCGCGCGCAAGACCGTCATTGAAACCGGCATCATCTGCGTCTCCGCTTCCTACTGGAACCTCTGCGCCGACCGCATCAACGAGATCCGCCAGTCCGACATCGGCGGCATCGCCCATGCCGGCGAATTCGAGGCGGCGATGTACAAGTATCTGCATCCGGAGGACGTCCATCTGGAGAAAGCCGCGCGGCAGAACCTGCACGATCCGAAGGCAAAGTTCTTCAACCTCGATCTTGCCAAGGGTGGCGGCAAAGCCATGCTGATGCGTTGGTGGTCCGAAGTGTCGCCGGACGGCACCATGGGCGATCCGACCGTTGCGACAGCCGAGAACGGCGAGAAGTTCCTCGATGCTGCGGTCACGGAAACCCTGGCACTGGTGCGCGAGATCCGCGCCCTGTCGATCCTTCAACGCAAAGATCACCACTAGGCAAACAGCCAACAGGCCGGGAGAGCGCCTTGGATTTCGAACTGATGTGGAAGATCTACCCGTTCTTCCTGCAGGCAGCGTGGGTCACGATCGAGCTTTCGGTGCTGACCACCCTGCTCGGCCTTGCCTGCGGAACGATCGGTGCAGCGGCGCGACTGTCGCGCTTGTGGATCATCCGCATGATTGGCGCCAGCTATGTGTCGGTCTTTCGTGGCACGCCGGCGCTAATCCAGCTCTTCATCCTTTATTTCGGCGGACCGCAGATCGGCATCCAGCTCGACGCCTTCCAGGCCGGTGTCATCGGTCTTGGCGTCAACATCGGTGCCTATATGACAGAAACCATCCGTGGCGCCATCATCTCCGTCGACAAGGGCCAGATGGAGGCCGCGCGCACGCTCGGGCTTTCCGGCCCGCAGGCCATGCGCAAGATCGTTCTGCCCCAGGCCTTCCGACTGATGATCCGGCCGCTCGGGGTCAACATCAACGCCCTGATCAAAGGCACGGCGCTTGTCGCCGCCATCTCGGTGATCGAACTGACCTACACCGCCCAGCGCTTCATCGGCTCGACCTACAAGCCGTTCGAGATGTTTCTGCTCGCGGGCGTTCTCTACATGATCATCATCTACGCCACCGGCCAGGTCATTTCCTGGCTCGACCGCAAAGCCAGGATCGTCTGAGCGTGTTGGGTTAGGAGCCGGCCATGGGTCTCGATTTTACAGTCATCCCGGAATATCTCGATGTCGTCCTGCTCGGCGTCGTCTGGACCATTGCCATTACCGCTTCCTCGGCAGTGCTGAGCTTTGTCGGCGGCATCTTCTTCGCAGTGATCGCACTCTACACGCCAAAGATCATCTCGCTGCCGATGAAGGCCTTCGAGTGGTTGTTCATGGGCACGCCACTGCTGTTGCAGCTCTTTTTGATCTATTTCGGCCTCGTGCAGATCGGTATCGACCTGCCGGCCTTCGCCGCCGGCGTCATCGGACTCGGCCTGCACTTCGCTGTCTACAATTCGGAATTGATCCAGACCGCCATCGTCGCCGTCGACAAGGGCCAGATGGAAGCGGCCCGCACGCTCGGACTGAGCCGTGGCCAGGCCTTGCGCAAGGTCGTCATCCCGCAGGCGATACGCGATGTGGTGCCGCCCATCGGCAACAACATGATCGCCCTGCTGAAGGATTCTGCGCTCGTTTCGGTGATCGGGGTCGGCGAACTTACCCTGTCGGCCCAGCTCGCCATCGGACGCACCTATCGACCGTTCGAGTTCTACGCGCTGGCGGCGGTTCTCTACTACATCATCAACCTGGGCATGGAAGCCGTACTGCGCGCCATCGAGCGCCGCGTACAGGCCTCGCGCTGAGCCAAAAAGGAACTGCTTCATGACCGAACAGCGCCCCTTCGTCGACATCCGCCACGCCCAGAAGAGCTACGGCGATTTCGAGGTCCTCAGGGACATCAATCTCCAGGTGCAAAAGGGCCAGATCGTCGCCATCATCGGCCCGTCCGGCTCGGGCAAATCGACGCTTTTGCGCGCCATCAACGATCTCGACCCGCTTACTGCCGGCGAGGTCTGGCTTGAGGACATGCAGGTCAACAAGAAGCTGCCGCACCGTCAGTATGAAAAACACATCAATCAGGTGCGCCAGCAGATCGGCATGGTGTTCCAGCACTTCAACCTGTTTCCGCACCTCAAGGTCCGCGAAAACGTCACCCTCGCCCCCAAAATGCTCAAGGGTCTGAGCGACGATGAGGCCAATGAACTGGCTGAGGTGCAGCTCAACAAGGTCGGCCTACTCGACTGGATCGACCGCTATCCGAGTCAGCTGTCAGGCGGCCAGAAACAGCGCGTCGCCATCGCCCGGGCGCTGGCCATGAATCCCAAGGTCATGCTGTTCGACGAGGCCACCTCGGCCCTCGACCCGGAACTGGTCGAAGAGGTCAATCTGGTGATGAAGAAGCTGGCCGAGGAGCATATGACGATGATCATCGTCACCCACGAAATGGGCTTCGCGCAAAGCGTATGCGACCGCGTCCTGTTCATGGATCTCGGTGTCGTGGTCGAGGAAGGCCCGCCCGAGGTGATCTTCAAGAACCCGCAAAGTGATCGCACCCGCGCCTTCCTGCGCAAGCATCTCGAAGGCGCGAACGGACAGGCATAAATGACGCAATCCCATCTCTTCTACCAATCCCGCAGCGCCCGGCCCTTTCTCGATCGTGCCGAGGGCATCTACATGTGGGACCAGCACGGCAAGCGCTATATCGATGGCTCGTCGGGCGCTATGGTCTCCAATATCGGCCATTCCAACCCGACTGTTCTCGACGCCATGCGCCGGCAGATGGAGAAATCCACCTTCGGCTATCGCCTGCATTTCCAGACCGAGAGTTCGGAAGAGCTCGCCCGCAAGACCGCCGAGCTGAGCCCGGAGGGTTTCAATCGCGTCTTCTTCGTTTCGGGCGGTTCCGAGGCGGTCGAGAGCGCCACCAAGCTCGCGCGCCAATACGCCGTCGCCAAAGGCGAGGCCAGCCGCTTCAAGCTCATCTCGCGCATGCCGTCCTATCACGGCTCCACCCTCGGGGCGCTGGCGATCACCGGCTATGATCCACTGACCGAGCCGTTCGAACCGATGATGCGGATGATGCCGAAGATCCCGGCCCCGCGCGCCTGGCTCGACGGTCTCGACCCGGATTCGGAAGCGACCGGGAACTATTATGCCGACATGCTTGAGCAGAAGATCCTCGAAGAAGGCCCGGACAGTGTTCTCGCCTTCGTCGTCGAACCGATCGGAGGCGCATCGACTGGCGCACTCGTTCCACCCGCCGGCTACATGCAGGCCATCCGCAAAATCTGCAACCGCTACGGCGTGCTGCTGATCCACGACGAGGTCATGTCGGGCGGCGGCCGTACCGGAAAATTCTGGGGCGCCGAACACTGGAACGTCGTCCCGGATATCATTGCCATCTCCAAGGGGTTTGGCGCCGGCTATGTCCCCCTCGGCGCCATGATCGCCCGCGACGACATGGTCGATGCAGTGATGGATGCCGGCGGTTTCCAGCATGGACATACCTATGCCGGCAATCCGCTTGCCTGCGCCGCCGGATTGGCCGTGATCGAGGAGATCGAGCGCCACGGGCTTATCGACAACGCCGCCCACATAGGCACGCTGCTGAAGTCAAGCCTCGAAAGCCTGATGAACCGCTATCCCTTCATCGGCGACGTGCGCGGCAAGGGTCTGCTGCTCGCCTTCGAACTGGTTTCGGACCGCATGTCCAAGGATCCCCTGCCCAAGCAATGGAACGCCTTCCAGCGCCTCGTCGACATCGCCTACGACCATGGCCTGATCATCTATTCGCGCCGCTCGCGGGGCGGCTTCGAGGGCGACCATTTCCTCGTTGCACCGCCGATGATCGTCACCGAACCTCAGATCGCTGAGATCATGGACGCCCTGACCGCCGCCCTCGATCAGTTCGCCGCCGAATTCGGCCTTGGTCCGGCATGAGGATTTTCCGCTGATGCTCCCCGACAAGACCACCAGCATGGAAGAAGCGGTCGCCCGCATCGGCAATGGCGCCACAATCATGCTTGGCGGCTTTGGTGTGCCCGGCACGCCGTTCTCGCTGATCCGCGAGCTGACCCGGCAGGGCCAGACCGACCTGATCATCGTCAAGAACGACGCCAACGAAACGGGCATGGGCGTTGATCACCTTTTGGCCAACGGTCAGGTCCGAAAGCTGATCACCACCCATATCGGCCTCAACCGCCGGGCCATCGACATGCTCAATGCCGCCGAGATCGAAGTCGAGTTCTGCGCGCAGGGCATCCTCGCCGAACGCATCCGCGCCGGCGGCGCCGGCCTCAAGGGGTTCCTGACCGACATCGGCATCGATACCGAACTGGCGACAGGCAAGCAGGTGGTCGAGATCGATGGAACCCCTGCCCTTGTTGAAACGGCGCTCAGGGCCGACGTCGCATTCGTCCACGCCGACCGGGCCGACAGTTTCGGCAATCTCTGCTATGCGGCGACGGCGCGCAACTTCAACCCATTGATGGCCATGGCCGCTGACCTCGTCATCGCCGAGGCCGAAACCGTGCTGCCGCCGGGGGGAATTGCTGCGGACGCGGTTCATACCCCCGGCCCCTTTGTCGACCATGTCGTGATGTTGGGCGAAATCGGCGAGGAGTACCAGGTTGTCAGACGCTAGGACCCGCATGCTGGCACGCGCCGCCCGCGAGATCGGACCCGGCCTTGTCGTCAATCTCGGCATCGGTCTGCCGACCAAGGTTGTCGATCATCTCGACGACAGCATACCGGTTTGCCTACACACCGAAAACGGGCTGACTGGCATCGGCGCTTCGCTGCCGTTCGAACAGGCCGACCGCAATCTCATCGATGCCGGCGGCGCCTATGTCTCGACCATTCCCGGCAGCGCCTTTTGCGATAGCGCCACCTCCTTCGCGCTGGTGCGCGGCGGACGGCTCGACCTGACCATGCTTGGCGCCTTCGAAGTGGCCGAGAATGGCGATCTCGCCAATTGGAAGATCCCCGGCAAATTCTCGCCGGGAGCCGGCGGTGGTATCGAACTGGCCCAGAAGGCCCGCCGAGTCGTGGTGATCTCGACCCATGTGGACCGCGCCGGCAACCCCAAGCTGCTCAATGCCTGCTCGCTGCCGCTGACGGCCAAATCCTGCGTCGCACGCGTCTATACCGACATGGCGGTCGTCGACGTGACGCCAGAAGGGTTCGCTCTGCGCGAAATTGCCGAGGGTGTCCCCCTGTCTGATGTCGTCGCGGCCACAGGCGCCAGGCTGAACCTGCCTGCGGGCGAGATACCGGTTTTCTGAGGCATTCCATGGACGACACGCAGCAAAACGCCATTCTTACCGCCGTCGATGCGAATTTCGACGCCGAACTGGCTTTTCTGGTCGAGCTGACGTCGCATCCTTCGACGCGCGGCAACGAGCAATCGGCACAGGACGTCATGGCCGTCGCATTGATGTCGCGTGACTACGATGTCGACCGCTGGCAGATCGATGTGAACGATATAAAGGACTTGCCGGGGTTTTCTCCCGTCGCCGGCAATTACGACAACGCAATCAACGTCGTCGGCAGCCATCGCAGCAGGACCGGCACCGGTCGCTCGCTTATCCTCAACGGCCACATCGACGTTGTCCCCACCGGTCCGCTCGACATGTGGGACAGCCCACCGTTCAAGCCGCGTGTCGAAGGTGGCTGGATGTATGGGCGCGGGGCCGGCGACATGAAGGCCGGGCTGGTCGCCAATCTTTTCGCGCTTGATGCCCTGCGCACCGCGGGCCATCAGCCGGCGGCGAATGTGTTCTTCCAGTCTGTCGTCGAAGAGGAATGCACCGGCAACGGCGCCCTCGCCTGCCTGCAGCGCGGCTACACCGCCGACGCCGTGCTGATCCCCGAACCATTCGCCGAGAGTCTCGTCACCTCGCAGGTCGGTGTCATCTGGTTTCAGATCCATCTCAAGGGCCTGCCGACCCATGTCGCTTATGCTGGTGCCGGTGCCAACGCCATCGAAGCAGCAATCCCGATCATCGCGTCGCTGAGAGAGATGGAAGCACGCGCCAATGAAGCCGCGCGCAAGCACCCTGATTTCGCTGATATCGCCCATCCACTCAATCTCAATATCGGCAAGATCGCCGGTGGCGACTGGGCCAGCTCCGTGCCGGCCTGGAGCGTGATCGATGCCCGCTGGGGGCTCTATCCGGGCCAGGATCTGGAAACGGTCAAGGCAGAGATCGTCTCCGTCATCACCGAGGCTGCGCAACAAAGCGAATTCCTGTCCAGCAGCCTGCCCGAGATCGTCTTTGAAGACTTTCAGGCCGAAGGCTATGCCCTGTCTGAAGACAAAAGCGCCACAGCGGAAGCGGCCATTTCGACCCTCGAAGCCGCTCATGGCGCCGTCAACGATGCCGCGCTCGACCGCATCGCCATCACCGCCACCACGGATGCGCGCTTCTTCGGGCTTTATGCCGATACGCCAGCCCTGGTCTACGGCCCGCGCGCCGAGGCAATCCACGGTTTTAACGAGCGCGTCGAGATCGAAAGCATCCGCCGGGTCACCAAGGCCACGGCCCTGTTCATTGCCGACTGGTGCGGCCTCGAACCCGTCTAGAGATAAAAATGCGTGAAGCTGTCATCGTTTCCACCGCCCGCACGCCGATCGGCAAAGCCTATCGCGGCGCCTTCAACAACATCGAAGGCCCGGATCTCGGCGCCCATGCCGTCCGTGCCGCCGTCGCGCGCGCTGGTCTTGATGGTGGCGAAATCGAGGACGTGGTCTTCGGCTCGGCGCTGGTGCAAGGCTCGACCGGCGTCAATCCGGCCCGCCACATCGCCCTCGCCGCCGGTCTGCCGTCATCGGTTGCCGGCACGACCATAGACCGCCAATGTGCCTCTGGCCTCGATGCCATTGCCTATGCGGCGCACATGATCACCGCGGAAGGAGTCGACATCGCCCTTGCCGGCGGCATCGAAACCATCTCGCTGGTCCAGGAAGAGCATTGGAACGACTACCGCTATCGATCTCCATCGGCGCCGGAGGCCTACTACACCTCGATGCTGCAAACGGGTGAGAACGTCGCCCGCCATTATCGCATCTCGCGCGAAGCACAGGATGAGTATGCGCTGCAAAGCCAACAGCGCACGGCTGCGGCTCAGGAGTCCGGCAAGTTCGACGAGGAGATCATTCCCGTCGAAACCGTCAAACTGGTCAAGGACAAGCAGACCGGTGAAACGCACGAGGAGCCGGTGCGGCTCGTCAGAGACGAGTGCAACCGGCCCGGCACAACCCTCGAAGCACTTGCTTCGCTTGCGCCAGTACTCGGGCCGGATGCCACCGTCACCGCTGGCAACGCCAGTCAGAAATCGGACGGCGCTTCGGCGCTCGTGCTGATGGAAGCCCTCGAAGCGGCACGCCGTGGACTGACTCCACTTGGCATCTTCCGTGGGTTTGCCGTTGCCGGTGTGCCGCCAGAGGAAATGGGCATCGGCCCGGTCGTCGCCATTCCGCGCCTTCTCGAACGGCAGGGATTGGGCATTGACGATATCGGGCTCTGGGAGATCAACGAGGCGTTTGCCAGCCAGCTTCTCCACGTACGCAGCACGCTCGGCATCCCCAATGACATCCTAAACGTCAACGGCGGGGCCATTTCCATCGGCCATCCCTATGGCATGTCGGGCGCCCGCATGGCCGGGCACGCCCTGATTGAAGGAAGACGGCGCGGCATCCGCTACGCCGTTGTTAGTATGTGCGTTGGTGGTGGTCAGGGCGCCGCCGGACTGTTCGAGATCGCCTGAACGCGCTTTCCGTTTCAGTTCTCGCGTGGCGATGGTGCGGGTACCCTACCTGCCGACCCAGCATTGATGCCGGCTCGCAGAAGCCACAGAGCATAGTCCGACTGCACCAGTCCTCAGTATTGCTACCGTCGCCTTGACAGCGGAACGCCCGAGGCGCACTTATACGCAACAGAACCCACCCCGGGTGGGGTGGGTAAACGGAGCATCAAGTCAATGACCAAACTCAGTATCGAAGGCATGACCTGCCAGCACTGCGTCAAGGCAGTGAACGAAGAACTCATCAAGGTTCCCGGTGTCACCAGCGTCGACGTGAGCCTCGAGAACAACAGCGCCACCGTTGAAGGTCAGGCCGACAATGCCGCTCTCGTCGCGGCGGTCGCCGAGGCCGGTTACGAAGCGCAGGTCGTCTGATGGACGATTGCTCGACACATGGCATGCATCTCGACCCCGAGGTGCGTGAGGCGGCGCTCAAGCGCATGAAAACCGTCAGGGGTCATCTCGAAGGCATCGTCCGCATGCTCGAGGATGAGTCCATCTATTGCGTCGACGTTCTCAAGCAGATCAAGGCGGTCGAGGGCGCGCTCGACCGCATCGGCGGCATGGTTCTGCAAAGCCATCTCAAGCACCACGTCGTCACCGCCCACGAGCGCGGCGACACCGACGCCATGGTCGCCGAACTGATGGAAGTCCTGAAATACCGCTGACGGCCCAAGGCGGCAGTGGAGAAAACGATATGACCGATAGCCTCAATATCCAGATCGAAGGCATGAGCTGCGCTTCCTGCGTGACCCGTGTCGAAAAAGCGCTGAAAAAGGTCCCCGGTGTTGCCGAGGCCACGGTCAATCTCGCCACCGAGGAGGCACGCGTCGTCGTCGATCCGGCTCAGGCCAATGCGCAAACGCTGGTCGATGCGGTCAAGGCAGCCGGTTATGACGCCGAAATCGGGCAGACCAGCCTCGAGATCGAAGGCATGAGCTGCGCCTCCTGCGTCGCCCGTGTCGAGAAATCACTCAGAAAGCTTCCCGGCGTCGTCGAAGCGAGCGTCAATCTCGCCACCGAAAAGGCGTCAGTCACCTACGTGCCGAAAATGCTGACACCGGCCCAGCTTGCCGCCGCCGTCACTGCGGCGGGTTATGATGCCCGCCCGGTCGAGGAGGCTTCGTCAAAGGCCGAGGATCGCAAGCCCGACGAGATCGCCGCACTCCGCCGCAATCTCATATTTGCGGCGGGTTTCACCGTGCCGCTGTTCATCGTCTCGATGGGCAAGATGATCCCCGGTCTCGGCGATACCATGTTCGCCGTCTTGCCCGAGCGCGCCTGGATGTGGATCGAATTCGTTCTGGCGACGCCGGTGCTGTTCTACGCCGGCTGGCGCTTTTTCCGCACCGGTTGGGCCGAGCTCCGCCACCTGAGCCCCGGCATGAACTCGCTGGTCATGCTCGGCAGCTCGGCGGCCTATTTCTATTCGCTGCTGGCGCTCCTCGTGCCGCAGATCTTCCCCGCGGGTACAGCAACAACCTATTTCGAGGCTGCCGGCGTCATTGTCACGCTGATCCTGCTTGGCCGTTACCTCGAAGCCATCGCCAAGGGGCGCACCTCGCAGGCGATCAAGCGGCTGATGCAGCTCCGGGTGAAGACCGCCCGCGTGCTGCGCGACGGCACCGAGATGGAAATCGCCATCGAGGAGGTCGTTGCCGGCGACATCGTTTCCGTGCGCCCGGGCGAACGCGTGCCGGTCGACGGCGTCGTCACAAAAGGTCAGAGCTTTGTCGATGAATCGATGCTGACCGGCGAGCCGGTTCCGGTCGAAAAGAAACCCGAGTCCGAGGTCGTCGGCGCGACCATCAACAAGACCGGCGCCTTTTCCTTCCGTGCCACTCGTGTCGGTGCCGACACCGTTCTCAGCCAGATCATCAGGCTGATCGAAGAGGCCCAGACGTCCAAGCCGCCGATCCAGCAGATCGCCGATAAGGTCGCCGCCGTCTTCGTGCCAGCCGTCATCAGCGTTGCGCTCGTCACCTTTGTCATTTGGCTCATTTTCGGCCCATCCCCGGCCCTGAGCTTTGCCTTCGTCACCGCCGTTTCTGTGCTGTTGATCGCCTGCCCCTGTGCCATGGGCCTCGCCACCCCGACCGCCATCATGGTTGGCACCGGCAAGGGCGCCGAAATGGGCGTGTTGTTCCGCAAGGGCACCGCCCTCGAAGCGCTCGGCAAGGTCGATACCGTCGTTCTCGACAAGACCGGCACCCTGACCAAGGGCCAGCCCGAGCTGACCGACCTGCAGCTCGCCGACACGTCTCTGACCGAAGCCGAGGCCTTGCGCCTGATCGCTGCCGTCGAGGCAAAGAGCGAACACCCGGTTGGCGAAGCCATCGTCCGCGCTGCGAGGGCCAATGGCGACGCGAGCTTGCCTGACGCGGTCGAATTCGCCGCCGAACCCGGCTATGGCGTCCACGCCAACGTCGAGGGTCATCTCGTTCAGGTTGGCGCCGACCGCTACATGCAAAAGCTCGGCATTGACCTCGCTTCGGTTACTTCCGCTGCCGAAGTCTTTGCCCGCGACGGCAAAACCCCGCTCTATGCCGCCATCGATGGCAAGCTTACCGCCGCTCTCAGCGTCTCCGATCCGATCAAGGATGGCAGCATCGAAGCGATCGCAGCGCTCCATACGCTCGGGCTCAAGGCCGCCATGGTCACCGGCGACAACCGCGTCACCGCCGAAGCCATCGCGGCCAAGGTCGGTATCGACGAGGTGCTGGCCGAGGTCCTGCCCGATCAGAAGGCCGCCGAGGTCAAGCGGTTGCAGGCCGAAGGCCGCCGTGTCGGTTTTGTCGGCGATGGCATCAACGATGCCCCTGCCCTGGCACAGGCCGATGTCGGCCTCGCCATTGGAACGGGCACCGACATTGCCATCGAAGCCGGCGACGTCATCCTGATGTCCGGCGACCTGCGCGGCATCGTCAACGCCGTCATGCTGTCGCGCCGGACGATGAAAACCATCGTCGGCAATTTCGTCTGGGCCTACGCCTACAACATCGCTCTGATCCCAGTGGCGGCGGGCGTGCTCTACCCGTTCTTCGGAACCCTGCTCAATCCGATGCTGGCCGCGGGCGCCATGTCTATATCGAGCCTGTTTGTTCTCACCAATTCGCTGCGTTTGCGCGGTTTCCGCCCCCAGCTGTCAGAAACCGCTCAAACCCCGAATACGACCACCTCCGCAGCCTCCGGACTGCACGCGCCGGCCGAGTGATGAACCGTTCTCGCTTGGCGCACCTCGTGGGTTGGCGCGATAGCTCCGTAAAGCGAATGTGATCGGAATTGCCCCATTCGCTACGGCGCATTTTGCTAGCCTTGATGCAACGACTCGTCGAGTTCGGCGTTTTGTTCCCGAAAACGCGCTGAAGGCGGCTTGTTCACAAGCCTTCTCAACAGCCTCACCGGGTCGGCGTTCGCCGCTCCTTCACCAAGCTTGTACGAGTGCGCCGACCGCATTCGCCAGTACGACGTAATGAGACACCAACAATGACCACAAGACCTCGTTTCTCTCGCAGACAAATTCTCCTCGGTGCAGCCGCCGGACTGGCCGCGTTGGCGCCGACCTCGGCGTTTGCGTCGCTGCGCGGGCTGAATCCCGCCGACTATCAGACCTATCTTGAACTCTATGGTCCGATGCCGAACGAGCGTTTCCCCATACCCGCCGCTGACCTGCGCAAGGTCGTAGATGCTGCCTATCTGCGCCATGTCGGCGAGTACCAGACCAACGAACGGCCCGGAACCATTATCGTCGACACCAGTCAGCGCGTTCTGTTCCTCACCCTGCCGGGCAATCGCGCCATTCGCTATGGCGTCGGTGTCGGACGCGAAGGTTTTTCCTGGTCCGGTCGCGGCATGATCCAATACAAGAAGGCCTGGCCGACATGGACGCCGCCGGCGGAGATGATCGCGCGCGAACCCGAACTCGAACAGTGGCGCAACGGCATGCCGCCCGGCCTCGGCAACCCGCTTGGCGCGCGTGCACTCTACATTTTCGAGAACGGACGAGACACGCTTTACCGCCTGCACGGCACCGCACAGCCGGAAAGCATCGGCAGGGCAGTCTCGAGCGGCTGTGTCCGTCTGATCAACCAGGACATCATCGACCTGTTCAACCGCGTTCCGCCGAAAACCCCGATTGTGGTTCTCTAAAGCAGGTCTGGATCGACCTGCTTTATGCCTTTGTTTTGTCGCGTGTCCGAACCGGAAAACCGTTTCCACTTTTCCTGGACACGCTCTAGACCTGCCGGCGGATCTGAACACCGCCGATTGACTGGATCGACCGGCTGGCGGCGGCAATGGCTGCGGCAAGCCAGTCGCCAGGCTTACCACCCGTGAGCCAGGTGCCAATCAGTCCGGCATCGAAGGTATCGCCTGCTCCGGTGGTGTCGACCACCTTCACCTTGTCGGCAGGCGCGGAAATTACCCTGCCCTGGTGAGAGAGCATGGCGCCCTCCTGCCCAAGTTTCAGGGCTACTATCGGGAAGTGCGGTGCCAGCGCTGTCAGGACATCCTCGGGTGCATCCTTCCCGGTGATGGCACGACCTTCGGCAAGATTGGGCAGGAACAGGTCAATCCCCTGGCAGGCCTCAATAAGGTCGGGCGAGTGGATGAGCGCATCGTCCCAACTCGGATCGAGTGAGACGCTGAGACCGTTGTCCTTGGCACGTGCGACCAGGTCGGGGATTTCGACAAGGGTCGCGTATTCGGCGATATGCAGATGCGCGGCACGTTCGTCCGCGAGAGCCGCCGCAAGCGTATTCGGTTCGACCGATCCGGCCCGGCGCGACAGGAAGGCCCGTTCCGTTCCCTCGACCATGGCCACTGTCACTTGCGGACCAGCATCCGCAGCGCGCTCGAGGTAGGACAGATCGACATCGATGCCGTCCAGCATGTCCTCCAGCGCCACCGACAACCGGTCGGTGCCGTAGCGAGACACCAGCGCCGAACGACGACCGAGCGCTGCACACTGGCCGGCAACGATCAACGCGCCGCCACCGAGCGTCGGGGTCAACGCCTCGGCAAAGACCTCGCTGCCTTGCTTCGGCATATGGTCGAGGCCGGTGAACACCAGGTCGCAATAGATGCGGCCGATGCTGAGCACCGTGTCACGGGACATCGATGTTTCCTCTGTCATAGCCGGCCCAGGGATTGCTCCGTTCCGGCATCGAACAGATGCAGCATCCCGGATGCCGCACGTGCGATCACGGTGCTGCCGACCGTTGGATGGAGCCCCGCGGGCGCGGTTGCGACGACTGCTTCGCCAGACACATCGAGATGAATCAGGGTCTCTGCACCGAGCGGCTCGACCGCCGAAACCTCGCCTTCTATCGACAACCCATTCTCGATTTCGGCGCCGACAACCAAATCGTGCGGCCTGACCCCGAGCCGGATGTCGGTCGCACCGTTTGCCGTCGCCGGTGCGGCAAGGCGCGTTTTGGACACGACAACCTCGCCATTGCTGATCTTTCCACTCAGCAGATTCATCGACGGACTGCCGATGAACCGGGCGGTGAACATGTCGACCGGGTGCTCGTAGATCTCGGTTGGTGTGCCGATCTGAAGGATGATGCCGTCGCGCATGACGACAATGCGGTCGGCCATGGTCATCGCTTCGATCTGGTCATGTGTCACATAAACGATGGTCGTACCGAGCCGCTGATGCAGACGCTTGATCTCGATGCGCATCTGGGCACGCAATTGCGCGTCAAGGTTCGACAACGGTTCGTCGAACAGGAATGCGACCGGGTGGCGGACCATCGCCCGGCCGATCGCCACACGCTGCCGCTGACCACCGGACAAGGCCGAGGGGCGACGATCGAGCAAGTCGTCAAGGCCAAGCATGGCGGCCGTTTCGGCGATGCGCTCGGCTTTTTCCTGCTTGCTCAACCCGGATGTGTAGAGCCCGATGCCAATGTTCTGGCTCACCGTCATGTGCGGATAGATGGCGTAGTTCTGGAACACCATGGCGATGTTGCGCCGCTTGGGTTCGCGCTGATTGACCACCTCGCCGGCTATCTTCAGCGTGCCGCCCGAGATGTCCTCGAGACCGGCGATCATCCTCAGCGTTGTCGATTTCCCGCAGCCGGACGGGCCAACCAGGACAACGAACTCACCATCGGCGATATCGAGATCGATGCCGTGAACGACCGTCGTCTTGCCATAGGTCTTGACGAGCTTTTCGAGTTCGATGCCGGCCATCAGTGGCTCTCCATCAAGTCTTTGAAACGGGTGTCGCGTTCGGCGGCGGCGCGGAGCTTGCGGTCCGTGACCTCGCCGAGACGCTGGCGGAAACTTGCGAGCGCTTCGCCATAGGCGACAAGCGCTTCGCTCAAGGGTGCAACGGCGGGGCCGCCATATCGGGCGCGCACGGCAACGAAATGCTCAGGCGACACGATCTCGGCAAACCACTCGGGTCCGATTGCGCTTTGCCGACCTGTCAGCCGTTCAAAAGCTTCAACGAACGGAGCATAGCCATCGATCTCGACGGCGCCACGCGCGGCAACGACGGCGCGGGCGACTGCGGCGGCGATCTCGTGGCCCTGGCGGAAACTGAGCCCCTCCTCGCGCACTAGGCTGTCGGCAAGCTCGGTGACGGTGATGCACGAGCGGCGCATGATCTCGGCGACGCGAGTCGGGTCGATCTTCACCTGCCCGATCAGGGACGTCAGCAGGTCGAGAACCCGAGCGGCGCTGTCGAAGGCTTCATAGCCCATGGCCTGGGTTTCGCCTTCACTGTCGTTCATGTCGGTGAATGGCGTGTTGTGCATGACCGTCAGCACCGTCTGGGCGCGGCCCAGGGTCTGGCTGGTCAGAAGGCGTAAATGCTCGATCGGCACCGGATTGCGCTTTTGCGGCATGATCGAGGAAATCTGCACCAGCGCGTTCGGGACGTAGAGCTGCCCTGCTTCGAAGCTCGACCAGAACTGGAAGTCCTGGATCGGCCGGCCGAGGTGCAGGAACATCAACTCGATGGCGCCATAGGTCGAGGTGACATAATCGATCGCCGCAATGGCCGAATAGGAATTCCGAACCGGTTCGGCAAACCCGAGCAGATCGGCGACGCGTGCCCGATCGATTGGGAAGCCGGAAGTGGTGATCGCCGCCGCCCCCATCGGCGATTTGTCGACCGTGCCATAGGCGGCAAACAGCCGCTCGGTGTCGCGCACCAGCACTTCGATGATGGCAGATAGATAGTGCCCAAAGGTCGAGGGCTGGGCCGGCTGACCGTGCGTATAGGCAACGATCAACGTTTCCTTTTCCCGTTCGGCGGTGGCAATCAGCGTTTCAAGCAAGCCGAGGGACTGGCCAATCAGCCTTTCGAGCCGCGCCTTCAGGGCCAGTCGGAACAGGGTGTGATCGATGTCGTTGCGCGAACGCGCCGTATGCAGCCGTCCGGCGAGATCGGGGCCAAGCCGCTTGATCAGTTCGCGCTCGACTGCAAAGAAATAGTCCTCGACACTGCCGTCATAGACCAGCTTGGCCGGGTCGACTTCTGCATCGATGGCAACGAGCGCACTGGCGATGGCGCCGGCCTGTTTTGCATCGAGTATCCCGGTCTCGGCGAGCATGACGAGATGGGCCCGGTCGATCTGGCGAAAGCCCTCGACATGATGGGTCTTGACCCCATCGAAAAGCGGCCGAAGGACGGTGTCGACATAGACCGGATCGGGAAAAACGCTTTTGTCGTCTGCGGATGGCTCGCTCATGATCAGCCCTTCAACCCCGCCAGCATGACGCCGCGCACGATGAAGCGTTGCAGCAGCAGGAAGACGATAAGGGTCGGAATGGTGGCCAGAGCCGCACCGGTCATGATCTTTTCCCATTGCACCGACTGTTCGACGGCAAAACTCGAAAGCCCGACAGGCAGCGTGTAGAGCTCGGCGCTGGTCGTCACGATCAGCGGCCAGAAGAACGCGGTCCAGTTGCCGAGGAAGGTGAAAATGGCGAGCGCCGAGATCGCCGGCATGACCAGCGGCATGGCGATCTTCCACCAGATGGTGAACTCGTTCATGCCGTCGACCCGTGCCGCTTCGAGGAAATCGTCGGGCACCGTCTCGAAGAACTGCTTCATCAAGAAGGTGCCGAAGGCCGTCATCATGCCGGGAAACATGATGCCCCAATGGGTATTGATCCAGTGCAGTTGGCTCGACATCAGATACCACGGGATCACCAGCATCTCGGTCGGGATCATCAGTGTCGACAGGATGGCGATGAATACCAGATACCTTCCCCGGAAGCTGAACTTGGCGAGTGTGTAGCCGACAAGGGAGTCGAAGAACACATTCGACAGCGTCACCGACAGCGCAACGATGGTCGAATTGGCGAACCAGCGCATGAACCGGCCGTCCGAAAGCACGCCGATATAGTTGTCGAGTGTCGGCGCCGCCGGAATGAGCCGCAGATCGTAGACCTGGCTCGCGGTCTTCAGCGATGTCGAGAACATGTAGAGCAAGGGCGTGATCATCAGAAGTCCGCCGATGAACAGCAGCGTCCAGGTGATGATGAGGCCGGGTCGAATGCGGGCCTTGTTGGCGGCATGTTCGGTGAATGTGGCGGTGGTGGCCATGTCAGCGTTTCCTCATGACCCAGAGCTGCAACAGCGAAACGGTGAGCAGTATCAGGAACAGCACCACCGTCTGTGCCGCGGCATACCCCATCTTGTAGGAGGAAAAAGCCGTCTGATAGATCATCAGAACCAGGGGCTTTGTCGCGTTGAGCGGGCCTCCCGGATCGTTGGTGGTCATGTTGTAGACCTGATCGAAGATCCTCAGGAACCCGATCGACGAAAAGACGACGAGAAAGATGGTCGTCGGCTTCAAAAGCGGCAGGGTGATCCGCCGAAGGATGGCCCATTCGCCGAGGCCGTCGATGCGGGCCGCCTCATAGAAAGTCGAAGGAATGGCACGCAGGCCGGCGATGAAGATGATCACCTGGAACCCCAGACCGGCCCAGATCGCCGGCACCAGGATCGATGGCAGGGCCAGGGTCGTCGATTTGAGGAAATTCTGTTGCGGCAGACCGACAGCGCTCAACACGTCGTTGATCACCCCGATCGGCACCGGCTGATAGAACCAGCGCCAGACCCAGCCCATGGCGGCCGCTGTCGTCAGAAAGGGCAGAAAATAGAGCGCACGGATGAAACCGTGCATGAAGCGCACGCGGTCCAGGAAAAACGCAACGATGAACGAGACGAGAAGAGAAACCGGTGTGCCGATAATGAGATACAGGAAGGTGTTGCCAAACACCTTCCAGAACACCGGGTCGGCCACCATCTTCTGGTAATTGGCCAACCCGATGAATTTTGCGGGCCTCAGCAGATCCCAGTCGGTCAGGGACAGCCAGAAGGCCTGGAAGGTCGGATAGAAGCGAATGCCCACGTAAAACACGATAGGCAGAGCAAGAAAGCCCCAGGCCCATATCACCCGCTTGGTGCGAATGCTGAACCTGTCCCAGAAGACGTCCTTCTGAACGGCTCCCGATTGCAACGTTCCGACCCCCTCAGCCATGTCGATTGCCCTACTTGCCGAGCGCTTCGTTGATGATGGCCTGTTCCTTCTCGGCCGCCTCGGCAACCGAAGCAGCAGGATCCTGACCGTCGATCAAAACGCGATTGACCATGTCGATGGCGTTCTGGCGCTGGGCCGCTTCGTCAACGAACAGGGTCGTGTGGGCATAGTCGAGCCCCTTGAGGAACGGCGCGTAGATCGGATCGGCGAGGTTTTCGTCCGACAGGGCGACGGCCTTGCGGGCCGGCAGCTCGCCGACGACGTCAAGCCAGACCTTCATCGCTTCCGGCGAGGTCAGGTACTTGAGGAACTTCTCGGAGGCTTCGAGCTTTTCACCGCTTGTCGCCGCCGAAATGCCATTGGCGAAGTAAGAAGCGAAGTTCGAGCGCATGCCGTCTGCATTGGCCGGCAGTTCGGTCACGCCCCACTCGAACGGATTGGGCTTGAAGGCGCCAAGGCGGAAGGTGCCGTCGATGGTCATCGCGGCGCGACCAGCCTTGAACGCTGCCTGGCCTTCATCCATGAAGCCCGAGACGCCCACTTTCTCCTTGGTCTGGAGATCGGTGTAGTAGGTCAGCGCCTTGACGCCGGCCTCGTCGTTGTAATTGACGGTGGTGTAGTCATCGAGATAGGGCGTGCCGCCATACTGACGGTCGAGCACTTCGCGCCACCAGTGGTGATCCTGGCCGGCGAAGTCCATGGTGATGCCTTCGACGGTGATGTTTCCGGCGCCGTCCATCTCGGTCGTCGCCTTGGCGGCGGCGATGAACTCGTCGAGCGTCTGCGGCGGATTTTCGATGCCGGCCTTGGCGAACAGTTCCTTGTTGTAGAACAGGGCGAGCGAACGCACGGCGGTCGGCAGGCCGTAGTATTTTCCGTCGCGCTTCATGGCCGTGACGATGGAGAAGAAATCCTTCTCGATCTCGTCGGACGGGAAGACAGCCGGATCGAGCGGCTGCAGCAGCTCGCCGATCTTGAATTTGTCGAGCCAGCCGTAATAGAGCTGCATGACGTCCGGGCCGTTACCAGCCAGTTTTGCGGCAACCAGACGGGTCTGGTAGTCGGCATAAGGGAACGTCACCTGCTTGACGGTGATGTCGGGATTTTCTTTTTCGAAGTTCGCGATCAACTGATCCATCGCGTTGACGCGCGTCTCGAATACATATTGCCAGTACTGGATTTCAACAGCCTGTGCAGCACCCATTGCCATCAGGCTGATGCCGGTGGCGAGCCCTGCAAGCTTCAAACCAATTCGCATGATAGACCTCTCCTTGTTGCCGCGCGCCGCCGAGGGGCGAGTGAGGTCGGCGGGCGCGAACACCCCTTTATTGCGTGGAAGAACCTTGCACCTTCCACGCATCTCATGGTCGTCGCAGCGTGTCGATCTTGTCAATAAAATAATCTACTTGAGTTATTCTGGTCGGACGCATAGCGTTTTTGCGCCTTTTGAGTTCCGGCTCGCGGGCATTTGGACTGGCGGGGTAGCTGTGGACAAACCAACCGGAAAAAGCACGTTTCTGCGACGTCTGGCGATTGGGACCAATCCCGAGCGCAACCGCGCCCACAACCGGCGCGTCGTGCTTGAGGTCATCCGTGCGCACGGACATCTCGGCCGAACCGAAATCGCCCGCAACGCTCGTCTCAGCCCGCAGGCTGTCGCCAACATCGTTGACGAGCTTTTGCGGGACGGACTGCTCATCGAGCTTGGCCGAATGCCGACCAAGGCCGGGCAACCGCCCATCCAGTTTTCAGTCAATCCGGACGGCCCGATGACAATCGGCGTCGAGATTGCTGCCGACCACATGGTGACAACGCTTGTCGATCTCGCCGGAGGACTCCGGTCCAGCCACATCCGGCCGCTTGATCGGTTGGGGCCAGATGACATCCCAGATCAGGTTGCCGCGGAAATCGAGCTTGTCATCGACGCCGCAGATGGCCCGCGACCAAGCCTTCTGGGCATCGGCGTTGTCATGCCTGGTCCGTTCGAGATCGAGGGCATGAGTTCGGTTGGTCCGGCCACCCTGCCCGGCTGGTCGGGCGCCGATCCGGTGGCACTGATCGAGGCAGCGACCGGAGAGAAGGTCACGCTTGAAAACGACGCCACTGCCGCCGCGGTCGGCGAACGGCTCTATGGCGCCGGACGGCAGTTTTCCAATTTTTGCCTAGTCTATTTCGGCATCGGACTCGGACTGGGCATCATCGTCGACGGTCAACCTCAACGCGGCGCCTTCGGCAACGCTGGAGAAATCGGACATGTCAGCGTCGTGCCGCGTAACCGCCAGGCCCTGTCCAGTCCCGAAAGCATGCTCGAGCGCCAGGTTTCGGTGTTCGCGCTGCGGTCGCGCCTCGAGGACGCAGGTCTCGGCAGCGGCTTTGATGACATCAGCCGGCTGATGCAGCAGTCCGATCCAGTTCTGCTCGACTGGATCGACACCGCTGCCGACTATCTCGCACCGACGGTGGCCCTGATCGAGAACATCTTCGACCCCGAAACCGTCATTTTCGGTGGTGGTCTGCCCGACACGGTGTTCGATGCGCTGATCGCCAAGCTGGCGCCGCTCAACGTCTCGGTCGCAACGCGCCGTAGCCGAACGCATCCACGAGTGTTGCGCGGTCATTCCGGCCAGTTGACAGCTGCGCTCGGCGCCGCTGCCCTGCCTTTGCTCGATACCGTTTCCCCCCATCTCAGTTTCGTCAACACGCCGATGCCGCGCCGGAGGACCAGCGCGGAGAAAGTGGAGACCTGAATGCTCAGCGATCGCGAACGCCTGAACCGGCAGAAGTCTCATCCTCGTCTGGTCGAACTGCACCGAAAGCTCAGCCGGCTGACCTCGACCCTGACCGTCATGAATACCGGCGCCCACCCGGACGACGAGATCAGCTCCATGCTGGCGGCGATGCGCTTTGGGCTGGGCATGCACGTCGTCGTGCTGTGCTCGACGCGCGGTGAAGGCGGACAGAACAGCATCGGCCAGGAGCGCACCGGCGCGCTCGGCGTCCTGCGCAGCCGCGAGCTGGAAGAAGCGATGAAGGTGCTCGATGCCGACATCGCCTGGGTCGGCCACGGACCTGACGACCCCGTCCATGATTTCGGCTTCTCCAAGAACGGCACCGACACTCTCGAACGCTGGGGTCGCGAGCGTGTCATCGAGCGCATGGTCAGGGCCTATCGCAGCCACCGGCCCGACATCGTCATCCCGACCTTTCTCGACGTGCCCGGCCAACACGGTCATCACCGCGCCATGACCGAAGCGGCCGAAACCGCACTCGCTCTGGCGGCCGATCCTGACGCCTATCCGGAGCACTTCGCCGAAGGGCTGACCCCGTGGCGTGTTGGCAAATACTACCTACCGGCATGGTCTGGTGGCGGTGCGACTTATGACGACGAAGTGCCTCCGCCCAACGCCACCGTGGTTTTCGAGGCGCCGGGAAACGATCCGGCAACCGGCGCCCGCTGGACCGACATCGGCGAGTGGTCGCGGGCCGGACATGCCACACAGGGCATGGGCTTCTGGACTCCCGACGCCGAAGAACGTTGGCCGTTGCATCTCAAGACAGATCCGGACACCGCCGAATCCGCCATCTCCGACGCTCTGCCAGCGAATCTCTCTGAGTTGGCCGGACACCTCGGCGCAACGGCTGGCGAAGCGCTGATCGCCGCCGATAAAGAGATCACCCGGGCTCGGGAGGCGTTTCCTGCCGGCGAGGCCATCATCACGGCGCTCGCAAAAGCCGCCGGCTTCATCGAAACGGCTGAAGCGCAGCTCGATGCGCGCGAGGCTCTGGCCCATGGACACCGGCTCGCCCGCAAGCGCGCCGAAATAGATGAGGCGCTCTTCCTCGCCGCCGGCATTACCGCCGAGGCCTGGGCCTCACCATCGGCGCTGGCGCCAGGGGCATCGGGCACGCTTCATCTCCACATTACAGCTGGCGACATTCCCGTGACTGCAACGCCTGTCGTGTCCGACGCGTTTTTAGTCAGCTCCGCTGTCGTTGACGGGGCACATCTGCAGTTTCCCATTTCCGCCCGCCCGGATACGCCGATCGCCAACGCCTATCCCAAGGAGTTTTCGGCGCTTCAGGGCAATGGCCCGGTGTCCGTCAGGCTGTCGGCGCGGATCGGTGGACACGACGCGACGCTCCTGCTCGATCTCGAAGAGCCGGTCACAATCGTGCCGGCCCATTCGGTGCGCTTCGAACCCGATGTCGCCGTCGTGCCACTGGCAAATCCTCCGGAAAAGATCGACATCACGGTCCGCGTCGAACCAGAAGCAAATGTCGAACTGGGCGAGGCTACCGGGATCGCCGTCTCGAAAACGCCGTCCGGCTTCACGCTCGTGCCGGACGCGCTGCACCCGGGCCTTCATCGACTGTCTGCAAGTGTCGACGGCCGTCCGGCCTATAAGGTAACGCCCATCGCCTATCCGCATGTCGGACGGCTGAACCATATCGTGCCATCTGATCTGTCGTTGCTAGCGCTCGATCTCGTCCTACCCGAAGGCGCGCGGATCGGCTATGTCGGCGGCGGCAGCGACCGGGTCGGACTGTGGATGCGGCGCATGGGGCTCGACGTCACTGATCTTGATGCAGATGCTCTTGGCACCGACCTTGACGGATACACCACCATCGTCGTCGGAACCCTCGCCTATGGCAAACGGGCCGATCTCTTCGCCGCACGGTCGCGTATCAACGACTGGGTCGACAAAGGCGGGCATCTGGTGAGCCTTTATCACCGGCCGCACGACGGCTGGGAGCCAGAAAAAACGCCGCCGCGCCGTCTCGTCATCGGCTCGCCGTCGTTGCGTTGGCGCGTGACCGATCCGAATGCGTCGGTGACGATCCTTGCGCCCGATCACAAGTTGCTCACCGGCCCGAACCGCGTCGGGGCCGAGGATTTTGCCGGCTGGGACAAGGAACGAGGCCTTTATTTCGCTGCCGAGTGGGATGATGCCTACACGCCGCTGTTGTCGATGCATGACAAGACGGAAGATCCTCTGAGCGGCGCTCTGGTATCCGCGCCGGTCGGCAATGGCCGACACACCCATGTCAGCCTTGTCCTGCACCACCAGATGGACAAGCTTGTGCCCGGCGCCTTCCGGATCATGGCCAATCTGGTGCAGCCGGCGTAACAGCCTCTCGGCTTTCGTCTCGTCCGGCTGTGTCCGAATTTGAGTTTGCCGTCGGGGCGCAGAAAATGGCACATGTGCCGCGATGAGCAGCACGCAGAAATCAGAACCCGACCTGGTCTCCGGGCGTCCGCGCGGTTTTGTCTACGCGCCGCCCGACACTCCGCTCGACATTGTGCATGTCGACGAGGACATTCTGGTTCTCAGCAAGCCATCTGGCCTTTTGACGGTCGCCGGAAAGACCGAAGACCTTGCCGATTGCCTTGAGGCGCGTGCCAACGCGGTGTTTCCGGGCGCGCGTCCGGTGCATCGGCTGGACAAGGACACCTCCGGCCTGATCGTCTTCGCCCGGACGCCCGAGGCGCTTGCCCATATTGGCCTGCAATTCGAAAAGCGCCGGACGAGCAAGACCTATGAGGCACTCGTCTGGGGCCGCCCATCCGAAATTTCCGGCCTTGTCGACCAACCCCTGACAGCCGACTGGCCCAATCGCCCGAAACAACACATCTGTACCGAGCACGGCCGCCCTGCCCAGACAGAATGGCAGGTCATCGACAGGTCCGCCCCGGCCCGCGTCGCGCTACGGCCATTGACGGGGCGTACGCATCAGCTGCGGGTTCACATGGCCTTTCTCGGCCATCCCATTCTTGGCGACAATCTCTATGCCCACACGGAGGCCCTGAACGCGTCCGCGCGCCTTTGCCTACACGCCTGCGCCCTGAGCTTTGCACACCCGTCAAATGGGACGACACTCCACTTCAGCAGTGAAACACCGTTCTAGGCTACCGAGCTGGCCATACGCCACTGGCCTCGTGGTGCCCTGTCGATCGAAAAGGAAGTGCCGGCGGGCTCATCTCGGGGCACCGCCGGCCATCAATCATTGATCTGCAATCAGCCGTCGATCCAATCCGTCCCATTCGGATAGATGAACGCCTTGCATTCGGTCCGGGCGCGGCAATTGGCAAAGGCCTTGTCCCAGTCCTCAAGGGCGTAGTGACCGGTCAGCAACGAGTCGAGGTCGAACTTGCCGGACTGGATCAGCGCAATGGCGCGTTGCCAGGTCTGGCGCCCGTTCCAACTCCACGAACCTTGCACCGAGAGTTGATGCAGCGACAGCGCGTCCGGGGTGAAGGTGATGGGTTCACCCCACAGGCTGATGACCGACACCCTGCCATTGCCGCCCCGGCCTTCCTTGGAGCGCTTGGCACTGTTGAGCCCGTGCGCAAAGCCTTCCGCGGTGGCTGACGCTTCGAGAACGAAATCGGCGCCCTGCCCGTTTGTCAGGTCGAGAATGGCCTCAACCGGGTTCTCCTCGGAATAAAGGATATGGTCGACACCGATCTTCCTCGCGATATCGAGCCGCATATCGTCGATGCCCTTGAGGCCGATAACAGCCACTTCGCGGGCGCCGGACAGTTTGGCGAACTGCGCACCCATCAGCCCCATCGGACCGGGGCCGACCACGACGACGAAGTCGCCGAGGTCGACATGGTTGCGCTCGACCATGGAATGGATCGTCGCCACCATAGGTTCGGTAAAGCAGATATGGTCGAGCGGGAAATTCTCGGGATAAACGAAGACCTGCGCCTCGGGCACCGACATGTGCGAAGCGAAGGCGCCGTCGCGGGTAACACCGAGCCAGCCGGTTCGGGTCTCGATGTCGGCGGCGATGCGGTCGCCCACCTTGACGTTTTTCACCTTGGGGCCGACGGCTTCGACAATGCCGGCGAACTCATGACCCAGCGTCACGGGGGCTTCGTAGAAATGCCGGTTTTTCTCAATCAGAAGATCGGAACCGCAGATGCCGGCCGAATAGACCTTCATCAGCACTTCGTCGTCTTCGATCTTGGGCATGGGACGATCTTCCAATCCCATATTGCCCACGCCGGGCGCCAATTTTCTCAATGAAAGCATGCTGCTTTTCCTTTCCGTCGGAGTACAAGGGAGCGGTGCGTTCCCGAGAGGATCCGGAACACATGCTCTCGTCTTGTCGATGCGGGCGTAGCGGTTTGGCTGATGCGCAGCGTCCGCGACTGGCCCGACAGCGCCGGGCCAGTCTGGTGTGCTAGAGGTCGGCAGCCGTCAGAAGGATGGTGTCGACCTGGATGTCGGGATCGACCGTCGCGCCGTTGATCATCTCGAGCGCCACGGACACGGCCTTGGCAGCCTGCGCGTCCTGGTTCTGATAGACGGTGGCCAGTGCCTTGCCATCCTTGATATTGGCCTTGGCCTGCTCTTCGGCATCGATCGAGGCAATGACGACCTTGCCTTCCTTGCCGGCGGCGGCGATGGCCTGGATGACGCCGAAGCTCATCATGTCATTGGCAGCGAAGACGCCGTCGATGTCCGGGTTGGCCTGGATGATGTTGGTCATCACGTTGAGCGCTTCCTCGGCCTGCCAGTTGGCGGTCTGCGATGCCACGATCTCAATGCCGGGAGCTTCTTCAAACGCCTTCTCGGCGCCACGTTTGCGAGCCTGGGCATTGTCGGCGCCGCGGATGCCTTCGAGAATGGCGACCTTGCCCTTGCCACCGAGCTTGTCGACGATGGCCTTGGCGGCATTGTAGGCCGAAACCTCGTCATTGACGCCAACATAGGGCACCTCGATGCCGGCCGCTTTCAGCGTGTCCGCGTCGAGGCGGTTGTCGACGTTGACCACGGCAATGCCGGCCTTTTGCGCCCTGGCGACGACTGGCACAAGAGCCTTGGAGTCGATCGGCGCCAGAACGATGGCGTCGACGTTTTGCGAGATGAAGTCCTCCACGATCCCCATCTGCTGCTCGACAGCGGTCTGGCTGGCGGCGGCGGAGGTCTTGAGTTCGACACCGAGCTTTTCGGCTTCGGCTTCGGCTCCGGCCAGCATGACGTTGAAGTAGGGATTGATCTCCTTGACCACGTAGGCGATCACCGGCTTGTCCGCGCCCATTGCCACCGATGGCACGATCATCAGGGCGGCAGCGGCCACTCCGAGAAACAGTCTTCTTTGCATCACTTCCTCCTTTGTGTGTGCTGCGGCCCGTTTGCCCGGCATGCGCAGCTTTTCCGATCCCGCACCTCAGGCGCGGGCCGAATCCTTGAGCTTGTCGTAGAAGACGGCGGCGACGATGATCGCGCCGATGACGACGAGCTGAACGTTGGGACTGACATTGAGCAGATTGAGCCCGTTGCGGATGATCCCGACCAGCAGCGCGCCAAGCAGGGTATTGGCCACCTTGCCCTCTCCGCCGAAGATCGAGGTGCCGCCGATGATGACCGCCGCGATGGCGTCAAGCTCATAACCCATGCCGGCGACTGGTTGGGCGACGTTCAGCCGTCCGAGCAGCGCGATCGAGGCAATGCCGCAGGCAAGGCCCGAAATACCGTAAACGCTCATTTCGACCCGCGCCGCGTTGACACCGGACAGCCTCAGGGCAACGCGGTTGCCGCCAAGCGCATAGACAAAGCGTCCGTAAATGGTCGAACCGAGCACCCAGGCGGCAATGCCGACGATCACCAGCGAGGCAATGATCAGCATCGGGACGCCGAACACCCGTCCGTCGCCGAGAAAGGTCAGGCCATCGGGAAACACCGAAATCGTCTGATTGTCCGAAACGATATAGGCCCCGCCTCGCGCCATCGACATCATGCCAAGCGTCATGATGAAGGCCGGCACCCGCGCCTTCGCCACCATGACACCGTTGACCAGCCCCGCCGCCGTTCCGGTCACAAGCGCCAGCAGCATCGGCAGGACGATGACAACGAGCCATTGGAAGATGCCGAAATCCATCGGTGCCAGAGCTTTGTGCACCACCGCCATGACGACGATGGACAGCGCGACGATGGACCCGACCGACAGATCGATGCCACCGGTCATGATGACGAAGGTCATGCCGACGCCGATGATGGTGGTGATCGCCACCTGCAACAGGATGTTGGTGAGGTTGTTGACCGTCAGGAAATGCGGCGAAAGCACCGACAATACGGCGATTGACGCGATCAGAATACCGTATATTCCCGCCCGTGCGACCAGTCGATTAAGCACGTGTGCCTCCCAACATCAATTCCATGACTTCCGCCTGGCGGGCATTGCGCGCCACGGCCACTTCGCCGGTGATCCGGCCTTCCGACATTGCGAGGATCCGGTCCGAAACCTGGATCAGCTCCGGCAGATCAGAGCTCACCACGATGATTGAACTGCCCTTGTCGGCGAGCGCTCGAATGAGCGTATGAATTTCGGCACGGGCATTGACGTCGATGCCGCGCGTGGGCTCATCGAAGATCAGCACCCGGCAACCGGTCTCGAGCCATTTGGCCACCACGACCTTCTGCTGGTTGCCTCCTGAAAGCTGGCCCGTCGGCTTGGAAAGACTGGGCGTCGCAATCGACAGCCGCTTGCGATGACCTTCGGCGGCGGCGCGTTCGCGCTTGCGGTCAACCACCGGTCCATTGCTCAGCGCCGGCAGGCTGGCCAACGCGATGTTCCAGTCGATGGCCTGCTTGAGCACCAGCCCCTCTCCCTTGCGATCTTCGCTGAGATAGCCGATGCCGAGCCGCACTGCCGCACGCGGGCTGTCGATGACGACGTCCTTACCGTCGACCGAGATGGTACCGGCTGCGACCGGCAGCGCGCCGAACACCATTTTCATCAGGTCAGTGCGCCCGGCCCCGACCAGTCCGGCAAACCCGAGAATCTCGCCACGCTTGAGGGCGAAACTGGCGTCGATAACGCCATTGCCCGAAAGTCCGGACACCGCCATGGCGATGTCGTCGGTTTCGACGTTACGCGGCGGGGCCGACAGTTCGCCGACCGGCCGGCCGACCATCATTTCAACGATACGATCGGCAGAAGCCTCTTCGGCAGTGAGTTCACCGACCTTCCTGCCGTCGCGCATCACCGTGACGGTGTCAGCTATCTCGGCAATTTCCTGCAACCGGTGCGAAATGTAGACGAAGCCCGTTCCGCGCGCCTTGAGCTCGCGGATAATCCGGAACAGTTCGGCCGTGTCTCTGTCTGAAATCGAGGCAGTCGGCTCGTCGAGGATGAGAATGCGCGCATCGAGGACCAGCGCCTTGGCAATCTCGACCATCTGCGCCTCAGCAGTCGACAGATTGCGAACGCGGGCGTCGAGCGGGATCTTCACGCCCAGCCTGTCGAGCACCTCCTGCGCCGCCTTCCGCGCCGCTTTCTTGTCGACCATGAAGCCATTGCGGCGCGGCTCGTCGCCAAGATGGATGTTCTCCTCGACCGTCATCGCCGGCACGAGGCATTGCTCCTGATGGATCGTGGCGATCTTCAGCGCCTTGGCCCGTGCCGGCGTGGTGATTGTCACCGGCTGACCGTCGATCTCTATCTCACCTTCATACTCAGCAAAGGCACCGCTCAGGATGTTGATGAAGGTCGATTTGCCGGCGCCGTTCTCGCCGAGCAGGCAATGCACCTCACCCGGACGGATGACGAAATCGAAATCATCGAGCGCCCGTACGCCGGGGAAGCTCTTTCCAAGCTTGCGCGTCACGAGGCCGGGTTCGACTGGCATGCGATTTCCTCCCTGCCGGTCTTTGCCGGCTGATAACCGCATACTAAAAATTTTTTGTTCCGTGTCTAGTGCTTTTTAGTTGCGGCATTTCGTACCGATGGAACTTCCTTCGCGAGGGCTGGCGCGCTGGAAGGCCGGAACATCCGAGAGCGTTGGCAGAAATGACATGAGGATGCAGACGGACGAATTGCCAAGGGTCCGCATTCTGCTTATAGTAGATCACTAATAATTTTTACTGCTTTGGACATACAGCATGACGATCACGCGCATTGCGGAACTGGCTGGGGTTTCGACCTCGGCTGTCTCTATCGCGCTCAACGGCAAGAGTGGAGTCAGCGAGGCCACGCGGGAAAAGATCCTCGGGATCGCCCGCGAGATCGGCTATCGCCATCACGCACTGATGGAAGCAAGTGCCGGCCATGTCGTGCGCATTCTGGGCTTTGCCGACGATCTGATGGGCGAGGACATGTCCCGCAGCCCCTTCTTTTTCAAGCTGGTCGGCGATGTCGAACGCGAGGCGCGCGCCGCCGGTTTCGAGTGCATGTTCTCGACCGCGCCGATTTCCGAAGCGCCTCGGCGCATCCAGCGTCTGGTCGGTGACGACCAGGGGCCGGGCACCCTGCTGCTCGGCACCAATCTGTCCGATGAGCTCATGGCTGCGCTGGGGCGTGGCCGCGGCAAGGTCGTCGTGCTCGATACCCTCGCCATCGGTGCGCCTGTCGACTCGGTCGTCATGAACAACCGCCACGGCATGGCACAGGCGACGCGCAAGCTGATCGATCTCGGCCATACCCATATCGGCTATTGCTATGGCAGGGCGCGCATCTCCAACTTCCTTGAGCGCGAAAGCGGCTTTTATGATGAGTTGCGCCGGGCCGGCCTCGACATAGCCGATGCCGACCGTGTCGCTCTCACTTCCAACATCGCCGACGCGCAGGCCGAACTGGCCGCATGGCTCTCGCGGCGCAGCGCGCCGCTCCCGACCGCCCTCGTCTGCGAAAACGACTACATGGCGATCGGCGCCCTGCGCGCGCTTGCCGCCGCTGGCCATTCGGTTCCCGGCGACGTGTCCGTCACTGGCTTCGACGATATCGCCGAAAGCGCCGTGACCACCCCGGATCTCACCACGGTCAACGTCTCGACCCGTGAGATCGCTCACGCAGCCATCGCCCGCCTGCTCGACACCTCGCGTGAGCCCGAGTCACCCCCGATCAAGCAGATCATCGACACGCGACTGGTGGTCCGCGGTTCAACCGCCGGACCGCGAAATCTCTAGGTTGCTCAGGTGCTCAGGCCAGTGTGACCGTATAATCCATTTTCCCGCCGCTTAAGTGCGCGAAATGGCGTCGACCAGCATCAGCATGGTCAGCGCCTGTCCGTAAGGCGTCGGGATGTTGGGGATCTGGCGGTAGAAGTCGAGCGTGTGGCCCATCGGCGTGCCGTCCGAGACGTTCTGAACGATACCATCCTGATCGATACAGGTCAGGACGGCGGCAAAGGCCTTGTCGACCACCGGCTGCAGCTCGGCAGACAGAATGCCAAGCGTAATGCCGCGCGAGATGCCATAGGCGATGCCGGCCGTCGCCGATGCCTCGATGGGCGAACTGACATCATCGACAAGCGAATGAAAGAACCCGTCAGCGTTCTGCAGCGCCGCCAGATGCCCGGCCTGCGACTGCAACAGGTTGACGAGGTGGCGACGCGTCGCCTCGGGCAGGTCGGGAACGATCGCCAGCAGTTCCGGAATGGCGATGGTGATCCAGCAATTGCCGCGCCCCCAGAACGCCTTGGCGAAGTTGTGGCGGCCCTTGAAGGTCCAGCCGTGATACCACAGGCCGGTCACCGGGTCGGCGAGATAGCGGGCGTGAACGAGGAACTGGTAGACCGCCTCCTCGACCCAGTCGGGTCGCTCGAACCGCTTGCCGGCATTGGCCAGGAACAGGCAGGTCATGAACAGCGTGTCGTCCCACAATTCACCCTCGTTGAGGCGTTCCTTGACGACATGCTGGAAGCCCTGGTCCTCGGTTTTGGGCAGCTCGTTGACCAGCCAGTCGGCCCAATCGCGCACCAACTCTTCCCAGTCGGGTCGGTCGACGTGATCGATCAGGATCGACAGGGCCAGCATCGGCGAGCTGGAATTGACCTGACGCGGCGGCAGACCGCGCCCGATCTGCCACTCGTACCAGTCGATGATGGCGGTGATCAGAGCCTGATCATCGACCGAGAGGGCATGGCGCAAAAGCCCGTACAGACCGACACCGATTTCCCAGTCCCACTCGTCGTACTGGACAGAGAAACCGTCGCTGGCCAGCGGCGCGGTCTCGTTGATGTTGCGGATCCGCGCCAGGCCGGTCGCGACCTCTGCAAGATGACTAAGAAGCTCACTGCGTGTCTGATACATGCGAAACGACTTCACCTTCTGGATGCGATGGCGGGGACATCGGTCCACGTCACCACCGGCATTCGGGAACTGGTCGGGAACGGCACGGGCACGTCGTCGCGGCTGAGCCCCTGCCGGTAATCGAATGAGAGCAGAGGCGCACCCGGCCGCTTGCAGTTGAGCGATAGCGCTTCGGCAGCAAGCGAGAGCTCGACCGAGGCGGCGTAGTCGGCGAGCACATCAAGCTCGCCGTCCGGCATGTCGCCGACGATCAGCGCCCAGCCGGCACGCGTGCCACTGACGCGAAACTCAAGACCGGCGCCCGGCCCTTCGGTGACCGGTTCGATGGCGCCGGTCGCCTTGAGAAGCACGAAGCCCCTGCCCGATTGCAGCACCAGCCAATCGGGCCCGAGAACATGAGCGTCGAAGGCTGACAGCGGCGCATAGGCATGGGTGAACGGCAGACGCGCATCGGCACCCAAATCGAACAGGGCAAGAGCACAGTTTCCATCCTGTGCGACGCGCGGCATGGTGCCGTTGCCGGCCCAGTAGGACGGACGGTTTGAGCCCCAGGGGTCGTCCTCGCCGGGATGATTGACATAGGCGCGGGCCAACGGGTTGCCTGCCGCCATAACATCGATCAGGTGCTGCTGGTGGCCGCTAGCGCCCGGTTCGGCGTCGACGCTTGACGACAACTGGATAGCGCCGGTCTTGAAAAGGGCCAGCCGTGCCGCATCGCCATAACCCTGGACATAACGGGCCGAGACCGCCCTGCCCGCCGGCGGTGCAGCGTAATCGCCAAGACCTTCGGGCGGCACGTAGTCGGAGGTGCAGAACATCGGCAGAGCGGCGACGCCCGGATTGAACCAGCCGGTACCGAACGCGACGGTGCCGAAGGGCGACAGCTCGGTCAGCGGGCCGGCGCGCAGTTCCTTGTCATAGGCACGGCCCATCGTACCACCCGAAACGCCGTTGATCGTGTGGAGGGCGATCATCGTGAACAGCCTGTCGAGCACTGTTTTGGCCCGCGCCTTCAGCTCGGGTCCCGCCCAGCGGTAAAGGGCGAACAATCCGATGAAATCGATCGGGTAATAGGCGGCCGAATTCCACTCGGCGAGGCCGTGATCTTCGATGGAGTCAAACCAGCGGCCAAGGCGCGCTTCCGCCAGCGCTTCGTGCTCGCGCCCCGTCAGGTCGGCATTCGGGAACACCGCATCGGGGAACAGCCGTCCGGCGATCAACTCGCTGACATGGAAACACAGCACATGGTTCTCGCTCCAGAACCACATGGCGTCGTTGCCCGGCTCATCCATCCAGTAGCGATAGCCGAGAATGGCATCGACCATCCGTGCGCTGAGGTCTTCGGACAGGCTGTCGGCATAAGTGCCGGCGATCCACAACAGCGGCACCATGACGAAATCGGAACAGTCGCGCCGCGTGTTTATGGCATCGAGAGTATCCTCGAAGGCCGCGAAACTGGCGTCGTCGAGCGGCAGGCCGATGGCAAGGCGCGCCAGAACCCGACCGATGCGGTGTTCGCCTTGCTCGGCGAGATAGGCAAGACACGACGCCTTGCGCTCTCCGAGATCACCAGTAAGCACCATCGGCGTCTGGTCGGACATAAGCGCGAAATCGATATGCCGTTCGATACGGCTGTCGCCGACCGACAGGCTCAGTCCGAGCGGATGATAGGCGTCCGGCAAGGCGTCGAGTCGTCCGAGCGAAACGCGGTCCGACCCGGCGGGGAGTGTTGAAGATGCGGTGAAGATCGCCGGTAGATGCGCCATATGAACGCTCTGGCTGACGGCGGCGTCAATTTGGACGTCGTGCGCCGGCGCACGGTCGAAGACCAGCACCAACTCGTCACTTGCACCAAAGACCAGCTTTTCCGGCCGGACGCTGCGCGCCAGATCCATCAAAGTGTCGAGCACCGACTGGTCGGCGCTGCCCGGCAGCTCGGCGGTGAGATCGCCCTCGCCCAACCAGGTCAGCTCGGCGAAATAGTTGGTGTCGCGCTCGGCCATATCCTCGATCAGAAGGACCAGCTCGGAACCGCCCGCCTTGAGCGGCAGGACGATATCGGTTTCTTGCGCCTCATTGCGTGTATACGGCTCGAACGCCGCCACCAGCGTGCCGTCGACCCAGACATGAACGCCGCCGCAGGTGGCCAGACGGAGCGGATGATCCCCAGCTTCCGCCGGCACCAGACGCGTGCGGGCCCAGCGGCTCAGCCGGGTCGGCTTGTGCCAGAAACCCGAGAACTCGAGCCGGCGGTTGAAGCCGGGCAGATTGGTGGCGACGACCTCGAATTCACTGTCGAGCGCGACCTTACGCGTGGCGATATCGGTCAGAACGGCCTTGCGGCAGGGCAGATCGCCAACATCGACGAAGCCGTTGACGAACTTGTAGTCGACATTATCAACGCCGCGCACGACTTCGCCCGGATAAGGACGTGCCTCAAGCGCACCGAGGGCGAAAGCGGTAACGGTTTCGCCGGGATGGATGATGAAGCGAGCCACATCAGCCATTGGCGCCTCCCACCTCAGGCAGAGCCAGCTCAATGGCCTCGATCATCGGCACCAGCTTGTCGAGACTGTCGATGCGATGATCCCAGTTCTCCAGTTCGGTGCTCGGCGTGTGCGAGCGCTGTTGCGACCAGGCGACAAACAGGCTGACCAGTCCGAACGCATTGGCGCCGGCGATGTCGCGTTCGAGATTGTTGCCGACCATGACGATGCGCGAGCGAGCCGTATCGGGCAGGCCGAGCGCCGTCATCGCTGTCGAGAACATTTTCGGCGAAGGTTTCAGCGCGCCGACCTCCTCGGAGATGACGTGGGCCTCCATCAAGGGCCAGATGCCACGTGGCTCAAGAAGGTTTTGGAAACTCTCGACCAGCCCATCCGCCACCAGCGACAGTCGATATCCGGCCTGATGGAGCATCCGTACGGCGTCCATGGCAAAGGGGATTTCCTCGGCTTCGAGCACGAGTTCGGTGTCGCCGACCTTTATCTCGGTCGTCTCGTTGATCAGCGTGTCGCCGCAATCAAGGAACACCGCCGCCAGATGCGGCACTTGAGACGGCATTGCAGCGACGAGCACCTGGACACGTTCCGGTATCCACGTTGCAAGGTCGGCCCATGTCAGAAGAGAGATAGGGGACTCGTCGCTGCAAAGGGTGAAATCGAAGCGCGGCACGAAGGCGGCGCGTTTCATCGCCAGACGGGCAAGACGGTGGTCGCGCGGCGTTGCCGCATAGGCGCCGGAATCGGCAAAGCGATTGCCCAGATGCACGCCTTCGGCTCCGGCATCGGGACCGCACATTGCGCGGATGCGATCACCGGCGATGAAATCCATGGCGCGAGAAACAGCCCAGATGGCGTGCTTACCCGGTTCGACGTAAAGCACCGGACGCGGCCCGTGCATCTCCGGCAGCCCAGTGCCGGCATCCATCGACACGCGCAAGCCGTGCATCGAGCCTTCGACGCGTACAACCGCGCCGTCGGCGTCCACATGCACCCAGACATGTTCGAGGTCATAAAGGTGCTGGATGTCCCAATCGTACCAGATGGCATATTCGATCACCGCGCCGCCCGGCGGCGGCACGATGGCGAATTTCGAGGAAGGCGACGTCGCGGCGGCGCGCAGCACCGAATAGCCGAACGCTAGCGGCAAGGCCGGCTCGCTGGAATCGAGCATGAGCATCGGCCTGTGCTTTTCGGCCAGGTCGCGATCGGCAGGATCGGCCGCGGAATCCGGCCAGGGCGGAAGGGCGACGAACGGCAGGCTCATCCGGCAACTCCTTCGAGTGTCAGAGTCTCGGCGTGATGACAGCGCACCTGGCGATTATCGATCTGGCGCAATAGTGGCTTGTCCGAAGAACACAGATCGGTGGCGTAGGGACAACGCGGGTGGAAGGGACAGCCCGACGGCGGATCGACAGCGTCCGGAACCTCGCCCTTGAGCGCCCCGCGCTTTTCACGCGTGCGTTTGCGCGGATCGGGCTGCGGCACTGCGCGCAAAAGCGCCTCGGTATAGGGATGACGCGGACGGGCGAACAAATCGTCGGTATCGCCGAGTTCGACAATCTGGCCCAGATACATCACGGCAATACGGTTCGAGATATGCTCGACCATGCCGAGATCGTGGGTGATGAACAAATAGGTCAGTCCGAACTGCTCCTGCAGGTCCTGCAAAAGATTGATGTTCTGGGCCGCCACCGACACGTCGAGCGCCGAAACAGCCTCGTCGGCAGCGATGAAGGCCGGCGACAGCGCCAGGGCGCGCGCGATACCAATCCTCTGGCGCTGACCGCCAGAGAAGGCATGCGGATAGCGCTGGGCATATTCGGGTCGCAAACCGACATAGGTCAGCAATTCGGCGACGCGCTTGGCAATTTCGTCCTTGGAAAACCCATGGATGACCATCGGCTCGCCGATCAGGTCGAGAAGCGTCATGCGTGGATCGAGCGAGGAATAGGGATCCTGGAAGATCATCTGCATCTCGCGCCGGATGGGACGCAACTGCTTGTCGCGCATATGCGAGATGTCGATGACGCTGCCATCAGCCTGACGGAACAGCACCTGACCGTCTGTCAGCTCGTAGGCTCTGAGAATGAGCCGTGCCACCGTCGATTTGCCAGAGCCGCTTTCCCCGACCAGCCCGAACGTCTCGCCCTTCTTGATGTCGAAGCTGACGTCGTCGACGGCATGCAGTTCACGCAGCGAGTTCCCCTTGCCGCCGCCCTTGATGACAAAGGTCTTGCGGAGTCCCCTGATCGAAATCAGGACGTCGTCCGGCATGTCGGCGGGCGCATTGGAATTCGTACTCATTTGTGCACCTCCGGCAGTTTGCCGACATAGTGACAGGAAGCTTGCTGGCCGCGCTCAAGCTGCACGCTCGGTGGCGCGGTGGTCCTGCACAGACCGTTGTCGGCGTACTCGCAACGCGTGTGGAAGACGCAGCCGGTCGGGATGCTGTAGGGATCGGGAACGGAGCCCTGGATGGTCTTCAGGCGCCGTTGCTTCTGTTGTCCGAGCTTTGGGATCGATTGCAGCAGCGCTTGGGTATAGGGATGCTGCGGGTTGAAGAAGATGTCGTCGACGCTGCCGGTCTCGACGATCCGCCCCAGATACATCACCGCCACTCGGTCGGCGATATCTGCCACCACACCGAAATTGTGAGTGATGAAGATGATCGCCATGCCCAGTTCCTCCTGAAGCGATTTCAGGAGTTCGAGGATCTGGGCCTCGGTCGTCACATCGAGCGCCGTGGTCGGCTCATCGGCAATCAGCAGCGCCGGATCGCACGAAAGGGCAAGGGCGATCATGGCGCGCTGACGCATCCCACCGGACAGTTGGTGCGGATACCGGCTGAGCATGAGGTCAGGATGGGGAAGCTGAACACGGGCCAGAAGGTCTATGGCCCGCTTGCGGGCTTCCTTTTGGCTGATGCGGCGATGCAGCATGATCGTGCGTGTGATCTGCGCACCGATCGAATGCACCGGCGACAGGGCCGTCATCGGTTCCTGGAAGATCATGCCGATGCGCCCGCCACGCAGATGCCGAATCATGCGGCTGTCGCGCGGCTGGCCGCTGAGGACGTATTCCTCGTCGTGATCGGGATTGAATCGGATCGTGCCGTCCCCTTCCCTGGCATTCTTGGCAAGCAGCCGCATGATGGCGCGGGCCGTCACCGACTTGCCCGAACCGCTTTCGCCGACAATGCCCAGCACTTCGCCGCGGTTCACATGATAGCTGACGCCATCGACCGCCTTGACGAGGCCTTCCCGTGTGGTGAAGCCGACAGCAACATCCTCGAGCTGCAGCAGGCGTTCGTCCGGCATGGTTTTTTGTTTCATAGTCGACATCCCTGCCCCCTATTGTCCGTAGGGGTCGGCCGCATCGCGCAGACCGTCGCCAAGGAAATTGAACGCCAGAACCACGACCACAACCGCCACGCCGGGAAACAGCAGCCACGGCGCCAGCGAGATCGATCTGAGATTCTGGGCATCCTGCAAGAGTACGCCCCAACTGACGACCGGTGGCCTGAGACCGAGGCCGAGGAAGCTGAGCGCCGTTTCGCCAAGGATCATCTCCGGCACCGCCAGCGTCATTGCCGCGATGATGTAGGAGGTCATGGCAGGCAGCATGTGCTTGGTGATGATGCGGTATTCGGAGGCGCCGGCAAGCCTTGCGGCCAACACATAGTCCTCTGTCTTCAATGAGAAGAAGCGTCCGCGCACCACGCGAGCCAGATGGGTCCAGCCGATCAGGGCCAGAATGATCGTGATCAGCACGTAGACGAAAAGCGGGTCCCATTCGATGGGCAGCGCCGCAGCCAGGCCCATCCACAGCGGGATATGCGGCACGGAACGGATGAATTCCATCAGGCGCTGGATGGCCGTATCGGCGGCGCCACCCCAATAGCCCGAGATCGCGCCGAAAAACAGGCCGAGCACGAAAGCGAACAGCACGCCGACCAGACCGGCCGAAAGCGTCACCCGCGCGCCGTAGATAAGTCTCGACAGCAGATCGCGCCCGAGGGAGTCGGTGCCGAGCAGATTTATCTTCTGGCGCTTGTGATCGATGCCGAACAGGTGGAGATCGGATTCCCACATGTTCCAGAACTTGTATTTCTCGCCGCGCACGAACCACTGGATGGTCAG
This sequence comes from Devosiaceae bacterium, assembly GCA_963676075.2. Classification (GTDB taxonomy): domain Bacteria; phylum Pseudomonadota; class Alphaproteobacteria; order Rhizobiales; family Devosiaceae; genus JAHJQZ01. The sequence continues at coordinate 183,157 of CAXXNZ010000028.1, forward strand.
TGGCGTGTCAGTTTTCTCGACATAGGTCACGCGCGCCGTCTCCGGATCACGGGTGCGCTTTAGCTCGTAGACGAATGGCAGGGCCGGCCCGCCATCATGCCAGACGCGCACGGTTTGCGGCGGCACGAAGGTCTGGATGCGTTCGATGGAATCCGGCGCGTAAGGCGCAACGAACTCGGCCAGAATGGCGACGATATAGGCGAAAGCCAGAAAATACAGCGAAACCAGCGCCAGCTTGTGCTTGGAAAAGCGCCACCACATCAGCTGCCAGGAATTGGCGGTGTAAAGCGCATCCGCGCCCGCTTCAGGGGTGGTGGCCGTGTTTTCAGCCATGTCGGGGTTCATGGTCATGGCTCACCTCACGCGTAGCGGATGCGCGGATCGGACCACGCCAGCAGGAAGTCGGAAATCATCGTACCGATGACGGTGAACACGCTCAGAATGAGAATGAAGCTGCCTGCCAGATACATGTCCTGCATCTTGAGCGCCTGCAGCAGAAGCGGGCCGGTCGTGGGGATGTTGAGCACCACGGCGGTGATGATGTCGCCGGAGAACAGCGCCGGCAGCGCCCAGCCGACCGTCGAGATGAACGGGTTGAGCGCCACGCGCACCGGGTAACCCCAGACGACTTGCCGTTCGGACAGGCCTTGCGCATAGGCGGTTTCGACATAAGGCTTTCCCAGTTCGTCGAGCATGTTGGCGCGCATGACGCGAATCAGACCCGCGGCGCCGCCAGTTGCGAGCACGACGATGGGAATCCAGATGTGCTCAAGAATGTTGAGCGCCTTGGCAATGGACAGCGGCTGTTCCGCAAATTCGGGCGACATCAGCCCGCCCACATCCATGTTCAGCCAGGCAAAACCGACCCACATCAGAACCAGGGCCAGAAGGAAGTCCGGGATGCCTTTGCCCAGGAAACCGAACACCGTGAACACATAATCGAATATCGAATACTGCCGCGTCGCCGAATACACGCCGACGGGAATGGCGATGATCCAGGTGAAGACCAGGGACAGGGAGGACAGAACCAGGGTGATGCTCAAACGCCCCCAGATCAGCTCGGACACTGGCGCATTCCAGTGGAAGGACTGACCGAAATCACCGTGGAAGATGATGTCGGAGATCCAGCGCCAATATTGCAGAAGGATCGGGTCATTCAGCCCGAGCTGGGTTCTGAGAACCTCTTCCTGCTCGACCGAGATGAAGTTCCCCTGATTGCGCATTTCGGCAACCATGGCGGTAACGTAATCGCCCGGCGGGAGCTGGATGATGATGAAGGATATGAACGACACTGCGATGAGTGTCGGGATCGCCCACAAGGCGCGTTTGACAATGTAGTCGAGCATAACAAATCCTCCGCCAACCGAATCTGGAAGCGCTATCCGAAGCTTCCTGCGGTTCCGGCCCAACTCAGCGCAAGATGGAGCATTTCGATTTTGGTCTGGGTGCCCGGTCGTCTCTCAGGGAGACACCGGCAAACCGGATCGATAACGCGACAACCCAACCTTCCGGATCATTCGTCGTCGCACGTTCGGTGCGATCGCCAGTTCCGGAAAGGACGCCCGGGATGGCGGAGAGGCCACCCCGAACGCGTGCGCGAAGACTATTGTTCGATCCACATCTGCTGGGTACGGGCCAGGCCGATACCGCGCGTGATGTTATCGGAAACCAGGTCCGGCTGCAGATTGTGGAAGTTGTTCTTCACAATCGCCGGAGCCCGAAGCTCGCCGACAAGACCGATGACGAAGCCGCTGTTGACGAATTCAGCAATCATCTCGTTGGTTGCCTCGTCCGCTTCTGCCTTGGTCGGTGCCGTGGAGGCTCGGTCCCAAGCAGCCCACATGGCGCGGATCGGGTTGTCGGCAGCCGGCTCGATGCCGGATTCGCCGCCAGAACGACGCCAGGTGAAGTACTCGTCGCCATAGAAGTCGCTGCCCAGCATGATCCGCGGGTCGGCGGGCACGATGGAAAGGCGATCCCAGGGCACAAGCTGCATCTGGAAGTTGTTGTTGGCGCGGTTGTCATCCCACTGGGTGCGATCGATCAGACGCGGCAACAGTTCGATCCCGACGTCCTGGAAATTGTCCGCCACAAGCTGCATGACGTTGTTGAGAGCGTCATCGCGGTTTTCGACGACAATCTGCAAACGCTTGCCATCGGGACGCAGACGGAACCCGTCCGAATCCTTCTCGCTCAAGCCAGCTGCGTCGAGCAGATCGTTGGCCAGATCCGGATCGTATTCGGTCCAGTGCTTTTCGAGCTCGGCATCGAAATAGGGCGAACCGGAGATCGGCGAGGCGCTGCGCGCTTCACCAAGACCGGAGAAAGCCAGCTCGTTGATGGTTTCGCGATCGACCGAAACCGACAGGGCGTGACGGAAGTCCGGGTTCTCATAGAGCGAACGAAGAATGTCGTCCTGCACCGTCAAGTTCGGCACCAGTGAGTACACATTGGCGTCACGGGTCGTTTCGACGCGATAATCGCCCTTTTCTTCGTTTTCCTTGTAGAAGCTGAAGTCGTTGGCCGACACATAGCGCTGCTGCATGTCGATCTGACCCTGGACGATCATCAGGTTGAACGCGTCCTGCGCCTCGAACAGATTGTGCTCGATGGTGTCGATATAGGGAAGCTGGTTACCTTCCTGGTCGACAGCCCAGTAATAGGGGTTGCGGACCATGGTGACCTTGTTGCCGGAAACGCCGCCCTTGACCTTCCAGGCAGTGATGACCGGCAGATCTTCGTTGAACCACCAAGCCGTCACCTTGCCTTTGGAGCCCCAGAGCTCGGTCCACTTCTCGACCTGATACTCATCGGCCAGCGCTGCGAGCTCGGCTTCGGACGCGTAGTGGTTGTTGAACTTCTTGAGATAGTGCGCCGGCTGGATGAAGGACGGACGATCAAGGCTCGCCGAGGTGCCCGTCGAATCCTGCGCCAGAATGTTCAGGAAGTAGACATAGGGCTGGGCAAACTTGATCTTGAAGGTGCGGTCGTCGACGACTTCCAGCTTCAGCGGCTCCCCACCGGGATCCAGATAGGTCTCGTGGTTCGCCGTGATTTCCTTGTTGTTGTAGATGTCGTTGTACCAGAACTTCACGTCTTCGGTGGTGACCGGCTCGCCGTCGGACCACTTCAGCCCATCGAGAAGGGTGAAGGTGAATTCCGTCGAATCGTCGTTGACCGAATAGCTCTCGATATAGGCCGGCGTCAGCTGGACATTGCCATCGGCATCGGCGGTGTACTTCAACACACGCTCTTCCATGAGCTTGGTCGGCCCCCAGCGATCGCCGGGCCCCTTAAAGGCGCGATGCCATGTGCCGCCATATTCACCGACGGACAGGGCTTGAACAACACTCGGCTTGACCGGCAGACGCTCGTCAACCGGCGGCAGCTCGCCCTTGGCGACCATATCGGCCAGCATCGGCGCTTCCTGGAAAGCCAGAGCCGAACCGGTCATGGCGACCGAGGTCATCAGCGCTATGGCGAAACTTGTGGCTGCGCCGCGGATCATCCGCCGCGCAGAGAAATCCACCTGTGTGGATGATTGAAATATTTGCATGCGTTATCCTCCTTCAAAGCCCGCCCTCGCCGATCTGTCATCCTGCTCGGGTGAGATCGCATTTCAGGCTTTCCGCATAATTTCTGGTGCATCTATGAAACGAAATCAACACAAAAAGCAAAAATGCCATGATTTCTGGCATGGCCTACCGATTTTCACAATGCAAATATTTGCACATAAATCTGTCACATATGTCTAAGACGTTGCGCCACGGGCAGATTCACCGCCCGGTCCCCGGCAATGCCGCCACGCTGGCCCGCTCGATAATCTCGCAGCCAAGTTCCAGCCGATGAGCGGCTCTGGGACCAACAGGGCTGTTTGCGCGCTGTTCGAGCAGGGAAAGCGCCGCCTGCCCGAACTGGTCGAGCGGAATGGCAATGGTCGAAAGCGGCGGGGCATGGAACTCGGTTGGCGCCACGCCGTCAAAACCCATGATGGACATGTTGTCCGGGATCTTGAGCCCTGCCGTCTGAAGAGCGCGCGCCGCCCCGAAAGCGAGATTGTCGGCGGCACAGAAGATGGCGGTCGCGCCCTGCCGGTCCGGATGAGCTGTCAGCCAGTCGCTCACCGCCACCTCGCCATGGTGCGGCTCGTAGCCTTTGGCGATCAGGATGATGGCGTTCTCGCGCGGTATGCCATTTTCGTCGAAAGCATCAAGGAAACCGTCTTGCCGGCGATCGACCGTCTTGCGGCCATGCCATGTGACATGAACAATTCGCGTGTGACCGAGTGCGATCAGGCGCTTGGTCGCCTTCATCGCCGCAAAGCGGTTTCCCGGCGTCACGCTGTCGATATGCATGTCGGGGTCCTCGCCGTTGATGAGCACGGCAGGCATTCCGATCTTGCGAATGGCCTCGAGCAGCGACGTTCGATCGTCGTTAAGCAGGATGATGCCGTCGACATTGGCCTCGCGTGCGGCGGCAGCGACGGCACTGACAGGGCGATCGCGCCCCAGGGCGAATGGTACGATCTTGATGCCGCGGGCATCGCAGTCGCGGGTCAGGGCATTCAGAATGGTCCAGGATACGAGGTTGACGTCGCTGTCGGGCAACGCGTCCTGTGGCGCGACCATCAGGATGCGATTGAGCGTTCCGATCGTGGCCTTTGCTTTGCGCCGCGCCAGATAGCCGAGTTCACGAGCCGCTTCGAGAACACGCGCGCGCACTTCATCGGAAATCGGCGCGGTGCCGTTGAGCACATGCGACACGGTCGACAAGGCCACCCCTGCCCGTTCGGCCACTTCGCGGATACCAATCCTGGTCTTTGCCATTTTCGTATCTTCCGTTACGCGGTCGGGCGTGTGCCCCCGGACCGCAGGGCCAAACGCAAGGTCTTTATCTCGAAGGGCGCGAAAGCGAGCCGAACCGCCTGCCCATCCATGGCTAGCGCTGCAGTCTCGTTTTCCAACAGATCGGTTTCTGCAACCGCAGCGATCTCCGGCGCGAAACAGACAGCCGATTCCTGCCGCCCGCCGCTGCGCTCCCAGAGCCGAACGATCAGACCGTCGCCATCCTCGGCGCGTTTCAGCGCCTCAACCGCAATCGCCGGATTGTCGGCACGGGCAAGACCGGAGAGGTCGACGCCCGCCGCATCCCCCGTGCCGGCCACAAGGGTTATCGGATGATTGAAACGCTCCGCCGCCGCCGAAACCACGGCCATGTCGGCACCATCGTGCAGCATCATGGCGTAGCGGAAGCGATGCTCGCCCTGATCCGCTTCGGCCCAGGGCCATGTCGGCGAACGCAACAGCGTCAGCCGCACACTCGTGCCCTTGGCGTCGTAGCCATATTTGCAGTCGTTGAGAAAGGCGACGCCGAACCCCGGTTCGCCGAGATCGATCCAGCGCTGCATCGGGTATTCGTAGCGCGCCTGATCCCAGCTCGTATTGGCATGGGTCGCCCTGGTGACATGGCCGAACTGGATCTCGGCCCGCGACTCCGTCGTGTGCAGCGCCAGCGGAAAGGCTGTTTTGACCAGCGTGTTGTGCTCGTGCCAGTCGACAAAACTATCGAATTCCAGCTGCGCCGCATCGGCCTCGAGCGAAACAACCTGAACCACGCGCGATGATTCATAGCGCCATTCGAAGCGGATCGCCGCCCGATAGGGACCGCGCTCGACCACCTCGGCGCTGACGATATAGTCGATATCCCAGAACTGGTCCTCGAAGGTCGTGTCGATATCCCAGGCGTCGAAGTCGCGCGGCAGGTCGCGATAGGCTCTGAGGCGATTGCCGAGTGCTCCTTCGCTCAGCGCCTCGCGTCCGAGCAGCTTGTCGTAGACAGAGAGCAGACGCCCGCTTTCGTCGAACTGAGCCTTAAGCCGACCGTTCTCCAGACGCGTTGTCGAAACGTCGAGCCTCTCGCCCGGCAACGCGGCAGATCCAGGCGCAATTGCGATCCGCGCGGCGCCAAGAGCCGGCACTTGCGGCACCGGTGCCGCCTGCGCTGTACTGCCATCTGCATGAACCAGCATCTGGGAAGGCATGCCGGCGATTTGGACAGGACCCGGTGCCGTGGTCTCGACCAGACCGCCCCTGTCCTGCCCCAGCGGATTGGCCGCCACAACCCCCTTGCCGCCCAGAGCTGAAACGAGCCGCTGCCGAAGGGCCTCGGCCTTGGCGAAAAAGGCGGCGAATTCCCGCTCGCTGTCCTCGTAGACAAGACCGATAGACGAGCCGGGCAGGATGTCGTGGAACTGATTGAGCAGCACAATGTCCCAGAGCTCGGCAAGCTCCGCATCCGGATAATCACATGCGCCGCGCGCCCAGCCAAGGCTCGCCAGCATTTCGAGCTCGCGCATCATCGCCTCGGCACGGCGGTTGTTGCGCTTGACCTCAGCGACCGAGGTGAAGGTGCCGCGGTGGAATTCGAGATAAAGCTCGCCGACCCAGACGGGCCAGTTTTCCGGCTCCGCGTTCATGCGTTCAGTGAGCTTTTCGAAGAAAGGCCCCATGAAACCTTGCGAAACACGGGGGCAGCCCGGAATGCCGCGCTCCATGCGGCGAATGTGTTCCAGCATTTCGCGGGTCGGCCCACCGCCGCCGTCGCCGTGGCCGTAGACGAGCCACAGATCCTCGTTCTGCTGCTTTTGCGCATAGCGCCGCCAGGTGCCCATCACATGGCTGGCCTTGAGATCGGCGCAATAGGTCGTGCCGATCTCGGTACTGTCGGCGGGCTGGGTGGTGAGGAAATAAGTCGGGGCGCGCGTACCGTCTATGCCCTGCCAAAAGAAGGTTTCATTGGGCATGCGGTTGGTGTCGTTCCAGCTCAGCTTGTGGGTAACGAACACCGTCAGGCCCGACAGCTTCATGATCTGCGGAAACGCCGCCGAATAGCCGAACGTGTCAGGCAGCCACAGGATCGTCGGGCGAACGCCGAACTGCTCCTGATGATAGCGAACGCCCTTGATGATCTGGCGGACCAGCCCCTCGCCACCGATCATGTTGGCGTCCGGTTCAAGCCACAGCGCGCCCTCGATCTCGAACGTGCCGTCACGCTGTTTCTCGACAATCCGCGCGAACAGCTCGGGGTAATCCTTGGCCAGATAGTCGAGCAGCACACCCTGATTATACATAAAGCGATAGTCGGGATAGGCGTCGAGCAGCGACAGCGCCGTCGCCATCGAGCGCGCCATTTTCTGGCGCGTCTCGCGCACCCGCCACAGCCAGGCAACGTCGATATGGGTATGACCGGTCACCGTGATCTGCGGCGCGGCATCGGTGTCCGCCGTCTCGTAGACACGGGCGGCAATGCTGCTTGCAGCCGCAATCGACGCCGCAAAACGCTCCGGATTGCTCGGCCGCAGATCGAGCACGCCAAGCGCCTCGTTGACGGTATTCAGAATCAGATCGCGCCGATGGTCGGTCTCGGGCAGGTGCTTTGCCACGTCGAGCGGCACCCGCAGGTCGTAATAAAGGGCCTCGGCCAAAGCGTCGTGCACCAGCAGATGACAGGCAAAGCCGAGCTGGCGCCTGTCCTCGATCGTGCCGGCTTCGATGAGGATATCGAAGCGCTCGCCTGCCATTGCATCTTCGGTCAGCAGCAGTTCGCGGTGATTAAAATCGGCGCCTTGCGCGATCCGCCCATTGACCCGCACCAGACATTGCGGATCGGACCGCCCCATGACGCGGCCGAACTGCGCATCGATGCCAAGATAGACACGTTTGCCGGAGAGCCCGTCCGGAATCGTCACCTGCCCGGCGAACCAGAAATATGATTGCGGCGCCCCCCAGATGGTTTGCGGCGTCACTTCGGCCCAACCATCATGCGGCCCAGCGACCATCTCCGCCCGCCACTCCGGCGCGGCCTCGGTCCAGACCAGCTTGATTGCTGTGCTGTCAGGCGTGAAGATACGATTGCGCAGCACCTCGACGAGGTGGTCGAGTTTGTTCAGGTCCGGCACGATTTTCCTCCGCGCGCATGCATTGCGACACATTTTCTAGTGAAAATTTTCATTCCGTGCAATGCAGAACCTTTGTGTGTTCGGCATGGCTGCTGTACCTATTTCCCTTGTTTATCGGATGAATTCACCCTAAAAGCTGATAGTTGCGCAGCACTTCCCGCGCACCTACCATCATGCAAATATTTTAGGTGTCAGCAATGAATCAGTTGCAAAACGTCCGCGTTGCCTGCGCATCGGGCGAAGCTACGGCACGCATCCAGACGGCACTCGACCGGGCGGCTGACGGTCCGGTGCGGGTCGTGCTGGAACCGGGCGTTCACCTCAGCGGCGGTCTGCGGCTCAGATCGGATGCCGAACTGCACATTCCCGACGGCGCCGAATTGCACTTCATCCCCGATTACGATGCTTATGCCAATACCGGCGTCGACATTATCGCCGAGGATTCAAATCGCGGCATGATCGTCGCGCAGGACTGCCAGCGCATTGCCGTTACGGGCAAGGGCCGCATCGTCTGCAACAGCTCCGCCTTCGTCATCGGCGAGGATCCGGGCATGGACATCCACACACCCGCCGGTCTCCGCCCACGCGTTCTGGTCATCGAACGCTGCCGGGACGTAACGCTGCGCGACGTCCAGGTGTCGGATTCGCCGATGTGGACGCTGCATTTCGTCGATTGCGACGGAGTGACCATCGACGGAGCAACGGTCGAGAACAATCTTTCCATGCCGAACACCGACGGGCTGGTCATCGACGGCTGCCGCGACGTCACGGTCACCCAGTGCCGGATCAAGACGGCGGACGACGGCATCGTCATCAAGACCAGCATCGGCCCCGACGGCACGCCGACCGGCGCTTGCCGCAATGTCCGCGTCAGCCAGTGCGAGGTGGAGAGCCATTCCTGCGCCCTCAAGATCGGCACGGAATCTTATGCCGATTTCGAGAACATCACCTTCTCCGACTGCACGATCACCAATTCAAACCGCGGGCTTGGCATCTTCTCGCGCGACGGCGGCGCGGTGCGGCGCGTCACCTTTGCGCGGATCTCGCTCGACTGCCACGAAACGCCCACCGGCTTCTGGGGATCGGGCGAAGCGATCTGCATAAACATGCTCGACCGCCGCCCGGAACAGCGCCCCGCCGGAATCGTCTCGGACATCACCATCGAGGACATTTCAGGCCGCATGGAAGGCGCGATCAACCTGATCGCCGAAAAGCCAGCCGGTATTTCTCAGGTGATGATGCGCAACATCGCGCTCGAACAGGTCGTCGGCCCGCTTGGCACAGCCGGGAGCTACGACCTGCGGCCAACACCGGCCGATCTTGCGCCGACCGAGGAAGGCGTCGGACGCCAGAACTCCTGGCGCCTCGGTCCTGACGGACGGATCATCGGCTGCATCGCATATCCGGGCGGCATGCCCGGCCTTTTCGCCCGCAATGTCGAGACCCTGGCGTTGGACAACGTGACGATTGCCCGTCCCGATCCCCTGCCCGAAAGCTTCAACCGCGAAATGATCGTCCGCGACTGACGGCGAACGAGAAAAAGGGGCGCTTTCGCGCCCCTTTGCTTTGGGTCAGAGCCCCAGCATTTCGGGCGTGACGGGTTCCGCCTTGCCCGATTTGGCCGACAGCGTCGCCGCCTCGGCGACCGCCAGAGCCCTGACGCCATCAGCGAGCGGCACCGGCACGGCCGCCCCGCCGTTGACAGCGTTGACGAAATCGGCCCATTCGCGCTGATAGGCCTTCATGTAGCGCTCAAGGAAGAAGTGCTCCGGCTTGGCGCTGATGGCGCCGTCCTTGGTGATCTTCTCGATATTGTTCTCGAGCACATTGGCGGCGGAGAGCAGGCCTTCGGAGCCGAGCAGTTCCATCCGCTGATCATAGCCATAGGCCGCGCGGCGGGAGTTCTTGATGACGGCTAACCTGCCGTCGGCAAACTTGAGCGTGATGATGGCAGTGTCGACATCGCCGGCCGCGCCGATTTCCGGATCGACCAGCGACGAACCAATGGCGGTGACCGTTTCGGGCGCTCCGCCCATGATCCAGCAGGCCATGTCGAAATCGTGGATGGCCATGTCGCGGAAAATGCCGCCCGAGACCTTCACATAGGAGACCGGCGGCGGTGCGGGATCGAACGAGGTGATCGACAGCAGTTCGCCCTTGCCGATCTCGCCATTGTCGAAGGCCGTCTTGAGCGCGGCGAAATGCGGATCGAAACGGCGGTTGAAGCCGATCATCACCGGCTTGCCGCTGGTCGCCGTCGCGGCCTGACATTGCAGGGCACGCTCAAGGCTCAGGTCAACCGGCTTCTCGCACAGAACCGCCTTGCCCGCGATGATGGACGCCTCGATCAGATCGGAATGGGTGTCCGTCGGCGTGGCGATCAGAACGGCGTCGATCGCCGGATCGGCGATGATTTCCTCGGACGATTTGACCGCGATCCCATGTTCGGCGGCCAGCGTTTCCGCCGACGCCGCGATGGCGTCCGATACTGCCACGAGCTTGCTGCCGTCATGGGCGGCAATGCTCCGTGCATGAACCAGACCGATGCGCCCTGCACCCAGCAGACCGACTTTCAGCATTTTCGTTATCCTCACACAAAGGGCGTTGTCGCCCGTAATTGTTCTTGGCGGCGCTCAAGCGTCGCGTTTGGCGATCCAGTCGAAATCTTTGTGGTTCTGGAACCGCCACTTACGCTGCGGCCCGGCCATGACATTGAGATAGTACATGTCGAACCCGTAGGGCGCGGCGCAGGGGTGATAGCCTTTGGGCACCAGAACCACGTCGCCGTCAGCCATGCTCATCGTCTCGTCGAGTGAACCGTCATCGGTATAAACGCGCTGGATGCCGAAGCCGGCAGCCGGATCGAGCCGGTGGTAATAGGTTTCTTCGAGATAGGTGATGTTGGGGAAATCGTCCTCGTCGTGCCGATGCGGCGGATAGGACGACCAATGCCCCTGCGGCGTGAACACCTCGGTCACCAGCAGGCTGTCGGCGATGTCGTGCTCTTCCATGGCGATCGGGTGGATGTAGCGGGTATTGGTGCCCTTGCCGCGCGTGACCATCTCGATACCGGTGATCGCCTGCGCCTCGTGCCCGCCCCTGCCCGGCGCAGCGCACACGGCCAGCGTGCATTCCGTTTCGGCCACAGCCTTCCAGTCGGTGCCGTTCGGCAGGTAGACGCAATGCGGCGGCGTCTTCTCGAAAACGCTCATGCGCTCACCGAGGACGCCGAAATCCTGTCCGGCTCCGGAGATCGCCGCCTTGCCCTCGACGAGCACGAGGATAACCTCGTTGTCGCCGGTCAGCTCGGAGGCCACTTCGCCGGGCTTCAGCCTGTAGAGCGAAAAGCCGACATAGGTCCAGCCAGCCGTTTCCGGCGTGATGTCGTGCACCTTGCCATGCGTGCCCTTGGGGCGAACGAGCAGTTCGGTCATCATCTCTCCTCTCAGCTCTTGTCGAGCCCGGTCTTCTTGGCCAGCCGCTTGAGGGTCGCAAGACCAAGCGTTTGATACAGCAGCGGATTGCGCACCTTCGGGTCCTGTTCGGCCTCAATGACGAGCCAGCCCTCATAGCCGGCATCGGCCAGCACCTGCAAAAGCGGCTCGAAATCGACGCCGCCCTCCTGATCGCCCGGCACGGTGAAGGCGCCGGCGATCACACCCTGAAGGAACGAGAGCTTCTCGTCCCAGACGCGCTGAACCACGTCCGGGCGGATGTTCTTGGCGTGGAAATGCACGACACGGCCAACATGCTTTTTGAGAACGGCGACCGTGTCGCCGCCGCCGAAGGCGCAATGGCCGGCATCAAACAGCAGCTTGGTCGCTGGTCCGGTCGCTGCCATGAAGGCGTCGATCTCATCGGGTGTCTGCACAACCGTGCCCATGTGGTGGTGATAGGCCAGGTGGATACCCTCGCCCGCCATATAGGCGGCAAAGGGTTCCATCTTGGCACCGAAAGCCGCCATTTCATCGAGCGTCAGGTTCGGCTTTTCGGTCAGCGGCTTGTTCGAGCCATGGATGGCGTTCGAGGTTTCGGCGGTGACACAGACCGTGCAGCCGTTTTCCTTGAGCTTGGCCAGATGCGGCTGGAAGGCGGCGATCTCGTCCTCGACCGAGCGGGTCAGCAATTCCGTGGAATACCAGCCGGAAATGAACTTCAGCCCGTATTGGCCGAGAAGCGCCTTCAACTCCTTGGGATCGTTCGGCCAGCGGTGGCCGTTCTCGATGCCGTCAAAACCGATCTCGACGCCGGCCTCGGTGAGGATACGTTCGGTCGGGATATCGGCGCCGATCGACTGATCGTCGTCATTGGCCCAGGCGATGGGGTTTGTTCCGTAGTGGATCATGGTCCTTGACCTTCAATTCGGCCGCTGTTTTGCGGTCATATCGACATATTTCTGGCGCGCTTCGTTGACTTCGGCGCGGTTCGAGACTTCCGGCACGGCGACGTCCCACCAGTGACCGCCCGCGCCGGTACCCGGCATCGGGTCGGTATCGATGACGATCACCGAAGGAATGTCGCGGTCACGCGCCGCGATCAGCTTTTCCTCGAGTTCGGCAATTGTCGCAGCCTTTTCGGCATTGGCGCCCATCGCCTGTGCATGCGCGACGAAATCGATCTCGGGCTGAACCTCGATATTGGCGTCGCGGTACAAGTTATTGTACGGCGCGCCGCCGGTTTCCTTCTGCAAGCGGTTGATGCAGCCAAAGCCGCGATTGTCTGTGAGCACAACCGTGAAGGGCACCCGGCGCATCACCGCCGTCGCCAGTTCCGAATTGGCCATCATGTAGGAGCCGTCGCCGATGAAGCAGACGACGTCCTTGTCCGGCGCGGCCAGCTTCACGCCCATGGCCCCGGCGATCTCATAGCCCATGCAGGAATAGCCGTATTCCATATGATAGCCGCCCTGGCTCGACCGCCACAGCACCTGCAGATGTCCTGGCATGGTGCCGGCTGCGCACATGGCGACGGTGTCCGGTGTCGCCTGACGTTGCACCGCGCCGATCACCTGCGCATCCGTCGGCAGACCGGGAGCGTTCGGCATGGCCATGACAGCATCAGTGGCCTCGAACCAGGCCGCCCGGCGTCCGTTGTCCTGATCGGTGTAGACCTTTTCGCCCAGCGCCTTGTCGATTTCGCGAATAGCGACCTTGGCGTCGGCCATCAGTGGCACCGCGCCATGCTTGGCGGCATCAAAGGCGGCGACATTGATCGAGACCAGCTTGCAGGCGGGATTGGAAAACACCGTCCAGCTTCCAGTCTGGAAGTCCTGGAAACGCGTGCCGACGCCGATCACCAGATCGGCCTCCGCCGCAACGCGGTTGGCCGCGTCCGAGCCGGTGACACCGCACGAGCCGAAATTGAGCGGTTCGGTCCAGTCGATCCCGCCCTTGCCGGCCTGGGTTTCGGCGATCGGAATGCCGTGCTTTTGCGCAAAGGCCAAAAGCTCCGCCTCGGCCTCCGAAAAGAGCACGCCGCCACCTGACAGGATCAGCGGCTTTTCCGCCGCCTTCAGCAGGGCGACGACATCGGCGACCTCGCGCGGATCGGGCTCGGGCCGGCGGATGCGCCATTGATGCGGCGCAAAAAAGCTTTCCGGGTAGTCATAGGCTTCAGCCTGCACGTCCTGACAGAAAGCGAGCGTCACAGGTCCGGTGTCAGCCGGGTCCGTCATCACCCGCATGGCCCGCGGCAGCGCCGACAGCAGGTGCTCGGGACGTGAGATGCGGTCGAAATAGCGGCTGACCGGCTTGAAGCAATCATTGACCGACAAGGTGCCGTCGCCGAAATCCTCGAGCTGTTGCAGCACCGGGTCGGGGCGGCGATTGGCGAACACGTCGCCGGGAACAAGCAGCACCGGGATGCGATTGACATGGGCCAGCGCAGCCGCCGTCACCATATTGGTCGCCCCCGGCCCGATAGAGGTCGTGACGGCCATGGCCTTCTTGCGACGTTTGGTTTTGGCGTAGGCAATTGCCGTATGCGCCATCGTCTGTTCGTTCTGGCCGCGCCAAGTCGGCAGATCCTCGCGGACCTCCTGCAGCGCCTCGCCGAGACCGGCGACATTGCCGTGGCCGAAAATGGCCCAGACGCCTTCGATGAAACGCTCGCCATCCTCGTTGCTCTGCGCAGCGAGGTATTTCACCATGGCCTGCGCCGCTGTCAGTCGAATGGTTTTCATTTGGCTCCCCTCGCCTTCAGCGCCTGAGCGCGTGCCTGGTCCCATATGTCGCACAAAGTGCGGTATCTTTCCGACATCCGCGCAACGGCTTGGTCGTCATCCACATCTCCGGCCAGCCAGCTCCGCGCCACCTCACCGAATATGGTGCGCCCGACGGCAAAACCCTTGACCAGATCAAAGCGCGCCGCCAGGGCAAAGCTTTTCGCCAGTTCGTTCGTCAGCGCATCGAGGCCGAGCACGACGATGCCGCGTGTGTCCGGATCGTTGCTGGTGATGGCCTCGCAGGCCTTTGCCCACGCCGCCTCGCTGAGCATCGGTTCGAGCTTCCACCAATCGGGATAAACGCCGATGGCATAAAAGCGCCGGATGACCTCTGCCGTCGTCTCGTCGGTGACCGGTCCCACCTTGGACGGAATGATTTCGAGCAGGAACTCGAGATTGTTGGCGCGGGCGGCGGCGAAAAGACGGCGAACAGTGTCTTCCTGGCTGGTCCTTGTCGCCGCGTCATCATCGGGATGACTGAAGCACAACACCTTCACCACCTGTTCGGCGGGCCATTCGCTGAGCGCCGAACCGAAATCGTCGCCGATTTCCAGTTGTAGCGGTCGCGAGCCGGGTTTTTCGACGGGCCGCCCGATCCAGAGACCTGAGCCGGCAGCCTCGAACAGAGCCTCCTGGCCGAGCCGGCCATCGCACAAAATGCCGAAACCGGGCCGTCCATCGGCAACGCGGTTGGCGGCGGCAAGGCAGAGTGTCTTGAACGCACCGATACGCGATGCGTCTGCGCCGGCCTCGGCGGCCATGTCTTCGAGCTGCATGCGGTGGTCGAAGGCAAAGACCCGCAAATCCGGCCAGTCTCCGGATCGGTTCGTCGCCCAATGCACCTGTTCGAGTTCGGCGTCATGCCTGAGGTCGGGCCGGACAATGCCGCGCTTGAAGAAGAACTGCAGTTCCTCCCAGCTCGGATAAGCCGGCGTGCAGCCGTGACGCGAAACCGCGAAGGCGCCGCAGGCATTGGCGTATTTAAGGGCCACAGGCCAGGGTTCGTCGTCGAGCCAGCCTTTCAGCAGACCGCCCATGAAGCCGTCGCCGGCGCCGAGAACATTGAACACCTCGATGGGGAAACCCGGCCCGCTTTCGCCGTCGTCGAGGTCGTCGGGAATGGCGCCGGAGTAGGCCGTGGCCCCTGCGGCACCGCGCTTGCAGATCAGCGTCGCCTTGGAGACCTCACGCACCTTCTTGAGCGCAGCAACCGTGTCGGTGGTGCCGCCCGCGATGTGGAATTCCTCTTCCGTACCGACGATCAGGTCGAACAGACCAAGGGTCGATTGCAGTTTGGCCGTCACCCGCTCGCTTTCGATGAAGCGGTTCTCGCCTTCGCCGAAACCGGCCAAGCCCCAGAGATTGGGCCGATAGTCGATATCGAGAGCGGTGCGGGCGCCGTTGGCACGGGCCAACCTGACCGCCTTGAGCGTCGCCGCCTCCGTGTTCGGATGGCTGAGATGGGTGCCGCTGGCGACCACCGCCCGCGCCTCGGCGATGAAATCGGGATCGATGTCGTCCTCGCTCAGTGCCATGTCGGCGCAGTTGTCGCGGTAAAAGATCAGCGGAAACTGCTCCTTGTCGCGAATGCCGAGGATGACGAGCGCGGTCAGCCGCTCCGGATCGGTTTTGACACCGCGGACATCGACACCTTCGCGCTCGAGCTGTTCGCGAATGAACCGCCCCATATGCTCGTCGCCGACCTTGGTGATCACCGCCGCCTTGAGGCCGAGCCGCGAGGCGCCGCAGGCGGTGTTGGTCGGCGAGCCGCCGATATATTTGTTGAACGACCGCATGTCTTCCAGACGGCCGCCGATCTGGGCGCCGTACAGGTCAACCGACGAGCGGCCAATGGTGATCACGTCGATTTTCGTCATACCTCTCCACCCGGCCATCTGCCGGCGTCCATCGTGACTCGTCATCAAGAAATGGAAAATATATTCTATTTATGATCGACGCCAGCGCATTCGTTCTCTTTTTTGCCGCAGCCTAGCTGCCGGAACGGCGGGCGCCGACGGCAACCGCCAGAACCATGGCGAGGATCATGGTGGCGCTGAGGGTGCGGAAGGCGCCGACTTCGATCTCGTTGACCAGAAGCGCCGTGGATTTGAGCCGCATCAGCGGGCTGGTCACCAGATCGGTGATGGCGACGACCGGCAGACCGCGTGCGCTCGCGTCCTGCGCCAGCTCGATGGCCTGCTCGGTATAAGGCGCGAAGCTGACGGCGATCATGGCGTCGTCGGGTGAAAAAAGGTGCCGCGTCCCGAGCCCGCCAACCCCGGATGCCAGAACGGCCGGCACGCCCATTTTCTCAAAGGCATAGGACAGATAGCTGACGACGGGAAAAGCGCGGCGGAAACCGACCAGATGAATGGTGCGGGCCGTGCTCAGCAATGCGGCAGCCTCGTCCAGTGATTTCGGATCGACGCTGTGGGCGAGATTTTCGACCGACAGCCGCCCCGCCTCGACGAAATCCGCCAGAAGCGCACCGGCGCTGTCACTGCCCTGGGCGTGCAGGCTTTGCAGCCGCGTCTGATAGTCCGGCCAACGCTGGGCGTAATCCTGACGGAAGAGCTTCTGCATCTGCGAAAAACCGGTAAAGCCCATCTCCCGGCAGAACCGCATGAATGCCGAGGGCTGCACGCCGGCCCCGGCCGCCAGTTCCGCCACCGTCGATACGGCAATGCGTTCGGGATGGGTCGCCACGAACTCCGCACATTGGCGCAAGCGCCTGGGCATGCGATCGATGGATTGCGTCAGTCGCGACAAGAATGCGTCCTGGGATTGCGGCGGGTGCTCGTGTGACATCGGCGCTCAATTCCTTGCCTGCCGGCACATGCTGTTCCAGCTGTTTGACAGAATAGAACATTTATTCTTTTCTCTCGCCAGTCCGGTGTTCGCGCCGACAGTTCCTTGCCCCCCCAGCCGAATGAGCGCGCCAACATGAGCAAACCAGCCGAAACCAGCCCATCCGATGCAACCAACGGCATCTGGCTGAAGGGCGACTGGCACCTTCATTCGCGGCACAGCACCGATTCGACCAACAATCCGGAAAAAAAGATCATCGGCTTCGCTGAGCGTCTGGGCTTCGACTACCTCGCCATCACCGATCACGACGTGCATGTGGATGGCGACGTGGCCCATCACACCTGGGCCGATCCCGAATTCCGTTCGGACAGCGTGCTCTTGTTCCACGGCGCCGAACTGACCGCGCCGCGTGGCCATATCAACATTCTTTGCACCAAGCCCTACGATCATCAGCGCGTCTTCGATGCGCGCAACGCAAGGGACTGGGATCTGCTGGCGCTCAAGAAAGAGCTGGGCGTCCACTTTTCAGCCAACCACCCAAGCACTAAAAACCATTACGGCTTCTCGTTCGATCTCGCCGACAGCGTCGAAATCTGGAACACCTCGGTCTGGCCCAAGAACGTGCCGGGCGTCAGGATCTGGGACGACATGCTGTTGTCAGGCCGCATGCTCGGCGCGCGCGGCGGCTCGGATTCCCATCACGGCGTCCCCGACAGGCCGGAGCTGACCACCCCTCACAGCATCGAGGCAACCGCCAACTACATCGGCACGCCGACGACCTGGATCTTCGCCAAAGAACGGACGAAGGAAGCGCTGCTTGAAGCCCTGGTGCAGGGCCGCGCCTCGGTGAGCGCCAATCCGTTCAACCCGCGCGTCGAGCTCGTCGCCGGACGGCAGGCGGACGGTGCCATGAACCTGATGATGGGAGACAATGCGCAAGCCGACGGAGGCCCGATCGACTTTGAAATCCGGCTGATCGGCGGCGGCATCGCAGGCGCGCAATACAAGGTCCGCATCGTCAAAAATCGTGAGGACTTTGGCTCGCTCACCACCGATGCCGACACCGGGACCGCCCGCTTCACCGACTCGCCGGACCGCGACGGTCGCACCTACTACCGGGTCGAGATCGAAGGCCCGCAAACGCCTTTCCCGGATGTGCCCTATTGCATGGCGCAAAGCCAGAACATGGTCGCGCTCTCCAACCCGATCTATTTCAACTACGACCCTGACTTCTGAGCCGTTTCAGGCCAGCAATTCGTCGATATGGGTCGGGCCAACCGGTCGGATGCCCGACGGATTGAGCGTCTTGATGGAATAGTAGCCACGGGTGATGTGATCCATGTTCACCGTCTCGCGGACGCCCGGCAGATTGAGGATGCGCACCATATAGGCGCTGAGCCTCGGATAATCGGCGATCCGCTTTTGGTTGAGCTTGAACAGCCCGTGATAGGCGGCATCGAAGCGGATCAGGGTCACGAAGGTGCGGATGTCGGTCTCGGTCAGCCGTGCGCCGAACAGAAAATCGCCGCTCAGGCGGTCTTCGAGTTCGTCGAGCATGTCGAACACACCCGCCGCTGCCTCATCATAGGCCGCCTGCGTACCGGCAAATCCCGCCTTGTAGACGCCATTGTTGAGCTGGGCGTAGATCCGCGGATTGAGCGCGTCGATCTCGGCGGCGAGGTCCTCGGGATAAAGCCGCAGCTCCGAGGGCACGATGTGTTCGAACGCCGTGTCGAACATCCGCAAGATGTCGGCGCTCTCATTGTTGACCATGACGTTGCGCTTCATGTCCCACAGCGCCGGCACCGTGGCGCGGCCGGTGAAATGCGCATCGGCGCGGGTGTAGATTTCATGCAGATGGGTCGCACCGAACAGTGGGTCTGCATCCGCCCCCTCGTAGCCGCCGAACTGCCAGCCCTCTGTGTCCAGCGCCGGATTGACGATGGTGATCGGGATCAGCGCGTCCAGCCCCTTGAGCTTGCGCGCTATCAGTGTCCGCGAGGCCCAGGGGCAGATCAGCGCCACATAGAGGCGATAGCGTCCCGGCTCAGCTTTGAAACCGCCCTCACCCGTCGGCCCGGCGCTGCCATCCGGAGTGATCCAGTTGCGGAAGCTTGAGACCTGACGCACAAAGCGCCCCTTCTCGTCGGCCTTCTGCACCGGTTGCCAGTCTTCCGTCCATTTTCCATCAACGAGCATGGCGGGCTTCTCCTAGGCCTGATGAAACACGAAGGACCGCATCGACACCGATCCGAGATCGATGCTGTCGGTCATGAATGTCAACGCATCACGCTCGTTCGATGCGCCGGCAATAGTCAGCGCCGGCAGGTAATGCTCGACCGAGGGGTGCGCCATATGCAGCAAGGTGCCAAGTCCGGCGCGATCCGTCAGCCTCGCCCAGTCGCGTGCTTCCAGCCGGTCGGCAAACAAGGCGTCGAACTCCAGAGCGAAATCCTGCGGCTTGGCGTTCATCCGCATCGCGCGGAGATTGTGCACGACATTACCTGACCCAAGGATCAGCACGCCGCGATCGCGCAATTCCGACAGCGTCTTGCCGATCTCGATCTGCTTGCCAAGCCCGCCCGACATGTCGACCGAAATCTGGAACACCGGCACGTCGGCTTTGGGAAACAGGCTGTTGAGCACCGACCACGCACCGTGATCGAGGCCCCATGTGTCGTCCTCCTCGGCATGATGGCTTGCCAGCAGCGAAACCACCTCGCGGGCGAGTTGCGGGTCGCCCGGCGCCGGATAGGTCTGTGCGAACAGCTCGGGCGGAAAGCCATAGAAATCGTGGATGGTGCGCGGCATGGCCGAGACGTCGACAAGCGTCGTCCCCTGCGTCATCCAATGGGCGGAAACGACAAGGATCGCCTTCGGGCGCGGCAGGGTCTCGCCGAGCTCCGACCAGGCGCGATGATACTGGTTGTCCTCGATGGCATTCATCGGGCTGCCGTGACCAAGAAAGACCAGCGGCATCCGGTCGGAAAGCGAAAGACTGTCCCGCAGCGATTGCAGTGTTTGTGCAGTGCTCATTTCCCGTTCCTTCCAGGCTGGAGCTTGGTCAACAAAACTGGCTTGCACTTTCGTGGTTCGAACGTGCGACCACTCGAATTATCCAGGCCATTGGTTTTGAGTTCATCAAAATGGATGACCTGATTGAGCCGCCGCCGGAGCAGCGGCTCATCTGGTTCAGGCGAAAGCGCCAAGTGTCTTGTTGAGCGCGGGGATGCGCAAGGCAAATGCACCAGCGCCGACCACGCCGATCGCGGCCTGGATCACAGCCCAGAACAAGGGATATTCCCAGCCACCATTGGGGTTCGAGAAGAACCAACCATTGCCGGCGTGCGCCCAGACCGCGCCGAGAAGGATCAGCACGAGCGGGATGGACACGAGCCTCACGGCGACGCCGAGGATCAACGCGAGTCCGCCACCGATCTCGCCGAGAATGACGAGATAGGAAAGAAAACCGGGAATGCCCATGCTTTCGAAATAAGCTGCGGTGCCCGCGGGGGTGAACACCATAAGCTTCATCAGCCCATGGGCGATGAAGGCGATGCCGCTGGCCGCCCGTAGGGCCGCAAAGGCATAATCGTTCGTTTTGGTATCGGTCATGATCTTGCTCCATTGGGTCGGCCGACAGGGCCGTTCTTTCGATCCGGAGCGACACTAGCGCTTGCTGTTCATCAACAAAATGGCGTAGTTATTCGATGACTATCCATGATTTGTGCTTAATAAGATAGCCAATGGACATCGTCGACGAGATGAAGGCCTTTGTCGCGACGGCGCAGACCGGCTCGTTCACCGGCGCGGCACAACAGCTCGGCATGTCGAACCGGTTGACCTCGAAATACGTCGCCGCCCTCGAAAGCCGTCTCGGCATTCGCCTGTTTCAGCGCACGACCCGACGCGTCGGGCTGACGCCAGCCGGCGAGGAACTACTGGCACGGGCGCCTGCACTCCTCGATGACCTCGACGATCTGCTCGCAGATCTGGCCGAGGGCTCGAAAGGCTTCACTGGTATCATCCGTATTTCAGCGCCGGTGACGTTTGGCGAAGTCTATGTCGCGGGCATGCTCGGACGCTTCGCAGCCCGCAACCCCGATCTCACAATCGATCTGCGTCTCAACGACCGCTATGTCGATCTCGCTACGGAGGGGATCGACGTCGCGTTCCGCATCGGCATCACCGACACACTATCGATCAAGACGCGCAAGCTCGGCGGGCTGCAAAGCTGCGTCGTCGCCAGCCCCGGCTATCTCGCGCGCCATGGCAGGCCGACGGCCCCCCAGGACCTGGCAAACCACGTCTGCATTCTCGACACCAACAGGCGCAACGCGTCTGTCTGGCCGTTTCAGCTCGCCGGCGTGCAAACCAATGTCAACGTGATCGGTCGGTTCAAGGTCAACTCGGCCAGCGCCGCCGCCGCATTGGCGATAATGGACCAGGGCATCGCCTACGCCCCGCGCTTCGCTGTGTCCGACGCACTGCAAGCGGGCCAACTCGTGACGCTGCTCGACGATTTCGCCGGCGAGCACATTCCAATCAGCGCCGTCTATCTCGAAGGACGCACCCTGCCCAAAAAGGTCCGCGCCCTCATCGATTTCGCACATGAGGACATCGCCGCGACGGGCATGGTGTGATCCGTTCGATACATCGTTTTGAGCGGAATGTTGGCTAACGCAGCTGTGTTAGCCGAACCAGCAGATCCGTCGCTGATGATCTGCTGCGGTTCAGTGAATACCTCGCAACGTCAACGAGTGACATTGCATGCGCACCGGCGTCGCCCTCGCCTCGTGTTCCTGCACTACTCAGCCGAGCTTGAGCTTGGGATCGTTGAGCGAGCTCGCCATGTAGCGGTATCGAACGAGGTAGAGCACAAAGGCAAGAATCCACAGGGCTGCGCTCGTGTGGAGCATCGGCGTCACGTAAGCATAGTCATAGGCGAACCGCAGCATCACCGCGCCGAACGCCGACCAGTAGATCGCCTTGATCCACAAATCCGCATGCAGCACGCCGCCGGTGTGGCCGAGACTGACGCGCGTCATCATGGCCAGTGTCATCATGCCGATTGCGCCCGCAGTCAGAAGGTGCAGCGCACCGGTCGGTGGTACGAGGTCGGGGAAGACAATGCCCAGCCCCAGGGCCAGTTGCCCGAGCGGAACAAAGGCATAAGCGACATGCAGAACCAGCACCAGCTGTTCGGGCGTGGTCTGCCAGCCTTTCCAGCGGGCAAGGCGCACCGCGTTCGCCGCTGCCGCTGCGATCAGGGCAAACGCTGCCCACAATGTCTCCGGAAACAGCGTCCACAGGATAAACGCCAGCGCCGACAAGGCCATCGTGGCGGCGTCGAACCTGTTGAACGGGATCGGCAGGTTCTGGACCTTGCGTTGCGCCAGCCAGTTGCGGGTAAAGCTCGGGATGACCCGTCCGCCCATCAGCATGATCAGCATGATGATCACCGAAATGGCGGCGCGTTTGGATATGTCGGCGGCACCGGTCTCAAAGCTCTCGTAAAGGAACCCGGCATCGGCGATGGCGAACAGTGCCACGAGGATCAGAACGCGCAGATTCCGGTAGTTCTTGCCTGCGATCACCTCGCGGGCAATGACAAAGGCAAGACCAACCGGGAAAGCCAGTTCGACAATCGTGGTTGGCCATGGTCCGAGTACCTCGGAAAACCCGACGGCAAAACGCCCCGCCAGCCAGAGCGTGAACAGCGCGACAAGCCGCCAGCCGGAGACCGGAAAGCGCTTGGTCCAGTTGGGGACTGCAGTCAGCAGGAAGCCGGCAATGACGGCGCCGGTATAGCCAAACAGCAATTCATGGGCATGCCAGTCGGTGACCGACAGCGCTGGCGCCAGGATGGGCGTGCCCGTCCACATGAAAATGAACAGCACCATCAACAGCGCCGCCCACGCTGCTGCGGCAAGGAAAAACAGCCGGAACCCGCGGTCTAGAATGGCAGGACCAGTCTGCGGGCGCTGGACGCCGCGGCTTTGTGCGTGGCGTTCACTCATCAAGACTCACCCTCCAAGGACAGACATGGTGCGTTCTATTCCAGAAACATGCCGATCCGATACCGCGAAGCCATACCCTTTCGACTTTCGGGCAATAACGGCGCAGTAAGTCACCTTACGTCCGAAGCTGTTCAGCAGCGGAGCGTGATCCTTGGTGCCGCCCAAAGACCCCATCACCGGACCAACATGCCTTCGGCAACATCGATATCGATGCCCTCGATCTCGGCCTTGCCGGCGAGGATGCCGATGTATTGGGCCACGGCACGGTTCCAACTGGCAGCCTCGAGCCAGGCGCCGATGCGGGTCTCGACGATCTCGAATGGCAGCTGCGCACCTTCGATACGGCGGTCAAGCGCAATGACGTGAAAACCATAGGGCGTTTCGATGGGTTCGGCGGTCATTTCACCCGGCTTCAGGGATGCCAAAGCCGCTTCGAACTCAGGAACGGTCGATCCCTTGCCGATCTGGCCAAGATTGCCGCCCTGGGCTTTCGACGGACATGCCGAGTGCGTGCGGGCCAGTTCAGAAAACTGTCCGGGTTCATCCGCAAGCGTTGCGATCAGCGCTTCGGTTTCCCGTTTTGCAGCAGCGCGGCGTTCGGCGTCGCCGGGAGCAGCGGCGATGAGGATGTGGCGCACCTCGTGAAGCGTTTCGGAGCGGAACTTCTGCTTGTTGGCCTCATAATAGCGCCGGCAGGCCGCGCTGTCGGCCCGTGGTGTCGTCACCTCGCGTTCGAGCAGCACACGGATGGCGGCGTCCTGCGCCGTTTCGCGTTTGCCATCGCCGAGAAGTTCCCCTTCCGGCGCAATGCCAAGCCGCGCGGCCTCCTGAACCAGCAATTGCTGCACCACCAGCGCCCGCGCCGCGCTGAAAAAGGCGCCGGCCGGCGTATCGGCGGGATGGTTCTGGGCTTCGCCCATCACCGCATAGCTGAGACGCAGGGCCTGCAGCGCGGCGAGCTCCGGGCGAAGCGCGTTCCAGGCAGGTGGGGCCGGGCCTCAGGCGACCGCATCAACCGGCCTATCCAGATTTCTAAAACTGGCTGTTTTGCACAGGCCGGTTATTCGTGAGACAAGCGGAAAAACGCAAGAGTCCCCATGTCGAAATCAGCCCTGATCCTGCGCCATCTCGCTTTCGAAGGCCTCGGCAGCTTTGGCCCCGTGCTTGAGCAAGAAGGCTATCGGCTTACCCATGCCGAAGCCGGCATTGATGCCTTGCCGGATCCGCTTGCCGCCGATCTCGTGGTGGTGCTTGGCGGCCCGATCGGCGTCAATGACACTGATGCCTATCCCTACATGAAGGTAGAGCGAGACTGGCTGGTCCCGCGCCTTGCCGCCCGTCGTCCAACGCTCGGCATCTGCCTTGGAGCGCAGCTCATGGCGGCAGCACTTGGCGCAAAGGTCGCCTCGATGCCTCAAAAGGAAATCGGCTTCACACCGCTGACTCTGACAGAGGCCGGCGGCAAAAGCCCGCTCAGCCATCTCGGGAATGTGCCTGTTCTCCACTGGCATGGCGAAGCATTCGAAATCCCCGACGGTGCGGATCATCTCGCCGAAACGGCGGCCTGCCCTACTCAGGCTTTTGCCATGGGACCGGCCATTCTGGGGCTTCAGTTTCACCCCGAGGCAGGGGAACTGCCCGGCTTCGAGCGCTGGCTCATCGGCCACAGCGTGGAACTGGCCGGAGCCGGTATCGACCCGGCCAACCTGCGCCGCGAGGCGAGAACGCGTGGTCCATCGCTGAAGAGTGCTGGGCAAACGATGCTCCACACTTGGCTACGGAACCTGCCGGAATGACGACGATCACCCTCCTGACGGGGAGCGCCCGGCCGTTGCCCGGAACCGATGCACTGAGCGGCATTTTCAAGACACCGGCAGACAGACCGCTTCGTCTTGGCCCCGAAGGCTTTGAGAGCGATGAGCAGGCCGACCGGCGCGTCCATGGCGGCGTCGAAAAGGCGGTGCATCATTATCCGCTGGATCACTACCCGCTCTGGCGCGAAGAGCTCGGCGATTTGCCGGCGCTTGGTGCGCCCGGCGGATTTGGCGAGAACATCTCGGCCTCCGACCTGACCGAGGCCACGGTCTCGGTGGGCGACATTTTTCGCCTGGGCACCGCTCTGGTGCAGGTCTCGCAAGGGCGGCAGCCGTGCTGGAAGCTCAACCACCGCTTCAACGTGCCGGATATGGCCCGCCGCGTGCAGCAGACCGGCCGCACTGGCTGGTATTATCGCGTGCTGGAACAGGGCATCGTGGCCACGGGAGACCGGCTCGAACTGCAAGCCCGCGTTGCGCCGGACTGGACGCTCCACCGGCTCTGGCACGCGCTTTATGTCGACCGGCTGAACCTTGATGAACTCAAGGGTATCGCAGCACTCGACGTGTTGGCCGAAGGCTGGCGGAAATACGCCGTCCGGCGGCT
Organism: Devosiaceae bacterium; assembly: GCA_963676075.2. GTDB lineage: Bacteria > Pseudomonadota > Alphaproteobacteria > Rhizobiales > Devosiaceae > JAHJQZ01. The sequence goes on from CAXXNZ010000028.1 coordinate 208,586, forward strand.
CGAAACCGGCCAGGTGGAAGACTGGCGCAACAGACTGGACGGCGCGTCATGACACCTCCCCCCTTCGTGATCTCGATCCAGAGCCAGGTCGTTTTCGGCCATGTCGGCAATTCCGCGGCGCTGTTTCCGATGCAGGCAGCGGGGCTGGAGGTCGCGGCAATCCCGACCGTGATCTTTTCCAACACGCCCGACTACCCAACGTTGCGCGGGCGGGCGCTTCCGCCAGATTTCTTCGCCGATCTGCTGCAGGGCGCACGCGAGCGCGGCCTGTCGGAACGCGCGGACTTCATCCTGACGGGCTATATCGGCTCGCTTGACGTGGCGATGATGGTCGCGGATTTCGTTACCGAGGCCAAGGCCGTCAATCCGCGCCTGACTTATGTCTGCGACCCGGTGATGGGCGACACCGGCCCCGGCCTCTATGTGCCGGAAATGATCGCCGACGTCATGCGCGACCGCCTGTTGCCGATGGCCGACATCGCGACGCCGAACCCGTTCGAACTGAGTTGGCTGACCAGACAGAGTATCGCGACCCTGAAAGACCTCGAAGCCGCGAGAACCATTCTCCACATCGCACCCGATGCACATTTGATCGCCACGGGTTGCGCGCTCGAAGACACGCCATCCGGCCACATCGAGAGCGTCATTCTCGGCGCTGACGGCGCAAGCCGCCATCCGGTCGAGCATCTGCCGGTCGCACTTCCAGGAACAGGCGATCTGTTCGCCGGATTGGTTGTCGCGGGCCTCGCGCGTGGCGCGCACATGGCGCAAGCGGTCGAAACCGCCCAACGCCTTACGTCACGCGCACTGAACCACGCCCGCACGCTCGGCGCCGGCGAAGTGGTGCTCAGCGAACCGGATTTCCGCCGCGAACTTCTGACGGTTGTTTCCCGCTGATCCTTGCTCGATCCGGAGGCGGCTGAACCGGTCCTGGATCGCCTGCCGCCCGATACCTCAGGCGGGTTCGAACAGGGGCACGCTCTCCATCTCGGGAACCAGCACCAGCCCTTTGTCGGTGATCCTGATGTCCGGAATGACCGAAAGCGGGATCAGGTTAAAGCCCATATAGGGGATGGTGCAGCCAGCCTTTTCCCACTCGACCTTTAGCGCCTCGACCTCTTCGGCCACCTCGTGGACGCGTTTGTCCGACAGCAGGCCGGCGATGGGCAGCGGCACCATGGCGGTCACCTTGCCATCCATGACAACACAGACCCCGCCCTGATGTTCGGCGATTGCGTCCAGCGCCACCTGCATATCCGTTTCGTTGGTTCCCGCGACGATGAGGTTGTGGCTGTCGTGACCAACCGAGGAGGCAACCGCGCCCTTCTTGAGGTTGAAATTGCTCAACAACCCATGCGCGACATTGCCATCCGACTTGCCGTGGCGTTCGACCACTGTCACGAAACACAAGCCGTGAGTGTCAAAATGATCCTGCCAGCTGTTGGCCGGATCCAGGGCGATCGTCTCGTGCACCAGGTTGATGCCGGGGGGCTCGGTGCGGATGGTGTGGGCCACAACCTTGCCGGTCGGCAGATCAGGTGTGAGCTTGATGTCTTTGGGCAGCTTGACGGTTCGATAGGCCGCCGACGGATAGCGATAGGGCTCGGACAGCGCTGCATCGAGAACCGGCGTGATCTTGCGGTCTTCGACCACGAGTTGGCCGCCATACCAGGTGTTGACCGGCTTCATGTCGTCGTCGAGCAGAACGAGGTCGGCGCGGCGGCCGCCACCGAGACCGCCGATTTCGTCGCCCATGCCGAAGCGCGTGGCACCGTGCAGCGAGCCCATGGACCAGGCTTCGGTCGGTTTCATGCCGGCGCGGATCGCCTCGCGGGTCACCCAGTCCATGCCGAACATCAACAGGTCGGAGGCGTCGCGATCGTCGGTGCACACGGCAATGCGCTTGTGAGAGGCACCCAGTTCGGTGATCGTCTTGATTGCTTCGGGCAGGCTGTGCCACGGCGTCGTCGGCGGACCGCCGCGCAGCAGGATCCAGACACCGGCCTCGAGCAGATCGTCGGCAATGTCGCGGTCGGTGGCCTCATGCGTGTCCGTGACGCCGGAAGCGGCATAGGCAGGAACAAACTCGCGTCCATAGACATGGCCGGTCACCGGGCGACCGCGCTCCAGCGCCGCAGCGATGATGGCATGACTGCGTTCGTCGCTCATAGTGACGGGCACGAAATCCATCTTCTCGCCGAGCGCCACGGCTTCCGGCCATTTGTCGAACAGAGCGGCGATCTTCTCGGGCGTCAGATCGCCACCGGCCGTTTCGAGCTCAGGCGATGTCGCCGGAACGGTGCTCGGCACGGTCAGGAAGATGGACAGCGGTGCCATGCGGGCGTCCTCGAGCATGGCTTCGACGCCGGCGACATCCATGACATTGCCGATCTCGTGACTGTCGCAAAAGATCGTCGTAGTGCCATTGAGCAAAGCACCTTCAGCATAAGCGCAGGCCGTGATCATCGAGGATTCGATATGGATATGCGGATCGACCAGACCGGGCGCGAGGATGGCGCCATTGGCATCATAGCGATGGGCGGACGTGCCCTTGTATGTGCCGGACGGCATCATCGCGGCGATCCGGCCTCCGCTGATCCAGAATTCCCTGTCGGCAAGAATCCGTTCCGAATAGGTCGACAGGGCACGCGCGCCGGTAATCACCAGATCCGGTTCCGCCCTGCCTGAAGCAACGTCGGCCAGACGTCGCGTCATGGTAGACAAAGGAGCGACGGAAAAGCGGGTGATCGTACTCATTGGTGTGTCTTTCTCAGCGATGTTCGGAAGTGCCCGGCCCGAAGTTCAAGCCTTGCGGGTCCCCGGCAGCACACACCGGAAGGTGCGGTGTCACCAGGCAACGGGCGAATGATTCTGCCCAGTATGACACCGCCTGCCCCGTCCGGCGAGAGTGACGGAGCATGGATTGGCGCCCGTCACAACCAGCAGCTTCAGCCGGCGTCAGGCAATTGGCTGGTAGTCGACGTCGTAGCCAAAATAGCGCGGCCCGACCAAGTCGATACCGGCAGGGGTCAGCCATTGCGGATTGGTCGGGAACGCCAGTGCGATCAGTCTCAAGCCGTAGCGCAGAGCATCGGACGTGACGGGCATACCACTGTCGGCCTCGACCAGTGTGATCAGATCGGGCGTGGTGACGATGATCTCACCATTGCGCTCGGCCATCAGGAACTCGTTCTGGAACTCCAGCTTGAAGCTCTGGCCAGAGAAGGTGTCGACGCCCTCGAACTGGGCCGTGCCGCGGGCGAATCCGCCAACGGTCCGGCGTTCGATGTCCTTGATGCGACCATGGAAGATGATCTTGGCGTCGAGCGTTTCGACAACAGCCGCGACGGGCCCCTGCTCTGAATTGCGATTGGCGCGCACCGTCTCGCCGAGCTTGGCGCAAAGGCTCAGCGTGCCGCGCACAACAGCCTTCTTGGCGATGGCGCCGCTCATCGGATAAAAGGCCAGAAGCGCCGAGCCACCCATTTCGACGGTCGCCGCACGCGCCAGACGTTCGGTCCAGGCGTTGGAGACAGTTTCGAGCACCAGTGAATTGCCTTTGTCATCGACCAGCACCATCGGCGTCGCCGAGACACCATGCATGGTAAAGGTCACCATCTGCAGTTCCGGATAGGCGCGCCCCATACCGTCGCCGTCGACCAAAGGCAGGCCGGTCGCAGCGGCAACGACGAACGGTGTCGTCGAGTTGACGCCGCCCGCTTCACCGCAAAGCACGGCATCGATCTTACGCCCCATCAGATTTTCGAGCTGACGGAAGGCCGTGACCAGTTCGTCGCCCTGCGGCAGCTTCTCGGTCATCACCGTCGGAGCCCCCATCATGGCGACCGGAACGACAAGCGCATCGTCCGCCAGTTGGTCGACATCGATCAGATTGACCGGTCCATACTGCTTGATTGCCTGTTGCGCCATCAGCTTGCCGACATAGGGGTCGCCGCCGCCGCCGGTCCCCAGAATGGCGCCACCCGTGGCGATATCCTCGAGGTCCTTGGCTTCGATTGTGCGTAGGATGTCCATGTCGTGCACTCCCTCGTGACACTGCCGGTACTGGGCCGGTTTGGGAAATGGGTTCAGGCTCGGGCGATCGGCTCGAGAGGTGAAAAGGTGAGGTCCGGATAGCCGAAGGCCTTGGGGCCGACGACCTCCAGCGCTTGCGGAGATTTCATCAGCGGATGAACCGGCAGTCCGATGGTCGCGACCCGTTGGCCGTAACGTAGAACTTCGGTCGTGAGCGGTTCGCCGGTTTCGAGCTCCAGATTGACGATGAGATCGGGCACCATGATCTTGGGTTCACCATCGACCCAGAGCACGAGGTTCTCGTTCTGGATGGCGATTTTGGCCTCGGATCCCGCCCAGTCGTTGAGACCGCTGAGAATGGCTTCGCCGCGGGCGAAACCACCCTTCAGCTCGCGATGGATGTCGGTGACCTTGCCGGTGAAGAACAGCGTGCCACCGGTCGTCTTCAACACGTCCTCGACAACGTTGCGGCGTTTTGCGCGGGCTTCGAGTACCGTGCGTCCGATGTTGAGGGCCAGGCTGAGCGTGCCGGGCACGGCCGTCTTCCGGACGAAATCCATGCGCATCGGCGCTGTGGCGAAACCGGCGCCAGCTCCCATGTTGACTGCGACCTGACGCGCAAAGCGTTCGAGTTCGAACATGTCGTTGACGTGGCGGAACACCACGACGTTGCCCTTCTCGTCGGCGATTGCCGCCGGTTCGACCGGTGCACCGTAGATCATATAGGTCGACATCTGGATTTCGGGAAAAGCCCGGCCCATGCCGTCGCCATCGAGCACCGGCAATCCGGCCTGCGCTGCAGTGAGAACCGGCTCCATGGCGTTGGCCCCGCCGATCTCGGCCGAGATCAGCGCCGAAACCGGATGGCCCGATGCTTCCTCGGCACCGCGCAGGGCGCGCAGGCATTCCTCGCCCTGTTCGATCTTTTCGACACCGACAACCGGCGCACCGATGCCGCCGACTTCGCCAACAAAGGCATCATCGGGCAGTGCGTCGAGCGGCAAAACCTCCACCGTGGCGCCCTTGCGCATCAGCTCACGGGTGCGCAGCATGCCAATATAGGGGTTGCCGCCGCCGCCCGTTCCAAGAAGGGCGGCGCCGATCGAAAGCGGCAGGAGGTCCGCTTCGGTGAGTGGATAGCTAGACGGCACGAGCACCCTCCAGCGACAGATCCCCGACTGCCTTGACCCGCACGCGGGTGGCGTTGCCCGGCAGATAGGCCAGCGGCACGTCCTCGACATCAACGATTTCAAGCGTGTCACGCGCCGCACCGGCTGCAACCGCCGAATCCTCGGCGCGCTTCTTGGCGTCGGCGAGCGCGTCATCGCGACTGATCTCGGCCAGCGTATAGACGCGGTCGACCTCACCCGAAACCTGGGCGATGGCGGCGCCGACGGCATTGGCGACGGCATAGTGATCGGGCTTGACGATATCGAGACCGGCAATCGGCTTGTCGACGAGGATCGAGCCACCGCCGACCACGATCACCGGCAGTGGTTCGGGCGACAGGCGCGAACGCTCGACGCTGTCTTCGAGCATTTCGTCCATGCGAACGCGGGCGCCCTCGATCAGGCTCTTTTCGATATCGGCCACCTTGGACGCATCGCCGATATCCGCTGTGCCGCCAGCGACGGCGATATCGGTTGCAGTCAGTGTCTCGCCACCGAAGACCCGGGCCTCGGTGGTGATGCGGTATCCGACCGAACGGGGACCGACCTCGACGCCGCTATCACCGGCCACGACGAGCGAACCACCGCCGAGCCCGATGGAAAACACATCCGGCATGCGGAAATTGGTCCGGACACCGCCGACCTCGACAGCGATCGTCGCCTGTCGCGGAAAGCCCTTGTGCAACGAGCCGACATCGGTGGTAGTGCCACCGATATCAACGACGATGGCATCGGTAACACCCGACAGATAGGCGGCGCCGCGCATGGAGTTGGTCGGGCCCGAAGCGAAGGTCAGAACCGGGAACTTCTCGGCGAAGGCAGCATCCATCAGCGTGCCATCGTTCTGGGTCAGGAAGAAGCGTCCCTTGATGCCGGTTTCGGCAATGGCGTCGCCGAAGGCCTTGACCACGTCTCGGGCGAGATCCCTCAGGCAGGCATTCATGATCGCGGCGTTCTCGCGCTCCAGAAGCCCGATCCGGCCGATATCGCCGGACAGGGTGATATGCGCTCCCGGAAGCGCCTTGGCGAAAATCTCGCCGGCCTGTTTCTCGAAATCTCCGTTGACCGGCGAGAACACCGACGAAATGGCGACAGAGTTGATGCCCTTGGCCTTGATGTCGGCAGCAATCTCGAGGAGTTCCTTTTCGTCGAGGGGCGAAATTTCCCGCCCGTCGAACTCGTGCCCGCCATGGGCGAGATAGGCGTGTCCGCCAATGGCCTTTTTCAGATCATCCGGCCAGTCAACCATCGGCGGCAGCGATGCCGTTGCCGGCAGACCGAGCCGAACCGCGGCGGTTTCGGCCAGATCGCGCCTTTGCACCACGGCATTGGTGAAATGGGTCGTGCCGATCATGACCACATCGATCTTGTCGGCAGCCATGCCGGACTCGGACAACACGGCGTTCAAGGCGTTGACGACACCGGTCATAACGTCGGAGGTGGTTGGCGACTTGACGCCGGCCAGCACCTTCCCGCCGTCCAGCACAACGGCATCCGTATTGGTGCCACCAACGTCGATACCAATTCTGATCATGCTCAGATCCTTCCTCACTACGTCTGTTCGGCATCGCCCCGGCGAAGGGCGAGCAATTGTTCTGCCGTCGGTATTTCACCGTCGATCATCGGGATATGCGGGCGCATGGCTTCCTCCTCGGCTGAAATGACCGGCACGGAGGCAAGCAGCAGGCGCGTATAATCGTGTTGCGGATTATCAAAGACCGAACTCGTCGGTCCGGTTTCAACGATCTGGCCGAGATAGAGCACCGCGATGCGATCGGTGAAATTGCGCATCAGGCTCAGATCGTGGGAAATGAACAGATAGGTCAGATCGAGTTCCTGTCCGAGATCGACAAGAAGATCGATGACCTTGGCCTGCACCGACACATCGAGCGCCGAGGTTGGTTCATCGAGAACAACCATCTTTGGCTTGGCGGCAAGCGCCCGCGCGATGGCGACGCGCTGTTTCTGGCCACCGGACAGCTCGTGCGGATAACGTTCGGCAAAGTTTCGCGGCAATTGCACCATGTCGAGCAAGTCGTCGATACGGGATCGCCGCGCCACGCGGTCGAGCCCGGCGACTTCGAGCGGCACGGAGATCGACTGCCCGACGGTCCGTCGCGGATTGAGCGAGGAACCGGGGTTCTGAAACACCATCTGCACGGCGCTGCGATGCTGGCGCCTGTCGATCCCGATCAGGTTCTCCCCATCGATCAGGATGTCGCCGGCAGTCGGCGTCGTCAGTCCCAGGATCATGCGGGCGATGGTCGACTTGCCCGAACCGCTTTCCCCCGCGAGGCCAAAGATTTCGCCCTTGCCGATCTTGAACGACACCTTGTCGACAGCCGTGGTTTCGTGGCTCTTGGAACCGAAATGTCCGGAGACTTTGAAGGTCTTGGTCAGGTCGAGGACTTCGAGGGCAGGAACACTCATGACGCGACCTCCCGTGTGCCGTAGCGCGTACCACCGGTCAGCCGCGGCACCGCTGCAATCAGGGATTTGGTGTAGTCTTCACGCGGTGAGGCGAAGAGTTCCGCCGTCGGGCGCTCCTCGACGATCACGCCCTTGTTCATCACATAGACATAGGACGAGGTCTCGCGCACCACGCCCAGATTGTGAGTGATCATCAACAATGCCAGGTCGCGTTCCTCGACGAGATCGCGCAGCAGCTTGAGGATCTGGGCCTGCGTGGTCACGTCGAGCGCCGTACCCGGCTCGTCGGCAATCAGAAGCCGCGGCTCGCTCAAAAGCGCCATGGCGATCAGCACACGCTGCCGCATGCCGCCCGACAGCATGACCGGAAACGAGCGCATCACCCGTTCCGGCTCGCGCATTCTGACCTGCGACAGAACCTCGGCCACCCGCGCCAGGCGCTCTTTCTTGCTACGATCGCGCCCGAGGCGCCTGTCGGCATATTTGAGGATGGTGCCCATCTGGTCCTGGACAGTGAAGACCGGGTTTAGCGAACTCATCGGGTCCTGGAACACCATCGACATGGCCGTGCCACGAAGCCCCGCGCGCATCCGTGGTGGCAACTTGAGGACATCCCTGCCCTCGAAGAAGATCTCGCCATTGGGAATTCGCGCCGGCGGGGTCCGCAACAGACCCATGATCGCCTTCATGGTCACCGTCTTGCCCGAGCCGCTTTCCCCGACGAGCGCGACATGGGAATGCGCGGGAATGTCGAGGGAAACATTGTGCAAGACCGCCGTAGTGCGGCCATAGGTCGAGAACTCCACCGACAGGTTCTTGACGCTCAAAAGGGCCTCACCCATCACACGTCCTCCACATCGAAGAGGTCGCGCAGCCCGTCGCCGAGCAGGTTGAAGCCGAGCGAGATGAACAGGATCGCCATACCCGGCAGCACCGACTCCCACCAACGATCAGGCAGGAACTGCGAGCCGGTCGCAACCATGGTGCCAAGATCGGGCGCCGGCGGTTGAACGCCGAGACCAAGAAAGCTCAAGGCCGCGCCGACCAGGATGACGAAACCGGCATCGAGCGAGGTTTTGACCGACAGGGCCGAGACGCAGTTGGGCAGGATTTCGCGGAACAGAATGTGGAACTTCGACGCGCCCATCATCTCAGCCGCCTCGACGAACTCCTGCGATCGGATCTGCCGGGTGATCGAATAGATCAGCCGTGTGTGCCAGGTCCACCACAGGGCGGCGATGGCCAGCATGGCGTGCACCAGACTCGGGCTCAGCACCGCCGACACCGCCAGCGCCATGACCAGCGGCGGAATGGCGAGCGCGATGTCGGTGACACGCATGATGATGGTTTCGGTCCAGCCGCCGAAATAGCCGGCCAAAAGGCCCATCACCGTTCCGAACGGCACAGCCAGGCCGAGCACGACCACGGCCAGTTCCAGAGAGATCCGGAAGCCGAAAATCACGCGCGTGAAGATGTCCCGCCCGACATTGTCGGTGCCGAACCAGTGTTCGAATGAAGGCGGCAGGTGTCGGGCCCGGAAATCGACCACCGCGCCGACGTGGTCGGGATAAGGCGTGATCCACGGCGCGAAAATGGCGGCCAGTACGACTATGACGATGATGGCCGCACCGATGACGGCGGTCGGATTGCGCGAAAACCGATACCAGTTCTGGTAGGCGTTGGAGAGCCGCCGGGCATCGTCCGGGGCGACCGTTGGATCGAACTCGCTCATTGCCGCCCTCCCCTGATCCGGACACGCGGATCGACCAGACCGACAAGAACGTCGATGACAAGATTGACCAGGACGAAGAAGACGCCCGAGACCATGACCACGCCCATGACGGCGTTAAGGTCCTTTTGCAGGATCGTGCGGATGCCATAGGCGGCCATGCCGGGCCAGGAGAACACCAGCTCGACAACGAAGGCGTTGCCGATCAACGAGGCGAATTCGAGCCCGAGGATGGTCAGGGGCGGCACAAAGGACGGACGAAGCATGTATTTGAACACGCGCAGCCGTTCAGGCACGCCGAAAGCGCGCGCAGCTTCGATGTAATCCTGCTTGGACACATCGATCATCGAGGACCGGGTAATACGCGCAATCTGCCCCATGGTCGCGGCAGCAAGGGCAATGCTGGGCAACAGCAGATACCTCAGAGCCTCGCCGACCACGTCGAACCTGCCCGCCAGCAGGCCGTCAACGACAAGCAAACCGGTCACCCCACCGGTGAAGTCCATGCCGGGCGGCAATCTGCCGGTTGTCGGCAGGATATGGAGCACGTAGCCGGCCAGAATCTGCAAAAGCAGTGCGAGAAAGAAACCGGGCGTGACAGCGCTCAGGATGGCGACGAAGCGCACCAGATTGTCGGGCCATTTGTCCTTGAACCTGGCTGCTGCCACGCCAAGCGGCAGACCGAAGACGAAGGCGACGATAATGGTCGACAGGACCAGTTCGAAAGTCGCCGAAAACGTGCTGCGGATATCGGAGACGACGGCGCGTTCGGTCAGCAGCGAGCGCCCGAGATCGCCCTGGGCCAGGCCGGCGATGAACATCCCGTACTGGGTGACCATCGGCTGGTCGAGACCGAGGTTGTGGCGCAAATCGGTGACCTGCTGCTCGGTAGCCGTCGGACCGAGCGCCATACGGGCCGGATCGCCGGGCACAACTCGGGCGATCAGGAAGATCACCATGGACAATCCCACAAGAACCAGGATCGACCACAGCACCCGCTTGACGAGAAACAGCGTGAATTCCAACCGGGAAATCCTCTCATGCTCCGGACTGCCGGATCGCGTCGGCGCCCCGGTTGGGAGCGCCGACGGATGATGGTGAGATCAGGAGGCGATCAGTTCTCGCAGGTCCAGGAGTAGCGGTTGAAGTCGTAGTCGAATGACTGCATCGGCACCGCATTGAAGCCGGTCAGACACTTGTCCATCGCGTGCTGCACCTTCTGGGCCAGCAGGAAGACATCGGACTGCATGTCGACCAGCTTGTGCTGCAGATCCTTGTAGATCACCGCCTGCTCGGCGACGTCGCCGGTGGCCCGCGCCTTGTCGATCAGGGCGTCGATCTCGGGATCCTCGACCCATTCCATGGATGTCCAGGTGCCCTTGGCAGCCGAATGGTACTGGGTGAAGAACATCGAATCCGGAGACGGATAGGTCGGGCCGAAGAAGATCTGGTTGACCGCCGGCGTGGTCTCGACCTTGGTGGCCAGCTCGGTGAGGCGGTTCCACGGATCCGGCTGCTGGGTAACCTTGAAACCGAGCTGTTCGAGATTGGACTGCATCAGCAGGGAGATTTCCTCCTCGAACTGGGTGCCGGCGACATAGCCGAGCACGATCGGAATATCGCCACCAGCATATTTGGACTGGGCGATCTCCGCCTTGGCGCACTCCATGTCGTAGGTCGGCATCGGAATGTCATCAGCGAAGAAATCGGCAAAGCCGGCTGGGAGCGGTGTCGACATGGCACCACCCGGGAAGATCACGTCGCGGATGGTCTCGTAATCGGTCGCGCAGGCGATGGCACGCCGGATATGCACGTCGTCAGTCGGCGCCACTTTGGTGTTGAGCTTCAGGTAAAAGGCGGTCGTGGTGTCCTGGGCAACGATCTTGAACCGTCCCATGGCTTCGAGCGCTTCATAGGTGTCGGGCGACTGATACTGGCTCGACATGGTCAGTTCACCCGACGCAGCGAGCGAGCGCACTGTGGATTCGTCATTGGTGACAACGAAGCGCACTTCGTCGATGGCGTTCTCAGGGGTGCCGCCGTAGTAGTCGGGATTGCGGTCGATGGTCATCTGCGAGCCGCGGTCCCAGCTGGTCAGCGTGTACGGACCGGCGCCGGCGGTGGTCTGGCTGAGATAGCTCTGGCCGTCATCGTCACCGGCATTGGCCTCGACCACATCGGAATTGAGGATGCGGATCGCCGGAACCGTCGTCAGGAACGGCGAGAAGGTCTTCATGATCGAGAACTTGACCGTCTTGTCATCGACTGCCGTCACCGAACCGGGTTCGAGCACGTCGGCAAACAGGTTGGCCGGCCCCTGGTTGATGCGCAAAAGGCGCTCGACCGAATAAACAACGTCCTTGGCTTCGACCGGCGAACCGTCCGAGAACGTGGCGTTGTCCTTGATCTTGAACGTCAGTTCCTTGGCGTCGTCCGAAACCTTCCAGCTCTCTGCCAGTTCAGGCACGATCGAGCCGGCGGAATTGACCGTCACAAGGCCATCGTAGAGGTTCACCGTCGCCATGTAGTCGGTGTAGTCGGAGATCTTGGCGGGGTCGACAGTGCCGAAAATCTGCACGGTGTTCATCGTCACGACGGTCTTGGCCAGCGCCGGAACGGCCGTCATGCCAAGCGTCAGTGCAACCGCCGCACTTGTCGCCAGAAGTATCTTGTTGGTCATCACTCATTTTCCCTGTCTGCCGCGGCGCATATGCACGGCGCATTTTCCGGACCGTTTGCGGACTGGTGCGCCTTGCGGTGGCGCGGCATCTGGTGTGTGCCCTTTTCCAGCCACAATCAGCTTGGAACGCGCGTCGGTCACGGATCAAGAGGCCAAACGGATAGGTTTTACGCAAAATGGTCTAGGTTTTATGGGTACCGTTTGCGGCTCAGAGCGCAGCGAGACCCAATCGGGCACTTTCGGTTTTGAGCAAATGCTGCTCAGGACACCAATCCAAGGCTTCGCGCCGCGATGATTGCTTCCCTGCGTTTCTTGCAGCCAAGCTTGCGATAGGTATTGGACAGGTGAAATTTCACCGTCGCCTCGCTGAGACCGAGTGCGTTGGCGATGAACTTGTTCGAGGCACCTTCCGAAATCATCAGCAACACCTTGGTCTCGCGCCGAGTCAGCCCGGTCGAGCTTGAAAGCGCACTGGCGGAAATGCCGAGCAGACTGAGACGCCGCAACACCTGGCGTGCAGACCCCATCGTCGAGAGAAACTGAGCGATGCGCTGATCCTCAACCAATTCGCTGAGGAACAGTTTCTCACCGGCCAACGGCGCGATTGCACCAAGCCGCGCCGCTTCCTCAAGCAGTTTCTGCAACACGCCCCGCGCCTTGGTGAGATTGCGATTGCGCTTGTGAACGAAGGCGATCCAGACCTGGAGTCTGGTGCGTTGCCGACCGGTCAGCCTGAAATTGTCGTGCATGGCCTGAAGCTGGGTCAGCAATCCATCGCGTGTTGGTTGGTCGAACACGAAATGGCGCAGCCAGGCCAGCGCAGCGGCGATCTCGTCGCGATCCTCGATGCGCGTCAGCTCTGCTGTCGCGGTCTGCATGAAAGCGCGGTTAGTTCTCAGATCGAGTTGCGTCAGCGTGTCGGCGGCTTCTTGCCAGCGATTGCCGTTTTGCAGGTTGATGACCTTGAGGATGTCGATCATGGCCTGGAACTGGCGGCTCTGCATCTGGTACACGCGCCAGCGTTCGAGAAAGGCTGTCGCAGCAAAGGTCGAGAACTGGTCGCTCAATGCCTGCGAGCCATATTGCAGGGCAAACTCCAGAACAGTCGGCCAGATCTCGCCGCGCGAGAACTGATCGAACTCGGCATCGAGAAACTGCAGGAGCGCACCAGCCTGGCCTTCCTCAAAAGCAATGCAGGCTTTGAGCAGCGCCAGGAGTCGTTCGTCGCTCGGGCTGTCGAACGGCGCGGCGGCGATCTCCGATTGCGCAGAGGCCGCAAAATGCGCCGCCTTCACCACATCGCCGACCGACAATCGCATGATTGCCCGATGTAGGCTGATATAGAAGCGCAGGATCGGGACATCGGCGGCGATATAGTGGGCATAGGCGCGTTCGGCCACGTCTTCGGCTTCAGCAAATCGCCGGCTGCGCATGTAGAATTCGAGCACCGCGTTGTAGAAGCTGCCGCGCTCGAGATGCGCGTCGGCGGGAAACTCGTCCAGCAGTGCAAAGGCCATCTTCATCATCGCATCGTCGATCGGGTAATCTTCATAGATCACCATGAGATGGCGGAACGCCCTCATCTTCAGCGAATAGATGGCCGGGTTGGCCAGCATGGCCTTGGGATTGGCACCAACCGAGCCGACAAAACCGTTCAGAAGCTGGCGCGCGCGTCCGATATCTCCCCGTTTCAGCGCCTGAATGCACAGGGCCAGCACCAAGGTTTCGTGCTGACGCCAGAACTCTTCGGGAAAGCCGGCAAGCACCTCATCGTATTCCGCCGTCCCGTAGCGGTAGATGTAATAAAAGCCCTTGGCCGCGATGAAGATGTCGAGTGCGCGTTCATAGTGGCCGGCTTTCTGCAAAATGCTGATGGCCCGTGTGGTGCGCCCATATCGCAAATAGGCGTCAGCCATGCGATCGGCGGCCTCGGAGTCCGTTCCGCCTATGGCAATAGCTTCAGCATGGTTTGCCGAGAACACCGCCGCCAGCGCCGGCAAAAGCACAGGCTTGCCCTCGGCATTGCGTCGCATGAACGGCGCAATGCCGTCCAATTCGTCGGGCGTGACCTTATGCCCTGCCGTCAATTCCTCGAGCGCCACCAGTTCTCCCACCGACAAATGCGACAGGACTTCTTCAGCGACAAAGGCTTCGACACCCTCGTCATCGGCACCAACACGGGCATGCAAGCCAACAAGCACCGGCCAGCCACCTGTGGTTTCGACGATCTGCCGGGCCGCGGCGCGACCGAAATGAGGCGTCAACTCACCAAAATCAAAAACAAGCTGCTTCCAGTCCACCGTGAAAACGCGGCCGTAGGCGCGTGCGCGATGAAGCCCCGGAACCTGCTTGCCGGTTCGCACCGCAATGACGAGTCGCCTTCGCCCCTGGACGAAGGCTTCCGGCAATCCATGGCACTCGACATTGGGCGGAATATCCCACACCGCATAGTCTTGTTGGCGGCTTGCAATCGGAGGCGAGCCAGCATCATGCACCGGTACGTTCAGCTTCTCGGCGATCTGGCGCAGCAAAGTGCTTTTGCCCATACCCGCCGGCGCGTACACCAGCACGATCGGTTCGGGGCGATCGAGAACTGCCGAAACAAGATCGTCGCGCGCGATGTGCAGATCTGAAGTCATGACTGGCCGAGCATAGTCGGTCATGATCGAAGATAAAATCACGCGTGTTGACGAAATGACCGCACGCCGACCGGATATGCGGCTTTGCCAAAGGGGATCAGGGGTGAGTTTTCACCGCCACTTTCTCCGCGCCAGATCTTCCTGTCCTGCATAGTCATGGGTCGGGCGAGGCAGGTGGCAGGTGGTTCATTCAACAATGACGATGAACCGGGCCGTAAGGAGCACCGGCAAGGCTAACCTGTCCGACCGTCAACACCAGATCCAGGCCCCGGTCGCGCAAGGCAAGACGAATGCCGATATCGCCGCCGAACTCATCGCCTAGTTCAGTTCAAGCCGGGCATGACGAGCGCGCGCCGACATTAGTCGCCCCTTTCGGCACGTCCCCGGTCTGGTACGTAAAGGAACGGCGCGTCCACCCCGGCAAAGGCATTGCGCACGATAGGGTCCAGCAGACGGCTATCCGGATCATAAAGTCCGCAGGCGCGCACCGCCTCGCGCAACGAGGCTATATTGCTCAGGCGCTTCATGATGACCGGCGACGAAAACGGTGCGCGTTGCGGCTGCCAGTCAATGCCGAAGCACATGCCGGTGATGTAGTTCGATTGGTGCTGGTGGGCGGCGTAAAGGATGGTTTGGCCAAAACTGTCTGCGTGCCGTGAGGAGTGTTCGACAATGAAAAGCCGGTCTCCGCGCAACACGACACGACCAATGAAACGCGAGCGAATGATCTTGTGAAAATCCGGATCCCAAACACGACCAAGATAGCGCGAACGCGCTTCTCCGTCCTGGGCCACAATCGACATTAGTCCGCATTGCACGTGACCCGGCCAGTTGGGCGACATGAAAAAATAAAAATATACGCCAGTATAGTTGTTCAGAAGCGAGATTTCGCCCGGTTCGGGGCGCAGCGCCTGCTCCAGTGCTGTTTCGCGCGGAGAGAGCGGCGCCAACCGGCGCTTGAGTCGTCTGGGTTCGCCCAGAAGCTCCTCTTCGCCAACGCCAAAATAGTCGCAGATGCGTCGCATATTGTGCGCGGACGGCATGGCAGAGCCCTTCAGGTAGCGGTCAAACTGCTGACGATTCAGGCCGATATCGCGACAGATTTTGGATACTGAGGGCTGCTGACTGCATAATTCCCTCAGGTTTTTTGCCATATTTCTGGCATCTGGAGGGATATTCAACACAGGTTTTTCGTCCTTTTACGCGCAACCGTACAATATCGCGAAAGTTAGCGCAAAAGCGCACAATTGGCAAACCGGGCTTTGTCGCCCATACAACCCATTCACACTACACTTGGGCACACGAAGATCCGGCATTGTCGATCTTCATCGCCCATTTTGTCCGCTGCTCGCCTCTGCCGAGCTTTTGTGTGCGCCGTCCGCCTTTGGACGCATCGATGCGGGCATTACAATTTGTGCATTTACAGCAACGGCTCGAGAAATTCGGGCCGTCAGCGACAACACACGAGCGATCATTGGCCGAAACAGGACCACAAATCGAAATTGTCGAAAATCCGGATATGGGCATCACCTTGCCCGATGGCACGAGGCTGTCGGCGCGGATATGGATGCCAAAGGATGCCGAAGCGCATCCAGTTCCAGCTATCCTAGAGTTTCTGCCCTATCGCAAGCGCGACGGAACCGCGGCACGCGATCAGATCACCCATCCCTATTTTGCCGAGCGTGGCTATGCCGCCATTCGTGTCGACATGCGCGGCTGCGGCGAGTCCGAAGGGCTGTTCGACGACGAGTATTCGCCAACCGAACTGCGCGATGCGGTAGACACCATCAACTGGATCGCGGAGCAACCATGGTGCAGCGGCCGCGTCGGGATGATGGGCATTTCCTGGGGTGGCTTCAACGGCCTTCAGGTCGCCGCACTTGCCCCCGCCCCGCTCAAGGCGGTGATCTCACTGTGTTCGTCAACCGATCGCTATGCCGACGACATCCATTACAAGGGTGGCGTTATGCTGGGAGAGAATATCGGCTGGGTGGCAACGGCCAGCTCATGGTTCTCGACGCCCCCCGATCCGGCGCTTGTCGGCGACAGGTGGCGCGAGATCTGGCTCGAACGCCTCAACAACATGCCCGACCTCGCCGAGCCCTGGCTCGGCCATCAACATCGCGACGCCTATTGGAAACATGGCTCGGTGTGCGAGGATTATTCGGCCATCAAGGCTGCCGTTCTGACCATTGGCGGCTGGCATGACGGCTACCGCAACACGCCTTCGCACTTGGTTTCAAACCTGACCAGTCCGGCCAAGGCCATTATCGGCCCGTGGAACCACAAATACCCGCATATGGCGACGCCCGGCCCTCGGATCGGCTTTTTGCAGGAGGCGCTCCGGTGGTGGGATCATTGGCTCAAGGACCTGCCGACCGGCGTCGAAAATGATCCGGCCTACACGTGCTGGCTCATGGATAGCGTTGCCCCTCAGGTGAGCTTTGACATGCGCCCTGGCCGCTGGATCACCGAAACGGACTGGCCGTCACAAAGGATCATGTCGCGAGAGCTGCAGCTGGGCCCGAACACTCTTGGCAAGCCTTCTGAGTCGGGGTTCGCCGTCACGGCATTTCCGGCCACGGGATGCGGCATGGCGACTGGGGAATACTTCCCCTTCGGCTTCGGCCCCGGTGAACTGCCCGACGACCAACGTGGCGATGATGCGCTTTCGGCCTGTTTCGACAGCGATGCAATTAAGGACACAACCGATATTGTTGGTGCGCCGCGTATCACGCTCGATGTTGCAACCGACCAGAAGCGCGCCCATCTCGCGGTGCGCCTGACCGATCTGAGGCCTGACGGCAGCTCTGCCCTCATCACCATGGGTATCCTGAACCTGAGGCATCGCAACAGCCGGGAGTTCCCGGAAGACATGGTGCCGGGCAAGACCGAACGCGTTGAGCTCGATCTCGATCAGATCGCCTATCGCCTGCCCGCGGGGCATCGACTGCGCATTGCGGTCTCGACAAGCTACTGGCCATTCATCTGGCCCGAAGCTGAACCGGTGACGGCCATCATTTCCGAAGGCACGCTGGATCTTCCTGTGCGTCCGGTAGCTGGCGGCGACGAGCGCGATTTCCCCGAACCTGTCGGCGCCCCGCCATTGCCGGTGAAAAGACACGGCGAAGGACACGAATTCAAGCGCATCGAAACCGACGTTGCGACGGGCGAAACACGCATCGTCATTTCAGGCAATGTGCCGCCGACCGAGGATATGACCCATGGCCTTATCACCGGCAATTCGGTCGAGGAGGTCTGGAGCATAAGCAGGGACAATCCAGCCAGCGCCAGGGTCGATATGGTCTGGACCCGCGAAATGGCTCGAGGAGACTGGAAGGTTTCCACGCGTCTCACGACGACGATGACCGGCGATGCCGATCAATTCCACGTCAAGCAGAAGCTGACCGCCTATGAGGGCGAGACGTGTCTGTTCGAGCGTGATTTCAGAACCGACATCGACCGGATCTGACCACGCGCGGCCCTCCGGAACCATCCGGGGTGTCGAATTCGAAAGCAAAGAACGATCATGGAGACAAAAACCAGATGACACGGGTCTTGAACACACTCTCTCGCCGCCGCTTCCTGCAGTCGAGTCTTGTGGCTGGCGCCGGAGCCGGACTTGCGACCGGCATGTTTGGCCACAGCGCCTTTGCCGCCACCAGCACCCAGGGGGGAACGCTCCGCGGCCAGCTGTTTGCCGATATTTCCAATCTGGACCCGGCTTATTGGACCTCTGCTTCCGATTCCCTGGTCATGGCATGCCTGTTCGTTCCGGCATTCCAGTTCGACCCGCATTCCGATGCGTTCACCCCGAAGCCATTGGCGTTCAAGAGCTATGAGATCGTCGACGACACCCATGTCGCCTTCGAACTCAACCAGGGCATCATGTACTCGGGCGAGTTTGGCGAGATGACCGCCAAGGACGTCAAATTCTCCTTCGAGCGCATCGGCGATCCAGCCAACGATTCCCCGTATCAGGGTGACTGGGCCCAGCTCGACCATGTCGAGGTGACCGGCAAGTATACCGGCACCATCGTTCTCAAGGCGCCGTTTGCACCGCTGTTCACCTCGACCCTGCCGACCCCGAGCGGCATGATCCTGCCGGAGGCGGCCTTCAAGGCGGTTGGCGGCAAGTTCACCACCGAGCCGCCGGTTACCAGCGGTCCTTATCGCATCAAGGAATGGACGCCGCGCACACGGCTGGTGCTCGAAAAGAACCCCGATTTCACGCTCTATGAGCCCGCCTTCGACATTCTGGACCTGACACCGATCGAGGACAACAAAACCGCCGAACTGGGTTTTGAAGCTGGCGATCTCGACTATGCCCAGAGTGCCATCTCCTCGATCCCGCGCTACGAGAAAAACCCGCCCAAGGATGGTCATTTCGTTTTCTCGACCGGGCTCAACTACAACTGGATGGGCATCAATCAGGACAACGAGACTTTGAAGGATCAGCGCGTTCGCCGCGCCCTGCAGCATGCTATCTCCAGTGAGGTCGTCGTCGAGGCGGCTTATCTCGGCGCCGCCAAGTCCTGCGCCGGCGTCATCGCGCCCGGACTGATCGGCCATCGCGAAGAGAACCTTTATGGCTACGATCCGGACAAGGCGCGCGCGCTCCTGGCCGAGGCCGGCGTGAACGGGCTCAATCTGACCATGTCCATTCAGCAGACCGCCGAGGACCTGGCTGCCGCCCAGGTCATCCAGGCACTTCTGGCCGACGTCGGGGTGACCCTGGAGATCAACCAGTACGAGAGCGGCACGTTCTGGAGTCTCGGCATCGAGGCGGACGGCGACAGCTGGAAGGATGTCCAGCTCTTCCTTTTGTCATTCACCATGCAACCGGATCCGAGCTGGGCCACCGCCTGGTTCACTTCCGAACAGGTCGGTGTGTGGAACTGGCAGCGCTTCTCCAGCGAGGAGTACGACAAGCTCAACGCCGACGCCCAGGTCGAGCTGGACTCGGACAAGCGCGATCAGATGTACGTGAAAATGCAGGATCTGATGGAGGAATCGGGAGACTTTGTCTTCCTCAATTTCGAACCGGTTGGCTCGCTCGTCCGCAACGGATTTGACGAGGTGCTACGGCCCGACGGCATTCCGCAGTTCGAGCACTTCAAGAAGGTCTGATCTGAAAAAACGGTAACGGTGGCGATCGGCATGCTGACCTATATGCTCAAGCGAATAGCCCTGTCCGTGGTGGTCGTTGTGATCGTCATCGCAGCGCTTTTCGTCATGATCCACGCGGTTCCGGGCGATCCCGTCCGGATCGCGCTCGGGCCGCGGGCCAGCGAAGCGCTGATCGCCGCCTACCGCGAACGCATGGGACTGGACCAGTCGTTGCTGGTCCAGATGCTCAAGTTCTACGTTGCCATTCTCCATGGGGACCTTGGGCAGGATGTGATTTCCAGCAACCCGGTGCTCACGGTGATCCTTGCGCAACTACCGGATACTCTGCGCCTTATTGGCGGCGCCATGATCGTCGCGGTCGTTCCGGGCATCCTGCTCGGCGTGTTCTCGGCGATTCATCGCGGTTCCGTCATGGACCGACTGACCTCGATCCTGTCGGTTTCGGTGATGGCCGTTCCATCGTTTGTCATCGCCATTTATCTGTTGCTGTTTTTCTCCATCCAACTCGGCTGGTTCCCGGCTATTGGCGCAGGCCGAACAGCGCCCGAAATCGTTTGGCGTTTGATCCTGCCCTCACTGGCTCTGGGATTGGCCTGGATCGGATACACCGCACGCATTCTGCGCGCGTCCATGCTCGAGGTGATGGAGGAAAACCACGTCTCGACCGCGCGCGCCTTCGGCCTGCCCGAACGTCGCATCATGTTCAATTATGTACTGAGGATCGCCATCCTGCCCACCATCACCGTTCTGGGGCTCGGCATCGGGCAGATGCTTTCGGGCGCGGTGTTTGCCGAAATCGTTTTCGGACGGCCCGGCATCGGCAAGCTCGTCTTTGATGCGATCATTGCACGCAATTATCCGGTGGTGACCGGCACCGTGCTGGTTACGACTGTCTTTTTCGTTTTCGTCAATCTCGTCGCCGATCTGCTGATCGCCTGGCTCGACCCGAGGGTGCGCAATGACCTTGCAAAATAACACCGCTCAGACCACCGATCCGACCGAGGCACCGAGCGCGAAGCGACGTCCCAAAGGGGCACTTTTGCGCCTGATCTCCGATCCGCTCGGCGCCTTGGGACTCGGGCTGATCCTTTTAACCGTTCTGGTCGCCATCGCGGCGCCGCTCAGCCCCTATGCGCCATCCGCTCTTGATCCGATCCATCGCTTTGCCGGCCCGTCTGACCTGCATCTTCTCGGCACGGACAATCTTGGGCGCGATCTGTTCACCCGAGTGCTTTATGGCGCGCGTATCGCCCTGTCGATCTCAATCCTGTCGACGGCGCTGGCGCTGATCCTCGGCCTGTTTCTTGGCGTTCTTGCCGGGTTCGCCCCGCGCTGGCTCGACAATATGCTCCTGCTACTGCTCGACGCCGCCAAATCGGTACCGACCGTCATGCTGGCCCTGGTTCTGGTGACATTCACGGGACCGAGCCTGTGGGCGGTGGTGATCGTGGTCATCCTGGTCAACAGTCCAGCCTATGCCCGCATCGCCCGCACGCAGACAATGACACTGAGACACGCCGACTTCGTTGATGCCGAGCGCGCGCTCGGCGCCAATGCCATGCGCATCGTCTTCGTTCATGTCCTGCCCAATATCGTCGGCCCGATCCTCATTCTGGCCGCCATGGATATTCCAATCGTCGTCGGCATCGAAGCGGGCATGAGTTTTCTTGGTCTTGGCGTGCGCCCGCCAACACCGTCGTGGGGCAGCATTCTTTATGACGGGTTCTCCTACATCCGCGACAGCGCCTGGATGGTTATCGCTGGCGGGTTGCCCATCGTCATCACCGCGCTTGGTTTCACCTTTCTCGGTGAAGCATTGCGCGACACATTCGATCCGAAAATGGCGAAGAAATGAGCATCAGCCCCATTTTATCCATCCGCAATCTCTCGGTCAGCTACGACACCGCGAATGGCCGGCTCAAAGCACTTCGCGATGTCGACATGACAATTGCTTCCGGTGAGATCGTCGGCCTTGTAGGAGAATCGGGCTGCGGGAAATCCACCTTGATGCAGGCCATTCTCGGCCTCATGCCCGGACAGGGGAAAATCGATGCTGGCGAAATCATCTTTGCCGGTCAGGACCTGACACAATTGTCCCGCAAGGAGATGACGCAACTGCTCGGGGAAAAGATTTCGGTGGTTTTCCAGGACCCGATGACGACGCTCAATCCAGTCCTGACCATTGGCCGGCAGATGATCGACATCCAGTATCGCCAGCCGATACCCAAGGCGGAAAAACGTGCCCGAGCCGTCGAGATGCTGCAAAAAGTGCATATTCCCGACCCTGAGAGCAAGATCGACCGCTACCCTCACGAGTTCTCGGGCGGCATGCGCCAGCGCGTCGCCATCGCCATGGCGCTGATGGCCAAACCCGATCTGCTGATCGCCGATGAGCCAACCACGGCGCTGGACGCAACGCTTGAGGTTGCCACCATCGATCTGTTGCGCGAATTGCAGCAGGAGATCGGCTGCGCCATCTTGTTCATCACCCACCATCTCGGCGTCGTGGCGGAACTGTGTCAGCGTATCAATGTGATGTACGCTGGAGAACTGGTCGAGACCGGGCCGGTGGCGGCAATGTTCCGGACGCCTCAACATCCCTACACGCGTCTGCTTTTTGCCTGCGACCCGGCGCAGATCGCCGAGCCGACGCGGCATTTGCCGACCATTGGCGGGCGCCTGCCTGATCTGGTGGATCTGCCGCAGGGCTGCATCTTTGCCGACCGTTGCCCCGATGCCTTCGCGCCCTGCCAAAAGACGGTTCCCGGCACATGGCGCGCCGGTGCCTCCGAACATGTGCGCTGCCACCTGGCGGCGCCGTCAGAAGCAGACCAGGTGACGACATGAGCGCGCTACTCGAAATCGAGGATCTCCATGTCCAGTTCACCGTCGGTGGCATCCTGAGCCATCTGCGCGGAGGTCCCAGAAAAATTGAGGGTGTGGCCGGGGCGAGCCTGAGGCTCGAAGCAGGCCAGACCATCGCGCTGGTCGGCGAATCCGGCTCGGGCAAGACGACGCTGGCGCGGGCCGTTGCGGGCCTGGGCGGCGACGTGTCGGGCGAAGTGCGCTTCGAGGGACAGGATGTCTTGACCCTCGACCGTGCCGATCGTCAGGCGCTGCGACGCCATGTGGCGATGATCTTTCAGGACGCGGTCAGCTCGCTCAGTCCGCGCCAGACCGTAAGGGCCCTGATCCGCGAACCCTTCATCATTCACAAGGTGCCATGCGCTGAAGGCGAGATCGACCGGCTGCTGGCACTGGTCGGGCTGACCCCGGACATGGCCGATCGCTATCCGCACGAACTCTCGGGTGGACAGGCGCGACGTGTCGGTGTGGCGCGGGCGTTGGCGCTGGAGCCGCGACTGGTGATCGCCGACGAGCCGACCGCCGGTCTCGACGTCTCCGTGCAAAGCGAGGTGCTGAACCTTTTGAACGAGTTGCGCGAGCGGCTCGACTTGTCCTTGCTGATCATCACCCACAATCTCAACATCGTCCGGCATGTGGCCGACCGCATGGCGGTGATGTATCTCGGGCGTTTCGTCGAGATCGGCGAAACCGCCGCGATCTACGAGGCGCCGCGCCACCCCTATACCAAAGCCCTTTTGTCGGCCAACCCGATCATCGATCCGGATGCACGACGTGACCGAATCCGGCTCGAAGGCGAAATTCCAAGCCTCATGCAGCGCCCCGAGGGTTGCGAATTCAGCGGGCGTTGCCCCTTTGCCAGGGAACGTTGCTCTGTCGAGGCTCCGGTTCTTTCCGGCGACAGCGAGCGGCGGTTTTCCTGCCATTTTCCACTCGAGGCTGGCGCAGGTTCCGAACAGGCATGATGACCGGACTGACCGAAAAGCAACGCCGCCGCGCCGCGCCGTTCATGCCGAAAACGCTGCGCCCGGCGATGAAAAACCTGCTCATCGAACCGGTCTGGTTCGAAGACGGCAAAAGCTTCTGGTACCGACGCGATGGCGCGGAAGGTTCGGAATATGTCGTTGTCGACGCGGAAACCGCTGTCAGGCGCCCGGCCTTCGATCATGGAGTTCTGCGACCTCTGCTTGAGGCCGAAGGCGTCGATTTCAACAATCTCGAAATCCTGTCCAGTGCACGCGACGACATCGTGATTGCATCCGAGGGCAAGGTCTGGCGTTTCGAAGCAGGCGGGCTCACGCCGTTGCCGCCACGCCCGAACGGAGTTGACGAATCCCTGTCGCCCGACGGTCAGCGTGTCGTTTTCCGGCGCGATGGTGACCTGTGGCTACGAGAAGTCGCAACGGGGATCGAGCGGCGTTTGACGCAGAATGCGGCGCCGCATTTCGAATGGGCAAAATCGCCTGACCAGAGCCTTGAAACGCTGCAGCTGGAAAAGCGCGGCATCACTCTGCCGCCAATCCTGATCTGGTCGCCAGACAGCAAGAAGATTTTCACCTATCAACTCGATGAGCGGGCCGTGCGCATTGTGCCGCTTCAGGAGACCGTGCCTGAAGATGGTGGTCTGGTGCCCAAGGTGCATTTGCTGCGCAATGCCTTTACCGGCGATGCAGATTTGCCCATGGCGCATCAGGCGGTGATCGATGTCGAAACCGGCGCGATACTTCCCGTCGACGGTGGACCGACCCATGTTGCCGAGACCTCGCTTATCGAGCGCTCGGAGGCGTGGTGGAGTCAGGACAGCAAACGCGTTTTCTTCCTTGATCACGATCGCTACGAGCAGTGGATTGATCTGGTCGAGGTGGATGCAGCCAGCGGGATGCGGCGCAAGATCCTCACGGAAACCGATCCCCATTTCGTCGACGTCAACATGGCGTTCGGGGCCATGCCCAATATCGCCTTATTGGACGAGACGGACGAGATCGTCTGGTTTTCCCAACGTGATGGCTGGGCACATCTTTATCTGTTCGACCTGGCGACCGGCGCGGCAAAGCGGCAATTGACCTCTGGCGAATTTGTTGTGCGCGACCTATTGGGCATCGACAAGACCCGCCGCCGACTGTTCTTCGTTGCCGGTGGGCGCGGCGATGGCAAAACGCCCTATCGACGCACGATCTGTTCGGTCGATCTGGACAGCGGCAAGATGAGTGATCTCACCCCCGAGCCCGGCGATCATTCCGCTGCGCTCCGGTCCGTCGGTTGGTCCGACACAGTTGAACGCGCCTCACGCCTGGCCCCACAGGCAGCAGCATTGGCTCCTGACGGTCGACATTTCGTCGAGATCGACGAGGATTTCGACCGACTTGCGCGCACCGTGCTGCGTCGTGCCGACGGTACGATCGTTGCCGAACTGGAGCGGGCCGAATGCCGCCCCGATCTGCCGGGCGAGGCGCCAAAACCTCTCTGCTTTCCCGAAAGCCTGGCCGGTCTGGCGGCGGACGGAGAAACCGACATCTATGGCATGCTGTGGCTGCCTGCGGATTTCGATCCGCAAAAGCGCTATCCGGTCATCGACATGATCTATCCCGGCCCGCAATGCACCCAGGTGCCGCTGGCCGGCTATCCCGCCGATGCCGGTGAATTTCGTCTTGCAGCAAAGGCCCGCGCCTTTGCCGAGGCCGGTTTTGCCGTGGTGGCGATCGATGGTCGCGGCACGCCCTACCGGTCCAAGGCCTTTCACGATCTTTGTCACCAGAATCTCGATAACCCGGGCTTTCTGACGGACCATGTCGCTTTTCTGAAGACGCTGTTCGCCGCACGGCCCTATCTCGATGCCGACCGGGTGGCAATCATGGGGCACTCCGCCGGCGGCCACGCCGCGGCTCGCGCCATTTTCGATTATCCAGACGTCTTTCACGCCGCGATTGCCACGGCTGGCAGTCACGAGCCGCGTTGCTACAACCATTGCTGGCCAGAGAAATGGCAGGGCAAACTTGTCGTCAACGCGGACGGCACCAGCAACTACGACGCCGTCGCCAATGCGCCTCGAGCACATAGGCTTCGCGGGGCGCTATTGCTCGGGCATGGCGGCATCGATGAGAACGTCCATCCGGCCATCACCGACCGTGTGGCTCAGGCACTGGTCGACGCCGGACTGCCATTCGAAACCCTGTTCGTGCCTCAAGACGACCACTACACCTATTCACGCAATCCCAAGGTGCTGTGGCGCGAACTCGACTTTTTGTGCCGCCATTTGAAGTAGGCACGATTCTGGTACCCGCAATTTAGCTTCGCCGTATTGTTCGTCCAAGTGGCCAGCGAATTGCGGGGATGGAATGGGATCAAGGACTGGAGCGGGTAGCGGGAATCGAACCCGCTACAGACATCCACATGGCATTGTAATATTTAGCATTTTTTGGCTGCCAATTTCCTGGCAGTAGTACCTTCTTGTAGCACCACCGTCAATACGCTGCCTTCCTCATTCTGCCTGCGTTGTTTCTTTTTTCCGCCGCCGAAGATGCCGGCCAAGTCCGGAACCGGTAGTCTTTAGGGAGACACTTCGCCTCTGTTCCAGCCGCTTTCTCATTGAATAGTGGTCATCTGCAGAAAAGATTCTCCAAGAGTCATCCCTGGATCGTGTGCCTCATGGAGCAGCGCCATTTATGGAGAACGTGCTCAAGGCCCTGCCCCAAGCCGAGCCAATTAGTAATGTGTAGGAAACTCGAGTTTCCTGCGTTTGTGGTGTTGCCCGAGCTATGCGACCGGCCCACCCTCAGAGAAAATTAACCAATTTCTCAAGCAATTAGGCCCCGGACGACTTCGGACTTGCATTTCCCGAAACCCGCGCAGAACCTGATGCCAACAGACCCGCGGTGGGTCTGTGTCCTGACGATCAGGCGGCCGACCAGAGTGTTTGCACCACTCCAGCCGGCCTGACCACCAGGACCCCTGAGTGACCAGGAGTTCACAATGGCTGAGAACAGTCATAGTGCGGGTCCGCGCGCCCGCAAAGACACGCGCGAAACCTTCAACAACAACAATCCCGACAACGCTCCGCTGATTCAGCGGGGTCTCATCACCGACACGCGGGTTTCGCCTGACCTTCAGGTCGGCCTTCTCGCCCGCATCGACGAGACGGGAACCGCGACGATCGGCGATCTCGCCGACCTGTTCGCGAGCTATCCCGAGCCGGTTGGCGCTGTCCTCGCGCTGGCCGAGGCCGACGTCCTCGACCTCGAACAGGTTCCGGTCATCGACGCGAGCACGCGCGTGACCCGTCGTCAGCCGCCGGACCGTCTCGAACCGGCCGCCGACACTCCGCCCGACACGCCCGCTCCGCCGGCATCGGGTGGTGTCATGGCCAACCTGCCCAACAGCGTCGAGACGCTTCTGGCCCGGAGCGACGCGCCGGTCGTGACCATCGTTGCCGGCGACGACCGTCGCGATGCGTTGCGGGTGCCCCACCTGCACCAGACCGGACCCTATCTCGGCATGTGGCGCAACGGGACGAGTTGGGACATCTATGCCGGCAGCTCCTCCGACATGGCCAATCGGATCGCCAATGGCCCGCACCTGATCGATCCGCGTCCTGCCGACCATATCGTCATGATCACCGGCGGTGCTGTCGCGTTCAACCTCACCGAGGCGCGCAGTCTCGAACGCGTGTTCGCCGAGGCCATCGACGGTTTGCATGGGACGCATCTCATCAATCTCGAGATACCGCAAGGCGCTCCGGTTGATGCCGCCAGCTATACGCGCTTCCGGCTCATCGTCGCCGAGGTGCTGGTCACACTCAAGACGGCCGGTCTGGCCTTTGGTCAGTGCAGCAATCGCGAGCTGATGGCCGGTCCCAGGTTCCTTCCTGACGAACGTGCACCGCTCCGTGTCGATGGCCGCCCGGACGGAGAGCTTCATCGGCTCGAGGCCTGCGGCGTCGTCGCCGAGGCTGTGCGGACCGAGGACGATAGCTGGGTGCTGTTGCGTGGCAGCCAGATCCGGACCGCCGTTGTTGCTTCGGCAAACGCATCCATCTCACATCGCAGGGCAGCGTTGCTTCACAGCGGCGTTCTCATCGATGCCGGCGACTACCTGCTGCTACAGCGGGATCTCGCGTTCGGTTCTGGTTCCATGGCCTCGCAGTTCGTGACGGGCGCCAAGAGCCCAGGCCTGGCTGGCTGGAAGCCTGTTGAGCCCGAGCTGCCTGAGCCGCAGTCGGCCGTCTAACGGCCCGATCTCGGGGCGCCATCGGGCGCCCCTTTCCCAATTTTCCTCGCAACGCGTGCGCGACCATACCGCGCACCGGAGAACCGTCATGTTTTCTGAAGAGACGAACGAAGACCTCGATAACGAACCGACCGTTGAACGCCTTCACAATGCCGGCCTCAAGCCCCCGCAGCAGAATGCCAGGGAGGTTCTGGCAGAGGTGGCGTTGAACGCGGCGCTCGACAGGCGCCGCCTCAAGCTGATGCTGGCCGATACCCGAATAACGATCCTTCAGGTGCCGAGCGCCGATTGGGTCGCACCGATCGGCAAGGCGGTGAAGCGGCTGAGTGCCAAGCCAGCCGTCGAAGAAGAGACCGAACGCAGGCGCCTCGCCGGGGCGATAACGCGCGTCGGTGCTGGTGGGTTGGATTGGCTCCAGGAAGGACGGTCGCTGGTGTATGTCTGCCGGGACCCGACTGAGATTCTGGATGAAGCCGTGCTCGCTGCGGCGGACCAGACGATTGTTGTTCCTCCACTGACGTCGGCCCTCCTGTCCAAGGTCATCCGCAGGGTCACCGGCGGTGTGGTGCGCGGCGTGACCGAACAAATGGCACGGCTCGACTTTTCCGTCATTGCCGCTGTCGTCCGGCCAACGCTTTCGGCACGGGAGTGTGTCGCCTGCCTTCAGCGCGCTGTCGATCGGTCTTCGGTGCAGCGCGATACGAACGGTGTTCCTCTTCTCCCCACCTTGCCACTGACCCGACCCATGCGGATCTGGACCGATCAGATGCTCGCTGACCTGAAAGAGGTCGAGGCGGGAAGGATGTCGCCTGACCAACTGGTCTTTGCGGTTTTGATGGGACCGCCCGGCACCGGCAAGTCATTGATCGCCGAGGCCTTGGCCAAGACTGCCGATTGGAGTTTTGTTCCGTCGAGCGTCGGGACGTGGTTCACGAGCGGCGACGGGGCCTTGGGTGGCGTTGCGCGGAACGTCAGGAGCTTTGTCGACCAGGTCCTCGCGTCCGAGCCGGCCATCGGCTTCCTCGACGAACTCGACGCCATCCCCAACCGCGATGCCCTGGACGGCAAGGAACGGAGCTGGTGGACCCCGGTCATCACGCTGTTCTTGACCGAGATCGACCGGCTCAGGAAGTCCGGAAAGCGGATTATGCTGATCGGCGCGACGAACCACTATGAGCACCTCGACCCGGCGCTGATACGGCCGGGTCGAATGCAGCAGAAGGTGCCCGTCCTTCCGGTTGAAACCGAGGACGAGGTGATCGCAGTCCTTCGCTATTACCTTGGCGACGAGTACGCGGGTGCTGATATCGCCAGACTCGGGCAGTTCGGGCGAGGTGCGACGCCCGCCGCGATTGAAGGTTGGGTGAAAGAAGCCCGGGCCGTGGCGCGCGCCGAACACCGTTCGCTCACCGAGGCCGATCTCCTCGCCCAGATTGTGCCCGAGGACGCTCGCAACGCCGGGGACATTCGCGCCGCTGCAATCCATGAAATTGGTCATGCCCTTGTCGCGCTCAGATTGGGTCTGGACGTAAACGGCGTGTCGATCGTTGCCCAAGGCACTGCCGGCGGTCTGACGATGACGCGGATGAGGTCGCTTGTGCCGACCTGGGAAGAACTGACTGACATGGTGACGGTCGCGCTCGCAGGTCGCGCCGCAGATATCGTTCTTGGCAAAGGTGCGCATGCGGGTGCGGAGAATGACCTTGCCATCGCTACGGATATGCTGCGCGCGGCCTTCGAGCGCCAGGGTCTCGGAAAGGACCTCGGCTACGTCCCGGAAAGCAGAGCCCCCACTGTCGATCTTAGGAAGGCGGTCGAGGAGCAGTTGCAGAAGCTCTTGCAGCGCGCCATTTCCATAGTCGAGGCGGATCGCGTCCTCGCTCTGGCTCTGGTGGATAGGCTCGTCGTTGAGAAGCTGTTGTCGGGCGCAGAGATCCTGAAGGCGTTGGGAGAGACCTCCGGCCGGCTGCCGAAAGGCCAAAAGATGGGGCAAGAAGAAGGGAAGTTTTGGCCAGGAAATCTCTGAACTCGGTGTCAGATTCAACTGTCACTTGCCGACACCCTTGACACCTGTGACACCCATGGGTGTCGGCAATGGCAACGGAATGAACGACAGGGGTGACGTGCGGAGATCAAGACGGACGTTGGAGTTAGGGCCAAATAAACGGCGGCTAAGCGCTCCATTCCGACAGCGCAGGCCTGATTCACGACCACCTGAAAGCAGTCACTCACCAAAAAACGCATGAACAGGCAGCGTTCACGGTACTTGGGCTTCCCGGCGTCTGCCGGCCCCTTTCCAACGTCCGTATAGCACAGGTGGATCCGATCAGCGATGGGTCGAGTATCCCGGGCCTCTTGCCCTGCAAAAAACAGATTATGCGCCAATCCTCGAATGCTTCCAAAGCTCATGCATCGCCGAATTGGTGGCACTGAAAATCGAAGCAAACGTGCTTATCCTGATACACGCTGAACCGGACCGGTGTGGGTCGAGCCGGGGCAACGGCTTCTTCGGCCACTACTGCAGCCTGATGCCGTAAATGTCGGGAAGGATGCCCAGCTGCGCAGCGAGCAGGTGCTCGGTCACGCCAACCTGGTACGCGGCTTCGGCAGCTGCAACTCGGGTTTCCGCGAGGCGCGAGGTGGCGCTGATCCGATCCGAAACGCCGCGCTCACCCAACTTGCTTTCCTGCAGAATACCGTAGAGCGCATCCTGAGCGCTCTGGACAGCGCGCTCGGCCAATGTCCGTCGATCGCGGGCGGCCGCAAGCGCCTCGAAAAGGGAACCGACGCCGGCCGCAACGCCAATCCGCGCCGCATCTACCGCAAGGCCGGCCGCCTGCGCCTCGTATCGCGCCTGAAACACGCGGGCGCCGGAACCCGCATCAAGTGGCACGCTGAGGCGCAAGCTTACCCGCCCGACCGGCTCGAGCCCGGAAATCAGAGTGTCGGAAGTACCGCCGAAATCGAGGTTGAGGTCCAGTTTTGCGCCTGCGCCGGCATGAATGGAATCGGCATAGGCGTCAGCCGCCATCGCGTTGTTCGTGCTGGCGCTGAGCTTGGCATTGTTCCGAAACGCCATGTCAATTGCCATATCTTCACTCGTCGGCAGCGCACTGGCGATGGACGCCATCCGATCAAACCTGGCCGGGTACATGCCGGCAATGCCATAAAAGGCCTTCCTGGCCTGTTGCGCGTTCAGTTTGGCGCCGATTACGGAAATTGCGAGCTGTTGAATCTGAATGTCGACAAGAGACAGATCGACACGGGACGCCGTGCCCACCGCGATTTCGGCCTGCACCTGATCGCGCAAGGCCAGCAAATCGTTCTGCTGGCGCTCGTAGATCGTACCGATGCTCCACGCCAACTGAAGACTCGCCAGCGCACTGGCCAGGTCGACAATGGTCGCGGCCAGCTCGTCATTGGCTTCATTGGCAGCCGCATCGGCCGAGCGTTGCGAACTCCTGGTCCTGAAGGTGCGTGCGCCGCCGTCATAAAGCGGAAGCGAAACACGAACGCCGTAGGTATAGCGCGTCGCCCCATCGCTGCTCAGAGCGCTTTCGACGTAAAGACTGGAATTGTCCAGATAGTCGAGTTCCGCAGCTTCAGCCCCCTGCTCGGCGGCATGCCAGCGTGCAGCGGCGCTGTTGACGCTTGCCGCCTGGCCAATGGCCTGACGGATGATCTCACCGGCGTCGCCAACGGGCGCACTGGCTGAGCTCAGCTCAACAAAACTGTCGGCCTGAATGGGAAAATACGGATCGAAAAGGTTTGCAGGGTCCGCAGCAGCGGCACCACTTGAACCAGCCGCCGCACATACAAAGGCAATGACTGCCTTGGCGCGATCAAACATTGCAACTTTTCTCTACTCAACTCGAAACGCGCATCCTCCCGTTAAACATGAACTGTTAACCTTAATAGTCAGTTACAGCGCATTACTATCGAAATCAGAAATGCCAGGTTCACACCTGCATGTCTTTCGGTCGGGTACAGAGGTTCGGCCCAGAGAGTCTGCTAGTTTGACTTGGCTGGAATGCGAAGGAGACGTTTCGCGCGCAGGCGCATATCAACAATTGCTTACGACAACAGTCAGTTGAAACGAGACGCTGTTGCGGGCGAGGCGGCACCCACCAATTCGCACACCATTCCAGGGTTTGTGGGGGATGCGGTTTCCAACGCGTCCCGAAGGGATAGGGCGCAAATCGCACTTACGCGCGCCAAATCCCGAACCGCCCTAGACCCTAAGCCACGTTTGCCAGAATCGTTGCGACCACGTCCTCGTCGGACGAACGGGACTTGATCAGCGTTGCGGCCACCAGGTCGCGAATGTCGTCATCAACATCCTCCACCGACAGCGCAACGATCGGGACGCGTCGGCTGCTGCCCTGGCCGGACAGCTCGCCGAGAAGACCGACGACCGCTTCGCCAAGCAAGTTCGGTTCGACGACGATGAGGTCAAAGACTTGCTCATTGAGAAGGGAGCGCGCCCTGTCGACGCTCTCGCCGGAGACAACTTCCGCCCGATCCTGAAGCGCAAGTGTGAGGAGCTGACGTTGGCCGAGATCCTCTTCGATGTGCAGGATGCGTGGCAGGGATCCGGGCGCGCGACCGTCTAGGGCATTCAGGGACAGGTCGACATCGCCCGCGAGTGTGCGTTCGAGGCCTGCGCCCTCTCCTTCCTCGACCAGCGGCAGGTCGACGTAGAAAGTCGTGCCAACGCCGACCTCGGTGGTGAAATCGATGCTGCCGCCCATACGCTCGACAATCTGCTTACTGATATGCAGCCCCAGGCCCGTCCCGCCCTTTGCACGGCCAGCGGAGGAATCGGCCTGACTGAAACGCTGGAACACCTTGGTGCGGAAACCTTTGGGAATGCCCGGACCGTTATCGCTCACCAGAATACGGACCTGGTCACCATGGTGTTCCATGCCGATCCTGACCGATCCGCCTTCAGGAGAGAATTTCGCGGCGTTGGACAAAAGATTCGTCAGGACCTGGATCAGCCGCTCCGCGTCCACGCGGACGTGGGACTCGGCATAGGGCTCGGGCACGAAGCTGACGCCGAACCGCTCGGCATAGGACTGGTTGGCAACGATGGCCTGCCAGATCAGGTCGCCCAGTTCCAGGGTTTCAAAGTCGAACCGCATCTTGCCGGCGGCGATCTTGTCGATGTCCAGAATGTCGTTGATCAGATGGATCAGCCGCTCGGAATTCTTGTGCGCGATCTCCAGCAGTTCCCGCTCGTCTTCCGGAAAGTCCGGGTCGAGCGTTGCAAGGATAAAGCCGAGCGATCCGCGAATGGACGAGAGTGGTGTGCGCAGCTCGTGGCTGACCACCGAGATGAACTCGCCCTTTATCAGATCCATCTCGTGCCGTTCGGTGACATCGAGCACCTGCATGATGTAGTAGCGCGGCGATCCATCGGCATGATGGGCGAGCGACACCGTCATCAGGCCCCACAATTCGCTGCCGTCCTTGTGCACGAAATGCTGTTCGACATGGCCCGATTTGTCCTGATTGTCGCGCGCGGACCGGACGAGATTTCGGTATTCGGCCGCGCTGCATTCGGGCACCAGCTCGCCAAAGGCCCGTCCCGCGAATTGCTTCGGGCCGTAGCCGAAAAAGTCGCAAGCAGCCGTATTGGCGGTGATCACGCGCTCATCGAGATCGAGAAGCAGCATGCCGATCGATGCGGATTCCATCGCACTGCGGAAAGTCTCTTCGCTGGCCGCGATTTCCTTGGTCTTTTGCGCGACCATTTGGGAAATCGTTTCGGTGCGCTGGACGAAGAACATCATCAGCACGCCGATCAAGACAGTCAGGGCGAGCCCGCTGCCCAGCACCAATTGCGATTCATTGCTGGCCGTTGCCGCCTCAAAGGCCGGCGTGCTGGTCCACTCGAGGGTCCAGGGTTTCTGCATGATCTCGATCTGGTGCACGACACTGTACTTGGCCTGATCGCCCGGACCGGGTTCGTCCTCCTGGCTTTCATAGATCAAGCTGTCGGCGTTAACTTCTTCGCCGTCGAATACCCGAAGATGAAACATCGTGCCCTGCGCCTGGGTCAGGTTCCGCATGAAGCTGCGCCCGACGAAAGGCGCATAGACCCAGCCACGAAACGCTGCGCGCCGTTCCGCAACGGTATTGACCGCAGCATCGCTGTCATAGAATGGCTGCAACAGCAAAAAACCGGGACTTTTGGTCTGGTCCTGCACCAGCAGGATGCGCCCCGTGATCGCCGCCCGGCCGGTGTCGCGTGCCAGCGTCGCGGCTTCGTATCGATTGCGTTCGAACGCAATGTCGAGGCCGACCGCCTCCTTGTTGATGTCCACCGGCTCGATATAGGTGATGACGAAATGTTCCGGCCCATCGATTTTCGGATGGCTGTCGAAATCGGGCACGCCGTCTTGCCGGGTTTCGGCGATGAAATCGCTCAGGTTTTCACCGGTGACATCGGCGATGAAGCCTATACCATTGATGCCGGGGAACAATTTCTGCACGTCGAGCGCTTCGACATAGGCTTTCCATTCGTCACGCGAAATCCGATTCGAGCCGGCGAAAAAGCCCACACCGCCGCGCAGGCCGGTTTCGTAGGCCTCCATGCGCGTGCCAAGAGCAATTTCGTTTTCCGCGGTGAGCGCTTTGAAGCGATTGAAGATGCGGCTTTCGACCTGGCTGTCGATTTCGTGCCAGGCCAGAAAGGTGATCGCCAGCGGGATGAGAAGAATCAGTGCAAGATTGCGTGGCATGACGCCCACGGGGCGGTCGCGCCAAACCACGACGCCTTTTCGGCCAAACAGGATCAGGGTCAGTGGCACGAGCACCAGAACGCCCATCACGTCGCCCAGCCACCACTTGGTCCAGCTGGGAACAACAAAATCCAAATCGATCATGCCGGTGCCATACAGAGCGCCGGTCCCGACGCTCGCGGCAATGAGACAGGAAATCGGACCCGCGATGCCAAAAAAAGTGACGACATCCATGCCGCGGCGAAGTGTGAGCGGATTGCCGAATAAGCGTTCGACCGCGAACGTTGCGACCAGTGCCTGCACCGTCGAACCGATCGCGATCAGCGCCGCGATGCCGAGATTGGCGTTCAGCCAGCTGTCGAGCGAAAGGCCGGCGCCGCTTACCATGGCGTTGAGGATGAACGATCCGACAAACAGCCCTGGCCACATGCTGCGCCCGTAAATTATGAGAGCTGCGATGGCGATGCCCGAGGGCGGCCAGATCAGTGTCACATAGCCGGGCGGTGCCGCAAGCAGCAGGCCGACTTTGCCCGTCACCACATAGATAACGGTCAGCATCAGCGCCCGCGCCAGTATTGCCGCTGAACCGGGCAGAGATAACCCGTCAATGATCCTGGTGATGGCGGTCACGGGCCGGCCTCGCTCGTCTGCACTGCGGCCTGTCGGTCCGCGCCCGAAAACGCGTCGGTCGCGTCACCGGACGGAGCAGATGGCTCCCCGCCCAGCATCTCGGCGGCCAGTCGATCGAGGTCTTCGACGACGGCGGGCAGTTCCCGGTTCTTCACGATATAGCGGATGGCGCCCAGGCGTTGCGCCCACGCGACGTCCATCGCCTTGGCGCGGGTCGACATCATAATGACCGGGATATGCGCGGTCGTGGCGCCGTTGTTCAGGTGCCAGAGAAGCTGAAAGCCATCCATATGCACCATGTTGACGTCGAGGACGATCAGATCGGGCATCAGTTGTTCAACGAGATCAAGCGCCAAGTTCGGTTCAGCGCATTGTTTGACTTCGATCTCGTGGATACCCAGAACGACCTCGCACAGTCTACGCCAGTCGGGGTCGTCGTCGATAATCAAGACTTTCGGCATGGCGTTCGCCCGGATGCTGTTGTTCTTTCGCTGCATTCGATACTATCTGAGGGTAGACTCGCTGGTTACATAATATGCTCAAATGCCAATTGATTTTGTACACTGCTCTTTACAGATTAAAAGAATAGTTACTGAAGACACTTCTAGACTGCCTTGAGCGTTGCGATGATAAACTTCCCTTCTCCAATGCAACAAGGAACTTCATGCGATCACACGTGGCGCCCGCATCAACCGGAGAACGAAGTGAGCGAACTCAGAAAAATCCTTTATGCAGACGACGAGGCCGATTTGCGCCGGATTGTTTCGATGGTGCTTAGAAAGCTCGGCGGCTTTGAGGTCGAGCTGTGTGAAGATGGCGCTCAGGCACTTGCCGCCGCCGAACGATTTGCACCGGATCTCATCCTTCTCGACGTCATGATGCCGGTGATGACCGGCCCCGAGGCTTTGTCAAAGCTACGCGAGAACGAGGCGACAGCCGGCATTCCGGTGGCCTTCATCACCGCCAAGGTGCGCCCGCAGGACCTCGAAAAGCTCAAAAGCGGCAAGAGGATCGGCGTGCTGACCAAGCCGTTCGAATCCGAGATGCTATCCGACCAGGTCCGGGCCCTTTGGGAGGAACTTTCCGCCGAACCCATGGACTAGGTCAGGCCCGCCGCGCGGCCCTATCTTTCGCGCATCGCCGCGTCGACACTGCGGCGGATGGGTGCTAGCAGATAGTCCAAAAGACTGCGATTTCCCGTGATGATATCCGCGATGACAGTCATGCCGGGCGTCACTGGCCGGCCCGGATCGTCGCCGACAAAGCGCGTATCGAGGTCTATGAAGGCTTTGTAATAGGGAGTGCCGTCTTCGGTCACGAAGGTAGACGGCGATATTCGCGCGACCCGGCCCGGAACCGATCCGTAGCGGGTATAATCGTAGGTCAGCACCTTGATTTTTGCCTCTTGACCGACCCGGATATGGCCGACGTCGCGCGTCGAGATACGGACTTCGACTAGTGGCGGCGCGACGTCTGGCACGATCTCCATAAGGATCGCGCGCGGCGCAACCACGCCTCCGACCGTGCGCGTCGCCAGTCCCTTGATGCGACCGTCCATTGGCGCCCGGATCGTCAACCGCTCAACGCGGTCTTGCGCGCGATCGATACTGAGTTGGAGCTCTGCAGCTTCCCGCGTCAGTTGGCTGATTTCGCTGGTAATCTCGGCGGTGAATGTTGCCTGCAGCTCGACCATCCGGAATCGGGCTTCGCGTATGCCCTCCCGAAGGCCATCGCCGTCAAGTTCGAGCGTTTCCGCCTGTCCGACAAGTGCTGCCATCTCCCGCTCGGTCCCGAGTATATGGCCACGCGAAAGCAATCCTTCATCGACAAGCGCCTGCCGGGCCTGCAGTTGCTCGCGTGCCAACACGATCTGCCTAGACAGTGAATCCTTTTGCGCGTTGAGAGCGGCAAGCCGTGCCTCGCGCTCGCGTACTTGCTGCCCAAGCACCTGCGACTGGCTGTCGAGGCTCTGTTTGCGCGCCACGCGCGCCCGTTGTTCGGCCTCTGCTATTTCCCGGTATCTCGGGTCGACGTTATCAAGAACCGGGGCATTGTCGTCGAGCGACCGCGAAAGCAGATCGATCCGAAGCAAAACGCCTGACAACCGGGTCTGAAACTGGTCGAGCTCGGACTGGGCCACTTCGGGCCCCAACCTGAGAAGAGCCTGCCCCTTCGCAACGCGCTCGCCTTCGTCAACGAGGATTTCGGAAACGATGCCACCTTCGAGATGCTGCACGGTCTGAATCTGCTCGGTCGGGATGACCTCGCCCGAACTGACCGAGATTTCCGCCAGTGGAAGGAAGTACGACCAAGTGGTCAAAGCGGCAAAACAGCCGAAAATGGCAAAAACCGTGACAACCGCGAACCGGCTGGTTCCCTTGCGATCGAAAAGCTGGTTGGCCGTTACCGCGGCCTCCCCGGTCAACAAATCACGCAAACCTACCTGCGGACCGTCGACGTTTTCCGTATGGGTGATGGCTGCGTTCATTGACTTGCGACCTTTGATAGACCCGCGATTTCGCGCGGTGCGCATATGCGCGCAAGCGTGCCGTGGTTGAGGACGATGAGGCGATCGGCAACCGAGACCAATTCGGGAGAATGCGTTGCCATAATCACGGTGCGGCTGCCGCGAAGTCGGTCGATTGCACCGAGTATCGCCCGCCGTGCGGCAATGCTTGCCGTGTCGGGCTCGTCGAGCAGAATAAGATTGGTATCGGACAGGAACACCCGCGTGAGTGCGATGGCCTTTGCCAGGCCGCTATTGGCGTCGAGTGACGTCATTACTGTGCCGAAACCTAGCGGCAGATGCTCGATCTGTTCGAGAATCCCCATCTGCCGGCAAACCAGATCGCGCACCGGCCGCCGCTCGACCTCGACCCCGAGGTTGAGATAGTCGGCAATCGGGATTGGCAGCATACGTTCGCCGCGTTTCAAATAGCCGATGGATTGGCGTAGCGCGTTTTGCGAGATCTGACGGGGATTGATGCCGTCGATGGTGACGGCGCCGAACTGCGGTTCGAGCATGCCGGCAATCAGGTCGAGTGTCGTGGATTTGCCGGCGCCGGCGTGACCCGTGATCGCAATTATCTCGCCGGGATCGACGCTGAAACTGACATTTCTGAGCGCGGCGGTTTGTCCGCGTTCATACGTCATCATGACGGAGGAGAACGCGACGCTACCCTTCATGCCGCCGCCACGGCCGCTCAGGCGGTTGTCGCGCGGCGGCGGAAGTGCCGCGTTGAGAATGGATGCACTGTTTTCAGCCGCCGCTCTGATGTCGCTCCAACGCAGATAGCCCTGCATCAGGGAGGGCAGCGGTGCGCTCATGCGCCAGACCAGCGCCACGGAGGCGATGAGCGCTCCCACCGACAGCGTGCCGGATATCGCCATAGAGGCCCCGCCGCCAAGCGTTGCCAGCACGGCGAGGGATACCAGTGTACTGGCCGAGACCTGCGCGCCGACCGAAGTGCGCAGGCGAAACAACTCCATTTCGGCGAGGCGTGCCGATGCTTCGCGGAACCGGTTGAGCCACTGTGCGCTGGTGCCCTCCGCCATGATGGTGTCGTAGCCAGTGATGATCTCGTAATTGGTCGCGCTGTACGCATCGGCCTGCTGCGCGGCCATCTGCGTGCGGCGCACGGCCGGCGACAAAAGGGCGAGGATGCCCGCCGCGCCGACGACAAGGATGGCAGCCGGCACCAGCGCCAGCCAGCCGGCGAGATAGGCGAGCGCCAGCACGTATAGCAGCGCAAAGGGCGCTTCCACGAAGGCGACGCCGATCGGGCCGATGAAGAATGAGCGAACCCGGTCGATCTCCCTGAGGCGCGACCGGCTGGCCCGCGCACCGAACCCGGCCTCGAAAAGCGAGGGCGCACGCAACAGGCGACCGAAAAGCCTGGATTTGGCACTGAGATCGACCAGTCCGGACGTCCGAGCCATGAGGATACTACGCATGCCGCGCAGCAGCATGTCGCCCAAAAGACTCAGTAACAGACCCACCGCCAGAAGGTAGAGAAGCGTCCGGTCGCCGGCGGCCAGCACCTGGTCGTAGACGGCAAGGGTGAACAGCGGCAAAGCCAAGCCGAGCAGATTTGACAACACCGTCAGCGCGACGAGGGGTACGAGCGTGCCGCTGGCCGCGTCCGTGGTCATGCCGAACCATGTCGCCAGCGGCCCGCGCTTCTGGTCGGTGCGCGGCGTCGCGTCGAGCATGAGCGCCCGGCCTATTGTACCCGGATCGGGAGGATCGGTTTCGAGGCCGGTGTCGGGATTGAGGCATCGAAGAGCACCGTAGGAGCCGGGTATGAAGACCCTGAGCATTCCGTTCGGACATTCGAAGGCGAAAAGCGCGGAATCGAGCGCCACGTCACGCAGCCGACGCTGCGCCAGTTCCGGAGCGAGGGACAGGCTCAGGGAAAGCCTCGCCAGCGCGTCCATGCCCAAAGACCGGTCGAGCGGCGCCGTGCAAGCGAGATCGATGCGGCTCACATCGGCGCCAGCCTCGTGCAGCAACCGGCGGATACCTTCGTGATCGGTGACGAGTTTCGGCTCGGCGCCGGTATCCTGCGGCGTCTCGTGCGGGGTCGGGGCGGCCATCTACGCGGCTCCCGCGTACGCGCTCACGGCAATGCGGCCGTTGGACAGCACGAGCGTTCGGTCTGCCATGGCTTTGACGGCGGGGCGGTCGGAAATGAACAAGATGGTGGCTTCGCCCTTGAGCATGCCCATCAGCTGGATGAATCGCTGCTCGCTGCCCGCGTCGAGAGAAAAATTGGCCTCGTCGATGATCATCACTTTCTGCTTGCGCGCCAGACCGCGCACGATGACGGCGAGTTGCAGGAGGCCGCGCGGCAGGTTCTGCCGTTCACGCTGGATTTCGGTGTGATAGCCGTCGGGCAATCGCTTAACCGCTTCGTCGAGCCCGATCAGATGCGAGAGATAGCGGACGTCTGCATAGGCGTTCTCGTCGCCATCGGTCAGGATATCGATCAGTCTGCCATTGGGAGGCGCCGGCTCGCGGGGAATGTAGGTCACGTTGCGCCGGACCCGGTCGGCGGTTTCGTCCGTGATCTCGATATCCCCGAACCGGATTGTGCCTTGCGCCGGCGTCAGGCGGAGAAGCGCCCGCACCAATGCGCTCTTGCCGGTGCCGCGATCGCCGCTCACGACGACGAACTGGCCCGGCTCAATGTCGAGATCGAGATCCTCGATGGGACGAACCAGTCCGCCATCCTGTCCGGTGTAAAGGTGTCTGACCTCGATCCGGGGTGGCACACTCCACAAAGGCGCGGCATGAGGCGGGGCCAGTTGCTCCGTCGCCTCCCGCTTTCCGGCAATCATGGCAATCAATTCACGTGCGAGGTCGAATGCCGGGCGCTGAGTGATAAGCTGAAGACCGGTCTGGAGCGGTTCGAGAGCGCGACCGGCCAGAAGCGTACAGGCAGCGAGCCCGCCGAGTGTGATGTTTCCCTCGATCACGGCCAGCGCGCTGGCCACCACGACGGACCCGATCAGGGCCTGCGAGAAGAAGGCGTTGATGTCGCGCGTCATCAGGGAATTCAGCACCTGCCGGCGCAGATGTCCCGAGCTGGCGACCTGACCAGTCACAAACCTGTAGACGACCGGCACCTCCGCGGCGATGGCCTTTATGGCGCGCAGGTTCTCGAAGGCACTGGAGGCAAATTCGGCTTGCGCGATTTCGGACCTGCGGTGCGTCAGGGACGCCGCCTGGCCAGAATTGGCGAAGAACACTAGCGCCGCTGCAAAGCTGAGGCAGACCAGAGCCGGGATCAACACGAGCCAGCCGCCGATGAATGCGATCAACACGAGGAAGGCGAGGCCGAAGGGAATATCGACCACCGACTGAAGCAGTAGGAACCTGTATTCACGGATGCTCGAATTCGCCGACAGACTCTCGGCGAGTTCGGCATGCGAGACGCGCGACGCCGTCCGCCCACGCATGAGATAACGGCGCACCAGCTGTTCGCGCTGGGTGTGATCGAAGCGCGTTCCGGCCCGGGACAGGATCGTGGCGCGGGCAAGGCGAAGTGCTGCATCGACAAGGACAATCACCCCTGCCGACAACAACAGGACGAAAAGCGTCGAGCCCGTACCGTTCGGCAAGACGCGATCATAGATCAGCAACACCGCGATCGGCGTCGAAATGGAAAAGACGTTTATCATCAGCGAGGAAATCAAAACGGCAGCCATCGCCGGCATTGGCGCCATTCTCACGCGCTCTGCCGCAGAGATAACTCCTGCCTCGTGATGAAATACGGTTTCTTTCGACATACCCAGCTTCTGGTTCGACACGTTGCTTTCTACTATTCGACCATGCCGAGGCATTCAGTTCTTTGTACAATGAAGCGGCAATTTTAATTAATCGTCATCGCATGGCGTATTTTTTTATAAATGCGAATAATGGTTATTGTTTCTGTTAACGAGGCCCGCGACGATGGGCGCTAGATTATGACTTTATTCAACCCTGATCGTCTTCAATCGGCGTATCAGGCACCGACCGAGGACGCATTGCTCGTAAGGGAAAGCCAGTCGCATGGAAGAGGACACGGATCAGAGTAGCGCGCTCTCCCGCATGAGCACGTCGGACCAGTCCGACCCGCGCACGGCGATCAGCCGCGACGAAACGGCCTTGTCCTCGATTCACCAGGGCAGCCAGTCGCAGCATTCCGGCGTTGCTCAAGGCGAGACCGACAATCCGCCGTCGGACGGCTTGACGGAGACGGCGGGAGACCTCGCGCAGACGCAAGCCACCGCCCCGTCCGAGCAGATTGAGTTCGGGCTCGGGCCCCAAGACGAGTCAGACACCGCGCCAGTTTCTGTCGCCGAGGCGGACCCCGGCACGGCCGCAGCCGCACAGGCGCAGGCGCAGGCGCAGGCGCCGACAG
Organism: Devosiaceae bacterium; assembly: GCA_963676075.2. Classification (GTDB taxonomy): domain Bacteria; phylum Pseudomonadota; class Alphaproteobacteria; order Rhizobiales; family Devosiaceae; genus JAHJQZ01. The sequence continues at coordinate 250,767 of CAXXNZ010000028.1, forward strand.
GATCCGGGCAGGCATTGACGGCGACAACCGACGAAATCGGCGCACCGACTGCCGCGCCCGTCGGACCGACCGCCGGCACCTTTTCAGAAACCGAGGTCACCGCACCGCAGGCTGCCCCACCCGCAACGACGGACGCAGACGCGCAGCCGGCGACGGCCCCCAGTGACGCCGCAACGACAGAGACGCCCCCCTCGCCACCAAGCCTCGCCATCACGGTGGGAAATGCGATCGAGGATAGTCCGGTGGCGCTCGGCATCGCGGTCGTGACCGACGGAACCCCGGTCGTGACGATCGCGGGCCTGCCCGATGGCGCCGGCCTGTCAGCAGGCGTCGACAATGGCGATGGCAGTTGGACTTTGACCGCGGACAAGCTGAGCGATCTGACGCTGCTCCCGCCCACCGATTTCAATGGCGGCATTGCCTTGTCGGTCAGCGTCACCGACAGCGCCAGCGGAGCCACCACGGCGCAGGACGTCACGGTGTCGTTCGCACCGGTCGCCGACATACCGGTATTGAGCATTGCCGATGTCTCGGGGGTGGAAGACGGGTCCATCCCCCTCGATATCGTGGTCACCTCCCCCGACACCGTGAGCGTTGCCATTTCGAACGTGCCCGCCGGAGCGCTGCTTTCCGCCGGCACAAGCAATGGCGACGGCACATGGACACTCGATGTCGTAGACCTTGCCGGTCTGACGTTGACGCCTCCCGTGCATTTCAATGGCGATCTGACACTTGAAGTAACTGCCACCGCGACCGACGGCGCCGAAAGCGCCAGCACTTCCGATAGCTTCACCGTCTCGGTCGCGGCGGTCGCCGATGCGCCCGTTCTGACCGTCAGCGATGTCGCCGGCAGCGAAGACGGCGCCATAGCGCTCGACATCACCGCGACATCACCCGACACGCTCACCGTGACCATTTCAGGTGTGCCCACCAGTGCTGCGCTCTCCACCGGCATCGACAATGGCGACGGCTCGTGGACGCTCGCCCCTAATGACCTCGCTGGTCTGACCCTGACCCCACCCGCCGACTTCAATGGCGATCTGACACTCGACGTGACAGCGACGGCGACTGAAGGCGCCGAAACCGCCAGCACGACAGATAGCTTCACGGTCTCGGTTGCGGCGGTCGCCGATGCTCCAATCCTTTCGGAAGCCGACGTGGCTGGCAGCGAAGACGGTGCCATAGCGCTCGACATCGCCGCGACATCACCTGACACGCTCAGCGTCACCATTTCGGGCGTTCCGGCCGGCGCGACCCTGTCCGCAGGCACCGACAACGGCGATGGCTCGTGGATGCTCGCCCCTGAGGATCTTGCCGGTCTGACCCTGACGCCGCCCGCCGACTTCAATGGAGATCTGACACTCGACGTGACAGCGACGGCGACTGACGGCGCCGAAAGCGCCAGCACTTCCGACAGCTTCACCGTCTCGGTTGCGGCGGTTGCCGATGCTCCCGTTCTGACCGTCAGCGACGTGGCTGGCAGCGAGGACGGTGCCATTGCACTAGACATCGCCGCGACTTCGCCCGACGCACTCAGCGTCACCATTTCGGGCGTTCCGGCCGGCGCGACCTTGTCCGCCGGCATCGACAATGGTGATGGCTCGTGGACGCTTGCACCCGAAGAGCTTGCTGGTCTGACCCTGACCCCACCCGCCGACTTCAATGGCGATCTGACACTCGACGTGACAGCGACGGCGACTGAAGGCGCCGAAACCGCTAGCACGACAGATAGCTTCACCGTCTCGGTTGCGGCGGTCGCCGATGCGCCCGTTCTGACCGTCAGCGACGTCGCCGGCAGCGAAGACGGTGCAATAGCGCTCGACATCACCGCGACATCACCCGACACGCTCACCGTGACCGTCTCCGGAATTCCTACTGACGCGACCTTGTCCGCCGGCATCGACAATGGTGATGGCTCGTGGACGCTTGCACCCGAAGAGCTTGCCGGGCTGACCTTGACGCCACCCGCCGACTTCAATGGCGATCTGACACTTGAAGTAACTGCCACCGCGACCGACGGCACCGAAGCCGCTAGCACCTCGGACAGCTTCACCGTTTCCGTCGCGCCTGTCGCCGATGCGCCGGTGCTCGCATTGTCCTCGGCGACCGGGTTCGAAGAAACGGCGATAGCGCTCGATATCGCGGTGACTTCGCCCGACGTGACTGCGGTAATAATCGCGAACGTGCCGGCCGGCGTGAGGCTGTCCGCCGGCACAGACAATGGCGACGGCAGCTGGAGCCTCGACGCAGACGACTTGCCAAATCTGACGCTAACGCCTCCTCTCGACTACAACGGCACGTTCGACCTGATGGTCACCGCAACGGCGACGGATGGCGGCGATACCGCCTCGGTCGACGGAACGCTGAGCGTGACCGTCGATCCTGTCGCCGAGCCGGCTCTTCTGAGCTTAGTCGCTGCGACCGGGCTTGAGGATACGAGCATTGCTCTCACAATTTCGGCCATCGCGGCGCCGGGCGAAACGGTTCAGCAGATCGTGCTTGCCGACCTGCCAGAAGGCGCCACCCTCTCTGCGGGTGTCGACAACGGCGACGGCACCTGGTCCGTCGCGCCCGAAGAACTCGCCGGGCTTTCGCTGATCCCCGCTGCCGACATCAATGGCGAGTTCACGCTCAACGTAACCGCGATCACGGAGGATGGCGGTGCGTTGACGGCGGTCTCCCAGCCTCTGGCACTGACCATTACACCGGTCGCCGACGCGCCAGTGCTTATTGTTTCCGATGCGACGGGCGCTGAGGACAGCGCCATCGCCCTGTCCATTTCGGCAACCTCCGTCGACACGACAAGCGTCACGCTCTCAGGCGTCCCTGCCGGTGCCGTCTTGTCCGCAGGTACGGACAACGGCGACGGAACGTGGACGCTCGATGCGGTCGATCTCTCCGCTCTGACTCTGACACCGCCCGCCGACTTCAATGGCGCTATCACCGTGGATGTCACCGCAACGGCCATTGACGGAACGGACACGGCCAGTTCGCTCGCCAGCTTCACCGTCAACGTGACCGCAGTCGCCGACGCGCCCACCATCGTTGCGGCTGCCGTCACCGGCGATGAAGATACGGCCATTGCCCTCAATCTGTCAGTCAGTTCGCCCGATGCGGTCAGCGTCCTGCTTTCCGGCGTGCCCGCCGGCGCGGTCCTGTCAGCGGGCATCGACAATGGCGACGGCAGCTGGACCCTGTTGCCGGAAGAACTGGCCAGCCTGACGCTAACGCCGCCCCTCGATTTCAATGGCGACATCGGCCTGACCCTGACGGCGACGGCCACCGATGGCGCCGACACCGCGACGACCGAAACGAGCTTCACCGTCTCCGTGTCGCCTGTCGCTGACAAGCCGACAGGCACGGTCACCTACTATTCAGGGCTTGAAGACAGCCAGATCCCGCTCACCATCGCGGTGACATCGCCCGACACCCATTACATCACCATTTCCGGCTATCCGGAAGGCAGCAGCTTTACCGCGGGCACCGACAACGACGACGGCACCTGGCATCTCGAGCCTGGAGACCTGGCCGGGCTCAAATTCGTGCCAGCGGAGGATTTCTACGGCGCGGTGACCATGAGCATCGCGGCGACGGCGGTCGACGGCGATGGTAGCGCCACGGGCACGGCCACATTTACCTTCAACGTCTGGAACACGGCGGACGCGGCTGATCTCGCACCGCAATTCGACGCGCCGGCGCTCGAAGACACGGCGGTAGATTTTGCCATCGACATTGGTACGCTCGCACCGACCGAGACGGCGGAAATCACGATTTCCGGGCTGACCACCGGCATGTCCCTTTCAGTCGGTCAGGACCAGGGCGGCGGCACATGGACGCTGACCGAAGCCGATCTCGATGGCCTGACGATCAGTGCCAGCGATCCGACCTCGACGACCCTTCACATCGATCTCACGGTCTTTGACAGTCAAACCAACACCACGGCGACGTCCTCTACCGATGTCGCCTACGATGTGCTCAACCTCGCCGACGCGCCGACGGTTCAAGTCTCGCTCAGCCACCAGCCCATCGAAGAATTCTGGACCGGCCTCCACATAGATATCGGCGACCTCGCCGCGACCGAAACCCTCGAGGTCATAGTCGATGGCATCAGTTCGCATGGCGAGCTCAACAACGGCACGCTCAACGCGGACGGCACGTATTCCTTGACTGAAGCAGACCTTCAGGGCCTGCAATTCGTCACCCATTCCGGCTCCGATTTCACCTTCGAGATTACGGCGACCGTCACCGACGACACGTCTAGCACCACGGCTTCGACGACGAAGAACCAGTTCGTCGACGTCATTCCCAATCTCCTGTTCTGAGGACGAAACAATGTTGCCCGCATCGACGAAACCTGACGCGAGACGCCTCGGATGAATGTTTCGGCCACTATCGCCACGGCAACGCCGGCCGGCGCGCGCACCAGCGCCGGAGTCCGCCTGCTGATCTGCGACGACTCCATTTTCATGCGCATGGCCATCCGCACATTGTGTCAGGAGCATCCGGATATCGAGATCGTCGGCGAAGCCAAAAACGGCCAGGAGGCGATCGACATGGTTGCGCGCCTTCAGCCCGATCTTGTCACCATGGACGTCGACATGCCGGGCATGAACGGCGTGTCGGCGACCCAGACCATCGTCGAGTCCCACCAGCTGCCGGTGATCATTCTCAGTGGTCTGACGCGGCGGCGCAGCGAAATGGCCGCCGAATTTCTCGACAGCGGCGCCGTCGACGTCATCTGGAAGTCGGCCTCGATGATGGATATCGACATCGGCGGGATCGCCAGCATCATCATAGAAAAAGTCCTGTTCTGGGGACGTCCTCTTCTCGGACCGCCGGCGGAACCCGTCGCACGCCTCGAGCCGCCAATCCGTCCGTTCGACGCCATGATGGTGACCCTGGGCGACGGCGGCGCCAGTGCCCTTCGCCAGTTGCTCACGCCTCTTTCCAATAACCACCCGCCCGTCATCGTCGCGGCCCAGGCACCGGCATCGTGCATGGAAAGCCTTCTGCGCAATCTGAGCAGCATGGCTGGATTGCAGGCCGTTCAGGCAAGTGACGGGCTGGCGCTGAGGCCTGGTCAGATCGTCCTCGTGGCGGGCGCGACCCGCTTCGACCTGCGCCTTTCGGGCGACCAGATGCTGTTTCAAAAGACCTCCACCGCTCTCACCCACGGCGCCGCTTTCGGGCCGCTGCACAGAACGCTGATGGAGGCAGGACGGAACGTCTTGAGCATTGCACTGTCCGGGACCTCAATAGACGAGAAGACCGTGGGAGATCTGGCGCCAAGCCAGGCCCAGATTCTGGTGCAACCTCCAGAGACCTGCCCCGCCCCCGAGGGATGCGCCACCCTCTTGCGCGTGCTCCCGATTGCGCAAGCGGTGCATCCCGCAACGATCAGAGAGGCATTGCAAACCAGATGACTGACATCTCGGAAGACGGGCTTCAGCGTATCCGTATGCAATTGCAGGAAATGCAGAAGGAATACATTGCCTCGCTACCGGCGCGCCTCGATGAGATCAGCACGCTCTGGCATGCCTACTCCAGCAGCCGCGACCCGGACACCGGTCGAGCGCTGGTGACCGCGACTCACAAGGTCGCCGGCACATCGACCTTGTACGGCCTGACCGAACTCGGCGCCCTTGCCCGCAGCCTTGAAGAGCAGCTTGCCGACGAACTGGACGGCATTGATGACATCACTGACCAAGACAGCTTTGCTCGACAGATGAACGAGCTGATCGCCTCAAAGGCGGGATGACGCCGCGCTGGCGTCTCCTTCGGCATCCTGTGGCGTTGCCCCCAAGTTTTGTCCAGCTTGACGGAGACTCTGCCCTTCACGAGATTGGCCATGCAATCGTGGCACTTTGCCTTGGCCACACCGTCGAAAGTATCTCGATTGTCCTGAAAGGCATGTTGGGTGGCATAACCGCGACTGTCTCTCACACTCTGGTTCCGACCTGGAACGGCATCATGGACAGCGTGAGCGTCCAACTCGGGGGCCGCGCGTCCGAAATCGAGATTGGACGCGGTGCAAACGCCCGAGCTGAAGCTGACCTCGCTGCAGCCGCACAGCTGCTTGCCAATGCATTGGCGCGCTATGGCCTCGGCGACAAATTGCTTCATCTGCCCGACACCTCATGGGCCTCGACCACACTCGGTGACGAAATCGATGTTCATCTCAAGCGGCAGCTCCAACGGGCACAGGACATCATCAGGATCAATGCAGGCGTAGCACGGCGCTTGGCCGAGCGCCTCATGCGGAAGAAGGTGCTGTCCGGGGCCGTTGTCTTAAGAGCTTTGGAACACGGCACTTCTGCAAAGCGATCCGACGCCGCGCGCAATCCCCCGCGATCGAAGGATGACGTCCCAGGGTGGTTCTGAGGCGTCCGTCATCGATCACACTCTTTGTCGCAGACACGGGACGCGGTTGCCGACTTCCCGACAACCGCGTCACCTGCGGCAGCCCCTTGACGGGCATGGCATCGTCGGTTGGCCAATGGCAGCTTCGCGCCCAATTCCGCCTGTTTATGTAGCGCTCGCAATTTCCCGAAAGCAGTCGACAATTGTTCATCTCGTGAACTTGTCCGACCTCTCTCTGGCCCGCCGCCCCTGCCTAAAACTCGTCCCAATCGGCGGCGGCGGCGGCGCTCGAACCGGTGGTGCGAAGTCGGGGTGTCGGCGCGCTCCGGGCGGGTATTGCCGAACTTCGGCTTGCGGCGCGCCCGGAAGTGCCTGTGGGTGCCGCCTCCGCGAATGTGAAAGTCCTCACCACCTCGTCGAGGGTTGCGGCTTGGGCTTCGGTCTGTTCGATCGCGGCGTTGGTTTCCTCGACCAGGGCGGCGTTGTGCTGGGTCAGTTCGTCCATCTGGCGTACGGCGGTGTTCACTTCGCCCAGAGAACCGGACTGGGCCTGGCTTGCCTCGGCGATCTCGCGCATCAGGCCGGAATTTCCCTGGACGGCGTCGAGCATGGCGCCGAGCTTCTGGGCCGCCGCGGCGACGAGCTTGGAGCCTTCGGCGACCTGTTCGGCGCTCGATTCGATCAGCGTCTTGACCTCGGCGCTCGCTTCGGCGGCCGACTGGGCGAGTCGCCGGACTTCGACGGCCACGACCGCAAAGCCCTTGCCGGCTTCGCCGGCCCGCGCCGCTTCGACTGAGGCGTTCAGCGCCAGCAGATTGGTCTGGAAGGCGATGTCGTCGATCAGCCTAATGATGTTGGAGATCTTGGCCGAGGACTGGGTGATGCGCTCCATGGCCGAATTGGCGTCGCGCATGGCGATGCCTCCCTCTTCGGCGATCTTGGTCGCGGCGTCGGTGTGGCGCGCCGCCTCGTCGGCCTTGTGAGCATTGTCCTCGACCATCTGGGCGACCTGCTCCATCGCCGCCGAGGTTTCTTCGATCGTCGCCGCCTGGCGGGTGGTGCGCTCGGAAAGGTCGTTGGCGCCCATCAGGATTTCGCCGGTGGCGGTCTTGAGGCCCGTGGAGGCACTCTTTACCTTGTGGAGCGTCCGGGTGAACTGGCCGAGCGTCGCGTTGAAGGCCTGGCGCAGTTCCTCGTGTTCGCCGGTGAACACGTCGGTGATCTCGACGTCGAGATTGCCCTTGGCCATCAGCCCGAGGCTGCGCCTCAGGTCTGCCATCACCTTTTCGTCGCGCTTGCGCTGGGTGATGTCGGTGGCGAACTTTACGACCTTGACCGGCCGACCCGACGGATCGAGCACCGGATTGTAGCTCGCCTGGATCCAGACCTCGGCGCCGGACTTGTGAAAGCGCTTGAACTCTGCAGCGATGAATTCGCCGCCGCGCAGCCGCTTCCAGAATTCGACGTATTCGGGCGACTGGGCATAGGCCTTGTCGACGAAGATGCGGTGATGGCGGCCGCGGACCTCGTCGAGCGTATAGCCCATGACGTCGAGGAAGTTGTTGTTGGCGACGAGCACGTTGCCGTCGAGATCGAACTCGATGACGGCCTGCACGCGGTCGATGGCCGCGAGCTTGGCGATATGGTCGGCGGCTGTCATCTTGGCATCGGTGATGTCGGCGGCGATCTTGACGACCGATACGGGCTTGCCCTTGCTGTCGAGAACCGGATTATAGGTCGCCTGCAGCCAGATGGTCTCACCCTTCTTGGACAGGCGCTCGAACTCGCCCGAGTAGAACTCGCCGGCGCCGAGACGTTTCCAGAAGTCCTTGTAGGCGTCGCTCCTCGCATAGGTCTCGGTCACGAAGATGCGGTGATGCTTGCCGGTGATCTCGTCGAGATCATAGCCGACGGCATTCAAAAAGTTCGGATTGGCCCAAAGGATATTGCCGTCGAGATCGAACTCGATGACGGCCTGGCTGCGCTGAATTGCGTCCAGCTTCCCCTGTATTGCGGTTGTGCTGGACCCGCGGGCGAAGTTCAACATTTGCAACTCCAAATCATCAGCACGCGTCCATTTCCAACGTGCCATTCAAAGCATTGCCAATGCTTTAATCGCACGAAACGGAGAAAAAATTCGAAATTATCGTTTGAATTGCATTGAACCGTTTCGGCGATGAAACCAGCAACAATTGCATATAGTTACCCATCATTGCTGCCGAAAACTAGGTAGACACGATCATGCGGCGCAGGCGGCGGGATGAAGCGTTTCGATCTTGCGGCGCGTCAACTCGAAAATCTCGTCCATGTGCTGGCTCCGTTTGAGCATGTCGGACCGTTGCGCCGGATCTTTGGCACGCACCCGCTTTTCGAGGTTCGCGGCAAGGCTCGCGGGCGCTTCGACCCCGACGATCCGACTCAAACTCTTGATGGTGTCGCCGAAGAATTCTGCGGCATTAGTCGTCGCGTCTGTGCGATTGAACGCGTTATGCGCGAAATAACGGAGGCCAGACTTTCAGAAAATCCGGCCTCTACTTGTATTTATCCCTCCGATCACCTCAGAAGAATCAAGAGCATCGACGTATTCGTGCAGCTTTGATTCAAGCTGCGCGTTCTCAATTCGCCATTATCCGGCATCAAATCACCTCGTTGAGGCAGTCCGATAAGCTATATCGAAGTAATAAGCGACGAATACGTCAAAGGAAAACCTGAAGAGAATTTGCGCGCGTTTTAACAAAAGTTCGGCACTATTTTGATGAAGCGGATACCAAGCATATTACGACGTCATCGGTTGCCAACTCGGGTTCGGCCGCTTTGATATTTCGAGAGTGCGGTATATGCATCGGCGGAACGCGTTGCTCTGCGTGACGAGGACTAGTCTGACCGCGGAGGCGTTGCGAGCCTGCCAATCCCCAACTTTCGCCCGAGACCAAGCAGTTGCATTCGAAACCAGGCTTTGGCCCGATTAGGTTCTCGACACGAGCTATTACTTTCAGCATCTGCTTCTGCCCGCAATCGTGCAGAGCCGGTCCGCCCGCTCTCGGCCCCTTTTCAGCCAATAGCAGTCTGTCGGGAACGGGCCAGAGACAGCCGATCAGCAACGCGCCTCATTTTGCTGACACTATCGCGCCGGTAATCGCCGACTGCCTACCAAATTGACGCTCGAAGAGAAACCTGACACGAGCTCATGCTATCCGGCTCGGCTCGCCGCGAGTCACACTTATTCACAGCCAGGTAACGTTTCCTCGCAACTAGGTAACACTCGCCCCTCATTCGACCCGATCATGAATAAGTGTTACCCCGCCATGAATAAGTGTTACCTAGTGATGGAGTAACGGGGGTGCTGAGGGGGTCAAATTTCGAAGTTGTGGCGGGTGTCGTCGAAAACGCGGCGAATTTCGACAAGCGCACGAAATCTACCCAATTTCTACCCGTACAAACTCTTAACGTGCGTCAGTAGGATTTGTCGCCAAGATACCCGTGAGCATGTGGTCGGAATCATCAGAACACGTCGACCTCAATCCATCCCTTGCCTGAGTTCTTGACAGCCAAAATCGAGCCCGATGGCACCGAAGAAGGCGGCGCATCCCCTGCCCCACCCATTCGTCGTCGGCGCGCACGACGCCCCCGAGGTCTTTGTCGCCAGCGCTGAAAGGATCGACCCGAAGGGCACCTGATGCCACTTGGCCTTCTTGGCGTCGGCCTCGTTGACGGGCATGAACGCCGACAAGTCGGCATGGAACATCTTTTCTAGCCCATTGCGCTTGGGTGTGGCGTTGTGACTGCCGTGATGGGCAACCTTGGATAGACGGTGCGGACCAGCAGATTGTCCGATGTCACGCCGGTGTCGGCCCAGGTCTGTTTTCCCAGCTCAGCCAGTTGCCGATCTGGGCATCCCCCGGGAACAGGCAGACACGTCCGGTGTCCGTGAATTCGAACGCCAGCACCAGGCTCGTGTTGTTGACGCTGCGGTCAAGCTGCAGGGCGAGATCGGCGGCGACACCCATCCAGTCGGCATCGATCCGCCGCCAGCTCTGGTCACCCAAATGCTCGGCGTCCTTGTCCGGAGGCGGCGCCTCGCCGGCCTGCCGGGTGCGACGACGCCATCGAATTTCAGGACCGAGGATCAGGTCGCGGCCGACGAAGAGCTGCTGACCCGCCTCGTCGCCCTCAATCAGGAGCGCGCCACCGAGGAGGCGCACGGGGTCGTCCGCTGGCTGAGGCCCGAGTACCAGATCCCGAAACTCGGCCACAAGGTCGCCGCGCCCGAGGGCGAGCAGACCGAGGCCTATCTCGCCGTGGTTGCCAAGGCCGACAAGCCGATATGGCCGGCCGATGGCCTCGACCAGATCCGCATCATCGTCGACGTCTTGTCGAGGTCCTCCGCCCCCGTCCTGCCAGACGCCCTCACCGCCGCGTTCGACGGTCGCAACACGCCCAAGCGCAAGCCCCGCATCGAGGAGGTGCTCAACACCCTCGTCGCCACCGGCACCGCCAATACCGGCCAGCTCAACGGCGAGACACGCTACTTCCTGCCGCGGTAACCCCAAGGATGATTACCCGTTCAACGATGCACTCGACGACCCTTCATTCGGCAGCGGCAGAAATGGCGGAATCTTATTCAACAGCTCTGCCAGTTCGAGAGTGAGCTCCAGCGACCCGCCATAGTTCTTACCGGAACCGGGAAGCGCCCGGCCCTCGACGTAATACGCTGCGGCCAGCTCCATTCTCGTGGTGGCTAGGTCACGAAAGAGATGGCGGAAACCATGGAAGGGGGGCTTTCCCTTGAAGTCCACGAGCGTGTGCAAGTGATCCCGGAGCTCCTTGACCACCCATTTCCCGGGAAACAGCTTTCCTTGGGGAGCATTGCGGACAAACTCGACAAATCCTTCCGCAACAACCGCTTCATGCAACGGGATTCGCCGTGTCCGGTTCTTTGTTGACCCCTTGCCCTCGATATTGAGGTACCAGACGCCCTCATACTCACGCACGTCGGACTTAAGCAGCTTGGCGATCTCGTGAATGCGTGCGCCCGAATAGGCGATCAGCCAGGGGATCCAGCGCCAAGCAGGATTGGTCTCGACACGGCATTTTTTCAAAAGCTCTCTGGCAAGCGCTCGTTCATGCGTCCGCGCGCCCTGCTCGGTCGTTTGTTTTGCTGGAAGGTCTATGCCGGCTAGTGGGTTTTGATCACCAAATGCATTCCGCACCCAGGCGTGCCACGCCGGCCTTTTTGCCTCGTCCTCGCCATCCATGACTTGGTTTGCATGCCAGATTGCCCAGCCTAGAACGGCACGGACTTCGGTCACCCTGAGGGTAACGGTTCTGGGCTTGATCTTCAGGTCGCCCGCCTGAATGCCTTTCAGCATTTCGTCGCGCCAGCGGCCAACTTCGGATCGGGTGAGCGTCAGAAGACTGTCACTGTTCCGCCATTCGACGAATCTCTGCGTGTCCTGGGCGTATTTGTCGAACGTACGACTGCTCTTGAGGTGCTTTGCCAGTTCGATATTGCTCATCGTACGCTCTGCGTCGATGACCTCCTGGAATGTGACCACACGACGTATGGCGTTTCCACCACTCAACGACGAGCGCACTTGAGCCGTTTTCATGGAAGTTCGTTCAGGGGGGCGATACTCAGGCAAATTGTCCAATGCATCGACCGGGCCCCAATTCCTTTTCCGGCGGGACTCGATACCTTCCTTCGCGGTCTCCATGCTCAACAGTGCTTCAAGCATGAGCCTAACCCTATCCTCGGCACCGATGAAAAGCCCCTTTTCATCCAGGAGCTCATCGACCGCGGAGCCGAACTCTCGCGAGAGGAACGCTGCCAGCGCTGGCCGAACCTCTGCTTGAAAGGACGGAATACCGAGAATCATGGCGAGCATTGCCTCGCTTTTCGCCGCCCGCCCCTCTGCCCTCTGCCACGCTGCGTGCAGTTCTTCGAACCGCTCGCCTTCCCCCTCATGGAAAGACAAGGCGTCGAGAACATCTTGCAGGGTGAATGCCGAAGAAGCGTCGCCAGAAAGATAGTTGTCAGTTTCCGAAATCGGGATCGGGTGCCCCAGGATTTCTTCGAGGAGTGCTATCGCGAGCTTTTCCGACCACGTCCACAATGCAAGGTCGGGAACGTCGTGCGGATTTTCTTCGTTGGCCAGGAAGAACTGTTTGGCGAGTTCGCCGGCCAGAGCCACGCGGTTACGTTCACTGAGCTTGTCCGGCCCATTCTCGAGCAGGCGATCCCAGGTTTCCCAAATACGCTCGATCTCGGCGCGTTTCGCCGGATACGTCATCGCCGCTTCGCTCTTGTCCTTAGTGCCAAGCGACCGGTGAATCTCCGTCCGGAACGCAACGCCCAATGCTTCAAGCTCAGAGCGTTTTTCGATGAGACGCTCCGGCGTCCGCATCCGCAGCCAGTACATGCCTGTCTTTTTATGGGGGCGCACGCCTTGCACGACGAAACGAAATCCCTGAATGGAGCGAGTGTTTTGTAGCACCATTATGTAGCACCTCCGCGAAGCGCAAGCCACGGAAATCGCTAAACAATTGATGCCATTCAGGAAAGGTCTGGAGCGGGTAGCGGGAATCGAACCCGCGTATTCAGCTTGGAAGGCTGCTGCTCTACCATTGAGCTATACCCGCGACCATTTCGGCCACTGGCCCGGTCCGGCGCGGGCGCCGGTTCAGGGAAAATGTGTCCTGCCATATAAGCGTCGCCCACATGGCCTATCTACCTCAAATCAGCCCACCGGGCTGACTTTTTGCCTTGAACGAACGGTTCGGACTTGGTGGAGGGGGCTGGATTCGAACCAGCGTACGCTAAGCGGTCAGATTTACAGTCTGATGGATTTAACCACTCTCCCACCCCTCCAACTGGTCCGAAAACCGTACGGTCGGCGCGGTGTCGCTCCCGGTCTGGCCGAAGGCGACCGGGGGTTTATGGTCATGGCGCTTGCCCATGTCAACACCCAAGCTGGGCTTCGCCTGCACTGCCCGTTCGATTTTGCTCTTTCCCCTGCAAAAACAGCGCCGATACCTGCATATCACGGTCCCGAAACCCTTCGTGATTGCGGCGATCCGCCCCGGCCGATTCCATCGCCTCTTGCCGCCGTCGGACAAAGCGGATAGCGCTAGCGCCATGAGCCGCAACAAGTTCCCGCCCCGCAACCGCGCCGTCTACGATCCCGACCAGGGACCGTTCTTCCTTTATGGCCTTCATACGGTCAGGGCGGCGCTCGACAATAAGGCACGCAAGAAGTTCCGCCTGCTGGCGACGCCGAATGCTCTCAACCGCCTCAGGGAATCGGGACCTGTCGAAGGCGTGCCACTCGAGGAGACCCATCCCAAGCACCTTGACGAACTGCTCGGCAAGGATGCCGTGCATCAGGGCGTCGCGCTCGAGGTCGATCCGGTCACCCGCGCAAACCTGTCCGCCCTCGACAAGCGCCAGCTCATCGTCGTGCTCGATCAGATCACCGATCCGCACAATGTCGGCGCCATCCTGCGCACCGCCTGTGCCTTTGGCGCCGATGCGGTGCTGACCACGGCGCGCTACGCCCCGCGCGAAACTGGCGTCATGGCCAAGTCGGCCTCCGGCGCGCTCGATCTGGTGCCGCTGATCGAAGTCCGCAACCTCGGCGATGCATTGGAGTCTCTGAAAAAGGACGGCGTAACCTGCCTCGGGTTCGACTCGGAAGCATCCGCCCCGTTGCGCCCGCGTGAAAGCGCCGGACCTCTGGCCATCGTGCTCGGTGCCGAGGGCAAGGGTCTCAGGCAGCGCACCCGCGAACTGTGCGATGAAATGGTCCGCCTCGACATGCCCGGTCCGATCAAGAGCCTCAACGTCTCGAATGCCGCCGCAATCGCCCTGTTTGCAGCAACAGCCGGAATGAACCAAGCAGACTGACGTTTCTTGAACTGAACCTGCAAAAAACTGACACAAAGCATTGAATGATCGAATCTATGATTCGGTCTCTCGCGCCCCCTACGCGATCAGAAGCGCTCAGGACGGGTTTACCGGCGCCGTGGCGGTCAGGATGTCCTGGGCCTTCGGCACAATGCGTACGACCTTGAAGCCCCGCTCCTTCAGCCCATCAAGAAACGCCGGCAACACCTTGATCGTGCGCGCATGGATGTCGTGGAACAGCACGATGCCGCCCCCTTTGGCGTCGAGGCGCTTTAGTGTCCGCTTCAGGATGCGGTCCGGGCTCTGCTTGAGATAGTCCCAGGAGTCCGCGTCGAGGCTGAAAATCGTCCAACCGTCGTCTTCCAGACTGGTGCTGACTGCACTGGTCGAGGCCATGTAGGGAAATCGGAAGAACGGCGACACGGACTTGCCGACCGGCGCCAGCGCAGCGTTGATCGCCAACTTGGATTTGGTGATCGACAGCATGGCCGTATCATAGTCGACATTGGACATATTCTCGTGCCCGTAGGAATGCGAACCGATGGTCTGGCCGTCGCTGGCAACAAGCCGCGCCGTCTTGGGATGGTTCTTTGCCATCTCGCCGACCATGAAGAACACCGCCTTGACCCTGTATTCGTCCAGGATCTTGAGGATTTTCGGCGTGACAGCAGGATCCGGGCCGTCGTCGAAGCTCAACACGACCTCTCCCGGCCTGAGCTTGGCGAAATCGGCGTGAGAGCCGACATGTATCGTCCTGCCGGTCAGGCTGCGGGCCGCGATGGCCTCGCTCAACTGCGAATCGGCGCCACCGTCTTTTGCGGCAACCGAAACAACGCTGGCAACCGCCTGAGTGTTTTTCTTATCGGCGCCAAGCGGGTCCGGCATGGTTTGATCCAGCACCGCTGAAACAGCGCCTGCCGGCAGCCCCTGCGTTGTCAGGTTCGCCGTCTTGCTCGGCACCTGCGCGCAGCCCGCCAGAAGCCCGGCAACGGCAAGCGCCATGAAAATAGCTCTGATAGGAAACACGCGTCCACGCTCCGCAAAGTATGAGCGCATTCTTAAGGAGGATGGTTAAAACAACCTCAACGGATCGCGCATGCCGTGCCTGATTGGCATTCGCTTACCCCCACGATTACGTATTTCATGATGCTGGCGCGGTTTCGTGCCTGACGTCGGTCAGGCTGCTGACCTCAGAGCGAAGCGCCGTGTCATCCAGTCCAGTGAGAACACACCCGGCCCGAACCAGGCGATGGCAAGCCCGTAGGCCATCCACAGGGCATGCGAGTTCATCGGATCGGCGAGGTTGATGAAGGCTTCGGGAAAGACAAGCTCAATGACCACGCTCATGCCGAACAGCGCGAGGCCGGCAAGCCGGGCGAACAGGCCAAGAACCAGCAAAACCGGCAGGAGGATTTCGCACAGCGCCGTGAGGTGGGCGACAAGCTCCGGGAACGGAATCGGCAATTCGAACAAGCCGAAGTGCAAAACGAAAACATTGGCGAACAGATAGGTCGTCGTGGAAGCGATTTCGGTCGGAAAACTGACCCAGCGCGTCTGGCCCGACGCCCAGAACGGCGCCGCGAGCAGCAGACGCAAGCCAAGCACGACCGCCCCGAACATCAGGACCACGGGCAAGGCGCGGTTTTCGACCGGCTCAAAGCGGCCAAGGAAAACAGCGAGCATGGCATTCCCTCCAATCAGGACAGGCTGACGCCGGCAAAGCTGCCGCCGGAAACGATACGGGCAAACGCCGCGGAAAAATCGAAATCGGGCGTGGTTTCGAGTACAGCTTCGGCCGCTTCCCCAAGGCTTTGTCCAGCGATCAGCGCCGAGAACAACTGCCCTTCTTCCGGCGCCAGTGCCGAAACCGAAACACTGATATCGGGGCGGGTGACCAGTGCCCATTCGGGCGCCGGGCGTTCGGCAAACTGCGGGCGGCGGCCTTCGCGAGCCGCCTGCCAGATGGTGACGAGCGGAAAATCCGAGGCAATCAATCGCGTCGCCGGAAGCGCCTCGAACCGCGCGGTCATCAACACCGCTTCATCGCAACCGCCCAGTGCTTCGGGCGCAAATGGCGTTGCGTCGGCGGCGTGATAGGCATCGAGCCAGGCGCGATCGAGCCGTGCCACATCGGCCAGAAACGGCAATCTGGCGGCGGGTTCGTAGCTGGCGACATAGTCGGGGAAGTCTTGGCCGTAGGTGAACAGAAGTGGCGATGTCGGCGGACACTTGCGCACGAAGAGACGCGCCATGTCGTCGAAGAACGCCTCGCCCACCAGCGCCACCACCGCCGGAAAGGTCGCCCGCAGCGCCTCGATCAGCGATACGGTGACATTGTTGCGGTAAACCGCGAAGCGTTTGGGCGCGATCCGCCCTTGCGGATCGACAACGCCATGCGGCACCGGTGCATCCGGTTCGAGCAGCGCTGCAACGAATTCGGCGTTGGCGTCAGGCGGCATCGGATTTTGCGTCCTGTCGCACCATCACGGCCTCGGCCCGTGCCGCATCGCCGGCGAGAACATCCCAGCTCGGAATATCGTTGTCCCACTCGATCAGCGTCGGCAGCCGCCCGGTGCGCTCGAGCACATAGGCGTAAAGCTGCCAGACCGGGTCGGAGACCTCGCGGTCATGGGCATCGATCAATAGCGTCTCGCCGGAATCGTCACTGTCGATGGCATGGCCGCCGAGATGGATTTCCGCGACGTGCTCAAGCGGAAAGGCATCGATATAGCCCTGAGGCGAGTAATGCTGGTTGGTCGCCGAAACAAAGACGTTGTTGACGTCGAGCAACAGCCCGCAGCCGGAGCGTTTGCGCACCTCGGCGATGAAATCGGTTTCCGACATCTCGGAATTGGCAAACGCCACATAGGTCGAGGGGTTTTCGAGAAGGATCTGCCGTCCGAGCGCCGTCTGCACCTGATCGATATGGGCAACGACCCGATTCAACACCTCACGTGTGTAGGGCAAGGGCAGAAGATCATTGAGAAAAACCGAATCGTGCGTCGACCATGCCAGGTGTTCCGAGACCATGCCCGGCTGGTAGCGATCGACCACCTTTTTGAGCCGCGCCAGATGGTCCGCATCGAGCCCACCCTCGGCGCCGATCGACAGCCCGACACCGTGAACGCTCAACGGATAGTTCTGCCGGATCTGGCTGAGGGCCCGATGGGGCAAGCCCCCCTCGCCCATATAGTTTTCGGCATGAACCTCGAAAAAGCCCATGCCCGGCATCTGGGTCAGGATATCGCCATAGTGCTCGGGCTTGAGGCCGACGCCGGCGCGGCGCGGCAAGGGATTGGGGGCGAACATCTGAGCCTCCTCATCGGGGAACGTGACGGTCCCTCGGGAATGGGGAGATTTCCCGAGGGTCCATGAAAGCCGGACGGCTTAGCTCATGTCGCGTTCGAGCGCGGTCAGCGACCCCATGCGTCCGTCCGGCAGGACCTTGGCCCAGAACTCGGAATCCTCGCACAGGCCAGCGGGAACGAGCGCCCAGGCGTTGCCCTGGTAGTCGACCTTGGACGTACCGGCGCAGGTGGTTCCGGGGCCGGCGGCGCAATCGTTCTTTCCGGCAACCGAAACGCCATAGCACTGTTCCATCTTGGCCATGTCGTCGGCGGCAGCGGGCGTGGCGGTAGCGACGGCGCCGGCAAGCGCTGCAGCCATGGCGGAGCCGAGAAGAACACTGGTGGTCTTGCGAACAGTCATGGAAAATTCCTCCGTTGAAAAAGGCTCACCCTGTCGGGGAAGAGCGGCGAGCCGGTGAACTCGCTGACGGAAGGGGTAGAGGCGGCGCGGCCGAAAAGGAAATCAACCGCCATGACAATGACTCACCGCCGGGTGACGCCACGTGAACCAGTTTGCGTGCGCAGGTGATCTTGCCCGCCGGGCAGACCGGTGATACGGGTTCGATCCGCACACGTCGCCTTCACGCGATGGCGAGGCAAGGGCCGGTATAGCTCAGTTGGTAGAGCACCTGATTTGTAATCAGGGGGTCGCGGGTTCAAATCCTGCTGCCGGCACCACTTAACTGTTTGCCTTCATAAAAATACGCTGCGCCTCCTCAATCGTCCCGTCTTGACTCGGACGAAATATGGAACTGGCGCCGGTGGTGTTGATGACCGCCGAGCGAACGCCTGGGTCATGCCCGACACTCCGCTTCGAAAACGCCAACTCCCCTTGGCGAGCAGACCGACAAGGCGCGAAATGTCGTCGCGCGCATGCGGCCTCGCCTCAAGAACTGGCGCATCGCCCCCGCAATGACCAGCTCGCGACCTGCGACAATTTGCAGAAGAGGCGCCAACCTGTTTCCATTGATCCTGACTAAATCCTGACCATAGTAGGAAACGCGTATGTTGTTGTTTTTGTGCGTAATCTTGACTTTGTAGGACGCCTTATGCTCTCCCCTCTCCGTGTTGCGCCTTCGCCGAGCCGCCGCTCTCGCCACCTGCTTTTGTCGGCTTCGGTAGCCGCTCTTTTTATCGCGGGCATTCCGTTCGCAGCCCAGGCCGGCGATGTAACGATCGGTTCCTTCAGCAGCTACTCGGTTCCGGTTTATGGCAATAGCCAGTTCGCCCACCCGGAGAGTTTGGATACCTCTCGATCATCAAACAACAAACTCACCATCCTCGGAGCAAGTATTTCTGACTCCGCCTATGGTGCGTATGCGGGCGCCGGACAAGAGAGCAGCCAGAACACCCTGAAGATCACGGACGGCGGATCGGTGGAAAATGCCTATGGCGGATACAGCGGTAATGCCGCCGCCACGCAAAACACCGTGACGGTCACTGGGTCCACGGTCGGTTTAAGCATATATGGCGGAGCCTCCAATGGTGACGGCAACGCCACGAATAACAGCGTGACGGTTACGGATTCGTCCGTTGGGCATGGTGGTGGTGCTAGTGGTGGCACAGCTATCCTGGACCTTTTTGGTGGATCCAGCTTTAGAGGCGACGCCACGGAAAACAGCGTCACGATCAGCGGTTCGTCCAGTATCGGTTCGACGGTTTACGGCGGATCCAGCTATAGTGGCGCCGCCATGGACAACAGCGTCACGATCAGTGAGGGAACATTTAGCAGTTCTGTTGCCGGCGGATACAGCTCTACTGGTACCGCCACGGGCAACAGTGTGGAGATCACTGGCGGAACCTTCTTGGATGAGATCTACGGCGGACAAAGCAGCAGTGGCACCGCCACGGACAACAGCGTCACGATCAGCAGAGGTCGTTTCGACAAAGCCATCTACGGCGGAAAAAGCAGTGGCGCCGCCACGGGCAACAGCATCACGATCAGCGACGGGATCTTTTCCGGGACCGTCTACGGCGGAGGCAGCGATAACGGCGCCGCCACGGGCAACAGCTTGACGATCAACGGCGGGAGCTTCTCCGAGGCCGTCTACGGCGGAGACGGCCATACTAGCGCCTCGAACAACACCATCACAATCAGCAGAGGTCGTTTCGACAAAGCTATCTACGGCGGACACAGCACTAGTGGCGCCACCTCGAACAACACCATCACAATCAGCGACGGGATCTTTTCCAGGACCGTCTACGGCGGATCCAGCAATGATGGCGACGCCTCGAACAACAGCATCACAATCAGCGGCGGATCCATCGGAGCCACCATCTACGCAGGGGCTGGCAGTTCTGCCACGAACAACACCGTCAACATCCTCGGCGGAACGCTGGGTACTGGCGGGGGCACGGCTCCCTCCCTTTTTGGCGGGGTACACAGCAGCGGAATCGGGGACGTTTTCACCGGCAATGCGCTCAATCTCCACGTGTCAGGCCAGACCGCCAACACTGTAAAAAATTTTGAGTATCTCAATTTCTACCTGCCGACGACGGTCGCCGATGGCGACATCGTGCTGACCGCGGCCGGCATGGCGGATCTGACCAATGGCAGCGGCAAATCCTCCGTCGTCAATGTCGGCATCGACGGCGGTTCCTCCACGCTGGCGGTTGGCGACACGGTTACCCTGATCAGTGCCGGTACGCTGGTGACCAATGACGACCTCAACACCACGGCCGACGGCACGGGCATGCAGGGGGTGACGCTGCAATATGCGTTCGATATCGCCGCCGACGACCACGACCTGACGGCCACCGTCACCAGCAGTGGCACCACCGAGTCCAGCAAGGCGCTTTCGGAAGGCGGGACGGTTCAGGCGTCGGTCGTCAACCAGGGCAGCGATCTTTCCTCCGGTTCGGGCATGACCAACGCCATCGGCGCCGCGCGTTCCAATATGGCCTCCTTCTCGGCCATGTCCGGCGGTTCGGTCCGCACCGAAACGGGCTCGCATGTCGATGTCAAAGGCGTCTCGCTGCTCGCCGGTCTCAGCGGAACATTCGAACTTCTGGACACTATGGTCGTCGCGGCCCCCTATCTCGAATACGGCTACGGCGCCTACGACACCTACAACACCTTCGCGTCCGGGTCGGTGCACGGCACGGGCGACAGTTTCTATGTCGGCGCCGGCGTGCTCGCGCATATGGACCTTTTGGAAACCGAAACCGGCCACGCCTATGTCGAGGGCGGCGCCCGCGCCGGCATGGCCTACAACAGCTTCAAAAGCGACGATCTGGTGAGTGGTGGCGTGGCGGCCCAATACGATGCCTCCTCTGCCTATTACGGCCTCAATGCCGGTCTCGGCTATGTCTGGAACCTGACCACGGAGTCTTCGCTCGACCTCTACGGACAGTATTCGTGGAACGAGCTGGGCAGCGACAGCGTCACCCTCAGCACCGGGGAGACGGTGAACTTCGACGCCATCGACTCGCATCGCGTCCGGCTGGGCGCGCGGTATTCCTATGAGATCTCTGAGCAGGCGACGCCTTATGTGGACGTGGCCTGGGAGCATGAGTTCGACGGCAGCGTCTCGGCGACAACCAACGGCCTTGCCATTGCCGAGCCGTCGCTTTCCGGCGACACGGGAATTCTGTCGTCGGGCCTGAAGCTGACCCCGTCCGAGGACCTGCCGCTTACCCTCGATCTCAATGTCACCGGCTATGTCGGGCGGAACCAGGGTGTTTCCGGCGGCCTTCAGGCAAAGGTCGACTTCTGAGAAACGGGACGCGCGAGGCGTCCTTGAAGGTGATACGCGTCAGACCGAACGCCTGCTCACGCGGGGTTTAGGGAAAAGGCTGCAGGTGCGGTTCCAATCTTGGTGCCTGCCGGCACATTACCGGCATAGTCACGCTGGCCAGATTGAAGAACCGCACCTGCATCAAATCAGAAGTGCGCGCTCAGACGAAAGCCACGCTGTAGTCCTGTCCCTCCCAGGCGTTTGACTGCGAATAGTGGAAGGTGAACGCGATGGACTTGGCGCCCTTGAGATCGTCCGGGCTCAGTTTGACGCCAAACATGCCGAACTGGTTGGCTTTTGCCTCCTGCTCGACGACGTTTTGCCAGCCGTTGACGCCGTAGCGCAAGACGAACGGCTCGCTCGCTTCGATCAGCAATCCCCTGCCCTGAGGCATGCGGGAAAACGCACTCTGCTTGCGCCAGTGCCATTGCGCGGCTTTTGGCGCCTTGCCGCCGTAGCGGCTTTCGACCTCATCCAAAAGCTCCACCGGTCGGCCATCGGCTTCGGTGGCAAGGAGCTTTAGGAAATCGCCATGCGCCCACACCAGCGGCATGGCGCTGCCTGACGGCTTGCCCGGCGTCAAACCGAGACGCGGCATTGGCGCAACGTCCCAGATCTGTTCGGGAATGAGACCGCCAGGCCCGGTCATACGCGTCAGGGCGTCGAGATAGGGCTTGGCCTTTTCACCGGCGGAGACCGCGTAATGGCCTCGTTCGGCGGTCAGCAGCGGCCAGAGCCGGCCGACCCCGGTGCCGTCGAACGCCGACCCGTCGGGATGCTCGCCGTATCCATCGCCATTGTAGCGGTGATAGGACGGCCCGCTCGGCGTCTCGACCTTGAGAAGCGTGTCGACCAGCCGGACGGTGTCGGTGATGCGTTTGTCATCGGCCGACCTCAGGCCGGTGCGCACCAGATACATAAACTCCGTACCGATCAGTTCGTTGGCGGGAATGCTGCCGTGGACGACATTGCGCACCGTGATTGGCCCGCTCAGGTCACCGTCATCCGCGCCCGGTCCGATCCGGACATAATAGCCGTCGATACCGAGGTCGCGGCCAAGCGGACCGTTTTGCGCATAGGTCCAGCTCTCGATGCGCTCGTTCCAGCTATCGGCCAGCGACAACAGATAAGCGCGCTCCGGCTCGGCGAAATCGTCCGCCGCCGCCACCAGAGCCGCAATCGTCACGGCCAGTGTGAACGGACTCATGCCGGCATTTTCTTCCCAACGATCCTGATCGGTTCGCGGGCCGTTGCGGACGATGAATCCGATGGCTTTCCTGACCATGGTCTCGATCTGCACCGAGGCATTTAGACGTCCGACCGCCCGCAGCTTGGCCATCAGCAGGATCGGCAAAGCGACCTCGTCGAGCTGGCTGCCGCCCCAATAGCCGGTGCCATCGGGATAATAGTTCTGCGCCCACGAGCCATCCTCGGCCTGCGTGCCAACGAGATAGGAAAGCGTGCGCGCCGCATCCTCGGTCTGACCGACGGTGATCAGTGCCAGCGCCGCCTCAACGGTGTCGCGCGTCCACACCAGGTGATAGCCGCCCGGATCGTCATGACTCGATCCCCAAGGCACACTCAGGCTGGCGACGATGGCGCCGGCATAGGTGCGGTCCTCGTGGATCTTGATCACCGCCGCCGACAGTTCGGCTTCACGCTTGTGTTCGGGCGAAGCGGAGGGAATGGTCAGAGTCTCGCCCCAGCTCTCCCACCGATCGACGAAGTTCTTGCGGATTTCCTCGTAGTCCTCGGCAAGGCTCGACCGCGCCAGCGTCCGCGCGCCTTCGAGCGTCTCGGCAAAGCCGAGCGCCATGACGCCCGCATTGTCGGCGCACTCGCCGATCAGCGCCACATTGCCGTCGAGCGCCCGATCATGGGTCCAGGTCATTTCGCCGTGCGCATTGAAGTCCTGCCAGCCGTCCGAGGTGCCGACATAGCCGGCGCCGGTGCGGGTGAAGCCGGAATCGGAATGAAGGCACAGTGCCACGCCTTCGGTGCTTGCCGTCAGGTCGTCGCCGGCCCAGGCATCATTGGCGCGCTTTTCGGCCAGATGCGGCGCCAGCAGCGGATAAAACTTCATGTCGTCGGCTTCGAGCGCGTAGCGGATCAGCAGCACGTCCCGCATCGGATGCGGCAGGAATTCGAGTTCGAGGCGATAGGTGTCGCCCTCGTGTACGAACCGCGGCAGCGGCACGTAAGGCTTGGGCGTGGTGATGGTGTAGCGCTGGGCGCGCTTGATCTCTGTCCAGCCGCTCGCACCGGCGATGATGAAGCCGAGGTCGCGGATCTGCGGATAACCGGTTGCCGGCCAATAGACCTCGTTCAGGATACCGTAGCCAAAGGTCGCCCACAGCCGGCTGGTGCCGAGCGCGGTGGTCACCATGTCCTTGGCGCTCGATGACCATGTCGGAGGGATGCCGGGATGACCCGGTGCGTCGTTGAAATGCTCAGTCATGATGTGTTCCCTAACCGCCGTGGGCGAAGCTGGCGTAGTCGAGCATGCCGCCATCGACGAAGACGGTGGTGCCGGTGACATAGCTCGCCCTGTCGGAAGCGAGCACGGCAACCATGCTGGCGACCTCCTCGGCGGTGCCCATGCGGTTCATCGGAATCTTCTTGTCCAGATCGGCGAGTCCTTCGGGATCGCCCCAGACATCCTTGTTGATCGGCGTCCTGATCGCGCCCGGCGCCACCGCCAGCACCCTGACGCCACGCGATGACACCTCCTGCGCGAGGGTCTTGGTGAGCATGGAGACGCCGGCCTTTGAGGCGGCATAGGCCGAAAACCCGCTCCACGGGATTGTCTCATGCACCGAGGACAGATTGACGATGACGCCGCTGCCGCGCGGGACCATGTGCTTGAGCGCCGCCTGCGACACCAGAAACGTCCCAAACAGATTGATGTCGATGACGCGCCGCCAGGCGTCCACATCCGCCTCCCAGCCGAGCATGCGGCCACCATCGATCCCGGCGTTGTTGACCAGGATGTCGAGGCCGCCCCACTCTTTCTCGACGCGCGCGAACATGGCGGAGACCTGTTCGGCATCGGAAATATCGGCCATGACGGTCATGGCCTTGCGCCCCTTGCCCCGGATCTCTTCGGCAAGTGCTTCGGCATTATCAGGATGGACCACGTAATTGATCACCACATCGGCGCCGGCTTCGGCCAAGGTCTTGGCAACGGCGGTGCCGATACCGGAATTGGCTCCGGTAACCAGAGCCCGTTTCTTGTTTAGTTCGACAGACAACATGCGTTTCACTCTCAGAATTGCTCGTTTAGGACAGGCGACGACCCAGCGAGGGGCAGTCGAAGGGCGAGGCGTTTCGCAGGACAATCGGGGCTCAATCGCGTCAAATCCACGAAAATCCGCCAAATTGCGAAATTGTAAGACTTACATCCCGGATCAGGTTTGCTGGCCCCGAATTCGCCTTTTTATTTCAACGGACTAGAGAACACATAGCCGGCATAGCCGCATAACTTTTTGTAAATTGGCGGCAGGCAGATTTCTCTTTAGGGTTCAGAGCAGAAACGCTCTATTCCCCGGAGCCATTGGCTTGGCCGCAACGAGCGGTCAGCCCCACAACCCAGGTGAAAACATGCAAATAGCAATCGTCGGCCTCGGCCGCATGGGAGCCAACATCACTCAACGCCTGCTGCGCGCCGATCATCGCTGCGTCGTGTTCGACATCGACGCCGACGCGGTGAACGCATTGGCCGGCAAGGGCGCTGACCCCTCGATGTCGCTCGCTGAAATGGTTGGCAAGCTGACCGAGCGTCCGCGCGCCGTCTGGCTCATGCTGCCAGCGGGCCAGCCGACCGAACACGCCGTCAACGAACTGTCCGGATTGCTCGATGCCGGCGACATCATCATCGATGGCGGCAATTCCTTCTACAAGGACAGCGTACGCCGCGCCGCGTCTCTGGAGGCCAAAAGCATCGACTTCGTCGACTGCGGCACCTCGGGCGGCGTCTGGGGTCTCGAGCGCGGCTATTGCATGATGATCGGCGGCCCGAAAAAGAGCGTCGACCATCTCGATCCGATCTTTGCCGCCCTGGCTCCGGGCATGGGTGACATCCCCCGCACCCAGGGCCGCGACAATGCCGACCCGCGCGTCGAACAGGGCTATATCCACGCTGGCCCATCCGGTTCCGGCCACTTCGTCAAGATGGTTCACAACGGCATCGAGTACGGCATCATGCAGGCCTATGCCGAAGGACTCGACATCCTCAAGGGCAAGAATTCCGACGCATTGGGTGAAGCCGACCGCTTTGATCTCAATTTGCCGGACGTTGCTGAGGTGTGGCGGCGCGGGTCCGTTATTTCCTCCTGGCTGCTCGACCTGACCGCCGAGGCGCTGGCGAGCGATCCCGAACTCTCTGCCTATTCGGGCACTGTCCCGGACTCGGGCGAAGGACGCTGGACCATCGAAGCCGCCATCGAGGAAGCGGTTCCCGCCGATGTGCTGACCACGGCACTGTTCGCACGCTTCCGCTCGCGCACAGGCAACACCTATGGCGAGAAAGCACTGAGCGCCATGCGCGCCGGCTTCGGTGGCCACAAGGAGCCACAAAAGGCCACGCCGTCGGAGAACAAGCCGAAATGAGCGAGCAGACAGAAGTCCTCAAGACCCTGGCCATCGATGTCGGCGGCACCGGGCTCAAGCTCGACGTGCTTGACGACACCGGAAAGATGATCGTGCCGCGCGCCCGCATCGACACGCCCTACCCGTTCACACCGGACGTGCTGATCGACTCCGCCGCCAAAATGGCAAAAGACATGCCTGACTTCGATCGCATCTCTCTCGGCTTTCCCGGCTTCGTGCGCGATGGCAAGGTGCTGACAGCACCCGAATTCGGCACAGAGAAATGGGCTGATTTCCCTCTCTCCGACGCCCTGACCAAGCGTTTCGGCAAGCCGGCGCGCATTCTCAACGACGCCGAGGTCCAGGGGTTTGGCGCCATTTCGGGCAAGGGGCTCGAACTGGTCTTGACCCTCGGGACCGGCGCCGGAACGGCGCTTTATCGCGACGGGCAATTGATGCCGCATCTCGAACTGGCCCACCATGTCATCCGCAAGGACATGACTTACAACGAGTATGTCGGCGACAAGGCCCGCAGGAAGATCGGCAAGAAGCGCTGGGCAAAGCGCGTAGCCAAAACCATCGACATCCTGTTCGACCTGGTACGCTATGACCGGCTCTATATCGGCGGCGGCAACGCCCAGAGGCTTAAAAGCCTGCCCGACAACGTCACCACCGTGTCGAACGACACCGGATTGACCGGTGGCCTGCGCTTGTGGACGAGCGCAGGTTTGTCGGGGACTTACAAATAAGTATATCCGCCGCAAACATCACGAAGAGTTCAGGGTGTTTGTTGGTCATGTCCCAAGGCGGTTGTCCTCCTCCCAGACCCGCCGCCTTTTGCCGGGAAGGTAGTTTGCCCTCCTGCCTTCCCGGCCCCCTTCTCAATCCCTCGAAGACAAGAAACGTCCCACCTCATTGCCATTAGCAATGAGGCGTCAAATGTCGCCGACGACAAGCTCTATTTCGTCTCGAAAGCCGGCGGCGACCGGAGCCGGAGCGGCACTGCCGCATCCGTCACCGGTCCGTCCTCATGCCGCGTCGTCCGCCTCTATTTGGCGTACCAGCCACTTTCGAACATATGTCCGGTTTTCCACTCCTCGATCGTCGCCGTGTTGACGCACACGGTTTCGACCGGGTCGCGGGTCTGGCTGAACTCCTCATCGATCAGATAGCCGACCACCGAACAGTCTTCGCGGTAAAGACCAAGCACGGCGTTCTCGCTCTGGTAGCGCATTTCGATGAACACCGCCGGCACCCGCCTGTTCTGCCACAGCGCCGTGCCGTAATCCTTGAGCGTGTACGAATTGGACGTCACCTGCCACTTGTCGTAGCCCTGCTGCGAGCGGGTCTGCGCTATCTCGGGGAACAGTTTGGCGAATTGCGTGGAACCTCCCTCGACGAATGCCATCGCCATGGTGCCGAGGTCCTTGGCTGCCCCGACCGCCTTGGTGCGGTTCTCCTCACGCATCTTGTCCTGCGCCGCAAGCCGCAGCTTCTCGGCTGTCTGGTTCTGCTGGCGCTGCAGTTCGGCTTCCGCCGCAGCTTTCTGGCGTTGCGCCTCAAGCCGCGCCTCGCGCTGCTGGTTGGTCTCGTCGATCTGGGCCAGTTCGGTCGTGTAGTCCTGGTTCGAAATCCACAGCGGCACCAGCAGATGCTGCACGTTTTCGCGGTCGAGCCCTGCCAGCAACTGCTTCAGCGACTGGGCGTCGGCATAAATGCCCGAACAGGCGCCACGCTGGGCCAATACGAAGGATCGGTCGAGCATCACCGGCGTCAGGTTCGGTGTGCCCGCGCCGTAATAGAATTGCAGCACGCTGCGCTGACCGGCCAACAGATTGGCATTGGCATAGGCATCGGCATCGCTGGCAAAACAGATGTCGCCCTCGCCGTCGGCCAGATAGATGAGACCGAACCCCTGCTTTTCTTCTGCATTGATCTGGTCCGCGAGCTGGCGTGACGAATTGGCGAGCGTTTGCTCGAACTCGCTGACCTGCTGCTTGGTGATCGCGACCAGCGTGCTGAGCCTGCCCAACTCGAAATCGAGAATGGCGGGTCGCGCCTCGGTGGCTGAGCGCTTGAGGAAACCACCGCGCTCGACCAGAACCAGGTCGACCGCACTCATGTAGTCGGGCCCGCATTGACCGCCACCGCTGAGCCGCGCCGCACCGAGCTGGCGCAGGCTATTCTGCATCAGCAGCATCGCCGTCGAAATCGCCGGCGGCGGATTGAGCCAGCAGGTCTTGGCCGTGCTGTTATCGAAGGTCAGGTTTCCAAGCAGGTTCACCGCCATGTTGGGCGCCGATCCCCCGGCATTCTTCAGCACCAGGATATCGGCATCATCGCCGCTCAGCAGTTCGGAATTGGCAGCGTTGAGCGCAATGCCGTTGTCGGCGGCCGCAACCTGCGGCCCGCCATCCTGCTTGGCCTTCTGCAGCGCAGCAAACTGCGCGTATTCGGTCTGAAGCGAGTTGGCGCCGAGATAGTCTTCAACCGCAGTGTTGGCGTTCATGATCTGCTGCCAGTCCTCGAGCTTTATGGCAGCGTCGATCTGGTCCTGCAGGGCGATGAGCGTCGCGATGTCCGGCGACGTGATGTTATTGGCAATGAACTCGACCAGAAACGCGCTGTACAACTGCGCAGTTTCACCTGCCAGCACCTGGGCATTCTGGCGCGACTGGGCATTGGCGACCGAGCGTTCCTGACGAGAGGCCTGGAACGCCGTATCGCCGGCAAGCACCGCTTCCATGGCATCGGCGCGCTGGACGATGGCGCTGGCCTCGCCAGCCGACAAAGCTTCCCGAAGGGCAACCAAAGCGCGCCCAACGGCCAGCGGATCGGCAAAACGGGCGCCCGCCTCGGAATAGGCCCCAACTTCCTCGACCAGATCTGCAGCCTTTGATTCCGCCGTCGCGATCTCGATCGATTGCGCCTTCTGCTCGGCCTGCTTTTGCGCCAGAACGTCGTCGGTGACGATCGGAGCACCAAGCGCATTCACATAGGCATCGAGCTGTTGATTCAGCCCGGAGGTGAACACCGTCTGGCGTGCGGTGGCCAGAAGACTGGCGATTTCGACCGCATTGCCTTTTTGCAGCGTCGACTCGAGCCGCGCCTGCAGGTCGAGCAGCTCGCCGATATTGGCAGCCGTCAGATTGTGCGAAATGTAGTCCTTGAGGAAACCATTGAGGTTTTCGCTGTCTCTGCGGGCCGCGACCGCCGTTGAGGCCTCCACCTGCTTGGCAGCAGCAATCTTGTTGGCGCGATAGGTGACGAACCCATCCTCCGCCGCAACCAGTCTGCTCAGTTCGCCATAGGCATTTTCGATCGCTTCGGGAGCCTGGTTTTCCAGCGCCATGTTGAGCGCCACGAGCGCACGAGCCACCTTGAGACCCTCTCCGAATTCGTATCCCTCCGCCGAATAGGACGTCACGTCTTCGATCAAGGTAATGGACTTGTCGTTGGCGGCGGAAATCGCCAGACGCGCCTTTTCCTTGGCCGCCTGTTCGGCCACCAGCCTTGCCTGATCGTCAGCTTTGCTGGCCATCAGTCGCAGCTCCTGAACCAGCTCCGGATTGGCGTCGACGCCAACCGTCTCGCTGGCCTGGGCAAGCGCGGCGTCGCAGGCAACACGGGCCGCGTTCCAGTCCTGGCGGCTCATCGCCGACGAACACTCGACCTTGTTGTCCTGCAAGGTCACCAGCGCCCGGCGCAGGCTCAGTTCGTCGAGATCGCTGCGAAGACCGGCAATCTTGGTGTCCAGTTCGAGTTTGGGCAGCTTGTCCGGATTTGACAGAAGCAGCGTCAGGTTGCGCTGCGTCCTGTCGATCTGGAGCGGCAGGTTATGCCGTTCGGCGGCGAGATCGTCTCGGGCCGCCTGGGCGAAACTGGCGACACCGGGATCGTTGGGATAAACGGTCAGTGCCAGCTGGCATGCGGTGTCGCGATCGATCGGGTCGAGGTATTCGGATGTGTCCGTGCACGAAATCCTGGCAGAATCCGCCGCCGCGCGCGTTTCCATGGCCATGTCGAACTGCGCCTTGGAGGCATAGCCACCACTGCGGAAGGCGTAGAACTCGTCGGCTCGGTCGAAACCGAGTTTACTCGCCTCGGCATAATCGGACGGACTGACGAATCCACCGGCTTTGGCCTGAAGATAGGATGCCGGATCGCCGAATTCGGAGCGTGCGAAATCCTGATAATCGGCGCGATTGTCGAAGCCTGCCGCACTGGCGGCCTGCCACTCCGAACGAACCTGGAAACCGCCGGCCCGGGCCGCCACCAGTTCGTCGCGATTATAGAAGCCGCCGGCCTGGGCCTGCTGGAATTCGTCAGCGCTGCGCCAGCCTTCCGCCGCGATCTGTTCGAGTGTCGCCAGCGTGCTTTCGCTGAAATCGGTCTGCGGAAGATTGAAGGCACGCTGATAGGCCGCGAGCGCACTTTTGGAGCCCGAGCCCCAGTCGCCGTCGATGGCCTTCTGGTAAAAGCCGAGCGCCTTGAGCGCGGTCTGTGCGCGTTTGTATTCGGCCTGCTTCTTGGCCAGAATCTGCCGCTGTTTGGCGGCCTGTTGGCGCTGGAGTTCGGTCTGCTGCTGGCTTTTTGCCGCTTCCTGCGCACCGAGCACAATCATCGTGCCCAGCATGCCGCCGAAAACCGATCCGATATTGTCCGCCATCGCCGGTGGCGCCGAAATCGTTAGCGTCATGACAACCGGCAGAATCACGCCCAGCCGAAATCCGCAGGCAATCATGTTAACGACGCGCATCTAAGTCCCCCAAAAGCCTTCGTCAGGTAATAAGCCCCCGACCCGTAAAAAACTGCTGCCTGCGTTTATCGATCAATACTGCATATGAGCGGCGAAAAAGACTGCATCGCGGCCCAATGCCAATCGGATCCAATGAACACACGCCAACTTACTTGCCCGCAATAACCTGATCAATCAATTGCACAATCAGTCTTTTCGCCGAATTCGGTAAACGGCGCGAGGTGACGTTTTGATTGGCCCGGCTTACCGGCAAGCCCTTGCATGCTGCCGTGCTTCCGACCGAAATAGAATGCGGCACCTTCTCGCGCCTGTGTATTTCGGCGCATTTCTTTTTTGCTTAAATCGGATCGACTTGCCGGCAGAGCTTTGAACTTCTTTATCGGGTAAATGCGACGCAGCAGCGGTATCAACAGCGCCGGGTTATTCTTGACCAACTAAGGCCATTTTTCTCGCTCTCAGGGAAGCCCCAGTTCGCATCCACTTGCCCGGCACGGACGCAGCAACCATGCCGCACCCCTCGCGAAATTCTGGCCTCAGCAAAACTGTCGTGCTACCTAATCCGGCGTCTTTCGCCCGTGTTTGGGCCAACCGGAGTCCAGAGCCAGCTTCTCGCCCTTGTAGACACCTGCCATAATCCCGTGCCGCCCAAAAAGGACCCGACAGTGCCTCCGCGACATTTCAGTTCAATCGCCTTCACGTCGAGCGGGACGGAGGAAGCCGACCGCGCGGCCAAGCAGATGCGCGACCGCTATGGCGACACTTCGCTCGACAGCGCCGATGTCGTCGTTGCCCTGGGTGGCGATGGGCTGATGCTCGAAACCCTGCACCGCGTCATGCCGCGCGGCACGCCGGTCTACGGCATCAATCATGGTTCCATCGGCTTTTTGATGAACGAACCGGACGATCGCGATCTTATCGAGCGTCTCGGCGCCGCCGCCGAAACCAAGATCTACCCGCTGCTGATGCGCGTCACCGACATCCATGGCGCCGAGGTCGAGGCCTACGCCTTCAACGAGGTGTCGCTGTTCCGTACCACCTACCAGACCGCCAAGATCCGCGTCGAAGTCGACGATCAGGTGCGCATGGAGGAACTGTTCTGCGATGGGGTGCTGGTGTCGACCCCGGCGGGCTCCACGGCCTACAACCTGTCAGCCCACGGCCCCATCCTGCCGATAAACTCGTCTCTTCTCGCGCTGACGCCGATATCGGCCTTCCGCCCGCGGCGCTGGCACGGCGCCATTCTGCCCAATCGGGCTAAAGTGGTCATCACCGTACTGGAGACGGCAAAACGCCCGGTCAGCGCCGTTGCCGACAAATTCGAGTTCAAAGACGCCGCGCGCGTCGAAGTCGTCGAAGACCGCACCCATTGGGTGACGCTGCTGTTCGATGTCGGCCACGAGCTTGAGGAACGGGTCCTCAAGGAACAGTTCCAGTACTGACCTGCTTCGCGTCTGCCGTTTGTTCGCTCAGGCCGCGCCGGCAAGCGCTGTCGAGCGCGACTGTGCTATCGGCATCGGCTTGTTGCCGGCTTCCTCGCGGGCAAAGCCCAGCATCACACCGCGCGATGCCTTGCGGGCCAGAGTGACGTTCTGCTCGTTGAGATAGGAGAAGGCCTCGGTCAGGCTATCCGGAATCTGGCCATCGTGCTCGATGACCAGTTCGTCGATGACCACCGTGACGACGAAATAGCGGGCTGCCAGATCGTCGCCGAGATCGGCATTGCGGGCATGCAGAACCAGCCTGATCATCAGATCGGAAAGTGCCCGCCCCAACCCGGCGCGCTCGAACAGCGCTGCAAGCCCTGCCCGTCCCCCGTTCTCCAAAAGCGACATCACCCGCGACGCCGGCAGGTCGACCAGCAGCGCCATCGCAGCTGCAAAGAAGCGGATCCGCCCTGAAATCAGCGCCTTCAGCATCAGCCGGGTTGAGATGGCATCGCGTTCGTTCAGCAGATCGAGCACCGAATGTCCGCCAACCGCCAGTTCGCGCTCGGCAATCGCGGTTGCGGCATTGTCGGCGCCGTCGCGCATCAGCCTGTCCAGGCGCCGAGGCGCGACGGCCCCCTTGACGATACGCGTCTGGCTGAGCGCCGCGCGGACCTGGGCGCCGAGATCGAGCCGGATCGTTGCCGGCAGGTCGGCGCGCCTGAGCAAGGCGCCTCGGATGACCGGATCATTCTCTGCCCGCCGGCACAATTTCACGTAGCTCTGAGGCGACGGTTTGACGTCGCGCCGCGCCAGCATGTCTACGACAACATCCCGCTCCGGCCGGTCGAGCAGCATGGCGATCAACGATTTGCCGATATTGGCCCGCGAAGCTATGGCCTGCGCCATCAGCGCATCCGCTTCTCTCAAAACAACGACCAGATCGGCATCGATCAGCACCGGTGAATACTGGGCAATGGCGCGGGCAATGACGGGCAGGTCGCCGAGAAGTGCCAGCATCAGCGGACGCGGCGCCCTTTCGCAATGCAGCAGTCCATAGGCCAGCGCCGCCCTGACTTTCACCGAAGCATCATCGAGAAAACCCATGGCAGCGGCGTAAAGAGCAGCCTGCTCGGCATCGGGTCCGTCATGCACAGCGAGCGCACTGGCGACGAAATGAGCCGCCTGGCCGCGATCGGCACTATCGGGCGAATGCGCCAGTTCTACAAAGTCCCGATAGGAGATCATCCATTGCTCCGCTGCTTGGCACGCAAACGCTAGCTGCGAAGACTTAAGGATTGGTTCACCATGATAATTTCGCTTCGAGGCGCTACGGAGCACGGTCAAATCGCTTGCAAAAGCACCGGCGCGCAAAGCGTATCACCGGACTATAAGGCAACAGCCTCACTGGGCATTTCGGCTGCCTTACGTCGGCCTAGGGCTAATTGTTGTAAAGTTGCGCGAAGAAACCGGCATTGACCTTCGGCTCGGCTGCAAGAGGCGACTTCGCCTTGCCTGTCGTCTCCGAGAAAAGATCGACGAACGACATCGGCAACTGCGGATCGGCGGGCCGCGAAACCAGTGCCCCTCCTTCCGAAGCGGACGCCATGGCCGATCCTTGCTGGCTCAAAGCCTCGTGCCGCGCCACCAGAACCTTGTAGACGTCACGAATCGTCCGGGCAGAACCACCCTTGTCGTAAAAGATCGCCGGATTGGCCTCAGCTTCGGAGGGAAAAAGTTTGGCGGCGACCTGATCCGGATTGTCGAGCCCGGCCCGGAACAGTTTCTCCGCGCCATGCGCGCCAAGAAAATGGGCGATGTACAGTTCGCCCGGACTCGGCATGCGCCCGAACCTGTTCTTGAGATAGGCGCCATTGTCGCGCGTGAAGGCGGCAGCGAGATTGGCCGCGACTTCCGGATCTTCACGCAGCTTGAGAACTTCCGCCCGTAAGTTCTTGTCGGCTATATCGAGCCTGCCGTCCGACTTCGCATTAATCGCATCGGCATAGCGCTGGTAGCCGAGCCGTCCGCCATCCGATTTCATCACCTGGAACCAGGTCTGCTCGAGAAACTGGAACAGTCCCGTTGCCGAACTGGTGCCGGCCTTGGCCGTTGGGTCAAGGCTCGATTCGCGGATCGCCGTCTGCAACAGATAGTTGAAATCAACGCCACTCTTGTCGCCGGCGCGATTGAGGATCAGCGCCAGACCGGGCGGTATGTTGATTTCCGATACTGCCATGGCGCGACTCGCTTTGCTCAAGCTTACCCAAACATGGCAGTGTTAACCAACGATTAACCCTTCCACGCCGTCACGATCTCATCGATCGCCGGCCGGTCACGTTCCTCGAGTTTTGTCGTCGGCGTGCCAATGTGGACGAAGCCGACGAAGCGCTCCCCGTCCTTCGCCCCGAGCATCGCCGCCGCCTCCGCGTCATAAGCAAACCACCGGGTCACCCACTGCGCACCAAAGCCCAGCGCATTGGCGGCATGCACAAGGTTGAAAGCCACATTACCGGCGGCGAGCAGCTGCTCGAATTCCGGGATCTTGGGATGTGCCCGCGGCGCGGACAGCACTCCGATCGTCAGCGGCGCCGGCAGGAACTGCGTCCGTTCCTTTTTGAGACGCTCCGCATCGGCGTCGGGCTCGCGCGCGGCGACAATCGCCGCCAGTTTCTCCCCGACCTGTTCGCGCGCAGGGCCGGCAAAGGTGATGAGCCGGAACGGCGCCAGCTTGCCGTGATCGGGCACGCGCACGGCCATCGTCAGCATGTCCTTGAGCTGGTTTTCGTCCGGACCCGGCTCGGCGAGAAATGGCAGTAACACAGAGCGACGGGTCAAAAGGTGGTCGCGTAGTTCGGAAAGAATCGGCACATCAAGCTCCTTTGGCAGTCCTCGCCATCTTGTTGTCCCGTTTGCGCGATGGGCTGCTAGAAAGTCAATTCCTGATCGGCAAATCGATTCAGGTGCCAACCTGCACCCTTCGGCTTTGCTTGACCTCGGCCCCGAGTTCGTGCGTTGAAAATGCACAAATGCGACATCTCCTGATTCTCGCCACCATATTGACCGGGCTCGGCTTCTTCCCGGCCATGGCACAGACCACAGATCCTTACCCCTCGTCGGCTCCGGTCCGGAACGAGGCCGGTGAAATCGTGTCGCCTGACACTTTGGCGGGCGACGAGACGGATGCGGCCTCCGGTGACGCTGGTCAGGACGAGGAGATGTCGGCAGAGAACAATGCCGCCGCCTTGGCAGCTGAGCTTGCTGCCCGCGTTGCCGAGCTTCAGTCAGCGGGCGCTGCGGCGCAACCTGTGACGCTGTCGGCAAAGCTGATCGATGACGGCCCGATCATCCCGTCCGGTCTGGTCTGGCGCATTTTTTCGGCCGACGAAACGACCAATGGCGACGTCAAGATTATCGATCGCAGCGAACAGGCGACGGCGGCATTCAACCTGCCGCCTGGCGAGTATCTGGCGCAGGTCAGCTACGGCCTCGCCCAGGCCAGCGACACGCTGGTCGTGACTGATGCCCCCCAGTCCCACGTACTTGTGCTTGACGCCGGCGCCCTTCGGCTCAATGCCCGCATCAGCGGCGACCTCGAAATCGCCCCGCGTTACCTCAAGTTCGAGATCTATCCGCAGGGCCTTCAGGACGATGCGCGCTCGGTCATCACCGGCAACGTCAGGCCTGGTGAGCTCGTTCACCTCAATGCCGGCATCTATCACGTCGTTTCGCGCTACGGCACGGTCAACGCCGTCGCCGAGACCGACCTGCGCGTCGACAAGGGACAGTTGACCGACGCGACGCTGTTTCACGACGCAGCGCAGATCTCTTTCCGGCTGGTCTCCGTCACCGGAGGTGAAGCCATTGCCGATGTCGACTGGACGATCAACGACTCGGACGGAAACACCGTCTACCGCTATTCCGGCACATTCCCCTCCGCGATCCTCGCCGCCGGTGATTATGTCGTGCTCGCCCAGCGCGGCGGCACCGTCTACAACCGGGAATTCGCCGTCATGGCCGGCCCGGCTCAGGAGATCGAGGTCCTGACCTCCTTCTAGGCTGGGATCAGGCAAATGGGGGTGCGTCTTCCGGCGCAAATACATGTCATCCGGCGTTTTGTCTGATTTACCTAAAATGCCGATTACACCGGTTAGCCGGAATTGACACTGCGCAGGTTACACCTTGGCCAACAGAACGATATTCGTTCGTGCGACCAGGTAGCAGAATGATCAGAGGACTAGAGAAAAGACTAGCGCCACGGCGCAACACCTTGATCCGGGCAAGGATCCATTATTCCGGCTACGCTCACGAGTGCATCATTCGCAACGTATCGGACACCGGGGCCAAGCTCGAGACATCGGGCGTCAACCTCATACCCCAGAGTTTTGAACTGCACGCACCGGGACACCGGCCGCAAACATGTCAGGTCGTCTGGCGTGCCATGCGGGAGCTCGGCGTACAGTTCACGCGGCCCGAGGCCTACTAGAGGCAGCTTAGGGGCGATCGCCCGCGCTCTTGTGAGCGCGGGCTGACCATTTTTCTCTATGGATTACCCTGCCGGCGTCTGGTCCGGCGCCAGTGCTTCGGC
Organism: Devosiaceae bacterium; assembly: GCA_963676075.2. Lineage (GTDB taxonomy): Bacteria > Pseudomonadota > Alphaproteobacteria > Rhizobiales > Devosiaceae > JAHJQZ01. Next base: position 287,472 of record CAXXNZ010000028.1, read on the forward strand.
CTGCAGCATGGCGATGGCCTCTTCTGCACCCATCACCTTCTGGCCCTGTTCGCCGAGACGCCGCACCGAGACGGTGCCTTCCTCGGCTTCGCGCTTACCGACAACGAACATCAACGGCACCTTCTGCACCGAGTGCTCGCGGACCTTGTAGTTGATCTTCTCGTTGCGGGTGTCGATCTCGACACGCAGCCCCTTGGCCTTCAGATCGGCAACAAGCTTTTCGGCATACGCGTCGGCATCCGAAACGATCGTCGCGACCACCGCCTGCACCGGCGCCAGCCAGGTCGGCAGCTTGCCGGCATAGTTCTCGATCATGATGCCGATGAAGCGTTCGAAGGTGCCGAACACCGCGCGGTGCAGCATCACCGGACGCTTGCGCGAGCCGTCCTCGGCGACATAGGTCGCATCGAGCCTTTCGGGCAGAACGTAGTCGAGCTGATAGGTGCCGCACTGCCACGACCGGCCGATAGCGTCGGTCAGGTGGAATTCCAGTTTCGGACCATAAAAGGCACCCTCACCCGGCGAATAGTCGAACTCGATCCCCGAGGCATGAAGTGCATCGGCGAGCGATTTCTCGGCACGGTCCCAGGTGGCATCGTCACCGGCCCGGACGTCGGGGCGGGTGGCGAGCTTGTACTTGATATCGGTCAGGCCCATGTCGCCATAAACGCGCGCGAACAGTGCCAGGAACCGCTTGGTCTCGTCGGTCACCTGTTCGTCGGTGCAAAAGATATGCGCGTCGTCCTGCGTCATCTGCCTGACGCGCATGATCCCGTGCAGGGCGCCATGCGCTTCATTGCGGTGACAGCAACCGAATTCCGCCATTCTTATCGGCAGATCGCGGTAGGACTTGATGCCCTGGTTGAAGATCTGGATGTGCGCCGGGCAGTTCATCGGCTTCAGCGCCATCAGGCTGCCTTCGCCGGTGATGATCGGCTGATCGTCTTCGGTCGAGGGGATCTCGTCGGGCACGACGAACATGTTCTCGCGGAACTTGCCCCAGTGGCCCGAACGCTCCCACAGCTTGTTGTCGATCAGCTGCGGGGTCTTGACCTCCTGATAGCCATCTTCGTCCAGCCGACGGCGGATATAGCTCTCGAGCTGGCGCCAGATCATGTAGCCCTTGGCATGCCAGAACACCGAACCGGGCGCTTCTTCCTGCAGGTGGAACAGGTCGAGTTCACGGCCGATCTTGCGATGGTCGCGCTTTTCCGCCTCCTCCAGCATGGTCAGGTACTGGTCGAGATCTTCCTTCTTGGCCCACGCGGTGCCGTAGATGCGGCTCAGAACCGGATTGCGGCTATCGCCACGCCAATAGGCGCCGGCCACCTTGGTCAGCTTGAAGGCGGTACCGACATCCTTGGTGGTGCGCATATGCGGACCACGGCAGAGGTCGAACCACTGGCCCTGCTTGTAGATCTTGACGTCCTGGTCGTCGGGAATGGCGTCGATCAGTTCGACCTTGAACTCTTCGCCCTTGGTCTTGAAGACCTTGATCGCCTCGTCGCGGCTCCAAACTTCCTTGGTGAAGGCGTTCCCGCGCTGGACGATCTCGGCCATTTTCTTCTCGATCTGCCGGAGTTCGTCCTCAGAGAACGGCACCTCGCGATAGAAGTCGTAATAAAAGCCGTTCTCGATCGACGGGCCGATGGTTACCTGCGTGCCGGGCCACAGCTCCTGCACGGCCTCGGCCATGACATGAGCGGCATCGTGCCGGATCAGCTCCAAAGCTTCCGGGTCTTCGCGCTTGACGAATTCGAGCGTGGCGCCATCCGGCACTTCCGCCGACAGATCGCTCATCTCGCCGTCGAGCTTCATGGCGACGGTGGCCTTGGCCAGCGACTTGGAGATGGACTCAACGACGGTAGTGCCGGTGGTGCCCAGCGCAAATTCGCGTGTGGCGCCATCGGGAAAACGTACCGTAATCATTTCGATCTCCATGAAATCTCATGCGCATCCGCAAAGGAAAAGGCTTGCCGGTCCGGATGCGCGGATGATCGGAAAGCTGCGGCCGTGAGACACACCGAAACGCGCGCAAACAGCCATGCACCCGCAAAGACCATCTCCACGGGACGGCAGGCTCCTTAGCACCCAATCCTTGAGATTTCCACCAAATTGCCTACCCGGCGACATCACCGATGCGATACGCCGCCAGCCAGCGATCTGAGGAAAGCGCCGACCTCGTCAGCGATGGCGCCGTGGTCGATCTCGGCCAGTCCGGCTTCCGACCACCCGGCGAGTGGATCGAGCTTGCCCACCAGCCTTTGCCGCTCGGGTTCAAGCCCTGCCTTGTGTGCCAGAGGTGCGGCGGTGTGCAGCAGCAGCAAAAGCTCATGCAGCTGTCGCATGGCGCGGAACGCCGCTGTCATGCGCGGTTTCAATTCAGGGGTCTTCTGCCAGTCACCGCCCCCGAACAGCTCCTGTGTCACCCGCTGGCCAGAGCCGTGACAGTCGAAACGCACGCAGCCGCGATAGCCGCGAGAGCTGAGGTGATCATGGATCGAGCAAAGATAGTCGTCGTTCAGATGCTTGCAGGCGGTGTCGGCAGGCTTGTCGTGGGCGAAGTCCTCAGACCGATCGAAGGCGAAGGCCACGCAGCACAAGCCGGCGCAATTGCCGCAATCGGGCTCGAATGTGCGAACGGGGGGTGTCATTGGACCAAACCGTCAGTCGGCATGAGCTGGCTCCTAACACGTCACCTGAACCTTTGTCACCGCACGGCGCGCACGTGCCGCACCTCGTTCAGGGACCGGGAATCAAAAAAAGGGCGGCCCACTGGACCGCCCTTGCGTCAGTGTCGAAGCGCCGCTGAATCAGAGCTTCACATATTTGCGCCAGTCGTGCTCTTCCTTGAATCCGAGCACCTCGCGGATCTTATTGTTGGAGATCGGCGCTTCCTTTTCGCCCAACTCGCGGGTGACCGGGGTGTTCGGGGCGTATTTCTTCAGGAAATCCATGGTCGGCTCAACCGCCGTGATGGTGTCATTGACCGCGTTGAAAACCTGGAAGCCGAGCCCGTCCTTGCCAATACAGCGGTCGACGATCTGGCCGAGGTCGCGGGCGTCGATATAGGACCAGGCATTGCGCTTGCGGCTCGGCGGATCGGCAAAGAAGCTTCCCCACTTCGCGTAATCCTCGGGCGCCATGACGTTGCCGATTCTCAGAGCATAGATGTCGGCATCAAAGCGCATGGCAAAGGCGCGCGCCGTCTTCTCGTTGCACACCTTGGACAAGCCGTAGCTGTCCATCGGATCGGTGTCGTATTCCTCGGTCAGCGGAAACTCGTGGTAATCCTTGTCGCCTTCGGCGAAGCACACGCCGAACGTCGTCTCGGACGAGGCGATGACGACCTTGCGCACGCCCAGCTTCATCGCCGCCTCGATGACATTGTAGGTCGACATCACATTGGTGCGGTAGGTCTCGTTGTCCGGCCTGATGCCGACGCGCGGAATGGCAGCGAAATGCACCACGGCGTCGACCTTCGGCGGCAACCGCCCCTTCCCGTAGCCGTCCATGCCGAAATGCATCGACATGGCGTTGAACACCTCACCGCTGTCGGTCAGGTCGGTGATGATTGTATCGACCCCTGGCTGATCGAGCGGTACGAGGTCGAGATTGAGCACCTGATGCCCCTGGTCGAGCAGATATTTGATGGCATGCCTGCCCGCCTTGCCGCTGCCGCCGGTGAATATGACTCGCTTGCCCATAACGGACCTCCTGAATACGAATGTTGTGAAGGTGTTAGCGCTAGCATATCGTGTTTGCGCCGCCAAACCAATCCCTGTGATGGCAAGCCGCGCGAATTTTCGCCCGCACTCACGCCGCCCATACCGTCGCAGAATTCGCTATTTCCAGCGGCCGTAGCGCCAGGGCAGATACCAGGCGGCTTCCTTCGGCACCGTCTCGGGCACGGGATCATAGCCATGCGTGCCGCCAGGTCGGCAACGCCAGAGCCGCCCCGCCCCCATCCAGCCGCCGGGCCAAAAGCCGAAACGCCAGATGGCGTCGCGGGTAAACTCAGAACAGGTCGGCGCATGCCGGCAGGTACGCCCGACAAGCATCGAGAGCGTGTAGCGGTAAAGGGTGATCAGCCCATAGGCCGCTACCGAAAAGGGAAAATCGACAAGGGCCCAGAACTTGCCTCTGAGCGGCGCGGCCAGAGGCGTGTATTGCTGCGTCCACCAGTTCGCTTCCTCAAGCCCCTCGCAAAACGGCGGGCGCGTTTTCGAATAGGAAATCAGGCCGCCATCGGGATAACCGACAAGCAGAAAGCTGTCTTCGTCTCCGTCGCGCTCGATCTGGCGATAGGCTTCGTGAAGCGGAACAAGGCCGGTTGGCAAATCGGAACCGACATGAAAATAAACCGTCGGCGTCTCACCAGCCAGCTTGTTGCTCGCCTCGAAATAGGCTTCGAGATCAGAAAGCGTTGCTGGCCGAGGCAGCAGGGCGTCACGATGATCGGCGTGACGGAACCAGTAGCGTTTGACCAGTGGACGCCGTTCGATTTCCTGCATGATTATGGCGTGCGGATGGCTTGAAAGATAGCGCCCGATCGGTTCGAACTGTTTGTGCAAGAACTTCAATTTTCAGGTTCTCGTGGACGCCGACGCGTCGTTGTCGATCTGGTCGAGACAATCGACAACCGCCTCGAAAACCAGAAGCGTCGAGGTGTGTCGTGGTGTGTAGCTGCGCACAGGCTCAAGATATTTGAGATCGTCCCAGCGCTCGCCAGAAGGCGGCGGCCCGTCCTGTTTCAGCATGGCGACCATCTCTTCGCGCACCCGACGCAGCTCGTCCGTTCCGGCGCCAACGATCTGTTCAGCCATGATCGACGCCGAGGTTTGCCCAAGCGCACAAGCATTGACCTCATGGCTGTAGCCGGTAACGACACCGTCATTGACGGCCAGTTCGACGCTGATCGTCGACCCGCAGACGCGGGACACTTTCTTGGCGCGTGCATCCGCATGTGCCAGCGGCTCCATGCCGGCAAGCCGCCCGGCAATCGCCAGGATATTCTCGGAATAAAGGTCAGTCAGTTCCATCCGTCACACAAAGCGCAAACACGCGTCCTATTCAAGCGCCACTGCCGATACTTGTCGCACACCGCACCGACCCTATATAGGTTCACCTGATCCGGTGTGCCGCAATCACGTCATTTTGTGATCCGACCGCTGAGGTATGGCGTACAAAGCTGAAACCAGCAGGTCAAAGGGAGTTGCCCCATGGACGGCGTTCTCGATCCCAAACGCATTGCCGAAAAGGCCAAAAAGGCTCCCGCCGCCCATCCGGGCCAGGAAGAAGCCGAGCAGGCGGTTCGGACGCTTCTCGCCTTTGCCGGCGAAGACACAGCCCGCGAGGGTCTTGTCGAAACCCCTGCCCGCGTGTTGCGCGCCTATGGCGAGCTGTTTGCCGGCTACAAGGCCGACGTCAAGGAGATCCTGTCCAAGACCTTCACCGAGGTCGGGGGCTACAAGGACATCGTCATGGTGCGGGACATCCCGTTCTATTCGCATTGCGAACACCACATGGTGCCCTTTTTCGGCAAGGCGCATATCGCCTATCTGCCCCATGATGGCGTCGTCGGGCTCTCCAAGCTCGCCCGGCTGGTCGAAGCCTATGCCCGCCGTTTCCAGACCCAGGAAAACCTCACCGCCCAGATCATCGATGCGCTCAATGAACATCTCAATCCGCGCGGCGCGGCGGTGATGCTCGAAGCCGAGCACATGTGCATGACCATGCGCGGCGTCCATGCCCACGGCGCCTTGACGGTGACCCAGCGCTTCACCGGCGTTTTCGCCGAGGAAGGCCCGGAACGCCGGCGTTTCTACGAATTGGTGCGCTCCCGCGGCTGACCGGCAGGGAACCTTGTCGGTACCCGCACGTTGTCTTGTCACAATTCAACCAATGACAGGGCAAACACATGCTTTCGTGGATTCTCATCCTTCTCGTCGTGGCCGCCGTTGCCGGTCTTCTTGGTCTCAATGCCATTTCCGGCCTCGCGCTGACCGGCGCAAAGGTGCTGATCGGCATCGTGTTGGTGATCTTCCTGCTCGTTCTGCTCGGCGTGTTCGCCATCGCCTGAAGGAGGGGGTCTCCCCCCAAACATAAGCCACCTCCGGCGTTGAACCTTGTTCGCGAGCCGTGCATGATCGGCTCGCGGACCATGCTTCGGTTTTCGCGCCTGCCAGTGCGGGCGTGATTGCTGGCAATTCGCAGGACGGGTTCTTGACGCGCGGGAGGCGGACGTGGCGCAGCATGCTCTCATCATCGTCGATCTGCAGAACGATTTCTGCCCTGGAGGCGCCTTGGCAGTGCCCGAGGGCGACGAAATCGTCAAACATGTCAACGAACTCATCACCGAATTCGATCATGTCGTCCTGACACAGGACTGGCATCCTGCCGGGCATTCGAGCTTTGCCAGCCAGTACCCGGGCAAAAGCCCTTTCGACGTCATCGATCTCGCCTATGGCGAACAGGTGCTCTGGCCCGACCATTGCATCAAGGGGACCCATGGCGCCGATTTCCATGCCGACCTGATGACGGACAAGGCCGAGCTGATCGTGCGCAAGGGCTTCCGCCACGCCATAGATTCCTACTCTGCCTTTTTCGAGAACGACCACGAAACCCCGACCGGACTTCGAGGCTATCTGCAAGACCGCGCCATCACCTCGGTAACGCTGGTCGGGCTCGCCTTCGATTACTGCGTCGGCTACTCGGCCCTCGACGCGGTCCAATGCGGCTTCGAAACTGCGGTGATTGAAAACGCCTGCCGTTCCATCGATCCCGATGGCACTGGCAAAGCGATGCATGAAAAGCTGACAGCCGCCGGCGTCAGCGTGCTATAGGTCCACCGGACCTTCTGGTCCGATCTGGAATCGACAACTTATTATGGCGCAACAGCGCCTTGCGGCACGGAGCCAGGGGGAACATGCCGGTCACCGATATTGCCCGCAGGGTCTACGACCACGCCTGGAAGCTCGACCCGATCATCCGCAGCCTGCTCGACACGGACTTCTACAAGCTCCTGATGCTGCAGATGATCTGGAACCTGTACCGCGACGTCGACGTCACCTTCTCGCTGCACAACCGAACGAAATCGGTCCGCCTTGCCGACGAAATCGACGAAGGCGAGTTGCGCGACCAGCTCGATTACGCCCGCACGCTGAAGCTCACGAAAAAGGAGATGATCTGGCTCGCTGGCAATTCCTTTGCCGGGCGCACACAGATCTTCTCGCCCGAATTCCTTGCCTGGCTCGCGGATTTCCAGCTCCCCGAATATGAGCTGCGCAGTCGCGACGGCCAGCTCGAGCTTGATTTCCACGGCTCCTGGACCGGCACCACCATGTGGGAGATCCCGGCCCTTGCCATCATCAACGAGCTGCGCACCCGTGCGACCCTGCGCGATCTCGGCCCGTTCACCCTCGATGTCATCTATGCCCGCGCCAAGGCAAAGCTCTGGCAGAAGGTCGAGCGGCTGCAGGAGCTGCCGAAGCTGTCGATTTCCGATTTCGGCACCCGGAGGCGCCATTCCTTCTTGTGGCAGCGCTGGTGTGTCGAAGCGCTTAAGGAGGGCCTGGGCGATAAGTTCACCGGCACTTCGAACGTCTTGCTCGCCATGGACACCGATCTGGAGGCCGTTGGCACAAATGCCCACGAACTGCCGATGGTCGCTGCCGCCCTCGCCGAAACCGACGAAGAGCTGCTGGAATCGCCCTACCAGGTCCTGCGCGACTGGAAGCGTCACTATGGCGGCAACCTGCTCATCGTTTTGCCCGACAGTTTCGGCACCACCGCCTTTTTGAAGGACGCGCCGGACTGGGTGGCCGACTGGACCGGCTTCCGCCCGGACAGCGCACCGCCGATCGAAGGCGGCGAGGAGATCATCGCCTGGTGGAAAGCCCATGGGCGCGATCCACAGCGCAAGCTGCTGATCTTTTCCGACGGGCTCGACATCGACACCATCGAGGAGACCTATCGCCACTTCGAGGGCAAGGTGCGCATGGCGTTCGGCTGGGGCACCAACCTGACCAATGACTTCCGCGATTGTGCCCCCGTCGATCTGCCGGGCCTGTCGCCGATCTCACTTGTCGCCAAGCCGTCGAGCGCCAATGGCCGTCCGGCGATCAAGCTATCCGACAATCCGGAAAAGGCCGTCGGCGACAAAGCCGAAATCGAACGCTATATCAAGCTGTTCGGCGGCGTCGGCCGCGTTGCCCAGCCGGTCTATGTTTAGGAACACGTGATGAAATTCGCCAATCAATCCGAGCTTTCCCCGGACGTGATCGAGGAAGACGCCGAACTGGCGCCGCGATTCGACGCCAACGGGCTGGTGACGGTTGTCGCCATCGAAAACGGCACCAACACGCCGCTGATGCTGGCGCACATGAACGCCGAGGCGCTGTCGCTGACCCTTGAGACCGGCATCATGCACTATTACTCGCGGTCGCGCCGGGCCATCTGGAAAAAGGGCGAAACCTCGGGCGAACTCCAGAAGCTCGTCGAGCTCCGCACCGATTGCGATCAGGACGCCTTCATCGCCATGGTCGAGCAGACGGGGCGCGGCGCGGCCTGTCACACTGGCCGCAAGTCCTGCTTTTACCGCCGCGTCACCGTTTCGGGCGACACGGCGAAGCTCGAGCCAACCGGCGACGAGCCGCTGTTCGATCCCAAAGAGGTCTACACCAAGGGCTGAGGCAACCGCCTGCCCTCGCCCTTTCGCCCAAGCCTTTAGTAGTGCGGCGGCGGCGGTTCGCGTTCCGGTGCCAGCGCCGGATGCGCGCCGATATCCTCGACCTGTTCGCCGATCCGGGCGAGATGATGCTTCAGTTTCTCGATCTCGCGAAACTGCTCGGCGAGCGCGGTGTTGAGATCCTCGATCGATTTGTCCTGATAGGCGATTGTCGCTTCGAGCGCCTCGATGCGTTCTTCCAATGTCGTATCACTCATGCTGGCCTCCGCGGTTCGAGCATTGGAGCAATAAAGAACCCGGCAAGGAATCCGGCAATATGGGCCTGCCAGGCAATTTCGGCCTGCATGCCAGTGAACAGCGGCAGAAGCGGCGTGACGGCATTGAGGGCCAGCCAGACGATTGTCAGCGATCGGGCGCTCGTATTGGCAAAAACCTCGCGAATGGTTGCAAGCTTCCTCCCGACCGGAACCGGTTCATCGGTTTCAGGATGGCGGATCCAGAGGATCGGCTGGAAGATGAAGCGCACGGCAAGACCGGTGAGTCCGGATATCCCGCCCGAGGCGCCAACGAGAGCCGTATAGCCATAGGGCTGCACCAGCGCGAAACCCCAGGCCGCGATAACGCTCGAAAAGATGAAAACGAAAAAGAACCGCCCTGTCCCGTAGCGACGCGCCACCGGCGTGCCGAAAATGGCGAGCCAGGCTGAGTTGAGCAGCACATGCGGCCAGTTGGCGTGAAGAAAGGCGTAGGTGACCGAGGTCCAGACGATCGGGAAAAACCCACCCGGTATCTGGTCGGCATAATAGATCCGCGCCGGATTGAAGGCGAGCCACAGATCCATATCCGACTGCGCCTGCGGGCTCAGAATGTAGGCCTGCCCTACGAAGATGGCGACCAGCGTGCCGATGAGAAACAACACCGGCGCCGGCATGTTGAAGACCGGCTCTCTTGCGGCCGTGTTTTGCTCGCTCATTGAGGAATTCTCCGCTTGCTGGGGGCACATGGCCCACTTTTGCCCAGCTTGTCCACATTGCGCCCCGGCGTTAACCTTAATTAATGTTTAAGGACGCAACCGGCGCCGGGATTTGCGAGAGTGGGTCTGCGGGCATTGCGGGCCCGGCATAGCGAATGGGCAGGTCATGCAAAAGAAAAGTTCTAAACTTTTGTTCTCATATTGGAACACTCTCCGTGGCTCACGGTCGGCGCCTGATCGTCGGGACCTTGACCCCACCCAGATCCGCGATTCCCTGGCCTATACGTTCATTTTGCAGAATGAAGAGGACGGTCGTTACACCTTCCGTCTCGCCGGCTCGCACCTGTGCTCGGCCTATTGCCGCGAGCTGAAGTCGAGATCCTATCTAGCAATGTGGCCGGAAAAGGACCTCGACGCCATCGAGACGCTGATGCGCGCCGTCACCGACGACCACGCTGTCGCCCTCGTCACGTTCCAGGGCTCGACAGCAACCGGACAGCACACCAAGTTCGAAACCATCCTTATGCCTCTGCGGCATAATGGTACCACCAGCGCCCGCATTCTCGGGGCGATGACAGCACTCGACGAACCTTACTGGCTCGGCACACAGCCGATCATCGAGCAGAAGATCACCGGTCTTCGGCTCATCTGGCCGGACGACCCCGCCGTCACCGGGGTCAACGGCAACGACACGATCACCTTCCCGGAAAGCGAAGCGGCGGTTGCCGCGGCAGCGGCCAATCCCATTCCAGTGCCGGCGCGCGTCTTCGGCTACGAGGCCCGGCGCTACGCTCACCTGGCGGTAATCGACGGCGGACGGTCGTAACTCCGATCGGACACCAGGCCGGCCGTTGGGTCGCGCAGTTCGACGTCTTTAGCTCCTGACGTCGCCTGCATTCTCACCGGCACCGGATACATTGCAGAAATACCCGAAAACGGCGTCGTTCTGGAACGGCGCCGTTTCTTCATGGCTCGGATCTGCCATCCTGTAAGCATAAATAATTGCAGGGTTTATCGCTGACAGGTTCTTGGCCGAGCCATGCATTTGAGAGGCAAGTTTTTACCATCCGGATTACCTGCGATTAACTGTTGCTCGCTAAGGTCGGCTAGACGCAGAAAATGCCGGTTTCGTTTGATGATGTTTAATCCCGCTTCCAACGGAAGTCTTAACCCAGTTGGATCGTTGATCGCGAGCGATCCGCCGCGTTTCCAGCGGGTGCGGGTGTCTCTGCTTGGCCGGTACATGCTGGCGGATCGTCGCGAGTTTCCCTGTCAGGTCATAGAGATGTCGCCGGGCGACGCGATCGTCATCGCTCCGGTCTCCGGTGTCGCCGGCGAACGGGTCATCGCCTATCTCGATCATATCGGTCGAATTGAAGGACCGATCAGCAGCTTGGTCGATGGTGGTTTCCTCATCGAGGTCATTTCTACGCCGCGCAAGCGCGAAAAACTTGCTGCGCAACTGACCTGGCTGGCCAACAAGGACGTGCTCAATCTCGCCGAGGACCGGCGTCACGAGCGTGTGGTTCCCGACAACCGCCATTCGACCATCACGCTCGATGATGGACGCCGCTACGATTGCAAGATTACCGACATCTCGCTCTCGGGCGCAGCCATCGAGATCGATGTTCGTCCTGCCCCTGGCACGCCGATCACCGTCGGCCGCATGCGCGCCCGCGTCACCCGTCATTTCGAGAATGGTGTCGGCGTCGAGTTCACCTCGGTGCAGGAAATGCTGTCCGTGGTGCAGCAGAACCTCCGGGTCGATTGACCTAACCAGCTCCGAACACCGTTTCTGCCTCGCGCGCCGGTCCTGCCGGCGCGTTTGTTTTTGCGCTCCGTTTTCGACGCCAGCAGAGCAAAAGACGCCTTTATCCAGGATGCATAAAATTTGAAGCAAACCTGATTCAAACACGCATAAAACCTATCTAGTGTTTTTGGCATCGCCGCAATCGGCCGGTCCTAGCCTCTCCTCACCAATGGAGGGCGGTTATGGATCGCGCAATTTCCAGGCGGATCGCATCTGTAGCGATCATGCTGATCGGCAGTTTCGGAGCAAGTCAGAGCGCGCAGGCGCTCAACGTCGATTTCACCAACCCGGCTTTTGCAGCCATCGGTCAGCATCAGGCCAGCACGCCTATCGGGCATGCCGAGTTCTGCCATTTCCATCATTCGGAATGCGGGCCAAACAAGCGCATCGTCGAGGCGGTGCAACTGACCCAGTCCAAGTGGCAGCAGCTCTTGAACATCAACAACACGATCAACACCGATGTCAGGCCGGCAACTGACGAGCAGCTCTATCACGTGGCCGAATTCTGGACCTATCCCAACGGCTATGGCGATTGCGAGGATTATGCGCTTGCCAAGCGGCGCGCCCTGATCGACGACGGCTGGCCGGCAAGCACGCTTCTGATGACCGTCGTTCGCCAGAAGAACGGCGAAGGCCATGCCGTCTTGATGGTCAGAACCGATCGTGGCGATCTGATCCTGGATAACCAGAATGCCCTGATCGAAGTCTGGACGGACACGCCCTACCAGTACCTCAAGCGCCAGTCGCAGACGGATTCGTCCAAATGGGTCGATATCTTTGATTCCCCGACCCGTCTTGCCGCAATCGGCATGCGCTGATCAACGACAGGCATAGGCCTTTACCTCCCCCGCCTGACCAAAAATGCCGCGCGCCACAAAAGGCACGCGGCATTGCGCGTTATCGATATGCCGAAGATCCGCCGCTGTATTAGCCAGTTATGGCGATATAGGTGCCCACGGCCAGCAAGCCGGTGATGAAGGCCCAGCCGAAGCCGACCATCGCGGCAATCAGCAACTGGCTCAGCGAGATGGTTTCGCCATCACTGCTGCGCAGCCCCATCTGCAACATGATGTAGGGCCCGCACACGAAGCTCATGAACAAGTTGCCGAACATGCCGAACACGGTTGTGCCGTCGTAGCGCAGCATCGCCTGCTGCTGTGTCAGCCCCTGATAGAGATGTGTACCGGCGCCAGCCAGACTGATCCCAACAGCCATCAGGAAAACGGCCAACATGAATTCGGACTGCATCGCGTCGCCCCCAGAAAAGCGTTTTCATTCGGCGCAATGCGCCTGCCCTAAAACCGGCAAATCAGAAGATCGGCAACCTCCCCTTGCCATGTCGCAAGTGGCCCCAATCCCGACGGAAACATCCGCCGTTTACCATTTATTAAGTATATCGGCCCGCATGGTTATGGTCACGCTCAAAGCCTCGCGTTGGTTAACGCTGGCGGGGCGATCGCCGTTGCCGTGGCAGCACAGCTGGTCAGTACAATCAGGGAGCCGAAACAGCGTGAACGTTGAGGCAAAGGGCACCAGAACGGGAACGCGCCGTACGACCCCGTCTCCGGCTGGGCAGGCATCGGGCTATCTGACGAACCTGATGGCCATGACCATTGTCCTGGCGCTGGTGGCGATTGCCGTCGCCTATGGCATCGACGCGGCTGGCCGGACAACGCGTGAGCACGAAGCGCGGGCTGCACTGGCAACCCTGCCGGTCAATGTCTCGGGCGTCGCCCTCACCGTCCCCACGTCATGGCTACGCTTTCCCGAGCAGCCAAATTCGGCGTTCTCCGACCGGCTCGATCTCGCCCTAGAGCTCGAACTTGCCGACGGCGCGTCGCTGCCGATCACCATATCCCTGGTGCCCAAGGCCCGCGCACGCGCGTCCTCGGCTCTGCTCGATACGGTGTTTTTGAAGCATTTCAGCGCTGAAGAGCGCCAGGGCGTGCCCGGACTGATCGGCAAGCCGTTGTCCGGCAGCGACAGCTACGCCACCGAAACCGTCTGGTACGATCCGATCCACCAGGATCCGTTCACGGCCAAATGCACCACGCCTTTTGGCGAGGACGACACAGACACATGCCTGAGGACGCTCAGACTCGAGTCCGGCCTCAGCGCCATAATCGGATTTTCGGAAACCGCTCTTGCGCGGTGGCGTCAGTTCGACGCCCCGCTGGCCGCCCTATTCGCCCGCATCGGTGCCGGCAAGATCGAGCGCTAACACTGGATAGGTAGGATCGCCGGGAAAGGCTCAGGCGTAATCTTCGAGATCAATATCGAGGATAGCCATCTGGAACATGTAGGACCGGTCGCCGTCCTCATCGTCGATATAGATCATGCCAATGAATTCCTCGCCGAGATAAACCTCGCAGGAATCGTCCTGCTTCGGGCGCGGACGCACATCGATGCTGGCATTGCCGAACTTGTGCTGCATGAATTTCTGAATCTTGATGATTTCGCTATGCTGCACAGGTCCGCTCCGTCGTGGTGATGGGTAAAAACTGGGGGCACTCTAGTCGTGCGTGTGGCCATGGCAAGGCATGGGCCGGCTAATCCCGAACTATCTTGGCCGTGATCAGTTGCGCCCGTCTTCGGCGAGCATCTGGTCCATGCTCAGCGCCGGCTGGGCGCAACCGGCCTCGCCGATGACCTTGGCCGGCACGCCAGCGACGGTCGTATGGGCCGGCACCGACTTCAGCACCACCGATCCGGCGGCGATACGGGCGCAGCATCCGATGGTGATATTGCCAAGAACCTTGGCCCCGGCGCCGATGAGCACACCGTCCTCGACCTTGGGATGACGATCGCCGTCTTCCTTGCCGGTGCCGCCGAGCGTCACACCCTGAAGGATCGACACGTCATCGCCGATTGTCGCGGTCTCACCGACCACAAGCCCGGTACCGTGATCGAGCATGATCCCCTTGCCCAAGGGCACGCGCGGATGGATGTCGACCTGAAAAATCTGACTCGACCGGCTCTGCAGGTAAAGCGCCAGATCCTTGCGTCCGACATTCCACAACGCATGGGCGAACCGGTGCGTCTGGATGGCGTGATAGCCCTTGAAATAGAGCAACGGCTCCAGCGCCCTGTGGCAGGCCGGATCGCGTTCGAGCGTCGCCGAAAGGTCCGTGCGCGCCGCGGCGCCGATCTCGGGATTGGAGATCAGAACGTCCTCGAAACTCTGGCGTATCAGGTCGCCGGGCAGATCGCCGTGGTCAATTCGGGCCGCCAGCCGAAAGGCCAGCGCCGATTCGAAACTGTCGTGGTTGAGCACCGTCATCAGCGCCAGCGACGCCATCACCGGCTCCGTATCGTAGAGCATGGCGGCATCGGCACGGACGGCCTGCCAAAGCGGATCGACCGATTCGAGCGGCTTTTGCGCGCGCAGTTTGCTCGTCATGTCGATCTCCCTGGCTGTTTCTGCCGTTCGATTGGGGACCCACGATATAGTGGATTGGTTTGCCGAGTTCAAACAGTGCACGACAAACTGATTACCAGGTTATGCTCTGAAGGAAGGCCAGCACACCTTCCTTGAACACCTTGTCGCCTGTGGCGCGCATGTGATCGCGGCCGGGAATGACAAGCGCCTCGCCATTGGGGATGAGGTCCGCCAACGGCTCAGCCGCCCCGCTGACCTCGTCCTTGGACCCGACTGCGACGAGCACCGGAACCGTCATTTCACGGAACAAATCCTCCTCGATCGCTTCGCGACCTGATTCCATGCAGGCGGCCAGCGCCTTGCGGTCGGACTTCGTATGATCGGCAAAGATTCGATATTGCCGCCCGACTCGTCCGGTGATGTCCTCCAGCTTGTCAGCCCGGAGCGCGGCGACGATCTCCTCGCTGGTATCGAGGCCGCGCATCATGTTGGCGCCCATGCCGCCGAACACCGCCCCGGCAACGCGGGACGGGGCATCGATCGCAGCAAAGGCACAGACCCGGGCGCCCATCGAATAGCCGATGAAGACCGCCTTCTCGATGCCGAGATGGTCGAGCAGGTTGACTGCGTCGTGTGCCATCAGTCGCGTTGGATAAAGCGTTGGGTCATAGAGCTTTTCGGACTCGCCATGGCCCCGATTATCGACCGCAATCGCCTTGTAGCCTGCCGAGGTGATGGTCTCGACCCAGCCCGTGTCGACCCAATTGACCCTGCGGTTCGATCCGAACCCATGCACCAGCATCACCGGCGGTCCTTCGCCGAACACCTCGTAGGCGATTTCGATTCCTTCAGAGACGAAACAGGGCATGGATATCCTTGCTGGCATTGAGAAAGTTATGACCTCATAGCAACTAACGTTGGCGAGGCAAGCCGGTTGCATGGCGTTTGCGTCTGGAATTCGCCGAAATGCTCGGTTATGTTCCGCGCCATTCACCAATTTCGGACCAGAGCACGATGGCACATACGGGCATTCCGCATTTCCACAATTCGAACGGACTGGCGCAGATCGAGATCGGCGCCCGTGAGTTCATGTGCGTGGGCGCCCTGCCCCCGTTCGATCATCCCCATGTCTTTCTCGACATGGGCGCCGACACCGATATCGTCTGCCCCTATTGCTCGACTCACTATGTCTTCAACTCCCGACTCGACGCCGGCGCGGCTGTTCCGAGCTCCGCGGTGTTCGCCCCCGAAAAGGCGTAAGTAGCCGTTCATGTCTTCATCGGGCCGCAGGTTCGTCATCGTCGGGGCGGGTGTTTCCGGGCTTTCCCTGGCGCTTGCGCTTGCCAAATTCGGCGCATCGGTCACCGTTCTCGAGAAGTCCGACACCATTCAGGAGTTCGGTGCAGGACTGCAGATAAGCCCCAATGCCCGCCGCATTCTCGATCGGCTCGGCGCTGGCCGCTACCTTCTGCCCAAGGTTCACCTGCCCGACGCCATCGACGTCTACCCGTTCCGCCACAAGACCCCGTTGACCTCGCTGAAGCTCGGCGGCCTGGTCCAGGAAAGCTTCGGGGCGCCCTATGGCGTCATGCATCGCGCTGATCTGGTCGAGGCGCTCTATCAGGCCTGCAAGCGCTTCGCCACGATCGACATCCTGTTCGGGGTCAAGCACGTCGATTTCGCCAATCATGCCCGCGGTTTCACCGTGATGATCGACGAGGCAGACGGCAAGTCGCGCATGATCAGGCCTTTTGCCTATATCGGCGCCGATGGCGTGCATTCACCCACCCGCACCGACCTGCTGAACGGCCCGATGGCGCGCTATTCCGGCTATACCGCGTGGCGGACGCTGATCGAGATGGAGGCCCTGCCCGAGGAACTCAGCCAGACCAACACCTCGCTGCTCTGGGGACCGGGCTTTCACGCCGTTCTCTATCCGCTTCCTCACCGCAAACGCGCCAATCTCGCCATTTTTACCCGCATGAGCGAGAAAAAGGCCCAGGAGGCGCGCGACGGCCATCACTTCGAAGCGCCGCGCGAACTCAAACATTCACACGCCCTGTCGACGCTGATCGAACGA
The DNA here is from genome assembly GCA_963676075.2 of Devosiaceae bacterium. Taxonomy (GTDB): domain Bacteria; phylum Pseudomonadota; class Alphaproteobacteria; order Rhizobiales; family Devosiaceae; genus JAHJQZ01. The sequence goes on from CAXXNZ010000028.1 coordinate 304,403, forward strand.
ACCAATTCTCTGACGCCATGGCCGCTCTATGCCGTCTCGACCTCAAAATGGTATGATGGCCCGATCGGTCTGGTCGGTGACGCCGCCCATGCCATGCTGCCGTTCCAGGCGCAGGGCGCTGCAATGGGCATCGAGGACGCCGCCGTTCTGGCGCCGCTTCTGATCGCCAACGCCGACCCGCAAAGCGCCTTTCACGCCTATGCCGCCCATCGCCAGAAGCGCGTCCAGCGCATCCAGCGCACCTCGGCGCGCAACGGCAAGATCTTTCACCTGCCTTGGCCACTCGGCTACGGTCGCGACGCCGTTGTCTGGCGCCAGGGGCCGTACGCACACTTGAAACGGCTTGGCTGGATATACAGTTATGACCCGGCGCCGGAGCCCGAGGCAAGTCGCCCGCGCCCCGTCGCCTGAGCGTTCCCGACGTCTCTCGCCTGTGGACCTTCGGGCGGGAGCGGCCAAATCAGCAGCATTGGCGCTTGCCTTGCAGCAAGTGCCTGTGTCAACTGCGCCAAACATTGAAAGACCTTCAGATCAATGGCCCTTAACCGGGAATCTCCTTTTGCCATCACATTTATCCTGATCACCGTGCTGCTCGACATGGTCGGGCTCGGGATCATCTTGCCGGTGCTGCCCAACCTGCTTGAGTCGCTGACCGGCGACACGGTTGCCGGCGCAGCCAAGATCGGCGGCTATCTGGTCTTCATCTACGCGCTGATGCAGTTCCTGTTCTCGCCGGTGCTCGGAAACCTCTCCGACCGATTCGGCCGCCGGCCGGTGTTGCTGCTGTCGCTGGTCGGCCTGATCACCGACTACACGATCATGAGCTTCGCGCCGAGCGTCGCCTATCTGTTCATCGGGCGCATGATCGCCGGCATTTCCGGCGCCGCCGTTTCGACCGCTACCGCCTATATGGCCGACATCTCGCCGCGCGAAAAACGCGCCCAGCGTTTCGGGCTGATCGGCGCCGCCTTCGGGCTCGGTTTCATCATTGGCCCTGTGCTTGGTGGCGTGCTCGGCGAGATCAATGTGCGTGCGCCTTTCATGGTCGCAGCGGGCCTGGCCTTCGCCAATTTCCTGTTTGGCCTGATCATTCTGCCCGAGAGCCTGTCCAAGAAAAAGCGCCGGCGCTTCGACATCAAGCGCGCCAACCCGTTCGGTGCGCTGATGGCCTTCCGTTCGAACCCTGTCGTTCTGTGGATGATCGCCGCGTTGTTCCTGCTCGTTTTGGCAGCGCAGAGCTATCCGTCGGTGTGGAACTTCTTCACCATAGAGCGCTTCGGCTGGTCCTCCTCGCAGATCGGCATTTCACTGGCGGTTTTCGGCGTCCTGTTCGCACTCTCGCAGGGTGTGCTCGTCGGTCCGGTCGTCAAGCGCTTCGGCGACGCGATCACCATCCTCGTCGGCATGGTCGCGGCGGTGATCGCCTTTTTCGGCGTCTCGCTCATCCACACGCCTGTCGGTCTTTACGGCTATCTGGTCGTCGGCTCTCTTTCCGGACTGGCCGTGCCGACGATCACGGGACTGATATCGCGGATGGTTCCGGACAATGCCCAGGGCGAGCTTCAGGGCGCGGTCAATGCCGGCAACTCGCTGAGCGCCATTCTCGGCCCGATTATTGCGACTCAGCTTTTCGCCTTTTTCACCTCGGAAGGCGCCCCCTTCTATTTCCCCGGCGCGCCGTTCTTCGCGGCGGGCATCATGGTCTTGCTCTCCGCCGTCCTGTTCTACGTTACCTTTTTCCGTTTCGATCTGATGCACACGAAACCGGTCTCGAAGACCCCGCACGTACTCGACATCGCCAAACCGGGCGAAATCGCCATTCCGCCCCATAACGGCTCAGATGACGACGAGAACGAGAACGACGAGACCGACGGCAACGGCAAGAACGGCAATACCCCACCCGCGTCATGACGCTCACCATTCGCCTGGCCGACAAACAGGCTGATCGTCCCGCCATCTGGGCCATCATGGAACCGGTGATCCGCGCCGGCGAGACCTACCCGCTGCCACGCGACATGAAGGACAAGGCCGCCCTCGCCTATTGGCTGTCGAGCCTTCACACCACCTTCGTTTGCGAAGACGAAACAGGCATTGTCGGCACCTACTACATCCGTCCCAACAATTCCGGCGGCGGCAGCCATATCTGCAACTGCGGCTACATGGTCGCTGATAACGCGCAAGGCAAAGGCGTCGCCACGGCCATGTGCAAACACTCGCTCACCACCGCGCGCGCTATGGGCTTTGCCGGCATGCAGTTCAACTTCGTCATCGCCGAAAACGCCCGCGCCGTCGCCTTGTGGACGCGCATGGGCTTTGAGACCCTGGCTCGCCTGCCCGGCGTCTTTCGCTCGCCGACCAAGGGCGAGATCGACGCGCTGGTGATGTTCCAAAGGCTCTAGCCAGAGCGCAACATTTTTGTCCGGAGCGGCCCTGCGATTTTTCTTGCCCTTCCTACAGGCCGGCAGCATGTCTTCAATACCAGCGGCCTGCGGCTTGTTTTGGCAATAGGTAGCAAGTTTGCGTACTATCTCCCCCGCAGCCAAACGCGGCACGCCGAGTTTGCTTTTGCCCACATCCGATGCGCTCTGGTTTTGCGAGCGTTCAATCAAGCGAGTCCCAAATGTTTTGGCTAATAGCAATCGCAATCACCCTGCTCGGCTCGGTGGCAACAATCCTGTTTTCAGGCGCCGCCAATTGGTCGGTGCATGTGATTGCCGAGATTGTGCTGGTGTGGAGTCTCGCGTGGTTTTTCGGCGTGATCACAGTGATTGCCGGCCTGCAGCACATCTTCAATTCCGATCGGATAGCCGACTATATCGGCTGGGAAAAGGGCAGCGGTTTCCAGCTTGAACTCGGCTGGGCCGAAGTCGGCATCGGGCTGACCGGCATACTGACCATCTGGCTGCGCGGCACCTATGTCATCGCGCCGGTGATCGCCGGATCTCTGTTCTACCTCGGCGCGGCCTTCGTTCATGCGCGCGACATGATCAAGACGGGAAACTTCAGCGCCGGCAGCGCCGGTCCTGTGTTCTACATCGACATCATCATGCCGGTCATCTGTGTGTTGGCGTGTGTGGTCTATTTCGTCGGAACCTGACCAAACAGACCGAGGCCACAACAGCGCCCTCGCCCGCTCCTGCTACGCGGCGTCGAGCGCCACAATTTCTCAGGTTTTTTTGCGCGCTACAGCCGCTTCAACAGGTGGATGATCATCCCGAAGTTCGGATGCTCTTCGCGCTCGAAGACGTCATAACCAAGCCCCTGATAATAGGTGACATTTGCCGCCATCTTGGCATTGGTCAGCAGTTGAATCTCCGCCTTCCCCGCCTCGCGCGCAAGCTCTTCGGCGTGACCCAGCAACGCTCGACCAAGACCTCTACCCTGCCAGTCAGGATCGACGGCGAGAGATTCGATAAACAGAAAACCATCAGCCAATCGCGTTGCGATTGAGCCGGCCAAAGCGCCATCCACCTCATGCAGATCGATCCGGTGATCTTCCAGCATCACCGCGTAATCAGCAGACATCGGCGCGGGAGGACGCCCAAGCACGGGCACCCATTTCGCATAGGCGCGTTCGGCGAGCAGCTTGATCGCCGCCGCGTCGGCAGGACCGGCGCGGCGCAAGTTCAGTTCGGGCGTTTTCACACTAGTCCTCGAGCGTCGACGGCCACTCGTGGTGCAGGTCTTCGCCGCGCCCTTCGATGACAAAGCCATGGGCGCCAAAGAAATCGCGCTGGCCCTGGATGAGATTGGCCGTGCCGGTCGCCTGGCGGTAGCTGTCGAAATAGCTCAGCGATGCGGAAAGGCAGATCAGCGGGAACTCGCCAAGCGCCCCGGCGGCAACGACCTTGCGCAAGGCCAGATGGGCGCCCTTCATCACTTCGATGAAGTCCGAAACCATCAAGAGGTTGGTGTTCTCGCCCTTCTCATAGGCCGCCGCCATCTGATCGAGGAATTTCGAGCGGATGATGCAGCCGGCGCGCCAGATCTTGGCGATGGTCGACAGCGGCAGTCCCCAGCCGTTCTCCTCGGACGCCTTCTGCAAGACGGCAAAGCCCTGCGCGTAGGAAACGATCTTGCCGGCCAGCAGCGCCTGTTCGAGATCGTCGAGCGTGATATCGCCCGCCCCGCCCGACGGCTTGCCATAGACCTTCTCGGCTTTGATGCGCTCGTCCTTCAGCGCCGAGATCGAACGGGCTGCGACGGCCCCTTCGATGGCGGTCGCCGGAACGCCCATGTCCTGAGCCGCGATGGCCGACCAGCGGCCCGTGCCCTTCTGCCCGGCCTTGTCGAGGATCAGCTCGACCAGCGGCTTGCCGGTCTCCTCGTCCATGGCTTCGAGTACATGGGCGGTGATTTCGATCAGGTAGGAATCGAGTAGCCCCTTGTTCCACTCGCGGAAAACCTTGGCGCATTCCGCCGGATTCATGCCGAGCCCGTCGCGCATCACACCATAGACCTCGGCGATCATCTGCATGTCGCCATATTCGATGCCGTTGTGGATGGTCTTGACGAAATGGCCGGCCCCGCCCTCGCCGAGATAGGCGCAGCAGCTCTCGCCATTGTACTTGGCCGCCGCCGCGGTCAGCACCGCTTCGGCATTGTGCCACTGCTCCTTGGCGCCACCGACCATGATCGAGGGACCATGCCGCGCGCCTTCCTCGCCGCCGGATACGCCGACGCCAAGATAACCGATGCCCTTGGGCCCCAGCTCGGCGAAACGCCGTTCGGTGTCGGTGTAAAGCGAGTTGCCGCATTCGATGATCGAGTCGCCCTTATCGAGCAACGGCAACAGCTTCTCGATCATCGCGTCGACCGGCGCGCCGGCCTTGACCATGATGATGATCGAACGCGGTGCCTTCACTGCCTTTACGAACGACTCGAGGTCATATTCGGCGACGATCTTGTCGCTCAACCCCTGCGCCTCGGCTTCCTTGACGAAATCGTCGATCTTGCCCGGAGATCGGTTGTTGACGGCGATCGTATAGCCCTCCTCGGCGATGTTGAGCGCGAGGTTGGAACCCATGACGGCAAGGCCGATCAGACCGATATCTGCTTCAGACATAGAGCGTTCCCGGATTTATTCAGAATTAGGACGGGTGAAATTGGGGCCGAAATTCGAGGCGCGCACTTGACCACACCTGCGGCGTGAAGGCAAAGCGCAAAAGCCGCCGAAATGATGGTTGCCAACATGCGCAATCCGATATCGACATGCACACGCTCGCTTGCCGTGACGCGACCGCCATGCATGATGAAGCCATGGACACGCTCAAACTCTTCGATCTCACCGGCAAACGCGCACTGATTACCGGCTCCAGTCGCGGCATCGGCTTTGCACTCGCCAAGGGACTCGCCGGCGCCGGCGCCGAGCTTCTCATCAATGGCCGCTCGGCCGAAACGCTCGGTGCAGCCGCGTCCGATCTGGCCGAAGCCGGCGCCAGGGTCACCGCCCTCGCCTTCGACGTCACCAGCGAAGACAGCATCTCCGACGCCATTGGCTATGCAGAGAACGACATCGGCCCGATCGACATCCTGATCAACAATGCCGGCATGCAGCATCGCGCGCCGCTTGAGGATTTTCCCGCAGAGGCCTTCGAGGCAATCATGCGGGCCAATGTCACTTCGGCGTTCCTTGTCGGCAAGGCGGTGGCCAACAACATGCTTGCGCGCGGCTCGGGCCGGATCATCAACATCTGCTCACTGACCACCCGCCTGGCGCGCGTCGGCATCACCCCATACACCACATCAAAGGGCGCCATAGCCAATCTGACCAAGGGCATGGCATCGGAATGGGCCGGCAGGGGGTTGAACGTCAACGGCATCGCGCCGGGCTATTTCAAGACCGAACTCAACCGCGCTCTGTTCGAGGACGAGAAATTCACCAACTGGCTTACCGAACGCACGCCAGCTGGACGCTGGGGCGACACCGCCGAGCTTGTCGGCGCCGCCGTGTTCCTCGCCTCCGAAGCGGCGAGCTTCGTCAACGGCCACATCCTTTACGTCGACGGCGGCCTGTCGGCGCGCATGTAGGGCGGTAAGGTCCTCGTCTTGAGGCCTCATGACCTCAGGGTGAGACCTACACGTCTTCCACGTCGCTCAACCAGCCGACCTCGATCCGGTCGAGCTCACCCGGCTTCATCGTCTCGAGCCAGGCAAGAAAACCAGCCCGGTCGACAAGCCCGGCCCGCGCCGCATCCGCATCCGTCACATCGTCAGCCGAAATCGGCGTAATCGCGCCGATCTTCATGATGCCGAGTTTTGTCTTGAGCGTGCCACCTTCCCTGACCGTCCGCCGCCGCCAGCGCCGGAACTGCAAGGTGATCTCGCCAGAGCGGATCTTTTCGAGGACATCGCGTTTGATCAGCATGGTTTGGCTTCCAGTCGCATTTGCGGCTCTTGCCACTCGGCCATAAGCCTCATGGCCTCCTCACCTAAAATCGCACCACCGGAGCGATTTTGCGCCTGCGGCGCCGGGTTGGAGTGGTGCAGGCGGCGGGAATCGAACCCGCACGGCTATACAGCCTCAGGATTTTAAGTCCTGTGTGTCTACCAGTTCCACCACGCCTGCCTGCGAGTTTGATGATATGCGCGCCTGCTGTCGTCAAGTCGCTGGCGCGCCCGGAACATTAGTCGGTCTCACCGGAAATCGGCGCCGCGTAGGATACGTCGAGATCCCAGGGGAAATAAATCCAGGTGTCCTGGCTGACTTCGGTGATGAAGGTGTCGACCATCTCGCGCCCCTTGGGCTTGGCGTAGACGGTAGCAAAATGCGCGCCCGGCAGCATGTCGCGCACAACGCGCGCCGTCGCGCCGGTATCGACCAGATCGTCGACGATCAGCACCTTTTCCTTGCCGAGCATATCGAGCACGGTCTGGGAAATCGGTTTCAGCACGCGGATGCTGCCCTGGTTCTGGTGGTCGTAGCTTTTGACCGCCACGCATTCGACGGTACGGATGTTGAGCTCGCGGGCGACGATCGCCGCCGGCACCAGCCCGCCGCGCGTGATAGCGACAACGGCAGCGAACGGCCCCTCGCCGGTCAGACGCCAGGCCAGCGCCCGGCTGTCGCGGTGAAACTGATCCCAGGTGACGGGAAAGGACTTTTGCGAAGGGTTCATGACGACTTGGTTCCTGTGAGATCGATCTTGTGTTCGGCATGCAGCCTGTCGACCAGCGCCTGCACCTCGGCAGTCGCCTGATCCAGCCGGGCTTCGTCGGCGGAGCGCAGCACGAGCTGGGCATAGATCGGCATGCGGCCGGTCTGCGGATAAGACCCGATCCGGACGTCCGGATAGGCCTTCTGGATATCGCCGAGTTCGGCGGCAACGGTGCTTTCGCCGACGGCGCAATCAACGGTCTGCATCAAAAGTTTTGTGCCTTGACGGAGCTTTGGCCGTAAATCTTCAAGCATTGAGAGAAGAACGCTCGGCACACCGGCCATGACATGAACATTGCCGATGATGAACCCCGGCGCCGCCGAAACGGCATTATAGATGAGGCTGCCGCCGACCGGCACCCGCGCCATCAGTTCGCGCCCCGGGGTCAACTCGCTGACGTTCCAGCGATCCATCATCAGTTGGCAGGCTTCCTGATTGATCTCCAGCGGCACCTCGAAGGCGGCGGCAACCGCCTCGGCGGTGATGTCGTCATGAGTCGGTCCGATGCCGCCCGAGGTGAACACGTATGTGTAGCGCGCGCTCAGCGCCCGGACCGCCTCGATGATGGCAGCGCTATCGTCCGAGACGACGCGCACCTCTTTCAGCTCGATTCCGAGTTCAGTACAGAAATCGGCGACGGCGCCGATGTTCTTGTCCTTGGTCCGCCCCGAAAGGATCTCATCACCGATCGCGATGAAACCGGCGGTGACGGCGGAATCGTTCTCCATGTTCATGACTTGACCGACGGGCTGGTTTTGATCGAAAACCCATGCCCGTCCGCAACGGAAAAATCAAGCAAACCGCTCCGATTTGCCTCATCTTTGCCGGTACGACGCAGCAGGCCGGTGCACCCTTCCCATCGCGGATCGGGAGGGCTATCCTTTTTCGAGCACACGAGGACTTCGTCTGTCATGATCACCTATGTCGATGCCACCAGCACAGCCAAGCGTTCGCCGGGCGTCATTCCCTTGCATGGCGAAGAGGGTTTCGTCGGCATGCGCAAGGCCGGACGACTGGCCGCCGAGGCGCTCGACCTGCTGGTGCCCCATGTCCGCCCCGGCGTTACCACGCTCGAACTCGACCGCCTTGCCCTGGAGTTTGCACGCGACAACGGCGCCGTCCCGGCGACGCTGTTCTACAGGGGCTACCGGCATACGCTATGCACCTCGATCAACCATGTGGTCTGTCATGGCATTCCGGGCGAAAAGCCCTTACGTGAGGGCGATATCGTAAATATCGACATCACGCTGATCATCGACGGCTGGCACGGCGATTCCTCGCGCATGTACCCGGTCGGCGAGATTTCCCGCAAGGCCGAGCGTCTGATTGACACAACCTACGAGTGTCTGAAACTCGGCATCGAAGCCGCTAAGCCAGGCAACACCACCGGCGACATCGGCGCCGCCATCCAGCGCTACGCCGAAGGCGAGCGCATGAGCGTCGTGCGCGATTTCGTCGGCCACGGGTTGGGCCGGATCTTCCACGACGAGCCCAACATCCTGCACTTCGGCAATCCGGGCACCGGCGTGCCGATCAAACCCGGCATGATCTTCACCATCGAGCCGATGATCAATCTCGGCCGGCCCGACGTGAAAATCCTCAACGACGGCTGGACCGCCGTCACCCGCGACCGCACCCTGTCGGCCCAGTGCGAGCATTCCATCGGAATCACCGAAACGGGCGCCGAGGTCTTCACCCTGTCGCCCGGCGGCCTGTTCAACCCGCTCGACGCCGCCCGGCAATGAGCAAACGCGGCACGGCCCCTTCGGATACAACCGAACCGGCATCGCCGCACTATCACGGGCACCGCGACCGGCTGCGTCAGCGTTTTGTCGAATCCGGCCCCAAGGCGCTCACCGACTACGAGCTACTGGAACTGATGCTGTTCCGCATCCTGCCGCGCCGCGATACCAAGCCGATCGCCAAGGCGATGATTGCCCGTTTCGGCAGCTTTTCGGAGGCCCTTTCCGCCCCGCCGCACCTTCTTGAGGAGATCGATGGTCTCGGCCCGACCGCGATCACCGACCTCAAGGTGGTTCTGGCGGCAGCTCAGCGCTTCTCGCGCGACCAGATCAACGACAGACCCGTGCTTGGCTCATGGACCGAGGTCATCGATTACTGCCGCGCCAACATGGCTTTCGAGGACAAGGAGCAGTTCCGCATCCTGTTTCTCGACAAGCGCAACCGGCTGATCGCCGATGAGGTTCAGGGTGTCGGCACCATCGATCACACCCCGGTCTATCCGCGCGAGGTCATCCGACGCACGCTCGAACTCTCGGCAACGGCGGTGATCCTGTTGCACAACCACCCCTCGGGCGACCCCTCGCCATCGAGCGCCGACGTCAAGATGACCCGCGCCATCGCCGACGTCGCCAAACCGCTCGGCATTACCGTCCACGATCACATCATCATCGGAAAGTCCGGGCACACCTCGATGCGCGGGCTCAAGCTGATCTAGCCGCGCTCTGAAACAGTCGCGACCGGATGTCCGGTGTAAAGCCGCCCTCGCCTAGCCTTCGACAGCGCGCCGGGCGCGCTTGGCGCGCCATTCCTTGGCCTTGGCGAACAGTTTCTCGTTCGACTTGATGACGTGCTTGATCCGCAGTTTGGCGGACAGCGCCTGCATCGCCAGCCAGCCCTTGAGCGTTTGCGCCATGATCACTTCCGAAAGCGGCAGGCTGACATTGCACCAGTGACGCTTCTCGTCGGTAAAGCCGGCGCCCATGTCGAACGAGCGGATGCCATTGGCGAAGATCGACTGCATCAGCCTGACAAGGATCTGCTTGCCGGGCGAGCCGGGCTGCAGCGCCGGCTCGGTGCTCATCGAGGAAATCAGGCAGAACATGCGGTCGCCGGCGATGAGGTTGTAGCGGGCGGCAACGATTGTATCGTTGAGCTTGAGCACCTGCATGTGTCCCGCAAGTGCGCCCCGCGTCTTGAACACGGAGCGGTAGAAAGCGCGGACTTCGGCCGGGGCGAACGGGTCTACGATGCCTTGCGCGGCAAAGCGTGCCGCCCTGTCGCAAAACAGCGAATTCATGGCAGCCGTGGCATCGTCCTCGGCGCCGATTTCCTCGTAGGTAACCTCACCGAGCGCCGCCAGCTTCTGCCCCTGCTGCTTGTCGTGCTTGCGGCGCGAACGCGTACGCTGCTGCCTGTCACACTCCTCCCAGCTTTCAAATTCGGTACGGTACAGATTGTCGGAGGCAACGGCAGTGGCGTTGTTCGGCAGCAGAACGCAATCGCTTTCGAGTACGCGCCCGAAACGCACGATGTCGGCGCCAAGCGCCTTGCCAATCCGCGACCACATGATGCGGCGGTCGAGATCGGAGAGCCTTGCCATACGTGCGCGGTCCATCAGCGGCGTATTGACCCCGACATGAGAGCAGGGAAAGGGCTTGTAGATGGTCACGCCGAAGCGCGAGGTCTTTTCGAGCGCCGCCACCATCAGCGGACGCCCGGAAAGCTCAACCGAGACATAGGCCTGGTTCTCGCGGGGAATATTGAACGTCTCGACCCAGACGCGGATGAAATCATAACTCTGGCCGGGGCTGTCGAGGCCGAGCTTTTCCAGTTGACGCCAATCGGCTTCGACGTCGGTCAGCAGATCAGAATGCCCGATCCTCATGCCAAGACTGTCGATATCAGCCTCAGGCGCAGCAAGGGCCGTGACCGCTTCGCCGGCATTTATGTCGCGCTCAAGAATCTGCAAACTGAAATAGGCAGCCATGCCGCCTTCCCCCGACGTCCGAGATGGCAGCAGTCTTCGGCGACAAGCCTGAACAGCCGGTTTCGCCACGCAGTTGAAGTGCCCTCACGGATGAATTTCCGACAAACGCGGTAACCCGAAGGTAAACAGATCAGCCGAAGTTCGAGAGGAAGGGGAAGGTTTCGAGCACCCAATAGCTCAGCCGTGCCAGTTGCCCGGACAGGAACATCAGCCCGACGATCACCAGAATGGCGCCCATGACCTTCTCGACCGTACCGAGATGCTTCTTGAAGCCAGTGAAGAAGCTGAGGAACGGGCCGATGGCAATACCGGCGAGGATGAAGGGCACGCCGAGCCCTGCCGAATAGACCGCCAGCAGCATCGCGCCCCTACCCGCCGATTGCTCGGACGCGGCGACCGACAACACGGCGGCCAGCACCGGCCCGATGCACGGCGTCCAGCCGATGGCAAACGCCAGTCCGAGCAGGAACCCTCCGAGCGGTCCGGAGGCCACCGCCGGCCCGCCATGACGCATTTGCACGTCGAGAAACCCGAGTCGCCAGACGCCGAGGAAATGCAGCCCCATGGCGATGATCAGCAGGCCGGCCAGAGCCGGCAGAACGGCGAATCGGAACGAACCGATGCCGATCTCGTAGACCAGCGCCCCGCGGAAAACCTGCCCGAATGCGGTGGCAGTGGCACCGAGTGCGATGAAGATCAGCGAAAAGCCGAGAACGAAGAACACCGAGGTGAAAACCGACCGCCGCCAGACGATGCCGGCGCCAGCGCCGTCATGCTGCAACTGTTCGAAGCTCGCCCCGCCCATATAGGTGAGGTAGGCCGGCACCAGCGGCAAAACGCACGGGCTGAGGAAACTCAGGATACCGGCACCGAAAACGAGGGTCAGAGGCAAATCTAGCATGGGCGTTCTTTCGCCGCTGTCGTGTTCAAGGTCAAGGATAGTAATCGTTTCGAACGATCACCTCGGCGCGAGGTCGAGCAGGATCGGTCGGTGATCGGATGGGCCACGGTCGAGGATTTCGGCGTGAACACAGGTCAGATCGCGCGCCAGGCAGCGGTCGAGCCGGAGGGGCACCATGCGCTGGGCATAGTGGGTGGTGCCACGCGGCCCGATGTCCTCGAACCCGCGCAGGACCGTGCGCCCGAGCAGGTTGAAGTCGCCGACGATGGCCAGCCGCCCCGGCACACTCGAAGCGATGGTGCGCAACTGCCGGCGGTTGAGGAACTGGCCATGGGACAGATGGACATTGGCGATGCTGAGGTCCTTGAAGCGGATAATCTGCGCCCGGCGCGGCGGGAAACGCCCCGGCAGGCGCGAAAAGGGTAGATCGATGGTGTCGATCTCGGCCTCATCGTTCGGCACCCACGCCGCCAGTCCGTAGCGCTTCCCCGTCCAGGGCAAGGGATAAAAACTGCCGGCCGCCAGCCGTGGCAGTGATTCAATGCCGCTGAGCGCCTCCTGCATGATGAACAGGTCCGGGCGGTATTGCTCGATCAGTGTGGCAATGTCGGCGGCAGCAGCGCCGCGCCGGTAATAGAGGTTCCAGGAAAGAAGTCTCAAAGATTATCGGCTCACAGGTATGGCAGGAACAGGCGCGCAGATGAGTCCCTGAGCTTAGCGGGCAGCGACCGCCGCGCCAAGTCGCCCGCCGACAGCCGGCGTGCCTGCTTCAACCGCGCATCGATCGCCGCATCGATGACACCGGTCAGCGCAGTGTCGTAGCATTCGATCATCAGCTCGAAATTGAGCCGCATCGAGCGTGCATCCCAGTTCGGGCTGCCGAAACAGCACCAGGCGCCATCGATGCTCATCAGCTTGGAATGATCGAAGGGCTCTGGTGTGAGGTAGACATTGACGCGGTGCAGCTTGAGATCGCTGAGATGCGCCCTGCCCGCCCAGTCGACGTAAAAGTGGTTGGTTTTTTCGGGGATGACGATCTCAATGGTCACGCCGCGCAGCGCCGCCCGTTCCAGCACGTCGAGCATCCGGTCCTCGGGCAGGAAATAGGGCGTAACGATACGTATGCGCTGCTCCGCCTGTTCGATGGCCGAGGCCCAATGCTCCTCGATGATGGCGATGTCTTCGTCCGGCCCGCCGGCCAGCGCCCGCATCGCCGTAGTACCGGCCTCGTCCGGGGTCTGCCACCAATCCGTGCCGGACAGCCGCTCGCCGCTGGTGAATTCCCAGTCGTTGATGAAGCTCTCCGACATCTGACGAACGACCGGGCCTTCGAGCCGCATCATCACGTCGCGCACCGCCGGCGGCCCGTCCTTGCCGACATGGCGATCGGAAATGTTCATGCCGCCGGTGAATCCGATCCTGCCGTCGATCAAAAGCAGTTTCTTGTGGTTCCTGAGATTGAGGAACGACATCCGCCAGATCAGCCATGAATGCATGAAAGCGCGGACCGGGATGCCCGCATCGCGCAGCGCATCGTAGATGCCGGAGCGGAAATAACCGCCGCCGACGCCATCGATCAGCACCCTCACCTCAACGCCGCGCTGGTGCGCTTCACCCAGCGCCGCAACGAAGGCACGCCCGATCGTGTCGTCATCGAAAATGTAAAAACTCACCCCGATCGTATGCTTGGCCTCCGCGATGGCGGCGAGCATTTCGGGATAGGCGCGGTCGCCAGTCTCCAGCACGGTGCAGGCATTGCCGGCCAACAGCGGATGCCGGACCAGCGCACCACCGGCATGGGCGAGCGCGACCAGGTTCGGCTTGAGGTCCGCTCCGATCGGATGATTGGCGGCAGCACGCGAATGAGTCGGTGCCTCCCGGAGCCGCGCGGCCCGGCGCGTCACCCGGTTGATCCCGAAGAACACATAGATGAAAGATCCAAGGAACGGTGACAGCCATGACAGTCCGATCCAGCCGATGGCCGAACGCACGTCGCGGTGGCTGAGCAGCACGTGTACGGTCACTGCAATCGCGGCGAGCAAGTGCCCAACGGCGACGACGGCCTCTATGAATACAACGAACATCTTGGCTTCCCCATCCGCCACATATGAGGTCACTGACCGCGAGGGTCAACGCCCGGCGATTGAACCGCAGGCGCATCCCATGTAAAGGGTCGACATCCCAGCCAGGAAGAGATTGTCATGTCCAGGCGTCCGCTCATCATCGCTCCGTCCATCCTGTCGGCAGATTTCGCCCGTCTCGGCGAGGAGGTTCGCGCCGCCGACGAGGCGGGCGGCGACTACATCCATATCGATGTCATGGATGGGCACTTCGTCCCCAATATCACGCTCGGGCCGCTGGTGATCGAGGCAATCCGTCCCATCACCAAAAAGACGTTCGACGTCCACCTGATGATCGCGCCCGCCGATCCCTATCTCGAGGCGTTCGCCAAGGCCGGCGCCGATATCATCGGCGTCCATGTCGAAGCCGGTCCGCATCTTCACCGCTCGCTGCAGGTGATCAAGTCGCTGGGAAAGAAGGCCAGCGTCGTGCTCAACCCGGCGACACCGGTTTCAGTTCTCGAGCACGTTATCGGCATCATCGACCAGATCCTCATCATGAGCGTCAATCCCGGTTTTGGCGGGCAGAAATTCCTGCCCGAGACCTTCGAGAAACTCGTGCAAACCCGCGCCCTTGTCGCTGACCGCCCGATTGATATCGCCGTCGATGGCGGCATATCGAAAGACAACGCTGGCGCCATCGTGCAGGCTGGCGCAAATGTGCTGATTGCCGGCAATTCGGTTTTCGCCGGCAATGATCCCGTAACCTATGGACCCCGCATTTCGGCCATCCGGAACGCCGCGTCGCTGACCGCCTGAACAAAGGCGGCCTCGAAAGGCAAACCTGATGTCTCTGCAATACCGCGTCCTATGGGCATTCTTCCTGCAGCCGGTTGCTCTCGGCGCCTGGATTCCGCGCATTCCGGAGATCCAGACCAAGCTCGCACTCGATCCTGCCGGTCTGGCGCTTGCCCTCGCGGGCGCGCCGGTCGGAACGCTGTTGACGCTGTTGTTCGCAGGGCGCCTGGTCAACGCGATCGGCGCCCGAAAGACCATTATGGCGTTCTTTCCGACCTTCCTGTTCGCGATGGGATTGCCGCTCGTTTCGCCCTCATTGCTGCTTCTTGCCGTGGCTTTGGCATTCATGGCTGCCTCGACCACCGTGCTCGAACTCGCTCTCAACCTGTCCGCAGATGAAGTCGAGCGGCGCGAAAACCGGACCCTGATGAACAAGGCGCATGGGTTCTGGAGCTTCGGCTTCATGACCGGCACGGCGCTCGGCGCTCTCGCCGCCGGCTTTCACATCGCCCCTATATTCGCCCATATCTTCATTGTCGCGGTCGTACTGCCGACCTCGCTGGCCATCTCGCGCCGACTGCCTGGCGAGGCGCGTGTGCCCGACAAGACGCCCGCCAAAATCGCCCTGCCGCATCCAATCCTTCTCGGAATATGTCTTTACGTGTTTGGGACAAGCCTGACCGAAGGAGCAGCCGCCGACTGGTCTGCAATCTACATGCGCGACGTTTTCGGTTCCGGCCCCGGCGCCAGCGGCATCGCGGTAACGGTGTTCCTTTTGTCGGTCGCCTTGACCCGCATCGCCGGAGATCGCCTGAAACAGCGCTTCGGCCCGGTTCTTCTTGGCCGCACGCTGGCGCTTGTCGGCCTTGCTGGCGTGCTCATCATCGTTTTCGCCCCCAACGAAATTGCCGCAATTGCCGGCTTCGTTCTGCTTGGCATCGGCGCCGCGGTCGCCTTCCCGCTCGGGGTAACGGCAGCACTTGGTGCGCCGGGGCGTAACGCCGCCTCCAATGTCGCGACACTGACCTTCATAGCCTTGTCCGGCTTTCTCGTCGGCCCGCTTCTCATCGGCTCGATCACGCAGCTCTGGGGCATCCGCGCCGGGCTGGGCGTACTCTTCCCAATGCTGGCGCTGAGCGCCCTGCTCGCCCCGGCATTGTCCCGGCGCTAGCCCTGCGCCAATGCCTGCCGTTCTCCCTCTCGCGTCAATTTATGCAATGGATTCAATTTCCTGCCCGGTTTCCTCGTCAAGGCAAACCTTGTAGCTTTTCTGCATGCGAATCAAATATCGACCGAACATGCGAAGCGGAGATCGAGCGAACATGCGAAGCGAACATCGAGCGAAATTGACCATCTGCCCGAGCGCTCCTGGTAATGTGTTGAGACACGTCCTGTTGGTGCCATTGCTGTATTTTGGCATAGCAATCACCGCGTCGGCGGATGAGCCTACGCAGTCGCAATGGCAGGGCGGCTATCTGGGCGCCGGTATTGGCGCATCGTTTGGCATGGTCGACCCCAAAACGGAGATGAACGGCAAGGGATCGGGGAAAGGGGTGCCGGGCTATTATTTCCTCAGCGCCGACAAAGCGCAGATCGATCAGTTGCTGCAGGCGACCTTCAGCGGACTCGACATTTCGGCCGCCTTGTTTGCCGGATATGACTGGCAAATGGATCCCTGGATTCTTGGCGTCGAGACAGATTTGTCCTTCTCGGCATTTGACGAGACGAAAAGCCTGCCACCGACCCGGTATGACACCACGACATCGTCGTCGTTCACGACATCTCTGCATGTGCGCAACAACGTTTCAGCGAGCCTGCGCGCAAAGATCGGTTTTGTTCAGAACGATCTCATGCTGTTTGCGTCGGCAGGACCGGCGCTCGGAGCCTTCCAGACGACGTTCGATTTCAGGGATACCCATAAATCTGGCCACAGCACGACTGTTGAAAGCGACCGGACTGTATTCGGCATCGCAGCAACGGTCGGGGCCGAGTACAGGCTTAGCGATGACTGGTCGATCAGAGGTGAATATGCCCTGAGCTACTACCCTGGCATCATCGACGGATCGGCTCAGTTCGACGGTGCTGGCGTTGACGATTTCAACCTGGACTCGTCCTTCCAGCGTCATGTCGTTCGCATGGGACTGGCCTACCGATTCTAGAGACCTGCTTGCAAATCGATTCGCATCTGCGGTGAACCGTTTCGGTCGCGCCGGGGAACGAAGGCGTTTGTCTGGCACATGCGTTGCCAGACATGACGTCACGTGCTAGCGCACCTGCGCGGCGACACAGGCCGTGCTGAACCGTCCGGAGCCCCATTTCTCATGATCCCGCGCTATTCCCGTCCCGCCATGGTCGACATCTGGTCGCCCGAGACCAAGTTCCGCATCTGGTTCGAGATCGAGGCCCATGCCGCGACGGCGCAAGCGAAACTCGGCGTGATCCCCGAGGAGGCGGCAAAGATCATCTGGGACAAGGGCAACGCTGCCAGTTTTGACATCAACCGGATCGATGACATCGAACGCGAGGTCAAGCACGACGTCATCGCCTTTCTGACCCATCTCAGCGAGATCGTCGGCCCGGAGGCGCGCTTCGTTCACCAGGGCATGACCTCCTCGGACGTGCTCGACACCACCTTGTCGGTGCAGCTCGCCCGTGCTTCGGACATGCTGATCGACGATATTGACGTTCTGCTCGACGCTTTGAGGCTCCGCGCCTTCGAGCACAAGAAGACCATCACCATCGGGCGCAGCCACGGCATCCATGCCGAGCCGACGACCTTCGGGGTCAAGCTGGCCGAGGCCTATGCCGAATTCGCCCGCGCCCGCGCCCGTCTGGTCGCCGCCCGCGCCGAGATCGCCACCTGTGCCATCTCCGGCGCCGTCGGCACCTTCGCCAACATCGATCCTTCGGTTGAAACCTATGTTGCCGAACAGCTCGGCCTTGCGGTCGAACCGGTTTCGACCCAGGTCATCCCGCGCGACCGTCACGCCATGTATTTCGCCACGCTCGGCGTCATCGCCTCCTCGATCGAACGTCTGGCGACGGAAATCCGCCACCTGCAACGCACCGAGGTTCTGGAAGCCGAGGAGTATTTCTCCAAGGGCCAGAAGGGCTCGTCGGCCATGCCGCACAAGCGCAATCCGGTGCTGAGCGAAAACCTTACCGGCCTTGCCCGGCTGGTTCGCGGCATGGTCACCCCGGCGCTCGAAAACGTCGCCCTCTGGCACGAGCGCGACATCTCCCATTCCTCGGTCGAGCGCATGATCGGTCCAGACGCGACCATCACCCTCGATTTCGCCCTCGCCCGCATGGCCAATGTCATCGAGAACCTGGTCGTTTATCCCGAGACCATGCGCAAGAACATGGATTCGCTCGGCGGCCTTCACAATTCGCAGCGCGTCCTGCTCGCCCTCACCCAGGCCGGCATGAGCCGCGAGGACAGCTACCGCGCCGTCCAGCGCAACGCCATGCAGGTCTGGCAGATGGGTGGCGACCGCACCGGCAAGTTCGCCGAACTGTTGAAGGCCGACCCGGAAGTCGCCGCCGCCATCACGCCCGAGGCGATCGACGCCATGTTCGATGACGGCTACCACCTCAAGCATGTCGACACGATCTTTGCCCGCGTCTTCGGCCCCTCCGAGGTCTAGAACATGAAGATCGCGGAAGCCGACATCCTTTTCGTGCCCGGCCTTGGCGATTCAGAGCATGGCCATTGGCAAAGGCGCTGGGCCGAAAAAATGGCCCATGCCCACTGGGTCACGCAGGACGATTGGAACGCGCCGGATCGTGACGCCTGGGTCGAAAAGCTCAATCACGACATCCTGATGGCGACGCGGCCAGTCGTGCTCGTTGCCCATTCGCTCGGCGTTCTGGTCGCTGTCCACGCGGCGCAAAACCTCGTCGACACCAAGGTGCGCGGCGCCTTTCTGGTCGCGGCGCCCGATCCGGGGCACCGCCGCGCGCCCAAGTCGATCGCCGGTTTCGCGCCAGTGCCCCGCGATCCACTGCCCTTCCCCTCGCTGCTGATCGCCTCGATCACCGATCCCTATTGCAGCGTCGAGCAGTCGGCGGACTACGCCGCAGCCTGGGGCTCGGACTATCACGCCTCTGGCGCGGACGGACATCTCAATGTCGAATCGGGCCACGGCCCTTGGCCAGAAGGGCTGATGATGTTCTCCCGGCTGATGAAACGCGTTAATTAGCCGGGGACAATGCGTCGCTCATCGCGCCCTTGCCGCAGCCAAGGCCAAATACCAGATAAGGTGAGAACGGGGCTGGCAGGACGACAGGAGATTTTCGGCAAGTGGGCAAGCGGATCGCCATCGCCGCGATTGGGACGCATGGGGATATTCGCCCCTTCGTCGCCCTCGGCCGGGCACTGATCGCTGCCGGCCATCACCCCGTCATCGGCGCACCAAGCGATTTCCGCCCGTTCATAGAATCCAACGGCATTGAGTTCTTCGATTTCGGCGGCAACATGCAGGCGCTGCTCTCTCAGGGCAATTTCGACGTCGCGATGCAGAAAAATGCCTGGGGGGCGGTGCTCTCGGCCTCCTATGACGGCTTCTGGCTGCACTACAACGCCGCCAAGACCTTCCCCGAGCTGGCGCGCGGTGCCGATGCGCTCGTCTACCACATGAACACCACGCACGCGCTCGACGTCGCCAACCATCTCGGTATCCCGGCGATCATGACGCTGTTCCAGCCGCTGCTGCCGACCCGCGAACACGCCTACACCGCAGGCATCGGACCGAAACTTCCCAAGATTTTCGACCCGCTGACCTATCTCGTCCTGTCGGTGCAACAGACCTATTACGATCTGCCGCGCTACCTGCTGCGGCCTTCGCTCGGACGCATGCCCTTTTTTCGCACCGGCTTCGCCAAGGCGCCGAAACGGGGCTACGTGCCGACCCTTCACGCCTATCCCGAGGCGGTGGTGCCACGTCCGCACGACTGGCCCGACAACGCCACGATCACCGGCAACTGGCGTCTCGACGAACAACCACCATGGCAAGTACCTGATGATTTGCAGGCGTTTATCAACGCAGGCGAATCTCCGATCTACATCGGTTTCGGTTCAATGGCCTTCGGCTCGGCCCGCAACGAGGCGATCATCCGGGAGGCGCTGACGCTCTGGGGCGGACGGGCAGTTCTGGCCAAGGGCTGGGGCGGCCTGACCGACGCGGCGCTGCCAGCCAACACCTTTTTGTTGGACAAGGCGCCCCATGACAAATTATTCCCCCTGATGCGGGCGGTGGTCCACCATGGTGGCGCCGGCACCGTACTGGCCGGTCTGACGGCGGGAAAACCGAGCTTTGTCATCCCGCAGTTCTTCGACCAGCCCTATTGGGGCGACAGGGTTCATGCGCTGGGATGCGGTCCCGAACCGGTGCGCCTGCGCGATCTCGACGCCGACAAGCTGGCACGGGGACTTGAACAGCTCGCGACCAATGCGGACTACGCCGATAACGCCGCCCGACTCGGGGAACGCCTGAGCAGTGAAAACGGCGCGGAAGTGGCGGTGAAAAGGATCGAGACTTTGATGGCAACGTCATGACCAGGCTCGAGACGACGGAAGCGGACGGCAACCCACGCCGTGCCATTTCCCGGCGCTTTTCGCGCAAGCGCTTCTCGCTGACCCGCGTCGAGGGTGTGCCGCGCTCGGTGCTGATCGTCACAGACGCCTGGCATCCGCAGATCAACGGCGTCGTGCGCGTCATCGAACGGCTGCGCGACAATATGCAGGCGCGCGGCATCACCGTTCACGTCATGGCGCCCGATTCCTTCTGGACCGTCCCGATGCCGGGCTATTCTGAGATCAGGCTGTCGCTGGTCAATCGCCAGAAGGTCCGCCGTACGATCGAGCGGCTGAAGCCGGAAGCCATCCACATCATGACAGAAGGCCCACTCGGCGGGGCCGTCCGTCGCTATTGCGTCAAGCGTCGCCTGCCCTTTTCGACGGCCTACAACACCCAGTTTCCGGAATATCTCAGGGCTCGACTGCCAGTGCCGCTCGATTGGACCTATCCGATCATGCAGCGCTTCCATTCGCGCGCCGAAGTCTGCCTTGTCCCGACCAAGACGGTGGCCGAACGGCTCAAGGTCCGCGGGTTCACCAACACCAAGGTCTGGCCGCTCGGCGTCGATCTCGAGCAGTTCAAGCCCGGTCTCAGGACCGATCTCGGGGTCAAGGGTCCGGTGTTCCTCTATGTCGGGCGCGTCTCGGTCGAAAAGAACATCGTCGAGTTTTTGAAGCTCGACCTGCCGGGTACCAAGATCGTTGTCGGCGATGGTCCGATCCGGGCGCGGCTGACCCGCCAGTACCCCAAGGTCCAGTTCGTCGGCCACAAACAGGGCGAAGAGCTGGCCACCTATTATGCGTCGGCTGATGTCTTCGTCTTCCCCAGTCGCACCGACACCTTCGGTCTGGTGCTGATCGAGGCGCTTGCCTCGGGCACGCCCTGCGCCGCCTATCCTGTCACCGGACCGCTCGATGTCCTGACCGATCCGAATGTCGGCATAATGGACGAAGACCTGCGCAAGGCGGCTCTTGCTGCACTCAAACTCGACCGCACGCTGTGCCCTGCCTATGCCCGGCAGTTTTCGTGGGGTGCGACGACCGAGCGGTTCCTCAACGCCATACCCCGCATTCAATGGACAATCCGCCGCCGCGCCGCGGCCTAACTAGATTCTGTCAGCTTATGTTGGAAGCGGTCGCAGGGCTTCCCTCCCCCTTGTGGGGAGGGTTGGCGAACAGGACTTAGCTCTTCGCTAAGTCCGTCGTGAGCCTGGGTGGGGGGGCTTCGAGGCGTCCTTTGGTCAATCGTGCCATTGGCACGATTGAAGCCGAGAAGGCCACGAAGCCTATGGCTGAGTGGTCAGCACCGGTGCCTGTGGCTCCACCCCACCCGACCCGGCTTTGCCGGGCCACCCTCCCCATCAAGGGGAGGGAAACAAAGGGGAATTCCGCCTGAGGATGACAGCGCCTAAGCCAGCGGCCCGCCGAATTCCTCAAGAACCTGCGCCTCGGCGACCAGAAACAGCTCTTGTGACTTGCGGGCAATCTCCGTCAGCGGGATTGGCTTTCCCGCCGCTTCGAGGTCGGCGTGCAGCTTCTTGTGAATGTTCTCGATCCCCGGCGTGACGAAGACCACGGCAACGATTTCAGCGGCATAGGCCGCCGGGTCGGCATGGCCCATGTGCTCGGCCGCCCACAACCCGAGCAGTTTGTTGCGCCGCGATTCCGCCTTGAACAGCATCTCGGCCCGGCGCGCCGCCTTGGCCTCCTCGGATTTCTTCATGTCCTCGAGGCTGTTCGTCCGCCCGTTGCCCTTGTCGTTCATACCGCACCTCTCACAGCAAACGCCCCTCCGGCGTCGCAGACAGCGGCGGGGATAGAGGCAAAATCGGCCAAGATCAACCGAACCGGCAGCAGCGCCGCCTCAAGACGGTGCCAAAACGCAGGTAAACGCCCACACGGGACAAAGAATCTGCTATCTCGTGTGCCAAATGGAAAGGGCTTGCATTTGGGCGTCGAAACGGCGCATGAAGGCGCGCTTCTTCCATCTCCCTATCAGACACATCAGGCGGGTTGAGCCAATGAACCGTCGGCGCAGGATATACGAAGGCAAGGCCAAGATTTTGTACGAAGGCCCGGAGCCGGGTACCTTGGTCCAGCACTTCAAGGATGATGCCACCGCCGGCGACGGCGCAAAGCACGAGGTGCTTGACGGCAAGGGCGTGCTCAACAACCGCATTTCCGAATTCATCTTCACCAAGCTCAATGGGCTGGGCATTCCCACGCACTTCATTCGCCGCATGAACATGCGCGAACAACTCATTCGCGAAGTTGAGATTATCCCACTCGAAGTCGTGGTTCGTAACGTTGCCGCCGGTTCGCTGTGCAAGCGCCTCGGGCTCGAATCCGGCACGCCGCTGCCGCGCTCGATCATCGAGTTCTATTACAAGGACGATGCGCTCCACGATCCGATGGTCTCCGAAGAGCACATCACCGCCTTCGGCTGGGCCAGTCCGCAGGAACTCGATGACATCATGTCACTCGCTGTCAGGATCAACGACTTCCTCACCGGCCTGTTCATGGGCGTCGGCATCCAGCTCGTCGATTTCAAGATCGAGGTCGGACGGTTGTTCGAAGGCGATCTGATGCGCATCGTGCTTGCCGACGAGATTTCGCCCGACTGCTGCCGTCTGTGGGACGTCAAGACCCGCAACAAGCTCGACAAGGACCGTTTCCGCCAGGATCTCGGCGGTCTGGTCGATGCCTATCGCGAAGTGGCGCAGCGCCTCGGCATCCTTGTCGAGATCGACAATGCGCTGGCCACCGGGCCGCGACTCGTACAATAGAGCCTCACACCAAGGAACTGCCATGCACGCGCGTGTCACCGTCACCCTCAAACCGGGCGTTCTCGACCCTCAGGGACAGGCTATCGAAGGCGCCCTCGCCTCTCTCGGCTTCACCGGCGTCGCCGGCATCCGCCAGGGCAAGGTGTTCGATGTGAATGTCGATGAAACCGACCCCAAGAAGGCCGAAGAGATGGTAAAAGCGATGTGCGAAAAGCTCCTCGCCAACACGGTTGTGGAAAACTACACGATCGCGTTTCGCTAGGAACTCGGGTGGCGCGTAAGCGCCATTTGCACAGAGTTTGGTAATAATTTGGTAGCAGACTTCCAGCGGTTTTCGCTCCGCTGCCTACCGGCGGATATGGACAATTGACATGCTAAAGACCCTTTCTCTTTCTGCGCTTTTCCTTCTGGCAATGGGCCTGATGGTCGCCGCATACGCTTCCGTGCCGGTCTAGCTGCAGTTTCTCCCCGACATATCCGCATGATTTGCCGATCGCACCGCCCTCATATGGTACGTGTGCGCTTAAGCGATTGTGCTTTCCCGACGTAGCGGAGGCGCGTTAGCGTCCTGCTCGCACACCCGGGAGAACAGAATCATGTCGCTTGCTGCCCTGATCCTTATTGCACTCGTCGCCCTCATTCACGTCGCTATCGTCGTCATCGAGATGGCACTTTGGGACAAGCCGCAGGGCATGAAGGTGTTTCGCACCACACCCGATTTTGCCAAGGCTTCCAAGACGCTCGCCGCCAATCAGGGCCTCTATAACGGCTTTCTCGCCGCCGGCCTGATATGGGCCTTGTTCCCCATCGGCGCCGCCACGGCAGCTCAAGCCATCGCGACCTTCTTCCTGCTCTGCGTCATCGCCGCAGGCGTTTTCGGGGCGCTGACCGTCAGCCGGCGCATCCTCTATGTTCAGGCGCTGCCGGCACTTGTCGCCTTGGTGCTGATCTGGGTGGTGCCGGCCTAGAGCATTCTCCGCAAAAGTGGGAACCGGTTTTGCTGAGAATGCGACACGACAAGAAACCGGATCGGTTCAGTGTTTCCCTGAAACAGTGAACCGATCTAGACCCCGAATACTTCGCGCATCAGCTCGTCCCAGCCATCCTTGCTCGTCGCCAGCAAAAGTCCGCCACCGCGCTTGCTCGCGTCGTAGCGGGAGCCGTCGAAACAGGCGACATGGGCGCCGGCCTCGGCCGCGATGAGTGTGCCCGCCATGTGGTCCCAGGGGTTGAGCTTGGAAAACATCACGAACTGGCCGTGACCACTGATGAAGGAACGATATTCGTGCGCCGCGCAGCGGTAGCTGGCGAACATGCGCACCTTTGCCAGATTTGCGAGAATGGCTGGCTTGACCGCCGCCGGCAGGAAACCGGTCGAGGCAAAGCCCACCATCTCGGCCAGCGGCAAAGAATCGGCGACCTTCAACGCGGTCCTGCTGCCGTCCGGACGCACCACAAATGCGCCGCTCCCTTTTTCCGCCAGAACGAAATCATCAGCGAACGGGTCGTAGAGGATGCCGGCAACGGCCTCGCCGCGCCGCGTGATCGTCGCCATGACCGCAAACAGCGGCACACCGGCAACGAAATTGGATGTCCCGTCGATCGGATCGACCAGAACCGACAGCTCGGCGTCGAACACCGTTTCGAGCAATGCCGGATCGGCCGCCACCGACTCCTCGCCGATGAACTGCATCTCGGGCGCCACCCGGGCCAGCTCGGCGCGGATGAACGCCTCAGAGGCAACATCGCCGTCGGTCACCATGTCCGAGGCTTCCGACTTGGTGCGGATGTCACTGGCAGCAAGGCGCCGGAAGCGCGGCAGCACCTCCGTCTTGGCGGCGTCGCGCAACACTTCGGCGATTGCCATGATGTCAAAGTTCATTTCGGCTGCAATCCTTCAAAATCGAATATCCTGGGGTCGAGCAGATGGCTCGGGCGAACATTGCCGAGGGCCCGGATCATCACATCCTTGCGTCCCGGCATGCGCGTTTCGATGTCGTCGAGCATCTTCTTCATGGAGACGCGTTCAAGCCCGTCCTGCGATCCGCACAGGTTGCACGGGATGATCGGAAACTTCATCGCCTCGGCGAAGCGGGCGAGATCGGGTTCTGCGCAATAGATCAGCGGTCTGAGCACCTCGACATCGCCCTCGTCGTTGAGCAGCTTGCCCGGCATCGCGGCGAGCTTGCCGCCGTGGTAGAGGTTCATGAAGAAGGTTTCGAGACTGTCTTCGCGATGATGGCCGAGCACCAGCGCCGAACAGCCCTCCTCGCGCGCGATCCGATACAGGTGCCCACGCCTGAGCCGCGAACACAGCGAGCAATAGGTCTGGCCGAGACTGAGCTTGTCGGTGACGATCGAATAGGTGTCCTGGTACTCGATACGGTGCGCCACCCCGATCGAATTGAGATACTCCGGCAGGATGTGCTTGGGGAAACCCGGTTGCCCCTGGTCGAGATTGACCGCCAGCAGATCCACCGGCAGCAGCCCGCGCCATTTGAGATCGATCAGCACCGCCAATAGCCCGAAAGAATCCTTGCCGCCCGACAGCGCCACGGCCCAGCGCTCGCCCGGACGCACCATGCCGAAACGTTCGATGGCCTCGCGGGCATTGCGGATCAGGCGCTTCCTGAGTTTGTTGAAGCCGACCGATTTCGGCACATCGGCAAAAAGCGGATGCGCGACCTCGGTTTCGCCGAGCGTGGCATCGGTGATGGTGCTGATGTCGTTCATGGGCGCCCCGGCTTGGTTCTGGCGCCCTTGTAGCGCAGTCCCCTGCCGTCACAAAGCCTGACGCGGCCACAAAAGTAACCCCGGAGCAGCTGATCGGAACCGGGGGGGAGAGTTCCCGATCTGCCAGCCCCGGGGCGGGGACAGTTTTGTGACGTGCCTGGCGAGTCCGGAGCTTTGGGCCAAAGGCCCTTTGAATTCACAAGGCAGTTGTGTTGTCGCACCCGGGAATTGTCGCGGAGTCAAAACCAGTCCGCCAATTCGTCTCAAATATGGATATAAGTTTCCCGTCAGCTTGGGCAGCTTCGTAACCGCATAACTTGTCCGGCCGGCGCGTTCTCGCCCAAATCAAGCAGTAGCGACAGAACTTGCCGGCGCGACATTCTGTCAGTTAGATGACACGACCGCCCGCCTGGACTATTCCCAAGGAGATCTGTTGCCGTGTTCCGATCCTTCTTTCCCAACCCGCGGATATTCTTTCCCGCCGCGGTGATTTGGGCTGCCTTTTTCATGGCAGTCTGGATCCTGTTCAACGCCCAGCTTGAACCGTTCCTGAGCATTGCGCCCCTGTTCAATTTCCCGGCCGGCGGCCCGGACGCGCCTTTCTTCAACGCCGACAGGATATGGACCTACCAATACGTGATCGTGACCGGTTACCTGTTCTGCCTGCCCTGGTACTTTTATGGCAGCAATCGGCGCTGGCTGAACTGGTCGACCTTCGGCAGCGTGACCATTTTCGAAATCATCTATTTCAATGTCCAAATCACCGCCTGGCTCAACGACTGGTACGGCCAATTCTTCGACCTGATCCAGAATGCACTGGCCAATCCAAACACGGTCTCCCTGTCCGAATTCATCGGCTTCATTGGAACGGTCATCTTCGTCCTTGTGGTGAATATCACCATGCTGGTGGTCAACCTGTTCCTGGTATCGCACTACCTGTTCCGCTGGCGGCGGGCGATGAGCTTTTTCTACATGGCCAACTGGAAGGCAGTTCGTCACGTCGAAGGTGCCTCGCAGCGTATCCAGGAAGACACCCGCGACTTCGTCTCCATTGTCGAGAGTCTGGGCGTGTCCTTCATTGACTCGGTCATGACCCTGATCGTGTTCGTTCCGATCCTTTGGGGCTTGTCCACCAAGATGACCGAATTGCCCTGGATCGGCCATGTCGAGGGCAGCCTGGTCTGGGTGGCGCTCATCTCTGCGGTCTTCGGCACGGTGCTGCTCTGGATTGCGGGAATTCGGCTACCTGGCCTGAACTTCCACAACCAGCGCGTCGAGGCGTCCTTCCGCAAAGAGCTTGTCTATGGCGAGGACTATGACGAGCACGCGCAGCCACTGGCTGTTCGCGACTTCTTCGTCAACGTTCAGCGAAACTACTACCGGCTCTATTTCAACTATTTCTACTTCAACGTCGTTCGCTACGCCTATCTTCAGGGCGCGAACTTCATTGCCGTTCTGGCCATGGCGCCATCTATCGTCGCCGGTGCCATAACCTTTGGCATATGGCGTCAGGTCGAGAATGCCTTCGACCAGGTATTTTCTTCACTCAAGTTCTTGGTCAATTCCTGGACCTCGATCGTCAATCTGATCTCCATCCACAAGCGTCTGGTCGGCTTCGAGGCCAATCTGCCCAAGGAGCCGATCTACGCGAACGACTATGACGATCCGCTTTATCTGGAGAGCTGGGACAAGATCCCCGACCCCGATCCCGAGACAACACCTGTCGATTTCGAATGGGCGCTGGTCCGTCCGCCGAGCGATACCGAGCCAAATGGCTATGTCGCTGTCTGGTATGATCTCACCGACAAGCAGCGCTACCCCGGATCGCGCACTCGCGAATCCGCATTCCCCTACTCGCGCGAGCTGGCTGATCAGGTCAATGCAGCCATGGACAAGGTGCGATCCGGCGAAAATGTCTCGGCGGTCCTCGAGTTCTTCGAACAGCGCGAGCGGGTCAAGCTTCACGTGCCCGGACCGGGCGCGATCGACGAAATCGACACCTCGTATGGCGAGCAGGAGACGCCCGACAAGCGCATCCGCCCGATCAACATGACCTTCTCGGGTCTGACGACCGCCTGAACCGGTATCGGAGCGTCAGGGTGCGCCAGACCGCCTTGCCGCTCCGCCTCCATATCTGCAATCCGACAATCAACACTGCAGATGGAATCAAAAAGGCCGCCCCGAGGGGCGGCCTTTGCATTTTGCGAATTCCGCGCGCTTAGCGCGAATAGAATTCGATGACCAGGTTCGGTTCCATTTGCACGGGATAGGGCACATCGTTGAGGCCCGGCGTCCGCACATAGGTCGCGGTCAGCTTGCCGTGGTCGGCATCGATGTAGTCCGGAACATCACGCTCGGGCAGCTGAGTGGCTTCGAGCACCAGCGCCATCTGCTTGGAACGCTCGCGCACCTCGACCACGTCGCCCGGCTTACAGTTATAGGACGGGATGTTGACCTTCTGGCCATTGACCGTCACGTGGCCGTGGTTGACGAACTGACGAGCCGCGAAAACGGTCGGCACGAACTTGGCGCGATAGACGATCGCGTCGAGACGGCTCTCGAGCAGGCCGATCAGGATCTCGCCGGTGTCGCCGCGCTGGCGCGAAGCCTCGACATAATACTTGTGAAAGCGCTTCTCGGAGATATCGCCGTAATAGCCCTTCAGCTTCTGCTTGGCGCGCAGCTGCAGACCGAAGTCGGACAGCTTGCCCTTGCGGCGCTGGCCGTGCTGGCCGGGGCCATAGGCGCGAACATTGAGCGGGCTCTTCGGCCGGCCCCAGATATTTTCGCCCAAACGGCGGTCGATTTTGTGCTTGGCACTGTGGCGCTTCGACATCGCGTGTCCTTTCAAAAAAACGCGTGGAACCGGCGTTTTGAAAGGATCAAACCGCTGGCCCCGTAAGAAGACACCGCCGCGCTGCCATAAGGCATCGCGAAGCGGCGAAGGAACCGCGCCCTCCTCTGTTCGTCCCTTTGGGACGAACCGACAGACTTCCAAATGGAAAATCCCGGGTGCGCCTTGGGACCGAAGCGGTCCAAAGGTAGGCGGGTTCTATGAAGCGTCGGGCCAAAAGTCAAGCAGGACGCCACCAAGCGCCACCGTGCTCAGTCGGCCCGTGTCCCCTCGCCCCCGCGACTTGCTTGCCGGCGTTCGCGACTGAACACGTAAATGCCCGAAGAAAGGATGATGGCGGCACCGAGCCAGGTGATGGCGTCAGGGAAATCGCCGAACACGAGATAGCCGATCACTGTGGCGCCAATGATCTCGATATACTGGAACGGCGCCAGGATGCTGGCTTCGGTGCGGCGGAAGGCTTCGGTGAACATCATGAAGGTCGCAGCGCTCAACAGGGCCTGCATCGGCACGATCGACAGCTGAAAGGCCCCGAGCTCACCGATCTGAAACCGGAACAGCCCCAGCAGAGCCGCAACGCCCAGCCCGATGCCGACGACCAGACTGCCGAACACCGAGAACCAGAACTGGATGGCAAGGCCGGACAGAACCGGCGACAGCTTGCGGATGATGATGGCAATCAGCGAAAAGAACGTCGCCGCGAACAGTGGAAAAATCGCCGGCCAGCCGAAGGTTGCCCAATTTGGCCGGATGATGATGACGGCGCCGACAAGCCCGATGGCGATGGCGACATAGCGATGCGGGCCCGCCTTCTCCTTCAAAAGCAGCACCGACAGCACGGTCAGGATCAGCGGTTCGACGAAAAAGATCGACATCGCCGTGGCGATCGGCATCACCGCAAAGGCGCCGATCAGCGTCACCAGCGTCGCCGAGGACAACACGCCGCCCAAAAACAGCAACAGCGGCCGTTTCGGCGCGAAGCGCTCGCGGAAGATCACCATGGCGAGCGCGAGAACCAGGGCCTGCAGCCCGTAGCGGTAAAACGCGATCTCGACCGGGGTCATGTAGCTCGACAGATATTTCGACATCGCGTCGCCGCCCGGCACGATCAGTGTGGCGGCGATCATCAATATCATGCCGGACTGGGCGCTTCCCCGTGCAGCGGCTGGCTCTGGCGTTGCATTCATGACCCCTTGAGACCATGGAAACACATCACGGCCAAGTACGGCGATCAAAGCTTCGGTTCGGCGTCCGGCGCGCATTCGCGACAAACGGGGTCCGGTTTCGCGGTCCGAAAACACGCTCGAACAATCGGATCTAGATAACGGGATGGATTCCGAGATAGATCGAGAAGATCACGATAGTCACCACCGTCGACACCGCCAGAGTATTGGTCACATAGGCCTTGTCGCTGTCGCTTGCCTTTTGCAGAAACACAGGAAGGATATAGGACGGCGGCAGGATCAGCAGCGAGAAGAACGCCATCTGGTACGGCAACCCAAGC
This sequence comes from Devosiaceae bacterium, assembly GCA_963676075.2. GTDB lineage: Bacteria > Pseudomonadota > Alphaproteobacteria > Rhizobiales > Devosiaceae > JAHJQZ01. Next base: position 334,504 of record CAXXNZ010000028.1, read on the forward strand.
CCGAACATCCCGGCGATAACGAAGTGATTGATGATGAGCGCGGTCGGCACGGTAATCACATAGCGCAGCGCCACCACCATCAGCACCTCGCCGAGACCGTCGCGGCGGATCGATATGCCGTAGCCGACGATGATCAGGATGATCGGCACGGCCATGGCGATCAAAAGCTGCATCACCTGATAGATGCTCGAGATCACCGGCGCCGTTTTGACGAATTCGGACAGGCCGAGCACGTTGAGGATCAGCCCGCTGATCAGGCCGATGATCACCGGCGAGGTGAAGAACATCTTGAGGATCGCCGAAGGCTTGCTGGCGCCATCGCGCAGGACCATCAGCAGCGGCACATAGATGAACCAGACGAAGAACTCGTTGCTGAAATCGACAATGGCGATATAGCCCATGGCCCCCATGCCATAGGCGGCGCCGAACAGCGAAACACCTAGCATGCCATATTCGAAGCTGGTCAGCATGAAGGGGAAATAGGGTCGGTTCGGCGCCAGCCAGCGCCCGAGCATTCGCCCGATCACCAGCAGCACCAGCAAGATAGCGCCGACCAGCACGAACACGCCGGCATAGGCCGGCTGAAAATCTAGATCGAGAAAGACCGTGAACAACACGCTCGGCAGCACAAGCGTGATGGCGAGTGTCTTCATTTCCTCAACCGTCTGGGCCGAGATCACCGAAAACACCCTGAGACCGACGCCGATGCCGATCATCAGCAAAATGGGCAGTGCCAGAGTGAATGCTGTCATGGAAGAAGGGTCCCCTCACCCAACTTCCTAGAGCGTTTTCACTTAAAACGAAACCTGTTTTGAGCTTCGAAATCGCGACGGATCAACACGTTAGGTCAGCGGCTGGTTCATCACCAGCCGCAATGACCCGCGTTGCATCACGCTCCGTTTACGCGGTGCAACCGCCTCAGGCGGCAGCTGCCTCGATCTGTCGGACCAGCTCCGCATCGAGATGAAGGCGCGCCGCCAGCGCGTCGAGATAGGCGCGTTCCGCCGGCGTGTCCGCCGTCATCGCCACCAGCGAGGCGGCATAGAGTTCGGCAGCCATTTCCGGCGTCGTCGCCGGCTTGACCACGGCATCCAGATCCAGCGGCCCCATCATCTCGTCGAACACCCAGGCCTTCTCGCTCGCGCTCAGCGACATGGTTTCGAGCTTTTCGAAAATGGCGGTCTTTTCGGTGGCATCGATCTGGCCGTCGGCCTTGGTGGCGGCAATCATCGCGCGCACAAGGCTCCGTCCGACCTCCTCGCCCGCCGGCTGCGCGGTATCGAGAAACGCCTGCTCGGAGCGGGCCGTCTGCATGTCGCCCTGCCCCTGCGATTTCTGGTAGTTCTGCCAGGCGTTCCAGGCCAGTCCACCAACAGCGGCGGCTGCGCCCAGTTTCATGGTGTTTCCGAGCAATTTGTGTGGTTTGCCGCCGCTCAGCAGCATGCCGGCGGCAAGGCCCCCGAGGCCCGACAGCGCCGTGGTCTTCATCTGCGGGTCGTTCTGGAAAGTGTTGACGATCTTGTTGAGGTCGAACATGCGCTTTCTCCCTGTGGTCAGGAGCATATGGGCGCACCACCGTCTGGCTTCAATACTGGCGCGTTTCCAGCAAAAGCGGAGACCGGTTTTGCACGGCGAGAACGCGATACGACGCTAAGCTAGAGTGTTTTCAGGAACCGAAGGTCCGCGTCAGCGAACAGTGGACACCACTTTTCCGGCTGAGCTTGTCGAATCCTCGAAAACACGACCACTCAAAGACATAGAGCAGATCAGACGATTCCACTTAAGCGTGATCTGCTCTAGGCCTCGGACCGGTCCAGTCGCCGCTGCTTCCTGATCCCGGGGAAGATGACCGACCACAGCCCGGCCACAGCCATGGTGCCGAACCCGCCGAAGGTCACCGCAAAGATCGTTCCCCACTTCGCCGCGACCATGCCGGCGCGGAACTCGCCCAGTTCGTTGGAAGCGCCGATGAACAGCATGTTGACCGCCGAAACGCGCCCGCGAACCTCGTCAGGTGTCTTGAGCTGGATCAGGGTTTCGCGCAAGACGACGCTGATCATGTCGAAGGCGCCCATCAGCATCAGTGCCAGGATCGACAGCCAGGTGATGGTCGAAAAACCGAAAACCACGGTGAACGCCCCAAACAGGCCGACGGCGACCAGCAGGATCACCCCGGCATGGTCGCGCACCGGGAACCGCTGCAAAATCAACGCCATGCTGATACCACCAACGCCCGGCGCCGAGCGCAACAACCCCAGGCCCCACGGCCCGACGTCGAGAATATCGCGGGCGTAGATCGGCAGCAGCGCCACGGCGCCGCCGAGCAGCACCGCGAACATGTCGAGCGACACCGCACCAAGCACGATCTTTTCGGTCCAGATGAAATGGAACCCGGCCAGAAGCGTCTGCGTCGTCGTCGCTTGACCGCGCTTTTTCTGCGGCGGTCTGGGGATGAATGCGATCAGCACCGCCGCGGTCGCAATCAGCGCCACGGCAGCGCCGAAAGCCGTGCCGGCCGAGATGCCATAGAGCAGTCCACCGACCGCCGGCCCGATGATATTGGCCGATTGCCAGGCCGTGGCGTTGAGGCTCAAAGCATTGCTCAGCGCCTGCGGTGGCACAAGGTTCGGCGCCAGCGATGAGGATGCCGGCGACAGGAAGGCCCGCCCGAGCCCAATCATCACCAGGGCGAAATAGATCGGCCAGATCTCCATGATGTGCCCCGCCGCAACCAGCAGCAGAATGCCGGTCGCAAGTAGCTCGACGCCAAGGCACACCGACATGATCACCCGGCGTGGAAAGGTGTCCGCCGTCAGCCCTGTGACCAGCACCAGCAACAGCGCCGGCAGAAACTGCGCCAGCCCGACGAAACCGAGGTAGAGCGGATTGCGGGTGATGTCGTAGATGTACCAGCCGACCGAGACCGAAATGATATTGGCCGCAAAACTGCCGGACGCACTGGCGAACCAGAACAGCCGGTAGCTGCGGTAATGGAACGCCATGCTCGATGGCTCTGGCGATGTCTGGACGGTGCTCATCAGGCGGGCAGCACAATGGATCGGGGCGAATGCTTTGGCACGCAACGCGCTGAGCGTCAAAGCCTTATCGACGCCCCTGCCCGGTTTGGCCTACTCGCCCTTTTTGGCGCGCTGTGCCGCCTGCCGCTCTTCCCGTGGCGTCAAATGCCGGCGGTCGAGCGAAGCAAGGACACCGCGCAGCGTCCTGACTTCCTGCTCGGAAAATCCGGCCTTGCCGAGCATGGTCCTGAGATTGGCGACAAAGGTCGGGCGCTTTTCTGGTGTCTTGAAAAAGCCGGACCGGTCGAGCGCTTCCTCGAGCTGTTCATACATGCCCAGAAGGTCGGCCTTGCTCGCCGGTTCCTTGTCGGGCGTCGCAAAGGGCAGCGCCGCCTGTGTCGTCTCGCGCCGCCATTCATAGGCCAGCACCAACACCGCCTGCGCGATGTTGAGCGAGGCAAACGCCGGCTCGACAGGCAGGGTGACGATGGTATCGCACAGCGCCACTTCCTCGTTGTAGAGACCCCATTTCTCGCGTCCAAAAACGATCCCGGCCTTCTGGCCGGTCCCGATGTGGCGCGCCAGCCGCCGTGCCCCCTCGTCCGGCCCGATCACCTCATGCGCCAGTTCGCGCCGCCGCGCCGTGGTCGCCAGCACCAGCGTCAGGTCGGCAATGGCTTCGGGGAAGGTCTCGAACACCTGCACCCGGTCAATGACGTGATCGGCGCGCGAGGCCGAAGCGCGGGCCTTCTCGTTGGGCCAACCGTCGCGCGGCTTGACCAGCCGCAGGTCCCACAGGCCAAAATTGGCCATGGCCCGCGCCGCCGCGCCGATGTTCTCGCCAAGCTGTGGCTCGGCAAGGATCACTGCCGGTGCCGGATCGAAATTGAGGACCTGTGTGCGGTCGGTGCCGGCCATCGCCTTCAGCCCTTCCTTTTTTGCCGCCACTCGTCTTCGAGAATGGCGTAGTAGAATTCATCATCCCAGCCACCCTTGAAGATGGCGTGCTCGCGAAAATGGGCCTCGCGGCGCATACCGACCCGCTCCATCAGCCGGTAGGAGCCGGGATTGCGCGCATCGCAGCGCCCGAAAATACGGTGAAATCCAAAGCCCTCGAACCCGAGCTCCATCAGCGCCGACACCGCCTCGCTGGCATAACCCTTGCCGTGATACGCGGGGTTGAAGCTGTAGCCGATCTCGCCCTGCCGGGCTTCCTTGTCTGACACGCCCATGAACAGATCGCCGATCAGCCGATTTTCCGACTTGAGGACTACGGCAACGCAGAGCTTGCCCGAGGCCTTGTCCGACCCGTCCATCTCGACCCACTCAGCGAGTTTGATGGCGAGCTCCTCGCGGCTGCGCGGGCTCCAGAACTGGTAGTGCGCCACCTCTTCAAGCTGATGATAGGCGTGGATGGCATCCAGATCGTCCATCTGTTGCAGCCGCAGGACGAGGCGTTCAGTCTCAATCGGCAAGGCAACTGTCATGGAACAGGGCTCTCTATAAGAAGGCGTTTGGCTTTGGCGAATGTGATGGACAATCGCCGGTCGGGGTTCAAGCACAAATCCATTGCCGCGCCTACCGGCTCGTGTGAGTTTTCGCAGGCCGAACACATGGAGACCACCATGCTGGCTCATGGACATTGCCAATGCGGCACCATCTGTTTCACCGTCGATAGCGAACCGTTGCGAATGGCGCAGCGCCGCTGCGAGGACTGTCGCAGAACGACTGACGAAGGGCTGACACCATGCCAATGAACATGAGCGTCATCGAACTCGCCGACCGTATCCGCGACCGCCTCGGCTCCGGCCCCGGCATCACCGAAAAGAAGATGTTCGGCGCTCTTGCCTTCATGCGTCACGGCAACATGGTCGTCGCCCCGATGAAAGGCGGCGCCCTGCTCGTCCGTGTCGGCAAGGACGGCATGGAGGCCGCCCTCGCCCGTCCCGGCGCCATGCCGATGGATATGGGCAGCAAGACCATGGGCGGCTTTGTGGTCGTGTCCGGCGATGTTCTTGAGGACGACGAGGTCCTCGACGACTGGATCGCCACAGCTGCGGCCTTCGTTGCCACCCTGCCGCCAAAACAGGCGTAGTACTCACCTAACACCCTCTGCCGGCGCCCGCATGCCATGCTCGTCCCCTTTGCATCTCAAGGGAGGGAAAGCATGAGCGGCAAGAAAATCCTGATGATCTGCGGCGATTTCGGCGAGGACTACGAGACCATGGTGCCTTTCCAGGCGCTTTTGGCAGTGGGTCACACCGTCGACGCCGTCTGCCCCGACAAGAAGGCCGGCGACACCATTGCCACCTCGATCCACGACTTCGAGGGCGACCAGACCTACTCAGAAAAGCGCGGGCACAACTTCGCCCTCAACGCCAGCTTCGCCGACATCAACCCCGCCAGTTACGACGCCTTGTGCATCCCCGGAGGCCGCGCCCCGGAGTATCTGAGGCTCAAC
>CAXXNZ010000029.1:0-25473 GCA_963676075.2 Devosiaceae bacterium
CCCATGACGTCCTTGAGGGCGTAGCGCTCGTCATCGACGCCGGGCAGATCGAAATCCGGCGCCGCAATGCCGAGTTGGGGTTGTTCGAGAATTGCCGCCATCTTCAATACCTCCTCGCAGCACTGATCCGTTCGCGTTCGCGTGGTGCATCTAAACCGGGTTCGTGTCGGAAAGGCGACACCCTCAATTCGCGTGCATCAAGACCGGTCCAGGACTAGACTTGCGCCATCGCGAAATAAAAATGAACCGAAAACGCGATCCGTCTCGTCACATAGGCACACAGAGCGCCAATTACGAGGAGACATTCAATGCGCAATCTCAAGAAAATCACTTTGCTGGCTCTTGCCAGCCTGATTCTCGCCACCGGCAGCACCCTTGCCGCCGCCGGCATCGCCACCGGAGCGGTCAATGTCCGCACCGGCCCGAACACCGGTTTTACCAAGGTCGACAACCCTGTTCTCGGGCGAACAGGTGCAGATCGGCGAGTGCCAGAGCGGCTGGTGCTATATCGAACATGATGGCCCGGATGGTTGGGTCAGCGCCAACTACCTGCAGCCGGCCGGCAGCTCGGGCGGTTCGGGTTCAGGCTCTTCGGGCGACGACTGCCACTTCAACTGGGTTGTCGGCAAGGGCTTCACCGTCGAATGCAACGGCAACTCCGTCACACTCCCGGGTCCGGGTAGCCTGACGCCCCCGCCGCCCGCTCAGGTGTGCATCTATGACGGTCCCAACTACACCGGCACGCAGCTGTGCGGTCCGGCAGGATCGTCCAGTTCCAACATTCTCGGCTTCTGAACAACCGCATCACCTCGATCAAGGTCAGTGGCGGCGCCAAGATCAAGCTGTGCCAGAACCCCGGCTACATGGGCTTTTGCAACACCTTCTCGTCCAACGTGCCGCAGCTCGGTTTCCCGCTGAACAACAAGGCCTCGTCCTACAAGACCTGGTAGACGATCACGACATCAATATCCCGAGGGCCGGAATGCGGATTCGCATTCCGACCCCGGTCGTTTTGGGAACGAAAACCGCCAAACCTGATTTATACAACCGTATTTCGGCCTCATCTTTACGAAATGCTCTTTGCCAACGACAATGAGGGACCGACGGGAGGGCACCCCCCATGCCAAGAACACTGATCACCACGCTGGCCAGCGCGATTGCCGTGTTGAGCGCGTTTTACGCCGTGCCGGCTTTCGCCGACCCGGCCTTTGCCACGCGGAACGTCAATGTGCGGTCCGGCCCGGCCCTGACCTATGAAGCCGTCGACCAGCTCGTGAGCGGCGAACCCGTCGAACGCGGCAACTGCAATTCTGACGGTTCCTGGTGCTACATCCGGCACGAAGGGACCAATGGCTGGGTCGCTGCCGTGTTCCTTGAGGACAGCCCGTCAGGACTGGATCCGCAAGAGCCGGAAACCCCGCCTGTCGCCGGCATTGACAACAAGTACAAGGCCAAGAGCATCGTCAATGTCCGCTCCGGCCCCGGCACCAATTATGCAAAGGTCGACCAGCTCAAGGCCGGCGAGGCAGTGACGCGCGGTCAGTGCACGAGTGACGGCGGCTGGTGCTATGTTAGTCACGATGGCGCCGATGGCTGGGTCTCGGCCAGCTTCCTGACGCCGGTCTACCAGACTCCGCCGTCCAATCCGCCCAGCGGTGGTGGCGACACCAACACCATCACCCGTGTCGCGTCTTCGGCCGTCAATGTCCGCACCGGTCCCTCGACCGATTTCAAGATCGTCAGCCGGCTGACCCGGGGAGAGCGCGTCGAGGTTGCGCAGTGCACCTCGGACCGGACCTGGTGCTATGTCAGCCATGACGGCCCGGACGGCTGGGTCGCGGCCAACTACCTCCGCACGCCCGGCTCCGGCAATAACGGCGGAAACACCGGCGGCAATACGGGTGGCGGCAACGGTGGCAATACCGGCGGCAACCCGAACCCGCCCACCACCACGACGCAAAAGATCGCCACTGCCATTGCCAGCATGCCGGTACGCAACGCCCCGACCCTGTTCACATCGACGGCCGGTCAGCTCTCACGCGGCCAGAAGGTGACCGTCGACCAGTGCAGCGACGACGGCTACTGGTGCCATGTCGTCGGCGATTCGGTGAACGGGTGGGTCCCGGCGGCCTTCCTCAACATCACCGAGGTCAAAGTGCCGGCGACGCAGCCAAGCACCAAGGCAATGACCGCCGCGCAGACCCAGCTTCACCGCATGCCGGGCAACCAGTCCCAGGTCGTGGCAAGCCTGCCCGTGAACGCCCGCGTCGACGTCCAGCGTTGCGGTCCGGCCGGAAACTGGTGCCAGGTCACATATGGCCAGCAGAGCGGCTGGATCGAAGCAGCAATGCTCAAGCCGGTTGAAGCGACGCCAACGCAACCGCCCACCGGACAGCAGCCCGACAATTCGGTCTGCATTACCGGTTTCGGCGGCATCCAGTTCTGCGTGACGCCGTAGACCTGACCCGACACCAAGCACCGGGCGGACGTTCCTCGTTCCGCCCGGTGCTCGCGGTTCGTTGGTCCCGCCGCGCCTTCGGTACGGCCTGACAGCGTAACATCGCCCCCCGAGCTTGCTGAAACCGGGGCATCCCAGCCACACACCGGTGGCTTTTTATCGATTGCGGCGTTGAAGGGGTTGGAGCGCGGACAATCTCTTTGTACAAGTTTCGGGCACAACTCATGTCAGGAAGCCCATCATGCGTCGCCCTGCCCTGCTCCGCGCAATCTTGATCGCTCTGGTCACTTTCGTACTGGCGCCCGCAGCGGCGCTTGCCGGCACGCCCGCGTGGCTTTTGAGCGACGCCAACATGGCTGCCGGCCCCGGCCCCGAATACAAAAGCGTTGGCGCAGGCGCCGAAGGCGCGCTGGTTACTGTCGAGCGGTGCACTCGCGGCTATTGCAACATCGACTTCGAAGGCAGGACCGGTTGGGTAGCGCTCGATCACCTGAGCTTCGGCATTGATGCCAAGGCCATGTGGTCCGGCCCGCACTTCAACGTCAAAAGTGGCAATGGCAGCGTCTGCCTTTACACCGGCGCCAATTACTCCGGCGATTACCTGTGCCGCGATTCCGGTTTCGTGGTCTCCGACTTCGCCGTTACCGGGCTCGACAACCTGTTCACCTCGGTGAAGGTCATCGGCGACGCCTCGGTCATGGTGTGCCGCGACCTCAATTTCACCTCCTATTGCGAGACGATCACCAAGGACACGCCGAAGCTCAACCGCTATCTGGCCCGGAACGTTTCGAGCGTCCGCGTCTATTGATGATGCCCCGCGGCGGCCGGCGGCCGCCGCGCCATTAGCCATGAACCGAGTTCGCACTTGCCGCCACGCCCGTGTCGCGGTCATCCTCGGATCATGACACGCACCACCACAGTCGCCCTGATCGCCCTTTTGTCTGCCCTTGGCCTTACCGGCCCGGTTTCCGCCGGCGAGTCGATGTCGGCCAGCGTCCGGCTCAATGTCCGCGGCGGTCCGGGGCTTGAGCATCAGGTGCTCGACACGCTGCAAAAGGGCGAGCGCGTGCTTGTCACCCAGTGCCGGGACCAGTGGTGCCAGATCACCCATGTCGGCATCAATGGCTGGGTCTATGCCCCCTATCTGGTGTCGGCGCAGTTCTCCGAGACCTGGAGCGCCCGCTCGCAGAATCTGCCGGCCACGCTGCCCAACGACACCGCGTCGGGCATCTCACCCGATGTCTCCATCGGCCTCGGACGGCCCCGTTACTGAGCTGCAGTCCTCGCAGAAGCGCGTACGCCTCGCCGGACTTGCCCCTTTGCCCCGTCAGTCCAACCGAAGCTGAGCGGCATGTTCACGCCCGGTTCAGACGCGTTTTGCCAATGTCCTGTCACGCTGAACGCAACAGCAACGGGAGACATGATCCATGCACATCGGCAAAAAGATCGCCACTGCCATCACCGCCACCGCCTTTGTCGTGCTGAGCGCCGGATCGGCCCTCGCCGTTCCGGGCCAGGCCACAGGCAACGTCAATGTCCGCATCGGCCCAGGCACCGGCTACAATCGGGTCGACACGCTCCATTCGGGCGAACGCGTCGATGTCAAGCAGTGCCAGGGCGGCTGGTGCTATATCGAACACTCCGGCCCGGATGGCTGGGTAAGCGCCAATTACCTGAGCAGGACCACCTATAATGGCGGCAATTCAGGCGGGTACTCTGGCGGCAATTCGGGCAGAAGCTCCGACCCCAATGTCGGCTTTTCCTTCGGGTTTGGCTCGGACGGCTCGCATTTCGGCTTCTCGATCGGCAACCAGCCTTCCCGTCCCGGCTGGAACAACAACTGGCCGTCGCCGCGGCCCGTGTCCAAGGTGTGCTTCTATTCCGGCAAGAACTACACCGGACACCGGTTCTGCATGAACTCCGGCAGCTCGCGCAGAACCTTCGGTCCGGTCTGGAACGACAAGATCTCCTCGGTCCGCGTCTTCGGCGATGCCTCGGTGAAGATGTGCCAGCACTCCAACTTCGGTGGCTACTGCCGCGTCACCAGCCGGAACGAGCGGGCGCTCGGCCCCTGGCTCAACAACCAGATTTCGGCGCTGTCTGTGTTCTAGATAGCACGATCCTCCCAGCCTCGTTTCGCCCGCCGGTCCTGCCGGCGGGCTTTTCCTTGTGGCGCAGCCGGCCGCCGACACCCGGTTCGGATCGCAACACATGCGGCATTTCGCTTTGACGCCGGCATGCCATTCGTTCTACATCCCCGCTCCGGCCCTTTCGCTTCATCCTCCAAAGCCAACAGGACCCAACCCATTGCCTCAAGACATCGTTCTGCCCGACGATTCGACCCGCCCCGAACCGCCAGTTCTTGACGACCTTACCGAAGCCGAGCGCGAGCCCGGTCGTCACCTCGCCATGATCCACGACCACCACCGCCAGAACATGAAGATTCTGCGCGGTCTCATCGCATCGGCGCGCGCCGGCTCCCTGTCCGCAACCGAGCTCGCCGAAAGCGCCAACACGCTGTCGATCCTCGACAATTACCGGCGCTTCGGGTCACTGTGCGGTCAGCACTGCCAGATCGTTCACACCCACCATTCGATCGAGGACGCCTACATGTTCCCCGAACTGAGCGAGAAGGCGCAGGCCTTCCGCCGCGTCGTCAATCGCCTTGTCGAGGAACATGAAGTCGTCCACGCCCTGCTGCTCAAGCTTGTCGATGAACTCAACACGCTTATCCAGACGCCGTCTCCGGCGGGGTTCGATACCGCGGTCGCGACCTACGAACAGCTCGAAACGCTGCTGTTGTCGCATTTCTCGTATGAGGAACGCTCTATCGGCCCGGCGCTCGGCCGCTTCGGTGTCGGCGTCTGAGAGCGAGCCGGACGGTCAAATCCCAAGCAGTCGTGCGCGGCTCGGTTACCAGCGCATGACCTCGCGCTTCGGAACGCGCGGCGCGCCATCCAGAAACGAAGCCGCCTTTTTGGTGGCTTTGGCGGTTGGACGTTTGGCGCCATGGTGAACGGACGTCGCGCGCGGCGCAAGATTGTCGACGACCTGCCCGAACAGGTTGGCGATCTCGGTCAGTGTCGGATCGAGCGCATGGGGCTTGTCCGGCGGAGTGATCATGATGATGATCCCGCCAATTTCTTCGGTCGAGGTCCGCCACGGGAAAATCGCGGCTCCGTGTTCAGTGGTCGTGCGCTTTTCCGAGGCGGAATAGGAGACCTGAGAATAGATCGTCTCGCCTGCCAGGGCACTGTCATTGTGCTGGCGGAATTTTTCGGGAAGGTCGGGCATCACCTCGTAATGGTTCTTGCCGATCAGCTCATGGGCCGGCGCCAGTCGATGAAACTCGACCCAGGACGGACTGACTTCAAGATAGTGCATGTTGCGGTCGAGAACGGCCAAAGGACCAGGCGAATGGGAAATGATCGAGCGCACCAGCCGGCTCCGGCCTTCGGCAACATCCTTTTCCGAGTAGCGATCGGTGACGTCCTTCAAAATGCCGTAGAGCGCCACGGTTTCGCCGGCCACATTGACTTCGACGGACGAAGCAGCCTCGACCAGGCGGATTTCACCATTTTTGCGCACGAGGCGCAGCACGAAGGTGTATCCGACCTGGTTCTCTATTGAGTTGACGACCAGCCAAGCCACCGTACGCGCGTCATCGGGATGATAGACGCGAATGGCTTCATTGAGATCAACAGGCCCGTCACTCGGCTCCATGCCGTGGATTTCGAAAACGCGTGGCGACCAGAAGGCGACGCCCCGCTTGACATCCACACGCCAGTTGCCGATGCCCTGGGTCTGGGACACAAGCGCCATAAGCTTGTCCGCGTCGCCGATCGACGGTTCGAAGGTCACCGGCTTTTCAAGTATTACGGACGAAAGGTGTTTGAGCATTGGTGCACTCTGCTAAATCCAAACAGAAAGACACCAGATTTCGCCGCAAAAATCTGAAAAAATACTGCAACGCGCCCTTGCATTTGACGCAGATTCTAATAAATCCACGACTAATACAAAAAGCCCGCCGGCAGAACCGGCGGGCTTTCGATGTTCGTTTCGCGCGCCGTCAGCCGGCGCAGCGCATTGGGCTTAGTCAGCCGGCTGCAGGTTCACTGCAGACTTGCGGCCGTCACGGCCGGCTTCGAGCTCATAAGTCACCTTCTGGCCCTCGTTGAGGGTCGACATGCCGGCGCGCTCGACGGCAGAGATGTGCACGAATGCGTCCTTGGAGCCGTCGTCCGGGGTGATGAAGCCAAAGCCCTTGGTGGTGTTGAAGAATTTGACGGTGCCGGTGATCATGGCATCTGGTCCTTTGTAGTGCTCGCTCTGTTCAGGTGCGAGACGGTTTCCCAGGCACAACATGTGCGTGGGATTCAACGTTCGCGTGATCAGGGGAAGCCAAGCAATCCGGCAAGCCGGGCAGTTCAGACAGCCAAAGACGGCAGCAACGTGTGGCCGGGCATATGAAAGCATAGCGGCAAAAAGTCAAGCGCGTTGATGAGGTTCCGCGATCCTGCCGGGGACAGAAAGCGGCGGAAACACGCCTGTCCCCGCCGGCTTTGAAACCCGCGAAACCGGCCCGATCCGGGCCTCTCCGCAGCTTCGTTCCTACCATTTTTGCGGGACGTACATGTCCTCGGGAACTTCGTGGCGCTGATAGTCGGCGTTGTGGACACGCGGCGGCAGGGCGACTTCGGGATGCTCGACATCGCCATAGGGAATCTGGTCGAGAAGGTGCGAAATCATGTTGAGTCTGGCGCGCTTCTTGTCGACCGCCTTGACCACCCACCACGGCGCTTCAGGCGAATGCGTGCGGGCCAACATCTCTTCCTTGGCCTTGGTGTAGTCTTCCCAGCGCTTGCGGCTTTCCAGGTCCATCGGCGACAGCTTCCACTGCTTGAGCGGATCGACGATGCGCATGTGGAAGCGGAATTCCTGTTCCTCGTCGGTGATCGAAAACCAGTATTTGAGAACGATGATGCCCGAGCGCACAAGCATGCGCTCGAACTCCGGCACCGAGCGGAAGAACTCGGCGACGTCGTCCTCGGTGCAAAAGCCCATCACCCGCTCGACGCCGGCGCGGTTGTACCAGGAGCGGTCGAACAGCACCAATTCGCCCGGCGAAGGCAGATGCGGCACGTAGCGCTGGAAATACCACTGGCCCTTTTCGCGTTCCGAGGGCGCCGGCAGCGCCACGACGCGGCACACGCGCGGATTGAGTCGCGCGGTGATGCGCTTGATCGCACCCCCCTTGCCGGCGCTGTCACGCCCTTCGAAAATCACCAGGACCTTGAGCTTTTTGTAGGCGATCCAGTCGTGCAGGCGCACCAGTTCGCGCTGAAGGCGGAACAGCTCATCGAAATAGACCTTGCGCGGCAAGCGGTTGGCCGGGTCGCGGCCGATCTGGGCATCGGCCAGTTCGTCGAGCCGATCCTCTTCGAGCTGCATTTCCAGCTCTTCGTCGAAATCGTCCTCGATGGCGTCAAGCTGGCGTTCCTCGAACTCCGTGTCGGATTCGCCTTCCATCCGCCCGGTGCCCAGACGGTTCTTCCTGACCAGCCGCAGACGCGGCAGATCCGAGGTGTTCGGACCCTTTCCGGGTGAAGTCTTGTCGTCGCCCATGATGTCCACTCTCGATTCAGCGCCGGACGTGATTCGCGCAGGGTTCCGGCCTCGATTGATATCGTGTGTCTGATTGGCTGTGACCGGTCAAGCCACGGCGCCGTCACGTTCGCGCGGGGAAAACCCCTCTGGCTTGAACGGCAGCGCCCAGACCTGGTTGCGCCCGTGGCTTTTGGCTTCGTAGAGCGCCGCATCAGCCTCGAAGATCAAACTGTCGGCGTTTTGCACCCGAGAGCGCGGCACCACTGACACGCCGATGCTTATCGTCACCACGGCATCGGGGTGCGGTGCAACATGGGGGACCGCCGCCGCTTCGACAGCGCCGCGCATGCGTTCGCAGGTCAGCAGCGCCGCGTCCGTGTCGGCATCAGCCAGAAGGATGACGAATTCCTCGCCGCCGAAGCGGAAGACATGATCGCCATGTTTGCGCGCCTCCCCGACCAGCCGTCCGGCAACGCGCCTGAGGCAGTCATCGCCCGCTACATGACCGAAGGCATCGTTGTACGCCTTGAAATGATCGATATCGGCGATGGCGACGGCGAGTGTCTTGTCGGGCGTTCCGGATATTGAGAGCGTTGCCAGCATGGCATCGAGCGCCCGCCTGTTGCCGAGCCCGGTCAGCGGGTCGATGGCCGACATTTCCTCGAAGCGTTCGGAGCGCAGGCGTTCGTTCTGGGAGCGCAGCCAGCTCAGTCTCTCGTCATGTTCGAGCGCGTAGCCGGCCATCATGGAAAACAGCGTCGCCACGAACATGACCGACATCGTGCCCTGCAACTCGATCGGGTGCAGGCCGGAGAACATCACGCCGGCCACGGTGAACAGCACCAGCGTCGCGATCGAGCCGACGACCATGTACCAGAAGCGGATGCGCTGAACCATGACGCCGAACATCACCACCAGCAGCATGCCGACATGGTAATGGCCGCGGAACGGGCTGTCCGACAAGGCGACCAGCGCCAAAAGGATCGCCGACTGCACCACCAGCACAAATGTCGGCAAGCCTTCGCGCAGGATCGGCGGCGGATTGCGCCACAGCATCCACATGGTCACCAGCCCGATCACGTTCATCACCCCGAGCCTGAGGATAACCGCGGTCGGAACGATATCGGGCACCGCCGAGGCATCGACGATAACCAGCATCTCGAACAAAAGGAGCGCCGGGATTTCCTGGAAGAACAGGCGCCGCGACCGCTGGGCGCCGGTGTCAGCCTCGAATGCCGTCTCGACAGGCGCTGAAAAGTGCAGCCAATGCAGACCGGATGCGAGATTGGCGGTGACATCGGCCTGGCTGACCGCCTGTCCACTTACTGATGAGTCCTCGCGCCCCACGCCTCTAAGTACTTCTTCCATGTTTCTCAGGAAGTCCGTTCTTTTCAGCGAGCAGTCTGCCTGCAATGAGCTAATCGTCAGTAAAACATTCTGAACATGGCGTAATTCATCGAAACATATTTAATGATTTATTTCATGACTGCTGCGTGGAGTATTTAGCAATTTCAGGATGGCACGCCTGGTTCTGTCACCGGTCGACACTGAGATCAGGCGGGAATACGGCTTTGCCCGCCTCCCGGGCGCGCACAAAAAAACACCCGCCGGCATTTCTGCGGGCGGGTGCGTCTATTGAACAGCCAAGGTGTGCTGAGAGAGCGACGGGGAGGTATTCCCCCGCGCCACCCGAACGCAAGGCTTAGTCGTTCAGCGACAGGTTTGTGGCGGAGACCTTGCCGTCCCGGCCGCTTTCCAGATCGTAGGAGACCTTCTGGCCTTCGGCGAGACCGCTCAGGCCGGCACGCTCGACCGCAGAGATGTGGACGAATGCGTCCTTGGAACCATCTTCCGGGGTGATGAAGCCGAAGCCTTTGGTGGAATTGAAGAATTTAACGGTGCCATTGATCATGACCGTGTCCTTTTGATGTGCCCGCTTCGTGTGTCGCGTGGCGATTAACCCATGCGCAACACGCGTATGGGGGATAAACGTCAGCGAAATCAGGGGAAATCAAATGCCGGAGTTGGGAGGGTTTGTGCGCTGTTCGCACAGCCGCTTCCCGGAACCGGAGGATCGATAGCCATTGATGGCATTAACGTAGAGCGCCTCAGTGGGCGCTTTACGGACGTAAGTCAAGCAATGAATCGAAGCGCCATTGGCCGCCACTCGCGCGCCCGGGCCGCCCGCATCGCGCTGGCGCGCCGGGTGCGGTCATGTTTTTCGCCTCATCCCATACCGATCTGCAACGCCACCATCGCCGCATAGACCACGAGGATGGCGAAACCCTCAAGGCCGATGGACCGGCGGTCGCGCATGATCAGTCCCATCATCAGGATGGCGGTCATGACGATGGCGACCACGATCATCAGCAGGTCGCGCGGCGCGATGGCGCCGTAGATCGAGCCGTCGCGGTAAAACACGTCCGACAGCGACAGGAACAGCACATCGAAGGTGTTGCCGCCAACGATGCCGGCGATCGCCAGTTGCAGCGCGCCGGCCCGGACCGCCGCTACCGTCGTCACCAGTTCAGGCAGCGAGGTGACGGTGGCGGTCAGGAGGGCACCGACCACGGTCTGAGAAATGCCGAACGTGGCGCTGAGATCGGAGCCGGTTTCGGCGACGAGATAGCCGCAGCCGCCGAGAATGATCGCAAGGACAGCGAACTCGCCGGCGAGCCGTCCTGTCGACTCGCCGCCCGCGTCCTCATCGGCGACGTCGTCCCTTGTGTCCGGGGTGCGCTGAGGTTGCCAGGTCGACTGGCGCGACATACGGACGGACAGATGCGCGCCGAACCAGTAGACGCCGAACAGGACGACGGAGACCGGGTGGATCGCCCACAGCGTCACGTCGGGCAGATAAACCGCGACGAGCGGTAGCGCCAGCATCAGCACCAGCAGCGCCGTCTGCAGCAGGTGCCGCGCGTCGGCGCCGGCGTGTTCGATATTGACCTTGGAATAGGTCATGTCGGCGATGACGAGAAACACCGTCTGCGCCGCGATGCCACCGATGGCATTGGACACCGCCAGCGAAGGCATGCCGGCCGCCGCCGCCGAGATCGAGGTAACCGTGCCCGACAGCGAGGTGCTCATGCCGAGCAGGATCCCGCCAACCACCGCTTCCCCGAGACCCGTCCTGTCGGCAAGCGTGTCGGCGACTTTCGCCATGCGCACACCGACAGCCCCGATCACGCCGGCGGCGAACAGGAACAGGACGACCGTCAGCGCGGCGGGCATGTCCGGCAGAAGGTTCATGCATGCCCAATGCCTGAACGGGCAAGCGGTTCCGCTCAGGATGCGAAAAACCGTTACCGCCGGAGCCGCAAGATCGCCTCAGTGTTTCACTGAACCAGCGAAATGATCTACCCTGCTTCTTCGCTCCTGTCCGTGGCGATGGCCGGCTGACGCGACAGCGCGGCGATCTCGGCCCAAAGCTCCGGGGTCATGTCGACATCGGCAGCGGCCAGCGACGGCTTGAGCTGCTCGACAGTGCGGGCGCCGATGATCGGGCAGGTCACGCCCGGATGACCGCCGGCCCAGGCCACCGCCGTCGACACCGGGTTCAGCCCGCGCTCGGCGCAAAACGCCGTAAAGGCGTTGGCGACATCGTGCATCCAGTCGTCTTCGTAGCGCCGCGTATACATGGCGTTGGCGACATGGCGCGCGCCTTCGGGCTTCGTCCCGCCGGAATACTTGCCGGTCAGCAAACCGCCGCCGAGCGGCGAATAAGGCATCACCGCCAGCCCCTCGCTGAGCGCCAGCGGCAGGATTTCGGTTTCGACCTGGCGCTTGACCAGATTGTACATCGGCTGCAGCACCTCGAAGCGCGGCCAGCCGCGCTTGTCCGAGATGCCGAGCGCCTTGGCGATCTGCCAGGCGGCATAGTTCGAGGCGCCGAGATAGAGCACCTTGCCGTCGGCAACCAGTTTTTCCAGCGCCCGCAGCGTTTCCTCGAGCGGGGTCGCCGCGTCCCACATATGCATGAAATAGACATCGAGCCGGTCGGTGCCGAGCCGCTTGAGGCTCTGTTCAACCGCCAGAGCGATATTGCGCCGGTTGGCGCCGCGGTCGTTGACCTCGTCGCTCATGGCGCCAAATCCCTTGGACGAGATCACCAGCTGGTCGCGCTCGCCCTTGATCAGTTTGCCGAGAATCGTCTCGGACACGCCGCGCTGATAGACATTGGCGGTATCGAAGAAATTGATCCCCGCATCCCGGCAAGTCGCATAAAGCCGCCCCGCCTCGGCCTCATCGGCATCGCCGCCGAACGACATGGTGCCATAACAAAGCTCCGACACCGAAATGCCGGTTGTTCCGAAGGGGACGTATTTCATGATCTGCGCTCCTGCAATTGGGTGCGATTAGGGCGGATCAGGGTTGGCGTGTAAAGGGGGCTGCGTACCGCGCCGCCTTCATGGCTTCGATGATCTCCACGATCTCGACACTCACCCGAGCCACGTGGCAGATCAGATCGATGCCCGAACGTTTGCCGTCTGCCGTGTCCTGGTGGCTAAGTTGCAAAGGCTCGTCATTGCGATGATGCGCAGGCCGTTGTGCACACGACTGAAACTCACCGAGAAGGGATTGCTGAGCTCAAAAATCGGCACCAAGCACCCTGGGCAGAAGCCGATCCCGTCTCGCGTGCCCTGATCGACAGGGAGTTTGTTGGAAAGGCGGACATTAACATAATGGGCCAGTGCATCCGGAAAGTGGCAAACCGGATCTGCGCACGAACTGTTCGCCTGCTGTTTTCACTGCGCTCGGCGTACCTGCAGACGCAAATGGACTCCGTCCAGAACACATGAAAGTCCCTGTTCAAACAGGACATCAGGTAGCGGATGCTCTGCCTGCGTGACGATTTTCTCGAGCATGGGGAACTGACCTGTCTCCAGTTGGCGCTGGAGGTAAGGCCAAGTGGCATTCTCCCATTCGTCTTGACTGACACCGGTGTTGAATTCGCTGCTCTCCGTGCGGATCGCACCGATCGTGTAGGCATTGACGGTGTTGACCGCGAACATTGCGAAATCGATGTCCTCGAACCCCTCAATATGGGCCAGGGCCCCGTAACCCGATTCAAGGAATCGCAGCGCGTTTGGTCCGAGATGCGGGCGACCGCCGAGCAAGTCGACGAACCATTTATGCGCCTGCCAGGCGTGGCGCGTGCGGGCCGCAATTTCCCCGAGCACCGCGCGCCAGTCCCCCTCGAACGGCCCCATACCAATCATTTCGCCGAAGATCTCGTCAACCAGCAGATCGAGAAGCTCTTCCTTGGTGGCCACGAAACCGTAAAGGCGCATAGGCGACGCCTTCAGCCGCGCCGCGACATTGCGCATCGACACAGCCTCAAGCCCCTCGGCATCGGCAAGGGCCATGGCGGCCCCGACGATCTTGGCACGACTGAGCGGGGTCGGCGGCGGGCGGCGGGCGGGCTCCGAGCGCTCCCAGACAACGCTCGCGCCCTTCCTGGACGGGGGTTCTGACATCATTCGTTCACTGTGCACACCGGCTCACACTTGACAAGCGGCGGAGCGATACATACATCGCACTTATCGATACAGTGTATATTTCATATCGATGTATATGGCAGCAAGCAGCGACGAGCATGAGCCGGGCCGGGGCGCTACCGGCGTTCGGGTCAGGCGACGACCCCGGTCACGGAAACGGAAAACGCCCACCCGGCACGGTTCCCGGAAAAAGGCGCGAACAGGACATCACAATGACCCAGCAGAAATCTCACGAAGCCGACTTGCCGCGCATCGATGCGCTGGCCCGGCTTCCCATCGACGCCGACGGCACCGTTCACCTGCCGGCCATGGCCGTCCCGGTCTCTCGCTATCTCAGTCCGGAAGGCCGGGCCTGGGTCGCCGAGCACCTGCGCCAGAACCAGACACCCGAGCTGCAGCAGCGCATCGACGGCAACCCGGTCTTTCTCGAACCCTATTTGGCGCGCATGCGCGAGCTGTTCCCGGCCAAGATGGCCGATACCACGATTGGCGGCGTTCATGTCTACGACTACACCCCGGCAGACGGCATTCCCGAGCATAACCGCAACCGCGTACTGATCGAACTGCACGCCGGTGCCTTCCACGAGGGATGGCCGTCGACTGCCGAACTGCAGTCACTGCCGATCGCCTGTCTTGGCCGCATCCGGGTCGTGGCGGTGAATTACCGGAAGGCGCCCGAGCACGGTTTTCCCGCCGCGAGCGAGGATGTCGCCGCAGTCTACAAGGAACTCCTCAAAACCTATCCCGCAGAGAACATCGGCATTTTCGGCTATTCGGCCGGCGGACAGCTGGTTGCGATGTCGGCGGCGTGGTTCCAAGCCCACAGGCTGCCGCGCCCCGGTGCCCTCGGCATATATTCGGCCGGCGCCTGCTCGAACGGGCCGGGCGACGCGGCCTACATGGCCGCCCCTCTCGGCGAGAGCATGCCCCCGCCCCCGCCCATGGCTCCGGGTATTCCCCCGCACCGTCGTCCCGACGGATATTTCGGCAATGCCGACCGCAACGACCCGCTGGTCGAGCCCGTCTGGTCGGACGAGGTGATGGCCGAGTTTCCGCCGACCCAGGTGATCACCGGCACCCGCCATTTCGACCTCAGCGCCGCGGTCTTCACCCATACGCGCCTGGTCAAGCTCGGCGTCGAGGCGGACCTCCATGTCTGGGAGGGCCTGTTCCACGTCTTTTTCGTCAATCCGGACGTTCCGGAATCGCGCGACGCCTACGCCGTCATGATCCGGTTCTTCGACAGGCATCTCGGGCAATGACGGGTGGACCGGCGGCACAAGTCGGCCACATGGCCAATCTGGCGGCGGGATGGTCCCGCACCCACTCAAGGAAGGTGACCAGGATGAGAATGCATTTGTCGCGCGCCCATGGCGTTCGAAAAGCGATTGCCGTGCTGTTGAGCGCATTGGCGCTTGGCAGCGGCGCGTCACTGGCGCAGGAGACCCAGGCTCGGGACGAGATCGATGCCGGCCTGCCGCGTGCCGGCCTCCTGTCCGAACTGCGGATCGATCCGGACGGCACCGTTCATCTGCCGCCGATGACGGTGCCGGTTTCGCAATATCTGAGCCCCGAGGGCCAGGCATGGATGGCCTTGCACCTGCTTCAGAACCAGGATCCCGAAGCCCAGCGCCGGGTCGACGGCAATCCGGTGTTTCTTGAGCCTTATGTCAAACGGCAATACGAACTGTATCCGGTCGTCCGCAAGGACGCGACCATCGGCGGCGTCCATGTCTATGACTTTGCGCCGGCACAGGGCATTCCGGAGAAAAACAGCAACCGCGTGCTGATCCAGCTCCATGCCGGCGCCTTTCACGAATGCTGGCCGGCCTGTGCCGAAGCGCAGGCGGTTCCGATAGCCGGTCACGGCGGCTTCCGTGTGGTCGCCGTCGACTACCGCATGGCGCCGAAAAACAAGCACCCCGCCGCCAGCGAGGATGTCGCGGCGGTCTATGCCGACCTGCTGAAAACCTACCCGGCCGAGAATATCGGCATTTTCGGCTGCTCCGCCGGTGGCCAACTGACCGGGATGGCGACGGCCTGGATCGCGGCCCAGGGCCTGCCGCGTCCCGGCGCCATCGGCATGTATTGCGCCAATGATGGGCTGGGGCTGTTTGGCGACGGCAGCTACCTGGCGTCGCCATTGGGCGAGGGTTGGCCGCCGCTGCCGCTGATCATGGAAGCAATGGGCGCCGAACCGGGACAGCTGCCGGAAGAGGACGCCGACGACTATTTCTACGGGACCGACCGCAACGACCCCATGGTCAATCCGGTGGTCTCGGACGAGGTCCTGTCGAAGTTCCCGCCGACCCAGATCATCACCGGCTCGCGCTTCTTCGACCTCAGCCCGCAGCTCTACCTGCACTCGCGGCTGGTCAAGCTCGGTGTCGAGGCCGACCTGCACGCCTGGGAGGGACTGTTCCACTTCTTCTTCCTCAATCCCGACGTGCCGGAATCCCGCGACTCCTACGATGTGACGATCAGGTTCTTCGACAAGTATCTCGGGCACTGACCGAGGTATTGGCAGGGACAGGTGTCCTGCCTTGAGCGGACCGGCACGGGGGAAGCCGCCATATTGGGCCAGCGCCTTGTAACGGCGGCTTTTCACTGCCGGCAGCCGAAACCTGCCGGTTCGCTTCGGGCCAGCAGTTGCCTTTCCCGAAGCCGAGGGGCAGCGGCGGCAGTGAAGTCGGGAGCTGTCGCTTTGCACACGGGCACCAAGTCGGAACCCTTCTGGCCGTCCGCCCTGCCCGCTACACCGCTTCGCGCAGGATATCATCCAGATCGTCGAACGAGATCTGGGCCAGGTCCTGCGGTTCCGGCATGACGCAGTTGCGCCCGGCCTTCTTGGCGGCATAAAGGGCGAAATCGGCTTCCGTCAGCAGCGCCGTCAGGTCGGTCTCGGGCACCAGCATGTCGATGGCATATCCGAAGCTGCAGGTGACATGCTCGGCCCCTGACGTGGAGGTGTGCGGCAGGCCTGCATCGGAGACGGCCACCCGCATGCGGTCGGCGATGGCGTGGGTCTGTTCGGGGGTGTTGTCGACAAGGACGATGACGAATTCCTCGCCGCCGAAACGGAAGGCCCGTCCATCCACTGCCTGCGCCACCTCCGCCAATATGTCAGCGACGCGCCTGATGCATTCATCGCCCTGCATGTGGCCGAACGTGTCGTTGTAGGATTTGAAATGGTCGATATCGACGACGACGATTGAGATCAGCGCGCCCTGCCGTTCGGCCTGCAACTGGCGAAGCCACCCCTCCATGGCGCGACGGTTGCCGAGGCCGGTCATCGGATCGGCGGCAGCCAGTTCCTCGAAGCCGGCGGCCCGCAACCGGTCGCGATAACCGCGCAGCCACATGACCCGCTCGTTCTTCTCGGAGACGAAATCGGCATGAAGGGCAAAGGCCGCCAGGAACTGGGTCAGCGCGATGGCCGCCACCTTGTCATAGATGGGGATCGTGTCGACGACGAGAACGGAGGCGACATGCAGCACCATGAGACCGATGACCGTCGGCACCGCGTAGCGGAAGCGCAGATGCTGCAAGGCGATGACGAACAGCATGACCAGCATGATACCGTCGCGGTAATTGCCGCGCAGCGGGCTGTTGCTGGCGAGAACCAGAACCAGCACCCCGCCGCCGGCGGCAAGCGCGGTCACGGCCAGCAGGCCTTCACGCACCCACGGCGGCGGATTGCGCCAGGTCACGGACAGCGTGATGGCCGCCAGGCCGCCAAACAGCCCGACCCTGACCAGCAGGGCGAGCCAGAACACATCGTTCAGAGCAAAGAAATCGAGCACCAGCAGCGCGTTGTAGATCAGCACCGCCACAACGCCCTGGCGCACCAGCATGCGGCTGCGCGCGGCGCCTGTTTCGGACTCGAACTCAGCCTCAAGCGGCGCGTCGAAACACAGCCGCGTGCGCGGCGCGGCAAGCGCCTCGTCGACCAGTGTCAGCATGCGCTGAATATGCTTATCCGCAAGCTGCTGAAGCACCGGGACCACTCATTTCCTAAATTGTTCTCATTCTAGACTAGCCGACTCTGCTTTACGCCCCGTCAAGGCAATCGCCTGCATTTTACCCAACGCGCAGATTTCCGCCTCAAGCGTCCTTTTGCCCCGCATCCCGACTGCGAATGGAGCAATCCACAATCGCGGCGCGGTGGCCTCGCCCCCCTCATGCCACCCACTGCCATATCCTGTCAGCAGGACCTGCTAGATACATGTTCAGCGAAACGGAAACTGGTTTTCCGGAACGAACGCGCGACCTCCACAAGCCTGACCTCTGCCACACGGCGCAGGGGCTAGGCTTTGGTCACATCTCGTCCCA
This sequence comes from Devosiaceae bacterium, assembly GCA_963676075.2. Taxonomy (GTDB): domain Bacteria; phylum Pseudomonadota; class Alphaproteobacteria; order Rhizobiales; family Devosiaceae; genus JAHJQZ01. The sequence continues at coordinate 17,899 of CAXXNZ010000029.1, forward strand.
TATTGGGTGGCAAACTGATGTCCAGTCCTGAAACCGGGCGGCAAAGCTAAAGCCGTTCATCCCGCGTCAGCAACCCGGTAAAACCCGTCACCGCCAGCGCGACGAGAAAGGCGCCGAGGATCTGCTCGATGACACTCAGCACATAGCCGGCCAGCGAAATCGGGCGCCAATAGGCGTCACTGCCGAGATCGAGAATGGGGATGAACAGGTCGAGCGAATAGAACCAGGGATTGAAGGCCGGGTACTGCCCCACGCCGCCGTCATTATTCGCCTCAGCCAGCACGTCGCCGGCAACACCGATGAATTCGCCGCTGGCGATCTGGCGAAGATCGGTGCCCGCGCCAAATGCAATCGGACAGTCGAAGGCGCACTGGCCGAGACCGGCGTAAATTGCGCCGCACAGAACGACGACTCCGATCGACCACAACACCGTCCGCCAGGGGCTAAACCCGTAATTGGCAAATATCTGCAATAGAAAGCTGACCAAACGCATAAATAGATTCGGCTCGGCGGCGCGTTGCAGAATGCGCCTCTGAATGGCGATTTGCCGTGCGTCTTCCTCGTAGCCCATGCGCGCGAATGTCTGCGCCAATTGCTGCCAGGGTTGCGGGTTGAAACACTGCCTCAGCTGGCTCCTGCCCTGGCTCATCAGCCAGCGCATGCGGGCCCGCCAATTCGGCTCTCCGTCACCATTCACCGTCCCGTTTGGGTGCTCCAGATGTTCGTAGACCGTGCCATCGAGGACGAGATGCTGGATATCCCATCGCTTATCGTTGGGCTCCAGCGTCGACCATCGCGTGGCGCGGTTTTTTTGCAGCCAGGGCCGCAGTCTGTGCGTCGGCTCGACCGGTGGATACCAGCCGGCACGATAGTCCTCCAGCGTGCCAATTCGGGCATGAGAGAGGTCGATGACGCCGACGACATTCGGACCGGCTTTCGTGCCGATGGTTTCCGGCAAGGCCAAGCGACCGATTTCGGCGTCGACAGCAGAAATCGCCAAGGTGTGGCCATACGACTCATTTGCGGCATCAGGAGCTTCAAAAGCTCCCGCCAAAATGTGCGCTTTGCGGAGCAAGAGAACACCCGTGATCTTGGCACCATCGCACACAAAGGCCCCAAGGGCGGAAAAGCCGGGGGCCGCAAAGACGTTTTCACAACGCGCATTGACGAGTGAAATTGCGACGCTGCCGCGGGCATCAACTGTGCTGTCGCTCAGGTCCAGAACCTGCATCTGAGTTCCGGATAGATTGATATGCCCAGCGGCACGACAGCCGTTGCGCATAATCCAACCCGCAGCCTTCACGGCTTGGGCATTGATGGCGTCGCCGTCTTTGACCCTGAAATGCGCGCCTTTGGCACCGAACTGGCCTTCGAGAACCGCACCGTTGATATCGAAACGACCATCGACCTCGGCCAAATGCATGAACCAGCCAGCTGCCTTCAGGCCTTGCGCAGTGATGGCATCACCAACTTTGCCCCTGAAATGCGCGCCATTGGCACTGAACTGGCCTGCCAGAACCGCACCGTTGATATCGAAATGCCCATCAACCTTAGCGCCTCTCATGAACCAGTCAGTCGCCTTCACGCCTTGGGCATTGATGGCGTCGCCATCCTTGACCCTGAAATGCGCGCCATTGGCGTTGAACTGACCGTCCAGAGCCGCACTGTTGATGTCGAAACACCCATCAACCTCGGCTGCATTCATGAACCAGCCAGTCGCCTTGACCCCTTGGGCAATGATGGCATCACTATCTTTGCCCCTGAAGTGCGCGCCATTGGCACTGAACTGCCCTTCCAGAATGGCACCGGAGATAGTGAAAGGCCCTGCGACCTCGGCGCCTCTCATATACCAATTACCATCAACCTGTGCTCTGTGCGCATCGACGCCGTCGGTGATCGTTGAATTATCTAGAGAGAGTTCTCGCAGCCGCGCACGCAGGGAAAGCTTCTCAATTTTGCAAAAATCCAGCCAAAGGGGCACGCCGATATCGAGGTAATCGAGGTCGAGCGTTCCGGGTATGATTGCCCCGCTAAGCAATATGCCGTGCATATCGACATGGTCGGGATCCCGACTATTCTGGCACAACCAGCGCAGCAGAGCGGGACGCACTGTCTTCTCCGCTTCGGAAAGATCGCCTACCCACGCGACGTCACCGACTTTCGCCGCCCACACCAATCGCCGCTCGGCCTGTGTCGGCTCGTTCTCGGCGAACATCGGCAAGTTAAATGGCTTTTCTTTGTGCGGTTTCGCGGTTCGCCCTGTTCGCGTTGATGCGGTCGGTCTGCCCTCGTCGCCGTCTTGCGGTGTCTTCGCCATCTGCCTGCTCCTCGTCCTGTGACTATGTCGTCATCGAGCGAGACCGGCAATTCCGCGACCGCGATGGAAATGCGACACTTACGTCGCGACGAGCCTACTGCCATATCCTGTCAGCATAACCATCTAGGCTTTGGTCACATCTCGTCCCATATTGGGTGGCAAACTGATGTCCAGTCCTGAAACCGAGTCGCAGCCCATGGCCAACGACCCCAAATCCTCGCGCCCCAAAAAGCGCCAAGGCGACACGTTCTCCGTCGACGAGTTCTTCGCCGAGATCGAGAAGGCCGAGGAAATCGAGCTTTCCAAGCCGCTGCCGCAGGAGCGCCTGAGGAACAAGCGCCGGCTCGACCGCGAAGCCGCCAAGGAGGCCGCTCCCGAGATGGACGAGCGCGCGCGGCAGTTGAAATCCGCTTTCGACAAGCGCCGCACCCGGCAGGGCAAGCACGACACCGCCACCGGCATGTCGCCGAAAGCGCCGAAGTCCAAGGCCAACGCCGTCGAGCGGCCGACCAACCTGCCCGGCTTCGAGGAAGCGCCGCAGGCCGGGTTCGGCCACATGCCGGCCTCGGCGATCCAGCGCGAAGCTGCCAAGAATCCCGAGGTGCTGGCAAAGCTCAACGAGGCGGTGCGCACGGCGAAATCCGCCACCGCGAAGAAGGGCGTCGCCGGATCGAGCGTCTCCGCCTCGACGCCCGGCGTCACCGCCACCGTCGCGGCGCTGCAGGACCTGATCGAGCACGGCCGCAAGGAAGTCGAAGGCGCGCCCGCCTGGGTGCCGCACCGTCCCGAGCGTCCGGAGAAGGCCGAGGGCGGCATCCCCTTCCGCCTCGCCACCGATCTCAAGCCGGCGGGCGACCAGCCGACGGCCATCGCCGAGCTGACCGAGGGCGTCAACCAGGGCGAAACCGATCAGGTACTGCTCGGCGTCACCGGTTCGGGCAAGACCTTCACCATGGCCAAGGTCATCGCCGACACCGGCCGCCCGGCGCTGATCCTGGCGCCGAACAAGACGCTGGCCGCCCAGCTCTACGGCGAGTTCAAGTCGTTCTTCCCGGACAACGCCGTCGAGTATTTCGTGTCCTATTACGACTACTACCAGCCCGAGGCCTACGTCCCGCGCACGGACACCTATATCGAGAAGGAATCGACGATCAACGAGCAGATCGACCGGATGCGCCACTCGGCCACCCGCGCCCTGCTCGAACGCGACGACGTCATCATCGTCGCCTCGGTCTCGTGCATCTACGGTATCGGCGCCGTCGAGGATTACACCTCGATGATCACCAATCTCGAAATCGGCCAGCAGATCGACCAGCGCGAGCTGATCAACCAGTTCGTCGCCCTGCAATACAAGCGCGCTGACGCCGGTTTCTCGCGCGGCACCTTCCGGGTGCGCGGCGACACCGTCGAAATCTTCCCGGCCCACTATGACAACGCCGCCTGGCGCATCAGTTTCTTCGGCAACGAGATCGAGAAGATGGTGGAGTTCGACCCGCTGACCGGCAAGACCGCCGGCGAGCGCAAGTTCATCCGCGTCTACGCCAATTCGCACTACGCCGCGCCGCGCGTCACCATCAATCAGGCGATCCGCTCGATCAAGGAGGAGCTGAAGCTCCGTCTCGAAGAGCTCCACGCCGCCGGCCGCTTCCTCGAAGCCCAGCGCCTCGAACAGCGCACCACCTTCGATCTCGAGATGATGGAAGCCACCGGCTCCTGCGCCGGCATCGAGAACTATTCGCGCTATCTCACCGGCCGCAAGCCGGGCGAGCCGCCGCCAACACTGTTCGAGTACCTGCCCGACGACGCGCTGGTCTTCGTCGACGAGAGCCACGTCACCATCGGCCAGCTCGGCGCGATGTATCGCGGCGACTTCCGGCGCAAGGCGACGCTGGCCGAATACGGCTTCCGCCTGCCCTCCTGCATGGACAACCGTCCGCTGCGTTTCGAGGAGTGGAACGCCATGCGGCCGCAATCGGTCTACACCTCGGCCACCCCCGGCTCATGGGAAATGGAGCAGACCGGCGGCGTTTTCGCCGAACAGGTCATCCGCCCGACGGGCCTCACCGATCCGCCGGTCGAGATCCGCCCGGCCGGCACCCAGGTCGACGACGTCATCGACGAGGTCCGGACGGTCGCCAAGCAGGGCTACCGCACGCTTTTGACGACGCTGACCAAGAAGATGGCCGAGGACCTGACCGAATACATGCACGAACAGGGCATCCGCGTGCGCTACATGCATTCGGATGTCGACACGGTCGAGCGCATCGAGATCATCCGCGACCTGCGGCTCGGCGCCTTCGACGTGCTGATCGGCATCAACCTGTTGCGCGAGGGTCTCGACATTCCCGAATGCGGGCTGGTGGCCATTCTCGACGCCGACAAGGAAGGGTTCCTGCGCTCCGAGACGAGCCTGATCCAGACCATCGGCCGCGCCGCCCGCAATGTCGACGGGCGGGTGATCCTTTACGCCGACCGCATCACCGGCTCGATGGAGCGGGCGCTCGGCGAAACCAACCGCCGCCGCGAAAAGCAGATCGCCTACAATGTCGAGCACGGCATCACACCGCAATCGGTCAAGTCCAACATCAAGGACATCGTCGACTCGGTCTACGAGCGCGACCACGTCACCGTCTCGACCGGCTTGAAGGGCGACAAGACCGGCAAGTCCGGCCTCCATGTCGGCGACAACCTCGCCGCGACGATCAAGGGGCTGGAAAAAGACATGCGCGAAGCGGCGACGAACCTCGAGTTTGAGACGGCTGCTCGGTTGCGGGACGAGATCAAGCGGCTGAAAGAGATGGAGCTGGATACGCTGGAGTCTCACCTCGGGGAGTGATGGCAGGCCTCAACCTGAGTTTGTTGAAGGACGCGGGGCTGCAATTGGTGTGTTCTGCAAGTAGTCACTGTAATTTGGCGAGGCTCAACGGCACCAACGTTATTCTGACATGGCATTTGGCAACTACTCAGGAGAGCGCCCTATGAGCCTGCCGCTGGGAAATCTCCTGTCATCATCCTTGTACAGAATAATATGGCTAGGCAGCATGGTGGCATGCCATCCCTTGGGCAACGCTTCCACGACGCGACGGATAACATTCTCGGGGGTCATCAAATTAAGTCGCGACAGGTCCACCGTGGTAGCCTTGAGATCCGGATGTGGGGTACGCTTGCCTCGCTCGGCGGACTGGAACCGAATGAGATAAGGTAGACTGGACTTCAGTGTTGACAGAATTTCGTGGGCCGTAGCGCTCTCAGGCAGCTTGAAATCAAGCACCCGGTCCACATCGATTGGGAATTGGGTTTCAAAGTGAGTCTTCTTGTACTTTGTTGTGTCTCGCTCAACACCCGGATCATTTGAACCAAATCCACTTCCATTCCACGGAACTGTTTTGTTGCCCCCGTAGTGCGCAATCAGTTGAGCCTCGAGATCAACTGCCGTGAAAACGAAGATGCGGAGCGCCTTGAAGTAGACTTTCGATGATTCGAGATTTTGCCGGTGCAGGATTTTCTTGGCATGACGAGCCAGCCGAACGCTTAGCCCATGCTTTGCATCGGTTTTGCCTATATAGACTAGCCGCCTGATACCATCCGTCTCAAGAAACAGCTGGTAGACGCCTTGCTGGTTAGGGATGGTTGCGACGTTGGCGGTTGTTAGTGAAGCCGATTCTATTTCTGCGAATTTGTTGACTAAGTCTGCCAAAAGAGCGGAAGGAAGATCAAATTCGAACTCAGCATATCCGGGCGTCATACCGTTTCTCTCAGATGTAGCGCCACGTCCTCGCCCACCAGCCGTGCCAGCCGCACTGGTACGGCATTGCCGAGTTGCCTCATAGTTTCCGTCCAAGACCCGTGGAACAGGAATTCATCCGGGAAGGTCTGCAACCGTGCGGATTCGCGGACGCTGAAATATCGGATCGACCCATCGGGTCGCAAAAGCATGTTTTCCCCGCCAGGCACGCCGTGCACGCCGGCCTTAAGCGTTTTTGCGGGCTCGTCGAGCGGACTTCCCGTGTGTCCTGGGTAGGATCGTGCGCCAGGTTGAAAGCGGTGATTGAGGAATGCAGCGGAAGCCTCCGGCATAAGCTCTGGGTCTGGAAGCCCTTCAAGGGCATCGCGAACGGTGCGCCAAGCCGCCAGCTTAACCGCCCCTTCCTTTACGTCATTGCTTACCTTGCGAGTCACCGGACGCTTATTTCTTGGGATGCGGTGCCGATCCCAATAGATCCCCATTTCCTGGTCTAGAAGTAACCCGGCTTGGGAATGAGTAGGCATTGGGAAATTCCAGCGTACGCCGAGGTCTTCGCGAAAGCCGACAAAGAATACACGCTCGCGTCGCTGAGGAACGCCGTAGTCCGCCGCGTTCGCGACATGCGTCACCACACGATAGTTAAGGCCTGAGGTACTACCGCTGGTGTGATGCTGCTCAAGCCGCGCGTGATGAGCACCCCAGTCCTCGTCGGCACGACGTATGATCTCCGGATGCTCCATCTGCAGACGGATATACTCGAAGTAGTTGCGGAAGGCAGCTCGGGTGAGCCCCTTTACATTCTCAAAGATGAAGGCTCGTGGGGCGATCTCACGAACCGCTCGGATCGCCTGCGGGAACATATCGCGAGTGTCATTATAGGCTTGATGCTTCCCACCAAGCGAGAATGGCTGGCATGGCGGCCCACCCGAGACGAGTTCCAGCTTGCCTTCGTAAGCCAAGAAGTCAATGTTGCGAACATCGCCTTCTGTGATTTTCCAACTTTTCACGGCGCGGACGCCCCGCGACCTGTTCTCGCGAATAGTGTCGCAGCAATAGCTGTCCCATTCGACTACGTTCACCGGCCGGAATCCGGCTGCATGCAGCCCAATTCCCAGTCCGCCGGCTCCGGCGAAGAGTTCAATTGATTTCATGTGTCCAAGAATGCGCGGATTCGTTGTTCCAGGGAAGCGCGATCTTTCAGCTCGCATTCCCATAACACTAGGACTTCCCATCCTTTTTCTGCAAGCTCAGCCTCGTTTCTTCGATCGCGCACGACGTTGCCCTCCAGCTTGGGCAACCAGAATCCGAGTCGCGACTTTGGCAAACGAGCGAGCGGGCAGGACGGGTTGGAGTGGCGATGCCAGTAGCATCCATGAACGAAGATGACCTTGCGGCGCCTGGAAAACACAAGATCGGGCTTGCCAGGCAATTTGCTCCCGTGAATCCGGTAGCGATAACCCATCGCATGCACGAGCCTGCGTACAACCATCTCCGCGCCTGTGTCCCTGCCGCG
>CAXXNZ010000030.1:0-110718 GCA_963676075.2 Devosiaceae bacterium
GCACGCACCGCTCGCGGCCGGCTGACGGCGCTTGACGGCGCCGAGGCCGAGGCCCGGCGGCTTGCCGGAGAGCGCACGCGGCTGGCCGTCGAACTCGATCGCGCCAATGCCAATGCAAGGCGGCTCGACGACAAGGCTGCCGAGGTCAGCCGGCGTCTGGTCGAGGCCATGGAAGGCGTCAAGACGGTGCTGAGCGGGAGTGCGAGCTGATGCCGGAAGTCTTTGTCGAGATTTCGGGCCGCAAGTATCGCATGGCCTGCGAAGAGGGCCAGGAGAGCCATTTGCAGGCCCTGGCTGCGCGCTTTGATCGCATGGTCGAGGCGTTCAGGGGCGAGTTCGGCGAGATCGGCGACACCCGCCTGACCGTGATGGCCGGCATCGCCGTGCTCGACAACCTGGTTGAGGCCGAGCGCAAGATCGTGGCGCTCAACGGCCAGGTCGAGGACCTCACTCGCGCTGGCGAGGATGTCAGCCGCGAGTTCGAGGAGATGGAGCACAAGTTCGTCCGCAAGATGGACGACGTCGCCCGCCGCATCGAGGCTGTCGCCACCGGCATGGACGTGGTCGAGGACTGATCCTCACGTTCTGATGATTGCCGCTTGGAGATTGCCTTGCACAGCCCTATATCTCGGCGTGCTGCCCGGTGCGTGTAGGAAACAGAATCCCCGGGGCCTTATCGATCTCTTAGGGAGCTGTCCCTGACTGGACCCGTGGGTTCGGATATACGGCGCCCACCTACTTAGGTAGGTTCCCGGGATCGTCTTTCCCACGGCCGGGCGGCACTTTCCATGGTTTGACCGGCAACCACAGCTGGAAGGTGGTTCTTGAGCGAAAACCAGACCGAACAGCTGAAAATCGACTTGCGGCGCCAGGCCAGGAACCGGCGCGCCGATCTGTCGGGCGCCGATCGCGACGCCGCGGCGCAACAGGCGGCGGTCCATTTTCGCCAGCACGTTCAGCCGGGCGAAAACGACGTCGTGGCGCTTTACTGGTCGATCCGAGACGAACTCGACACACGTCCGCTGTTGCTGGCGCTGATGGATGCCGGACTGAGCGTCTGCCTGCCGGTCGTTCATGGCGATAACGATCCACTGGTCTTCCGCATCTGGCAGGACGGCGAACCACTGTACGAATCCGGGTTCGGCACACTGGCCCCCGGTGACAACGCCCCGGAGGCAGTGCCCGACATCCTCGTCATGCCGCTGCTCGCCTTCGATGCCTCCGGCACCCGGCTCGGCTATGGCGGCGGCTATTACGACCGCACCATCGCCCGTCTTGGCAACAGGCCGCAGCGGATCGGCTATTGTTTTTCAGCCCAGGAATTGCCCGAAATCCCGCGTGCCGAGCACGATGCGCCACTCGACATGATCGTCACCGAAACCGGCATCCGGCGCTTCGACAACTAGAGCATGGGCAGAAAAAGTGGGAACTGGTTTTCCGGTTCGAACATGCGGCCACCAAAGTGCCTTGTCCCTCTGTCCAGGTGCCCGAGAATGGTGTGAGGCGAGGCGCATGGATCAGGTTTTCCTTGCTTTTTTCCGCCAGCGACGCCAATTCGGAACCAAAGGCGCACGGGTTTGCGCATTTCCATCGGTGAGCGGCGTATAAGGAACGCGCCGCCAGATAATGTGAATTTGGGACTTTTTCTCAATGCGAATTCTTTTTCTCGGCGATGTCATGGGCAAGGCGGGGCGTGATGCCATCACCAAGCGCCTGCCGGGGCTGATCGCCGACCACGGCTTCGATTTCGTCATCGTCAATGGCGAGAACGCCAGCCACGGGCGCGGGTTGACCGAGGGCCATTACAAGGCGATGCGCGAGGCCGGAACCGATGTCGTCACCCTCGGCGATCACGCCTGGGACCAGCGCGACACGCTGAGCTATATCGAACGCGAAACATCGCTGATCCGCCCGATCAATTTCCTCGCCGGTGCGCCGGGGCGCGGCGCCATGCTGGTCGAGAGCCGCGCCGGCCACCGCGTTCTGGTCATCCAGGCGCAGGGCCAGGTCTTCATGCACCCGGTCGAAAACCCCTTCCACGCCGTCGAAAAGGCCATCGCCGATGCGCCCCTCGGCGATGTCGCCGACGCCATCGTGCTTGATTTCCACACCGAGGCGACCTCGGAGATCGGGGCCATGGGCCAGTTCCTCGACGGGCGCGTCTCGCTCGTTGTCGGCACCCACACCCACATCCCGACCGCCGACCATCGCGTTCTGAAAGGCGGAACCGGGTTGATGTCGGACGCCGGCATGTGCGGGGATTATGACTCGGTCATCGGCATGGAAGCCGACGAACCCGTCGAACGCTTCCTCACCGGCATCGCCCGCGGCCGCTTCATCCCGGCCGAAGGCGAGGCAACGCTTTCCGGGGTCGCGATCGAGACAGACGCGAAAACGGGCCTGTGCACCTCGATCCAGCCGCTGCGGGTTGGTGGGTCAATGCCGCAGGCCGTGCCGGTGTTCTAGTCTACGTTATTGTTGCGCCGAAATGCACTCCAACAGCTCGGTTGCAGCCGCCGTCATTTTCACGACAGCGGCTGCCGGGAGAGCACGTATCGGCACGCCATCAATTGGGCTGCCGGATGTCGTAGGAATGGACGTGGTTGAAAAGGCCCTTGGGCAGCGTGTCGACGTTCTTGTCGATAAGCTCGCACGTGCCCTGCAGCGTGTCCTTGGAGCAGACGCGCACCGAGCTGTTTTCGCCAACGCCGATCGACTTGATCCGCGAGCGCCACCCAGCCGGGACGGCAGCGACGCTGCGCTGGCCGGCTTCGCAGAAGAACGTGCCGGTCTGCGCCTCGCCCGAGTAAAAGCAGACGGTCGGCACCGGGTCGGACAGTTCCTGGCCGCCGGACGTGGGGCAGGGGCGTCCGGGGACGCACTGCGCGTAGGCGCTGCTCGCCAGAGGCAGAGCGAAAAGGCTGAGGGCGAGTGCTGCGAAAATGTTCTTGTTCATCTGAGTTCCCGTTCGTTGTGTCCGGCGCTACGGCTCTGCGAGCGCACCGGACGGATGATTTTTCGGTCAAAGTGCTTGCCGCCAATTCGCATTGGCTTGCGGTAGACGGCGGCAGGCCCGAACAGGTTCAAAAGATTTTTGGAGAAATGAATTCAGCAGCTTTGGCAGGCTGCACAGGCAGCGCCAATTTCCCGGCGTGCCGGGATATCGGCACGTCGACAAGACATGGCTATTGCTGGCTTTCGATCAGTCGTAGCTGAGCTCGTCGGCCTGAACGTCGACGTAATCCGGTTCCGGAGTCGTCTCGAACCGCACCGCCGCGATGCTTTGCCGGCCCTCGAGCACCGCCTTCATCACACGATGCATGCCATCCATCAGCCTTCCCTCGGCGCAAAGGATGATGGGATGGTCGAAATCGACCTCGTTCATCAGGCGTATGTGTTCGAGAAGATCGCGGCCGCTTGGGTTGGCATTGTCGCCGCTGAACCAGTAGCTTTCGCCGAGCTCCGCGATGGTTTCTGGGGCAACAGCTTGGCGCGGCAGGTTTTTGCTGAGGGTGATCAGCCGGTGCACGTCCCAGGCATAATACCCCCTGGCGCTGGGGCGGAAGTGATACTGCCGGCGCAAGCCGGCCACGCGGGCCGGCGCCGTTGCCGGCCCTTTCGGCGACATCATCTCGTTCCAGCGGGCGGTGAGCGCGGCATAGCCGTCTTCGGGCTGGCGCGCATAGGCCAGCTCGTTGGCACCGATTTTCACCCAGGGCTGCTTGCTCTGCGTCCAGATATGACCGGCGGGACGAAGCCAGCTGGTGTCGTCGAGCGTGCCCGCCTTGATGTTGAGCGTGTCCTTGTAGGCGCCGCGCCCATGAAAAAGACGCGTACCGCAATTCGGGCAGAACTCGCCGACAACCCCGCCGCTTGCGGACGGGCGTTCGTACTGGTGGAGCGCACCCGAGATTTCGAGGTCGGCCTTGCGCACCCGCATCGATTCCCCGAACCCGGACGAGGATTGTGTCTGACATTCGGAGCAGTGGCAGATGTAGAAAACCACCGGCGGCGCGCGAAGCGTGTAGCGCACGGCGCCGCACTGGCAGCCGCCTTGAATGGGGAATTCGGGCAGATCGATTTTTGCGTTCATTGAAGGTCCCTTTTGACCGGCGCTCGGGCTTCTCCTATAAGCACGTCCAATTTCTCCACAACGGGATGACGTAGAGGCAACATGGCCGGCCATTCACACGCCAAGAACATCATGCACCGCAAGGGCAAATCCGACGCGATCCGCTCCAAGCAGTTTTCCAAGCTTTCAAAGGAAATCACTGTGGCGGCGAAGATGGGCATGCCCGATCCCGACTTCAATCCGCGTCTACGCCTGGCGATCCAGAACGCCAAGGCGCAGTCCATGCCCAAGGACAACATCGCTCGCGCCGTCAACAAGGCCTCGACCGATACTGAGAGCTACGAAGAGATCCGCTACGAGGGCTACGGTCCGGGCGGGGTGGCGATCATCGTCGAGGCGCTGACCGACAACCGCAACCGCACCAATGCCAATCTCAAGGCGATCTTTTCCAAGAACGGCGGCGCCATGGGCGAATCCAATTCGGTCGCCTTTATGTTCGACCGCGTCGGCGAGATCGATTATCCGGCCTCCGCCGGTTCCGCCGATGCCGTTATGGAAGCGGCGATCGAGGCGGGCGCCGACGATGTCGAATCCGACCCCGAAGAGGGGCACACCATCTATTGCGCCTTCGAGGCGATCGGCGATGTCTCGACCGCTCTTGCCGCCTCCCTTGGCGAAGCCGAGTCGGTCAAGCCGGTGTTCAAGCCGCAGAACTATGTCGAGGTCGACGCCGACAGGGGCGCCACCCTGATGAAGCTGATCGACGCGCTCGAGGACGACGACGACGTCCAGAACACCTACGCCAATTTCGACATGAGCGACGAGGTTCTGGCCAAGCTCGATCGCTAGAGCAGGCCTTCTTGTGTCGAAGCGCCGCTTTTCTCCCTCCCCTTGATGGGGAGGGTGCCCGGCGAAGCCGGGTCGGGTGGGGTGGGGCCACAGGCATCGGCGCAGTACCCCCCACCCAGGCTCACGACGGACTTAGCAAGGGCTAAGTCCTGTTCGCCAACCCTCCCCACAAGGGGGAGGGAGGCAGTGGGTGCCGCCCTGTTTCATGTTCGGCCTAGCCGCCGCGCAGGATGGGGTCGAGGATCGGCAGCCCGATGATCGCCGACAAGACGATCAACCCATAGGCGAGGGCGCGGAACTGGGTCTCGCTGGCGCGAAGATGAAGGCGGGCGCCGGACCATATGGCAAGGGCATAGACCGGCGCTGAGATGAGCGCGACAAAGGCCAGCCGCGCCGTGATCAGCCCGGCGAATGCATATGAAACAAGCCCGGTGACGGCGGTGAAGGTGAAAAAGGCGATGAGATTGGCGCGCAGCACGCTCTTGTCGGCCGGACCCGACATCCAGTAGGTGATGACCGGCGGGCCGGCAATGCCGGCGGTGCCGCCGAATATGCCGGCAATGGCGCCGATCAGCGCCGAGACCAGGGCTTTCGGCCTGCCTTGATAGCGCCAGCCCGACATCAGCAGCATCAGCATCAGCACGACGATACCGCTCAGCGCCCAGCGCAGCGTCACCGGATCGCCATGAGTGAGAATGGCCGCTCCGAGCGGCACTGTCAGTACGGCGGCGAGCCCCGCCGGCAGCACCGTCGGCCAGTCGGCGCGGCGAAAGGCGGGCGGCAGCATCGGCAGGGTGATGATGAAATCGACGACGCCGAGCATCGGCACGGCAAGCGTCGGCCCGAGAATGGCGCTGGCAACCGGAATGGCGATCAACCCGCCGCCGAAGCCGGTGAAACCACGCACGAACCCGGCAAGGAACAGCGTTGCGAGCAGCACTGTGAGGGAGACGGCGTTTGGAAGAATGGGCACGGCGAGCCTGTCTTTGAAGACGGTCTCCTATCTCCGCCCGGTCGGCAAGGCAAGACGGTCAAATCGATGCAGTCCGGTGCTCAGGCTGCGAGGGTCGATGTTTCGACTTCGATGCGGTTGCGGCCCTGCGATTTGGCCAGGTAGAGGCGCGTGTCAGCCTGCTTGAACAGCGAGGCGAAATCTTCGCGCTGCCGGGCAAAGGCGACACCGATGCTGACCGACAGGGTCTGTTCTTCGCCCAAGGGGCTGAACGGGCACTGTTCGACGGCAATGCGGCAGGCCTCGGCCGCAAGGATCGCCTCGTCCGGGGCGACGTCGGACATGAAGATGCCGAATTCCTCGCCGCCAAGGCGACCCAACAGACCTTTTCCCTTCAGCGTAACGCGCAAGGTGTCTGCTATCCTGACCAGGGCGAGATCGCCGGCCTGATGGCCGAACTTGTCGTTGATCGATTTGAAATGATCGACGTCGATGACCAGCAGCACAGACGTGCGCGAGACGCTGCGTCCCGTCTCACCAAACAGCAGTTTTTCCACGTCGGTCACGAAGGCGCCGCGGTTAAGGGCGCCGGTCAGGAAATCGGTGGTGGCGAGTTCGTGCAGCTCGATGTTGAGCAGGTGCATCTGCTGCAGCTCGACGGCAAGGACCCCGTAAAGTGGCACTGTCAGAACGACGGCCAGCCCGATGGAGGTATAATAGTCCACGGCAATCGTCGGTCGGCCCGCCATGGAATTGGAGACAAGTGTGCCGAACACCGTCAGCACAACCACGACGAGCGTGGTCAAGCCGGTGTTCTGCAACACCTTTCGCCAGCTCTTTGCCGGCAGTTCAGGAATCCAAGTGGGCATTCGGACCTTCTGTGTCCGTCTCCAGGACATTCTGCGTCCAAGAGAAATATTACTGATCCGGCCCGATGAAAATTGTGCTCAAACGGACAATATTATTTGACATTTTTTATCGTCAATATTTGAGCGACACATAGGGAATTGCCGGCCCGACCAGTCCTTTTGTGGCGCCAAAAAGCATGCTTGGCCGCAGGGCGGCGGGCACGTAACCTCCGGGCATGACATCGACAACGCGAATCATTGGCATTGATCCGGGCCTCAGGCGCTGTGGCTGGGGTATTATCGAGAGCACCGGCAACCGGTTGGTCTTCATTGCCGCCGGTACGCTGACGCAACCGGTTTCCGGGCCACTGGCCGAGCGGCTGGTGGCGCTGCACAACGGACTTGTCGAGGTGCTGTCGCGCTTTTCGCCGGATGAGGCGGCGGTCGAGGAGACTTTCGTCAACCAGGGCGCGCGCTCGGCGCTGATCCTCGGGCAGGCGCGTGGCGTGGCGCTGATGACGCCGGCCCTTGCCGGGCTGGCGGTTAACGAATATGCCGCCAATCTCATCAAGAAATCGGTTGTCGGCACCGGTCATGCCGACAAGAACCAGGTGCAACTCATGGTCAAGACACTTCTGCCGCAGGCCGATTTCAAGGGCGCGGACGCTGCCGATGCGCTGGCCATTGCCATCTGCCATGCCCATCACCGCACCCTGAACACGCTCACGGCGGCCGCACGATGATTGGCAAGCTCAAGGGGCTGATCGAGGAACTGGCCGACGATCACGTCCTGATCGACGTCCAGGGCGTGTGCTACATCGTTTATTGTTCGGCCAAGACGCTGTCGCGCCTGCCGGGCAAGGGCGAGGCGGCTGAAGTTCTGACCGAGATGGTGGTGCGCGAAGACCTCATGCGCCTTTATGGTTTCGCCGATCATGCCGAAAAGGCCTGGTTCGCGCTTCTGACCGACGTGCAGGGCGTCGGCGCGCGCGTGGCTCTGGCCATCCTTTCCGTGTTGACCCCGTCCGAACTGTCGAGCGCCATTGCGCTCCAGGACAAGGCCTCGGTCGGACGCGCCAATGGCGTCGGCCCCAAGCTGGCCCAGCGCATCGTCTCCGAATTGAAGGGCAAGGTCCCCGATATCGCCGGCGTCGATGCCGGTACGCTCGGGCTGCAGCAGGCGCTCGGCGAGGGTGCCGCCCGGTCCAACATCACCGATGCCGTTTCGGCCCTGACCAATCTCGGCTATTCGAGCCAGCAGGCCAGTGCCGCGCTCGCCCGCATCACCGCCCGCGAAGGCGACGATCTGCCGACCGAAAAACTGATCCGGCTGGGCTTGAGGGAACTGAGCTCATGAAGGGTTTCGATGTCGTCGCCATCACCGATGCCAACACCATCGCGCGCTTTGTCGCTGAAAACTGGCACGCCGGTTATCTCGCCAGCCGCGGCGAGCGCATCGAAGCCACATCGCTTAGCGCCGCCGCTGCCGAGCGTCAGGGGCAGATCATCGGCATGATCACCTGGCGCGTGGACGGGGACGACATGGAGATCGTCACCCTCAACAGCCTCGAACCCGGCGCCGGTATCGGCTCTGCGCTCTTGCAACATGCTGTCGGGCACGCGCGGGCGCTCGGCATGCGCCGCGTCTGGCTGATGACCACAAACGACAATATCGCGGCGCTGAAATTCTATCAGAAGCGCGGCATGGAGCTGTGCGCTCTTCATGTCAACGCCATGGAGGAGAACCGCCGGATCAAGCCGGAGATCCCGACTGTCGGCGATCACGGCATTCCGATCCGCGACGAAATCGAACTGGAAAGGGTGCTGCCGTGACAACGCTCCTGGCAATCCCTGCATTGGGAAACGACTGAAGCATGGACCTGTTCACACTATGGCTGATCGCCGGCGTCGTCGCCTGGGTTGCTCTCGGCGCCTGGGCTGAAACTCGGTTCCGCAGGCAGACCGAGGGCCGCGATTTCAAGCGCAAGATCATCTTCTACACCTGGGAGAAGCTCGAAACCGACGACCCTGTTGTGCGGCGTGCGCATCGTCTGCGCTCCCTCATCGTTTACGGCTCTTTTGCCGTCATCGTTATCACGCTCATGGTGTTCAAGCCCCATGGCTGACTCGCTCACCTCCGCCACAGCCGGCCGCGACGGAGAAATCGATGTGTCGCTCCGCCCCTCGGGCTTTGACGATTTTATCGGCCAGGCCGATGCGCGCGCCAATCTCGAGGTGTTCATCAAGGCCGCTAGGCACCGCAACGCGGCGCTCGATCATGTGCTGTTTGTCGGCCCCCCCGGCCTTGGCAAGACGACGCTGGCCCAGATCGTTGCCCGCGAGCTTGGCGTCGGCTTCCGCGCCACCTCCGGCCCGGTCATCGCCAAGGCCGGCGACCTCGCGGCGCTTTTGACCAATCTCGAAGAGCGTGATGTCCTGTTTATCGACGAGATTCACCGACTCAACCCATCTGTCGAGGAAATCCTTTATCCGGCCATGGAGGATTTCCAGCTCGACCTGATCATTGGCGAAGGCCCGGCGGCGCGTTCGGTCCGCATCGATTTGTCCAAGTTCACCCTGATCGGCGCGACGACGCGCGCCGGGTTGTTGACGACACCGCTGCGCGATCGCTTCGGCATTCCGATCCGCCTGAGCTTTTACGAGCCCGAGGAACTGGTGCAGATCGTCACCCGCGGTGCGCGGCTGATGGGGGTCAAGATGACCGAGGACGGGGCGATGGAAGTCGCCCGCCGTTCACGCGGCACGCCGCGTATTGCCGGCCGGCTGCTGCGCCGCGTCATCGATTTCGCCCTTGTCGCCGGAGATGGCCAGATCACCGCGCCGCTCGCCGACAAGGCGCTGTTGCGCCTCGATGTCGACAAGCGCGGCCTCGACATGCTCGACCGGCGCTATCTCAACCTCATTGCCGAGCACTATGACGGTGGCCCGGTCGGCATCGAGACCATCGCCGCCGCCCTTTCCGAACCGCGCGACGCCATCGAGGAAATCGTCGAACCCTTCCTGTTGCAGCAGGGGTTCATCCAGCGCACCCCCCGCGGCCGCATGCTGACCATGACCGCCTTCGCCCATCTCGGACGCGAGATGCCGAAATCGCTTGGCGGTCAAGGCGCGCTGTTCGATGATGGCGACGACCACTGAGCCGCCGGTTCCAAGGCCGCTTCTGCGCCCTGATGCCGTCCCATTTGCTGTCTAAGCGAAGCGAAACAAGGCTCTGGGATGATGATGAGCTTGACGCGTCGGGCCGACCGGACGGCGGTCGGCAGCGCCGCAGTCTGTCTTGGCATTTCGTCCGGTGCACTGGGATATGAGCCGATGACCGATCTGCGTGTGACCGCCTACCGCCCGACGCTGCCAAACTGGCCCGGCGATCTGCCGCTGCGCATCGTGGCCTTGGCCGATATCCATGCCTGTTCACCATGGATGACACCCAAACGCATTGCCGGCATCGTCAACCGCGCCAATGCGCTTGAACCCGATATCATCGTCCTGCTCGGCGACTACGTGTCGGCGATCCGCTGGGCCGGCAAGGTGCCAGATACCGCCTGGGCCGCCGAATTCGCCAAACTCAGGGCCCCGCTCGGCGTTCACGCCATTCTCGGCAATCACGATTGGGATGAGGACCGAGAGGCAAAGCGACGTCGCAACGGACCGGTCGCAGCCGGCGAGGCGCTGAAAGCCGCCGGTATTCCCGTCTATCACAATGAAGTTGTCGCGCTCGACACAGGCGTTCGCAGGTTCTGGCTGGCCGGCCTCGGCGACCAGCGCGCCCTGCCGCCCCTGCACCGGGGTGGGCACTACCGTGGCGTCGATGATCTGCCCGGCACGCTGGCCCAGATCACCGACGACGCGCCGGTGATCCTTCTGGCGCATGAACCCGACATCTTCCCCGACGTGCCCGAGCGCGTGGCGCTGACCATGAGCGGGCACACCCATGGCGGCCAGGTCAAACTGTTCGGCCGAACGCCTGTCGTGCCGTCGAGATATGGATCGCGTTACGTCTATGGCCATATCCACGAGGCCGGTCGCGACCTCATCGTCTCCGGTGGGCTGGGCTATTCCGGTCTGCCCATCCGTGTCGGCGTGACGCCGGAAATCGTCGTCGTCGAGCTCGGCGCCGGCTGACCCCGGAATCGGTGCCGCGCACAATGTCGCAGCGCCACTCTCCTGACTGTTTTAAGACCTGTCGCCTGCCTAGATACCGTTCAAAAAACGGGAGGCGGTAATGGCGAGTTACGGAACGGTCATGGTTTTGGGAGGAACCGGCTTGACCGGTCGGTTGATTGCCGAACAGGCCGCCGAAACGCTCGGACTGAATATCGTGCTTGCCGGTCGCAATGGCGCGGCACTCGAAGACATGGCGGCGTCACTTCGGCAAAAGCTGCCCGAACGCAGCTTCGACACATCCGTGGTCGACATCACCAACGAAAAGGCCCTGACCACGGCCTTGGCTGGTATCGACCTCCTCGTCGTTTCAGCGCCCGTCGCCGATCTCATGGACAGTATTGCCGAGGCGGCGCTGGCGAGCGGCACCGACATGATCGACATCCTGGTGCGACCGCTGGCCGCCGAAAAGATCCTGGCCTTCGATGCGCGGGCACGGGCCGCCGGCCGAACCTTCATCACCCAGGCGGGTTTCCATCCCGGCGTGCTCGGGCCGATCATGCGGATGGCCGGCGCCGGCTTTTCCCGGCTCGACGAAGTTCATGTCGGCATGGCCATGCAGGCGAGCCTGCGCGACGTCAATTCGGCAAGCGAGATCGTCTCGGAGGTCGCCGAGCCGACCTATCTGCTCGACGCAGGCGAATGGCGTCAGGCGAGCTACAAGGACATGCACACTTTCGCCTTCGCGCCGCCGTTCGGCAAAAGAGCCTGCTATCCGCTCAACATGCGCGAGGTGGCGACGGTGGGCCGGGAGCTTGGACTCAAAAAGGCCGGCGCCTATTCTTCCGGCTTCAACTGGTTCATCGATTATCTGGTGTTTCCGCTGCTGTTTGCGGCGAACGGTCTGGGCGGCGCTCGTTTGGCCAACCGCGTCGCGCCATTGTTCTATTATGGCAACAAATGGTTCAGCCCGAAGGAGCAGATCATCGAGATCCGCGCCGAAGCTACCGGCGAGATCGACGGGAAACCAACGACCCGGGCCTACAGCCTGTCCTCGCGCGAGCCCTATGCCGTGACCGCCCGCTGCGTGATCGCCGCTCTCGAACAAATGATCGACGGCCCGCTCTCCCAACCCGGTGTCCTGCTGATGGGCGAGCGCATCGACCACCAGCGTCTGTTTGCCGAGCTCGAAGGCTCGGGCGCCAAGGTGTGGACTGACTAGAGCATTTTCAGCAAAAGTGGGAACCGGTTTTGCGGTTCGAAAATGCGATAAAACAATCTAGGGACTATCTGCGCCGCGCGGCCCTACGCCCGGTCAAATGGCAAGCCGCTCACCGGCGCTTGAGATCGTCCATGGTGAAGCTGACGCCGCGTCCGGCCAGCCATTCGGTGAAGCGCGCCATCTTCTCGTCGAGCGAGCAGGTGCGCGGATTGGCGTCGAGCTCGACCTGATAGTCCTGCCGCAGTTTCAGCCGCGTTTCCTCATCGAGTTCGGCCCAGGGTGTCAGGCTGACATTGTAGCTCATTCGTCCAGCTTTCTTGAATGAATTAGCAAAACCCTATAGCCAGAAGCCGTCATGTCCATGACCTGACGCAACATGATTTTCCGCCGCAGGACTCCCATGCAAGACCCGGATGCCCGCCAGATCATCCATTTCCGCCTCGATGGCGGGCGCGTCTTCAACCATCGCGCCGCCGGCATCGCCATCCGCGACGGCCATGTCCTCATCTGCCGCGAGGACGACGATGCCTACACCCTGCTGCCCGGCGGGCGCATCGAGATGGGTGAGGATTCCCGCACCTCGATCACCCGCGAGATCGAAGAGGAAATGAAGGCGCCGGGCGAGGTCGGGCGGCTTGTGTTCACCGCCGAGAACTTCTTCGAGCGCGAGGGACGCCAGTTCCACGAGCTCGGCATGTATTACGAGATCACCCCGCCTGCCGCCGTCCCCTTCGTCACCGGCACGCCGGCACTCGTCACCGAGGACGAGGGGCATGTGTTGAGCTTTTTCTGGGCGGCGCTCGAAGGCGAGGACCTTACCCGCTACAACCTCTTGCCGCGCTGGCTGCGCACGCGGCTTGCCGCCCTGCCGCAAACCCTGCAACATGTGGTGGCCGACGAAAGATGACCAGCGAACCGGCCTACGACCCACTTGTCGATTTTGGCAAGCTGAACCGGGCACTTCCCGTCATCTTCGCCGGTCTTGCGATCATCTTCATTCTGCCATGGGCTATCGCCATGCCCGGCAATGACGAGGGCATGCACATGCTCGGTTGGTCGCTCGGTGTTGGCGCCTCTCTGGTCTACCCGCTCTATGCCGCTGCGACCTTCTCGGTATTCGCCCGGGCCTATCGCTTTGCACTGGGCAAGCCGAAGGAGACGGTCAAGAAGCCGATCGTTTTTCGCAAGCTCATACGATTTGGCTTTTATGCATACCTGGCGGTTCAACTCGTCGCGATCGTACTGATGTGGACCTAGAACCGAACAAGACAGAGAACATTCGATGCCAAGCAAGCTTAGCGTCCGCGTCTATTTCGAGGACACCGATTTTTCCGGCAATGTCTACCACGCCGCCTATCTGAGATTTTTCGAGCGCGCCCGCACCGAATGGCTGCGTGCAAAAGGCATCAACCATTCCCAACTGATCGATGAGGGTCTGTTCTTTGCAGCGCGGCGCATGGAGATTTCCTGGGAAAGGCCAGCCCATATAGATGATCTCGTCGACATCGAGACCGAGATCGCCAAACGTTCCGGCGCCCGCGTTACCCTCGCTCAGGTCATGCGGCGCGGCGACCAAGTTCTGGCAACGGCCAGCGTCGAGATCGTCATGGTCAACGCCGCAGGACGGCCCGTGCGCCTGCCGGCAGAGATGTTCGACTGATAATCTGAAACGGCCCCTCCACAGCCTTTTGACGGTCCCCCCAATGAACGGGGGCGGATCGAGAGGCGGCGCGCCCATCCTCCCTGCAAAGCAGGGGAGGGGGTGCATCATGCGACTGGGCGGTGGAGGGGCGACCCTGTCTGCTTCCCCTCCCACCCCACAAAAGCCGCATTCACCATAGATTTGGCGGGAAGGGCTTGTTAACTCCTCGTGAACCATAATTGGGTTTTGTCATCCTGCGCCCGGCGGGGCGGCCCGCCCTGCTGACAATTCTCTTAAAAATGCCCTAATCCGCCGGCATTCGCCTGATCCTAGCCAAAACCGCCAAACTGGACCTGCCGTCATGGACGCTGCCACCGCTGCCACCGCCGCCTCGGAGATCGACTTTTCGCTTCTCGCGCTGTTCATGCGCGCCGACTGGGTGGTCAAGTTCGTCATGATGGGCCTGCTCGCCGCGTCGGTCTGGTGCTGGGCCATCATCATCGACAAGGCGCTTTTGTATTCGCGCACAAATCGGCAGATGAACGCCTTTGAGAAGATGTTCTGGTCGGGCCAGTCGCTCGAAGAGCTCTATCGCTCCCTGAGCGAAGAGAGCCCGCGTGGCCTCGCCTCGGTGTTTGTCGCCGCCATGAAAGAGTGGAAGCGCAGCCACGAGCAGCGCGCCTCCTCGGCGATCGGCGTGCAATCGCGCCTCGACCGCGTCGTCGATGTTGCCATTTCGCGGGAATCGGACCGTCTCGACAAGAACCTCGGGTTCCTGGCCACCGTCGCCTCGGCGTCGCCATTCATTGGTCTTTTTGGCACGGTATGGGGCATCATGAATTCGTTCCAGTCGATTGCCGCATCCAAATCGACCAATCTTGCCGTGGTCGCGCCGGGTATTGCCGAGGCGCTGTTTGCCACTGCCCTCGGCCTGCTCGCCGCCATCCCGGCGACCATTGCCTACAACAAGCTCAGCTCGGACGCCGGCAAGCTCAGTGGCCGGCTTGAGACCTTCGCCGACGAATTCTCGACCATCTTGTCCCGCCAGCTCGAAGCGCGGAGCCAGAAGTAATGGCCATCTCGATCGCCAAGCAGGTTCGGAGCGGACGACGCGGGCGGCGGCCCCGCGCGCGGCCGATGTCCGAGATCAACGTCACCCCCATGGTCGACGTCATGCTGGTGCTGCTGATCGTCTTCATGGTCGCGGCGCCGCTTCTGACGGTCGGCGTGCCGATCGATCTGCCCAAGACCCAGGCCAAGTCCTTGAACACCGAGCAGAAGCCGGTCACCGTTTCGGTGAGCCCCGCGGGCGAGGTGTTTCTCGGCGACCAGAAGATTCCGCTCGATAACCTGATCGATGCCGTCGCGGCCGAGACCGCCGACAATCCCGAGCAACGCATCTATGTGCGCGGCGATCAGAGCGCCGACTACGGCACGGTTATGCAGGTCATGGGTGTATTGTCGGGTGCCGGCTATTCCCATATCGGCCTGATTACCGAGCCGGTTCAGGGTCAATGAGGCCATGCGTGTTGGCCTGGCCACCTCGCTCGTTGCCCACGCCGTGCTGATCACGCTTGGCGTCGTCGGCCTGCACAATGCCGAGGAATTGCAGCCAACCCCGATCGAGGCGATTTCGGTCGATCTCGTGCCGATCGAGGACGTGGCTTCGATCCGTATGGGGTCCGAGAACTCTGATGTGATCGAGACGCCGAAACCGGCTGCCGTCGATTCCCCCAAGCCTGAGGATCCGGCCGAGCGCCCCGGCGCCACCGAGAAGGACCAGCCGACCCCGCAGGAGACCAATACGCCGAGCCCTGCCCCGACGGTACAAACCGCGCCCGAACCTGTGCCCGAGGTGCAGCCGGCGCCGACCCCGGAAGAAACGCCACCGCCGCCGCCACCGACCCCCGAGCCGGAAAAAGAACCCGAGGCCCCTGCGGCCGAACCGGCGCCCGAGCTTTCTGCCGAACCGACGACCGAGACGCCGGCCGAGGCCCCGGCGCCCGTGCCTGCCATGCGCACCGCCTCCGTGCAGCGCCAGCAGGCCGAGGCCAAGCCGACACCGAAAGTCACCGAGCCGCCCAAGGCCGACAAGCCCAAGGAAACCAAGCCTGCCGATCAGGTGGCCAACATCATCAATTCCGAGGACTCGCGCGGCTCGACCACCGGTTCGGGCGGACAGGCCGCCGCCGGCAGGCCGACAGGGCAGGCCCAGCGCCTGACCCAGTCCGAACTCGGTGCCCTGATCGTCCAGATGCAGCGCTGCTGGAATCCGACCCTGTCCGACCGCAACGATGGCTTCATCGTTCGTCTGATGGTGGCGATGAACCCGGACGGCACCGTCAGAGGCACGCCCGAAATTCTGAGCGATGTTTCGAGCTCACCAATGCTTGGCCTCGCCGCCCGCACGGCGGCGCGCAAGATTCAGAACTGCGGGCCGTTCGACTTGCCCGACAACAAATACGATTACTGGAAGCAGATCGACGTGACGCTCGACGCCAGCCAGGCCGATTGACATGAACGCCCCGAAACAGTCCCATGAACGGATGTTCCGATGGATAACAAGATGATCCTTTTTACGCGCAGACAGATTCTGAAGACCGGCCTTGCCGGCGCGGCGCTGCCGTTGATGGCCTCGCCGGCCGCGGCGCTGGTCAAGATCACCGTCACGGCGGGCGAATTCATCCCCCTGCCGATCGCCATTCCCGATTTCGGCTCGTCCGATCCGGATTTCGGCCGACAGGTTGCCGACATCGTCCGTGCCAATCTCAAGCGCTCGGGCCTGTTCCAGGTGATCGATCCCGCCAGTCTGCCGCAACAGACTGGCAGTGTCGCGGCCAATCCCGATTTCCCCTCCTGGCGGGCCACCGGCGCCGACGCCCTGGTCATGGGCCAGGTCGAGCGCGGCGGGCAGATCCAGTCCTCGGTCCGCGTCTGGGATACCCAGGCCGCAGCCCAGGTGGTCGGAGAAGCCTATTCGACCGATCCGTCTTCGTGGCGGCGCATCGCCCATATCGTTTCCGACGCGATCTACAAGTCGCTGACCGGCGAGGGCGGCTATTTCGACACCCGCGTCGTTTATGTCTCCGAATCCGGCCCCAAGGCCAACCGCACCAAGCGGCTGGCGGTGATGGACCAGGACGGCGCCAACCCGCAGTACATCACCAATGGCAGGGCGCTGGCGCTGACGCCGCGCTTCTCGCCCAACCGGCAACTGCTGGCCTACATGAACTACGAGACCGGCGAGCCGCAGGTTTACCTGCTCGACCTCGCCTCGGGCCGCCAGCAGACCATCGGCACATTCGGGCAGATGACCTTTGCGCCGCGTTTCTCCCCCGACGGCCAGACCCTGGCCTTCTCGGTCGAACAGTCCGGTGACACCAATATCTATGCCCTGCCGGTTTCGGGAGGCCAGCCACGCCAGCTGACAAGCGGCGCGGCCATCGACACCGGCCCGTGCTATTCGCCCGACGGCAGCCAGATCGTTTTCGAATCCGATCGTGGCGGCACGCAACAGATCTACATCATGGGCGCCAATGGCGGCGGCGCGCAGCGCATCTCATACGGCAAGGGCAGCTACGCCACGCCGGTCTGGTCCCCGAAGGGCAACTACATCGCCTTCACCAAGCAGTCGGAAGGCCAGTTCCATGTCGGCATCATGAAGCCGGACGGTTCGGGCGAGCGTATTCTTGTTTCGAAATACCATGCCGAGGGTCCGACCTGGGCGCCGAACGGGCTGGTGTTGATGTATTTCTCCGATCCTGGCGGCAATGACGGCCCGCGGCTTTATTCGGTCGATGTCTTCGGGCGCAACGATCAGGTCATCTCGACCGAGACCTACGCCTCCGACCCGACCTGGTCGCCGCTGCTGGGCTGATCGCCAGTGTCACACATGCTTCAACAAGCATGACTAGAAGCACCCGTTCAAATCTCTCCTGAATGGGTGCTTCCAATGACTATCGATTCTTCCATCAGCCGGCGCCTCGCGTTGAAGCTGCTCGGCTCGACCGCCCTGCTGCCGGCTGCCGGCACGTTCGCGGCCAAAGCCGCCGAAGCCGGTGTCAATTTCATCGTCATGGCGGATCTGCATTCGGCCTATGAACGGACCGGCCAGTTGCTGGCGGCCGTCGAGGCCGAAGCTGCCGCCAGTGCGTTGCCGGCGGTGATCCTCATCAATGGCGATCTGTTCGAAGCCGGCAATGTCGTCGCCACGCGTTCGGGCGGCGAGATCGACTGGGCCTTCCTCGAGGGACTGACCAAAGTGGCGCCGGTGGTGTTCAACATCGGCAACCATGAGCCGGACCTCGACAACGATCTCGCCAATTTCGTCACCCGCGCCACAAAGCTCGGCGTCACCGTTTTGACCAACATCACCGATGCGCGCACCGGCGAGCTCTATGCGCCGGCGAGCGCCAAGCTCGATGTCGGCGGCCAGACGGTCAGCATTGCCGCCCTCGGGGTCAACAACCTGTTCACCTACCCCAAGGCGACGCGCGACCAGCTCACTATCCCCGATCCGGTCGAATGGGCGACCGCCAACCTGCCGAACCAGCTCGTCGATGGCAGCATAAATGTCGTCATGAGCCATGCCGGCGTCATGCCCGACAAGGCCATCCTCAAGCTGTTGCCCAACGGCAGTTTCATGATCGGCGGCCACGATCACCTCTCGATCGAGCATGCCGAAGGTGACACGCGCTATCTGCATACCGGTTCGTGGTCGACGGCGCTGACCGTTGCCACCATTGCCGGCCCCGGCCAGCCAGCACGGTTCAGGCGTGTCGACATCGCCGATGACGCAGCGTCGGCCCAAGCCCTTGCCGAGCTCATTCCGGCGGTCCTGGCCAAGCATCTGACCGAAGAAGACAAGGCGATCATCGCCACCAGTTCGACCGCCCGCGCCGTCGATGAAGCTGGCCTTTTCGTCGCCGGCGCACTGGCATCAAAGGTCGGCGCCGATATCGGTTTTGTCGGCCATACCACCTTCGGCGCCGGCTTGCCCGAGGGACCGGTCAGCCGCTATGCCTTCAATTCATCGGTCCGTTTCGACGGCAAGCTGATGACGACCACGGTCGATGCGCCGACGCTTGCGGCAATTCTCGAACGTTGCAACCAGTTCGGCGATTTCCCCTTCGAGAAGCGCACCGGCGACTATCTTTACGCGGCGCCGTCCGTTGCCGACAAACAGAGCTACACGCTCGCCTGCAACGACTGGGCGGCGACCAACCAGAAGAGCTATTTCGGCCGCGAAGATCTTGTGTTTGCTGAAGTCCCCGACCTCGCCGTCAAGGCGGTGACGGTCGAAAGCCTCACCTGACCGCCATCAACGGCCTGCCGCAATCCGGACCCGAAGCTCTGTGCTTCGGGTCCTTTTGCTGTTAGCGTGGCAAAAACCGCCCCATTTCCGCCGGATTAACTCGCAATTAAGCGTGTTCGGGAACGCCGCTTTAAGATAACGAGCGGTAAACAGGGCAGAACTAACTCTCTTCAATTGGAGCCTCACATGCGTTTCATGACGCCGCTTCTCACCGGTTTGCGCGCCTTCGCGCTTGTGGCTTTCGTCGTCGCGGTTGCGGCCTGCGCCCGCACGCCTGGCACCGGTGTCGATGCCAATGGCGCGGCCACGCCCGGCAGTCAGCAGGAATTCCTCGTCACCGTCGGCGACCGGGTCTTCTTCACCACAGATTCCTCGGTGATCAGCGCCGAAGGCCAGGCCACGCTCGACAAGCAGGCCGTCTGGCTCAACCGCTATCCGCAATACCGCGTCCTGATCGAGGGCCATGCCGACGAACGCGGCACGCGCGAATACAACATCGCACTCGGCGCCCGCCGCGCCGCCGCCGTCGTCAACTATCTCGAGTCACGCGGCATAAACGGCTCGCGTATCACCTCCAAGAGCTACGGCAAGGAGCGCCCGGTGGCGGTGTGCAATGATATCTCGTGCTGGTCGCAGAACCGTCGAGCGGTCACCGTACTGCAATAGCGCGATAACGACTTCTCCAGGATTGCGTTAGTTTTCGAGACTGGAGGCCGCGCCGGGTGCTGCGTATCGCGCCCGGCGCAGTTTTTTTGCTCCATGCGCATGCCGCGCGTGTCCCCAAATCCGCTCACAGCCGAAAAAGTGCGCGCCCGCGTCGAAATCTACGGGCGCAACCGCATTTATTTGGCCAAAATTCGGTTATAAGAGCCTCCTCGCAAACCAATCGATCCGGTGTGGCAACAAGGAGGCTCGGTGTGCACGACTTTACTGGGAATACGGGCAGAATGACTGTCCGCATGCGGGCGCTGATCGGCGCGCTTGCGCTTGGCGCCAGCCTTGTCGCGCCCGTGGCCGTCATGGCCAGCGGGACCGGCACTGCCAACGACCGGCTGACCCGTCTCGAAAACGGTACAAACCTTTTGAGCGACCGGCTCGACGGATTGTCAGCCAGCCTGTCCGCCTTCGTGCCCCCCGGATCCGTTCCGGTCACCGACAACATGGTCTCCGACACGGCCCCGGTCCTTGTGGCGCAGTCCAGCCGCGATCCGGCGGCGCTGGCGGTGAGGCTTGATCAGGTCGAAGAGCAGATGCGCACGCTCAACGGTCAGGTCGAAGGGCTGCAGTTCCAGCTCACACAGCTTCAGACCCTGCTCGAACGCATGCAGCAGGACACCGACGCCCGCTTTTCAGCTGTGGAGGGCGGTGTCGCGCCGGGAAAAACTAATGCGGCGTCTCAATCCGGGGGCGCGACGCCCACCCTGGAGGCGCCGCAGTCCATGGACCTGAGTGCACCGGCCGGCACTGATGCCGGTTTCGGCACCATGACCGGCACCGATCCCAATGATCAGCCGATCGATCTTGGTGCGCCGATCGAGCTCGGCGCACCGGAAAAGCCACTTGGCACGCTGAGCCTTGATAACCTGCCCGCCAATTCCGGGCCGGAAATCAGTCTCGGCACCGACGCGACCCGTGTCACCGACGCGGATGCCGATGCCCAGTATGCGGCCGGCTACGAGGCCGTGATCAAGGGCGATTATGCCTTTGCCGAGGATCAGTTCCGCCAGTTCATCGCCCTGTTTCCCGATCATCCTCAAGCGCCCGACGCCACCAACTGGCTCGGCGAGGCGCTGATACAGCGCGGCGATTACGAGGAGGCGGCCAATATCCTGTTGACCGGGTTCCAGAGCTATCCCAATGCGGCGCGGGCGCCGGACATCCTGATGAAGCTCGGCATCGCCCTCAATGGTAGCGGCGAGAACGACACCGCCTGTCGCACCTTCGGGGAAGTGCTCAAGCGCTACCCCGATGTCTCGCCGGCCTTCAAGCAGCGTCTGGCCAAGGAAGAGAAAAGCGCCAGGTGCTGACACGGGCGCCCGGTCGAACTGTCCCTGACGCGGCGGAGCTGTTTGCGCCGCTGCTGGGGTTCGATCATATCGGCGTCGCCGTATCCGGCGGACCCGACAGTCTCGCCCTGATGGTTCTGATCGCCGATTGGGCCATGGCTTCCGGCAAGACAATCACCGTTTACACCGTCGATCATCGGCTGAGGCCCGAAGCGGTGGAAGAGGCGAAAATGGTCGCCGATCAGGCCGCCCGGCTCGGCCTTTCCTGCCGCATTCTCACCTGGACCGGCGACAAGCCGAAAACCGGCGTGCAGGCGGCGGCGCGGCAGGCCCGCTATCGGCTCATCGGTGACGCCATGCGGGTGGACGGCGCCGAAATCCTCGTTACCGCCCATCATCGCGACGACCAGGCCGAGACGGTGCTGATGCGGCTTGCCCATGGCAGCGGCATTTCCGGCCTTGCCGGCATGGCGCTGTTCGGCAAGGCCGAGGGCGTGCCGGTGTGCCGGCCTTTGCGCGACACAGACCCGGCGGACCTCAACGCCGTGCTCGATGCCGCCGGTCTGACGCCTGCGTCCGATCCGAGCAACGACGATCTCCATTACGAGCGTGTGCGCTGGCGACGCCTGCTGCCGGTGCTGGCGCGCGAGGGCCTTGATGCCACCGAGCTTGGCCGCTTCGCGTCACGTATGGCCCGGGCGGATGCAGCGCTCGAAGCGGCATCGGCCGCCGCCGTTGCCGAACTGGTCGACGCCGATCCCTTCGGCCTGCTGCAGATCGATGCCGCGCGCCTGTTGACCATGCCCGACGAAATCGCCATCCGCGTTCTGCGCCGGATGATCGACTGGGCCGGCGGCGGGCTGCCGCACGGACGGCTCGGTCAGATCGAGACACTTCACACCGAACTGGCAAAATCTGTCACAAATGTTTCGACCACCCTGTGTGGTGCCGTCATCACCGGATCGCGCCAAAGGATTGCCATCTATCGCGAGGCCGGCCGTTTGCAGGCGGAAAAGGACCGGCTGGTGCCGGGGGCACGGATCGTCTGGGACAAAAGGTTCGAGATCGCATCGTCGCCGTCGTCGGATGTGCTGACAATCGCGCCCGGAACGGCGCTGACCCGGGACAGGGCCGAAACGTTCTGCGGTGCTCCGGTCGCGGCACCAATGGCGGCGCTTGCCGCCGCGCCCGTGATACGGGACGAGACCGGAACGCTCATTGCCATCGGCGCCATCGTGCGGCGAGACGGGATCGAGATCAAAACGACACATGTGCCCGCAGCAGAGCAGACATAGCCTCAGGCGTGTCTGGTCGCGGCTTTGCGATCGGCGGGCAGCAGCGGTGCGCCGCCCGGTGTCCGGATGTGAGGCAAACCGGAGAAAAACCGCCCATACGGGCGTGGAACGGCGTGGCGGACAGACTTTTAACACAAATTCAAGTCAATCCGGGGGCAAAGTAGGAAACCAGAGCACGTGATAGGTCGGCGCCGGTCTTGTAACAGCGAACCTGCGGACCTACATTCGCAATTCCTCCGGCGCCGGGAGCCGGATCCTCAGGGAAAATAGATGAACAGCAACTTCCGCAATTTCGCAATCTGGCTCGTCATTATACTCATGCTGATGGGTCTTTATCAGGTCTTTTCATCGTCGACCCGTTCGGTGTCGGTCGCGGAAAAGAGCTATTCGCAGTTCATCACCGACGTGGACGCCGGCAAGGTCTCGAGCGTGACCATCACCAATGACACGGTGACGGGCGTTCTCAATGATTCAAACACCCGGTTCCAGACCATCATCCCCAACGGCGCCAATGTCGTCGACCGCCTCGAGAAGCACAACGTCTCGATCACGGCGCGCGAGCCGGATTCGAGCCCGTTCTGGTCGATCCTTTTGAGCTCCTGGCTGCCGTTCCTGGTCATCATCGGCGTGTGGTTCTTCTTCATCAGGCAGATGCAGGGCGGCGGGCGCGGTGGCGCAATGGGCTTCGGCAAGTCGCGCGCAAAGCTTTTGACTGAAGCGCAGGGCAAGGTGACCTTCGAGGATGTCGCCGGTGTCGACGAGGCCAAACAGGACCTCGAAGAAATCGTCGAGTTCCTCAAGGACCCCGGCAAGTTCCAGCGTCTTGGTGGACGTATCCCGCGCGGTGTGCTGCTCGTTGGCCCTCCGGGTACCGGTAAGACGCTTCTCGCCCGCTCGGTTGCCGGCGAGGCCAATGTGCCGTTCTTCACCATTTCCGGTTCGGACTTCGTTGAAATGTTCGTTGGCGTCGGCGCATCCCGTGTCCGCGACATGTTCGAACAGGCCAAGAAGAATGCCCCGTGCATCATCTTCATCGACGAAATCGATGCGGTCGGCCGTCATCGCGGCGCTGGTCTCGGCGGCGGCAATGACGAACGCGAACAGACCCTCAACCAGCTGCTGGTCGAGATGGACGGTTTCGAGGCCAATGAGGGCATCATCCTCATCGCCGCCACTAACCGCCCCGACGTGCTCGACCCGGCTCTGCTGCGTCCCGGTCGTTTCGACCGTCAGGTCGTCGTCCCCAATCCGGACGTTGCCGGTCGCGAAAAGATCCTCAAGGTTCATATCCGCAAGGTGCCGCTGGCCCCCGATGTCGACCTGCGCACCCTGGCGCGCGGCACGCCCGGTTTCTCCGGCGCCGACCTGATGAACCTCGTCAACGAGGCGGCGCTTCTGGCGGCGCGGCGCAACAAGCGCTTCGTCACCATGGCCGAGTTCGAAGACGCCAAGGACAAGCTGTTCATGGGCGCCGAGCGTCGCACCCTGGCGCTGACCGAGGAAGAAAAGAAGCTCACCGCCTATCACGAGGCCGGCCACGCCCTTCTGGCGCTGAAGATGCCGGGCTCGGACCCGATCCACAAGGCGACGATCATTCCGCGTGGCCGGGCGCTTGGCGTCGTCATCCGCCTGCCTGAAAAGGATCAGGTGTCGCTGACCCGTCAGAAGTGCTGGGCCGACCTTGCGGTCGCCATGGGTGGCCGCGTCGCCGAAGAGGAAATCTTCGGTTACGAGAAGGTCACCTCGGGTGCGTCTGCCGACATCAAGATGGCGACCGGGCTTGCTCGCGCCATGGCCACCGAATACGGCATGTCCGACAAGCTCGGTCCGCTGCTTTACGGCGAGGCCCAGGACGAGGTCTTCCTCGGACGCTCGATGATGCAGCGCAACACCCACCTGAGCGACGAGACCCAGCAGCTCGTCGATGCCGAGGTCAAGCGCTTCGTCGAGGACGGCTACGAGACGGCGCAGCGGGTGATCCGCGAGAACATCGACCAGCTCCACGCCATCGCTGGCGCGCTGCTCGAATTCGAGATGCTGTCGGGTGACGAGATCAAGGGTCTGCTCGAAGGCAAGCAGCCGGTCCGTGAAGTCGAACCGGAAGGCGGCGCGCCCAAGTCTGCCGTGCCGAGCGCCGGCAAGACCAAGAAGCCAAAGCCCGATCCCAAGCCCGACGAAGGCATGACGCCGCAGCCTGAGGGCTAGGGAGCGTTTTCGGGAAAAGTGCCTTGCGGTTTTCCGGTTCTAAAACGCGACCACCAGATAAAGCTGCGTCCTTAGGACGGCTGGACAAGTAAGTTGCGAAAAGGCCACCTTCGGGTGGCCTTTTTCATATCATTGGATCGTTCTTCCGGATTCCTTGCATGCCCCAGACCCATACCGGCCGCTGCGCCTGCGGCGAGGTCAGCTATCGCCTGACCTCCGACCCGATCTTCACCCATTGCTGCCATTGCCTCGACTGTCAGCGCCAGACCGGCTCGGGCTTTGCCATCAACGCCATCATCGAGACGGACCGAATCGAGATCCTCACCGGTAAGCCCGAGCCGGTACGCGTTCCAACCGACAGCGGTGCCCCGCATGATATCTATCGTTGCCCGACATGCCATACGGCGGTCTGGTCCGACTACGGCATGGGATTTGCCATGTTCGTCCGTGTCGGCACGCTCGACGCCCCCTCGGCCATCACCCCGGACGTTCACATCTACACGCGCTCGAAACAGCCCTGGGTGACGCTTCCCGAGGGTGTGCCGGCCTTCGAGGCCTATTACGACCGCAATGCGCTCTGGCCCGAAGAAGCGCTCGCCCGCGGCAAGGCCGCTTATGAGGCACACAAGGCCGGTTGACCCGGCTGGCGTGCGGAACTGGGCAGCTGCGCTTGCGCCAAAAACGCCACAGTGGGTAATTAACGAAACTTTCCGGCAAAACTCGCGATCTCGCGCGCTTTCGCCTAAAAGGCTATCAATCGCGGTGGAGGCACTATGGCGCGCAAGTATTTCGGAACCGACGGCATTCGCGGTCTGGCAAATGGCGACAAGCTGACGCCGGAACTGGCGCTCAAGGTCGGCATGGCCGCAGGTCTCAAATTCGTGCGCGGCCAACACCGCAACCGCGTCGTCATCGGCAAGGACACGCGGCGCTCGGGCTACATGATCGAGAATGCGCTGGCAGCAGGCTTCACGGCGGTGGGCATGGATGTCTATTTTCTTGGGCCCATGCCGACCCCGGCGGTTGCCATGCTGACACGGTCCCTGCGCGCCGATCTCGGTGTCATGATCTCGGCCTCGCACAATCCGTTCGAGGACAATGGCATCAAGCTGTTCCGGCCCGATGGCTACAAGCTGTCCGACGCGGTCGAAGCCGATATCGAAGAGCTGATGCAAAAGGACATGTCGAGCCTATTGGCGCGCGGAAGCGGCATCGGCCGCGCCCATCGCGACGAGGCGGCCCAGACCCGCTACATCGAATTCGCCAAGCGCACCTTGCCCAAAGGTGTCGATCTCACCGGCCTGCGCGTCGTCATCGACTGCGGCAATGGCGCAGCCTACAAGGTGGCGCCCGTAGCGCTATGGGAGCTTGGCGCCGAGGTCTTCACCATCGGCGTCACCCCGGACGGTTTCAACATCAACGACAAGGTCGGATCGACCGCCCCTGACGCCCTGCGTGCCAAGGTCAAGGAGGTGAGGGCCGACATCGGCATCGCGCTCGATGGCGATGCCGACCGTGTCATCATCGTCGACGAGCGCGGCGAAGTGGTCGATGGCGATCAGCTGATGGCTGTCATTGCCCAGTCCTGGCATGCGCGCGGCAGTCTCAATGGCGGTGGCCTTGTGGCGACAGTGATGAGCAATCTCGGCCTCGAACGCCATCTCAACGCCCTCGGTCTCGGGCTGGAGCGCACGGCGGTTGGCGACCGCTATGTGCTCGAAACCATGCGCGCCAAGGGCTTCAATGTCGGTGGCGAGCAGTCCGGCCATATCATTTTGTCCGATTTCACCACCACAGGCGACGGCTTGGTGGCGGCGCTGCAGATCCTGTCCGTCGTCCGCGAGCAGGACCGCCCGGTCTCGGCGGTGACGGACTGTTTCGAGAAGGTGCCTCAGCTTTTGAAAAGCGTGAAGTTCAAGTCCGGCAAGCCGCTGGAGAACAAGCAGGTCAAGCAGGCGATCTCGGACGGCAAGGCCCGGCTCGGCGAATCCGGTCGCCTGGTCATCCGCGAATCCGGCACCGAGCCGGTGATCCGTGTCATGGCCGAGGGAGACGACGAGGCTCTGGTCGCTGCCGTCGTCAACGATGTTACCAGCGCCATCAGCGACGCCGCCGCCTAAAGCGCCTGCAGGGAGCTGGGCACCACTTTTCCGGCTGGGCCTGTCGAAGCCTCGAAAACGCGACCACTCAACGATCCGGGGCAGATCGGGCGTCTCCACATGAACGTGCTCTGGTCTTGGGCAAAACGCATCCGGCGGTACCGGCACCATTTATCATAAGCCACTGAACGTCACGGTTTCAGGCCGGAGGCGCCTTTTAGATGCGTTGGAAATACAGTGTTTTTTCGCCTTTCATTGGTGAAGAATTTCCTAACGGAAACACTGGTAAGACTTTGTTAGGGTTAAGTTTTTTGGTTAAGTGCACATTAAGAATATTCTGACAATCTTCCGCGCAACCACACCCGAACGTGGCAATGCAAAGGAAGTAACAATGCGCAATTTGTTAGCAGTAGGCATTGTGACCGTTGCCGGTCTCATGGCTGCCCCGGCACTGGCTGCCGATTATCCGGAATACTATCCCCCCGAGGTTCCCCCGCTTCCCCCGGTCGATTACGGCCTCAGCGGCGGCTTCTATCTCCGCGGCTCGGTCGCCGGCAATCTGTGGCATGCCAAGGATGGCCAGTACTGCAACTGCGTTGCCTCTTTCAATGAGCCTGGCTACGGCTATTCGCTCGGTGTTGGCGCCGGCTACGAAACCGGCACCGGTGTGCGCGCTGACGTGACGCTGGATTACATCAACAATTCCGGCCTGCAGGCGAGCAATGGTGAGAAGGTCAACCTGAGAACAGGTCTGGCTCTGGCGAACATCTACTACGACTTCAACCTCAGCGATGGCGGCTCGGCTGCCGGCGGGTTCGGAGCCTATGTCGGTGCTGGTGTCGGTGCGGCTTACAACTATTCTGAAATCATGAATGGCAACACCCAGACGGCTTGGGGTACCTCGGTCGAGGCGGCCGGCGCGCTGATGGCGGGCGTCACTTATGACATGGGTACGGCCGTGGCCGATCTTGGATGGCGTGGCATTTACATGAACAAGGTCATGAGCCAACCGGCCAATCCGACCGATGCCTACATCATCAACAACAACTTCATCAACGAATTGCGTGCGACCGTCCGCTATCGTTTCAACTAGCGCGATGATGTTCGGGTGATTTCGGAGCGGCGCTCCCTTTGCGGGGGCGCCGTTTCCGTTTGCCCTGGCGTGGATGCCTACGCGTTATGGAACCACCCAACAGCGACGCTCCTGTCGGGCACCCTCCTATCTCAGTCTTCGCTGTCCTGATCATCGAGGAAGATCTCCTCGATCGGGCGGCCGAGCAGGCGGGCAATGCGGAAGGCGAGGGGCAGCGAAGGATCGTAGCGCCCGGTTTCAATGGCGATCACCGATTGCCGCGAAACATTGAGTTTTTCTCCCAACACCGCCTGCGACCAGCCGCGTTCGGCGCGCAGCTGTTTGATGATGTTGTTCATTCGAACTGCCCCGTTTCCCGCTTGGTGAAATAGGCGGTCGCCAGCCCATAGGCGATCCAGTAGATCGGATTGATCCAGAAGATGGCCAGGCGCGGCGTGTCGGCCAACAGCTCCAGAACGCCCCAGCCGGTGGCAACCACCAGCACCACCGAAAGCCCGACAAACACCGCCCGGATCTGGATCGAGCGCAAATACTCGTCGATTTCCCGGATCAGGCGCATATGCGCCCAGAACATGGCGAGCAGGGCAATGATCGGCACCAGTGCCATGGCCGAGATCAAAAGCGGGTCGTAAAGGACATGCCCGGCGAACCAGGCGATGGCGAGGAACGAAACGAAATAGATCGCCATTGCCGGAGTGAAAATGCGGAAATAGCGCTTCTTTGCGTCGACATTGGTCATGATGATCACCCACAAAGTGTAAAGTGACCTTTACATAGGTGCGGTGCGCGCCAGTGTCAAGTAACCTTTACACTCAACGTCCCACCACTGCTGCGCCCCCGCGCTCGGACGCCGTCCGCTCGGGTGTTCCCCAGAAATGCGCAAGTGCTCAGGCAGACACAAATATGGCGACTGCGCGCATGGCGTCGCGCCGGAACCGGCTGGACAAATCGCGGGAATGTCGACTGTACGAAGCTGGTATCAGCTGCTGTGGATGGAACGCAGGTTCGAGCTTGTTTTCCGCAGGTGCGCCACACCGATGCCGAGCTTGCTGATGTCCTCGAAAAAGCTCGGGCAGGTCTTGGATACGCAGCCCGGGTCCTTGAGTTCGACGCCGCTGCCACCGGCGCCCATGACGGCGAGAGACATTGCGACGCGATGATCTTCATAGGTCTCGTGCCGGGCAAATTTAGGCGTACCTGGATAAACTGTCAGCCCATCGCGTCGTTCCTCGACACGGATGCCGGCGCGGGCGAGCTCGATGCAGATGGCGGCGATGCGGTCGCTCTCGTGATGGCGGATGTGCCCGACATTGGTAATGGTGATCGGCGCATCGGCGAAAGGCGCGATGGCCGCCAGCGTCAGCGTTGCATCGCTCAGCGGCTTCATGTCGATGGTGAAGCCGCCCTTGAGCGGCCCCGAACAGGCGACGCGCGCCGAGTCGTGACTTTTTTCGACATGGCACCCGAGTCGGGCGAGAATGTCGAGAAAACCGAAATCGGGTTGACGGGTTCCGCTGCCGATATTGGCAAGCGTGACATCGCCGCCGGTCACCGCCGCAAGCGCCGCAAAATAGGTGGCAG
This sequence comes from Devosiaceae bacterium, assembly GCA_963676075.2. Classification (GTDB taxonomy): domain Bacteria; phylum Pseudomonadota; class Alphaproteobacteria; order Rhizobiales; family Devosiaceae; genus JAHJQZ01. Next base: position 29,301 of record CAXXNZ010000030.1, read on the forward strand.
TCGAGGCATCGGCTTCGACCACCAGATCGCGGCCACGATAGCCGGAAGGGGTGATCGAGAACCGGTTGAAATCGGAATTGACCCCGACGTTAACCCCGAAATGGTTCATCGTGTCGAGGGTGATGCGCACATAGTCGGACTGGACAATCGCCGAGGTGATCTGCAGGTCCAGTCCATCCACCGTCAACGGTCCGGCCATCAATAGTCCGGAAATGAACTGGCTTGAGACATCGCCCGCCATCTTCAGGCTGCCGCCGCGGAAGCTGCCGCCGCTGATGACTGCCGGATAGCAGTTTTCGGTCTCGAGCGTATCGATCTCTGCCCCGCCGGTGCGCAGCGCGTCGAACAGTGGTCCGACGGGACGACGGGCCATCTGTTTCGAGGATGTCAGCTTCCAGCTGCCTGCCTCGCCGGCAGCGAGCATGCCGGGCAGGAAGCGGGCAATGGTGCCAGCCGACCCCACATGCAGGCGCGCCGGCGTGTTTGGCCGTCTGCGCCCGATGCCCTCGACAGCACAGGTCTCGCCCTCGAACGACACCTTGGCGCCCAGGCGCTTCAGCGCATCGGCGCACCACCAGGTATCGTCGGACTTCAGCAAGCCGGTCAGCTCCGAGCGGCCTTCGGAGAAGCCGGCAAGGATCAGGGCGCGGTTGCTGAGGCTCTTCGAGCCGGGCACGGTCAGTGTCGCCGTCACCGGCCCCTTGGCGGGCAACACATGCAGCAGGGAGACGCCCTTGAGCGCCGTCCACGGGCTTTCGGCGTCCAATCTGTCGCCGTCACCGGCAAAGTGCATGACAAACATCCTGTTGCAGTGCGCAAAAAAGGGCGCTCGTGAGCGCCCCGAATACGGCTTTCTGGCCAACAAGTGCAAGCCCTAAGCGCGCCACAGATTAATCGAGTGAAAACGCGAAGGCCCGGGTGGCGAGGCATGGCTCCTTGAGGCCAGGAAGGGAAGAAAACCGGCAAGGGAGCCCGCTCCGTCCCCGGGCATGTGGCACCGCTACGCGCCGATCCCTGCCGGATGGCGCCTGCGGTGCAACGGGTAAAAGCATGTTCGGCGCGTGGCTAACACCGTCGCGCCGAAAATGCCATCGGTTTGTGCCCTGGAGTGTCTTCAAAAAAAGTGGAAACCACTTTTGGTTCGAAAACACGACCATCCAGAGACAAAGAGCAGATCAGGTGAATCCACCTGAACGTGATCTGCTCTAGGCGACGGGGAACTTCAGTCCCTTGGCCTGCTTGACGCCGGTCAGCGCCCTGATCTTGACCAGTTCGCCTTCGGTCAGCGGCGTATCCACCGAGACCAGAGCAATGGCATCGCCACCGCGCTCGGCACGGCCGAGGTTGAAATTGGCGATGTTGATCTTGAGTTCACCAAGCAGCGTCCCCAGGCGTCCGATGAAGCCGGGCTTGTCCTCATTGGTGATGTAGAGCATCGCCGGGGTGATCTCGGCATCGAGCGTGATGTCCTTGACCTCGATGATGCGCGGCTTGCCGCCGGCGAACAGGGTGCCGGCCACGGCGCGGTCCTGACGTTCAGTCATCACGGTGACGCGCATGAAGTTTTCGTAATTGCCCTGCTGCTCGCGGGTGACCACCTCGACATTCATGCCGCGTTCCTTGGCCAGAGCCGGAGCGGAGACCATGTTGACGCCGTCGCCGACCAGTGGCTTCAGAATGCCGTTGAGCGCCGCCGCCGTCATCGGGCGGACGTTGAGCCCTGCCACGTCGCCCTCATACTCAATGCGGACGCCGTTGATGGAGGTCTCGGTCAACTGCCCGGCAAAGCTGCCAAGCACTTCGGCCAGCTTGACGAACGGAGTCAGGCGCGGCGCTTCCTCGGCGGAAATGGACGGGAAGTTCAGCGCATTGGTGATCTCGCCGGTCATGAGGTAGGCGGAGATCTGCTCTGCCACCTGCAGGGCGACGTTTTCCTGGGCTTCCGTGGTGGAGGCGCCGAGATGCGGGGTGCAGATGACGTTGGGCACGTTGAACAGGGCGTTTTCCTTGGCCGGCTCTTCGGCATAAACGTCGATCGCCGCGCCTGCCACATGGCCGTCTTCCAGTGCGTCCTTGAGCGCGGCCTCGTCGATCAACCCGCCACGGGCGCAGTTGACGATACGCACGCCCTTCTTGGTCTTGGCGAGATTTTCACGGCTCAGGATGTTGCGGGTGCTGTCGGTCAGAGGTGTGTGCAGGGTGATGAAATCGGCCCGGGCCAACAGGTCATCGAGTTCGACCTTTTCCACTCCGAGATCGACGGCGCGTTCCGGCGTCAGGAAGGGATCGTAGGCGATGACCTTCATCTTCAGACCGATGGCGCGCTCGGCGGCCAGAGACCCGATATTGCCGCAGCCGATGACGCCGAGGGTCTTGTTGGTCACTTCGACGCCCATGAAGCGGTTCTTTTCCCACTTGCCGGCGCGGGTGGAGGCATCCGCCTCCGGGATCTGGCGGGCCAGTGCCATCATCAGGGAGATGGCGTGCTCGGCGGTGGTGATGGAATTACCGAAGGGCGTGTTCATGACGATGATGCCCTTGGCCGTGGCCGCCGGGATATCGACATTGTCGACGCCGATGCCGGCGCGGGCAATCACCTTGAGATTGGCGGCGGCGTCGACGATCTTCTGGGTCACCTTGGTGGCGGAGCGGATCGCCAGACCGTCATACTGGCCGATCACTTCGGCCAGCTTGTCCTTGTCCTTGCCGAGATCGGGCAGGTAGTCCACCTCGACGCCATTGTCCTTGAAGATCTGGACGGCTGTGGGGCTGAGTTTGTCGGATACGAGAACCTTGGGCATGAAAGCCTCCTGAGGAATTGGGATGTCCCCCGTGGGGACGAAAAATCGGGAACCATGCCCCAGCGTTGGCCGGAGTCCGGGACCGGGGGGCCGCTTGCGCGAGTGTCCTGGACGCCGGCCGGGCCGGGGGGCTGCTGATCTAGAGCGCTGCCTTTTCGACCGCGAAGGCGTAGTCGAGCCACTTGGTCAGGGCGACGACATCGGCCGTTTCGACCGTCGAGCCGCACCAGACGCGGAAGCCGGTCGGCGCGTCGCGATAGGCGCCGATGTCATGGGCGACGCCTTCCTTGTCCAGCCGTGCCACGATCTTTTTGGCAAACGCCGCCTGTCCCTCGGGCTCAAGCGCGTTGATTTCCGGGTCGGTGATGTAAAGGCAGACCGATGTGTTCGAGCGGATGGCCGGGTCCTTGGCGAGATTGGCGATCCAGGCCGTCTTGTCGGCCCAGTCGTTGATCGCCTTGGCATTGGCGTCGGCGCGGGCCTGCATAGCCTTGAGGCCGCCGATGTCCTTGGCCCATTTCATCGCATCGACCGCGTCCTCGATGCAGATCATCGAGACGGTGTTGATGGTGGCGCCCTGGAAGATGTCTTCCATGAACTTGCCGCCCTTGGTCATGCGGAAGATCTTGGGGAGGGGCCGGGGGGGCGTGTAGGTCTCGAGCCGCTGCACGGCGCGCGGGCTTAGGATCAAAATGCCATGGGCCGCTTCGCCGCCGAGCACTTTCTGCCAGGAGAAGGTGACGACATCGAGCTTGGTGAAATCCACATCCTGGGCGAACACGGCTGAGGTCGCGTCGCAGATGGCCAGGCCCTCGCGGTCGGCAGGGATCCAGTCGGCGTTCGGCACGCGCACACCGGAGGTGGTGCCGTTCCAGGTGAAGACGACGTCGCGGGTCCAGTCGACCTCATTGAGGTCGGGCAGGGTGCCGTAATCGGCCTTGAGCGTGCGGACGTCTTCGAGCTTCAGCTGCTTGATGACATCGGTCACCCAGCCGGCGCCAAAACTTTCCCAGGCCAGCATGTCGACGCCACGGGCGCCGAGCATCGACCACAGCGCCATCTCGACGGCGCCGGTATCCGAGGCGGGCACGATCCCGACGCGGTAGCCCTCGGGCAGGTTTAAAAGCTCGCGCGTCAGCTCGATCGCCTCGACGATGCGGGCCTTGGCCGGCTTGGCGCGGTGCGACCGCCCGACAAGCGCAGAGGCAAGCACGTCAGGCGTCCAGCCGGGACGCTTGGAGCAGGGACCTGAAGAGAAATTGGGATTTGCCGGACGCACGTCCGGAATGGCGGCATTGGCCGCTTGAGTGTCTGTCATGTCATCCATCCTTACAGATGGGCGTCCTACGTTGGGGTAGGATGGCCCGGCGACGCTGATACGCCGGTTTGGGAAGGATGGCAAGGGGGGCTGCGTTGACTCGTCCTCGAGAATAAAGAAAATACAAAATGCCTATGAATTCGAATAATTACTGTGTGACCGGATTTTTTTGAGGTGAATTCGTTATGAATAATGACGTTTCTTGTTCAACGTCTAGTACGTGCTGCGCATGCGGATCCATCATGACAGCCGGCTACGATCTTTGCCCGGAATGCGGCACTCGTCAGAATGCAGCCTTGAGATACACGAGCTACGCCATAAATATATTTTCTGGAATATCCGTTATATTGGGTGCTTTGACTATTATATTAGCACTATACCCGCAAATAATAAGGAATTTTAATTTTAGGGAAAATTTGGAAGTCGTTAGTTTAAATGCATGGTCATACGGAGGGTATGGAAATTTCTCTGTTGTGAATAGGGGAGACGGGGATGTTTTTTTATCAAAATTCGTAATTGAAATGAAGAACTTTGATCTACCATTCAACATTAATTATCTAGTTCACAAAACGATTAGAAAAGGAGAGATGATGAGTGTTAATTTTGACTCTTCTCCTATAGATTCTTCTATATATATTGATACGATAGGCCCTAATGAACTTAAAGAATGGATATCTGCTCGAGGCTCTAAAAGATTGGAATCTGATTTGCATTATTGTTTTGATGTCAAACCGTTCGATAGGGAGAAAGGGAATTTCATGATTTCTCCAGTTTTACCCTCGCATCCGATCAGGATTACGACATATTACTACAGTCATGAGAGTGATCATGTTGTCGCTCAAATCTCCGACACTCCTATAGCGGCAACGATTTTCCGAAAGGCTGGAGAGCGCTGCAAAACCGATTTGGTATAGGACTATAATTATGGCGTGGGAGTTACGGTGACAGTTTGCTAATTGCACCCACCTCCTCTCTTCATACTCGGGCTTGACCCGAGGATCCATGACTCGCTTGCCCAAGCTCACCCATCCATGGACCCCGGGATCAAGTCCTGGGGTGACAATGAGTGTGTCTCGGGGTGATGTATGGCTCTCGGGGTGATACCGGATTTGCGGAAGCCCTCCGGATGATCACCACCCTCCTGTGTCGTCCCGGGACTTGATCCCGGGACCCATTCCCGTTCGCCGCAGCCACCGGCCTACCGGTTCAGCTCTTCGTACAAGTCCCGCCACTCGGGATTGTCCTTTTCGATCAACGCGATCTTCCAGGCGCGTTTCCACTCCTTGAGGGTCTTTTCGCGTTGGATGGCGAGGCGGATATCGTCGTGCGGTTCGAGATAGACCAGACGGTGGACGCGGTACTGTTTCGCAAACTCCGAACCCTTGCCGCTGCGATGCTCTGAGACTCGCCGGGCGATGTCATTGGTCACGCCGATGTAGAGCGTGCCGTTCATGCGACTGGCGAGGATGTAGACCCAATACGGCATAAGCGAGCTGAGGATTGAATGGGGCCCGGGATCAAGTCCCGGGACGACAGCGGTGTAAAATGACGCATCCCGCGCCTCACCCCGTCACTGCAACTCCGCCAGCGCCTCGGCAAATTCTTCCACCGCCGCCACGCCCTTCGGGGTGAGCTGGTACACCCCGCGTGTCACCCGTTCGAACCAGCCGTAATGGTCGTCCTGCAAAATGCCGGCGGCCCGCTGCACGCCGGTTGCCTTGCGCAGATCGGCCAGCTTCGTAGGGCCGTTCTCGCTGAGGTGTTTCAGGCACCGTAGGGCGTCCTGGCGATAGGCGGTCATGATGGTTTTGCGCGTCACGCCGCCCTCGTTGGGGTCGCCGACGCGTGAGGCGAACTCGCGCAACAGCCGCCCCTGGCGCTTCTTGTCCTTGCGCGGCACGTATGGCACGGGGTCGAGATGCACCTCGACCAGATCGTCCCGGCCATTGGTGATCCGAACGCTGATCAGGCCGAGACCAAGGCGGCGGCAGAGCCTAATGATCTGCTTTTTGCTTTTGCCCCACAGCGCGTTTTTCGCCACCACCTCGCCAACCGCGAAGGCGAGATAAACCCGGTCGCTCACCGCCAGCCGATCGACGCCCTGCAACAACAGCGGCAGGGTGAATCCGGTCTTGAGCTCGACGATGACCGGCGCCTCATCCCCGCGCACCGCCACGACATCGCAGGCGCAGACCTCCGATTTGACCTCATAGCCCTGCGCTTCCAAGTAGGCTTTGATCGCCGGATAAAGGTCAGTTTCTTTCAAACCTGAGTCTTTCAGCCAAGGTGTCCCAATAGATTACGGTGACGGATTGCCAAATGCACCAACCTCTACCCCGTCAGCCTCGGCCTTGTCCCGAGTGTTGATGACCCGACTGCCGTTGGCGCGGCCCTTCGCGACCTGCTCGTCCGGCAGGCGGACTGGGTCGACCTTGCCGCGTTCCCCGAGAGAATACGGTAGAACCGCCCCGATAGCTGAAGGTAGATCCTGATCGCATAAATAGAAGATGCATTTTTCCGAGAGTGTTTGCGCCGATCATTAAGTTTTGTCAGTAAAAATTCTTTCTTTACCAAGCTATTTTAAAACTTTTTCATCGAACAAAGATATCGGCTGCCGAGGGAAACATGGGGCTTTTCAAAAGATCGAACGCCAACGCGAAAGGTTTCGATAAAACGAAACTCCTCGCACTTGAGCATTTGTCATCCAACGTCATGTTGGCTGATGCGGATCTGAACATCATTTATGCCAACCCGGCTGTTTGCGAGATGCTGCGCCAAGCCGAAGACGACATGAAGAAGGACCTTCCCGAATTCAATGTCGACACGCTGGTGGGACAGAACATCGACCTGTTCCACAAGAACCCCGCGCATCAGCGTGAAATGCTGAAGAACCTGAAAAAGCAGCATTCCGCCAGCATCAAGGTCGGCGGGCATGGTTTCGATCTGGTTGTGTCACCCCTTTGTGACGACGGGGTGCAGACCGGCTTCCTGGTCGAATGGCACAACGCCATTCACCGGATACAGGCCAACGAGTTCAAAGGGCAGATCGAAGCGATCATGCGGTCGCAGGCGGTCATCGAGTTCGATCTCGATGGCACCATCGTCACCGCGAACAAGAATTTTCTCGATGCCCTCGGCTACACGCTCGAAGAGATCAAGGGCAAGCATCACTCGATATTCGTGGAGCCTGAGTTCGCCCGGAGCCAGGACTACGCAGCCTTCTGGGAGGCGCTCAGACGGGGGCAGTTCCAGTCGGCCGAGTATTTGCGCATCGGCAAGGGCGGCAAGCACGTCTGGATCCAGGCTTCCTACAACCCGATTTTCGGTCTGGATGGCAAGCCGGCCAAGGTTGTCAAATTCGCAACCGACGTCACCGAGCGGAAAAAAGCGGTGGATGCACTCTCGGCAAGTCTGCTTCATCTCGCCGATGGCAATCTCGACGCCCGCATCGATACGGCGGTGCAATCCGATTTCGAGCCCGTCCGGGATGCTCTCAACCGGACCGTCGACCAGTTCACCGACATGATCACCAAGATCAAGCGGACATCGAGCGGGTTGAAAACGGCAACCGGGGAAATCCTGAGCGGTGCCAACGATCTTTCCGAGCGTACGACCCGGCAGGCGGCAACCATCGAGGAGACTTCCGCCGCCATGGAGCAATTGGCCCGGACGGTTACCGAAAACGCCGAAAAGGCCGATGCCGCCACGACCAAGACTGAGGCGGCCTCCCGCATGGCCGAAGAGGGCGGCGAAGTGATGCGCGAGGCAACTCGGGCCATGGAACGCATCACCCAGTCGAGCGCCAAGATTTCCAACATCATCGGCATGATCGACGACATCGCCTTCCAGACAAACCTTCTGGCCCTCAATGCCAGCGTTGAGGCGGCACGTGCCGGCGAAGCGGGCAAGGGCTTCGCGGTCGTGGCCGTCGAGGTTCGGCGGCTGGCGCAAAGCGCGGCGGAGGCCAGTTCGGAGGTCAAGGCGCTCATCGAACAAAGTGGCGTGGAAGTCGCCGACGGGTCTAAGTTCGTGGCCGGCGCTGCCGACAAGCTCGAGTCCATGCTGCAGGCCGTTCGGGAGAATTCCGCACTCATGCAGGGCATCGCGCAGGAAAGCCGCGAACAGGCCTCGGCCATCGATGAGGTGAGCGCCGCCGTCCGGCAGATGGACGAGATGACCCAGCACAATGCCGCCCTGGTCGAGCAGACCAATGCGGCGATCGAACAGACCGAGGAGCAGGCCAGCGAGCTCGACCGGATTGTCGAGGTGTTCAACCTCACAAGCGGTCGCCCACCCGGTTCCCAGGATCATGCAGTGCGCACTGCCCAGTCCGGTGCCCCCAACGCCGCGCTCATTGCGCAGGCCGCCGCGCACATCGGGGACGCCATCGGTGCCCACGGCATCTACAAGATGAAGCTCGATCGCGCCATCCATTCGGGCAAGACCGACTTTGATCCGGTCGAGATCGCGCATGACCACAATTGTGCGTTTGGCGCCTGGCTTCATGATCACAGCGTTGTCGCGGCGATGCAGAACGATCCGCTCTACAAGGAAGTCCGCGAGAAGCATGCGGCCTTCCATAAGGAGGCGGGTGAAGTGCTCGACCATGCCCTCAACAAGGATAGCGCCAGCGCATCGCGCCTCCTGAACGGGTCGTTCGACAAGCACTCGCACGCGCTTGTGTCGCTGCTGACCAAGTGGAAATCCATGCTGCAGGCACGCAACGCCGCCTAACCGTTTTGCAACTGTCGGGGGTCCGCGCCAGGTCCTTTGTGCCCGGCCCCCACCGCCAGAACCAAGGCAAAATGATAGCGCTGTCTTGTTTCGTCCCTCCGAGCGGGCTAAACAGTGGGCGCTCTAATTTTTGCGCAATTCGCCCGCTATTGTCGCAGTTTCACCCACCGCCCCTGGCGGCCTATCCGTATTGGAGGGAACCACATGCACTACCGCAAGCTCGGAAACACCGGCGCCGTCGTCACCCATCTCTGCCTCGGCACCATGACCTTCGGCAACGAATCGACCGAAGACGCCTCGTTCCAGATGATGGACGACTACATGGCCGCCGGCGGCAATTTCTTCGACACCGCCGATGTCTACACCGCCGGCACCTCTGAGGAGATCATCGGTCGCTGGCTCAAGGCACGGCCCACCGAGGCCAAGCAGGTGGTCATCGCCACCAAGGGCCGTTTCCCGATGGGCAATGGCGCCAATGACGTCGGCTTGTCGCGCCGTCACCTCGACGACGCGCTCAACGCCTCGCTCAAGCGTCTCGGCGTCGAGCGGATCGACCTCTATCAGATGCACGCCTGGGATGCCCTGACCCCGATCGAGGAGACCCTCAGGTTCCTCGACGATGCCGTCAGCGCCGGCAAGATCGCCTATTACGGCTTTTCCAACTATCTCGGCTGGCACATCACCAAGGCGGTCTACGAGGCCCGCGCCCGTCACTTCTCGGCGCCGGCGACGCTGCAGCCGCAATACAACCTGCTTTGCCGCGACATCGAACACGAAATCGTGCCGGCCTGCCTTGATGCCAATATCGGTCTGCTGCCCTGGTCGCCGCTGGCTGGTGGCTGGCTTGCCGGCAAGTACAAGCGCGACACCCTGCCGACCGGCGCCACCCGTCTTGGCGAGGACCCCAATCGCGGCATGGAGGCCTATGCGCCGCGCAACGCCCAGGAAAGGACCTGGGAAGTGATCGCGACGGTCGAGAAGATCGCCGAGGCCCATGGCGCCAGCATGGCGCAGGTCTCGCTGGCCTGGCTGGCGGCGCAGCCGGCGGTAACCTCGGTCATCCTCGGGGCGCGCAAGCCCGAACAGCTCAAGGACAATCTCGGCGCCGCCAAGGTGATTCTGACCAACGAGGACCTCAACGAACTCGACAAGGTCAGCCGTCCGCAGATGGACGAATACCCCTATGGCCCGCAGGGCATTGCCCAGCGTCACCGCAAGTTCGAAGGCGGTCGCTGATCGCCAGCCCAACGCCGGAGCGCGGCGCCGTGCCGCGCTCCGAACATCACTGAAATCAAGTACTGCCGGCGCCGGGCTTGCTAAGGTCCGTCCACACGCAAATCAAATGCTGGCGGAACAATGTCCGAGAAGCCCCAACGCACCCCCGAAACCGGGCTCAGTGCTGCCGAGGTGGCAAAGCGCTTGCGCGAGGAAGGCTATAACGAGCTCCCGCGCCAGGAAAAGCGTACTGTTTTCACCATCGCGCTCGACGTTCTCAAGGAACCGATGCTGGCGCTGCTTTTGGGCGGCGGCCTCGTCTACCTGCTGATCGGCGAGCCGTTCGATGCCAGCCTTCTGCTTGGCTTTGCTTGCCTGTCGGTCGGCATGACCATCATTCAGGAAGCGCGCTCGGAAAAGGTGCTCGACGCGCTCAAGAACCTGACCTCGCCGCGGGCGCTGGTCATTCGCGACGGGGAAACCACGCGCATTGCCGGCCGTGAGGTGGTGCGCGGCGATCTCATCATCCTTGCCGAGGGCGACCGCGTTCCTGCCGACGCCGTGCTCATCCGCGCCGAAGACCTGCTGACCGACGAATCGCTTCTGACCGGCGAGTCGGTCCCGGTCGGCAAATCCACCAACGCCGAAACTGCCGAAAAGGCTCCGCGTCCGGGCGGCGACAACCTGCCTTTCGTCTTTTCCGGTTCGCTCATCGTGCGCGGCACGGGGCTGGCCGAGGTCACGGCCACCGGGCCGCGCAGCGAGATCGGCAAGATCGGCCAGTCGCTCAGTGGGCTCGAAACCGAACCCAAGCGCCTGCAACAGCAAACGCGCAAGCTCGTCGTCATGTTCGCTGTCTTCGGCGCCATCACCAGCGTTCTGGCCGTTGTGCTCTACGGCACATTGCGCGGGGATTGGCTCGAAGGTCTTCTGGCCGGCATTGCGCTCGGCATGTCGATGCTGCCGGAAGAATTCCCGGTCGTTCTGACCGTGTTCATGGTCATGGGCGCCTGGCGCATTTCCAAGGCCAATGTGCTGACCCGACGTTCGGGCAGCATCGAAACGCTTGGCTCGGCGACGGTCCTGTGCACGGACAAGACCGGCACGCTGACCGAGAACCGCATGTCGATTGCCGAATTGCGCGGCTTTGACGGCAAAGGTTTCTCGGCGCCGGCACGTCAGGCGGGCGACAGCGCCATGCTCAAGGCCATGGCGGCCTGCGGCGTCTTTGCTTCCGAACCCGAGCCTTTCGACCCGATGGAACAGGCCTTCCACGCCTTCGGCAAAGCCGAAGCGGGCGACGAGGTTGCCACTCGTCTTGCCGGCGCCACCCGCGTCAAATCCTATGGATTAAGGCCCGATCTTCTGGCGGTCTCCCATGTCTGGGAAGCCGCTGCAGACAGGCAGTTGCATGTCGCCGCCAAGGGCGCGCCCGAGGCGATTGCCGAGCTGTGCGATCTCGATGAAAAGGCGCGCGCCGAACTCGCGGAACAGATCGGCGAGATGGCGGCGCGTGGGCTGAGAGTCATCGGGCTGGCCGAAGCAACCCATGGAGACGGCGAACTCCCCGAAAGCCAGCGCGGTTTCGCTTTCCGCTTTCTCGGCCTGGCCGGGCTCGCCGACCCGATCCGGGAAACGGTGCCACCGGCCATCGCCCAGTGCCGCAGCGCCGGCATCCGCGTCGTCGTCATCACCGGCGATTTCCCGGCGACGGCCAAGGCTATTGCCACCGAAGCCGGCATTGATGCCGGCGAGGTCCTGACTGGCGACACGCTGGTCGGACTGTCCGATACCGAGCTGCAGCAGCGGGTGAGGTCGGCCAATGTCTTTGCCCGCATCATGCCCGAGCAGAAACTGAGAATTGTCAACGCCCTCAAGGCCAATGGGGAGATCGTCGCCATGACCGGCGACGGCGTCAACGACGCCCCGTCGCTGAAGGCGGCCCATATCGGCGTCGCCATGGGCGGGCGCGGCACCGATGTCGCCCGCGAAGCCTCTTCCATCGTGCTGCTCAAGGACGATTTCGGCTCGATCGTTGCCGCGGTCCGGCTCGGGCGGCGCATCTATGACAATCTCAGGAAGGCGATGTCCTTCATCTTCGCCGTGCACCTGCCGATCGCCGGACTGGCGCTTTTGCCGCTCGCCACCGGCTATCCGGTGATCTTTATGCCCATTCACATCGCCTTCCTCGAAATGGTCATCGACCCGGTCTGCTCGTTGGTCTTCGAGGCCGAGACCGAGGAGGACAACATCATGGGCCGTGCACCGCGTGATCCTGGTGAACCCTTGTTCACCGCCAATATGGTGATGCGGGCGCTGATGCAGGGCCTGCTGGCCTTCGTGCTGGTCGGCGGAGTCTATCTCTGGGGCCTGACCCAGGGGCTGGGCGCCGAGAGCGTCCGGGCGCTGAGTTTCCTGACGCTGGTGCTGGTGATCGTTGCCCTGATCTTTGCCAACCGCTCGTTCAGCACCTCGCTGAAAAAGGCGCTCCTGCGTCCGAACCGGGCGCTGATCTGGGTACTGGCCATGGTCGTTTCGGTGTTGTCGCTGGCCCTGCTGGTGCCGTTCGTGCGTGACCTGTTCCGTTTCGGACCCGTCGAACCGCTGCACGCTGCCGTGGCGCTGGCTACCGGACTGGTGGCGCTGGTCAGTGCCGAACAGCTCAAGCGCTTCCTGAGGGGCCACGGCAAGGGCGAACTGGCGTCCTGATCCACCGGCAAGCCGGCTTGCCGAACAAGCGCCAATGGATTTGACTGTGCCCAAACAGGGAGAGACGATCCAAATGCTCGAGACCGCAAAGGCGATGTCGCGCCTTGGCACCGAAACGGCGTTCGACGTGCTGGCGAGGGCCAGCAAGCTTGCCGCCGAGGGCCGGGACATCATCAATCTCGGCATCGGCCAGCCGGACTTCAAAACGCCCGGCCACATCGTCGAGGCGGCGGTCAAGGCGATGCGCGACGGCCATCATGGCTACACGCCGGCCAATGGCATTCCGGAGCTGAGGGAAGCGGTCGCCGCCGATCTCGAAAAACGCCACGGCGCAACGGTTCACCCCGACCGTGTCGTTATCGTGCCGGGTGGCAAGCCGACGATGTTTTTCGCGGTTCTGATGTTCGGCGAACCGGGCGCCGAGATCATGTATCCCAATCCCGGCTTCCCGATCTATGAATCGGTCATCCGCTTTTCCGGCGCGACGCCGGTGCCGATTGCCCTCAAGGAAGACAAGGGGTTTGCCTTTTCCGCCGACGAGGTGCTGGCCGGGATCACCGACCGGACGCGGCTGATCATCATCAATTCGCCGGCCAACCCGACCGGTGGCGTCACCCCGAAATCCGAGATCGACAAGCTGGTCAGGGGACTGGAAAAGCACCCGCAGGTGGCGATCCTGTCCGACGAGATCTATTCGCAGATGCTCTACAAGGGGCGCGAACACGTCTCATTGCTCAACTATCCGGAACTCCGCGAGCGCGTGATCATGCTCGACGGCTGGTCCAAGACCTATGCCATGACCGGCTGGCGCATCGGTTATGCCGTCTGGCCCGAGGCGCTGGTGCCACATGTGACGCGGCTGTGCGTCAACGATCATTCCTGCGTCAACGCCCCGACCCAATACGCCGCCATCGCGGCGCTAACCGGGCCGCAGGACGCCGTCACCGATATGGTCACGGCCTTCGACGAGCGCCGCAAGGTCATCACCGCCGAACTCAACCGCATCCCCGGTTTCCGCTCGGTCGATCCGGCCGGGGCCTTTTATGTCTTCCCCAACATCACCGGCACCGGATTTTCAGCCGCAAATTTGCAGGACAAGCTGTTGACCGAGGCAGGCGTCGCCACCATCGCTGGCACCTCTTTCGGCGCCCATGGCGAAGGCTTCATCCGCTTTTCCTACGCCAATTCGACCGAGAACATCCTCGAAGCGATGCGGCGGATCAGGCAAGTTCTCTAGGCGGATCGGCGCCGGCCCTACATCGCTGGCGCGAAATGGGAGCCGAGGAAATAGGGCCAGACGATAACGGCCAGCACACCCATCCAGAAGTTGAGCTTCAGAAAGCCGATGGTGAACAGCCATCCGATGAACCACAGCATGCCGAAGCCGGACTGCTGGCTGATCTTGATACGATTGTTATCCATGTTGCCCTCGCGACCAGATCTTGTTCCGCCAGTCAAAGGCGAAGCAATCGACAAGATGTCGGTGTAAAGCCGGCGCGTTCAAGTGCCTGTATGACGAGACGTCGCAGAACCGCCTTATAGGATCGGAGGTCGGGAGTTTTCGCACTCGATCGTGGCGAGTAAAACTTGATGAATAATCACAAGTTTATATGCCGACAAAGCATTCTGTTTCTGGAAGGGCGGGTTTGCGCAAAATAAACAAATAGAACCGCGAAAATATCGTAGATTATGGGTGATTCGTTGCCCCTGTTGCAGGGACTTCTTCAGCTGAAAGAGGCAGGACGATGCGCAAGACCCAAATGATCAGCCGGGACCAGATTGCCGAACGGGCGTTCGAAATCTGGGAAAAGGAAGGCCATCCCGATGGCCGCGATCAGGAACACTGGCAGCGGGCCGAGGCGGAACTGGCCGAGACCATGAAGAAAATGACGACACCGCCCGGCAAACCCGCTGCCAAGCCGGCAGCGAAAGCCGCCACCAAGCCGTCAGCTAAGGTGGCCGCCAAGCCAGCGTCGAAAACTGCCAAGGCCACGTCGGCCAAGCCAGGAAAGACCACCAAACCCGCGAAGGGCTGAGCCGCAGGAACTCACCGTCGGTCGCGCAGGACCCGCGTAGCGGCAGCCGCTATTTCAGCCGGTCGATCAAGGCCATGGCAGCGGCCGGGTTCATGACCTTTTCCCCGGCGATCATGTAGATGAACACATCGCGCGGCGCGCCGTTGCCTTTTGCCGGCGCATCGACGTAGCTGAGGTGATCTTCGGGTGCTTCGCCCGACGCCCAGATTTTTGCCGCCTTGGCGACCATGTCGAGGTCTTCCGCGCTGTAGCCGAGCGCATGCTCCGCCGACGAGGTCTGCAGACGCACATAGACGAAATCTCCGGTGAGGTCGGCCATCTGGGGATAGTGCGCATGCGTCGCGATGATCGAGGCAACGCCGTATTTGCGGGCGAGGGTCACAAAGTCCGGCGTCAGGAAGGTTTCCGAACGCAGTTCGACGGCATGTTTGAGCGGCACGCCGCCTATCTCGGGCGGCAGGAGTTTCAGAAATGCCTCGAAATCTTCCGGATCGAATTTCTTGGTCGCCATGAACTGCCAGTTGATCGGCCCGAGCTTCGGTCCCAGTTCGGCGATGCCGGAGTTGAGAAATTTATCGACGGAAAAGCCGGCCTCTGCCAGAACCTTCTTGTTGGTCGCGAACATCGGCCCCTTGAGCGAAAAAACGAAATCATCCGGTGTCGCGTCGCGCCATTTGGCAAAACTCTCCGGCTTTTGCGAACCGCGATAGGTCGAATTGATCTCGATGGAGGTGAGCTTGCTCGCCGCATAGCTCAATTCGTCCGCCTGCCGCAGACCGGAAGGATAGAAGACGCCGCGCCAGGGCGCGAAATTCCAGCCGCCGATGCCAACCCTGATCGTTCCCGCCATGTAAATTTCCTTCCGCCCGGCTTGCCAAAAATCTCGTGGTCCGTATTGTGAACGAAACAAGAACTTTTGGCCACTGACAGTTTCGTGGCAGCAGGCGGTGTACCGGGAAACATGGCGAAAGCTGCAGCACGGAAATCGACGAAAGCGCCCATGGTTCTGCCCGTGAAGCAGGCGCGGGCGCTCTGGATCGCGGCGCAGCGGCTCGACAGCGAAGCGCCCTTCGGCGCCGGATCGGAGGCTGTGGCTGCGGCCATTGCCCATCTCGGCTATGTGCAGATCGACACCATCAACGTCATCGAGCGCAGCCATCACCACATTCTTTACAACCGCATCCCGTCCTATCGGCGCGCCGATCTCGCCCGTGCCCTCGGCGAGGACAAGACCATCTTCGAATACTGGACGCATGCGCTGGCTTATGTGCCGGTTGCCGACATGACCCATTTCACCGGCACGATGAAGGCGCATCGCAAGAACCCGGCCGGCTGGGGCGGCGAGGTCAAGCCGCGCGATCTCAGCAAGATCCTCAAGCGGGTGCGCGAGGAGGGGGCTTTGGCCATCTCCGACATCAAGGACGACAAGCTGGTCGAGAAATCCCATCTCTGGGCGTCGCGCAAACCGTCGAAACGTGCCTTGCAGGCCGGCTTCTATTCGGGCGCGCTGGTGATTTCCAAACGCGACGGCATGATCAAGACCTATGAGCTGACCGAAAGGCATTTCGGCTGGGACAAACTGCCGAAACCGGCGACGCCGATGCAGATCGCCCGCTACCAGATCGAGCGCGCCCTGAGGAGCCAGGGCGTCGTGTCGATGAATTCGATCTGCTACAGCGCCACCTATTCAAAGCCACCCTACGACAAGCCGCTGATCGAGACGCTGATTGCCCGTGAGGTCAAGGCAAAGCGCCTGGTGCCGGTCGTCATCGAAGGTGCCGAGAATGTGCCGCACTGGGTTCGTCCGGAGCTGCTCGACACCGCGCCGCCCGAACCGAGCCTCACCCATATCCTGTCGCCTTTCGACCCGCTGATCATCCAGCGCAAGCGCACGGCGCAGATCTTTGGCTATGAGCATCTGTTCGAGGCCTATGTCCCCAAGGACAAGCGCAAGCTCGGCTATTTCACCCTGCCGGTGTTGCATGGCGACGAGATCGTCGCTGCGGTTGATCTCAAGGCGGATCGCACGACACAAACCCTCATGATCCAGGCTTGGCACTGGGTGGGACACGGCAACGAGGCGACGCACAAACCGGCAATCGACGCGGCGCTGGAGAAATTCGCTGCGTTTCAGTTCGAGAGCGCCGACGCGTCTTGAGCGCGCGGCACCATGCCTTTGATCTTTACTCGATCTTGATCTCGGCACGGGCCTGGGGTATCCATCCCGTGCAGCCGATCAGGATCGGAAACTGCCGTACGCGTTCACGTTAACCAACGCACTCTCAGCCGGGCGATTGCCGGGCAGGCAGTGCATTTGGTCGTAGCGCTTCCCCCTGTAAATGCGATCGTTTGGCCGAGACCTTGAGTGGTCGCATGTTCGAACCGGAAAAGTGGCCGCCACTTTTTCTGAACATGCTCTAGGAACGGATTGAACGATGCTGACTGATCGCCGCTTCGTGCTCGCCCTTCTGGTGGCTGGCACCTTTTTCATGGAAAACCTCGACGGCACCGTCATCACCCCGGCCATTCCGGCCATGGCGGCAAGCTTTGCCAGTCAGCCGGTCGATCTCAACATCGGCATCTCCGCCTATATGCTGACGCTCGGGGTGTTCATCCCGATCAGCGGCTGGGCCACCGAGCGCTTTGGCGGGCGGGTCGTCTTCGGTTTCGCCATCGCACTGTTCACCATCGCTTCGCTGCTCTGCGGGTTCGCAACGGACCTGCCGCAATTCGTTGCCATGCGCATCCTGCAGGGCATCGGCGGGGCGCTGATGGTGCCGGTGGGGCGGCTGGTGGTGCTGCGCGAGACCCCGAAGCACGAGCTCGTTACGGCCATTGCCGTTCTGACATGGCCGGCGCTGGTGGCGCCGGTGCTCGGACCGCCGCTCGGCGGGTTGATCGCCGATTACGGCGACTGGCGCTGGATTTTCTGGCTCAACATTCCGCTCGGCATCATCGCCTTCCTGCTGGCCCTGAAGATCGTCCCGCCCGGCGACAAGCGCACCGACAAGGCCTTCGACTGGCCGGGTTTCCTGTTGATTAGCGGCGGGCTGTTCGGCCTGATGGCGGCAACCGAAATCCTGTCGCAGCCCGATGGCGGCTGGGTTATGGCCGGCAGTGCCTTGGCGTTCGGCGCGGGTTTGATGGCGATCGGCATCGTCCACCTCAGGCGCGCCAGACACCCGATGATCGATCTCGGCGCCATGCGTCTGCCCACTTTTTCGATCACGATGTGGGGCGGCTCGGCCTTCCGCATGGGTGTGACCGCCGTGCCCTTCCTCATTCCGCTGATGTTCCAGATCGGCTTCGGATTCGACGCCTTTTCCTCCGGCATGCTGCTGATGGCGGTGTTTGCCGGCAATCTGTTGATGAAACCGATGACGACACCGCTGATGCGCCGGTTCGGCTTCCGCACCATCCTGATCGGCAACGGGTTGATCAACGCCTCGGCGATCGCCGCCTGCGCCCTGTTTTCCATCACAACTCCGCTCTGGATTGTCGCCACGGTGCTGTTCATCGGCGGCGCGGCCCGCTCGATGCAGTTCACCGCCCTTGGCACCGTGGCATTTGCCGATGTGAACCAGCAGGACATGTCTGATGCCAACACGCTGTTCTCGACAATCTTCCAGCTCTCGATCGGGTTCGGCGTGGCGCTCGGTGCTCTCGGTTGGCGGGTCGGAGAGGTGCTGTTGCCTGCGGGCGACGCAGCG
The DNA here is from genome assembly GCA_963676075.2 of Devosiaceae bacterium. GTDB lineage: Bacteria > Pseudomonadota > Alphaproteobacteria > Rhizobiales > Devosiaceae > JAHJQZ01. The sequence goes on from CAXXNZ010000030.1 coordinate 47,824, forward strand.
ACGCCGTTCCGCTTCGCTTTCCTCGTGGTTGCGGCGCTCTCGCTTCTGGCCGTAGTGGACAGCCTGCGGTTGGAACGCGGCGCCGGTGATACTGTTGCAAGGGCCCGCGGCGCGCCTTCGGAGCCGCAGAGCTAAGCTGGCCTAGAAGAAGGCCTCGCGTAACAGGTTGAGACCGATCACCAAAAACATAATCAGCACCGCAAGGCGGAACCGCGAAGCATCGAGATGCCGGCGCAGGCTCTCGCCGAGCGCGAACCCGATCAGGGTCGGCACCACCATGGCGCCCGAAACCAGTGCCGTCTCGGGAGTGATCAACCCGTTGTTGATATAGCCGAACAGCAGCGGCACCGAGCCGCACAGGAACAAGATGCCAGAGGCGCGGATGAACGCGTCCTTGTCGAGCCGGATGGCAAGGAAATAGATGATAATGGGCGGTCCCCAGATGGCAGTCAGCCCGCCGGTAATGCCGGCAACGATCCCGGTCACGATCTGCACCGGCCTGTCGTAGCGCGCCGGCAGCGGTGGCGGCGTGAACGCCAGATTGGTGACCGCGAACAACACGATCATCGACCCGAGGGCGAAGACCAGCACCTCGGCTGAAACACGCGTGGCGAAGAACGTCGTGATGAACATGGCAACGGCCAGCGACACGGCCAGAACCCAGAAACGCCGGATCGTCGGAACGATGTTGCCGGCGCGGTAGACCTGCCAGAGATTGCTCACAACGATCGGAAAGACCGCCAGGAGGATCGCCGCACGGGCATCGATGAACTGGCTGAGGATACCGACGGCGGCGATTGGCAGGCCAATGCCGACCATGCCCTTGATGGTGCCGGCGATGAGGAACACCGCCAGTCCGAGCGCCAGGACGCTCATGTCGAAGCTCACCGCTTCATCCTCACCGCATATTCGGACAGGCCGATGCCCGAAACGACGAGGAGAACGGCGATGAGGTGGAAGAGCGCGACGTTCTCGCCGACCAGGATGATCGCCAGAATGGTGCCCGTAATCGGAATCAGGTTGATGAAGATCGAGGCGCGGTTCGGCCCGATGATCTCAAGACCGCGCGCATAGGCGAGCTGGGCAATGATCGAGGGAAAGATCATGACATAAAAGACCAGCGCCCAGCCGATCGGCGTGGTCTGCGGCAGGGTCTCGATCAGCGTGCCGATGCCGCCGCCAAAGGCAAACAGAAAGCCGAGCGAGGCGATGAGGGCCAGGAACGCCGTGACGAATATGAAGCTCAGCCAGTGGATCGCCGGCTTGTATCTCAGCGTCAGCGAATAGGTGGCGTAGAACAGGCAGGCCAGAAGCACCATGCCGTCGCCGACATTGACACTGAGGCTGAGAATGCGGCCCGGCTCGCCGTGGGTTGCCACCCAGACGACGCCGAGCACGGTCAGAACCAGCCCGAACATTTGCAGCAGGCGGGCGCGCACCCGGAAGACGATGAAATTGCCGGCAAAGACGATCACCGGAATCACCGCCTGCTCGATCGAGGCATTGATCGCGGCGGTGAAATGGGCCGCCCCATACATCAGCATGTTGAAGGCGGCGAAGCCGAGCACGCCATAGAGCGCCAGCCACCAGAACGATCCGACGATCTTTTGCCAGTCGTTGCGGACATGGGGCAGGGCGAAGGGCAGCAAAATCAGCACTGCGCCCAACCAGCGGCCGAGCAGCAGCAGATAGGGATCGACATGTCCCACGGCCAGTTTGCCGCCAACGATATTGCCGCCCCACAGCGTCGGGGCGAGCACCAGCAACAGGTAGGGCTGCGCCAAAAGCGCGCGAAATACGCCCGACCCGACGCCTTGCACCGGGTTTTTCATGAGAGTCCCTTGTGAAACCTTGTCCGTCGACTTATCAGCATTCCGCACAAGCTAAAACCATGCTCGGTTGGACCTGGTGCGATTTTTGAGAGCTCGCGCACGGGAGATGGCGCTATGGCGAATGTGGTGGTGGTCGGCTCACAATGGGGCGACGAAGGCAAGGGCAAGATCGTTGACTGGCTGGCGGAGCGCTCCGACGTTGTCGTGCGCTACCAGGGCGGCCACAATGCTGGCCACACGCTGGTAATCGACGGAGTCAGCTACAAGACCGCACTCATCCCGTCCGGCGTGGTGTCGGGCAAGTTCTCGGTCATCGGCAACGGCGTCGTGGTCGATCCGGCCCATTTCATCACCGAACTCGACAAGCTGCGGTCCCAGGGCGTGACCATCGACCCTGACGTGCTGCGCATCGCCGACAATGCGACGCTTATCCTGTCGGTCCACCGCGAACTCGACGCGCTGCGCGAAGAGGCCACCGTCGGTTTCAAGATCGGTACGACCAAGCGCGGCATCGGCCCTGCCTATGAGGACAAGGTCGGCCGGCGTGCCATTCGCCTGTGCGATCTGGCCGAGCCGGACGAACTGATGCCCAAGGTCCAGCGGCTGATGAGCCATCACAATGCGGTCCTGCGCGGCATCGGCTTTGCCGAGATCGACCCCAAGCTCATTTTCGACGAGCTGATGTCGGTCAAGGACACCATCCTGCCCTTCTCCGGACAGGTCTGGAAAATTCTGGCCGAAAAGAAGCGCGCTGGCGCCCGCATCCTGTTCGAGGGCGCGCAGGGCGCGCTGCTCGACAACGATCACGGCACCTACCCCTATGTCACCTCGTCCAACACCGTCGCCGGCAATGCCGCGGCGGGTTCGGGCCTCGGGCCGGGCGCCATCGACTATGTCCTCGGCATCACCAAGGCCTACACCACGCGTGTCGGCGAGGGGCCGTTCCCGACCGAACTCAATGACGACATCGGCGAGTATCTCGGTGCGACGGGCAAGGAATGGGGCGTCAACACCGGCCGGAAGCGTCGCTGTGGCTGGTTCGACGCCGTCATCGTCAACCAGACGGTCAAGACGTCGGGCATCAACGGTATCGCCCTGACCAAGCTCGACGTGCTCGACGGGCTCAAGGAAATCAAGGTTTGTGTCGGCTACAGGCTTGACGGCCACATTATCGACTATTTGCCCGCGTCTATGGGCAAACAGGCCCGGGTCGAACCTGTCTACGAGACGCTGGAAGGCTGGAGTGAAACCACGGCGGGCGCACGCAGCTGGGCGGAGCTGCCGGCGCAGGCCGTCAAGTATGTGCGGTACATCGAGGAACTCATCGAGGCTCCTGTGGCGCTGTTGTCCACAAGTCCTGAGCGTGCGGACACCATTATGGTGCACGACCCGTTCCAAGATTGAGATTTTTTCGGTACAAGACCGCTGCAATAGAGTGAGCTGCTTCTGCGCCCATGGCGGACTATAGGGATTTGTTGCGCAGGGCCATCGAGGTCCTGCCCGAGAATAATGGCAATGCTCGCCGCCAGGTCTATGACAAGGCGCGTGCGGCATTGCGTAAGCAGCTTGACGCGATTCAGCCGGAATTGCCGAGCCGCGAAAAGACGCATCACCGTCTTCAGCTCGAGGAGTGCATCCGCGAGGTCGAACAGGAAGCCACCGAGCGGATACTCAGTGGCTTAAGCCAGCTCGACCACGAGGACTATGCGCCGCGCAAGGTCGACCTGCCCGAATCCGAAGCCGAAACTCGTTCTGCCCCGCCGCCGCAAGAACCGGTCGAGGACGTCGCTGTCGAGGCTGAGCCCGAGCCCGCGGAACCTGTGGTTGAAGAGCCGGTCGTCGAGGATATCGCGGCCGAGCCGGAAACCTCGGTCGAACACGAGCCCGTACCAGAGCCGGAGCCTGTCGCCGAACCGGAGCCTGTCGCCGAACCGGAGCCTGTCGCCGAACCGGAAACTGTCGCCGAGCCTGAGGTCGAGGCAGCGTCCGAAGACCCTGCCGAGAGCACCGAACCCGAAACCGAGCCCGCAGCACCCGCGACGGAGCCGGAAATCACTGCCGAGGCAGAGGCCGCCGATACCGAAACGGCAGCCGAGCCTTACATCTCCGCACCCGAGCTGCCCGAACCCCAGGCCGCCGAGGAAGAATCGCAGGCAGAGCCGGCTGACGACGCAGGTGTTGACGAAACCGCTCCTGATGAAGACGCATCTGCCGTTGAGCCGGAGCCGGTCGTCTCCGAACCCGCTCACGAAGCCCCGGACGTCGTTGCGGCTGAAGCTGCCATCGGCGCTGCCGCAGAGGCACCCAGGCAGAATCCCATCTGGTCGCGTTTCAAGCCCAAGCCGGCCGAAACGGCCGCGGCGACGTCTGCCATCGAGACGGCAACGGCGCTGAGGACCGAGCCGACCGTTGCCGCCGAACCGGTTCTGGCTGCCGAGCCGGCCATGTCGAGCGAACGCGAGGTCGAGGTCGACGCCGATCCGCAGAACGCCATAGACCATGCGATCGCCGTGCTCGACCGCGAGGCGAACGGCGGCGCGATGAGCGATGCCACCATCGAGACCACCGACCCGGATATGGCCGATCTCGAATTTGCCCGCGCCGAGGCCGATGACGAGGGCGGTGGCAGCCCGGCATTGACCATTTTCCTCGTGCTCGTGCTGCTGCTTCTGGCCGGCGCAGGCGGTGCCGCCTACTGGGCGTGGCGCGAAGGCTATCTTGATCGCAACCTGTTCGGTTCCGACGCTCAGGTCAGCGTCAATCAGACGGCGATGTCGACCGATGCCTCGCCGACGCCGCCGGCCACGGGCGTTCGCCAGATCGACTCGCCTGCCTCGGACGCCACCGATACGGCATCGGGAGAACCGACCGGACCGGGCAACACCGCTGCGATGCCTGATGTGGTCGAGACGCCGGCAGCCGGATTGCAGCAGGCTGACACCGATTTGCCGGACGAAGCGCTGCCGCTGACATCGCCAACCAATACCGCCGCCTCGACCCCGACCATGGATGCAGGCGACCAGACTGCCGATAATGGCGACAACGCAGCCGCCGCCGCGGACAACCCGGCAGGCGACGACACCGACGTGACTGCCGGAGCTGCTGAAGCAGCCGCCGGGGTTGCCGAACCTTCGGCCGCCGACGACAAGACCGATCAGCGCCTGCCTGTGGCAGAGGCGACCGGCGACACGGCAACCGATGCCGCAAACGCCACCACGGCCAAGCCGGAAGTGGTTGCGGACGGTAGCCAGTCGCTGTTGCTTGAAGCCTCGGATTCGGCAAACTCGGGCGCGGTGCCGTTTTCGGGCACGGTCGAATGGACGCGCGGTGTCGACGAGCTCGGCCAGCCGACACTTGAGGCCACGGCCAACATTCCGGCGCGCAACATGAGCGTCAGCCTGCTCATCCGCAAGAATTCCGACGCCAGCCTGCCGGCGAGTCATCTGATCGAGATCGACTTCAGGGTGTCCGACAGCTTCATTGGTGGCGGCATCTCGCGTATCGCCGGTATCCTGATGAAGAACGAGGAACTGGTACAGGGTGTGCCGCTGGTCGGTGCTTCGGCGCGTGTCGTCGGCAACACCTTCCTGTTTGCCTTGTCCGCTTCAAATCAGGATGTGTCGAACAACATCGACCTGCTGAGATCGCGCAAGTGGATGGATCTCGCCATCATCTATTCAACCGGCAAGCAGGCAATCCTGACGCTCGAAAAGGACGCCGCCACTGAGGCGCTGTTCAAGGACGTCATGGCCGTGTGGAATCCTGCCGCCGCAGCGACAGAAACGGCCCCGACAGGGGACGCCGCGCCGGAGCCAGCACCCGCCGAAACCGCTCAGTAGCGCCGTTTTTGAAAATGCTTCGGGTTTCAGACCGGCATCAGCCGGTCTGAAGACGCTCGGCTTCGAGGTGAAGCCGCCGGTCTGACATGGCCAGATCGCTTTCCTGATGACTGACCAGCAGCGTGTGCCAGTTGCGGGCGCTGACGAGCTTGCGCACAAGCTCGCGCATGGCGTCGGCAGTGTCGACATCGAGCGCCGAGAACGGTTCGTCGAGCAGCAGAACGGGACGGTCGAGCAACAGGCAGCGGGCAAGGGCGGCGCGCTGTTTCTGGCCACCGCTAAGGGTTGAAGCGCGGCGCCGGCCGAGACCGGCAAGGCCGACCGCTTCGAGCGAAGAGTCGCGCTCGTCTTGCGGCAGGCGGCCATGCGGACGGGCCAGCGAAAGATTGCGGTCAATGCTGAGGTGATCGAACAGATTGTCGGCCTGGAACAGGATCGCCACCGGGCGCTGTTCCGGGGCGAGACCGACAAGCGATTGCCCATCGAGCGTCAGCGAACCGGACAGCGGTGTGACGAAGCCGGCGATGAGGTCGAGCAGCGTCGATTTTCCGGCGCCGCTCGCGCCTGAAATCCCGAGGATCTCGCCGGGTGCCACCGAAAGGGAAAAGGCGTACTGCCGGTCCTGACCCGGATGGGCAAAACGAAGGCCATCAAGTTCCAGCACGGCTCAACCTTTCGAAAATGCGCGGCAACGCCACGAAAACTGCAATGGACAGGATCAGCATCAGCGCGGAGATGGCAGCGGCGTCATCGGTGCGATAGGCGCCAAGGGCCCGGTTCATTGCCGAAGACAGGGTCGACAGGTTCTCGGAACCGAAAAGCGAAATCACGCCGAGGTCGCCGAGCGAAAAGCAGAACCCCATGGCCAGCACCAGACCGATCTCGCGTCCGATCAGCGGCCAGGCAATCAGCCGCCAGCGCTGCAGCGGCGACAGTCTCAGGCTGGTCGCCAGCCGGCCATAGCGCCCCTCGATTCCCGTCAGCGCCGGGGTCAGGGTCGATACGGCATAGGGAAGGGCCAGAAGGGCGCCTGCGATGATCAGCACCCAGAACCCGATCGTGCCGGTGTTGAGCCCGAGCCTATGGGCCCCGAGGAAAAACCCGAGAGACAGTGTCACCGATGGCATGGCCAGATAGACATAGGCCGGCGCCGACAGGGCAAAACCGGCAATGGGGTTCCGGGCGGCGCTGCGCGCCGAGGCAACCGCCAGTCCGGCCACAAGCGCGGCAAGCGCGGCACCGATTCCGACGATCAGGCTGGTTGCCGTCGCGTTCCAGAAGCTTTGTTGCCCCAGCACCTCGCCGAACCCGGTGCCGCCGACAATGACGGCGACAAGCGGTAGGCCGAGAAACAGTCCCGCCGCAATCAGGATCAGACCGGCAAGCCTAGCCACGCCCCGCGGTTCGGGCCAGGGCAGGGCGCGGGTGCCGCCGCCGGCTGGCGGCACCAGGCTCAGGGCCGTCGCCGGAATGATCAGCACCGCCGAGATGGCGAGCTGGACCAGTGCCAGCCGGACGGCGGCGCCGAGATCGAAATCGAGCCGCACCGCGGCATAGATCGCCACTTCCAGCGTCTGGTTGGCCGGCCCGCCGCCAAGGGTCAAAACGATGGGGAAACTGGTGAAGGACAAAAGGAAGATGATCGCCGCGAGACCGGGAAGGGCAGGCCGAAGCGCCGGCCAGTCGAGGGTGCGGAAACGCAACCATGGCGTCAGGTTGAGGCTGCGCCCGAGCCTCAATCGCGTCGCCGCCAGCCCGTCGAGACGCGGCAGCAGCAAGGCGGCTGCGAAGGTCGCATCAAGAATGATATGGGCATAGACAATGCCGAACAGCCCGAAGACCGGCGGCACCGCCAATCCGAATGGCGCCAGCAAGGTGTTGACCCAGCCGGCCCGGCCCCAGACCGAGATCAGCCCGAAGGCGACCACCAGTCCCGGCGTCACCAGCGCCGCCGACAGGAAGCCGACGGAGAGGTTGCGACCGGGGAAACTCAGCCGGTTGAAGGCCCAGGCAATGGCAACTCCGAAAATCAGCGAGAAAATCGTGCTGAGCCCGGCCTGTATGCTGCTGACATAAAGGATGCGGGCGATGTCGGGCATGCGCCCGCTATCGCCGCCCGCCGCCGAAACGGCGATTAGCACCAATAGGGTAACGAGCAGCGTCCCGCCGCCGGCGGCCACAAGGCCGCCGGGGACAAGACGCTGCACTGCGGATCGGCTCAGCATGTCCGGCTCACGCGCAAGAGGTCGCTACTGGCTCAGTGCTGGGCATCGAGCGCTTCATTGATCCATTCGTCGGCCTTGGCCGTCACTTCGTCATCGGGCAGCAGCAAGGGCGTATCGGGAACGATCAGGTCCTCGAAACCGGCCGGCGTCTCGGGCAGGTCCACCACCGGATACATCCAGTTGGTGTCCGGAATGATCGTCTGCGCCTCCGGCGTCACCAGCCAGGTGAGGAATTGCTGCGCCAGCTCCTTGTTGGGCGAGGACTTCAACACGCCGGCGACCTCGACCTGCATGTAATGGCCTTCCTCGAATGGCGCGGCGGCATAGTTCAAGTCGTTGTCGGCGACGATGTGATAGGCCGGCGAGGTGGTGTAGCTCAGCACCATGTCGGCTTCGCCCTTCAGGAACAGCGAATAGGCCGCCGACCAGTCGGGCGCCATGGTGACGACATGCGGCCACATGGCTTTCCAGACGCCCGCCGCCTTGTCGCCGTACGCTGCCTTGATCCACAGCACCAACCCGAGGCCGGGGGTGTCGGCGCGTGGGTCCTCGATGAGGATCTTGAGATCCTTGGCGGCGTTGAGCGCTTCAAAGCTCGTCGGCGGTTCAGGCAGCTTGGTGGTGTTGTAGATGAAGGCGAAATAGCCCCAGTCGAACGGGACGAACTCTTTGTCATCCCAGGCAATGGGCAGGTTGAGCCCGGAGGTATCGACGCCGCTTTCGGCGAACAGGCCGGTTGCCCGCGCCTGGCCGGTGACCGAGGTGTCGAGGCCGACAATGATGTCGGCGCTGGTCGATTTGCCCTCGAGCTGGACGCGCCGCAAGGCGCCGATCGAGGAATCGGTGGCAACGAAATTGACCGTGCAGCCGCACTTGGCCTCGAACGCCGCCTTGAGCTGCGGGCCGGGGCCCCAGTCGGCGGCAAAGGAGTCATAGGTGTAAATGGTGAGTTCGGGCTTGTCCGCGGCAAGAGCCGCGGGGCCGGACAGCGTCAGGAGCAAAGCTGCCAAAACAAGATTGCGGATCATTGTCCGTATCCTTTCGGTTTCGGCATGCGAGTGATCGAAAGTTTCGGCGGCAGGGGATCAACGAGACTGACCGCTTGCCGTCTCGTACTTCCTCCGCCAGCATGACCTGGTTCAGGTTCCATGGGTTTTTCTCAGCCCTTTTGGGCACCCCAGCGAGACGGCGCGACACTAGGTTAAGGAAAACCCCGATGCAATCCCCCTCATCCAGCCACGGTGACGCGGTGGAGATCGTCAGCGACACGCCGGTGGTGATCGTCGGCGGTGGCGATCTCGATGCCGCGCTTCTCAACCGCTTCGCCAAGGACGGCGCCATGATCGTTGGCGCCGATGGCGGGGCGGACGCCGCGCTTGCCGCCGGAGTGACGCCGGATCTGGTCATCGGCGACCTCGACTCGCTCTCGGACGTTTCGGCGTGGCAGCAAAGGACCCGCGTCATTCGCATCGCCGAACAGGAGACCACCGATTTCGAGAAGTGTCTTTACTCGGTTTCGGCACCGGTCACGCTGGCGCTCGGTATGACCGGCAAGCGCTTCGACCACACGCTTGCCGCCCTGCATGCGGTCACCCGCTATGGCGGCGAACGGCGGATCATTCTTGTCGACGGTGTCGATGTGGCGCTCTCGCTCTCTGGCGGTTTCGATATCGATCTGCCGGCAGACACGCGGGTGTCCGTCTATCCGCTGGAAAGGGTGGATTTTGCCGGTTCCGAGGGGCTGGCCTACCCGCTGACCGGTTTGACCCTCATGCCGGGCCTCAGGACCGGCACCTCCAACCGGGCGCTCGGCGGACCGGTCAGGATACGGACTGCGCCGGAATCGTCTGGTGTCTACCTTCTCGTGTTGCCGCTTAAGGCGCTCGATATACTCATTTCAGCCTCTCTGTAAAAAATTGACAATTTGACGCGCCCACTGCGCGGTTCTGTCATTGGCTTGATGAACGAATTCATGCGATTTGTTTGATCAGTGTCATTCCGGGGCGTCCTTCAATGCTCTAGAAGACGCCTCGAACGTTCTGGACCGGAAAATCGGCGGGAACGGCGCGGCTTTTGCTGCCGCTGAAAATACTTAGGGAGGAAGACCAAATGAAACTTGCCAATCCGGCACCGCTCGGGCTGACGGGCTTTGCCCTGACGACCTGCATGCTTTCAATGGTGAATGCCGGACTGTTCCCCGGTGAGGCTGTCCCCATGGTGCTTGCCAGTGCCTTTGCCTTTGGCGGCACGGCCCAGATATTGGCCGGCCTGATGGAAATGCCGCGCGGCAACACTTTCGGTTTTGTGGCGTTCAGCTCCTACGGGGCCTTCTGGTGGACCTACGCGCTGTTCATGCTGTTCTTCGCCGAAGGCGTACCTGGCTCCTTCGTCGGCTGGTGGCTGCTGCTCTGGGGATTCTTCACCCTGATGATGTGGTTTGCATCGCTTCCGCTCAATCGCGCCCTGCAGTCGGTGTTCCTGGCGCTGTGGATCACCTTCTTCCTGCTGGCGATCAAGGACCTGACCGGCATCGACTGGATTGGCGTGCTCGGCGGCTACATGGGCCTGCTGACAGCGGCTCTGGCTTTCTACCTGGCCGCAGCCGAGATCATCAACGAAACCCATGGGCGCACCATTCTGCCGATCGGCGCCAAGGGCTGACCGGACACGCCGGGAACGGAGAGCTTGCGTCTTCCCGTTCCCCTGCCGGCGGGTGGTGACCCGCAGGCAACACCCCTTCGCGCCGGCGTCCGCAGCGCCTGCGCAGGACGTCATCAGGTGACGTCAAAACCGGATCTGTCCGGGGGCATTTCGCAGCGTCAGATCGCGCGGCGCCCGGACAGGTTCCGTCGAGTAGACGGACTATAGGGGGGGAGCGGCGGCGCTTCGGCGTCGCCGCAACTTTGCTGTTTTTCATGGTCGTGGACACAGTGACAGCAAAGGCGCGGAGGAATGGTCTAGGCGCGCCTGTGTTCAGATGTCGGGTTCTGCGCAAAAGCAAAACCCCGGCACGGTTGCGCCAGGGTTCACATGATCGACCAACTTGCTGAACGCCTCAGGCGTCCTCGGTTTCTTCCTGGCGCTCACGGACGGCTTTCTGCACCGCCTCCTGCACCTTTTCGAAGGCACGCACCTCAATCTGGCGGATGCGCTCGCGCGAGACATTGTGCTCCTGGGCCAGTTCTTCCAGCGTCAGCGGATTGTCGCGCAGGCGACGTGCCTCGAAAATGGCGCGCTCGCGCTCGTTGAGAACATTGAGGGCCTCGGACAGCAAGGCCATCCGGTCGTCCTTTTCCTCACTGTCGCCGAGCACTTCTTCCTGGTTCGGCGTCTCGTCCTGCAGCCAGTCCTGCCACTGGGTCGAGCCTTCGTCGGTGCGCATCGGCGCATTGAGCGAGGAATCGCCGGAAAGCCGCGCGTTCATCGCCACGACCTCGTCTTCCGAGACATGCAGCGTCGTGGCGATCTGCTTGATCTGGTCGGGATGGAGCGACCCGTTGTCGAGGGCGGCGATCTGGCCCTTGATGCGGCGAAGGTTGAAGAACAGGCGCTTTTGCGCCGCTGTGGTGCCGATCTTCACCAGCGACCACGACCTGAGGACATATTCCTGGATGGCGGCGCGGATCCACCACATGGCGTAAGTGGCAAGCCGGAAGCCCTTGTCGGGCTCGAAACGCTTGACCGCGTGCATCAGCCCGACATTGCCTTCGGAAATGACTTCCGAGACCGGAAGGCCGTAGCCGCGATAGCCCATGGCGATCTTGGCCACGAGGCGCAAATGCGAGGTGATGAGCTTGTGAGCCGCTTCCGGGTCTTCATGCTCCCGGTAGCGCTTGGCCAGCATGAATTCTTCGTCCGGCTCCAACATAGGAAACTTGCGAATTTCCTGAAGATAGCGAGACAGCCCGCCTTCGCTCGACAGGACGGGCAAATTGGTTTGGGTCATTACAATCCCCCTGAGGCACGCCCCCGAAGGCGACGAGCCGGTTCATGGCACGTCCTTGATCGGCACGTGCCGGGCAAACAGATATCACCATATAGGCAGGAATTTGTTCATTTCACCCCCTGCAACCGCTTCAATCGCAACAAGGTGATTAACCGCTTACCAGCCCCCGCCCGAAAAACAGGGCTCAGCGCCGTTTCGGCACCGCCTGATTGTAGGGCGACAGCGTCTGTTCGAGCTTGCCGAGATCTGCCGGCAGGTCCGATTCAAACACCATTTCCTCGCCGGTTTTCGGGTGCTCGAACCCCAAAAGCCGCGCATGCAGGGCCTGGTGTCCCAGTCCGGTGATGACTGCGGCCAGGTTGTCGGGCAGGCGGTTCACCTTGGTGGCAAAGCCCGGGGCATAAAGCTGATCGGACAGCAGCGGATGCCCCATGTGGGCCATGTGGACGCGGATCTGGTGCGTACGTCCGGTTTCGAGCAGGCAATCGATGCGCGTGATGTCCCACCCCTCGCCCTGGTAGCGCGCAACGGTCTCGTAATGGGTGATGGCCTCGCGGCCGTCCTTCCTGACCGCCTGTTTCAGCCGGTTGTTGGCATCGCGCCCCAGCGGAGCGGAAATGGTGCCGGTGTGCGCCTGCACCCGTCCCCATGCGAACGCCGTGTAGATACGCTCGAGCGGGCCGGTGCGGCCATGATCGGCGAATTGCTGCTGCAGATTGTGAAGGGTGCGCTCGGTCTTGGCGACAACCATCACCCCGGAGGTGTCCTTGTCGAGGCGGTGTACGATGCCGGGCCGTTTGACGCCGCCGATGCCGACAAGCGTATCGCCGCAATGATGGAGCAGGGCGTTGACCAGCGTGCCAGAGGGCGAGCCGGGGGCCGGGTGGACGACCATGCCGACCGGCTTGTCGATGACGATCAGGTACTGATCCTCGTAAAGCACGGTGAGCGGGATGTTCTCGGGCTTGGGTTCGGCGTCCTCGGGCTGCGGGGCGACAAGCACCGCCAGATCGCCCTCGCTCATCTTGAATTTCGGCTCCCCACACTGGGCGCCATTGACCGAAACGGCGCCCTTGAGGATCAAATCCTTGATGCGGTTGCGGCTGAAATCTGCCAGCGCCCCGGCCAGAAAGGCATCGAGGCGTTTGCCAGCGTCTTCGAGGCCGGCTACAACCTCGAACGCGAATTCCTCGCCGAAATCATCGACCATGTCACAATCCGATCCGAAAACTGAACAGCCCGAAGACGAACTGCCGCCCGATGCAAAGGCCATCATCATGAAGGCGCGGCGATCCTTCGGGGTCTCGATCGCCATCCTGCTTTTGGGGTTTATCGCTGTTGTCGGTGCGCTTGTCTATCGCGCCTACCGCGACAGTGGCGAACCGGATACGCGCTACGCACTTGAGCAGGCCATTCTGCCAGCGGGAGCCGACCTGGTTTCTGCCTCAACGGCGGAAGGAATGGTGACGCTGGCCTATACGATCGACGGCAAGACCGAGATCCGTATCCTGGACGGCAAGACCGGCGAACTCGTCAGCCAGTTCGCGGTGGTCGCGGAATAACCTACTATTGCCGCGCCTGGATTTCCCGCAGCGCCGCCATGCGGTCCGACAGGGTGCTGCGGCGTGAGGGGTCGACGCTCGCTTCGGCCAGTTCCGGCTCGGAAAACGCATCGTCGTCGGCGAACTTGCGGATCTTGTCGAACAGGCTTTCCTCGTCCGCCGGCGCCACGCCGCCATCGACGGCATAGACCAGACGGCTGACATCGGAGGCGATGTCGTTGAGCCGCTCGCGCAGATGGGCCAGATCGACGCGCTCGTCCTCCCAGCCGTCGAGAACGGAGTTCTCGATCTCCTGGATTTTCTGGCGCAGGGTTTCGGCCTCTTCTTCCAGCGTCAGCTTCTCCGCCAGCAGCTCGGCATGGCGATCGTCTTCGCTCGCCAGCGTCTGCTCGGTTTCGTGCAACAGCGAATTGAGTCGGTTCTCTGCGCTGGCAATGCGCGCCTCGGCCTCGGTCAGGGCCATTGACGAGGCGTCGGTCTCATCGGACTTGCGCGACAGCGCCTGCCGCAACTCGCTGACGGCCCGGGCCGCCGCGCTCGAATCCTGTTCGGCGTTTTCGAGCCGCCGCAACAGTTGCCGGGCCTGGGTCTCGAAGAAATTGGCCCGGTCGCGCTCGGCCGTCAGATCGGCATAGAGCTGGTCGATATCGGGGACGTTGGAGAATTCGCCACCACCGCGCGCCGACTCGAGTTCGTCCGACAGGTTGGCGTAATCCCGGTCGCGCATTCTCAGGCGCTGCGCCAGATCGGCGCCATGCTTTTCGAGCTCCATGATGCGCGATTTGAGCTCGTTTTCGCGCTGTTCCAGTTCCTCGACGATGGTCAGCTTCTCGTCGCGCTCGGACTTGGCCTGGGCCAGTTCGGCCTTGCGATGGGTAATCTCGACGACCTGCTCGGCGAGCCGGGACCTCAGGGATTCGACATTGCGCTCGAGCCGACGGGTCGACAGCGCGAATTCGGCACGCAACTGGTCCTTGTCGGCGCGGAACTCCGCCATGGTGATCGGTGTTGCCGCCTCGATACGCTTCTTGGTCAGCCGGACGGCACGTCGCCAGACGGCCGGCACGATCATCAGCGCCAGCAAGCTGGCGGCGAGAAACCCAAGGACAAAATACATTATCGTCTCGATCAGCATCGATGTTCCCGTCGCGTTTCGGGACTGTGGTGCACAAAGTCACTGCGTGGCCGGCAAGCATCGCAGAGTACACTGCTAAAGGCCATGTTTACCTCTTATTAACCTTACCGGAAAGTGAATGGATCCCTATGCCCGTGCAACAAACTGGCTTGCGCACCAGCGACAGCACGCTCGAAATGCGGGATCGTGCGTGCTAAAAGCCGCGAACCTGACGATGCGGGGATCCTGGGAGACCCAAGCCAAGTGCAACCATTGCAAGCAAGTTTCGTTGCCTATGCCTGCGGACTCGCCGGACTAAACCTGTCCGTGGCCATGCTCGCGCCGATGACCATCGACCTGATCGATGGAAACCCGGACTGGCAGGCTTTCCTGGTGTCGATGCTGGCGCTGGGCTTTGTCTCGCTGATGATGGTGCTGACGACCATGGGCCGCAGACCGCCGTTCAGCCGGCGCATGGGCTTTCTGCTGGTCAACGCGCTGTGGCTGTTCGTGAGCATCGGCGCCACTTTGCCCTTCATGCTGTCGGAACTCAATCTGAGCCTCACGAACGCCCTGTTCGAATCCGTTTCCGGCCTGACCACAACCGGCGCCACGATTTTGACCGGACTCGATAACATGCCGCGCGGTATTCTGCTCTGGCGCTCGCTTCTGCACTGGATCGGCGGCATCGGCATCATCGCCATGAGCCTTATGATCATGCCGTTCCTGCGGGTTGGCGGCATGCAGGTGTTCAAGATGGAGTCCTCGGCGCAGGAAGACCGGCCGGAGGCGCGCTTCTCGCAGTTCGTCATCGATATCCTGCTTGTCTATATCGTTCTGACCCTGGCCTGTACGCTCGCCTACCACCTCGCCGGTATGACCAAGTTCGATGCGCTCAACCACGCCATGTCGACACTGGCGACGGGCGGGTTCTCGACCCACGACACCTCGATGATCAACTACGGCACTCCGGTGCATCTGGTGGCGATCGTGTTCATGCTTGCCGGCGCCATGCCGTTTTTCGCCATCTTGCGGGCAATGGCGGCGCGCGACATCAAGCTGGCCTATGATCCGCAGATCCCGGTTCTGATGAGCTTCGTCGCTGTTTTCTCGCTGCTCGCGTTCATCGAAGGACGGGATACGGCGCACCTTTCCAGCTATTTCAAGGTGCTGGTCGAATCGATCTTCTCCGTCGTTTCGATCATCACGACGACCGGTTTTGCCTCGGTCGACTACCTCACCTGGGGGCCGTTCGCGGCGGGGTTGTTCTATGCCATCTCGTTCTTCGGCGGCTGCACCGGTTCGACAGCCGGCGGCGCCAAGGCGTTTCGCATCATCATCATGGCCAAGGGCCTGCATCAGAGCCTGAAGGAACTTGTGTTCCCGCGCGCCGTCACGACTCTCAAATACATGGGCAAGCAGGTGCCGGACTCGGTCGTTCGTTCCGTCGGACTGTTCCTGGCCGTCTATTTGTCCGCCATTGTTCTCGGCACGGCGGCGCTGTCGGCTACCGAACTCGACATGGGCACCGCCGCCTCCGCCGTGGTCTCGGCGCTCGCCAATGTTGGCCCGGGCACGACCGAACTGATCGGGCCGTCAGGCAATTATCAAAGCCTGCCGGACACGGCCAAGTGGATCCTGACGTTCCTGATGCTGCTCGGGCGTCTCGACATCATGACGCTGCTGGTGCTGACCACCCCGACCTTCTGGCGCGGGTGATCCAGCCGCCCATCTCTCTTTTAGCTGAATGACGTGCCACGAAAAAAGGCCGCCGGTACTACCGGCGGCCCTGTTCATTCCGACCTGATTGACGCCCTGGCCAGTATCACCTCTAGAAAGAAGCAGAACGCAGGGCCCAGGCTCTTGAGTGGTCGCATGTGCGAACCGGAAAAGTGCAATCCACTTTTCCTGAACACGCTCTAGAAGGGGTTCCAGGTCGGTTCGCGGGTGAATTTCAGGTAGTTCACATTGATTCCGAGGCGCGCGCCGACGCCGGAGCGGATCGGCACGATATAGATGTCGCCATATTTCATCGCCGTCATCCCGAGGCCGCCGACCACATAGGCCGAGCCTTCAACACCCGGATAACGCCCGAAAATCGCGTCGACCGTCGGCAGATTGTAGACCAGCATCATAACCCGTGACCCGTCGCCGCCGACATCGAAGCCGATGGAGGGGCCTTGCCAATAGACGGACAGGTCGCCGGCATTGCGCGTATACATCGTGCCTTCGCCGTAGCGGGCGCCGGCAAAGATCGCGCCCGATCCCTCCTGGCCGAGTATGTAGCCATTGGGGAGCCCGTATTGGGAAACCGCCTGTTCGACCAGCGAGGCCAGCCCCTGCGCCACGGAGCCGAAAAACGCCGAGCCCTTCTCGACCAGTTCGTCCGCCGAATAGGTGTCCGAGACCGAACCCGTTGCCGTCTGGGTGCCGGTGGTCTGCGCAGCGGCAGGAGCGGCCATGAGGCCGGCGATGAGAGCGGACAGGGCGAAGAGCAGCGGGGCAAGTTTGCGGACCATGAGGGGTCTCCATTTGGGCGGGCGGCCGGTTGGCACGCCATTTACCAAGGCCATACGATTTGTCGATAGTGTGACGCTGAAACGGCACGAGAGCGGCAACACAAGCACACGGCCCGGGACCGTTGGATTTTGCGGCAAATGGGTAAAGAAAGATTAACCCTGTTGCATGATGGCGAACGAATGATCGCCGTCATGCGCGGCGCATTTCTTGCATTCGTGCTGGCGCTCAGCGCGCTGATGCCGCTTCACGCCGCTGCGGTTTCGACCTCGCTCGGCACGGCCTATGCTGTCGATCCGCTGACCGGTGCCGCACTCGATGGCTATGACGCGGTGTCTTATTTCGCCGAACCCGAGCCGCTGCCGGGACGGCCCGAATTCGAATACTACTGGGCCGGGGTGCCGTGGTATTTTGCCAACGCCGCCAATCGCGATGCGTTCGCCACCTCGCCCGAGACCTATGCGCCGATGTTCGGCGGCCACGCCACGATGAGCGTGGCGCGCGGCTATCTTTCGGTTGGCAATCCGCGCATTTTCGTCGTCCTGGCCGGACGGCTTTTCCTCTTTTATTCCAGCGGCAACAAGGAGGCCTTCTTGCTGTCGCCGCGCGACGCCTACCAGAAGGCCGAGTCGAACTGGACAAATCTGAGCAGCGACATCGGCTTTTAGGGCGTTTTTAGCGCCTACGGATCCGGTTCCGAGCCTCGAAAATGTATGGGGCCATCTTTCGAGACATCCCGACATGACAGCGAAACACTTGCGCACCCGGGTCGCCGGAGGGCAAGAAACCGGTGATTTCGGTGCGATGACCATATTGTCACCGGCATTTTGCAGTTGGGCCGGGCAGAAGGGGTTGCTATCTTCCGCCCAAACTGATTCCGAACAGAGACGGCGGCTAGACCAATGACTGATCCGATTGAATTGCAGGCCAATGACCTGGCGGCCATGATGTGCTCGCGGATCTGCCATGACCTCATCAATCCGGTCGGGGCGATCAACAACGGCCTTCAGTCGCTCGAGGATCCGTCCCAGTCCGACATGGCGGACCTGGCCCAGCAGATGGTGGTCAACGCCGCCAAGCAGGCCCTGGCCAAGCTCGAGTATGCAAGACTTGCCTTCGGCGCCTCCTCGACGGCCGGCACCGAATTCGACACCCGTGAGTGCGAGAAGGTGGCCCGCATCCTGTTCGACATCGAAAAGGCCGAGCTCGACTGGACCATTGCCCCGGTGCTGATGCCCAAGAACAAGGCCAAGCTGATGATGAACATGCTGCTCATCGCCATCTCGGCCGTGCCGCGCGGTGGCGATATCCGCGTCAGCCTGGACGGCGAGGCCGGCAGCGAATCCATCATCATCACGGCCGTCTCCGATCCGGAAAAGAAGCAGCGCACTTTCCTGCCCCAGAACGTGGTGGAGCTGCTCGACGGCACGCCGGAAAGCGGCTCGATCGAGGCGCGCAACATCCAGCCGTTCTACACCGGCCTGCTGGCGCGCATGAGCAACATGAATGTCACGGCCGCGGTCGACGGCGACACCTTCGAGATCAAGGCCGTCCTGGCAAGCTAGCTCGAAGCTCCGTCCGCGGGGCGGCGCGCAATTGCCTGCTGTGTATGGTGATCAGGGACCTTCCGGATGGGGTCGGGCCGGCGTGAGCTGGCCTCCCGGTCTGTCAAAAGCGCTTTCGTCGCACTGCCGCTAACCAATCTTACGGAATTTTACTTGATACTACGCCGCAATCGGCGTCCCGCGGCTTGGTTTTCCGCCTGTCTCGCCGTTCAGGACGCGAAAAAACGGAGCATTCGAGATGAAATCCTGTCTGGTGGTCGACGATTCGAGCGTGGTTCGCAAAGTCGCCCGGCGGATTCTCGAAGAGATGGATTACGTCATCGACGAAGCCGAAGACGGTCAGGAAGCGATCGACAAGTGCCGGGTCGAAATGCCGGACGTCATCCTGCTCGACTGGCAGATGCCGGTGAAATCCGGAATCGAATTCCTCAAGGAGCTGCGCGCCTACAATGGCGGCGACAAGCCGCGCGTCGTCTATTGCACGTCCGAGAACGATATCGGCCACATCGCCATGGCGCTGAAGGCCGGTGCCAATGAATACATCATGAAGCCCTTCGACCGCGAAATCCTCGAAGGCAAGTTCCTGACGCTGTTCCCCAACTAAACTCCGCAAGCCCATTGTGGGATGAGGGGGCCTCACGGTGCCCCGATTTCGCCTGCGCGATGCAAACAAAAACGTCCCCGGCGGGGCAACCGGGGACGCGATGCGCCGGTGGGGCAACCGGCTGGGCAGTGGGCGGAATACGCGTGTCGAAGGATCAGTCGAAATCCGAGTCGTGGTCGCCGTGTTCGCTTTCATGCGAGTCGTGATCGGCAGAACCGTGATCGTCGTCGTCACCGCCGCTCGACATCGAGGTCAGCGACAGCGTGGCGGACGATCCACTCGACAAACTCAGGCACTGATCATCGCTGCCGGCGGTGCCGCGCTGCAGTTCGTAGCCACTGGGGCAGGTGCCGTTGACCGGAAGAATGGTGGTCTGGGCGGCGGCGGCACCGGTCATCAGCAAACCGAACGTGGCGGACAGCAGAACAAGACGATTCATGGGCGAGCTCCATTGATTGGCTTCAGTGGGGCTCTTCTGGCCTGCCGGACTGACGGCAAACTGAATGCTTGACGGAATTTCGTTCAGACTCGCGTCAGGCAGAAAAGTGCTGGACCAAGTCTGAAACGCGCCCGTGTTGGTCGTTGTGTGCTTACGGAGCCGTTCCCTGTTGCGCCCGCGCTCCGGCAAACAGGTCGGCGTCCTCCTTCATCACCGTCGCGATGCGGTTGGCGACCGTCCTCACCTGCGGGGCGTGGCGCTCGTCGTGATGCGAGACAAGCCAGGTTTCCGATGTCAGTTCGGCGATCGGGGCAGCAACGCGCACCAGACGCGGATCGGCATCGCCGACAAAACACGGAAAAACGCTGAGCCCGGCGCCGGCAGCGACAAGTTCACGGATGCTGGCCGCGTCATTGCCCCTGACCCCGATGCGGTCGGCGTGATGGGCTTCGAGCCAGCGCGACGAGGGTGTCACCAAACTTCCGGACAACCCGACGAACATGCCCGCCTTGACGCCGAACTCCAGCAGTCGCCCGGCATAGAGTGCATAGAGCGTCTGCCCGACCAGCCGTCCGGCCAGCCACTGCTCGGTCGGACGCTGGTTCCTGAGGCCAAGATCGGCCTCGCGCCGTCCGATATCGAGCTTTTCGTTGGCGGTGACGAACTCGATGCGGAAACTGTCCTCGGTGTGCCAGAGCCGGGCGATGCGGCTGGCCAGATAGGCCGCCGTCCAGTGCCCCGCCGAAATGCGGATGGTGCGCTCGCCGTGGCGTTCCTTGCGCCAGGTGTTGAGCGTGGCGAAGCTCTTTTCGATCTCGGCGGCATGTTCGCGCAGATTTTCGCCGGACTCGGTCAGTCGGTAGCCAGAGGCCGAGCGTACGAACAGCGGTTCGCCCATGACAGCCTCAAGGGCGAGAACCCGACGTCCGAGCGTTGCCGGCGATGCGCCGGTCGCCCGCGCCGCAGCGTTGAGCCCGCCCATTCGGGCGACGTCAAGAAACAGTTTCAGGTCGTCCCAATTCAAGTCCATTTCAAAAATGAAATACCTATCGCGAACTCTTGTCTGCGGATTTACAGGCCAATCCTGCTACATGCCACAGCGCAATGCAATCAACGTTTCAAATTCGAACGAAGGGGATTTGAAGATGGCATATTCATTTTTCGAGCCGGCAACCCGGCTCTGGCAGCGGTGGCAGACGGAACATGTCATTGCCCATCTCGACCGGCATCTCATCGAGGACGCGGGGATCAAGACCACAAAGACCATCTGGGGCGATCTCAACGTGACCCGTCGCGGCTACTGGTCCGGGAAACGCTGACAGCGAGCCGGTCCGGGGCTGAAATGCGGGATGGCCGCAGCGGCATCCGGACTGGCCGAACCGCATCATCACACAAGACAGGACTGAAAATGAAATCGACCACACTTGGTTCGCTGAACGTCTCTCAGATGCAGCTTGGGGCGATGTATTTCGGCTCGACGACACCGGAGGCGGTGGCGCGGTCGCTGCTCGACCGCTTCGTCGATGCCGGCGGTACTTTCATCGACACATCGAACAACTATTCCTTCTGGGTTGAGGGCGGTCGCGGCGAGGAAAGCGAGAACCTGCTCGGGCGCTGGCTCAAGGATCGTGGCCGACGCGACGATCTGGTCATCGCCACCAAGGTCGGTGCCAAGCCGTCGATCCCCGAAGCCGGCCTCACCGATGTGCAGGGCCTCACGGCGGCGGTGATCGAAAACAACATCGATGAGAGCCTTGCCCGTCTCGGCACGGACCACATCGATCTCTATTACGCTCACGTCGATGACCGGAAGACGCCACTCGAGGAAACGCTCACCGCTTTCGACAGGCTGATCAAGGCCGGCAAGGTGCGCGAGATCGCCTGCTCGAACTATGTGCCCTGGCGCATCGAGGAAGCCCGGCAGATTTCGCTCCGCCTCGGTCTTGCCAGCTATATCGCTGTTCAGGCGCGTCACAGCTACTTCCAGCCGAAATTCGGTGCCGATTTCGGCATCCAGTCCGCTCTCGGGCCGGGCGATTTCGGCATGGAGCATTCCGCCGACGCGCATCTGTTCGATTTTGCCCGGGCGCGGCCCGGCTTCCGCATCATCGCCTATTCCCCGCTGCTGCAGGGCGGCTACGTCCGGCCCGATCGTTTGCGCAATCTGTTCGCCACTGCGGACAATGCCAGGCGCCGCGTCGCGCTCGACGAGGTTGCCGATGCGACGGGCGCCAGCGTCAACCAGATCGTCCTGGCCTGGATGATGCAGTCCGAGCAGCCCGTGCTGCCGATCATCGCCGCCTCGTCCATGACCCAGCTCGATGACAATCTCGGTGCCGCCAATCTCGTGCTGAGCGCCGAACACATGACCCAGCTCGACCAGGCCGTGTAACAAACGGCGGTCGGTAGTCGGCAGGGCCGGGTCCCAAGCACCGGCCCTGCCGCCGCACCGGTGGACCAGTCGTTGACTTTTGCCCGATGGGTGAAAAAGGTCCGCGCAACAGGAAGGCCCCTTCCGAGTCGCAAGAACGCGATCGGGATCGGGAAGAGGAGACAAGAATGACCGAAACAATGCGCATCTGGACGGGACGCGAGGTGCCGCGCGTCGGCATGGGCTGCTGGGCAATCGGCGGGTTGTCGGCCAATGACGGGCCTTCGACCGCTTATGGCAAGGTCGACGACGCCATGTCGCGTCGGGCTCTGGCGCTCAGCTACGACATCGGCGCGCGCGTGTTCGACACGGCCGCCGGCTATGGTGCCGGGCATTCGGAGATCCTCGTCGGCGAGGAAATCTCTCATCATGACGATGCGGTGATCATCACCAAATTCGGCTACGACGTCGACGATGTGAAACGAACCAGCGGCCCGACAAACGTCACCGCCGACGGCATTTGCGCCACGATCGATGGCAGCCGTCGGCGCCTCAAACGCGACCGTATCGATCTGGCTCTTCTCCATATCAACGACATGGACCCGGCGCTGGCGCCTCAGGTCTTCGATACGCTCGAAACGCTGGTCGGTGAGGGCGCCCTTGCCGCCTATGGCTGGAGCACCGATTTCATGCCGCAGGCCTTGTCATCGGTCGACTACCCGCATTTCGTCGCCTTCGAGAACGACTACAACGTCTTCACCCCGGCGACTGAGCTGATGACCCTTGCCGAGGCGAGGGGCAAGATTTCCCTGTCCCGCCTGCCGTTGGCGATGGGCCTTCTGACCGGCAAGTTCAAGCCCGGCCAGGCTCTCGCCAATGACGATGTCCGGGCCCAGGCCTTTGACTGGCTGCGGTTTTTCAAGAACGGTCAGCCGAGCGCTGAATATCTCGAACACATCGGTGCGCTGCGCGAGTTGCTGCAGACCGGTGGCCGGACGCTGGCGCAAGGCGCGCTCAGCTGGATCCTCGCCAAATCGCCAATCGCCCTGCCGGTCCCCGGCTTCAAGACCGAGGAACAGGTCAGGGACAATTTCGCCGCCGCCGAAAAGGGCGCCCTGCCGGCGAACGTGATGGCCGAAATCGACAACAAGCTGAAGGCCTTTGGCATGGCGAACTAGGCCGGGCGTCTTTCGGGTTTATCTCCAGCGTCATCCCGGACTTGATCCGGGATCCAGTGCGAGGCGTCTGCCGAGTGCAAGACTCCTTTTGCGCGAGGAGATCCATGCGCCGCTGGAGCCCGGATCAAATCCGGAATGACGAAGTGCGTGCTGCTTGCTCCGTGATTACATCCGGGCAAACGGATACTCTGTGTGTTCGTGACCTTGCCGCCACAGCCAGATTGGCTTAGCACCGCAAAATAGCTGGCAAAACAGAAAGAAACCGCATAATATGCGGATATGGATGAAATAGACCGCAAAATCATCAACCTTCTGTCCGAGGACTCCCGCCGCGCGCTGGCCGATACCGGCAGCGCCGTCGGCCTGTCGGCCTCGGCGGTGAATGAACGCATCAGGCGTCTTACGGCTTCGGGCGCCATCAGACGTTTCACCGTCGACGCCGATCCGGAGCAGCTCGGACTGCCCGGCCTGGTCTTTGTCTTTCTAGCGTTGGCGCCGGATTCCGATGAAGATGCGTTCCGCAGCTTTGCCGCCGCGCATGCCGGCATTCTCGAGTGCCACCACGTTACCGGTAGCTGGTCTTATCTCATCAAGATCCGCGTCGCCGGACTCAATGAGGTTGAGGTTTTTCTCGGAGAGCTGAAGCAGCGCGGCTTCGTTGCTCGTTCCGAAACCATGCTCGCCCTGTCCTCGCCGGTCGCCGGAGCTTTCGTGCCGGGAGGGGGCGCCGAGTGATGGACCTGGTGCTGTTCCTCAAGAGCCTTGCTCTCGGGCTGGCCATCGCCGCGCCGCTCGGGCCGATCGGGGTGTTGTGCATCAACCGCACGCTCGAGAAAGGCTTTTGGGCCGGCATGGCGGGGGGGCTCGGCACGGCGCTGGCCGACGCCAGCTATGCAGCATTGGCCGCCGCCGGGTTCGCCGCCTTTTCGGCGGCGCTGCAAGCCATCGACATGCCGCTAAAGCTCGTTGGCGGCCTGTTCATGATCTATCTCGGCCTCAGCGGGTTGAGGACGCCGCCGGCAAGCAAGGCGGCCAGCGTCGGTGCCCGCGACCTGATCGGCACCGTTTCGGCAACGTTTTTCCT
Organism: Devosiaceae bacterium; assembly: GCA_963676075.2. Classification (GTDB taxonomy): domain Bacteria; phylum Pseudomonadota; class Alphaproteobacteria; order Rhizobiales; family Devosiaceae; genus JAHJQZ01. Next base: position 72,100 of record CAXXNZ010000030.1, read on the forward strand.
CACCATCGCCAACCCGGCAACGATCCTCAGCTTCGCTGCCATTTTCGCCGGACTCGGATTGGTCAACACGCCGGGCCTTGCTGCGGCGGTAACGGTGGTCGGCGGTGTCTTTTTCGGGTCGCTTTTGTGGTGGCTGTTCCTTAGCGGTGTCGTGGCCGGCTTGCATCATCGGCTGCCCGCCGGTTTCACCCGTGGCACCGCCATCCTGTCGGGCGTGGTGCTGATCGGCTTCGGGATGTGGGCCATCGGCAGCTTCGGTCTCAAACTGTTCGCGTGGGGCTAGCCCTTTGTTCCTGCGCCACTTGCCCCGCGCCTGGCGCGGGGTTTTTTCCTTCGTCCGCAAGAAAAGGGGCGCCCTGCGGCGCCCCAGTCCAGTTTCAGCAGGTGCGGCCGGGATCCCTAGAATTCGGACCAGTCCTGTTCTTCCTTGATGGCCGCATTCCCCTTGGTCAGATAGCTCTTGGCCGCGTTGACCACCTTGTCCTGAAGTCCCTTGATGCCCTTTCGAGGCGCGAGCGGGGCTTTTGACGCCTGCTCGCCTTCGGCGATGGTGAACACGGCAATGATGGTGTCGAGTTCGGACGCCTGCGCTTCCGTCTGCTCGATCGCTGCGTTCGTCTCTTCGACCAGCGCCGCATTGTGCTGGGTCATCTCGTCCATCTGGCGGACAGCGACATTGACCTCCTCGATGGCGGACGCCTGTTCGCGGCTTTCGCGGGCAATGCCGTCCATCAGCACGTTATTGGCCTTCACCGCTTCGAGCATTGTCTCGAGTTTTTCGGCCGCGCTGGCGACGAGCTTGGAACCGCCGGAGACTTCCTCGGCGCTCTGCTCGATCAGAGCCTTGACCTCGGAAGAGGCCTCCGCCGCATTTTGTGCCAGGCGCCTCACCTCCACGGCAACGACGGCAAAGCCCTTGCCGGCTTCCCCGGCGCGGGCGGCTTCGACCGAAGCGTTCAGCGCCAGCAGATTTGTCTGGAAGGCGATATCGTCGATCATGCCGATGATGTTCGAAATCTTGGCGCTCGATGTCGAGATCTGCTCCATCGCCTTGTTGGCATCGCGCATCACCTCGCCACCTTCCTCGGCTGTCTGGGACACGGACTGCGACTTGACCGAGGCCTCTTCGGCGCGTTTGGCGTTTTCGATCACCGTCTGTGCCAGTTGCTCCATTGCCGCTGAGGTTTCCTCGATGGTCGCGGCCTGCTTGGTGGTGCGCTCGCTCAGATCATTGGCGCCGCTGAGGATCTCTCCAGTGGCGACCTTCAGGCCGCGCGAGGTCGATTTGATCTGGCCGACGATCTCGACGAGCTTGTCGGCAACCGCATTGGTATCGGATTTGAGCTTGTCGAAGGCGCCCTGATAATTGCCCTCAACCCTGCGTGTCAGATCGGTATCGGCAAGCGCCGCCAACACGTCTCCGGTTTCGGAAATGCCGCGATCGACGGTTTCGACCAGGTTGTTCACCGAGCCTGCCAACGTATTGAGTTCGGCATCGGGGAATTCCGCCTCGACGCGTTTGGACAGATCGCCGGCAATGGCGGCATCGACAACGACGCCGAACTCGGTCTGCAACTGCTGCATCATCTCGGCGCGTTCCTTCTTGCGAAGTGCTTCCGCCTCGACTTCGGCAGTGGTCATTTCGACGACCTTCAACCCGTTCTCGCGGAACACTTCCACCGCGCGTGCCATTTCGCCGATTTCGTCAGTGCGCCCGGTCCCGTTCACCTCCGTCTCGTAATTGCCGCCTGCAATCGTCCCCATGGTGGAGGTGAGACCGGCGATCGGCTTGGTGATGGTGCGGGAAATAACAAAGGCGACCACGAGCATGATGATCATGATGCCGCCGCCGACCAACGACTGATCAATCATCGTGCGGGTGTTTTCGGCGTTGATATCGTCGACATAGACACCGGTGGTGATCACCCAGTCCCACGGCTTGAACATCGCGGCGTAGGATCGCTTCGGCACGGCGTCGCTCTCGCCTGGGCGTGTCCACATGTAATCGACCAGTCCGGCGCCCTTGGTCTTGGCGATGTCGATCATCTCGGCGATGAAGCGCTTGCCGTTGACGTCCGACAAAGCCGTCTGGTCCTTGCCGACCATCTCCGGCTTGACCGGGTGCATCTGCATGACGCCGGCGGTGTCGACGATGAATATGTATTCACTGCCGCGATAGCGCATGTCGCCGATCGCCTGCATGGCCTGGGCCTTTGCCGTGGCTTCGTCGATTTCACCGGCCTTGGCGCGATCGTAATTGGCCTCAGCGACATGGACGGCCGTGTCCATGATCGACGTCAGCTCGTCGGTTCGCATGCTGCTGCGTTCGGCCGTCATGGAATTGACCGACAGGGTGGTGGCGACAATAAGGGCGACCATGAACAGGCCAACCAGCAGATAGATTCTGCCGGTGATCCCGAGTTTGGGAACGAGTTTCATCTGATTTGCCTCGTGGGAGGAAATTGGGTCTCAGTGTTGGCGCAATTCATCAACGGCTCGGGGAATCCCGCACGCACCGTTCGTTGCGCCCGTTTCCAGGACGCTGCCTGACAGGACCGGTTGGCTCCGACGCCTATGTCGGTGTGCCGCAAAAACCTCTGACAGACATGTCTTTTGCGTTTAGAGCGGCAAACAAAAGCTGCCGCTCATCGCTAGTTGCCTGGTTTTTGTATGCTGAATACGGCCAACATCTTTTTCTCCTCTCGATCTACAGCCGGTGAGCCGGCTTTCGCTCCGCGAGGTTGATATTAGTCGATACAAATTAATGAAATTGCTAATTGTCAGACAAAGTCGATAAGAATCAATACTTTAACATGAGCAATAAGGACATGAAATATTGGAAACGGTTCGGTATGAGTGAGGTGCGAAACCTTAGGCCGATGGGGGCAACCATCCGTGCCGCTGAAGAGCCATCGGCGTCCCCGGCGAGGTCCGGACAATCGCGCGCGGATCAGTCCACCGCGACATCCATTGTCTGGTCACCCGCTTGCGAAGATGGGCACCCCAAACAAAAACCCCGCCGGTAGGGCGGGGTTTCGTGTGACGTGTGGAGCTACTCGAAGGCGTCAGGCGCTTTCGGAGAAGACCTCGTTCTCATCCGGCTCGCGCAAAACATAGCCGCGGCCCCAGACGGTCTCGATATAGTTCTTGCCGCCGGTCGCCACCGAAAGCTTCTTGCGGAGCTTGCAGATGAAGACGTCGATGATCTTGAGTTCGGGCTCGTCCATGCCGCCATAGAGATGATTGAGGAACATCTCCTTGGTGAGCGTGGTGCCCTTGCGGAGCGATAACAGCTCCAGCATCTGGTATTCCTTGCCGGTCAGGTGCACGCGCTGGCCACCGACCTCGACCGTCTTGGTGTCGAGGTTGACGTTCAGGTCGCCCGTCGTGATCACTGACTGGGCATGGCCCTTGGAGCGCCGGACAATGGCATGGATGCGCGCAACCAGTTCGTCCTTGTGGAACGGCTTGGTCATGTAGTCGTCGGCACCGAAGCCGAGACCGCGCACCTTGTCTTCAATGCCGGCCAGACCGGAAAGAATGAGGATCGGTGTTTGCACCTTGGCGACGCGCAGCGTCCTCAGGACCTCGTATCCGGACATGTCCGGCAAATTGAGATCGAGCAGGATGATGTCGTAATCATACAGCTTGCCGAGATCGACACCTTCTTCGCCGAGATCGGTGGTGTAGACATTGAAGCTCTCGGACTTAAGCATAAGCTCAATGGATTGAGCCGTAGCGCCATCGTCCTCGATCAACAGAACTCGCATGTTCAGCCCCTTGATGGTTCCTGCTGGAACATGAATGACGCCCATGCGCGGCTGCCATCCAATCCAACCCTACTGGATATGATTCGACCCTAAACGCAATTAGTTAACAAACTTTAATTCCGACAGGCAAGGTGAAAGGATTCCTGAACACACATCGTTGTAACCTATTGAATTATTTAATAAAATCCAACAAACAAAACTTAAGAAAATAGTTTAAGAAAGCCCTGTAATGGACTCTGCGGACTCATCGAAACCTGTGTGAGGACGAGCGCAATTCCGGCTGCAGGAGCCAAGGGAAAATTTTGCTCAAACAATCGCACTAGAGCATATTGCTTAACGATCGGTTACCGTTTGGACAGCGATTCGCTCAATTGGAGTCGCCATGTCCGGTTCCACGCGATCGAATCGGAACCGCAGAGCTTGCAGGGAGAGCGGCGTGAAATCTTTGATCGCCGAAATCGCCGATATCGAGGAAGTCGAGGTCTTTGGCCGGGTCAAGTCGGTTCAGGGGCTTCTGATAGAGATCGTCGGGCCCGTGCGCGAGTTGCGGGTCGGCGGGCGCGTCATCATCGAAACGCGTGTCGGCGCACGGCTCGAGGCCGAGATCATCGGCTTCAAGGGCGGTCACGCCCTGTGCCTGCCGTTCGGGTCCATCGAGGGTGTCCGTCTTGGCTGCAAGGCCGTGTTCATGAGCCATGACGGTCAGGCCTATCCGGACAAGAGCTGGCTCGGACGCGTCGTCAATGCCAATGGCGAGCCCATCGATGGCAAGGGGCCTCTGGCGCGCGGCTCGGCCGGCTATCCGCTCAAGTCGCAACCACTGCCGGCGCATCTAAGAGAGAGGGTCGGTGATCCCATCGACATGGGGGTCAGGACCCTCAACACCTTCACCACCATGTGCGAAGGCCAGCGCATGGGCATTTTCGCCGGCTCGGGCGTCGGCAAATCGGTGCTGATGTCGATGCTGGCGCGCAACACCTCGGCGGATGTGGCCGTCATTGGTCTGATCGGCGAACGTGGGCGCGAGGTCAGGGAGTTCATCACCGACTATCTTGGTGAGGAAGGGCTCAAGCGTTCGGTCATCGTTGTCGCGACTTCGGACGAGAGTGCATTGATGCGCCGCCAGGCCGCCTATCTCTCCATGACGCTGGCCGAATTCTTCCGCGACCAGAACCAGCGCGTCCTGTGCATGATGGACTCTTTGACGCGTTTTGCCATGGCGCAGCGCGAGATCGGGCTCAGTATCGGCGAACCGCCGACTGCAAAGGGCTATCCGCCAACGGTTTTCTCTGAATTGCCGCGCCTTCTCGAACGTGCGGGGCCGGGCCTTGCCGGTTCCGGATCCGTTACCGGACTTTTTACCGTTTTGGTGGAAGGTGATGATCACAACGAGCCCATCGCGGATGCGGTAAGAGGTATTCTCGACGGGCACATTGTGATGGAACGTGCGATCGCCGAACGCGGACGGTATCCGGCGATCAATGTTCTGAGGTCCATTTCGCGCACCATGCCGGGATGCGTGCCGGTTGAAATCCGGCCACTTCTGCAGGCGGCGCGTGAGCTCATGTCGGTGTTCGCCGACATGGAGGAATTGATCCGACTGGGGGCTTACCGGAAAGGATCAGATCCGGGTGTGGATCGGGCGATAGAGGTGATGCCGGTTCTGGAAACGTTTTTGAGCCAGGATCGAGATGACCGAACCAGTATCGAGGCGGGCTATGAACGGCTCGCCGCCTTGCTGGAGTTCGATATCGCTGCGAACGAGACTTGATGAGTAAGGAGTGCAAGTCATGAAGTCGCGCAACAAGAGCCTGATCCGGCTCAAGAAGTTTCAGGTGGATGAAAAACGCCGCCAGGTGACGCAGATCGAGATGATGGTCGCCGATTTCGAGCGCATGGCCAGTGAACTGGACCAGCAGATCGAGATCGAGCATCAGAAGACCGGTATTTCCGACATCGCGCATTTTGCCTATTCGACCTTTGCCAAGGCGGCACGGACACGGCGCGACAATCTGCTGGAATCGGCGGAAGGCATGCGCGGTCAGCTCGAGGCGGCCCAGGATGCCCTGGCAGAAGCCATCGAGGAATTGAAGAAGATCGAATTGCTGGATCAGCGCGAGCATCTGCGCGAGGCCGCCGCCGAAGCCAGGATCGAACAGGCCGAGTTCGACGAGATCGGTTTGAGGCGCCATTCCAGATAACCGGCATTTTTGCACCCCTTAGCTGACAGGAAAACGGCTCGCTTGCGCGGGCCGCTTTCGTTTCGGAGGTGACCGGGGAGTGACCGCCCGTCACTCCCCGGCTTTTCCGCGTCAGTCAGGCTCGCACTTCCTGACGCTGGAAAGCGACATAGGCGCCGGTGAACAGCATCACCATTGCCGCGAACAGGCCGGCGATCTGCGGCCAGATGAGCAACAGGCTCTCGAAGGTGGGCAGTGGCGCGCCGATCAGCGCCCCCTGCATCTGCGACATGAAGATCGGTCCGACCGAGCGTGAGGACGGATCGAGCACCATTTGCGCGATCTCGCCGTAAAGGGTGACCGGCGAGATGCGGGCAAGGTCCTGTTGCATGTAGAACTGGTTGAGCACCGAGATCGGATGGAGCGGATCGAGCGGCACGATGAGATTGGCCAGGAGCGGCGTGATCATCGACCAGAAGAACGAGAAGATCAGCCAGACCGACAGGGCTGCCAGAGCCGAGGTCGCCGGCGCCTTGATCAGCGTCGAAAAGGCCATGGCCAGGGCGAGCCACACACCGGTGTAAACGAAGGTGGCCAGCAAGTAGAACAATCCGCGTGCGACCTCGTCGCCCGAGGGCGGCAGGCCGAGCATCAGGATGCCGGTACCGATCATCAGCAGCCACAGCGTCACCAGCGCGATGCCGATCACCAGCATGCCGCCGAGAAACTTCCCGAACAGCACCGCGTCGCGATAGATCGGCTGGGCCAGGATGCGGCTCATCGTACGCTTGCCGAATTCGCCATTGACCGCGTCGAACCCGAGGGCAATGGCGACCAGCGGCAGCAGGAACCCCATGAACGATGAGAACGAGGGCAGCGGCTGCTGGGCGACAGTGAACAGCTTGAGGAAAATGAACGGATCCTGAGCTGTCGTGGTCTTGATATTGCCGATAGCGGCGTAGACGGCGGCGGCGGCCGTCAACAGCACCAGCAGCATGACAAGGTGCATACGGGCGCTGGTCATATGATCGGCCGCCTCCTTGAAGGCGACGGTCATCACGCCTTTGAAGGGCGAACCTTTACGCTGCATCTTTCGCCTCCTCGAAATAGAGGTTGTAGGCTTCCCCAAGGCTGACACCGCGCGAGTCGAGATTGCGCAGCGCGCCGCCGGCCTCGATCACCTTCCTGGCGAGATCGATGCGGACATCGCGATCGGCGGTGATCCGGCAGACGTCGTCCGTCATGTCGGCCATGGTGACGCCGTCGATGGCACTGGCGATCTTGGCGAGATCGACGCCATCGGCGCTGACCTCGACGCGATAGGCGCCGTCGGAAACCTTTTTGGCCAATTCGTCGACCGTGCCGACAAAGCCGATCCGCCCCCGGTTGAACAGGGCAATGCGGTGGCAGATCGTTTGCACGACGTCGAGCAGGTGCGAAGAGACGACGATGGTCATGCCGTCCTCGGAGAAGGACCGGATCAGCGCCAACAATTCGGTTGTCGATTGCGGATCCAGACCCGATGTCGGTTCGTCGAGAATGGCGATGCGCGACTTGCGCATCAGCAGTTCGGCAAGCCCGAGCCTTTGACGCATGCCGTGCGAATAGGTGCCAACGCGCCTGTCGCCGACATCGGTCAGCCGCACGCGTTCGAGCGCCTCTTCCATGCGGGTGTTGGCTTCAGCCGTTTCGAGACCGCCGAGCCTGGCCGTGTACCTCAGATTATCGCGACCGCTGAGGTTGTCGTAGAAACCGACGGAATCGGGCAGATAGCCGACCTCGCTCTTGACCGCGAGTGGGTCGCGGAACGGGTCCTTACCGAGAATGCGCACCTGGCCTTCGCTGGCTTCGGTCAGCCCGAGCAGCATGAGAATGGTGGTGGTCTTGCCGGCCCCGTTGGGGCCGAGCAGACCGATGACTTCGCCTTCGGACACCGTGAGATCGATGCCGTCGACGACCCGGGCCTTGCCGTATTTTTTGGCAAGACCCTTGGCTTCGATGACGGGCGCGCTCATCTGCGGCCATACCGCATCACGGCGAGGGCAAGCACGATGACGGCCAGGCCGATGATGCCGATGCCGATCATGCCCCACATGGTCGAGGTGTTGACCGTAACCCGGAACCGGGCCGGGCTCGACACGCCGTCGGCGCCGGCGCGGACTGTCACCATGTAGTCGCCGGCAATCGCCTTCTCGGACGGCGTGATGGCGACATTGATCGTCTGGTCTGCGCCGGCGGCAAGACCGGGCAGCGTTTCGGGATCGAACGTCACCTTCCAGTCACGCGGCGCCGAGGCGCTCAGCTTGATGTTGGTGGCGTCGGTGCTGCCGGTCGAATGAAGGGTGAACGGGAAGGTCTGGGTCTTGCCCGCGACGGCGTCTCCGCTCAACCGGTCCTGCGGTCCGGAAAGCGACAGATCGCCAGTGCCAGTGATCTGCATCGCCAGCTGGGCCGAAGCGCTCTGGTCTCCGGCAATGGTTGCGACCTTGATCGGGTAGGTGCCGGCATCGGCATTGGCGGACGGCTTGACCTCGAGCGTGATGTCCTGGGTCGCGCCGGCCTTGACCGGAACGCCGGTGATCTCGTCGCTGCCATAGCCTTGCTTGAAATCGGTGGTGAACCCGTCCGGCACCTCGGCGGCAAGGTTGAACAGCGCATCCTGGCTCGAGCCGTTGGTCAGCTTGAGCTTGTATTTGAATGTCGTCTTGGTGGTGCCTTTCAGACCCGGAAGGTCAGGCACCAGCTTGGTGCCGGTCGAGGGCAGATCGGCCAGGGTCACCGACAGCGGCAAGTCGGTCTTGCCATCGGCATACTTGGCCGAAAGATCGAGCTTATAGGCCTGTTTGGCTGCGCCCTTGTCGGGCGTCAGCGTCAGGCTCAGGTCGCCGGTCTCACCGGGCGCGACCATTGCCGAGGTCACCTCGTAATTTCCGCCCTTGAGCGAATAGGTCCATCCGTCAGGTACGCCTGCCAGTGCCAGAGCAGCGCGTTCGGGCATTTCGGTATCGTTGATCAGCGACAGCTTGAAGGTGACCGGATTTCCGGGCGCTACCTTGATCTCGGGATTGGGCGTGGTCAGAAAAATGCCATGCGGTGTGGGCGCGGTGGCCGAACTCGTCATGGCGGACTGGGCAAAACTGGCGGGCGAGCTGGTCAGGGCGCAGGCGAGCAGCGCGCTCCCGACAAAAAGGGTTCGGAAAGTCATGAGGTTCCTCGAAAGCTGAATGGTCCCGGCAAGGTCGGGTCAGGCTCTGGAGCCAACCGCCTTAAACGCAGCCAGCGGTCACTCCAGAGCCATTAACGCATCTTGAACGTTCGGAGATGACCACCTGAATGGGAGGTAAAGGCGGTATCCGGACGCGAGGCGTTGGTATTTCAGGCGAGGGAAGGCGGTCCGCGGCCGGGCGGCGGCAGCGCTGGAAGACGCAGGTGTCCAACATCGGGGACGGTTTGGGAGAACGAAACCGCGACGCTGGCAATGACGCCGAGGAAATGGGAATCATTGATCGAATCCACCGGACGGCTCTGCGTGCGGTCGAATTCGTCCCGGGTCTCGGCGGGCAGGACCACGGCGTCGGCATCGTTCTGGATGCACACGCTGGCATGGGCGACTGACTGGCAGACAGGCAGTTCAGCCGCCGCAGTCCCCGTGGTCACAAGTGGCGTGGTGGCAAGAAGAGCGAACGTAAACAGCGCGGCGACCAGACGGCTGATCGTCCGGCTGAAGGCGTCGAACCGCGATACTGTCGGCTCTATGGCGCGCATACGTCTCTTCCCCTGGGCGGGACCACGAAGGCCACGCAAGCGGCGGACTGTTTTCGGCAAGTGCGGCGATTCTTGGGCAGCCGTGCCCACCTTCAGCCCAACTGCAAAGCTCCGCCGCCGGAGCCTCGGGCACAGGCGGAGCAAAAACTTCTAGATTGCAGCAGGTTACAGTGCGTCGAGCCTCGGGCGTCTTCTGGACCTAAACGCTGCCGATGGTCTTGAGCCGGACCTGTGGATGCACCTCGTTCTGGCTCATCACCACCGTTTGCGGCCGGAAACGCTCGATGATGGCCCGCACATGCGGACGGATCGGCGCCGAAGTGATCAGCACCGGAAGATGCCCGGCCTGGGCGGCGCTTTCGAAGGCGCCCTGCACGCCGGTGATGAACTGCTGCAGCTTGGACGGCGCCATCGCCAGATGCCGGTCGCTTCCCTCGCCATGCATGGCCTCGGCGAAGCTGCGCTCCCAGTCGTGCGACAGCGTGATGATGGGCAATGCACCGTCCGGGCCGAGATTGGATGCGCACAGCTGGCGGGCGAGCCGGCCCCGCACATGTTCGGCCATCATCTGCGGCGAACGACCGGTGCCGGCGACCTCGGCAATGCCTTCCAGGATCGTTGCCAGATCGCGGATCGACACGCGTTCGGAAAGAAGCGCCTGCAGCACGCGCTGGATGCCAGTAACCGAGATCAGCGAAGGCACGATGTCCTCGACCAGCTTCTGCTGTGCCGTGGTCAGGCCCTGGAGCAGCGATTGCGTCCCGGCATAGCTCAAAAGATCGGAGACATTTGCCTTCAGGACTTCGGTCAGATGCGTCGAGATCACTGTCGAGGGGTCGATGATCGAGTAGCCGCGGATTTCGGCCTCGTCCCTGAGCGCCGGATCGATCCAGGTCGCCGGCAGTCCGAAGGCCGGTTCTGTCGTATGTTCGCCGGGCAGGGTGATCTGGTTGCCTTCGGGGTCCATCACCATCAGCAGCGAGGGATAGACATTGCCGTCGCCGATCTCGATCTCCTTGATGCGGATCTTGTAAAGATTCGGGTCGAGCTGCATGTTGTCGAGAATCCGCACCGGCGGCATGACAAAGCCGAGATCGACGGCGAGCTGGCGCCTTAGCGCCTTTATCTGCTCGGTCAGCCTATCGGTGCCGGTTCCGTCGTCCTTGACCAGCTGTAACAGCCCGTAGCCCAGTTCGAGCTTCAGCTCGTCCATCCTCAAGGTTTCGGAGATCGGGACTTCGGCCGGCTCTGCATCCTGTCCGCCCATGCCGGCTGGCATGCCGGGCAGCCCGCCGGTTTCAGCCAGCGCGGCTTCCTCCTCGCGGATAGACTTGGTCTTGCCAGCGCGGAAGGCGACATAGCCGGCTGCGCCGGCGAGGGTGAGGAAGGGCAGGATCGGCATGCCGGGCAGGAAGGCCATGAGCGCCATCACCGCTGAAGACATGCCCAGTGCACGCGGGTAACCGGTGAACTGCTTGGCCAGCGCCTTGTCGGCGCTGCCGGTCACGCCGGCCTTGGACACGAGCAGGCCGGCCGCGGTCGAAACGATCAGCGCCGGTATCTGGGTGACCAGGCCGTCACCGACGGTCAAGAGCGTATAGTTGTTGCCGGCCTCGGCAAAGCTCAGTCCCATCTGCGCCACACCGATGACGATGCCGCCGATGATGTTGATGAAGGTGATCAGCAGGCCGGCGATGGCGTCGCCGCGCACGAATTTGGACGCACCGTCCATGGCGCCGAAGAACGAGCTTTCGTCCTCGAGATTCTTGCGCCGCGACCGTGCTTCGCCTTCGTCGATCAGCCCGGCGCTGAGGTCGGCGTCGATGGCCATCTGCTTGCCGGGCATGGCATCGAGCGTAAAGCGCGCCGCGACTTCGGCAATGCGCCCCGAACCCTTGGTGATGACGACGAAATTGACGATCACCAGGATGCCGAAAACGATGATGCCGATGACGAAATTGCCCTGCATCACGAAATTGCCGAAGGCTTCGATGACGTGCCCGGCGGCCTGGGTGCCGTTGTGGCCGTTGGCAAGGATCAGCTTTGTCGACGCCAGGTTGAGCGACAGCCTCAGCATGGTGGTGATGAGAAGGACGGTCGGGAAGGCTGAAAATTCGAGCGGCGCCTGGATGAACAGCGAGGTCATCAGCACCAGAACCGAGAAAATGATCGACACCGCCAGCAACATGTCGAGCATGAACGGCGGCATCGGCAGAATGAGCACGAGCAGGATGCCCATCACGCCCAACGCCAGCGCGATGTCGGACTGGCGGAACAGGTCGATCAGGTCATGCAGGCTTGGGAAGTGGAAGCCGTAGGGCCGCGGGCGCGGGGCCGGTGTGGTGTCAGCCATGGATGGCACGCTCCGGTTCAGCCAGCATCATTTGAGGCGCGGAAAAAGCGCACGGCGAAACCTGCCCGGCCGGACGGGAAAGTCGCGGCGGCAGGTGCCGTTGTGCTGGTGTCGCGCCTTTGTCGGTCATCCCCGCCTCATGCCGCGCTGTGGCGTTGCTCGCCGGGTGGCGGTACGTCCGCGCCTTCGTCGGCATACTGGTTGAGCTTGTTCCGGAGCGTGCGGATCGAGATGCCGAGAATGGTGGCGGCGTGGGTGCGGTTGCCGAGGCAATGATCGAGCGTGTCGAGGATGAGGTCGCGTTCGACATCGGCAACGGTGCGCCCGACCATGGTCCGCGCCACGCTCTCGGCGGTGGCCGCGGCCTGGGCGGCGGGGCTCGGGGCCTGCACCGCCTCGGCAAGACCGGTGCCGTCGGGCAGAAGGATGGCATCGGGGCCGATGACCTCGCCACCCGAAAGCAGCACCGCGCGATGCAGGGTATTCTCAAGTTCACGGACATTGCCCGGCCAGGGCGCCTTGACGAGATCTTCGAGCGCTTCCGGGCTCAGCCGCCGTTCCCCGAGGCCGTTGGCCTTGGCATATTTTTCGACGAAGTGTTCGGAAAGGGCGGCGATGTCGCCCGGACGCTGCCGGAGCGGCGGCAGCTTGAGATTGACGACATTGAGTCGGAACAACAGGTCTTCGCGGAAACTGCCATCCTTGACCGCCTCGCTGAGATCGCGGTTCGATGTGGCGATGATGCGGATGTCGACCGACACCGGCTTGCTGCCGCCAACGCGGTCGATCAGCCGTTCCTGAATGGCGCGCAGCAGCTTGGCCTGCAGCCTGATGTCCATTTCCGAGATTTCGTCGAGCAGCAGCGTACCGCCCGTGGCTTCCTCGAATTTGCCGATACGACGGCCAACGGCGCCGGTGAACGCGCCCTTTTCATGGCCGAACAGCTCGGATTCGAGCAGTTGCTCGGGAATGGCAGCGCAGTTGATCGAGATGAACGGCTTGTCGGCGCGGCGCGAGCGGGCATGGACATATTTGGCCATGACCTCCTTGCCGGTGCCGCTCTCACCGGTGATCAGCACACTCGCCTCGGAGGCGGCGACCTGGTCGGCCAGCTTGACGACCTTGGCCATGGCCGGATCGCGGAACAGGAAATCGGCGCTTTCGCGCGCCACCGCGGCGATAATTGCCGCGATCAGTTCGGCATCGGGTGGCAGCGGAATGTATTCCTTGGCCCCGGCGCGGATGGCGTTGACCGCGGCAGCAGCATTGGCCTCGGTGCCACAGGCCACGACCGGCACGAAAATGCGTTCGTTCTCGAGGCCCGAGATCAGGGCGGGGATGTCGGCCATCACGTCGACCAGCAACAGGTCGGCGCCACGCCCGCTTCTGAGCGAGGCGAGGGCGATTTCGATATCGCCGGCATGGGCGACCTTGGCGCCGCCATCCATTGCAAGCTTGGTGGCCTGGCTCAACTGCCCTTCAAGGGCTCCGACGATCATGAGGCGCATGGGCTTATCCTCGTATTCACAGGCTCACCTGTTTATTTCCATTCGGCCGTTCCAGAACCGGTTCCCGCTCTCGGGTTCCGTTCCTAGGACGCCTTGATGATTTCCGTCATGGTCACGCCGAGACGATCCTCGACGAGAACGATTTCGCCGCGGGCGACCAGACGGTCGTTGACATAGATGTCGATGGCCTCGCCGACCTGCCGGTCGAGCTCGACCACAGTGCCGATGTCCATCTTCAGAAGTTTGGAAATGGGCATGCGCGAGCGGCCGAGCACCACCGAGATCCTGACGGGCACATCGAACACTGCCTCGAGATCGGCGGCCGTCTTCTCGGAAATCGGCTCGAACTCGCCGGCAGCCTCTGCCTGCATCTCCTCGAAGCTGAGGTCGTCGTTTTCCGTTCCGGTTGTGGGATCGTCGGTGTCACTCATGATCGCTCTCCGCCAGCGGACCGGGCGCCAGGTCAGGCGCCGGCAGCCCGGATGTCGCGCAATAGGCGACGATGGACTTGTCGATTTCGCTCAAAATCTTGCTCATGTCCCGCACCAGCCCACCGTCGGCCCATTCGAGCCGCCCGTCGCCCGGGCCGATTTCGGGATCGCCCAGAACCACCAGCCGTCCGTTGAATCCGGCCGCCGTCATATGGGCCTCGGTGACTTCCTTGATCCGGTCAACGAGGTCGGGTTGGCAGCGGATGACAAGGTGCGGTGTCTGGTCGAGGGACTGCAGGCATTCCTCGATCAGCGTGTCGAGTTCGGCTTCCGGAATGCGCGAGACCAGCTGATTGGCGAGCTTGACCGCGATGGTGCGGGCGATGGCAATGCCGTCGGTCCGGGCCTTTTGTTCGAAACTGGCAACCGTTTGCAGCATGCGGGCGGCATTGGCGGCGATCTTTTCCGCTGCGGCGGCAAGCGCGGCCTCGGCGCGGGCCGTCTCGGCTTGCTGTCCCTCGCGGTAGCCCTCTGCATAGCCCGCCTGGTGTCCCTCTTCACGCAGCTTTATCACGCTGGTTTCGGTCATCACCCGCGTCTGGGCCTGGTTGCCCGAGAGGTCGAGGTCGAAGTTGAATTTGGCGTGGGCGCTGCTCATCAGGAAATCATCTCGTCTTCGCCAAGGTTCTTGGTGATGACGATTTCGCCGCGGGCCGCCATGTCCTTGGCCATCGAGACCATCTTGCCCTGGGCTTCATCGACATTCTTGAGCCGCACCGGTCCCATCGATTCCATGTCTTCCTTGAGGAGCTTGGCGGCGCGGGTCGACATGTTGTTGAAGAACAGTTCCTTGGTGGGTTCGTTGGCGCCCTTGAGCGCAAGGGCCATGTCGCGCTTGTCCATTTTCTGGATGAGCGACTGAATGGCCGAGGTTTCGAGCCGCACGAGGTCTTCGAAGGTGAACATCAACTCCTTGATGCGCTCGGCGCTGTCGCGGTTCTGGTCCTCGAGTGAGGTCATGAAGCGCGCTTCGGTCTGGCGGTCGAAGGAGTTGAAGATTTCCGCCATCTGCTCGTGACTGTCGCGCCGCTGGGTGTGGCTGAGGGTCGACATGAACTCGGTCCTCAGTGTCATTTCGATCTTTTCGAGAATGTCCTCCTGCACCGGGTCGAGCCCGAGCATCCGCCCGACCACGTCCATCGCCAGTTCCTCGGGCAGGACGGCGAGCACGCGGCTGGCATGTTCGGTCGAAATCTTGGACAGAACGACCGCAACGGTCTGCGGGTATTCGTTCTTCAGGTAGTTGGCGAGGATATCTTCTTGAACGTTAGAGAGCTTCTCCCACATGTTGCGGCCGGCCGGTCCGCGGATTTCCTCCATGATCGTCGCCACGCGATCCTGGGGCAGAAAGCTCAGCAGCAGGCGTTCGGTGGAATCGGAGTTCCCCGCGATCGAGCCGTTGGACGATACCGTCGTCACGAAACTCAGCAGCAAACCGTCGAGCATTTCCTGGCTGATCGGGCCGAGCCGGACCATGGCGCGCGACAGCTGCTTGATTTCCATCTCGTCGAGTTCATCGAATATCGGCTTGCCGTGATCGGGGCCGAGCGCCAGCATCAGCACCGCCGCCTTTTCGTCCGGCTGGAGCTCACGCGTCCTTTCGCCGTCCTGAATGACCAGGCCCCGACCGATCGTATCGCTGATTTCTTTTTCGGTTCCGACCATGCCCAGTCCGCCCTATGCCGCCTGGTTCAGCCAGTCACGCACGATGGTGGCGGCCTGCCGAGGGTTTTCCTCGATCAGTTCGCCCACGTGCTTGATCGTGGTCATCTGTGCCAGGCCCATCTGCTGGGCCTCATCCATCCACTCCGGGCGCGACTGCGCCTGATCTGGATTGAGGGCGTTCTCGATCGCTGCGGCGGTGCTCTGATCCGCTGCCACCGGCGGCTCGGGCAGGGTCAGCGGTTCGGCTTCCGGCTCGAGAACGCGCTTGAGAAGCGGGCGCAAAACGAAGAGCAGGAGACCCAGGGCGACGATCAGCGTCACGGCCATGTTGGCGAGGTTCATCAGGTCGTCGCGGGTGAAATCGAACATGCCCGGCGCGCTGGTGCCGGCGTTGTCGAGGTTCGGCCGGTCGGCGAATTGCAGGTTCACCACTTCGACGACATCGCCACGATTGGCATCGAACCCGACTGCCGAGCGCACCAGCGCTGTCAGCTGATCGAGTTCGGCCTGACTGCGCGGCGTATAGGTCGCGGCGCCGTTGGCGTCCGTGGCATAGCTGCCGTCGACCGCCACCGCCACGCTCAGGCGCT
Source organism: Devosiaceae bacterium (assembly GCA_963676075.2). Lineage (GTDB taxonomy): Bacteria > Pseudomonadota > Alphaproteobacteria > Rhizobiales > Devosiaceae > JAHJQZ01. Next base: position 88,422 of record CAXXNZ010000030.1, read on the forward strand.
TGATCCCGCCGGGATCCGTGACATCGGTCTGGGTCGTCTTGGAAATTTCGTAATTGGTGGTTTCGTCCGTCTGGGTCGTCTGGTCGGTTGCCGTGCCCTCGGCGCCATTCGTGGCCGTGCCGTTCGGCAGCTGGTTGGAAACGGTCACGCCCTGGTTGGCGTTCGGGTTGGCCGTGATGCTGGAACTGTCGTGGGTCTGGCTTGAGCGCACGACCTGGCCGTCGGGATCGAAGATCTCCTTGGTGATCTGTGAGCGCTGCAGATCGAGCTCGACGGCAACCTGCACGCGCGCCCGGCCGGAGCCGACGACGTTTTCGAGAATGGACTGGACGCGCCCTTGCATGCGGGTCTCGATGCCGGCAATGCGGTCCTGCACGTCACTGGCCATCAGCTCGTTGCCATCGCCCTCGCTGCCCGAGGCGAGCAGACGCCCGGTGTCATCGACGATCGACACCCGGCTGGGTGTCAGTCCTTCGATTGCCGCGGCAACCAGGTGCTGGATGGCGCTGATCTCGCCATTGTTCAATTCGCCCCGGACGCTCAGCATGATCGAAGCGGATGGGGACGGCGTTGTCTGGGAGAACAGCTGCCGTTCGGGCAGAACCAGGTGCACCCGCGCCGACTTGACGCGCGCCAGCGAGGATATGGTGCGGGCCAGTTCGCCCTCAAGCGCCCGGACCTGGTTGATGTTCTGCACGAAACTCGTCGAACCGAGAGTGGATTGCTGGTCGAAGATCTCGTAGCCAACCTGGCCGCGTGTCGGCAGGCCGTTCTGGGCCAGACTCATGCGCAACGAGGTGATCTGGTCGCGCGGCACAAGGATCGAATCGCCTTCGCCACGCAGTTCATACGGGACATTCATCGACCGAAGCTCGTCGACGATGGCGCCCGAATCCTCAAGCGTCAGTCCGGTATAGATCGGCGCCATCTGCGGGGTTGTCGCCCGCATGATCAGAAAACCGAAAAAACCGAGCAGCAGCACGGCGACGACGCCCATCGCCGCCACACGGGCCATACCCAACCGGTTTAGAAATCCTACGAAATTTTCCACGCCCGAACCCATTCGCGATGCCGGGGAGAGCGGTCTGCGCACCCGGAAATCACCCGGCAAAAATTACCCAGTGGGTGGTAAACAAGTTCTTAACGACGCCTGCCAGAATGCGAGGCATCGGCAATTCTTTCCTGTTGTGTTACCGAAAAATGAACATCGGCGCGCGACGCGCAGGCGGAAATGGCCAGCCGGCGACCTCCGGCGGCGATCAGGCCAGCGGCGGGGCAAAGCGAAATCGGGGCGGATCGGCGCGCAAGGCAAAGGGCGCGACCGGTGTTCCGGTCGCGCCATAAACCATCTTTGTTCCGGCTGAAGCCGGCTCAGTTCTCGCGGTAGTGCTGGATCCAGGTGGTTCTCAACCCGGCAAGGCCATGCTTGTCGATGGCAGCCTGCCAGTTGAGGAACTCGTCGACACTCAAGGTGTAGCGCTGACACGCTTCTTCAAGGCTAAGAAGACCGCCGCGAACAGCGGCGACAACTTCAGCCTTGCGCCGGATTACCCAGCGCTTGGTGTTACGAGGGGGCAAGTCGGCAATGGTTAAGGGACTGCCGTCCGGACCTATCACATACTTAACGCGCGGACGCATCTGTACGGTCATTTTACTCTCTTACACAACCTGACCATAGTGGCGTGAGATTACCGGCTCCGGCTTAAAATTTGCCTAAGCAGCGGGTAAGGCTTGATTAAATCTATCGCGATCGCAAAAAGGCCGGCGCGAGGCCGACCCATCCCATTCTGGCAATGAAGAAAAACCCCGTTTGCGTCAGGCCGGCCGGTTAACCGTAGTGACGCCAGGCGACGCCACAGGCGATCGCCGCAGCAGCGACTTCCGGGCGAGGTACCCCCGGGCAGCAAAGAAAAGGGCCGGCGCGAGGCGGCCCGTCTGCGCTCAATTTGGCGATCGTTATTTCAGACCGGTGACGCGTTCGACGCTGGAAAGCGCGATATTGCCCTCGCCGATCACCAGGAAGGGCTCGTCGCCGGTGAAGTCAACGCTGTCGACGGTGCCGACCATCTGGGTGGTCACGTCGATCACCTTGCCATTCGAATCCCTGGCTTCGATCGAGATCTGATAAACGCCGTCGGGCGCGGTGCTTCCGTCACTGCCCACACCATCCCAGTTGAAGCGATGCTCGCCAGCTACGATTGGCGCTTCCTTGGAGTAGACGGTGTTGCCATCCATGTCCTTGACGGAGATGACGGCATTGCTCGCTGTGCCGGAGGCGTTATAGAGCCAGCTCGCCTGCCCATCCTTGAGATTGCTCAGCGTTGTTGACGCGGTCACTTCCTTGCCAACAAAGGCCAGAGCCTGGGTCGTCGCATTCGTCGCCACCGTATGCTGGTTCGACTCGATCAGCGCCTGCAGGAACTGATTGGTTTTCAACTGCTGTTCGACGCCGGAGAACTGCACCAGCTGTTGGGTGAACTGATTGGTGTCGAGCGGATCCAGCGGGTTCTGGTTCTGCAATTGCGTTGTCAGCAGTTGAAGGAACGAGTCGAAATTGTCGGAAAGCCGGGTTGCGGCGTCGTTCGGCGAACTCGCACCGGTCGTGGTGCCACCCGATATGCTGCCAATGGTCATGGTACTCTCCTCAGCTGATCACACGTACTAAGCGACAAGGTTCACGCCGCCCGGTCGGGCACTTCCGCGATAGAACATGACCGGAGGCGGCGTTGGGGGGGCTTCTGCTGACGCATCTTCGGCATCGCCGAAGAACGCATGCGTGTCGTTGCGTTGGCCCTGGTTGGAATCCTGGCCGGCGAAGGGGTTCTGCCTGAGCGAGAATTCGAGATTGGTCTTGCCCTGGTCGAGGCCGGTCTGGGCCAGGGCGCGCTCGAGCGCGCGCGCGTCGCGCTGGAGCATGTCATAGGTCTCCGGCCTGTCGACGGTCAGACGCGCCGTGACCCCGCCCTCGTGATGCATGTCGAGCCGGACATCGATGCGTCCCATCTCGGGCGGGTCGAGCCGGATCTGGAAGCGGTTGATGCCGGCAACGGCGTGACGGGCGATATCAAAGGCGACCTGGGGGATATCGAAGGTCTTGCCGGTCGGGGCATAGGCGGCCTGGATGGTCCGGAACTGCACCTGCTGGGTCTTGTCCAGTCCATGCGCCGGCATAGAGACAACCGGATCCGCGCCCGCATCGGTTTTCTGGTTCGCCTTGCTGGCGTCGCCGGGTGATGGTGCAGTGAAGCCGGCTGGCGGCTGGTTCTTCCTGGCCGAGGACTGATCGGCAGCCGCGGCCTGTGCCGATGACGGGTTCTTGTTGCCCGGATCGCCAGAATTGGCGTCCTGGTTCGAGGCGTCGGTCTTGAGGTTGGTCTTGGCGCCATCGAGCATGTGCACCATGGTATCGCGCTGGGCGTTGCCGGATGGCTTGTTGGTGCTGTCCTGACCGAGAAGCGCGGAAACCGATTGCGTCGTTGCATCGCTGCCGGCGGATTTACTGGCGTCGCCGCGTCCGATCAGGTCGGCAACCCGGGTCTTGAGATCGGCAAGCTGCGGATCGCCGGACTGCTTGGCCAGCAACTGGTCGAGTGTCTTGAGCTTGTCGATGACATCGCTCGGCAACGGTGCCGGCGCCTTGCCCTGATCGCCCTTGGCGCCGGTCATGCTGGCGAGAAGCTCGTTAAGCGCCTTGAGGGCGTCGCGGGACTTGTCGTCGAGCGTCAGCGCGCTGCCGTCGGACGATCCGGCGGATGCCTTTTGCAAGGCATTGATAAGAACGTCGAGAATGGCGGCCAGAGGATCGGGCGTTGTGGCGTCATCCGATGTGGTATCGGACGCATCCGCACTCGCCTTTGTGCTGTTCTTGGCGTCGGCCAGCAGCGCCTTGAGGTCGAGCAGGCCACCGAGATCGAGCGAAACATCGCCGGACTGGTTCGTTGATGCGCTGGACGCGTCACCGCCGGGCGAGCCGCCCTGTGCCGCCAACAGATCGAGCAGAACGGCGAGAAGCTGCTTGAAGCCGGTCTTGGCGTCCGACGTTCCGTCCGCAGACGCGCCGGCCCCTGCACCCTTGGTGCCGGCGGCTGGGGTCCCCGAAGGACTTGCAACATTCAGCGAAACGCTCATCTGCGGTTCAACTCACACTTATCCAAGCCAGACAATGCAAGCGCCTTGCCAAACTGGAGCGTTTTGAAAACATGAGACGTGTCAGCAACTTGCGGCAAAGGCGCTTTTGTCTTTCGGCGGCATTGTCCCGCATGAGGGGTGCTTCCTGCCGGTCTGACGGCAAAATCTGCCGCCCTCGGCTTGCCATTGCGCCTTTCGGGCGGGGGGATTAAAAGGACCGCTCCGCTGGCCCTTGACCCCAACCGGAAACAGGAAATGCTCAACTCTCTTCACATCGCCAAGGCGCCCGAAGACACACGCGTGGTCGTTGCCATGTCGGGCGGCGTCGATTCCTCGGTCACCGCCGGCTTGCTGGCCCGCGAAGGCTATGAAGTCATCGGCGTCACTCTGCAGCTTTACGATCATGGCGCCGCCGTTCATCGCAAGGGTGCCTGCTGCGCCGGGCAGGACATCCACGACGCACGACGTGTCGCCGATGCCCTCGGCATCCCCCATTATGTTCTCGACTATGAAGAGCGCTTCAGGAACGAGGTGATCGAACCTTTCGCCGATGCCTATGCGCGCGGCGAGACGCCGGTGCCATGCATCTCCTGCAATCAGACGGTCAAATTCGAGGACCTGATGAGCGTGGCGCGCGAACTCGGTGCCGACGTGCTGGCAACCGGCCATTACGTGCGGACCGAACTAAGGGACGGGCGCATGGCGCTGTTCCGTCCGGTCGATCACTCACGCGATCAGTCCTATTTCCTGTTCGCCACCACTCAGGACCAGCTCGATTTCCTGCGCTTTCCGCTCGGCGGCATGTCCAAGGACGAGGTGCGCGACCATGCCCGCGAGATGGGGCTTGAGATTGCCGACAAGCACGACAGCCAGGACATCTGTTTCGTGCCCCAGGGCCATTACGCCGACGTCATCAAGCGCATGCATCCCGAGGCGTTGAAGCCGGGCGACATCGTTCATGTCGATGGCACGGTGCTCGGACACCATGACGGCATCGTCAATTACACCATCGGCCAGCGCCGGGGTCTCGGCGTGTCCTCGACCGCTCCGCTCTATGTTGTCAGGCTCGATCCGAAGACTGCCGAGGTGGTTGTGGGCCCCAGGGATGCCCTCAAGACCCACACCGTGCGCCTGCGCGACGTCAACTGGCTCGGCACCAGACCGCTCGCCGAGGCTGCCGCCGGCAATGGCTATGCCGTCGAGGCCAAGGTCAGATCGACCCGACCGCCACAGCAGGCGGTGGTTGAACAGCGCGGGGACGAGGTCTTCGTCACCCTGATTGCCGGAGAGAACGGTGTTGCCCCCGGTCAGGCCTGCGTGTTCTATGCCGATGACAGCGACGGCGCCGAGGTGCTCGGCGGCGGCTTTATCGCCGAGGCGGTTCCGGCAGCTTTCGCGGCGTAAGCACCGGTACAATCGCCTTGAGACGCCGCGCCGTGTTGCACGGTGCAAGAGCGTGTAAACACGTGCAAAAACGACAATCGGGAAGGTTGCGATGTCCCTATCGGTCGAGCAAAAAACGATCCTGGTCACCGGCGGCAGTTCGGGTATCGGCCTGGCGGCGGCCCAGGAGCTGGCACAGGCCGGCGCCAATGTCATTGTCACCAGTCCGAGCCGGGCGCGCGCCGAATCCGCCGCGGAGAGCATCGGCCAAGCAACCGGCGGCAAAGCTGTCGGCCTTCAGCTCGATCTTGGCAGTTTTGCCGGCATTCGCGCGTTCACCGAGGAATTTCTTGCCAATCACGATCACCTCGATGTGTTGCTGAACAACGCAGGCGCCCTGTTTTCCTCACCCCGGAAAAGCCTCGACGGCTACGAGATGACCTGGGCAGTCAACCACCTCGGCCCCTATCTGCTGACCTCGCGGCTGATGCCTGTGCTCCGGAAAGCGCCCGCCGCCCGCATCGTCACCACCGCATCGAGCGCGCATCGGGCCGGCACGATCGAATTCGATGGCCTTGGGCTCCCAGAAAGCTATTCGCGGGCAGGCGCTTATGGCCGCTCCAAGCTCGCCAACATCATGTTCACCGCCGCATTGTCGCGCCGGCTCGATGGCACGAACATGACCGCAACCTGCTTTCACCCCGGCGTCGTCGCCACCGGCTTTTTCCGCTTCATCCCGCTGATCGGCCCGCTGGTCCGCGTTCTCGCCACGCCTTTCCTGCGTTCACCACAGAAAGGCGCAGAAACCGGCATCTTTCTGGCAGGAGATAGCACGGCAGAAGGGGCGAGCGGCGGCTATTACTATGACTGCAAACCGGCACGCACCAGCCAGCTCGCTGGCGATGTCGATGTGCAGGAAAAGGTCTGGGAGATCTCTGCCGAACAGACCGGCGCCGTCTGGGATTTCAGCTAAAGTCCCGATGCACAAAGCTGAGTGGCGAGGGGGCGCGGAAGCCACACCACCACCCCCTCGCCGACCATCTTTCCGGCGTTCCGGGCCGGACGGATGGATCGCGTGTTTCGTGTCTGGTTAGAACACGGCCTATTTGCCGAGGATCGCAGCGCTGATGGTCTCGGCGTTGTGGCGTTCCATATCGAGATAGGTCGCCGCCGGCGCATCGGGTCCGGACAGCAGCGCATAAAGCTCCCCGCCCACCGAGATGCCGGTTTCCTCGGCAATCTGCTCGACAACGCGCGGATCGGTAACGTTCTCGGTGAACAGCGCCGCCGCATGTTCGTCCCGGATCTGCCGGATCAGGTTGGCAACGTCCGCGGCCGAGGGCTCGGCTTCCGTGGACACGCCCTGCGGAGCGAGGAAACTCAAGCCGTATTCATGGCCGAAATAGGCGAAGGCATCGTGTGAGGTAATGATGATGCGCTTGTTCGCCGGGATGGCGTCGATCATCTCGTGAATGTCAGCATCGAGCCCTTCGAGCTTGTCGAGATAGGCCGCCGCATTGGCGGTGTAGTCCGGGCAATTGTCGGGATCCGCGGCGCAGAATGCCGTCTCGATGTTCTTCACATAGATCTCGGCGTTGGCGACAGACTGCCAGGCATGCGGATCGAGATCGCCGTGATGGTGATGGCCTTCCTCGTCCGCATGATCGTGATCGGCGTCTTCTTCGTCGTGGTCGGCGTCTTCATGATCGTGGTCGTGATCGTCAGCCTCGGTGCTGGCGAGGGGCGTGATGCCCTTGGTGAGTTCGACAAGTTGTGCCTTGGTGCCGCTGGCGGTAACCAGCCGGTCAAGGAAGCCTTCCAGCGCCAGTCCATTGGCGAGGATGACGTCGGCCTTGCTCATGGCGACGGCATCGGCGGGCGTGGGTTCATAGACATGGATGTCACCATTGGCGCCGACTATCGTCGTCAGATCGATGTGGTCGCCGCCAACCTGTTTGGCGAAATCGCCGATGACCGAGAAACTGGCGACGACCTTGAGCGGGCCGGCGAGTGCCGGCAGCGGTGCGAGCACGAGAGCGGCAAGCACCAGGGCAGAAAAGGGAACTTTCACGAAAACCTCCGTCAGGCTGTTCGATGTTGACCTTTGGTGGTGTGGCTATTGAGAATTCCTGTCGTCCCGAACGCCAGCGAGACGACGTAAACGGCGCCCGCGCTCAATACGATGGCCGGTCCGGCCGGCAGAGCAGCGTGATAGGACAGGAGCAATCCGGAGATCGACGAGGCAGCGGCGATGGCGATGGCGGTCAGGGCCATGGTTTCGACGCGGCTGGTCCAGAAGCGGGCGGCAGCGGCGGGCAGCATCATCAGCCCGACCGACAATAAGGTGCCGAGCGCCAGGAAACCGCCGACAAGGTTGAGTACGACGACCCCTAGAAAAAGGAAATGCACCGCCGGACCGAGCCGCGAGACCGACCTGAGGAACAGCGGGTCGAGGCATTCGGCAACCAGCGCACGCCAGAAGGTGGACATCGCCACAAGGCTGGTAACGACGATGACGGCGATCACCGTAATGGCCTCGTCGGTCAGCCCGAGCACCGAGCCGAACAGCACATGCATCAAATCGATGCTCGATCCCCTCATCGAGACGATGAGCACGCCGAGCGCCAGCGAAATCAGGTGAAAGGCGGCCAGAGACGCGTCTTCGCGCTGGCTGGTCAGCCGCGAAATGGCGCCGGCGCCAAAGGCGACGATCAGTCCGGCGATCAGCCCGCCGACCGTCATCGGCACCAAATCGAGCCCGAACAGCAAAAAGCCGACGGCAACGCCGGGAAGAATGGCGTGGGACATGGCGTCCCCTGTCAGGCTCATCCGCCTCAACATCAGGAACACCCCGACAGGGCTGGCGCTGATCGACAGCATCAGCGCGCCGGCAAGCGCCCGCTGCATGAAGGTGAATTCGACGAAAGGCGCAATTGCGAACCCGTAAATGGCGTCGATCATGCCCGGTGCCTTTCCGCGTCCTGGCCGTCCAGATCGGGCAGACCGGCCACGTCGAGGTCGCACCACGGGGCGCTTTCATCCCACGTCTCGCGGAAATGGCTGGCACGATCGAGATTGCCGGCGCTCAACACCTCGGCTGTGTCACCCCAGGCGATGAGTTCGCGGGCAAGAAGCAAAGACTGAGGGAAATGGGCCCGGACCAGTTCGTGGTCATGCACGACGACCGCTATGGTACGGCCTTCGCGGTGCCACTTGCCGATCAGAACGATCAGATCGGTCAAGGTGCGGGTGTCGATGGCGTTGAACGGTTCGTCGAGCAGGATCAACTGGGCGTCCTGTACCAGCACGCGAGCGAACAGCGCACGTTGCAATTGCCCGCCGGACAGCGTGTCGAGGACGCGATGCTCGAAGCCCGAAAGCCCGACCGTATCAATTGCCTTTTGCACCCGTGCCTTGTCTTCGCGTCTGTGACGCCCCAGCAACCCGCGTGTGTTCCAAAGACCCAGCGAGACCAGATCGACGACGCGGGCAGGGAAATGCCGGTCGAGTTCGGTCTGCTGCGCCAGATAGGCGATCGTCTGATCCGGCGCGCGCGTCACCGAGCCCGACATCGGTCTGAGCATGCCGATCATCGCCTTCATCAGGGTGGATTTGCCGCTGCCATTGGCGCCGATGATCGCTGTCAGCGAACCCTTTTTCAGCCTCCCCGACAGGTGATGAACCGCCGGATGGCTGTTGTAGCCAAGCGTCAGGTCGGTGAAGACCAGCGCGTCATTTTCTTCGGGCGCCATGCATTATCCTCGAAAAAGCCGCGCCAGCATGATTTGATGCGGTTCGCATGCCTGTTCTGTTGCCGGCAGCAATATGTGATGTTATTACATTCGTCAATCGTCAAATGACGGAGGCGACGGGAGACAATGATGAGCGCCGAACAAGCCCACGAGGTACCGGAGAATCTGACCAAGAATCAGGCACTGGTTTTTCACGCCCTTGATGGTGCGGAAAAACCGCTCGGAGCCTATGACCTGCTCGACGAGTTGCGCGGCGAGGGGATCAGATCGCCGCTTCAGATCTACCGGGCGCTCGACAAGCTGATCGGGCGCGGACTGGTGCATCGGCTCGAAAGCCTCAACGCGTTCATTCTGTGCGCCCATTGCGGCGATACCGGCCACCAGAGCGCCGCCTTCACCATTTGCGACTTGTGCGGACAGGTCAGCGAGGTCGAGGACGAGGACCTTGTCGAGCGGCTTGCCCAGCTGACATCGGCGACGGGGTTCCGGTTGGAGAAGTCGACCATCGAACTGCGCGGTATCTGCGCCAACTGCCAGGCGGCATGAGCGATCCCGTCGCGGATATCGTCAGAGCGAGCTACACGGCCTTTGCCTCACGCGATCGTGCCGGCCATGAAAAGCTTCTGGCCGACAGCTTCCGGTTCACCAGCCCCTATGACAACGGCATCGACCGTCGGACCTTCTATGAACGGTGTTGGCCGAACGGCGATGCCTTCTCCCGCTTCGATATTGTTCTGACCGCCGTGTCGGGAAATCAGGTCTTCATCTGCTACGAAGCTGAAACCCTGGCAGGCAAGCGATTCCGCAATACCGAACTCGTCACGGTCGAAAACGGGCTCATCACCGCTGTCGAAGTCTATTTCGGATGGCACATCCCGCATGATGCGCGCGCCGGCGGCTTCGTGAACCCGTGAGACTGCGGGACACTTCGCGTCGCCCGCCGAATGAGATGAGCTAGCGTCCGAGCCAGCCACCATCTACCGGCAAGACGGCACCGTGGACATAATCCGCCGCTGCTGAACTGAGGAACACTGCCGCCCCGGCGATGTCCTCGGGCTTTGCCCAGCGCCCGACCGGGATGCGTTCGAGAATTTGCTGGCTGCGTTCCTCGTCGGCGCGCAATGCAGCGGTGTTGTTGGATTCCACATAGCCGGGTGCAACGGCGTTGACGTTGACGCCCTGGGCAGCCCATTCGTTCGACAACAGCCGTGTGATGCCCAGGACCCCGGTCTTGCTCGCCGTGTAGGACGCTGTGCGCACCCCGCCCTGAAAGCTCAGCATCGAGGCGATGTTGACGATCTTGCCGCCGCCATTGGGGATCATGTGCCGCGCCGCTGCCTGACTGAGGAAGAACACTGTCTTCAGATTGATGTCGACGACATCGTCCCAGTCCTGTTCGGTGAAATCGAGCGCGTCGGCACGACGAATGATGCCGGCGTTGTTGATGAGAATATCGATCTGCCCGGCCCAGTCGATGGCTTCGCCGATGACACCGGCCAGAGGCTGAAGGTCGGACAGGTCAGCGCGGATGGCGTGAAAATTCTCGGCGTCGCTGCCGATCTTCGCCCTGGTTTCGTCCATCCCTGATCGTCCGACCGCAGCGACGCGTGCGCCGCAAGCAGCCAGTGCCACGGCAATGGCCTGGCCGATGCCGGTATTGGCGCCGGTGACGATGGCCGTCTTGCCGGAAAGCGAAAAGGCGTTCGGATCAAAGCTCATCCTTGTTCCTTCGTTCTTGTGTGGACGGGAGATAAACAGCAATGCCCGCGCGCGATGCGCACCGGCTACGACGTGTTATGGCGGTTGGGCTAAAAGAAGGTCAGCGGTTCGTGAAGGTCGGCATCGACGATGAAATAAGCCGGCCACAAATCGCGGAACACTTCAATATCGAGCGTCAGCTTGTCGAGATGGGTCTTCATCAGCCTGACCGCATCATCGGCCTCGCCTTCCTCGATGGCGTCGAGTACGGCTGTGTGTTCGCCGACCACGAACTGCATACGCCCCTCCTGCGGCAGGGTCAGCCGGCGGTAGCGATCGACGTGTACCCGCATCTGCAGGATCATTTGCCAGATGCCGGGCAGTCCGCCGGCGGCGGCGATGCCGGCATGAAAGGCATCATCGGCCTGATGAAAGGCTTCCTCGTCGCCGAGATCGGCCATTTCCTTCTGGCGCAGGATGATTGCGCGCAAGCCCATGATCTCGCTTTGGCTCGTCCGGCGCGTAGCGGCCCTGACCGTAACTTCCTCGAGGGCGCGGCGGGCGATGATCGCCTCGCGCAGTCTGGATAGTGGAATGCGGGAAACGAAAGTGCCTGACTTCGGCACGACATCGAGCAGTCCCTCTTCGGCCAGCCTAAGCACTGCCTCACGCAAGGGCGTTCTCGAAATGCCGTAGCGCTTGGTCAGTTCCTTTTCGACGATCGGCGTCGCGGGCGGCAGGTCGATGGTGATGATCGCGCGCTTCAGGTCCTGATAAACGATCTCGGAATTTTTGGCCGGCTTTTGCGTTCGCGCTGCAGTTCCCGGTGCCGGCGGAGCATTGCGGGCGCGTGGCTTGCGTGACTTGGGGAGCGCTCCCTGCGCTGTGGAAGGTGAAGTCGTCATGTCTTTTCCAAGGATTTGCCGGCGCGACCGACGCGGCGATGCCGCGCGAACCGGCGGAGAGCCAGCAGGGTGTTTCCCTCCCATAGCAGTCAAGTTCCACTCATGCCAATGCCATCCCCTTGCGAGTCACGCAATACTAGTATATCAAATATATCTTGTATACTAGATATACAGCGCTGGCGGCCGGGGGGCATGGTGCGCGCCGGACGGCAGATGGGAGGGAAACATGTTTGGCAAGAGCTTCAAACTGGCGGCTTTGGCTGCCACTTTCGCCTTTACCGCAGTTGGCGGCGCACTGGCCGTCGACCTGAAATGGGCGCATGTCTATGCCGAGGGGACGGCATTCCACAAATGGTCGGTCTGGGCGGCCGACGAGATCAAGGCCAAGACGGACGGGCGGGTAAATGTCACCGTCTATCCGGCATCCTCGCTCGGCAACGAGTCCGACATCAACGAGGGCCTGTCGATCGGCTCGGTCGACATCATCTGGACGGGTCCGAACTTCGCCGAACGCGATTACGGCCCGATCGCCATTTCCGATTATCCGTTTATGCTCAAGAACACCGATCATTGGAAGGCCTATCGCGACAGCGACCTGTTCAAGTAATTGAGCGCCGGCTACCAGGACGCGACAGGCAATGAGGTCGTCGCCATCACCTGGTACGGCTATCGTCACGTCACCTCGAACTTGCCGATCCTGACGCCCGAGGACATGAAGGGCCTCAAGATCCGTGTGCCGAACTCGCCGATGATGCAGATGTTCCCGAATGCGGTTGGCGCCAACCCGACCCCGATCGCCTTCGCCGAAGTCTATCTGGCCTTGCAGCAGGGTGTGGTCGATGCCGAAGAGAACCCGCTGCCGACCATCAAGGACATGAAGTTCTACGAGGTTCAGTCCAACATCAACCTGACCGGCCATATCGGCAATTCGCTGATCATTGTCGTTGCCGGTCCGGCCATGGACTCGGTTGGCGATGACGCCGACACCGTCCGCATGATCCTCAAGCAAGCTGCCGCCGGTGCCGCCGACGACATCATCCAGCAGGAAAACGATCTGGTAGCGTGGTTTGAAGAGCAGGGCATCCAGGTCAACGAGGTCGACAAGGCCCCGTTCCAGCAAGCCATCCTGCCGGTCGTCACCGATCCGAGCAAGGTTCCCTACGACATCGAGACCTACAACCGCCTGCAGGCTCTGGCGGACTAGAGCATTTCCAGGTGAAGTGGATACCGGTTCACCGTCCGGAAATGCGACAAAACAAGAACTTAGAGCCTTTCACCGTTTCCATGAAGCAATGAAAGGCTCTTAGAACGCGCAAGGGAGAAGCGGCTGACGCTTTTCCCGAACATGCGACTGCATGAAATCCCGGGTCGCGCCTTTGACCTCGTTAAAAGGTGCGGTCCGGCGGGAAGGCTCGTTTCCGGGGGGGAACATGACCGAGACCAAGAGTGCAGGCGAAGAGCGCACCACTGGCACGCCCGATCTCGCCTTCGAAGACACAAAGACCGACATTTCCGACATCTCATGGATCGACGCCCCGGCACTGATCATGTTCTGGGTGTTGGCGATCGTCGTGTTCATGCAGTTCTTCACGCGCTACGTGCTCAACGACTCGCTGGCCTGGACCGAGGAGACGGCACGCTATTTCCTCATCCTCGTGTGCTTTCTCGGCTCGATCAGCGCCATGCGCCGGGGCAGCCATATCATGCTCGAGTTCTTCATCCGCGCCGCGCCGCGCCGGCTTGGCAAGGTGATGGCGGTCACCTCGCAGCTGATCAGTCTCGGGCTTTTGGGCACCATGACCTGGGTCGGCGTGCTTTTGACCTTCAAGACCCGCCAGAAAATGATTTCGCTGCCCATCCCCAAGGCCTGGATCTACTGGGTCTGCGTTTTAGCGCTCGGCGTCATGACGATTTATGCCGCCATCTGGCTGTGGCGACGTCTTCGGCAGACGCCCGAGGAGATCATCACCTCGATCGAATCCAATTTCACCAGCAATTAGGGGCGTACCACATGTCCATTCTGGTGATGATCCTTTTGCTGCTGGTGCTGATGGTGATCGGCGTGCCGGTCGCCTTTTCGCTGATGCTGGCCTCGCTCGCCTTCGTTCTGACAAATGGCATGCCGCCGATCATCGTTCTGGCCAACATGGTCAACGGCATCAACTCGTTCCCGCTGATCGCAGTGCCGTTCTTCATCCTAGCCGGCAATTTGATGAACAGCGCCGGCATAACCACCCGCATCTTCAATTTCGCCCGCGCTGCGGTCGGGTGGATGCATGGCGGGCTCGGACACGTCAACGTCGGGGCATCGGTCATTTTCGCCGGCATGTCCGGCGCCGCCGTCGCCGATGCCGGGGGGCTCGGCAATATCGAGATCAAGGCCATGCGCGAGGCCGGTTACGATACCGATTTCGCCGTCGGCATCACCGCCGCCTCTTCGACTATCGGCCCGATCATCCCGCCGTCGCTGCCGCTCGTGATTTACGGTGTCATCGCCGACACCTCGATCGGTCAGCTGTTCACCGCCGGCATCGTGCCCGGCGTGATGATGGCAGTCTCGTTGATGATCATGGTCGCGTTCTACGCCAAAAAGCGCAATTACCCGCGCGACCAGAGCTTCTCTGTCCGCCGCTTCGGCATTTCCTTTGTCCAGGCCTTCCTGCCGCTAATGACTCCGGTGATCATCATCGGCGGCATCATGTTCGGCATCTTCACCCCGACCGAGGCGGCCATCGCGGCGGTGGTCTATTCGCTCATTCTCGGTCTCACCGTCTATCGCACCCTCGATTGGAAAAAGCTGATGCGCGTGTCGATGGACACGGTCGAGACCACGGCCTCGGTGATGCTGATCGTCGCCGCCTCGATGATCTTTGCCTGGATCCTCACCGCCAATCAGGCGGCGTTGCAGTTCTCCTCGTTCATGCTGGCGATCACCGACAATCCGGTCGCTCTGATGCTGATCATCACGGTAATCGTGCTGGTCATCGGCTGTTTCATGGAAACCATCGCGGCGATCACCATCCTGACCCCGGTGCTGCTGCCGGTGGCGGTGGGTCTCGGCGTCGATCCGGTTCATTTCGGCATCATCATGATCCTCAACCTGATGATCGGGCTTCTAACTCCGCCGGTCGGCATGGTGCTCTATGTCCTCAGCAAGGTGGCGCGTGTCAGCTTCGAACGCTGCGTGACCGCGACGCTGCCGTTTCTCGTTCCGCTCGTCACGGTGCTGCTGCTTTTGACCTTTGTGCCCGCGTTCTCGATGTGGCTGCCGTCGCTGTTGTACCGGTAGCGCGATCTGGGGGCGGACGCAGTGGGTTCCTTCTGGCCCGGCGTCCGCCATCGGGGAGAGGCGCCTGGAACCGCTGACCTCCTTGTGGTTTCGGGCGTCCCGACCCCGTCATGTTTTCACGGCTTGGTGAAACGCTGGCACCGCTGCGGCGAACCCCTTATCTGTGCGGGACCTTTCAAGCCGTGAGGACTGAACGATTACCGCTTTCCGCCCCAGCACCATCCATGCCGACCTCGGCCCGGACCTGTTCGATGCCGTCGTTCCGGCGCGTTTTCCCGACCACATTCTGCGCCACCGCGACCAGCGGGCCGCTGAAAGCATCGGGCTCGATGGATTGAGTGAGGCCGAATGGATCGACCGTTTCGGCCGCTTCGCGCCCTTCGAAGGTTCGTTCCCGCAGCCACTGGCGCTGCGCTATCACGGCCACCAGTTCGGCACCTACAATCCCGATCTCGGCGATGGGCGCGGCTTTCTCTACTCGCAGATGGTCGACAAGGCCGGACGCCTGATGGATCTCGGCACCAAGGGCTCGGGCAGGACGCCCTGGTCGCGTGGTGGCGATGGCCGGCTGACGCTCAAGGGCGGCGTACGCGAGGTGCTGGCCAGTTCCATGCTCGAAGCGCTTGGTGTCGATACCTCCAAATCGCTGTCGCTGATCGAAACCGGCGAAGCCTTGCAACGCAACGACGAGCCGTCGCCGACCCGTGCCTCGGTGTTGGTCAGGCTCTCGCACTCGCACATCCGCATCGGCTCGTTCCAGCGCCTTGCCTATCTCAAGGATCACGACAACCTTGCGCGCCTGTTGCGCCACGCCACCACCCATTATCTACCGGAGGCCCGACGCGACGACCTGAAGGAAGAAGCGGCGGCCTTTCTCGCGGCAGTGGTCGGGCGCGTTGCCGAAACCGGGGCGCGCTGGATGGCGGCCGGGTTCGTCCATGGCGTCCTCAACTCCGACAACATCAACATCACCGGCGAGAGCTTCGATTACGGCCCCTGGCGCTTCGCGCCGACTTATGACGCCGGTTTCACCGCCGCCTATTTCGACCGCACCGGGCTCTATGCCTTCGGGCGCCAGCCCGACGCGCTGGCCGACAATCTCCTCCGGCTGGCTGGGGCGCTGCTGCCGATCGGCGAGCGCGAAAGCCTCGAAGCGGTACTCAACACCTATTGGGACCAGTTTCGCGCCCGCATCGAAACCGCTTTCCTCGACAGGCTCGGGCTCGTCGCCGGGCCGGCAGGGGCACAGGATGCCGTTGTCGCATTTTTCGGTTTTCTAGAACAGATCCAGGCGCCGTTCGAGCAAGTCATGTTCGATCTGTTCGCGATGCAGCCTACACGGCTCGAGCACTCTCCTCAGGCCGAGCTCTACCGTTCGGCAAGTTTCTCACCTGTCCGGGAACAGCTAGCAGCGCTCTCCGTTCATCCCGGCGCCAACCCTGACCACGCCTATTTCCAGCAGATCCGTCCGCGCACCATGCTGATCGATGAAATGGAAGCGCTCTGGGCGCCAATCGCCGAAACCGACGACTGGACGGCGTTCAACTCAGCCCTCGGCGAGATCGAGACCATGCGTCAGGCCTACGCGCCGCTATTCGCAGAATAAGGAGGCCGGCAACCAGACCCGACCCGCATTGCGGGTGAGCCGGGCTGCCGGTCCGCCAAGGCTCTAGGAGCCGTCTCCGATCAGGCGATAGGCAACCAATGGTGCGCCACGCTTGATGACGACATGGGTATTGGCCAGGAACGTGTAGTCGGCACTCCATGACCCATCCGGCCATTGCACCCGGACCGAGGCACGATCGATCTGGCCGAGGCCAAAATGGATTGGGCCGGAGTGCCCGGCGGCATGGCCACCACCGACACCGATCGTGCGGTTCATCGACACCGTGCCGGTCTTGACCAGAAGACGCGAGCCGACGCCGGCGCTGTTGCCGTTCTCGTCCTGCAGCTCAATCTCGACCCAGTTGCCGAGCGTCTTGTGGCCCCAGTCGGTCGCAACGCCCATGTTGCGGAACAGCGAGACATTGGCCTCGCGGTTGACCACCAGCAGATCGAGCATGCCGTCGCGGTTGAAATCGTCGACAATGGCGCCGCGCCCGGTGGAATTGCGGGCGATGCCGGCCCGGTCGCCGGCTTCGATGAACTTCCCTGAGACCGACTGCAGCAAAAGGTCATCGGGATCAAAGCTGGCGAAATCGGTCATGGTCGAGACATTGCCTTTGGCAATGAACAGATCGACGCGTCCGTCATTGTTGAAATCGGCGAATTCGGAATGCCAACCGGTCGAAGGTAGCTTGTCAGGTCCCGTGTAGGGCTGGGCCGCAGTTGCGTTGCGCTCGAAGGCGATGTCGACATATTTCGGATAGGACGGGTCGCCCGGATCGTCGAGCGTCTGCAACTTGGTGTCGCCCATCGAAGTGATGGCATATTCGGGCAGGCCGTCGGAGTTGAGGTCGGCGGCGGTGATGCCCATGCCCCAGATCGACAAGTGCGCCCAGCCGTCGGCGCGGCGATAAAGCCGGGGCGGACGGTTCGGCTCGATGCGCCACATCTGTTCCTCGCCGCCACGATAATATTGCCGGTCATTGGCGATCCTGAGAGCCGGTTCGCCGGAGCGGTTCCAGTCGGTGAACAGCATCGAAAGGGCACAATAGCCCGGCGTCAGCGCCACATTGTCCGAATAGTCTGGGATCTCACCCTTGCCGGGGCGCATGAGGTAGTTGTCGGAACAGGTGCCCCAGGGAGACCCTGGCGCAGTGCGGTCGACATAATTGCCGAAAGCCAGTGTCGGGAAGCGGTTGCCCGGTTCCCATTCGGCAGCAAAGGCGGTGGTCCAGGAATGGCCGCCGTCGATGCCCCAGGCACGGCCCGTGCGCTCGAACCTGCAGTCTCCGAGCCCCTTGAGCACCAGGTTTTCCCCGAGCCGCAACAGCACCAGATCGTCCACCTTGTCGCCGTCGATATCGAGCGCATAGGCGCCGAGCACCTTGGAGGCGAGCCTGTCGTCGATGCCGAGGTCGCCCTTGTCGAAGGAAAAGGCGCCACCGGGTTCGGAGCGATTGATATAGAGCTTAGCCGGGTTGGTGCCGCCGGCCAGCACCACGTCGGGCAGGCCGTCGGCGTTGCAGTCAAGGCTCGAACCGCCGCCGCCGACAAAGAACTCCCAACCCCCCTGATAGGAATGGCTGATGCCGGCGTCCTCGGCCTCTTCGTGGAAATCGGGCACGACGAGGCCGGCAAGGGCATCGCTGCGCTCGTCGGCGTGGGCAGTCGCGGTCAGTTGTGACGCGGCAAGTGCGGCAATGAACGCGAGAGTGAAAACGGGTCGGATCATTGCGGCATCCTCATGGTCTTCAGAAAGGTGATGATGGCGGCGCGCTCGTCATCGCTCAGCGCCGCATAGGCGTTGACCGAGTCGGTTGCTTCGCCGCCATGGGCGCGGATGGCCTCGTCGAGCGTCGTTAGGTCGCCGCGATGACCAAACGGCGCTGTGTCGGCCACGCCCCAGAGTTCTGCGGTGATGAAGGTGTCGCGCGGCACGAAATTCTGGCCCATCAGCTCGTTGTTGAAATGTGGACGCTTGTCGTCGGCGATCTTGTGGCGCTTCAAATCGCCGAACAGCGGCACCATGATCTCGCCCTTGTCATTGCGCGGCAGTGCCTTGACCCAGTCGAGCTGGCCAAGGTCGTAGCTTGCCGGCTCGGCAACATCCCTGACCATCAGCGTACCGGCGGTGTCGTCGGGGCCAGGATCGGAGAACACAGCGCTCTTGAGCGGCAGTGCCGACATGTGGCAGGTGGCGCAGCCGGTCGATGCGAACAGCATCTCACCGGTGTCGGCCTCGGCCTGCCAATCCGCGTTGTCGAACGGCACAAGCACCGGTGCCGGCAGGCTCGCCTGCCAGGCAACCAGCGCCGAGACCAGCCCGGGCGCGAATTCGTCGACAACGCCGTCGCCGTCGAAATCGGCCTCGCCGGTCATGGCGTAATCGAAGCGCTCGTCGGCCTCGATGCCGTGATGGGCATTGAGAACGTTGACGGTGAAATTGCGAAGCGAGGGGAAGACGCCCTTCTGGCTGAACGGGCGGATAACCAGATCGGCGTCGACGCCTTCGATCTGCGAGGTGTCCATCATGCCGTCGGGATCGACGGTGAGCGCTCCGAAATTGACGCCTTTGGTGTCGAGTGACACCGTCACCGCTTCGCCGCTTGCGCGCGCTTCATCCAGCGCCGTTTTCCTCAGCGCCTTGAGGTCCGCCGTCATCTCGCGGGCCAGCAGTTCCTGAAGACCCGATCCGAACATGTGGTTAGTGTTGCGCTCGTTGGAGAACTGCGGATCGACATTGTCGAAATCGGCGCTTTCCGTGCCGCCCGAGGTAAAGGCATTGACTGCGAACGAGCCGGCGCCACCCGAACGCGGTTCATTGTGGCAGGACGAACAGGCATTGGAATCCGGCCCCGAGGCGCGCTGGTACTGCACTTCGCGCGGATGCTTGAAATGGGTCGGAATGACGGCCTGGGTCGCCAGCGGCCGCCCCGCGCCATCCTTGGTGGTGAAACGCGCATCGAACAGCAGTTCGCCCGCCTTCACCAGATCGTCGAAATCCTGTTTCGACAGACGTCCCTGCAATTGCGACTGGTCGACCTCGACCGTGATCGCCGATTCATCGGATGGTGGCAGCGTGAGGAATGTCACGGGTCCGGCCAGAGCGGTCGTCGCCACCAGCGCGGTCGTGAGCGGTGCAAGGCGGACTAGGCGCATCATGCAGTCTCCGATCTTGAGCCCTGAGCGGGCAGGGGTGCGAACAGGTCCTGATCGATCTGGGTGAGGGCTTTGGCCTGCAAGCCCCTGAAGATCGATTCCTGTTCGTCACCATGGGTGAGAATTTGCGGAACGCCGTTGACGCGCCCGACAAGCGAGGCGGCGATGGCGGATTCTATTTCGTCCTTCATCAGCGGAAAGGCTTCAGCTCCCGGCCCGACGATGATGATGTGAGACGGGTCGAACACCGTCATAAGACGGTTGAGGCCATAGCCGATGGCGCTGCCGGCCACATTGAAGGCGCGGACGGCACCCGGATCGCCGCGCCGCGCCGCCTCGATCAGCTGCACATACTGGGTGTGCGGCACGGCCGGAGCCGGCCGTGTCGTGGCCGGCACGCCATAGGCAGTGCGAAGAACGCCATAGTCGGCGGCATAGGCTTCGATGCAGCCGTGGGTGCCGCAGCGGCACAGCGCCCCGTTGGGGATGTGGACCATATGCCCGAATTCGGTGCCGGCATCCTCAGAGCGGCCTGTCGCCGGCCCGCGATAGCAGACCCCCATCGCAATGGTGGCGCCGATGAAGACCGTTGCCACATTGGCGTCGTGCAGATCGGGAAACAGGATGCGCGTGCCTTCGGCCAGCAGCCTTCCCCGCTTGTAGATCGTCAGCTCAAGGCCCGTGTCACTTAAGATCTCTTCGCCAAGATTGGCGCCCGCCAGGCCCGGGATCGGCGACCAGGTCAGGCCATTGCCGGCACGGTTGACAATGCCCTGAACCGAGGCGGTGACGATTGACAGCTTGTGTTCGGTTCCCGGATTGCGCGCGCACATGCGGCGGACCATCGCGGCGAGAAAACGCGCCGGACGCTCGATCTCGAAACTGGTCGGATCGAGTTCGGCCTCGATGCGGTCGACCAGCGTCCCCGAATAGTCGATCAGCGAGCCGCGTGCCCGGTTGACCTCGAGCTCAAGCAGAATGGAATAGGCAATATCGCGCTGATGCGACAGGCGCACGGCAGGGCGGCCGCGTCCTTTCTGGTCTGTCAATCGCTGGTCGTGATCGGTCAGGATTCCCTGATTGACCAGATCCGTGGCGATGGCGGTGATGGTGGCGTGCGACAGCCCGGTCTCGCCCGCCAGCTTGGTGCGCGCAAGCGGACCGGCGCGCCTGAGCGCATCCAGCACCAGACCGCGATTCTGCCGACGTATAGAGTCGGAATCGCCTCCTACACGTGCCAAAGACCTAATTCTCCAAGTTCCCACTCACGCGCGGGGCCGTTTCGGCGACCTGCCGCAGCAAGAGTGTCTCCCTCTTCTGCCGGCAAGAGCATTTTTACTTGCTCAAGCACAACGATTCCTCCTTCCGGACGCACCTTGAGGCCGCTTATTTGTGATTTTCCTGCGGCAGATTGTTATTCGGTGCTGTCCGATCCTTAAAAGAAGGTTGACACGGCTCGACCGCCCGTGTCACTTCTTTTTTCGAGCATCAAAATAATTGCTCATATCGGCTGTGAAAATCGCAGCCTCATTCTGCAAGTCGGATGGGTTTTCCGTCCGCACGGGAGGAAATTATGAAACTATTTACCGCCGCCCTTCTGGGCGCAACCATGCTTGCCGGCATGGCCGGTTCGGCGATGGCGCAGCAGCTGACCATTGGCGTGTCCTGGAACAATTTCCAGGAAGAACGCTGGGGCAAGTGGGACGCACCCGCCATCCAGGCCGTCCTCGAAGCCGCTGGCGCCAAGTATATCTCCACCGACGCGCAGTCCTCTGCTTCCAAGCAGTTGGCCGACGTCGAGAACCTGATCTCCCAGGCGCCGATGCGATCATCGTCCTGGCGCAGGACACGGACGCCATCGGTCCGGCCGTGCAGAAGCCGTGGACGAGGGGATCCCGGTCGTCGGCTATGACCGCCTGATCGAGAATCCCGATGCGTTCTACATTACCTTCGACAACAAGGAAGTTGGCCGCATGCAGGCCCGTGCCGTTTACGCGGTGCAGCCGACCGGCAACTACGTGTTCATCAAGGGCAATGCTGCCGACCCGAATGCAGACTTCCTGTTCTCCGGCCAGATGGAAGTCCTCAAGGACGCCATCGACAAGGGCGACATCAAGAATGTTGGCGAAGCCTACACCGACAACTGGGATCCCTCTGTTGCACAGCGCAACATGGAGCAGTTCCTGACCGTCCTGAACAACGACGTTCAGGCCGTCGTGGCATCCAATGACGGCACCGCCGGTGGCGTCGTTGCGGCTCTGGCAGCCCAGGGTCTTGCCGGTCAGGTTCCGGTCTCCGGTCAGGACGCCGACCTCGCCGCTCTCAACCGCGTCGCTCTCGGCACCCAGACCGTGTCCGTGTGGAAAGATGCCCGCGAG
>CAXXNZ010000031.1:0-419000 GCA_963676075.2 Devosiaceae bacterium
ATGGAGCACATTTAGAAGAAGAATAGGCTTATTTATTAGAATCATAAAAGAAACAAGAAGAAAAAAAGGAAAAAGATTTTACAATAAAACCAATGGCCTCAGGAACAAATGTCTAACCTCTATCCAAAAAAGGTAATAAAAAGACCTCCGGAAAGAACCTGATAAAAAAGTAACTAACAAGCCATGTGGTAACACGTTGGTACCGTGCACCTGAAGTCATCCTCCTTGAAAAAGATTACACTGCAGAAATTGACATATGGTCAGTGGGATGCATCTTCGCTGAACTTCAAGGAATGCTAAAATCAAATGCACCAACATTTATGGATCGTAGTCCGCTATTCCCTGGAACTAGTTGCTTCCCATTATCGCCAAGTAAAAGTGATGTTGTTAAGAGAGGGGGATTCCCTCATTCACATACTGATTAATTAAATGTAATATTTTCGGTAATTGGTACACCAAGTACTGATAAAGGGGATTACGAATTTGTTACTGATTCTAAGGCTATTGAATATTTGAAATCATTTGTACCAAAAAAAAGAATTGAATTCAAAGGTTAAATTTTATTTGTCTTTATTTTAAAATAGAAATTTTCCCTGGATCAAGTCCTGAAGCAATAGATTTCTTAAATAAATGCCTACAATTCAATCCAAAAAAACGTATGACATTAGAGGAAGCATTAAAGCATCCAGTTTTATCCAAGGTCCGTGACTCTAAACAAGAAGTTTTAAGGTTAAATTTTATGAATATTAAGTGTTTGTTGTAGTACAGAAAAAGTGATAATGGATTTTGAAAAAGAAGGGGATTTGTCAGAGGCCAGGCTTAGGGAGCTTTTTTTATAGGAAATTCATAGATATAAGAAATGAAAAAATAATAAACAAAATTATTAATTTTTAGAAAAATAGAATTTAAAATATTAAAATACTATATTTAGTTTTGAAATATTCTGATAAATGCTTAAAGTCCTCTATATTATATATATTACGCAATATTCTTATTTCTATTACAAAAATTTTAAAAGATAAAAACACAAAGATTAAAATGTTTTTCAGGAACTCAGGGTAGTCAGCAGATAACATTAATGCTCTCTTGGCTTCAGAAAGCAAATTAAATTAAATTGAAGCTCAAAAAGATTCAAAATGTTCTTCAGTGCTTTCGATAAAAATTGACAGTCCCTCAGTTATTAAACTTCAAAAATAATAAAAAACTAAAGTGCCTATATTAATCACTCTTCAGACAAAAGATCTTTCTTAAGAACTCGAATAAGAGCGTGTTGGAATTGATTTAATATGTGTGATTGATGTATCTGGAAGTATGAGCGGAACACCATTAAAACTTGTATAGAAATCTTTATCCACACTTTTAGAGTTACTGGGCCCTTCTGATCGACTTTCATTAGTGACATTTTCAGAGAAAGCATTATTACAGACTCCCTTACTTTCTCTAACTGAAGAAAATAAATAATAATTGTAAAAGAAATTGTAAGAATTAAAGGCAGCAGGAGGAACTGATATAGCTTAAGGAGTTAGACTGGCTGCTAAAGTATTCTAAAATAGAAAATAGTCAAATAAAGTGAGCTACATGTTTTTATTGAGTGATGGAAATGATAATGAAATTGGAACAGTAAAGCGTGTGTAAAATGAAATGGTATATGTGAAGAATGTAGGAATCTATACATTTGGCTATGGTGAGGACAATGAAGCTAAGATTATGAGTGACATATCTGGTTTTGGCACAGGCGGACATTACTACTTTATCTAGAGATAACAAGATGTAGAGGAATTCTTTGTGATGGCACTTGGTGGGTGTGTCAGTGTATTCGTTTGGGATGCAAAAGTAACAATGAAGAATGCTTATGGTAATATAGCCTAAATTTTTGTTACTAAATAAGAATAAAAAGAAAGCATTTGGAGAATTGGTGCTTTATTATATGGGAAGGAAAAATAATTAGTATTAGAGATGGAGTTTGATGATAAATTGAATGATGCTGATAGAGAACAGAAAGTGCTTAGATATAGAGTTTAGTGGAAAGGAAGTAGCATGCGGAATTGAGTGTACACTGAAAGCTGATCTTACTTGTAAATTTGCATTAGATGATGAGGAAGTTGCTGTTGAATTGAGTGAAGATTTGGCGATCAATTATTTTATTGCCAAAGGAAAATAGTTAATGGAAAAAGTCTAAAATAAAATGGAAAATAGTAAGATTGAAAATGACTTTACAAAGGCATAATAGACATTATTAGGGTTGCAAAATTAGCTTGAGCAATTTTAATATAAAGACAATGAAAAATTAAAATAATTTCAAAAGGATTAAAATTGCAATTAAAGGCTTCTAAAAAAAAACATTTGGATCAAAATACAAAGAATGCATTATCACGTAGATTCAGATAGATACGTTCGCGAAGTGCTTCTATGTCATCAGCTAGTTGTTCTAAGTCTAGTTCAAGATCCGACTCAAGATCACGTTAAAGATCACGCTAAAGATACCAAAGATACCGCCCTTCAAGATCCCGTTCTAGATCAAACTCAAGATCAATTTCAAACTCTAATTCACCATTAAGATAACAGTAAAGGGAAAGGAAGAGATAACCGTAAAGGGAAAGAAAAACCAAATTTCGCAATTTAAATAATTAATAAAAAGAATGGACTACTTAGCTTTAATAAACAAGGAAATATCAGAAAGAATAAAAAGAATAAAATTTTTTTTTTGATTGAAATTTTACAATCAATTTAAATTTTATTATTTAATGAAATAAAACATATTTTTCAAACAATTAATAACTTCATTTTAGTTTTCAATTTAATAATCACTTATTCTGCCTTTTTTTATAATTATTCAATAGAAAGTTCATATTTAGTCAAAATATTTATCCTTATTACAAATTCCCCACTATTATTTCTTCCTTAAATTGTAAGATATTGAATATTTTTCTAAAATTTAGTTTTAACTTTTGGATTCATTTCTATATTATCAAATAAAGTTACTAGGATATTTAAAGTATTTGAATTTTATTGAATTTAATATTAATACAGATTATTGTTTGCTGTAAAATCTTTCATGCATTTAAAGATAATTAACTCTGGAATTCTTTTAATTTAAAACATTGTCTATGATTTTTTTCGATTGATACTAATTTCACTTTAAGTTGAAAAGAAATAAAAATATGAAGGTAAATTAGTCTTTAAAAATTAAGAAAAATCATTCGCGAAATGCTTTTATTAATTTCCTACATTAGTTAAATGGTTAGAAATTTTTTCATAGATTTTTTTATTAAACAATTACCCTGACTAATTACTTTCATTAATAATCTCAAAACTAGATAAAATATTATATTACGAGGTCAATTATATTGTTTCCGTGCTTAATTATGATTCTTCATAAATATCATAAGTATTCCAAATGACAATAATCTTGCAATAATATTATTCTTAAAAATACTAGATGATTTATAGTTATTCAGGCTTAGTTATAATAATGATTAATAAATCAGAAAATTGCTGTAGAAAGTTAAAATAAATCGAATTAAGATTATATTAATCCAGACATTCATATGTCATATTGTTGTTTGGTGGTAAGATTAATTTTTCTAATAAGAATTTTGAATAGATTATATTTTCATTATGTTTTGAGAGATTAATGGATTTTACTAAATTTTCAAAAAGAAATTACTTCCCTGTGGAATAAAACCCAAAAATACTTACCTAAGTAGATTACTATTCTTGGATATTAAATTTAATCCCATCCGAAGTGAACAAATTTGTTAATGCTTTACTAGATAGACTAAGTTCAAAATTTGCAGAATTAAAATCAAATAATTCATTTTCAGCATTTACTTCTTTAATAGGAGTTATTTAATTTAGTTCCGATTTCCAATTTTCATATTTTTTTTAATTATCCTAGATTAATTAAGTTAGTTAAATTTCGAGATTATCATAAATATTTCGGTCGCTTGAATAGGACTTACCAAGTTATAATTATTAAAAACTGCCGTGCTAATCTAAATGTTAAAGGGATTAGTTAACATTTTTATTCTATTGTTAGGCAGGGCCGCATCGGCGAAGGCGCGGCGTAGGCGCTCGGCGGTGGCCATGGCCTGCCGCCGCCCCTGTCCGGGCAGAATGACGCAGAATTCCTCGCCGCCGATCCGGGCGATCAGATCGGCGTCGCCAAGTTGGGCTTCCATCACTTCGGTAAAGGTCTTCAAGGTGAAATCGCCCTGTGCGTGGCCGAGTTTGTCGTTGATCTGCTTGAAGAAATCGAGGTCGAACACCAGAACTGCAAGACCGGGAATCTCGACGGTTTCCGCATAGCGTTCGAACAGGCCGCGGCGGTTGAGCACGCCGGTGAGCGAATCGGTGCTGGCTTCGGTGTGGTGCCGGTGGGCCAGGCGGGAGAAATGCAGGGTCAGTGTCATCGCGCCAATGCCGGTGATGCCGATCAGCGATGTGATGGCATTGAGATTGTCGAACCAGCTGTCATTGACGGGATAATTCACCCAGTCGCCAGTGAGGCTGGTTGCGACGGCATTGAGCGCATAACTCACCGCCATGGTCATGAACAATCCGGCATTGGTGAGTTCGGCGCCGCGCAAATCGTGCTGGGCGTCCCAGTATTCCCGGGCGCACAAAAACATGATCGTCGCGACCCCGGCATTGATGGCGACGAAAGCGAGACCCCAATAGCCCATAAGGAGCGGTGCATTGAACATCGTCAGAGTCGCCAGACCCACCAGCACTGGCGCTCGGACGCCGCTTTTGTGCAGAAAGAATCGTGTGCCGGCATAGGCGAAACTGAGGCCGACCAGGATGATGGAAAACGGCCAGAACAGCGTGACCAGATCGAAGCGCCCGTTGCGGAGTCCCATCATGATCAGCCCGGTGGAAACCAGGCCAAGGCCAATCGCCGTGAAGAGCAGGTAGCGGTCGCGGCGCGCGTTCAGCCAGCTGACCAGAACCGAAACCAGAGCGGTCATTCCGGAAAATGACAGAGCAATGAGCAACGAACGGTAATCGATCAGCATGGGCCGCCCCAAGTCGGTTGATCTTTTGTATCAGGCGAATTCGATACGCCCGGTTACCGTCCCTTTGCCAAGCTTATGCGGGACTGTCCGCTTGTCGCGATGGTTATCGGATCGTGAATCCGGGCAGCGAGCGGGACAGCGGCCTCACACAGCCAGCGCCGCCCGGTCCGTGTAAAGCTTGTTGCGACCGGCGCTCTTGGCTTTGTAAAGCGCCGCGTCGGCGCGGCTCAGAACGGATTCAAAACTTTCGTCCGACCCGCCAGTCGCCAGACCGATGCTGACCGTTGCCACCGAACCGTCGTGGCCGCCCGGCAGGCACAGGCTGGCAAACCCGATACGCGCGTCTTCCGCCAGCTCGCGAGCCTGTGCCGCGTCGCTTGCGGTCAGGATCACGCAGAACTCTTCACCGCCGATTCGGGCAAGCACGGCATCGGTGCCGAACTGCAGATGGAGAAATTCCCCGAATTTTCGCAGTGTCTGGTCGCCTTGGCCATGGCCGAGCTGATCATTGATGATCTTGAAATTGTCGAGGTCGAACAGCAATACGGCTCGGCCCGGAATGGCACCGTCGGCATTGAACCGCTCGAACACGCCGCGGCGGTTGAGCACGCCTGTCAGCGGATCGGTGTGGGCGTCGACGTAGTGCTTTCTGGCCACCCGCGAGAAATGCAGCATAAGCGTCAGGGCGCCGATGCCAGTGATGCCAATAACGCCCACGCCGGCATTGATGGTGTCCATAAGCGTGTCGACAGGCGGATAGGTCACCATGTCCCCGGAAAAGGCGACCGGCACGGCAGGTCCGACGAAGGACAGTCCGGTAATCGAATAGAGCACGATGTTGGCGGTGATGGCGCTACGGAACTCGTGGCGGAAACTTGCGTATTCGGCGGCACATAGGACAAGGACGAAGCCGAAGCCGATGTTGAGGGTGATCGAGCCCAGGCCGAGCAGCCCCGAGAACATGGCGGTGCCAGTGAGGAGTGTGGTAACGGCACCGACGGCGATAACGGGCCGCATGTCCGACTTGCCGAGAAACAGCCGCGTGCCGGCATAGATGAAAGCGGCGCTCAGATGCATGAGCGTGAACGGCATGATGAGCGTCTCGAAGACGTAATTGCCTTCATTAACGCCCAACAGAATGAGGGCGACCATCAACAGGCTGACGCCGACGGCATCCAGGATGAGATAATGATCCTTGCGCGCACTCGACCAGCTCGCGAGCGCCGCCACGAGAATGGCGAAACTCGAGAACGCTAAAGCGATCAAAAGCGATGTGTAATCGATTTGCATCGTGTTATCGGCAAGTTGCGGTGACGCAGATGTAGGGCGGAATCGACAACGCAATATTACTGGCGCGTTGCAAAACCGATTGAGTCCCAATTGGTTTGGGACACCGTTATCGAGATATGAATGGTTATCGAGATATGAATGCCACTAGGGCCGGAAAGGGCGTGATGTTGGGATTGCTCGGCTCGCCCTGAGCATCACGCGGCCCTAACGCTGGCCATGCGGACGGTGTTGCGGCCGCCCCGCTTGGCTTTGTAGAGCGCCGCATCGGCGCGGCTCAGAACTGATTCGAAGCTTTCGTCCGGGCCAGCGGTCGCAAGACCGATGCTGACCGTTGCCGCCGAGCCGTCGCGGCCGCCCGGGAGGTTCAGGCTGGCAAACCCAAGCCGAAGGTCTTCCGCCATTTCACCCGCCTGTCTGCTGTTGTGCTCATCAACGACCACGCAAAACTCCTCACCGCCGATTCGGGCGATCATAGCGTCGTCACCGAAATGCTGTTGAAGTATCTCACCGAATCCGCGCAGGACGCTGTCGCCGCCGGCATGGCCGAGCCGATCATTGACCTGCTTGAAATGGTCGAGGTCGAACACCAGCACCGCCTGGCCGGGAATGGCCGTCTCGGCGTCGAAGCGCTCGAACAGGGCGCGGCGGTTGAACACGCCGGTCAGCGGGTCGGTGCGGGCCGCCTTCAGATCCGATTTTGACGCCCGCGAGAATTGAAGCGTTACCGTCAGGGCTCCGATGCCCGTGATCCCCAATAGGGTTATGATGGCGTTGGCGCTGTCGTACCATCGGTCCTCGACCGGGTAGAGGATCCACTCGCCCTCCATCACCAGGAGCCCCGCCGTGGTGAGGTAGCTTACTGCAATCAGCAGATAGAGCGACCCGACGGTCAGCACGGTCAACCGCGAATCGGTTCGGGCCGCGAAATACTCGAAAGCGCACAGAGCCAGGATCAGGGCGGTCGTCACATTGATGATAATGCCGCCCAGTCCCATCAGGCCGATGAAATAGGGGGTTATGCTCAGCACTATCGTGCTCGCAGCGAGAATCACCGACGGCCAGAGATTGGTCTTGCGCAGGAACACCCGGATGCTGGCGTGAATGAAGCTCAGCCCCACCAGGAGCAGGGAAAACGGCACGGACAGGGTGAGCGTGTCGTATCGACCGTTGCGCATGCTCATCAGGGCGAGAGCGAGCGACAACAGGATCAGACCAATGCTGCTCAGGATAAGTGAGCGTTCCTTGCGCATGCCTATCCAGTTCGTCAGCAGCGTGAACGCAATGGCGCTGCTGGAGAAGATGGCTGCAACAAGCAAGGTCG
The DNA here is from genome assembly GCA_963676075.2 of Devosiaceae bacterium. Classification (GTDB taxonomy): domain Bacteria; phylum Pseudomonadota; class Alphaproteobacteria; order Rhizobiales; family Devosiaceae; genus JAHJQZ01. The sequence continues at coordinate 7,630 of CAXXNZ010000031.1, forward strand.
TATATTCAAACGGCATGGCGCTGGCGTTGGCTGGGGGTGGCGAGGTGATAGCCGGCAAATGACAACGCTTTGTGACCTTGCCACGCATGTTTGATCACGATCCGGCGGCTGATGCCGGTCAGGGTTTACAGTGCGTTAATCGGCGGGAGGTGCCTCGTGTGCGCCTCAGGCCGCCAGATGCGGTTCCTCGACGCAAACGGTGTTTCGGCCCGCGCGCTTGGCTCTGTAGAGCGCTGCGTCTGCCCGGCTGAGCACCGAGACGAAGGGTTCGTCCTCGCCGCCTGTCGCCAGCCCGACGCTGACCGTCGCGACGGCGTCACCGTCGCCGCGGGAGATCGCCAGACCGGCAAAAGCGCTGCAGATGCCTTCAGCGATGGCCTGCGCCTCCGGTTTGGTCCTCCCGGGCAGGATGGCGCAGAATTCCTCGCCGCCGATGCGGGCGACACAGCCATGCTTGCCGACGGCGCGACCCAGAACCTCGGCAAATCGTTGCAGGGTCTGGTCGCCATGGGCATGCCCGAGCTGGTCATTGATCAGCTTGAAATGGTCAAGGTCAAACGCCAGCACCGGAACACCCTGAATGACCGTCGATTCGGCAAAGCGCTCGAAAAGAGCGCGGCGGTTGAGGACGCCGGTCAGCGGATCGGTATTGGCCTGGGCGCGATGCTGGCGTGCCATGTGCGAGAAATGCAGCGTCAGCGTCAGGGCGCCGATGCCGGTGACCCCGACAATGGCGAGGATGGCGTTGATCGTGTCCAGAAGCGAGGCCGTAGGTGGATAGGTCACCATGTCTCCGGCAAGCAACGTCACCACGGCCGGCGCGAAAAAGGATGCCCCGACGAGCGCATAGAGCGCGGCGTTGGCAAGGGTGACGGAGCGCAATTCGCGGCGGGCGGCGGCATATTCATAGGCGCACAGCAAAAGCACGGCGCCGATGCTGGCATTGTGCAGGATATAGGTCAGCCCCAGCAGCCCCATGAGCATGCTGGCGACCGTGACGAACGCCGATCCGGCGCCTGCGGCCAGGGCGGGCATCACATAGGGTTTCTTGAGGAAGCCGCGCGTGGCGGCATAGAAGAAACCGGTTCCGGCATGAATGAGCGTGAACGGCACGATCAGCGTTTCGACGACATAGCGGCCATCGCGCAGGCTCATCAGGATCAGGGCGACAATCACCAGGCCGACGCCGATGGCGCTGAGGATCAGATATTGGTCCTTGCGCGCACCGGTCCAGATCGCGAACACGGCCGTCACAATCGCGAAACCGGAAACGGCCAGGGCAATCAAAAGCGATGTGTAATCGGGTGTCATCTGGTTCGTCACCGGATTGTGGTGGATCTGAGTCTAGTTCAGAAAAGACAATGCCGTCTTACCTACGCCTCGCAGAACCGGCGCAGGGAGCATGGACTGGAGACAGTGTTATCGAGTGGTGAACGAATGCGAGGGGCGGGCCGTGCGGGCCTTGTTGCCGCTTTGGCGGCTCTTGCAGCCGGAAGTCTCAGGCGGCGAGGCGGTTGTCCGCCAGACAGACCTGGTTGCGGCCTGAACGTTTGGAGACATAGAGCGCTGCGTCGGCGCGGCTCAGAACCGACTCGAAATTCTCGTGCAGACCACCTGTCGCCATGCCGACGCTGACCGTTGCCGGCGCACCGTCGCGGCCGCTCGGCAGTGCCATTGCGGCAAATCCCAGACGAACGGTTTCGGCGATCCCGCGAGCCTGCTTGGGGTTGCATACCGGCAGGACGGCGCAGAACTCCTCGCCACCAATGCGCGCGATCACGGTGTCTTCCCCGAGTTGCGAGCGCAGCAGCTCTCCGAAGCGGCACAATGTACGATCGCCCTCGGCATGGCCGTGCCGGTCGTTGATCGACTTGAAATAGTCGAGGTCGAAAATCAGCACCGCCTGACCGGGGACCGTGTCGTCGGCGGCGAAGCGTTCGAACAGGGCGCGACGGTTGAGGACGCCGGTCAGTGCATCGGTCTGGGCATCCGCACGGTGCCTGCGGGCCGAACGCGAGAAGTGAAGCGTCAGTGTCAGGGCGCCGATACCGCTGACGCCGACAAGCGACATCACCGCATTGAGATTGTCGGCCCAATTGTCGATGTATGGATAGGCCTCCCACTCGCCGGATGCCGCTACGGAAATCGCGCAGACAAAAAAGCTCAGGCCACTTGCGATGTAGAGTGCCGAATTGGCAACCATGGCCGAGCGCATGTCGTCGCGCGCGCCGGCATACTCGATGCCGCAAAGGATCAGCAGCACGCCCATGAACGTGTTGAGCACGATATTGCCGACGCCCAGGTAGCCGGACATGAACGCAATGGCCATCAAGGCGATTCCGGCGGCGCCCACCAGAATTGGCGGCCAGGGGTTGGTCTTGTGAACGAACGCGCGGACGCTGGCGTAGATGATGGCCATGCCGGTCAGCAATGGCGAGAACGGGCCGAGCAGCGTCACCAGAGTGTAGTAGCCATTGCGAAGCGACATCAGAGCGACGCCAGCCGATATGAAGACAAGTCCGACCGCACCAAGGACCAGGTAGCGTTCGCGGCGCGTATTCATCCAGCTGGCAAAAGCGGCCACCAGAACGGAAAACCCGGAGAATGCGATCGCCAGGAGCAGCGAAGAGTAATGCAATGACATGCTGTGCGTCCTCAGTTCAGGCAATCTAGATTGGAGAATCAGAACAGTGTGTTACTGGCGGCCGCCTCCGGTCGTCCTGCCAGCCGGTTTTTGAGGGTTGGTTAGCAAATTGCTATCTGCCGGACGCCGTCCGGGCCGGCTCCCGTCTGCGGCGAGGTCAACGGGGCCGGCATATGGCCTGGTGTGGCGGATGTGCGGGTGGTGGACGAAGGTTCATTGCGAGGTTGCATGGCATGGGGGGCAAGGGTGTATGGTCCGGGCAACCGACCGGCCCCGGGAGCACGACCAATGCGCGACAAGATCAATGCCGCACTCAAGGACGCGATCAAGGCGCGGGATGCCCGCCGTACCTCGACGCTGCGCCTTATCAACGCCGCCATCAAGGATCGTGACATCGCTGCACGAGGCGAGGGCCGCGAGGCCGTCGATGAGGCGGAGATCATGGCTATCCTGCAAAAGATGGTGAAACAGCGCGAGGAAAGCGTGGTGCTCTACGACAAGGGCGGGCGTACCGACCTGGCCGAGCAGGAGCGCGGCGAAATCGAGGTCATTCGTGACTTTCTTCCCAAGCCGCTGGACGAGGAAGATATCGCAGCCGCCATCTCGGACGCCATCGCCGAGACTGGCGCAGTGAGCCTCAGGGACATGGGCAAGGTCGTTGATGTGCTGAAGGCGCGCTATCCAGGCCGCATCGATTTCGGCAAGGCCGCCAAGATCGTCAAGCAAAAGCTCGGCGCCTGACCCGCAAGAAAGCTCGCGGGCCGGTGAGAATCAGGCCGTCCGTCGAAGTCGCCTGGTATTTGATTTAGGCGCGGATCCGGTTTTCCTGCAGGCCTTGTCGACAAGGCGGAACCCTTTGCCTCGCACGGTCTCGATGGCGAAGCCGGCATCAATCAGGCCAAGTTTCTTGCGGATATGCGAGATATGAACGTCGAGCGAACGGTCGTCGGGCATGACATGTTGCCTGCGCGTGGCCCAGACGATGTCCTCCCGACTCATCGTTCCCGGCATCGCTTCCCGCAGCGTGGCGAAGATGCCTTTTTCGGTGGCGGTCAGGGCCTGATCCAGCCGGCTCACCGGGGTTGATGCCTCTGTCGACAAGGCTGGCAGATCACGGCCGAGCAGGATGCCGAGCCGCGCCAGCAATTCATCGGGCACGATAGGCTCGGCGATGAAATCGTCCGCGCCCATGGCGAGGCAGTCGATCTGGCAGTTCGGGTCGGACGTCGGACCGGCGACGACGACGAACGGCCGTTGCGCATCGTCGCTGAGGGCCTCGATGACGGCGAGAACGAATCGGCGGTCGCAGCCGACATCCAGGACCACGGCGAGCGGACGCACGCCGCGGCAATAGGTGACGATGTCGGCGGCACCGTCCAGGACATCCACGAGATAGCCATGACGTATCAGGTTCGTTTGCAGAACCCTGCTTTTGGAGTTCTCGCAGCCGACAATACCAATGCGCTGTACGCTCATTCCGGGCGATTCTCTTGATTTGGTTGCTGAAATGATCTTGCCCCGGTTTCCCGGGCTCGAAATGACCGTGCCAGACTGAGCGCCTTCGGTTAACGATATCCAGCCAGACCAGTGGATATTTGAGTCTTATTTGACGTACCGAAAGTTTTCACCGATATAATTGGCTCTTAACAACCAAAAATATCGGCGGGATAATAATATTGTTAGGAATATGGCTGTTGAAAATGGTTTTAATGTAGCAAAAATATCAGGAATGATTTTGATATTGGGACTGTTATCGTGTAGAATATCATTTATATTATTGCAGTTCAGGTAGAATAGAAAAAGGTATTTGATTGAGGTGTTCCAATATGGAGATGCCTCATGACTACCAGATCGATTTCCTGGCTCGATCAACATCGGGAAAAACTAATCGCCAGAGGGAAAACCCTCGCGGCGCTGACACTCCTCCGCCAGTTCCTTTTCGGCGCAATGTTGCTGAGCACGGCATTTCTGTTCCTCAACCAGTGGAGGGGCTGATGGACGCGTTCCTGTTCTTCGCGCTCGGGCTGGTGATTGGCGCAAATCTCGGCGTGATTTTGCTGGGCATAATGATTGCCGGTCGCGATTCATGATCGCGGCGAGTCGCTATGTCCGGCGCGAGACCGTTGCGGCGGGTGCCGGGTCGGCCGGTGGGGCAGCATGTTTTGGCAAAGCGGCGACTCACTTTGCCGGAGCATGACTCGGCCGGCCCGGTACGGTGTGGTTTTCGCCGAATCGGGCGAGCGATCCCCTTGGCCGCGCGAACAGGGCGGGATCGTTTCGCAGTTTCATGGAAACTCCGAAACGATCTAGTCTATTGTTTTATCGCATTTTCGAACCGCAAAACCGGTTCCTGCTTTTGCTGAAAATGCTTTAGGCGCTTGCCCGCACGCGGGAAAAGGTCACGGGCGTCATGCCGAGAAACGAAGCGATGAGCGCGTGCGGGAACTGCGCCTCGTGCTCGGGGCAATGCTGGCGCAACCAGCGAATGCGCCCGGCAGCATCGAGCGCCGCCAGCGCCCATTCCCGTGCGGTCTTGCGGGCAAGTTCGGCGCGCATGATGGCATTGCCCCAGTCCCTGATCGCCGCGTCCTCGACCATCAGCAGCAACAGCGCGTCAGCGGGGATGCTGGCAATTTCGGCGTCATCGAGAAGGGTGATGTCGACCATCGAGTGTCCGTCCGACATGCGCGCCATATGTGGGGTCAGGACCTCCGGGCCGGCATGAAGCCCAAGGCACACCTCGCGTCCCTCGGCGTCAGTGGCCGTGCTCTTTGCCCGACCCGACACCAAGAGGTATTCGCTGCCATCGGGCACGCCCTGATGGCAAAGCATGTGCCCGCGCGGCAGGCGGCGCAGACTGAAGGCGCCGGCGAGCCGTTTGGCGGCGCGCTCATCGAGCGGTGCGGACGGCGCCTGACCGGCGAGCAGTTGCGGCGAAAGCCCCATGAATTTTCTCCAGCAGTTATCGGATGATAATGCGCCGGGCGGCGGCTGAACATATCCCGGCTCCGGCACGCAATCCGGAGACCTCAAATGACCCGCCTGACCGACATCATTGTTCGCGACAATCGCGTCCTCATCCTCGGCTTTGTTCTTGCGATGAGCCTCTATCTCATCATGGTTCTCGGGCCACTGGCGCAGCTTGAGGCAATCGCCGGTCTGGCGCCGTTCGACATGCGGCCGGGCGGCTATTCACGCGATGAAGCCGAAGCGTTGATTGCCGCGCTCGGGGAGAACGGGTGGCGGATCTACCTCAATACGCAGATACCGCTCGATATGATCTATCCCGGCTTGCTCGGGTTGACGCTGTTCATCGCGCTCACCCGTGTTGCGTCCGGCCTCGGCGGTGTTTTGGGCTGGGCGATGCTGTCGCTGCGCTGGCTGGCGGTTCTGGCAGCCCTGGCCGATTATGCCGAGAATCTGATGATCGTGATCATGCTCACTAACAACGGCGCGCCCGACGCCGGTCAGGTTGCGTCGGCAAGCGCCGCCTCGATGGCCAAGGCCGGACTGACAACGCTGGCCGCCTGCGCGCTTTTGGTTGGCATCGCACTGCACAGCGTCCGGTGGCTGATCGGTCGTCGGGCCTGACCTGGCGACCCTGGAACCGGGCTGAAATGGAGCCGCTGACCGAGGCGGTGATACTCGCGAACGGGGCAGTTGCATTCGGTTAAGCATTTATCTGCCGCTCAAGTTGACATTTTTACCGTCACTTCATACATACCGAACGTTCGGTATTTAATTGAGCGCCGAATGCGGCAGGCGATGGACCTGCCGGACCACATGCTGCTGGGTGGCCCGTATCGGGTGCACCAACAAGGAGTGACAGATGACCGAGACAGCACGCGACGTGCTACTCGATGCGGCCTACAGGGCCTTCCTGGCAAAGGGCTACGAAGGCGCCGGCATTTCCGACATCCTCGGCGACACCGGTCTGTCGCGGGGCGCCATCTACCATCACTTCAAGAACAAGCTCGACCTGTTCGGCGCCGTCATCGCGCGCTACCTGCCGTTCCCGTTCGATGCATTCGACTGGGCTGCACATCAGGCGCTCGATGCCGAAGCGCAAAAGGCGGCGATTGCGGCGCTTTACGCAGAGGCCGAAGTCCAGGTGCAGGCCGCCGGCGGATTGGGCCGCGACCGCTACTTCGCCCTGTTCTTCGATGCGCTATCGCACCTGCCCGCCTACCGCCGATCGGTGGGCGAGGGCTATGCGCGGTTGATCGCGGCGCTGACCGCCGCCGAGGAACGGGCCGGTCTGGCCGCCGAGGCGGCCGCCGCCGCGGCCCGCCGCCATGTCGCGATACTGGAAGGTGAAGTCTATCTCAATGCCGTACTGGCCGGCGCACAGACACACGGAAAGGACTGACAATGGATCTTTATGGCAAATATGGCGCTTCCTGGCCGCAAAAGGCGGTGCTGGTGACGCTCGAAATTCTCTTTCTCGGTCTTGCAGCCTGGATCCTGTTTGGTCCCGGTGGACCGATGATCGCCGGCCTGTTCGGCTGGCCCGTCGCCGAGGCCACGCCGCTGCGTTATTGGGTGATCTTTGTCTTTTCGCTGACCGTGCTCATTCGCATGGGCTTCATGATGATCTTTTTCATGAAACGGGCCGTGCCGTGGAGCGAGGCGTTCACGGTGCCGGTCGCCTTCGCGCTTTATTACGTCGGTTTCGCCGTGCTGGTGCTGCCCGCCGTCGGTCCGTTCGATTGGCTCGACTGGCTCGGCATCGCCCTGTTCATTGTCGGCAGTGTCCTCAACACCGGCGGCGAGCTGCAGCGCACTCTTTTCAAGAAGGACCCGGCCAACAAGGGCAAACTGTTCACCGGCGGCTTTTTCGCCCTGTCGATGCACATCAACTTCTTCGGCGATATCCTCTGGGTCATCGGCTACGCGCTCGTTAGCCGCAACTGGTGGTCGAGCCTGATCGTCATCTTCATCGTGACCTTCTTCGCCTTCTACAACGTGCCGATGCTCGACAAGCATTTGGCCGAGCACTACGGGGCGGATTTCGAGGCCTATCGGAAGAAGACGAAGCGGCTCATTCCCTGGGTTTGGTAAGGTCCTCGGCGTTTTTTCAAACAAGACGTGCTTCAAATAGAAAGATACCGGCCAGTATTCCGGCCGGTATCTTTAGTGCGTCTGGTGCTTGAGAGCTCTGGTCGCTCAGAAGCTCGCCGAGAGGCTGCCCGTGAGCGAAGCAGACGTGGTGTCGCCCTGGCGGCCCAGCCGGCCCTCAAGTCCGGCGGTGGCGCCGTTGGGGAAGCGGGATTTCAGGCCAAGAGACATCTCACCGCCAACATTGTCGGACTTGGTCGTGTCGCCGCCGTTCTGCTCATAAGTGTAATGGGCTGCCGTCAGCTTGCCGCCGACAAAGGGCGAAACGATCTGCGATCCCGACGGGCCTTCGACGACGAAGTCGTAGGACACCGTCAGTCCTGCATTGGCCGAAGCAATAAAGGTGTTGCCACCCGCATAGCTGTTGGCTGCCGAGTCGGTGAAATCGGGCGTGTCACTGTATCCGATATTGCCGGTGAGGGTCGGGACCAACGTCACGGCACCGTAGCTTTGCTCGCCGCGCAAGGTGACCGAACCGGAGACCATCTGTTCCACATAGCTGCCGGTTTCCTTTTTGATCTCGACATCGTGGTTGGCCATGCCCCAATTGGCGCCGGTGATCAGAGACAGCGTGCTGGTGAGCGGCATTGCATAGGCCAGATCGACGATAAGGCTTTGCGAATCGTCGGACTGATCGGGAATGCTTGCGTGTCCCAGACCGCCGGTCAGGGCGACAGCGAGCCTTTGTCCGTTGTCGAAGCGCTTTTGCATCAACACACTGGCCTGGCCGTTGGTCTGAGTGAACTTGCCGCCAGTAACGTCGCTTTCGGCATAGTTGGCCTTGACCAACCCCTTGATGAACCAGTCGTCGCCGATAGCGAGAATGCGGTCGCCATTTAGAGTGGCATCGGGGCCATAGCCAAGAAAAGAGAAGGTGCCATCAATGGCTTTGAGTGCGTCCTGGGCGCGCGCCTGATCGGGCCAGAAGGCGGTCGGCTCGACGGAACCGGATGTCTCGGCGAGAATGTCGAAATCCATCAGGGACTGGAAGGCGGCACCTGCAGACGCCATGTTCGTCTGCATCAACGGAGAAACCGATTGTAACTGGCTGATGGTTTCGGCTGTCTCCGTCGCGCAAAATGCTCTTATCGTAGTGGTGCCCCAATTTTGGCGCGCGAATTTTACGTGCCCGGTTAAATCAGTAAGCGTTTGCGTGCCACTGTTGACTGTGGCGATTACGCTGCCGTCCTTACTGACCACGATCGGTTTGTCGGTTTCGACTATTACTTTGTACTTGTGCGCATCGTCCGTGGTGCCGGCTATCGTAACGAAAGAAACGTAACTGGCTCGGGTGAGGCTGACCTCGTTCGCGTCACCCGGGTGAGCAACGCAATCAAGATAAATCGTTTGGGAGGGAGAAGCTGCAAAGGCAGGAGTGGAGAGTGCCATAAACAGAATGGCAGGATAAAGTCTACGAATTCTCATGGGCTTAGTCGAATCAGTTGGGGTTAGGTTAAGTCACCATGGCAAGATTGTGTCAGGTGCTAAAGCTCTCTATCTGCGACCTGCTGCCTCAGCCTGGAGTCGTGTCAGGTGTGGGGCGCGCGCAGGAATCGGCCGGCAATGATGGTTTCCCTTCAAACGTTCTGGAACGGATATCGATGTCTATCGGAAGAAAACGAAGCGGCTGGTGCCATTTGTTTGGTGAGGTCCGGACAGCAAATCATCGAGAACTGGCTCTCTCGAAAAGGAGACCCTAAGCAATTTCTCGATGAGTTGCCGGTGGATGTCTTGTTCCAAGGCTTGTTGGATGCGGCGCTGATGCTAGACTTCGCCAATATTTAGGTGTTGGGCGCGGGAATGAACAAGCTTGAAGAAGTTGCAGGGCATATTCGCCAAGCTAAGGGCGTTACCTTTATCATCGGGGCCGGAGCTTCCAAAACAGCTGGTATTCCGCTCGCTGGCGAACTGGTCAATCAGATTTGCGGGAACAACAAGTATCAACATTGCCTCAATGGGCTAAAGGATGCTGACAAAAAGAATTACGGCAAGGTCATGGCCCGTCTCACGCCGCAAGAGCGTGAGGAGCTTATCGAGCCGATACTTGAGAATTCGGGTATCAATTGGGGTCAGATCGCGCTCGCGGCGATCCTTCAGCAAAAGCTGGTCGATAGAGTTCTGACCTTCAACTTCGATCTGGTGCTCGAGCGGGCCGCGGCGCTGCTCGGTTTGCAGTTGCCAGTCTACGATTTTGGCGTTGCGCCTTCACGCGACATTGCTCGGATTGCCAAGTCGGCAATCGTTCATCTGCATGGCCAGAGCTATGGGCTTGTCTTGCTCAACACTGAAGAAGAGACAAAAAGACATGGCGAAATGCTCCGTCCACTGTTGGCGGATTCGGTTCGGAACTACGTGACAATTGTCATAGGCTACAGTGGTGAAGCCGACGGAGCGTTTGATGTCATATGCGATGAATTCAACTCGCACACGAGGCTGATCTGGCTTGGGTATTCGTCAGATCCGCCAGCGCATCTCAATCCCTTGCTCGCAAAACCTTATGCCGAGTATGTCGGCGATTGCGACTTCGACCGGACAATGATCGAATTGGCGGAAGGGCTCGGAGCCTGGCCTCCCGCGCTCATTAACAATCCGATCCGGCATCTCATCAGCGAACTCGATGACGTCAAGCCTTACCCCGCCAAGGCTGATGCAGAGTTTGACGTATTGTCGCGAACAGTTGCCCGGCTGACCCAATTTGCCGACGAATGGGACGGGCACCCCGACAACGAGGAACAGGCGCTTAAGTCGGTTCTCAATAAGGACATTTCGGAAGTGCAGCTCATGGCTGCCCTGGAGTCGCTGAGAGACTTGTCGGATGAAGCAAGATCCGCCCTGGCATGGAGTTTTGTCGAGAGAGGAAATTCGCTTTCGGAAGAGGCCAAAACGCTAACCGGTGCCAAGGCAGTAGCGAAATTCGCGGAGGCTTATGACAAGTACGCGCAAGCCGTGTCGATCAAGCCCGACATGCACGAGGCGTTCAACAACTGGGGCGCTGCGCTTTTGGACGAGGCCAAGACGCTGAGTGGCGCCGAGGCGGCGGCGAGGTTTGCGGCAGCCTATGAGAAATACGGGCAGGCGGTGTCGATCAAGCCCGACCTGCACGAGGCGTTCTGCAATTGGGGTCTTGCCCTTTCGGAAGAGGCCATAACGCTGAGCGGCGCCGAGGCGGCGGCGAAGTTTGCGGAAGCCTATGAGAAATACGGGCAGGCATTATCGATCAAGCCCGACATGCACGAGGCGTTCTACAATTGGGGCAATGCCCTTTTTGACCAGGCTAATACGCTGAGCGGTGCCGAGACGGCGGCGAAGTTTGCGGAAGCCTATGAGAAATACGGGCAGGCGGTGTCGATCAAGCCCGACAAGCACGAGGCGTTCTACAATTGGGGCAATGCCCTTTTTGACCAGGCTAATACGCTGAGCGGTGCCGAGGCGGCGGCGAAGTTCGCAGCAGCCTATGAGAAATACGGGCAGGCGGTGTCGATCAAGCCCGACATGCACGATGCGTTCTGCAATTGGGGAAATGCCCTTTTTTACGAAGCCAAGACGCTGAGTGGCGCCGAGGGGGCGGCGAAATTCGCGGAAGCCGAAAAACTATTCAGAAGATCAAAAAAGGAATCTGGAGAGCCGAGCTACAATCTGGCGTGTGTTCTCGCGCTCACGGGACGCGAAGACATTTCCATGACCGAACTGCGGGAATGTAAATCTGCTGGTTGCCTGCCATCGAAAAAGCACCTTGAATCCGATACGGATATGGACCCGCTACGTGACCGAGCGGACTTCCAGGAATTGCTGGCGGAATTGGCGTAGCATCTGAAAGATGGCGGTGGACGGTCCGCCACGCACCGCCTATTTCTACCCCATGCGCTTTTCCGATGCCTTCCTCGACCAGATCCGCCAACGCCTGCCGATCACGCAGGTGGTGGGCGAGCATGTCGTTTGGGACAAGAAGAAAAGCCAGCCGGGCCGGGGCGATATGTGGGCCTGCTGCCCGTTCCACGGCGAAAAGACACCGAGCTTTCACGCTGATGACCGCAAGGGCATCTACCATTGCTTCGGCTGTGGGGCGACGGGCGACCATTTCCGCTTTCTGACCGAAAAGACCGGCATGCCGTTCCCCGAGGCGGTCGAACGGCTGGCCAACATGGCCGGCATTCCGATGCCGGCGCGAGACGAGCGCGAGGAAAAGCGCGAAGCGGCGCGGCGATCGCTTTATGACATCATGGAACTGGCGACGCGCTATTTCGAAGCGGCGCTTGACCACAATATCGGCGCGCGGGCGCGCGGCTATCTCAATGAGCGTGGCGTGACGCCGGCTCAGCAGCAACGATTCCGTATCGGCTTCGCCCCCGACAGCCGCAACGGCCTCAAGGAACATCTTGCCGCCAACGGCATCAGCGCCGATGAGATGCGGGCGACCGGGCTTGTCGCCGAGCGTGAGGGCGATCCGCTCACCTATGACCGTTTCCGCAATCGCGTCATGTTTCCGATCTCGGACTTCCGCGGCCGCATCATCGCCTTTGGCGGACGGGCGCTCAGTCCGGACGTGCCGGCGAAATATCTCAACTCGCCCGAGACCGAGCTCTTTCACAAGCGCAGCGTGCTCTACAACGGCCAGGGCGCCCGCAAGGCTGCCCATGACGGGGCAAAGGTGATTGTCGTCGAAGGCTATCTCGATGTGATTGCCTCCGTTGCCGCCGGCTTTGAGGGCACAGTCGCCCCGCTCGGCACCGCGCTGACCGAGGACCATCTGCAGCTCATCTGGCGTATGACCGACATACCGGTGCTGTGTTTTGACGGCGATAGTGCCGGTGAACGGGCGGCGGAGCGGGCGGTTGGGCTGATCCTGCCCGAACTTTTGCCGGGCAAGAGCGTCGTCATCGCCCATCTACCCGAGGGCCAGGACCCGGACGACATTATCAAGGCCGAGGGGCGGCAGGCCTTCGAACGGGTGCTCGATGGCGCGGCGACGCTGTCCGACACCGTCTTTGCGCTCGAAACGCGCGGCCAGGTGCTCCAGACACCGGAAGCCCGGGCGGCGCTCGAAGCGCGGCTGAGGGAGCGGGCCAATTCGATCCGCGACGCCACCGTCCGGCGCCACTACATGCAGGACTTCGACGAAAAGCTGAACGGGCTGTTCCGGCCGCAATGGAACGGTCGCCAGGGTGGCGGTCGGCAGGGCGGTTACACCGGCAACAAGTTCGGCAATCGCCGCGGCGGTTTTTCCGGTGGCATCAGGGGCGGGCAGGGTTCGCCCAAGCTCATGGTTTCCGAGACCCTCAGGAATTCGCGACTGATGAAGCCGGGGCGCGGAACCGATGCGACGCCGCGCGAGGCGGCGATCCTGATGTGCCTGGTCAATCATCCGGCGCTGTGCGAAAGCCGTCTCGAGACCCTGGCCGAACTCGATTTCGAAACCCCGCTGTCGCGCAAGCTGCTCGGCGCCGTGCTCGACCTTGTCGCCGCCGGCACGATCGAGGACGGCAAGCAGATGCGCGCCGCGCTGGTTGCTGCCGGGCATGAGGCGGTGGTGACGCGCATGACGGCGCTGCTGTCGCGGCAGGGCGTCTGGCAATCGGGCGCCGATATTGCCGAGCAGGACGCCGAAACCGGCCTGAAACACGCTCTGGCCTTGCATTACAAGTCAGTTCAACTAAATAGAGAGCTCAGAGCAGCCGAACAGGCGTTGGGTGAAGAGCTCAGCGAGGAGAATCTCGAGCGGCTCAGAGATATTCGGAACCAGATAACCAGCATCGATGGCACAGAGGCATTGATTGAAGGTTTTGGTTCACTATCCGGGCGTGCAACGCGCAGCTTCTAGCGGGAGCTAGGCGCGAGCGCGCTTTTGTGCATGGCAATTTGTGCCGGATCGTGGGCGAAGACCCTTTAAAGTCTTAACCGCCATTGCCATATAAAGGGATTGCCCGCACATTCTCCGCGGGCCATTGCCGGAGACCCAGATGGCCACTAAGGCAGCTGAAGCTACCGAAAACGAACAGCAGACCGAAACGACGGAGACGCCGGACGGTCCATTGCTCGACCTTTCCGATGCCGCCGTCAAGAAGCTGATCAAGACGGCCAAGAAGCGCGGCTACGTCACTTACGAAGAGATCAACTCGGTCCTGCCCTCCGAGGAAGTCACCTCCGAGCAGATCGAGGACATCATGGCCATGTTCTCGGACATGGGCATCAATGTCGTCGACGAGGACGAGGTCGAGGAAGCCGACACCTCGGGAAATGACGAGGAAGACACCGGCACCGAAGTGGCCACGACCACCGGCACCGCCGTTGCCAGTACCTCGAACACCAAGGCCGGCTCGGACCGTACCGACGATCCGGTGCGCATGTATTTGAGGGAAATGGGCTCTGTTGAGCTCTTGTCCCGCGAGGGCGAAATCGCCATCGCCAAGCGCATCGAGGCCGGTCGCGAGACGATGATCGAGGGGCTGTGCGAAAGCCCTCTGACCTTCCAGGCCATCATCATCTGGCGAGACCAGCTCAACGAGGGGGAAATTCTCCTCCGCGACATCATCGATCTGGAAGCGACCTATGCCGGCCCCGACGCCAAGCAGGCCGCTCCGGCGCCGGCCGCCGAAGAAGCGCCGGCCAAGACCGAGGACTCGCCTCAGAAATCGCGCTCCAGCGATGACGAGATCCAGGATTCGTCCGGCGTTCCCGAACCCGACGACGATGACGACGACGAATACGAAAACAACCTGTCGCTGTCGGCCATGGAAGCCGAGCTCAAGCCGCAGGTCGTCGAGACCTTCGACCGCATCGCCGAGATCTACGGCAAGATGCGCGCCATGCAGGACAAGCATCACGCTCATGCCCTGATGGCCAAGGAACTCGACCAGGACGAGAAAAAGCTGGTCGCCGGCTGGCGCGCCGAGGTGATCACCGACGTCAAGTCGCTGTCGCTCAACAACGGCCGTATCGAGAGTCTTGTCGAACAGCTCTACGACATCAACAAGCGTCTGGTGCGCATCGAAGGGCGCCTTTTGCGCCTTGCCGAAAGCTATGGCGTCAAGCGCGAGCAGTTTCTGGAAGTCTATTACGGCGGCGAGCTCGATCCGGAATGGACCGACAAGGTTGCCGTGCTCGAACAGCCGGGCTGGGCCGAATGGGTCAGGCGCGAGCGCGACACCGTTGAAGACCTGCGCGGCGAGATCCAGACGCTGGCTGCCGAAACCGGCCTCGATATCTCCGAATACCGCCGCATTGTCCACAAGGTGCAAAAGGGCGAACGCGAGGCGGCCATCGCCAAGAAGGAAATGGTCGAAGCCAACCTTCGCCTCGTCATCTCCATCGCCAAGAAATACACCAACCGCGGTCTGCAGTTCCTCGACCTGATTCAGGAAGGCAACATCGGTTTGATGAAGGCGGTCGACAAGTTCGAGTATCGGCGCGGCTACAAGTTCTCGACCTATGCGACATGGTGGATCCGTCAGGCGATCACCCGTTCGATCGCCGATCAGGCCCGCACCATCCGTATTCCGGTGCATATGATCGAAACGATCAACAAGATCGTCCGCACCTCACGCCAGATGCTGCACGAGATCGGTCGCGAGCCGACCCCGGAAGAGCTTTCCGAAAAGCTGCAGATGCCGCTCGACAAGGTCCGGAAGGTTCTGAAGATCGCCAAGGAGCCGATCTCCCTCGAAACGCCGATCGGCGACGAGGAAGATTCCAACCTCGGGGATTTTATCCCGGATCAGAACGCCATCCAGCCGATCGACGCTGCCATTCAGTCCAACCTCAGGGAGACCACGACCCGCGTTCTGGCCTCGCTGACCCCGCGCGAAGAACGCGTGCTGCGCATGCGCTTCGGCATTGGCATGAACACCGACCACACCCTTGAAGAGGTCGGTCAGCAGTTCTCGGTGACCCGCGAACGTATCCGCCAGATCGAGGCCAAGGCGCTGAGAAAGCTCAAGCACCCGAGCCGGTCGCGGAAGCTCAGGAGCTTCCTCGACAACTAAGTCCGGCGCCGCATCGCAACGGTGCGGCACCTTGATAGATAAGCCGCGCGTGCCGCCCAAAGGGTGGCCGCGCGGCACTTTTTTTGAAAGCAGTCCGATGGCGAAGAAACCGACGACCCGCAGCGAAATGCTGCTTTATGACGTGATCTACGAAGACGGTAGCCAGCGCTCGAACCGACGCGTGCCGGCAGCGCTTCTCGAAGGGCTCGATGGCGGCGAGGATGCGGTCAAGGCCGAACTGGCGCGCCAGGACCAGGATATCGCCGAAAAATCCGGCAATCCGCCGCTGCAGATCAAGACCATCAAGCGGTCCGGCAAGAAATAGAGCCCGCCGACGGGGCTATCCGCCGCTCTGGTCGGTCAACTGGCATCTCGCCAGGATCGCGTCCACCACTTGGTCGAGCGGCGCGGTGGCGTCGATGCTGACGCCACTACCTGGAATGTCTTCCTTCGTCCTGTGAAGTCTGAGGATCAGCGCGCGTTCGTCCGGTGCGTGGCCGAACTCGTCGTCCGGGCGCGCATCGAGACGTCGCTTCAAGGTGTCGGGATCGACATCGAGAACGAAAACGATGTCGAACAGATCGATGAAATGATGGACGTTGCGCGATCCGCCGCAAAAGAAGGTGACGGCGTGCCGCTTGTCGGCCACGAGCGATCTGAGCTTGCCGAGGTCCCAGATGTGATGTTGCTGGATGAATTCGGGCGACTGTGGTTCGGGTGACGGCGTCAGCGGCTCCCCGCTTTCGGGGTCGCCCTGATAGGCCAGTACCCGGTCGCCGTGGACGACATGATAGCCGCGTCGCTCGAGTTCTTCGGCCACCGTGGTCTTGCCCGAGCCCGACACACCTTCGATCAGATAGTTCCTGATACCCATTCTGCTCGCTCTGCCTGTGTTCCGAATGCGCTTGGCGGGCGGTCCGGCATGGCCTGCTCAGTGCCGCCAGTTGGTTCCGGTGAATTTCCCTGGAATGGAACGCTCTTCGTTCTCAAGGATTTGCCTATTGTGCAAACAACGGTCAGCATTCACGGTCACATCCTGACTGTAAACCGGAGATAAATGATGAGCGATACTGCGCTGAACGTGGGGTGGCCCGAGTTCTGGGCCCAGATCGTCGATCTTGCCACGTTCGTGCAGAACGGCCTGCTCGAACTCATCCTACAGCCCTGGGGGCAGATTCAGATCGCGCTGCTGCTTGTTCTGTTCGGCGCGTCCCATCTGGCCGCCAAGCGTACCGAGCCGCCATTCGAAACATGGGTGCGCAATCTCGAAACCACCCGCCAGAGGCTGCGTGTCTTCGCCATCCTCTTGAGGCGTTTGCGGCTGGTGTTCTTTGTCGCCGCGAGCTGGCTGGCGCTGCTGGTCATGCGCGCCACGACCTGGCCGAGCCGCTCGTATCTGATCGGCATGGTGGCCGCCATCGCCAGTGTGTGGCTTGCCATTTCCCTGATCAGCCGGCTGGTCAAGAACCGGCTGGCGGCGCGGGCGCTGACGGCGACGGTCGTCGTTCTCGCGGCGCTCCAGATCCTCGGTCTGATCGATTTCGTCACCGCCATCCTCGATACGGCTGCCATTTCGGCCGGCGATTTCCGGTTGTCGCTTCTGACCATCGTCAAATCGGCGTTGGTGTTGGCTGCCCTTTTGACCTTTGCCCAGATTGTTTCGAGCTTCACCGAGAAGCGGGTCCAGAAGCTCGAGGACCTGTCGCCCTCGATAAAGGTGCTGACCGGCAAACTGGTACGGATCGGTCTGTTCACCCTGGCCATCATGCTTGGCCTGCAAACGCTCGGTCTCGATTTGACCACGCTCACCGTTTTTTCCGGCGCCATCGGCCTTGGCCTCGGCTTCGGTCTGCAAAAGGTGGTGTCGAACCTGGTCAGCGGCGTGATCCTGCTGCTGGACCGGTCAGTGAAGCCGGGCGATGTGATCGAGGTCGGCAACACCTTTGGCTGGATCGCCAAGCTCGGCGCGCGCTTCGTTTCGGTGGTGACGCGTGACGGACGGGAATACCTGATCCCGAACGAGGACCTCATCACCAGTCAGGTGGTGAACTGGTCTTACACCAATACCCGCGTGCGGCTCGAAGTGAGCTTCGGGGTGTCCTACGACGCCGATCCGCTGACGGTCCGCAAGCTGGCGATCGAAGCGGCGAAAGAACCCAAGCGCGTGCTCGCCGTGCCCGCTCCGGTCTGTCATCTCACCAGCTTTGGCGACTCCTCTGTCGATTATCTGCTGAGGTTCTGGGTCTCGGACCCGAGCGCTGGCGTGGTCAATATCCGCTCCGAGGTGATGATCGCCCTGTGGTATGCGCTCAAGCAGAATGGCATCTCCATTCCCTTCCCGCAGCGCGATCTCGATGTCAAAAATCCATTGCGCGTCGTGCTCGAAAGGCCCGAAGCGGTGGAGGCCAAATCGCCCCCCAGACGTCCGCGCAAATCTACGACAAAAGAGGAATAGGCCCACGGCGGTATGCGGCGGTCCGGCGAGGGTCGCCGGCATGCGACGCACCCTGGTCTCATAGATCGCCATAAATAAAGCCGGATATCGGGGTTATATAAAGTCATCAAAGCGGCTATGATGCTCATGCCCAGAAAATCGTTGGCTTGCCGCGAAACAGACACGAATTCGTGCTGGTTTCTCGCCTGCTGATATTTATGGTTCGGAGGAGACGAATTGTGAGCGCGTTCGACTATGACGAAACCGGCAAGATTGTATTGGATGATGTCTATAATCAGCCAACACCAATTCAATATTATACGGAACTGTCGAGACTGGACTACTGCATTCCCGAACGCGCCCAGCCACTGTTCGAGCAGGTGATCGCTGCCCGCCGCGCCGAGCATGACGAAGATGAAGTGAAAATCATCGATGTCGGGTGCTCCTATGGCGTCAATGCCGCGCTGATCAAGCATGAGCAGTCGATGACCGGGCTTGCCAGCCATTATCGCGAGGCCGTCGAGCAGGGGCTGGAGCGCGAAGACCTGATTGCCACCGATCGTGAATTCTATGCCGAGCCGGACAACCAGACCGTCATTGTCGGCGTCGATGCATCCCGCAATGCCATCGATTATGCGGTCGAAGCCGGCATTCTCGATGATGGCATTGCCGCCGATTTCGAGAGATCCGCGCCGAATGCGCGACAATCGAGATTGCTCGACGGCGCCGATCTCATCATCTCGACCGGGTGTTATGGTTATATTTCAGAGAGAACGCTCGATCATCTGCTCGATGCCGCCAATGGCAGCAAGCCGTGGATGGCCCATTTCGTCTTGAGGATGTTCGACTATGACGCCGCGGCGGAGAGTCTGGCCGAGCGCGGTTATGTTACCCGCCAGATCGGGCTGCCGGTGCGCCAGCGCCGCTTTGCCGACGATGCCGAACGCGCCCATGTGCTCGACAATCTGGCCGAGCGCGGCATCGACCCCGAAGGCCGCGAGGCTGACGGATGGTACTATGCCCAGTTGCATCTCAGTTGCCCGGAGCAATCGGCCGGTCCGCTGTTCGAACGTTGGGACAGCGTGACGCCAGCGGTGTGAACCGGCGGTACGCGACCGCCGGCGGGAAGATTGTCAGGCCGCCAGTCTGAGGCGCTGCCAGCGGTCGAAACGGGCGAGGCCAAACCCGAAACCGACAAGGCTCAATCCGATCAGCACCAGCGAACCCGGGGCGTCGAGCAGGGTTTCGTACATCTGCGTGTAGAAGTGGATGGCCAGGAAGACGATCGCCGTGTTGGCGATGAAACGGCGCTGCGTCCTGAGGCCGACCACGATGCACACGGCGAGGAAAACCAGCCAGGCGATCGAGAAGACGGTCTCGGGGATGAACAGGGCGTGCTGGCGCCAGGCGGTCAGGGCCTCGTAATCCGTTTCGGACGCCTCGGCCCAGATCTCGCCGACATGATCGCCCCACAGTGAGCCGATCCAGAATGCGAAATTGGTGAGAAAGAAACTGACCCGCGCCATGATCAGCGCCGTCAACTGATAGGCGTCGGGCAGGCGATGGCGCAGGACGAACAAACCTGCCGCAAGCGAACCGAAAATGACGATCGAGATCGTCGCTTCCTGAACGAACAGGGCATAGGACGCGTGCCAATAGGCGGTGCCGGTGCCGATGAGGTTGGCGAGCGCCACCGGCGCCAGCGCTGCAAGCACCCCGTTGCGGAAGACGACGGCGGTGGTGAGCGTTAGCGCGGCGATGAGCGGCGCGGTGAGGACCGGCCAGACGCCGCCAAGATCCTCGAAACGCAGCGCTGCCCAGCCGGAAAGACCCAGCACCCCCATCAGCACCAGAGTCTGGCCGAGTAGGCCCCATTCGTCGCGCGCCCGGAACACCAGCATACCGCCGGCGCCGAGCCCTGCGAGCGCCAGAAACAGTCCGACCTCGAGCGGCGGTTCGAGGGCGAGAATGCCGGCAACGCTCATCAAGGCGCCGAAGATCAAAAGGATATTGGCGATGACGTGCTGCGTACGGTTGGGCACGGCGAGGCCGATCAGCCGGTCGGCTTCTTCGGGAGTCAATTGCCCGTCGGCGACAAGGCGCGGCAGGTCGAGCGTGATGCGCGCGGGCGGTTTGCCGGTCAGGGGATTGGTCATGAGAGCGCTCCTCGAGCGAAATTGAACGTCGTTCACAAATGCAGCATAGTCGGATTTGAACGACGTTCAAGAAAATAATGAACAAGGTTCATCTTTTCTTTGACAGGCAGGCGAAAACGGACCAAGGCTTGGCCATCGCATTTGCCGAACGCTGAAGGATGCTGCACGCCGATGCGTGTGGGGCCGGGGAGACGGACGTGACGCTCGCACATTCCGAAGTCAGGGAGAAGCTGGTCGCGGCGGCGCTCGACCTGATGGCCGCGGACGGCGTCGAAGCGGTCAAGGCGCGCAAGCTTGCCGAAATGACCGGCGTTTCGGTCGGTTCCATCTACAACCTTTTCGGCAATGTCGACGGTGTCATCGAACATGCCTGCGGCCAGCTGTTCGAAAAGCTCGCCGCGCTCGGTGAGGCGCGCAAGGCCGGGATCGGCGCCGACTTTGCCGCCAAGCTGGCGCGCGGCGAGGTGACGGACAGTCCCCGGAACCGATTGCGCCACGCGCTGCTGGCGCTGGCCGCGCTCTATATTGAGTTCGTCACCGACAACGAAAAGAGCTGGGCCGGTCTTCTCGCCTTCAACCGGGCACGTCCTGTCGGAGATGCCGCCGACTGGTATCTCGATCGACAATCCTCACTGATCGAGCTGCTCGGCACACTGCTGCACGACGCGCCGGGCATGCAGGATGAACGCAGGCGTCAGGCAACGGCCTGGGCGCTGTGGTCCGCCGTCCATGGCATTGTCACGCTGAGTTATGTCGGGCAGGCGCGCCCGGAAACACTGGCGCGCACCAATGACCAGATCGAGACGCTGGTAACGCTGCTGGTCGACGGCATATTCGCCGGATAGAGCCATGGCGGGGTAAAGCACGGAACGGCGAATTGCATCCGCGCGCCGGGGACCCTAAACTGCCGGCAAATCAGACTTCAGGAGACTTCGATGTCCTTTCTCAAGAAGCTTTTCGGCGGCGGCAATGGCGGCGAGCCGGGGGCGCCGCGCGTGCTCGATTCCGGGGAGTACAAGGACTACGCCATCCGCGCCATCGAGATGAAGGCCGGCAGCGAGTTCCAGCTTTGCGGCGAGATCGAAAAGGAGATCGGCGGCGAGACCAAGGTTCACCAGTTCATCCGCGCCGACCGGCTGTCGAGCGCCGATCAGGCGGCCGAATCCGCCCTCGCCAAGGCCCGCCAGATCATCGACGAACAGGGCGACCGGCTGTTCTCCTGACGCCGGATCCTTGCACAAGCTTTTGCCAATAGGCGCAACGGGGCAGGGTGCCCCGGGGCGTGTTTCGTGCTGCCTAGATCGTTTTGTCGCATTTTCGAGGCTTCGACAGGCTCAGCCGCAAAACCGATTCCCACTTTTGCTGAAAATGCTCTATTTCGCCCGCGGCAGTTCGACCAACGCGCCGACGATGCGCCGGACCAGCGGCAGCGAAACCAGCATGGTCGGAAAGGCGACGATCCAGCTGAGGATCCAGGCGGCCATCCAGCCACCGAACACCCCATCGGCCAAGCCCAGCGCCCTGAAGGTCGAAATGCCAGACACGACCAGTGTCATGATGCCGGTCAGCACCAGTGGTTGCACCCAGGTGATGTGGTTGGACGAAAGCTTACGCAGACGCCAGACATTTTCTTGAGACATGCGAGCCCTCTCGATAACCAAAACCAGACGGCACCGCCGCGCCGTCTTTCCCGCGATGGTGTGAGCGGCTCGGACGCGCGTCAAGCCGCGCGGCCGGTCTTGCGGCGCCAAGTCGCGCATTGTGCCGCGTACGCCTGAAACCTGCCATGGCGACGGCATGACGGCTTGCGCGGAACCGGGCTTTCCGAGATCATGCGCCCGACAAACACTCATGTTCGGGAGATATAAATGGCCAGTGCGGCGGCACATGCCTTCATGGCTGAGTTGAGGGCAAACAAGAAGCCGGAGCGGCCGCTGGCGGTTGAACGGGCCGAATGGGAGCAGGAGGCCGCTGCCACGTCGCTGCCCGAGGGCACCAAGCTGGCCACGGCGGACATGGGCGGTGTGCCGGCGGAATGGGTCACCTGCGGACCGGTTGCCGATGCCGGGGCCGTGCTGCTGCTTCACGGTGGCGGCTATCGCGCCGGATCGATCATCACTCATCGCGGCTTCGCCGCACGGCTGTCGCAGCGCTTTGGGCTGCGCGTCTGTCTGCCCGACTACCGACTCGCGCCTGAACATCCCTATCCGGCGGCGCTCGAAGATGCACTGGCGGCTTTTGCCGGCATGCAGGCGGACGGCGTTCAGGCCTCTCAGATCGTGGTCGTCGGCGACAGTGCCGGCGGCGGCCTTGCCATCGCGCTGATGCTGGCGCTGAAAGAGCGCAAGCTGGCCCAGCCGGCCGGGACCATCGCCATGTCGCCCTGGACCGATCTCGAATGCCTCGGGCCGAGCTATATGAACAACCTCGAAACCGACCCGAACATGTCGCGCGACGGGCTGATCTCGGCCGGTCACGAGTATCGCGGCACGCTGCCGGCCAACGATCCGCGTGTGTCCCCGATCAATGCCGATCTCTCCGGACTGCCGCCGACACTGGTGCAGGCGGGTGGTGGCGAGATCATGCTGTCCGATTCCACCATCTTCACCGAGCATGCCGCCCGCGCCGGCTCGCCGGTCCGCATCGAGATCGCCCCCGACCTCTGGCACGTCTTCCAGTCCGGCCCGGACGAAATCCCCGAAGTCGACGCGGCGATGAAGAGCTGCGCCGCGTTTGTTGAACGCGCCCTCAAAGGTGCGCCCAAGCCATGAGCGGCGTCGCTCAGTCCCAGATCGAGGTGGCAACGCGCGGGGCCGGACTTTACGAGTTCACCCGCGCTGCCGGCGCCTTCGTCGGTGGCGCCGGCATCAGGACAGGGCTGTTGACGGTGTTCTGCCGTCACACATCGTGTTCGCTCATCATCCAGGAAAATGCCGATCCGGACGTGCAAACCGATCTCGAGACGTTCTTTAGGCGGCTGGTGCCCGAAGGCATGGACTGGATCACCCACACCACCGAAGGGCCGGACGACATGCCGGCCCACATCCGGGCGGCGCTGACCCAGACCGCGCTCAATGTGCCGGTCGGCGACGGACGCCCGCTGCTCGGCACCTGGCAGGGCCTTTATCTGTTCGAACACCGGCGCATCCCGCATATGCGGCGGTTGATCCTTCATCTGCAGGGGGAGTGAGCCATGCGGAGGGGCCTTGTTCGGACGGTGGCGGTGATCCTGGCGCTTTCGCTCTCCGCCTGCCTGCCGCGCGCCGTACCCAACGACCCCATCGTCTCCTCGGTGCGCAACAATGATGTCGCAGCCCTCGACGCCTTCATCGCCAATGGCGGTGACGTCAACCTGACCGACCGCGAAGGCAAGCCGCTGATCTATCTCGCCGCCGGTCCGCAGGGTGGCACCGAAGTCATGGCCCGCCTGATCGAGGCCGGGGCAAAGATCAACGCTACCAGTGCCTCAGGCCGCACGCCGCTGGAGAACGCCGTCGGCTGGTGCGACGTCGAGATGGTGCAATTGCTGCTCTATGCCGGCGCCGATTTCACCGCACTCGAAAACGGCAATGTGAATGAGGTCGCCTGCAAGGCGCCGGCGGATCGGCGCGCCACCGTCATCCTGATGATCGAACAGGCCATTGCCGAGAAAGAGGATGCGCAGTGAGCCTTGTCGACTATCTGCCGCTGATCCTCGGTTTTCTCGCTGCGGGTGCGCTTGCCGGACTGACAGCGGGCCTGCTCGGGGTCGGCGGCGGTATCGTCATGGTGCCGGCCATGGCCTTCGCCTTCGAGGCGCTGGGCTATGACGCCGAAATCTATCAGCATGTCGCCGTCGGTACGTCACTGGCGATCATCATCGCCACCGGCCTGTCGAGCGCCCGCGCCCATTACATGAGAGGCGCCGTGATGATGGACGTGGTCCGGCTCTGGTCCATTCCGATCATGGCGGCTGCGCTTGCCGGCGGGTTGATGGCCGGCCTCTATTCGGGAGACGTCTTGCGCGTCATTTTCGGTGCCGTTGCCCTGTTCGTGGCGCTCAACATCATTCTGCCCATCCAGCGCATGCTGATGGGCCATCTCAGCGGCTCCAGGCTCACCCACCGTATCGCCGCGGTGATTGTCGGTTACATCTCGGCGCTGATGGGGGTTGGCGGCGGCGCGCTCAGTGTGCCGACCCTGGCCGCTTTCGGACATCAGATGCACAAGGCCGTTGGCACTGGCGCAGCGATCGGGGTGATGATCGCCGTGCCGGGCACGCTCGGCTTCGTCATTTCCGGCTGGGAGGAGGTCGGCCGGCCGCCGCTCTCGTTCGGCTTCGTCAACCTGCCGGCGCTGGTGCTGATTGGTGCCACTGCTGCGCTTTGCGCCCCGCTCGGCGCGACTCTGGCCCACAGGCTCGATCAGGTCTGGCTGAAGCGCGTCTTCGCCCTATACCTGATCTTTGTCGGCGGCAGGATGCTTGTGCAGGCATTGAGCTGAAGGCGGCAGTTGCCGTCGCACGTTCCGCAATTGATGACATTATGACGATGGATCTCGTTCACACCGCTGTCATGTTTCGCCATGCCCGCGCGCCGGTTTGTGCCCGGGGGTTTTCCACCGTCACAAAACTGAATCCAAACCGACAAGAATGTGAAATGACCCGGGAATAGGTGTCCCACGCCATACAACACGACAGGGACACCCTCACCATGTTCAATCGCATTCTCGCGGCAGGCCTGATGCTCACCGCCTCCGTCACCTCGGCTTTCGCCGCCACAGAAGTCACCTGGTGGCACGCCATGGGTGGCGAACTCGGCGCCAAGCTCGAGGAGATCGTTGCCGGCTACAACGCCAGCCAGAGCGCTTATCATGTCACGCCCGTCTACAAGGGCTCCTATGCCGAGACCATGACCGCTGCCATCGCCGCTTTCCGCGCTGGCGAGCAGCCCGATATCGTTCAGGTGTACGAAGTCGGCACCGGCACCATGATGGCTGCCAAGGGCGCCATCTACCCGGTCTACCAGCTGATGGCCGACACCAAGACCGAATTCGACCCGTCGGCCTTCCTGCCGGCTGTTGTCGGCTATTACACCGACACCGAAGGCCACATGCTGTCGATGCCGTTCAACTCCTCGACCCCGATCCTTTATTACAACAAGGACGTGTTCGAGAAGGCCGGTCTTGACCCGGAAATGGCGCCCAAGACCTGGGAAGACGTTGAAGCCTTCTCCGACAAGATCATGGAATCGGGCGCTGCCAAGTGCGGCTTCACCACGGGCTGGATCTCGTGGATCCAGCTCGAGAATTTCTCTGCCTGGCACAACCTGCCGATCGGCACGCTCGAAAACGGCTTCGGCGGTCTCGGCGCCGAACTGACCGTCAACGGTCCGGTTCAGGCCCGGCATTGGGACAACCTGAAGAAGTGGCAGGATGCCGGTGTCTTCTCTTACGGCGGACCTGCTGGCGGCGCCGACGCTCCGCCCAAGTTCTATGCGCAGGAATGCGCCATGTACATGAACTCGTCTGCCTCGCGCGCCGGCGTCATCGCCAACGCCAAGGACTTCGAAGTCGGCTACGGCATGCTGCCCTATTACGCCGATGTCGATGGTGCGCCGCAGAACTCGATCATCGGCGGCGCCACCCTCTGGGTGCTGCAAGGCAAGCCGGCTGAAGAGTACAAGGGCGTGGCGGACTTCTTCCACTATCTCTCGTCCGCCGAGGTCCAGGCCGACTGGCACCAGTTCTCCGGCTACCTGCCGATCACCAAGGCGGCCTATGAGCTTGGCCAGTCCCAGGGCTATTACGCAGCCAATCCGGGTTCGGACGTGGCGATCAAGCAGATCACCCTCAACGCCCCGACCCCGAACTCGAAGGGCCTGCGTTTCGGCAATTACGTCCAGGTCCGCGACGTCATCGACGAAGAGTTCCAGAACCTGCTCAACGGTTCCAAGACCTCCCAGGAAGCGCTCGACACCCTGGTTGTCCGCGGCAACGATCTGATCCGCGATTTCCAGGCAGCCAATCAGTAAGCACTCCTCCCCGGAAAGGCCCGCATCCCGTTTGCGGGCCTTTTCAATCTCCCATCAGGTATCGCTCCAATGCAAACCAAACGCACGGTGTTCGGCAGCCCGGTGCTGCCCTATCTGCTGGTTCTGCCGCAGGTCGCCATCACCGTGATCTTTTTCCTCTGGCCGGCCGGACAGGCCGTGCAGCAGAGCTTCATGCGCGAAGATCCATTCGGGCTGAAATCGACCTTCGTCTGGTTCGCCAATTACCAGAAGCTGTTCGCCGACCCGATGTATCTGCATTCGCTGCAGGTCACCGCCGTTTTCGCGATTTCGGTCACCGTCGTCTCCATCGGCTCCGCTCTCGTGTTTGCCGTCGCCGCCGACCGCATGGTCAAGAGCGCCCAGGCCTATACGACCATGCTCGTCTGGCCTTACGCCGTCGCTCCGGCCGTGGCCGGCGTCATGTGGTGGTTCATGTTCAACCCCACCATCGGCATCATGAGCTATATCATGCGGGGGCTTGGCTATGACTGGGACCACTCTCTCAACCCCACCGACGCGATGATCCTGGTTGTCGTCGCCGCCAGCTGGAAGCAGATTTCCTACAATTTCCTGTTCTTTCTGGCAGGGCTGCAATCCATTCCGTCCTCGCTCAACGAGGCCGCGGCCATCGACAATGCCGGGCCGATGAAGCGCTTCTTCACAATCACGCTGCCGCTTCTGTCGCCAACGACCTTTTTCCTCGCCGTGGTCAACATCGTCTACGCCATGTTCGACACCTTCGCCGTCATCCATTCGACCACCCAGGGTGGCCCGTCGCAGGCGACCAACACCCTTGTCTACAAGGTGTTCCAGGACGGCTTTATCGGCTTGAAGATCGGCCCGTCCGCGGCCCAGTCCGTTGTTCTCATGATCATCGTCATTGCGCTGACCGTCGTCCAGTTCCGCTGGGTCGAGCGGCACGTCGAATACTAGGAAGCCACGAGATGGTCGAAAGTCGCCCCTGGCTCAACCTGTTTTCTCACCTCATCCTGATGATCGGCGTCCTTGTCGTCGCCTTCCCGGTCTATCTGGCCATCATAGCTTCGACCCATGGCCCCAATGATTTCATGTCCGGCGTCATGCCGCTTCTGCCCGGACCGCATGCGTTTGACAACTATTGGGACATGTTGACCACCGGCGTTTCCACTTCGGGCGCGCCGCCGCTGTGGCGCATGATGCTCAACTCGCTGATCATGGCGCTGATGATCGCGGTCGGAAAGATCATCATCTCGATCCTTTCCGCCTTCGCCATCGTCTATTTCCGCTTCCCCGGCAGAAATCTGGTCTTCTGGGCGATCTTCATTACGTTGATGCTGCCGGTCGAAGTGAGGATCATGCCGACCTTCAAGGTCGTCGCCGATCTGCACCTTCTCAATTCCTATGCCGGCCTCGCCATTCCCCTCATCGCTTCGGCGACGGCGACCTTCCTGTTCCGGCAGTTCTTCCTGACCATTCCGGACGAGCTGACCGAAGCCTCGCGCGTCGACGGCGCCACACCGATGATGTTCTTCCGCGACATCCTGCTGCCGCTCAGTCGGACGAACATCGCGGCGCTGTTCGTCATCCTGTTCATATTCGGGTGGAACCAGTACCTCTGGCCGCTCCTGATCACCACCGATCCGCAATATTACACCGTCGTCATGGGCATTAAGCGCATGGCCGACGTCGCCGACGCCGTGCCGCAGTGGAACGGCGTCATGGCCACGGTCGTGCTGGCCATGCTGCCGCCGGTTGTCGTGGTGATCGCCATGCAAAAGCTCTTCGTCAAGGGCTTGGTCGAAACGGAGAAATAACAAATGGCGGGCATTGACCTCAAAAAGGTCCGCAAGATCTATCCCGGCGGCGTCGAGGCCGTGAAAGGCGTCGACCTGACCATTGCCGATGGCGAGTTCATCGTGCTGGTCGGCCCGTCCGGGTGCGGAAAATCGACGCTTCTGCGCATGGTCGCCGGGCTCGAACGCATTTCGGAAGGCGAGGTGCTGATCGGCGACAGGATCGTCAACAATCTCGAACCCATGCAGCGCGACATCGCCATGGTGTTCCAGAACTATGCGCTTTACCCGCATATGAGCGTTTATCAGAACCTCGCCTATGGTCTCAAAAACCTCGGCATGCCCAAGGACCAGATCGCCACGCGCGTCGCCACGGTGGCAAAATCGCTGGAAATCGAGCCCTTTCTCGATCGCAAGCCACGCGCCCTCAGTGGCGGGCAGCGCCAGCGCGTCGCCATGGGCCGGGCCATCGTTCGCGAACCGGCGGTGTTCCTGTTCGACGAGCCGCTTTCCAATCTCGATGCCAAGCTGCGCGTGCAGATGCGCGGCGAGATCAAGCTGCTGCATCACCGGCTCGGCACGACGGCACTCTACGTCACCCATGACCAGCTCGAGGCGATGACGCTGGCGGACCGGCTGGTCGTGCTCAACGATGGTGAGATCGATCAGATCGGCACGCCGATCGAGGTCTATCGCAAGCCGGCCTCGATCTTCGTTGCCGGTTTCATCGGCTCACCGGCAATGAACCTGTTGAGCGCCCAGCGCGGCAATGGGACGGCGATGATCGGGAGCACGGAACTGCCCCTGTCGGAGACGGTTGCAACCGGCGCCGAAATCACCGTCGGCATCCGCCCCGAAGATCTGGTGCCCGCCGAGACGGGCGACGCCAATACCATCGAGATTGCCGTCGCCTATGTCGAGGAACTGGGGGCTCACCGGCTGGTGCACGGCACAGTGTCCGGACAAAAGATGGTTGCATCCGTTCCGGGGGAATTCCCCTTGGGCGAAACGCTGTCGGTCCACGTCGAAGAGCATGTTCTTCATGTCTTCGATCCGCAGACCGGCAGGCGGCTTAACTAGAGCCTGTCATGCCATGATCGCCGTGCCCAACCACTTCGTCATTCCCGTGTAAACGGGAATCCAGCCACGCGCAGTCTTGCGCGTGAAAGGAGTCAAACGCTCGGCAGACGCCTCGCACTGGATTCCCGCTTTCGCGGGAATGACGCGGTTGGCAATGGCGCATCACTGTCGTTTCTGCAGGCGGTTTCGCCTGGATATGACCTGCTCTAGTCGCACGGCCCCTGGCTGATTTCCCAGTTGACCGAGACGGTCATGTCGTAACCGACTTCGCCGCTGGCGACGGGGACGGGCGACGACATGGCGTCTTCGGCAACCATCGCGCGCATCAGCTTGGGCTGGGGCGCATAGCCACCGTTCTCGGCGATCGAGGTGATGCCATCAAGGCAGACGCCGGCGGTGTCGGCATAAAGCTCGGCCTTGTGCATCGCATCCTTCATGGCGGCGCGGCGGGCCTCGTCGAGCAGCGCCGAGCTGTCGGATACGGCGAAATTGATGCCGTCGATGGTGTTGGAACCGGCGCTGACCATCTGGTCGAGCACGGCGCCGAGATTGTCGAGGTCCCTCAACCGGACGGTCAAGGCGTTGCGCACTTCGTAGCCGGCGATGCGCGGCGGCTGGCGGTAGCCATTGGCGTCGGGCTTTTCGGCATATTGATATTGCGGCTGCACCGAGAACCCTGAGGTCTGCATGTCCTTACTGGCAACCCCGGTCGCCTTGACGAGGTCAAGCAGGGCCGACATCGCCTTGGTGTTGGCGGTCAGTGCATCGCGGGCGGTATCGGCATTGGTGACGACGCCGGTGGTGATGCTGGCCATGTCCGGTTCGGCGCTGACGCTGCCCGTGCCCTGCAGCGACAGGGTGGAGATGTTGGAATCGGCTAAAGCGGCGGGGGAGGCGAGGACGAGGGCGGCAAAGCAAATGCCGGACAGAACGGTCTTCATGGCTGCGAGCTCCGTATGATGAGTTTGCCCGACCCAATATCGGCAATTCGTTCTTATTGAGGCGCGCCGGCAGCTTGGGGTGTACGGCAGGTAAGCGCATGCGCCTTGCCACCTCCGAAAAAGCCCGCTAGGCAGATTCACCTGAGCCATTCGGTGTCTCCCGGGAGGGGAAATTCCATGACGCAAAACCCCATCCTGCCTGAAAAAGGCACTTTTCTCGGTCGTGCCAGTTTGCCCGATCATGCCTATCCGCGCGTGATAACGGTGCGAGAGGACGGGGTGTACGACATCACCTCGCACACGGCGCCGACGGTTCGCGATATTTGCGAAATGCCCGATCCGGCCGGCTATGTGGCCGCGGCGCCTGGCGAGCTGATCGGCTCGCGTCAGCTCTTCATCGACAATTCCTGGCCGACGGCGCAGGACGCGGCGAAGCCCTACCTGCTATCCCCGGTCGACCTGCAGGCGATCAAGGCAGCGGGGGTGACGTTTGTCGTCTCGCTGCTGGAGCGCGTGATCGAGGAACAGGCACGCGGCGACAGCGACAAGGCCGAGGAGCTGAGAGCGGAGATCATTTCGGTGATCGGCGCCGAACTGCACCATCTCGTGCCGGGGTCGGACGCGGCGATGGACGTCAAGAAGGCGCTGATCGCGCGCGGCTTGTGGTCGCAATATCTCGAGGTCGGCATCGGGCCGGACGCCGAGGTCTTCACCAAATGCCAGCCCATGGCCAGCGTCGGCTATGGCGCCGACATCGGGTTGCACCCGCAATCGCACTGGAACAATCCCGAACCCGAGATCGCCGTTGTCGTCGCCTCGGACGGAAGTATTGTCGGGGCGACGCTCGGCAATGACGTCAACCTGCGCGATTTCGAAGGCCGTTCGGCGCTGCTGCTCGGCAAGGCCAAGGACAACAATGCCTCGGCCTCTCTTGGTCCGTTCATCAGGCTGTTCGACAAGGACTTCACCATCGAGACGGTGGAACAGGCTGAAATCAGCCTTGTCGTCGATGGTCGCGACGGGTTCGAGCTGCACGGCACATCGTCGATGTCCGAGATCTCGCGCTCGCCCGAAGCACTGGTCGCGGCGGCGCTTGGCAGCCATCACCAGTACCCGGACGGTATGGTGCTTTATCTCGGCACCATGTTCGCGCCGACCAAGGATCGCGGTGCCGAAGGGCATGGGTTCCACCACGAGCTTGGCGATGTCGTTTCGATCTCGACCCCGAGCCTTGGCACGCTGTCCAACACGGTGCACCTGTCGACCGAGTGCCCGCCTTGGACCTATGGCACCAGCCATCTGATGCGCGATCTCGGCAAGGCTGGACTACTGTAGTCGTCAGTGCCTCCATCCCACCCGACCCGGCTGTTGCCGGTCCACCCCTCCCCATCAAGGGGAGGGAAGTAAAGGGATGTGACCAGCTCTAGCGCACCTCGTGCCCGTACCAAGGCATGGCGATCTCGGTGATGCCGGTCGGCTGGTCCTGTTCGACCGTGCGCCAGACCGTTTCGTCGAGGGGAGCGAAGGACGCGTCGCGGCCCTTGGTGAAGCTCTGTTCGCGGACGATCATCCGATAGGCAGTATTGAGTGCCAGGGCGCGTTGCGGCGAGGGCAGGATGAGCCCGGAAATGTCCGATGCAATGTCGTCGGCGTTCGCCTTGCTGAGCGTGCCGTCGGAGAGCCAGGCATTGATGACCTCGGCATTGGCGCGGAACTCGTCGCCGGCCGAGTTGGTTTCGAGATAATGGGCGTAGTCGGTGTTGCCGTCGGCGCGGGCGAGATCGGGCGTGCCGGCAAGGCCCTTTTGCGACCAGTGATACCAACCCTGCTGGAAGGAGGTGGCGACATCGAGCTTGCGCGGGAAGGCGAAGGTGTCGTCGTCATTGGTGCCGACGCCACCATGGCAGCCGACGCAGAAAACCGTTTCCTCGAAACTCTGCGGGCGTAGGTCGCCGGAAGCATCCTCGATAAAGGCCTGCAGCCGCCAGCCGGTGCCGTTGGGGACGCCGATCTCGGCATTGCCGACAAAGCTGGCGAGACGGTCGGGAAAGTCGCTAGTTTCCTTGGCCTCGGTCAGAGCGCCGTCCATACGGTCGAAATAAGTCTGCCACTGCGTCTTCTTCATGTAGCGCACTTCCTTCATCCGCGCCGCCAGGGCGATGCCCTGATCGGTGACGTCGAGATAGCGCACGGTGTGAAGGAACTCTGTGCCAAGGGGGTAGAGACCGGCGGCGAGCGGCGCGTCGTCTTCGCTGAGCGCAGCGGCCTTGCCGACCCAGTGCATGGTGACGCCCTTGAGCGGGGCGAAGGCGAAGGCGATGCGTGTGGCGGTGCCGAGCGTGCCGTCGCGATCGAGATCGACGCCGAGTGGCGCTTCATCGGTTGCATCGATGGTGATATCGGCGCGCTTGATCAATGCTTCGGAGATGGCGAGATTGAGCTTGTAGATCGCGGTGTTCGGATTGCCATCCGCATCCTGGCGGTAGGCTTCGGGCAGGCGGATCAGCACATCGTCGGTCGAGCCGTTGGTCGGCCAGAAGGTGCCGGGCAGCGGCTGATAGGCAAAGGCACGCCAGCCGGTGAGGCTGCCATCTGCTGCGTGGTCGAACCCATCGGCGTCGAAATTGAACCAGGTGTCGGGCACATAGCCAGACCAGGCGCCGTCGCCGTCGACATCCCAACCGGCGGGTGGGGTGGCGAGTTTTGCCTGCAAGAGAGGCGTGCCGTCCGCGGCGAAATAGTTGTCGGTGCGCACCCAGCTAAGGATGTCCTCTTCAGAGGTGGCGGCGATTTCGGCGCGGCGGTCGACGAACAGATTGGTCCACGGGTTTTCGAGAGCTGGTCCCGGGAAGGCGTAGCTCAACTGCAGATCGGCGTCGTTGATGTAGTGCGGCGCCCGTGAGTAGGTGTGGCAGGTCTGGCAGGGATTGTGGACCTCGCCCGCGGCATCCTCGGTCTTTGTGTAACACTGGGGCGGGATATAGGCGGTCGGATTGTCGAGCGTGGCCGAAACCTGGTCCATGGCTGAAACCGACGCGGTGCCGGCGAACAAAAACAGAGCGGTGACAACAGGGCGCATGGGGAGGGCTCCGGCGTGTGCATGATGAAAAGGGCCCGGCGCGCAATGCACCGAGCCCTTCGGGGGGCGTCTGATTATTTGGTCAGGGCGGGGAACGGACCGATGTAGCCCATGTAGGCGCGGGCATCGACCGGATCAGCCAGCTTGTCCTCGTCGGATTCGCCGTAAGGATGCTGGATGACCGCCATCAGGTAACCGAAGCCGTTGACGTCCTGATACCAGTAGGGGGAGGTCGTTTCGGAGCCGTAGGGCGTCGAGAAGATGCGGTCCATCTTGCCGCTCTCGGTGTTCAGGGCCCAGATCACGTCGTTCTGGTGGCCCGAGCCGGTGTCTTCACCGATGATCAGGGTGTTGTAACCCGGCAGGTAGGTGAGGTTGTCCGGGTTGGAGATACCGTCGAGATCGCAGCTGTTGCCGGCTTCCGGCGTGCCGTCGGCGTAGTCGGCCGGCTTGCCTTCGACCACGGCCTTCACCGAAGTGGCCTGGAAAGAGGTGGAGAGCGAAAGCTCATAGACGGCGCCGCAGGGGTTCTTGGCGAGGCGGATGTCATTGGAGCCGCCCTTGTCCTGCTTGGCGGCGTCTTCCATGCCCTTGGCGACTTCGGACATCGCCAGGTAGACCGAGTGATGCTCGGGATTGTAGGTGATGCCTTCCATCTTGCGGAACTCGGTGGTGGCACCCAGCATCGAGGCATAGCGGCGGGTTTCGACGCGGGAGGCGATCGCTTCCATGCCCGGCTTGACCATCAGGCATTCAGCAGCGCCTTCGGCATTCGAGGCAGCAAAGCCGGCGGGGCAGGTGCCGTCATCGGCGATGTCGGCGGTCTCGAAGATGTCCGAGAAGGTGACGCCGGATTCGATGGCCTTCTGCACGGTGATGTCGTCGGAATGGCCGAGCGACACCCAGGAGATGTCGGCAGCGCCGGCGCCCTCGTTGGAGGTCTGGGTCCACTTGGCGGCGTAAAGATCGCCGGACGACAGATCGCCCGCCTGATCGGCGACATACATGAACAGGCCGACATTGGTGCCGTCATCGGAGATGTAGACGGTCTTCTGGTCCGGCATCACGGACGCGAGCTCAACGGCGACGCGGCCCATCGAGAAGTGTTTGTAGGCAATGCCGTCGCCTTTGGCGTCGACCTTGATCTCGGTCGGATAGCCATAGCGATAGGGCAGGTAGGCGGCACGGAACTCGTCGACGGTCATGGTCGTCGGATCGACGCCCTGGAAACGGACCATCGGGTAGTCATAGCTGTCGATGTCGTCGAGTGAGGTGGCGGCTTCGATGGTGCGCGCGTCGGCCGGATATTCTTCGGAGCCGAGATGCGTTTCCCACGGGGTGACCGAACCGGCGCAGGGGACCCAGAGACCGCCGTAGGCGGAGAAATCGACCGGCTTGGTCGAGGTCAGGGTGATGTTGCCGTCAGCGTCCTGGGTGGCTTCGCTGATATACATCGCGCCCGGACGCGATTCGAAATGGCTGATCTGGTAGAGCTTGCCGTTGGCCTTGATCAGCGAGGAGAAGTCGGTGTCGACCGAGATGTGCTCGGAACCGTCCTCGGACTTGACCACATTGCCATTCGCGTCGACCAGAGCGCCCCAGACACCGTCGCCGATCTTGTCGCCGGAGCGGGCGAGGACGTGATAGGCGAGCGGAACCTCGACGCCGTCGACCATGGCGGAGGGGGAGGAAATGGCCTGACGCTTGGCGTCGTCGTCCTGGGCCCAGGGGATCGGGGTGAAGGCGATTTCGCCGGCATGCGCGGCAAGCGGAAGAATTGCCAGCGCCGTCGCGGCCAGCAATTTGGTGCGGAGTGTCATTGTGGGAAGCCCCCTTCATTGATTGGAGTGCTTCCAATGTCCGTCTTTGCCGACAGCCGTGTGTCAGTGAGATTTCAGATTTGTGACGTTCACGGCTTTCCACAGCGACGGCGCCGAAAAGGCCGGATCTCCAAGTATATCCTGCTTCTAGAACTCAGGTATTGAACTTGAACAGCAGCACGTCGCCGTCCTGGACGACATATTCCTTGCCTTCGTCGCGCGCCTTGCCGGCTTCCTTGGCGGCGGTTTCGCCGCCGAGGGTGATATAGTCGTTATAGGCGATGGTCTGGGCCCTGATGAAGCCGCGCTCGAAATCGGAATGGATGACGCCGGCGGCCTGCGGCGCCTTGGTGCCGCGGGTGATAGTCCAGGCCCTGGCTTCCTTTGGGCCGGCGGTGAAATAGGTGACCAGACCCAAAAGCTCATAGCCGGCACGGATCAGGCGGTTGAGGCCGGGCTCGTGCAGCCCGAGAGATTCGAGATATTCGGCCTGCTCGGCTTCGTCGAGCTGGGCCAGCTGGCTTTCGATCTCGGCCGAGATCACCACGCTGACGGCACCGCGTTCCTTGGCATAGTCGGCGACCTTTTGGGTCCACTCGTTGCCCTCGGCGGCGTGCTCCTCGTCGACATTGCAGACATAGAGCGCCGGCTTTGAGGTCAGGAGCTGCAGTTCGCGGAAGGTCTTTTTCTCGTCGTCGGCGATCTCGACGTCGCGGGCCGGCTTGCCGGCATCGAGCACGGGCAGGATGCGGTCGACCAGCGCCAGAGCGGCCTTGGCGTCCTTGTCCTGGCCGCGCGCCTTCTTTTCCAGCGCGTCGCGGCGCTTTGTCAGGCTTTCGAGATCGGCAAGGATCAGCTCGGTCTCGACCACTTCGGCGTCGGTGATCGGGTCGATGCGGCCGGCGACGTGGACGATGTCCGGGTTCTCGAAACACCTGAGCACATAAGCGATGGCGTCGACTTCGCGGATATTGGCGAGGAACTGGTTACCCAGGCCTTCGCCCTTGGATGCGCCTTTCACCAGACCGGCGATATCGACGAAGCTCAACCGGGTCGGCACCTTCTCCTTGGAGTGGGCCAGTTCGACGAGCTTGTCGAGCCGCTCATCGGGCACCGGCACTTCGCCGACATTGGGCTCGATGGTGCAGAACGGGAAATTGGCCGCCTGGGCGGCAGCGGTACGGGTCAGGGCGTTGAAGAGCGTCGACTTGCCGACATTGGGCAGGCCGACGATGCCGCATTTGAAACCCATGAAGTTCTCCGGAAATTCAGGCGGTGGCTACGCGGGGCTTGGGCCGCCACGAGGTGCGTACGATGCCCTTGGGATAGGTTTCAGTGTCGATGAGGTCAAGCGCGATCTGCTTGCGATTGATGAAGGCCGGCATTCCGGCGCCCAACAACACCGGGACGGTGAACGTATCGATGCGGGTGATCAGCCCGGCTTCGAGCAGTCCCGTGGCCAGATGCGCGCCGCCAACCACCCAATAGGGGCCGGGGCCTGCCTTTTTCGCCGCGCCAAGAATCTGGTCGGGCGTGCCTTCGGCGGTACTGACCGGCGCGTCGATCTCGCCGAGCGGGCGCGACGTGGCGATGATGCCCGGCAGCTTGCCATAGGGGTATTCACCGAAGCTGACGATACGATCCCAGGTGCGCCGGCCCATCAGCACCGTGCCGATGCGGGCAATGAAATCGTCAAAGCCGAGTTCGGGGATGAAATAGGGATCGAGCCAGTCCGTGCCGCCATCGGGCCGTGCCAGATGACCGTCGGCACTGACCGCGAGATAGTAGACGACATCGTCCGGTTTCAGAACCGAAGCATCCATGATTGGTGTCCCTCCCTCTGCCAGGATATCCATGCGCAAGAAGAGGCGAAAATGTCAGGTTCGGACTTCTCAGGCAATCTCTATGCTGGATCCGCCGGAAAGTGCGCCGCTGAGAGCGCCGGAGGAGAAGCGGAAATCGGCGCTTTGCTTGGAGATACGTCCTGCTTCGGCGATCAACTGGTTCCACAGGGCGTCGGCGTTCTGCGGATTGGCGTCGACCTGTTTGGAGGTCTTTGCCGTGGCCATGGCAGTTTCGTGAATGACGGACGCGGTATGAGCGCCGATCAGGGAGTTCCTCAGTTCCATCTCCGATCCGTCATTGAGCCTTTTCTCAAGCTCGGCCAGTTTCTCGTCGTCGCCGTTGACGGTGAAATGACCTGAGTTTGACACATGAATGTCGATGTCGGTGCCCGGCGAAATGCCCATTTCGCCCATCAACTCGTTAAGGCGCTTTTCGGCATTGGCCATGTGATACTTCGGATCGAGAAAAACCGGAGGCAGGTTGGCGAGCAGCTTTCCACCCGGCGACAGGTTGACCTCGGTCGCATCGCCCGATGGGGCCGTCTGCGTTTGCGTGGCGTTTGCCTTTGACGTGCCGGTGGATGCCGTTGTGGTTGCGGTTGCATAGGCGTTCCGGGCAGCGCTGGTGACGGCTCCGATCATGACGCTCACTCCACGAATCTGATGTGCGTGAGCTTGGACATGCAAGCACCGGGCCAGTCGAAACGCCCGGAAATCGTGGAAATTGAGTGGGTTGGCCGGAGGACGTGGGCAGGGGTTGCCGGGTCAGGGCAACGTTTGCCGGGTTGAGCTAGTCTTCATCCTTGTGGCCGAACAGGCGCTTCAGCATGTCGGCCATCGGCCCGGATCTAGGCATGTCAGGCGCCGGCTTGGGGCGGGCCTGACGGATGTGGCTCTGACCCTTGGGCTTGGACGCTTGCTGCTTGTCGGGCGCAGGCGCGGAGGTGGCCGAGGCGTCCTGCTTGTCCGCAGGTTTCTGTTTCGGCTGCTTTTTCGGCTTTGCCGGTTCCACATCGGACGCGGGGCTGGTCGCCAGGGCGACGCGGTTCATGAAATTGCCGGCGTCCTTTCTGGCCAGAAGCACGGCATTGTCGGCAACGGCGTCGAGCAAATCGCGCAGCCAGTCGGCGTCTGCCTTGGCGAAATCGCCGAGAACGTGGCGGGTGACCAGATCCTTGTGGCCGGGATGGCCGATGCCGAGCCGGACGCGGTGGTACTGGGTGCCGATGACCGGATCGATCGAGCGCAAGCCGTTGTGGCCGCCATTGCCGCCACCGGTCTTGACCTTGAGCTTGCCGGGGATGAGGTCGAGTTCGTCGTAGATGACCGTCACATCGCCCGGATCGAGCTTGTAGAACTGCACCGCCTTGCCGACCGCGTCGCCGGACCGGTTCATGAAGGTCTGCGGCTTCAGGATCAGCACACGCTCGCCGTCGATCGTGCCGTCGCTCACCTGTCCGCTGAACTTGGCACGGAACGGCGGAAAGCCGTGCCGGCGCGCGATGGCGTCCGCAGCCATGAAGCCGATGTTGTGACGGTTGTTGGCGTATTCGGCGCCCGGATTCCCCAGGCCCACGATCAGGTGCATGGCCGGTCCTCGCAGCGAGCGTTGATGCTGGCGCCAGTTCTGCTATCCGCAGGACCAGGTCCGGCGAACACTGACGGCTCAGGTAGAAAAGATACGGGTGGCACGGCAATCCGCGCCACCCGCAAAAGCAATGAAGACTATTCTTCGGCTTCTTCGCCGCCCTCGGCCTCAGCCTCGGCTTCGTCGCCCTCAGCGGCTTCCTCGGAACGGAAGCTCGACGGTGCGGCGATGGTCGCAACGGTGAAGTCGCGGTCGGTGATGGTCGGCGTGACGCCTTCGGGAAGGGCAACCGCCGAGATGTGGAGGCTGTCGCCGACTTCGGCTTGGCTGAGATCGACCACCAGTTCTTCCGGGATCGCGTCGGCCGGGCAGCTCACTTCGACCGAGTGACGGACGACGTTGAGCACGCCACCGCGCTTGAGGCCCGGGCACTTGTCCTGGTTGGCGAAGTGCATGGCCACATCGACGGTGATGCGCGAACCCTTGCCAATGCGCAGAAAGTCGACATGCAGCGCGAAGTCGCGCACCGGGTCGAGCTGGTAATCGCGCGGGATCACCTTGTGCTTTTCGCCATTGACATCAACCTCGATGACGTGGCTCAGAAAGCCACCGGCATAAATGGCCAGCATGGCTTCCTTGTAGGAAATAGCGATCGCGAGAGGGGGTTTCTTGTCGCCATAGATGACGGCGGGGATAAGACCATTACGGCGCAGCTCACGAGCGGCCCCCTTGCCCACACGATCACGCGGCGTTGCCTTGAAAGCGGCTTCGGCCATTGGAACACTCCAAATGTTGGTGTGGCTTGAGACCGGCACGCGAACGCCTGGCCGGTGGGAACCGACCGCCATGCCGAACCCCTGTCCGGATCATGGAAAGCGCTGAGCGCATCGACAAAAGCCACGCACGCCTCCTCCAGGGGTGAGGCGCACTTCTGTGGCGCGGTCTATAGGGCAGAAAACGGCTCCGGGCAAGCAAATGTGCCGATCCTGCCGGCTGTCGGGCAGTTTTTGCCGCATCGGACGGGAAAGTGATCGAGGTTGCGCCGCGAAGCGCTGGATTTCCGGGCATTTTGAGATGGCGCGGAATTTGCATTTGTTTTTGAAGGACAAAAGCACGAACAGTTTGAACAATGACGAGCATCGACACATCAGCCTTGTCGGCACGGTCCGTCTGGAACCGTTTCATCGCTGCCGCAGACGTGGACAAGGACGGAGACCTGAGCAGCGAAGAACTGCAGGCGCTGGTCCCGAAGGACAAGGTCGAACGGGTCATTGCCCGCAATGACGAGAACGGTGACGGCAAACTGAGCGCCGATGAGACGCCGAAAGGCGCCTTCAACGGGCAGCTCATGGCCGTGCTCTTGGGCGCGCAGGCCTATCGCGACGCCAGTCCCGAACAGCGGGCGACCGACGACATGAAGGCCATTGATGCCTTCATGGCACGCGCCGACGTCGATGGTGACGGCCTCGTGTCAAAAGACGAACTCGACGCGGACCGGGCCATCAACATGGCCGCCTTCCTTGATACCGGGGAACTGCCGGAGACCATCGTAATGGCGCTCGGGGGCTCGGATGACACGCCGCGCAGCCCTGAAGACTTCATAGTGGGACGGGCCGCCAAGCTCGAACCGGTGCCGGCTTCGGAACTCCCCGAAGACTGGCAGGTGAAATTCCGTACCGTCATGGAGGCCGCCGGGCAGGCCAATCCCGAACTGAAATCGGAGACCTTGCCGGACGGTCGGGCCGAGATCGCAACCAAGCTGGCCGATATACCGATGTCG
The DNA here is from genome assembly GCA_963676075.2 of Devosiaceae bacterium. Taxonomy (GTDB): domain Bacteria; phylum Pseudomonadota; class Alphaproteobacteria; order Rhizobiales; family Devosiaceae; genus JAHJQZ01. The sequence continues at coordinate 47,897 of CAXXNZ010000031.1, forward strand.
AACGCCTTCATGACACGGCTCGCACTGATGCTGGACCAGTTCGCTCAGCAGGCATGACGGGCGTGAGACCTAACACTGGGCTGTCGCCAGTGCGCCTGAGCGTCTAGTCGAACAGGCTCGAGACCGATTGTTCCGCCGCGGTGCGGGCGATGGCTTCCCCGATCAGCGGGGCGATCGATATGCGCCGAATGTTCTCCGCCTTGGCCGTCAGTTCCGTTTCCTGGATGGAATCGGTGATCACCAGTTCCTTGAGTCGCGAGTTGGCAATGCGGTTCGCCGCCTCGCCGGACAAAACGCCATGGGTGATATAGGCGGAGACGGTGGTGGCACCGGCGCCGAGCAGGGCATCGGCCGCGTTGACCAGCGTGCCGCCCGAATCGACGATGTCGTCGATCAGGATGCAGGCGTGACCCTCGACCTCGCCAATGATGTTCATCACTTCCGAAACACCGGGGCGCGGCCGGCGCTTGTCGACGATGGCCAGCGTCGCGCCGACCCGCGAGGCGACATTGCGCGCCCGCAACACGCCGCCGACGTCGGGTGATACGATGACAGTCTTGTCGAGATTGTAGTGGTCGCGGATGTCGCGGACCATGACCGGCGCGGCAAACAGGTTGTCGGTCGGAATATCGAAAAAGCCCTGAATCTGGGCAGCGTGCAGGTCGAGCGTCAGGACGCGGTTGACGCCGGCCTCGACGAGCAGATTGGCGACGAGCTTGGCCGAAATCGGGGTGCGCGGCGTCGATTTGCGGTCCTGCCGGGCATAGCCGAAGTAAGGCAGTACGGCGGTGACCCGCCGGGCCGAGGACCGACGAAGCGCGTCCGTCAGAATCAAGAGCTCCATCAGATTGTCATTGGCCGGGAACGAGGTCGACTGGATGATGAAGACATCCTCGCCTCTGACGTTCTCGTTGATTTCGACGAAGATCTCGTTGTCGGCGAAACGGCGCACCGTGGCGTCGGTCAGCGGCAACTCCAGATATTCGGAAATAGCTTTCGCCAAGGCAAGGTTGGAGTTGCCCGTCACCAGTTTCATGTCGCCACCCGATGCGATGTCAGCGCCCCGCCCCAAACCCGGCGCCGCAAGGTGAGGACTTGTTATCCTGCCGGGCGACGCGGATCAACCGCGCTTTGCCCGGCGAGGTAAAGATTCGTCATCAAGACTGTATTGCTATTCCGCCGGCGGTTCGGGAACGTAGGCGATGATCGAGATCTGCCTGCCCGTCCTGCCGCCTTTCTGAGTGTAGCGGCGATGGGAGAAATAGCGCGTTTCATCGGCGTAGGAACACGGCGGTGCGGGCGGCGGCGTGATGCCGAGCCTGGTGATCTCATGCAGCACGAAGCCCGGCAGATCGAAAAACAGCCCGGTCTCGCCCTCGGGCGTAAAGGCAAACTTCTCGATGTCCGGGTTGAAGGCCGCCATCTGGTCGATGGTTTCCTGTGACAGCTCGTAATTCACCCCGGAGATGGTTGCGCCGATGCCGGCGCGAATCCGTTCGCGCTTGGCACCAAGTTTTTCCATGGCCTCGATGGTGTTGCCGATGACACCGGCGGCAGCGCCACGGCGTCCGGCATGGCAGGCCGCGACGATGCCTTTTTTGGGATCAGCGAACAGAATTGGCGCGCAGTCGGCGGTGACGATGCCGAGCGCCAGTCCGGGGCGCTTGGTGACGATGGCGTCGGCCTCGGGTTTGGCATCGGGCGAATACGAAGCACGCATGCGCACGACGCGGTTTTCCTCGGGCCGGTGATCGCGGGAAAACGGCTGATCGACCGTGACGACGCGAGTCGAGTGAATCTGCGTCACCGTGACAAGTCCGGCATTGCCGAGCCCGAGCGCGATCAGTGCCTGGCGCCTGTTGGCTTCGACAGTCGGAACCGGTGTGCCGAGCGTCAGCGACGTGTCGAAATCAGGTGGGGTCGGACTGCCGTCGGCCCGGCGGCCAAAAAAGCCGTGAACGATGCCCGGGAGATCGGCGAGCTGGGGGGATTGTTCGAAGGGAGGCGAGATCTTCATTCACTTTCTCCACAAAGCGCGGGGCGGTTTGCCGGAAACATCAGCGCGCTCGCTTGTGTTGTTCAGATTCAACCCCATTCACGCACGACTCCCCTCGATGCCGGCGTCAGTGGTTTGTTCTTGGTCGCTCTGGCTGGTGAAAGGATAAGGACTGAAACCGCCGCTGCAAACACAAAAAGCCTTGAAAATCTCACCCATCTGCTCGGGGGCCGTCAAACGGGCCAGGTCGGTGGCGACGGCATCGGCATGTGAGGGATTGGCATTTGCGAGCGCCTTGGCCCGTTCGCCCGCGCCGAGCGCCAGCAGAAACCGCGCCTGTGTCAGAAGCGGAAAAACCTCGAGCTTGCCGGCACATGCGCCAAGTGCCTCGAAATCGACATGGGCGGTGAGATCGGCCGTCCCCGGCGCCGCCAACGGGTCGGTGAAGCCATGTCCGGCGATCGCCTGGAAGGTGTCGCCCGACTGGCTTGCGCCATAGCCGTAGTCGAGGGTGAGAAGGGCGCCACCACGACGCGCGAGTTTGTCGCACACGATCTCCATAATGGCGTCCGCCGCCGGACGGGCTTCGAAACGCGCATGCTCGGGGGCGTCGCGCAGGGCGGCAGGCAGCGCCGTTTCGGCGATCGGGGTGGGATTGAGCCCGAATGAGCGCTTGCCTTCGCTCAGCCCGACAACGCGTTCGTGCCAGCCGCTTGCGCCCTTCTGGTACTGCCGGATCGGCAGGGTGTCGAAGAACTCATTGGCGATTATGATGAGCGGCGGGCCGGCATCGGGCAGGTCCTCGGTGCGTTCAAGCCAGGACGGCGACAGGGCGCTAAGCGTTTTGGCCTGTTCGGCGCGGAGGCTGTTGCTGATCTCGACAAGGACTGGCCCGCCGGGCTGCGCGTCGGGGGCGAGACGGCTGAGCGACCGCCAGATATCGGCCATCAGCGTGCCGCGTCCGGGACCGAGCTCGACGAGATCGAAACGGCCATCGGGCAGCTGGCCGGCCAGCAGTGCGACGAAGACCCCGATGGTTTCCCCGAATATCTGACTGACCTCGGGCGCGGTGATGAAATCGCCCTGTCGTCCGATCGGAGTCGGGCGATGATAATAGCCGTGCTCGGGATGGGTCAGGCAGAGCTGCATGAACATCGAAAGCGGCATTGGGCCGGCTTCGGTGATCTGGCGGTTGATCAGGACGCCGAGCGGCGTGTCGGAACTAGCGGCCACGGGACTTTTTCTTGCGCAATGCGTAGATGACAAGGCCGAGACCGGCGATGAGCACCGGCACGGAATAGATCATGCCGAGCGTCAGCCAGCCACCATACAGATACCCGACCTGCGGATCGGGCAGGCGCACGGTTTCAACCAGGATCCGCGACAGGGCATAACCGATGCCGAAGACGCCGGCGACCAGGCCGGGGCGCCGGAGCCCCTGAAAGACATGGGTGACGACGCGGATGACGAGGAACAGCAACAGGCCCTCGAGCGCGGCTTCATAGAGCTGGCTCGGATGGCGCGGCATGCCGCCGCCATTGGGGAAGATCACGCCCCAGGGCAGGTCGGTTGGCTTGCCGAACAGTTCGCCATTGATGAAATTGGCCATGCGCCCGAGCATCAGGCCGAGCGGCGCCACGGCGCCGAGCAGGTCGATGCCAGACAAGAACCGCGCCTTCTTGGCGCGGGCGAACAGGAACAGCACCACCACAAGTCCGATCAGCCCGCCATGAAAGGACATGCCGCCGTCCCAAGTCTGCGGGATGGCAAGCGGATTGGCGAAATAATAGGCCGGATCGTAGAAGACGACGAAGCCGAGCCGTCCGCCGATGACGATGGCCAGAATGGCCCAGAAACCGAAATCGAGCCATTCGGCCGGGGTAAAGGGCGCCGTATTGTCGACCCAGAGCGATGGCCGGCGCAACAGCGTGATGCCATAGAGCACGCCGAGTGCCACGCCGGTGAGATAGGCCAGCCCGTACCAGCGCACGGCGAGCGGTCCGAATTCCAGGGCGATGGGATTGATATCGGGGAAAGGCAAGGCCGCATCCATGAAGGCGCATTTTTGGGACGGAGCGGACCATGCGCGGCGGCGCGGCACTGGTCAAGTCCGGCTCGCCGGCCTAAATAGGAACACCAACCGGGCGCATGCTGTCGCGTGAACCCGCAAAGCGAAATCAGCGGGCAAGGGCGCCATATAAACCGCGCAGGCCCGGGAAAGTCAGGAACGGAACGTCATGAGCCAGAGCAAGATTTTCGACGATCTCGGGAAGATGATGAACGATGCCGCTTCGGTGGCCGATGGTGTGCGGCGCGAGGTCGAAACCATGATCAAGACCCAGGGCGAACGCTGGATCGCCGACATGGATCTGGTCAAGCGCGAGGACTACGACGCCTTGCGCGAACTGGTGCAGGCCCAGGGCGACGAGATCGCCGCGCTGAAAAAGGAAGTTGGCGCGCTGAAGACGACGCGCAAGAAGACCAGTTCCTGAGGGGCGGAGTCCGACTAGGAGAAGAGGCCGTTTTCTTTTGGACTGGCCGCTTCTTTCCCTCCCCTTGATGGGGAGGGTGGCTCGACGGAGTCGAGTCGGGTGGGGTGGAGCCACAGGTATCGAGCGTGGGGTCTTACCCCCACCCAGGCTCACAACGGACTTAGCGAAGAGCTAAGTCCTGCTCGCCAACCCTCCCCACAAGGGGGAGGGAGTCCCCGCGACCGCTTCCGTCATAAGCTGACAGAATCTAGAAAAGGGAGTCCTCGCGCAAAGCTTCGGCGATGAAGTCTTCCGGATCGACGGTGAAATCCCGGTAGAGCTTGAAATGGCTGGTCTGGCGGTAATCGATCTCGGCCAGGCCGCGGGGCGTGATTTCGAGGACGCGGGCGCCGGGGATGGCCATCAAGAGCGGCGAATGCGTCGCCATGATTACCTGTGAGACAGCGGCGTCGCCGATCCGCTTGAGAATGCGGATGAGGTCGATCTGTCGCTTCGGGGACAGGGCGCTCTCCGGTTCGTCCATGAAGTAGATGCCCTGTCGGCTCATGCGTTCCTCGAAGAAGCGCACGAACCCTTCGCCATGGCTCCATGACAGGAAATCCGGTGGCGCGTTGAAGCTTTCGATCGCCGCCGTGTCGAGATAGCGCGCCACCGAGAAGAACGATTCGGCCTTGAAGAACCAGCCGTCGGTGATTTTTGGCAGCCACGAGGCGCGCAGCGCATTGGCCAGCTCGGCGCCGCTTTTGTCGATGGCGCCGGAATGATCGACCGGCCTGTAGCCCTTGCCGCCGCCGGCCTCGTCATAACCGCTCAGGGCGGCAATCGCCTCGATGAAGGTCGATTTGCCGGTACCGTTTTCGCCGACGATGATCGTCAGCGGCGTGGTGAATTCGAGTTCAAAATCCTCATCCTGAAGAAAGGGCAGGCTGAACGGGTATTCCCGGTCTTCGGGCAGGGCCTCGGTCCTCAGCGCAAGACGCTTGAGAAATGGCGCCGGAAGACGGGTACGATGCGGGCGACGAACCATGAATGCATTTCCTTCGGCCGATACGATGCCATCCAATTCGACAATGGTCGATATGCGATGGCATCGCCCTGCGGCGATACATCCCAAATGCCTGTAAACACTTGAGAAATTAGCAACTGCTAAGGTATAAATCTATGTCGCGGACAAAATGGCTTTTTCCTGTCACGCAAACGGGAATACCGTGCACAGGAATCGTCCTTAAGGGCGGTTAGCATCAACCAACCTCTTAGTGCATATCATGAAAATAACAGCGGCCGTTGCCCGTAACCACCATGCCCCCCTGACCCTCGAACAGCTCGATCTGGAAGAGCCACGAGACGACGAAATTCTCGTTCGTATCGTTGCGACGGGTCTTTGCCATACCGACATGGCAGTGGTGGAAGCGCAGTTGCCGACACCGATGCCGGTGGTGCTTGGGCACGAAGGCGCGGGCGTTGTTGAAAAGGTTGGAAGCCGGATCACCAAGGTGCAGCCCGGCGATCATGTGGTACTGAGCCTTGACACATGCGGCACCTGCCCGGCCTGCCAGAACCACGACACCACCTATTGTCACAACCAGTTCGATCTGAACTTCATGGCGCATCGCACTGACGGCACCACCACGCTGTCGGCGAATGGCGAACCTGTCCATTCGATGTTCTTCGGCCAGTCTTCGTTTGCCACCTATTCGATCTGCCACGAACGCAACGCCATCAAAGTGCCCAAGGATGCCGAGCTGGAAAAGCTCGGGCCGCTCGGCTGCGGTATCCAGACTGGTGCCGGCACCGTCATGAATGCGCTGGCGATCGAGGCCGGCAGTTCCATCGCCGTTTTCGGCGCGGGAACCGTCGGACTTGCCGGCGTGATGGGCGCGGTGCTGCAGGGCGCCACCACGATCATTGCCGTCGACATGGTCGATGCGCGGCTTGAACTGGCCAAGGAACTCGGGGCCACGCATGTGCTCAACCCCGGCAAGGTCGACGTCTCCGGGGAAATCAAGAAGATCACCGGCTACGGCCTCAACTACGCCTTCGATACCACCGGTTCGCCCAAGGTGATCCGCCAGGCGGTCGAGACTCTGGCGCTCAAGGGCACCTGCGCCGTGGTTGGCGCATCGGGCCCCGACGCCGAGATCGTCGTCAACGAAACCCATTTCATGTCCGGCGGACGTCGGCTGATGGGTGTGGTCGAGGGCGAGGCCAATTCCGACGTCTATATCCCGACCCTGATCCGGCTCTGGCAACAGGGGCGTTTCCCCTTCGACAAGCTGATCACCTTCTTCCCGTTCGACAAGATCAACGACGCGATTGCCGCCTCCGCCAACGGTACGGCGGTGAAGGCGATTTTGCGGATGTAAACCGCTTTCCGCCCAAACATTGACCCGCCGGCGCTTGGCGCCGGTGGGCTAGAGCGTTTTCAGCAAAAGTGGGAACCGGTTTTGCGACTCGAAAACGCGATATAGCGAAAAATTGGATCATTTCGGCGTTTCAATGAAACGGTGAAATGATCTCGTCAGGCGAGCGCCGCCGCGACCAGCGCCTTGGCGTGCAACTCGGTCGTGTCGTAGCTCGGCAGCGGCGAGACCGAATCGTCGATCAGCATGGCGATCTCGGTGCACCCGAGGATGACCGCCTCGGCGCCCCGTGTCGCCAGCAGGCCGATGGCCTCGACATAGTGCCGGCGGGAAGCGTCGCTGACGATACCCCGGCACAGTTCTTCGTAGATGATGGCGTTGAGATTGGTGACATTGACCTCGGGCACCAGCACCGACAGCCCGCGCGCTTCCAGCCGCTCGCGATAGAACCCCATCTCCATGGTGAAACGGGTGCCCAAAAGCCCGACGCGGGAAATACCGTCTGCCAGCAGTTCGTCGGCGGTCGGGTCGGCGATGTGCAGGAACGGCACCGAGATTGCCGCTTCGATCGCCGGGGCGGCAATGTGCATGGTGTTGGTGGCAAGTCCGATGATGCCAGCGCCGGCGGCTTCGAGCTTGCGGGCGCTCTCGGCCATCAACGCGCCGGCGCCGTCCCAATCGCCCTTTTCCTGCATCTCGGCGATAGGAGCGAAATCGAGCGAAGCCATGATCAGCGGCGCCGAATGAAGCCCGCCGAGACGGCGCGCCGTCTCGCGGTTGAGGGCCGCATAGTAATGGGCGCTCGATTCCCAGCTCATGCCGCCGATCAGCCCGATGGTCTTCACGATGGAAGCTGCCCATCGAGGTTCGACAGGTCGTCGAGGGCGCGGAGTTTGTGCGGAATGTCGCCGAAGAACGAAACGAGCTGCACATAGACCTCGTGCTTGAACGGCACGACCAGGTCGGGGAGCTTGTCGAGGTTTTCCCAGCGCCAGTCGGCGAACTCGGCCTTGTGCTTGCCGCCCCCGGGGCTGTGGATGTTGATTTCGGAATCCTCGCCTTCGAACAGGGCGGCGAACCATCTCTGCTTCTGGCCGCGGTATTTGCCCTTGAGAGCTTTGCCCAGCGCTTCATCCGGCAGATCGTATTGCACCCAGTCGGGCGCGGCGGTCAGAAGCGAGATCGAGGAGACGCTGGTTTCCTCATAGAGCTCGCGGATGGCGGCGTCGATCGGCTCTTCGCCCTTGTCGATGCCACCTTGCGGCATCTGCCAGATCTGGCCGGCTGCAGCGGGGTAATCGGCACGCCGGCCAATCCATACCTGTCCGGCGCGGTTGAACAGCGCAACACCGGCATTGAGGCGATAGGGCATCGCCGCGCGATCGGGGGAGGGGGCGTCGGACATGTCGAACCTGAGTGCTTGAGTTGTCAGTTATCGCATGTTCGAAGCGGAAAGCCGGGTGCCACCTTTCCTGAACATGCTCTATTTCATGATGGCGCTGACCGGCACCAGCAGCGCGCCGCGACTCTTCAGACCTTCGGCCCAATCGGTGATCGCGTCAATCGTCACAGGCAGGGCCGAGGCGATGCCGATGGCATAGCCCCTGTCGGCGGCCTTGGCTTCGAGGTCGGCCAGCTTGTCCATGATGGCGCCGCGCGAGGGATTGGTGTCGATCTCTTCGTCGCCACGGCCGAACGGCACCTTGTCGCGTCCCGACAATTGCGGGGCGACGGAGCGGTTGGAGCTGCCATCGTCGAGATAGCCGAGCCCGCGCGTGCCGATCTCTTCCATCAACGGCTCGAAATCGGCCGCCGAGGCGGTAAAGCGCGCGCCCATGTAGTTCATGATGCCGATATAGCCGCCGAAGCGCGCCATCAGCCAGTAGAGCTTGTCGAGATTGGCGCGCGGCGACTGGCCTGTCAGCAGGGTCTGCGGCCCGGGGTCATTGTCAGGATAGTCGAACGGCTCCATCGGCACCTGCAACAGCATCTCGTGACCCTCGGCACGGGCCGCGGCGGTCGTGCGCTGCAGCGATCGGCCATAGGGCGCGAAGGCCAGCGTAACATTGTCGGGCAGCTTGGCGATGGCATCGAGTGTGCCGGATTCGTTGATGCCGAGCCCGGTGACGACAATGGCGATGACCGGCTTGCCGGTGCCGGCCTGTGTGACCGAGGCGCGGGCGTAGGTCGCGAACGGCGTGTTGCCGGCGCCGTCGATCTGCGGGATCGGCCCGTTTGGCGTTTCCTCGATCAGGTTGGGATCGACGCCGAACCGCGTCAGTTCCTGGATCCCGACCGGAGTTTCTTCCACGTCGGGCAGGTTTGGATCGACCGTGGTGATCTGCGGTCCGTTGGGCGTGGTTATGGTGGTGGTGTTGGGGGCTGGCGTTACGGTGCTCGGCTCGGCCGGTGGTGCGGAAACGACCTCATTGGCCACGGCATTGGAATTGCGCGAGGACGAGATGTCGACGACAGCCGACGGGCGGCCTCCGAGCGGGTCGTGGACCGTGGCAATGCGGATATAGGCGCCAATCAGGATCAGCGCCGACAGTCCGAATGCAATGCGCGCGATTGGCCAGGAGCGCGGACGCGGCATGCCGGCCGGACCAAGCTTTGGCGCGCGCAGCTTGCCGAAGCGGGCGAACAGGCCGGGCTTCTTCGGCTTTCCTAGCGGAGCATCAAGTTCGTCGGTCATGTGCCACGCGCCTTGTGCGTTCGATACGAATCACCGCCGAACACTAGTTTACGTTTGGTTTAGAATGCATTGAAACGCGCCGCCGGCCGGCTCAAGTGAGGCCCGAAAAAAAGCGGGCGCGGTGGGCAGTGATGCCAGCCGCGCCCGCAAATGCATGGCGCCGGGCCTATTCCGCCTTGGGCGGGAAGGACGGGTCCGTTTCCTCCCCGTCGATGAGCTTGACCGCATATTGCAGCTGCGTGTCTTCATCGTGATCGGGCGGGACGTAGATCGAGGAGCCCTTGGTGGCTTCGCCTTCGGTGCCGCCGCCGATCTGACCGTTGAGCGCCGCCTCGCCGAGGATCTCGTCGCGCCCCTTGAACTCGTCCGGCACGTTCTGCAGCACCTGAATGTCCGGCTTGATGCCGGCCGCCTGGATCGAGCGGTTGTTCGGCGTGTAATAGCGTGCCGTCGTCAGCTTCATGGCGCCATCGGCACCAAGCGAGATGATCGATTGCACCGACCCCTTGCCGTAGGAGCGCGTCCCGACCAGTGTCGCGCGCTTCTGGTCCTGCAGGGCGCCGGCGACGATCTCGGAGGCCGAGGCCGAGCCGCCATTGATCAACACCACCAGCGGCAGGTCCTTGACCAGGGCGTCGAGGTCGTCCGGCTTGGCGTCGTAGCGCTGGTCCTGTTCGGCGATGCGCCCGCGCGTCATCACCACCGCGCCGCGCGACAGGAAGGCGTCGGATACGGCGACGGCCTGGTCGACGGCACCGCCGGGGTTGTTCCTGAGGTCGAGGATCAGCCCCTTGAGCGGGGTGTCCTTGTTGTCGTCCATGAACTTGTGGATCGCCTTGGACACGCCGGCATAGGCCTGCTCGGAAAAGGAGATGATGCGCATTACCCCGACATCGCCGATCTTGTAGGACTTGACCGCGACGAGCGGAATGATGCCGCGCGTCAGCTCGATGGTCAGCGGATCATCGACGCCGTCGCGCACCACGGTCAGCGTGATGTCGGTGCCGGGCTTGCCCTTCATGATGTCGAGGGCTTCGTTGAGCGTCATACCGTAGACCTGCTTGCCGTTGAGCTCGACGATCAGGTCGTTGGGCAGTATGCCGGCCTTGGCGGCAGGGGTATCATCGATCGGGGAGACGACCTTGATGACGCCGTCCTCCATGGTCACTTCGATGCCGAGGCCCCCGAACTCGCCCCGGATCATGCTGGTCTGTTCCTTGAAGGACTTGGGATCGTAATAGACCGAGTGCGGATCGAGCGAGGTGAGCATGCCGTTGATGGCGGCGCGGATCAGTTCGCGCTCGTCCGGCACGTCGACATATTCGGCGCGGATGCGGTCGAAGACCTGTCCGAAGAGCTGCAGGTCTGAATAGACCTCCTGCTCGCTGCGCGGCACGTTTGCCGCTTCAGCGGAGGCATCGGTGCTGGTATCGGCGCCAGCGTCGGTGCCGGTGTCGTTGCCATTGTCTTGGGCATAGACCGGCAGCGCCAAAAGGCCACCGGCCAGAAGGGCGCCGGCAAGCAGTGCGCGAATTGGCGACAGGTTCATCGTGTTACCCATTCCTGGTTTCATTTTCCTCGTTGCGCCACCATCTGGCCGGATCGACAGGTTTGTCGCCGTCCCTTATCTCGACATAAAGCGTCGGGCGCGACGCTCCCGCCGATGTTGTGACGGCACGGCCCACGGTACGCAAGCCCATGTTGCCGATCGGTTCACCCAATAGCACGAACTGGCCGACGTCGACGTCGATGGTTTCAAGTCCAGCCAGAAGGACAGAATAGCCGTCACCCGGATTGAGAATGACGATTTGGCCGTAATTGAGGTAAGGGCCCTTGTAGAGCACCCAGCCATCGCTCGGCGCGAGCACCTCGGCATCGGCGCGGGTGACGATGGATATGCCCTCCGACGCGCCGCCAAACCCGTCATCGGCGCCGAAATCGGTGATTGTGACCCCGGCGGCGGGACGGGCGAGAAGCCCGCGTCCTGCGGGAAAATCGAAGGCCGGCGCGGTGCGCGAGGTGTCAGCCAGCGCCAGCTTGATTTCTTCGGGCGTTTTGGCCGGAACCGTTTGCGCTGTGTCTGCCTCGGAGGCGATCCGTTGTGACAAAGAAGTGATGAGCTGATTGAGCGAACCGGAACGCGCGGCCAGCTCCTCGGCCTTTTTTTCTTCCTCGGTCAGGTCGGTGCCGGCGCGCGCCAGCCCGAGCTTGCGTGCCTCGATCAGGGTGGCGATGCGCAGCTGTTCCTCGAACAGCACCGAATAGTTGGCCTTGAGCGTTTCGGTCTCGTCCTGTGCCTTCTTTCGCACCGAGCTCAGCTCGGCGAGGTCGGCGGAGACCTGTTTGGCCTTGTCGCGCAATTGCGGCACGATTTCCGAAATCAGCATGGCCGCGCGCGCGGCGCCGAGCGCATCGGACGGCGCCACGACCAGCGCCGGCGGCGGATTGCGCGAGATGCGCGCCAGCGTCGCCACAAGGCTCGATACGCCCTCGTCCTCGTCGTCGAGGCGGGCGTGAAGATCGGTTTCCCTGTCGATCAGTTCCTGAAGCTTTTCCTCGGAGGCGGAAATCTCGATCTCGGCCAGCTTGACGCGCTGGCCGGCGGCGATCAGGGCAGCATTCTGCTCGGTCCGGTCGCCGCCCATGTCGGCGATTTCCTTCTTGAGCTTGTCGATCTTTTCCTGCGACAGGACCAGATCTGCATCCACCCCCTGCAATTCCGCCGTCGCTTCGTCGAGTTCGGGGGCGGACTGGGCGAAACCGGTGCCGGAAAACATGACAACAGGCGCCAGCGCCACCATTATGGCGGCGGGCAACACCTTAAGCCACATCGGGCGCGTCGCTCTTTGCGGTTTCATGGTCGTTCGAATCATCGCGCGATCTTATCAGACCAGAATTGCGGCGTGACTGCGATCCCTGCCCACGATGACAATCGCTTCGGTGGCGTTACTGGACGTGAACAGGCCGTGAGGCCGATGGCCGAATGGCGACGGCGCCTGCCCAAACTCACCCGCCCCGATGATAGGGATGGCCCGACAGAATGGTCGTGGCGCGGTAGAGCTGTTCGGTAACAAGAATGCGCACCAGTTGATGCGGCCAGGTCAGGGGAGAAAACGACAGCACCCGGTCGGCGCCGGCAACAAGGTTTGCGTCGAGGCCGTCGGCCCCGCCGATGAAAAAGCACAAACCGGCCCGCCCGACATCGCGCCATTTGGCGATATCGGCGGCGAAGGCTTCGGATGTGGTCGATTTTCCGTGTTCATCGAGCGCGACGCGCACATGGCCGTCGGGCGCGGCCTTGATGAGGTCAGTGGCCTCTTCGGTCTTGCGGCGGGTGGCGGAGCCGGCGCGGGACTCAGCCCATTCGGCGATGTCGAAATGCGTCAGCCCGAGCGGTTTGCCTGTGGCGCGGGCACGGTCGAGATAGCGGGCCACGAGTTCGCGCTCGGGCCCGGTCTTCATCCTGCCGATGGCGGCAATGGCGATGCGCATGGCGTCGCCGGGATCAGGACAGTGTCTGGTCCGGGAACTCAGCGGCCCACATCTTCTCGATATTGTAGAACTCGCGGACTTCCGGCCGGAAGATGTGGATGATGACGTCGCCGGTGTCGAGCAGCACCCAGTCGCAATGGGGCAGTCCTTCGACACGCGGCTTGTCGAAGCCATTTTCACGCAGCGCGCGCGATAGCTGATCGGCGACGGCGCCGACATGCCGATGCGAGCGGCCCGAGGTCACGACCATATGGTCGGTCAGGCTCGACTTGCCGGTGATGTCGATGTGGACGGTGTGTTCAGCCTTTGCGTCCTCGAGCGTGTCGAGGATCAAGGTGACGAGAGAGGCGGGCGCAACGGTCTGCGGGACCTCTTTCGATTTCGGGACGGACTGGGTCAATACGGCCTCGTGTCCCTTGCCAATGCTCCAAATGTCATGAAGACGATGATGATCCTGATTCTTGTGTCGGGCGTATTACAACTAAGGGTTGAGGCTTTTCTCATTCCATTGCGGCGGAATTTCCACCGCCAGATGAGTATATGGTGAAATCATTGCAGCCTGACAAGGCTCGCCTCTCAGATTGCGCTGCCAGTACGGATGGCGGTGGAGGAAAGCCCGGACATGATGCCGTTGAGATATACCCAGGCCGGCGCCTCCATGAAGGGCAGCAGTTTGGCATCACTCTGGTCGAGCCGGTATTCGCGCAGCGCCTGCGCGGCGGGCGAATGCATGGCGCGGCGGGTGTTGCCGGGGCGGACATAAACGGCGATCGGCATCAGCTCGGCAATGTCGCGCCAGTGCTCCCATTGATGAAAGCTGGCGAGATTGTCCGCCCCCATCATCCACACCAGCCGCCGGCCGGGCAGGCGGGTCTTGAGGTGAGACAGCGTGTCGAAGGTGTAGCGGAAGCCATAGGCAGCTTCGAAACCTGTGACATGGACGCCGGGCTGATGGATCAGGGCGCGTGCCTGGGCGATACGCGAGGCAAGTGGCGGCAGGCCGGAATTGTCCTTGAGCGGGTTGCCGGGAGAGACCAGCCACCAGACCTGATCGAGCCCGAGCCGCTTCATCACCTCGTTTGTGACGAGGCAATGGCCACCATGGGCCGGGTTGAAGCTGCCGCCGAACAGGCCGATGCGCATGCCCGGCGCCGAGGCGGGTAGACCCGTCAGGTCGTCAGAGGCGCGGTAAATCCGGGTCAAGGGCGTGTCTGCCCCGATCCACGGACGAGATACTTGAAGCTGGTCAGTTGCTCGACTCCCACCGGTCCGCGTGCGTGCATCTTGCCGGTGGCGATACCGATCTCGCCGCCCATGCCGAACTCGCCGCCATCGGCGAACTGGGTCGAGGCATTGTGCATCAGGATGGCGCTGTCGATCTCGGCAAAAAAGCGTGCGACGGCGGCCGGGTCCTCGGCAATGATTGCCTCGGTGTGATGGGAGGAATGGGTTTCGATATGCTCGATGGCCTCGGACTCGTCACTGACGACCTTCACCGAGATGATCGCATCCTCGTATTCGGTCACCCAGTCCTCATCGGTTGCCGGCACTGCTTCGGATACGAGCGCGCGGGTCTCATCGTCGCCGCGAATGGCGCAGCCCTTGGCGATCAACACGTCGCAGATCGGCTTGAGATGGGTTTGAGCGATGGCGCGGTCGATAAGCAGGGTTTCGGCGGCGCCGCAGATCGAGGTGCGGCGCATCTTGGCGTTGAGTACGACCTGTTTGGCTAAGTCGAGATCTGCACTCTGATGCACATAGACATGCACGATGCCCTCAAGATGGGCGAAGACGGGCACGCGCGCTTCGGACTGGACACGTCCGACAAGCGATTTGCCGCCGCGCGGCACGATGACATCAATGCCGCCCTCAAGCCCCTTGAGCATTTCGCCGACGGCGGCGCGGTCTGTGGTCGGCACGATCTGGATCGCCGCTTCGGGCAGGCCGGCAGCCTTCAGACCCTCGACCAGGCACGCATGGATGGCCCGCGAGGAATGAAACGAGTCCGAACCGCCGCGCAGAATGACGGCATTGCCGGCCTTGAGGCACAGCGCCCCGGCATCGGCGGTGACATTGGGGCGGGATTCGAAGATGACGCCGATGACACCAAGTGGGGTGCGGACGCGCGAGATGTGCAACCCGTTGGGCCGGTCCCATTCGGCGATGACCTGTCCCACCGGATCGGCGAAGGCGGCGATGTCGTTGAGGGCGGTGACGATGGATTGGATGCGGGCGTCGTTGAGGGCGAGCCGGTCAATGAAGGATTCGGACATGCCACCTGCCCGGGCGGCTTCGACATCGTGGGCGTTGGCGGCGAGAATGTCGGCGCTGCGTGCTGCGATGCGCTCGGCGGCGATGCTGAGGGCGGTGTTCTTGGCGTCGGTCGAAGCAAAGGCAAGCACGCGCGCGGCAGCGCGGGCGCGTTTGCCCATCGCCACCATTTCGGCGTGAATATCGGCGGAGGCGGTTGCCGTCTCCTCGGTTGTCATTTCCCGTGTCCTCCCCACTTCAACGACAACAGGGCCAGATTGTCGGCATGCACCATCTCGGTGCGGTTGCCAATCCCGACCATTTCCGCGATCGCACTGCTCTTCTTGCCCTTGGCGATGCTGGCCTCTTGGGTGCTCATGCCGGCCAGACCGCGCGCCACTTCCGTGCCGTCGGGGCCGACAATAGACACCGCGTCCCCGCGTGAAAAGTCGCCTCTGACCTTTGTGACGCCGATTGGCAGCAGCGACTTGCCGGCTTCGAGCGCCTCGACCGCGCCCTGATCGATATGGATGGTACCGAGCGAATCGAGCGAGCCGAGGATCCAGCGCTTGCGTGCCGCCGACGGCGACTGGACCGCAGCGAACAGCGTATGCCGCGCGCCGGCGTCGAGCGCCTTGAGTGGATGGGGCTCTGAGCCTGTAGTAACGATCATCGCCGTGCCGGACTTGGTGGCGATCTTTGCCGCCTCGATCTTGGTTGACATGCCGCCGCGCGACAGGTGCGAGGCAGCGCCGCCCGCCATGGCCTCGATCTCCGGCGTGATCGCCTCGACCAGCGGCATGTGCTCGGCCTCAGGATGGGTTGCCGGTGGCGCGGTGTAGAGCCCATCGACATCAGACAACAGGATCAGACAGTCGGCTTCGACCATGACCGCGACACGGGCCGAGAGCCGGTCGTTGTCGCCGTAGCGGATCTCGGCGGTGGCGACGGAGTCGTTCTCGTTGATGATCGGGATGGCGCCGAACCCCATAAGCGTCCGCATCGTCGTGCGGGCGTTGAGATAATAGCGCCGCTCTTCGGTGATGTTCGGAGTGATCAGGATCTGGCCGGAGGTGATGTCGTGCCGGGACAGCGCATCGCGCCAGGCCTGGCTGAGCGCAATCTGCCCGGCTGCGGCAGCGGCCTGGCTCTCGTCAAGATGCAGCGCCTTGGCCGTGATCCCGAGAATGCGTCGGCCGAGCGACACGGCACCGGAGGAAACGATGACGATCTCGCAGCCCTGCCGGGCAAGGTCGGCGATGTCCTCGGCAAGGCTGGCTAGCCAGTGCTCGCGCACCCCGCCGGTCTCATCATCGACCAGCAACGCCGAGCCGACCTTGATGGTCAGGCGCTTGTAGGGGGCGAGGATCGACTGCATCACGGCGTCCAGATTTTGTCTTCCGGTTCGGGCACAGCATCCTCGGCTTCCTCGGCGCGGGCCTCCGCCAATGCTTTCAGCACGGCATAAAGCACGTCGTTGACGCCTTTGCCAGTGACGCCGGATGCAGCGAGGACTTTTGTTTTCGACGCCTTCTCAAGTGCCTTGGTCTTGGCGGCTATGGCCTCGTCATCGAGCGCATCGACTTTGTTGAGGACGACGATTTCGGCGCGCTCTTCAAGCCCGTGGCCATAGGCATCGAGTTCGCCGCGAATGGTCTGATACTGTTCCACGACGTCTTTGGCGGTGCCGTCGACGAGATGAATGAGGGTGACGCAGCGCTCGATATGGCCAAGAAACCGGTCGCCGATTCCGGCACCTTCATGGGCGCCCTCGATCAGGCCGGGGATGTCGGCGAGCACGAAGTCCTTGCCGCCGATCTTGACCACCCCGAGGTTGGGATGGAGCGTGGTGAACGGGTAGTCGGCAATCTTGGGTTTGGCCGCCGAGACCGCGGCGAGGAGTGTCGACTTGCCGGCATTGGGCAGCCCGACAAGACCGGCGTCGGCGATCAGCTTGAGCCGTAGCCAGACCCATTTCTCGACACCTTCCTGGCCGGGATTGGCCCGGCGCGGCGCCTGGTTGGTCGAGGTCTTGAAATGGGCGTTGCCGAACCCGCCATTGCCGCCTTTCAGCAGCAAAACCCGCTGGCCGATCTCGGTGAGATCGGCGATCAGCGTTTCGTTGTCCTCTTCCAGCACCTGGGTGCCGATCGGCACCCTGAGGGTGACGTCGCCCCCGGCAGCGCCATGGCGGTCTCGCCCCATGCCATGGATGCCGGTTTCGGCCTTGAAGTGCTGGCGGTAGCGGTAGTCGATGAGCGTGTTGAGCCCATCGACGCATTCGGCATAGACGCTGCCGCCGGTACCGCCATTGCCACCGTCCGGGCCACCGAACTCGACATATTTCTCGCGGCGGAACGAGACTGCACCCGCGCCGCCGTTGCCGGCGCGGATATAGACCTTGGCCTGGTCGAGGAACTTCATTGGGCGGCAGCCTTCCTGGGTTTCGGACGCGACAGCTCGTAGGCTTCGCGGGTCAGTTCGGTGTCGATATGCTCCAGCTCCTTGCCGCGCGCAAGACAATGACGCATGGAACGCCCGGTTTCGACAAAACCGAACTTCATCTGAACCGCCGCCGAGGCCATGTTGAAGTGGAACATGCCCGAATTGATGTAGTCGGCGTCGGTCATCTCGAAATACCAGTCGAGAACCGCATAAAGCGCCTCAGACATCAAGCCCTGACCCCAGAATGGCTCGCCGAGCCAATAGCCGATCTCGGCCACGCCGCCGCTGTTGGTGAAGCCGATCGAGCCGATGGCGCCGATGTCCTTCAATTCGATGATGAAGCAGGTTCCTGCGAATGGCGCGTCGGCACGCCAGCGGGCGAGCCATGCGTGGGCGTGTTCGAGCGTATAAGGGTGGGGCACCTGGGCAAGATTGCCGGACACGGCGAAATTGTCGAGATAGGTGGTCAGACGCCGCGCGTCGCCGAACCCCGGAGCACGCAGCCGCAACCTCTGTGTTTCGATCAGGGGGGTCATGACAGGGCTCCCATCTGCTCGAACGCCTCGCGTGTCAGCAACGTCGTGACGAGTTCGACCTCTTCGCGGCGGCTGACGGCCATGCGCATCTCCCGCCCGGTGACGACGAAGCCGAGCTTGCGCTGGACGTTGAGCGAGGCCGGGTTGTCGTGATGGGCGCCACAGGGGACCGAATCGGAATCCGAGTTGGCGAAATGCCATGTGAGGATCGCCCGCGCTGCCTCGGTGGCGTAGCCATGTCCCCAATGGTCTTCGGCGAGCCAGTAGCCGAGCTCGGGTTCGATGCTGATGACGCCGATCAGGCCCACGTCCCGCCGTTCGATGGCGAATACGGCGTGTTCGGGACGGTTCTCCTCAAGACCGGAAATCCATGTCGCGGCATCCGCCTCGAAATAGGGGTAAGGCACCTGGCTGAGAACGCGCGCCACATTGTAGTTGTCGAGACCCTTCGCGATGTCCGCCGCATCATCCATGCGCGGCGCCCGAAGCAAAAGTCTTGGCGTTTCAATCTCGTAGATCATCTCAACCGATCCCTTCTGAAATAGGTGATCGCGCGACCCTTGTGCGGGCCGCAATCGGCAATGCGTCGGCTTGTTTCAACGAAACCCGACTTTTCGAGGACGCGGCAGGACGAATGGTTGTCCGACTGCGCGCGTGCAGCAATCCGGTCACACCCGGCTGCATCGGCGGCGTCTACCACTGCGGCAACGGCTTCCGAGCCGTAACCGAGACCCCAATAGGGTTCGCCGATCCAGTAGCCGATCTCGGTCGGTTCTTCCGGGTCGAGATGAAACCCGATGGTGCCGATAAAACCGCCATCATCGGTGAGAATCGAAAAGGCATGCTCGTTTTGGCTGCGCGCAATCGTTTCGACGAATTCGACCGCGTCGGATTGGCGATAGGGATTGGGCAGGCGTGCGAGCCATTTGAAAATGTTTTGATTGTTTGCGAGGCGTGCCATGGCTGCCACGTCAGAGCGGTTCGGCGCGCGCAGGACGAGACGGGCAGTGCGAATGGTCTCGGGAAGGTTGGCGACGAAAGCAGAATCGGTGGTGGCGACAACGGCAGTCATAAGAGTTCTCCTCGCTGTGCAGCTCCCTGTCGGACGGTTCCCGTCCGGGGTTTGGAAGTCGCTCATGCCGGGCGCCTTTGTTTTCACTCTCCCTTTTTCGCGCCCGAAAAAAGAAAGGGGAGCCTTTCGGGCTCCCCTTTGCGGATTTCGGGCTTTTGCCTTTTTACCTGCCGGGGAGCGTGTCTCCGGCGGTTTGTCAGGCTCGCCGGTCTAGTCGGTGGTTTCGATCGGATTGACCGATACGAAGGTTTTGTTGCCTGCGCGCGAGGCAAACGACACGGTGCCGTCGACGAGAGCAAAGATCGTGTGATCCTTGCCAAGGCCAACGCCGGTGCCGGGATGCCACTTGGTGCCGCGCTGACGCACGAGAATGTTGCCCGCGATCACGGATTCGCCGCCGAACTTCTTGACGCCGAGACGACGACCAGCCGTATCGCGACCGTTACGGGACGAACCGCCTGCTTTTTTATGTGCCATTTGAGGTCTCCTTCAGTCCGTCTCTTATTTCTTGTCAGCCTTGGCGCGCGGCTCTTTGCCGGCGAGCAGATCCTTGGCCTGCTGAACCCATTCTTCGCGCTCGATGCGGCCCTTGAAGCTCAGCTCTTCGTCGATCCGCGCAATGTCTTCGGCGGTGAACTCGGCGATCTGCTTGAGCGAGGTGACGCCGGCGGCAGCTAGCTTTTTCTCAAGAGCCGGGCCGACACCACCGATCAACTTGACGTCGTCCTTGATCGGCGCGGCATCTGCCTTCGCTTCGGTCTTGGGCTCGGCCTTCTTGGCTGCGGGCTTTTCGGCCACGGTCTCGGCCGGCTTGGCCTCGACCTTGGCAGCTTCCGCTTCCGCCTTGGGGGCGGGCTTGGCCTTTGCCTTGGCCGACGGCTTCTTGCCGCCGGTCAGGATCTCGGTGATCTTGACGGTGGTCAGAAGCTGGCGATGGCCGTTGCGGCGGCGATAATTGTGGCGACGGTTCTTCTTGAGAATGATGACCGTCTTTTCCTTCTTGGTCTCAACGAACTCGGCTGCAACCAGCGCGCCGTCGACGACGGGCGTACCAACGGTCACGTCGGCGCCTTCGCCCACCATCAGCACCTGATCGAAGGTGACGGTGTCGCCGGCTTCGCCAGCCAGTTTCTCGACCTTGAGGATGTCATCGGCGGCGACCTTGTATTGTTTGCCGCCGGTCTTGATCACTGCGAACATGTTTTCCGCCGCTCCCTCACGGAGCGGACCCTTATTCACGCGCTTTGCGGCGCCGCGGCGATGCCCAGTGTGCCACGGTCTTTTGCGATGTGCCGGGAATCCGGCGGGCAGCCTCAAGCAGCAATTACAACAGCAATCAGCGCACCGGACGTACCAGTGCGCGATTGTCGGGTGCTTATGATGTCAAAACGCCTGTGAGTCAAGGCGATGAGGCCATCATTCGCCGGCTTCTTCGCTCTGCGATTGCCGGCGTCTTCCTCGTTCTAGGCGTACCAGTCGTAAAGCACCACCTCGGTGTTGGTGCCCGACGCCTTGACCAGGTCGGCGAAACCCGCGGTGTCCGAGCCTTTGTAGTGGTAGGGATAAACCATACCCGGGTGGAAAGCTGCGACGGCGGACGCGGCCTGATCGATGGTCATGGTGTAGGGCAGGTTCATCGGCAAGAAGGCTAGGTCGATGCCGCTCAGCGCCCGCATTTCGGGCGTGTCCTCGGTATCGCCGGCAATATAGATGCGGGCGCCATCGAGCGAGATGGCATAGCCGTTGTCGCGCCCTTCCGGGTGGTACTGCTGACGGTCCGGCGTGGTGTTGTAGGCCGGGATGGCATCGAGCGAGTAGGGGCCAAGCTCTGTGCTCTCACCATTGGCGATGGCACTGGCGCGCCCCTTGAGCGCATCGGGCAGCATCTCGTGCACGGACGGGTTGACGATGAGCTTGGTGCCGTCGGTGACGAGCCCGCTCAACGTTTCCGCATTGTAATGGTCACCGTGCTCATGGGTGATCAGAATGTAATCCGGCGCCGGAAGGTCGGCATAGGCGTCAACTGGCCCCACCGGATCGACATAGACGACCAGTTTGGGCAGTTGCAGCGCCAGCGAGGCGTGATTGACCGGGAAGACGGTGACATCATTGCCGCCGAACGAATAGCTTTGGCCACCGGTTGTGGCGGCGCGGGCGGCGCCGCTCATGACGGCTCCCGATCCGAGCGCGGCGGCGGCAGCGAGTCGCAGGGCGTCGCGGCGGTTGAGTGGCATGGCTTTCTCCTCGCAGTTTGGGCGGGCGGCATAAGCAGGCAAAAGGCGTGACACATGGCGTCATTATGGCGGCGTCGGCTGCTGATTCCAGTCACATTGTCATGATGCGCAGCGTGATCGTCGTCGGCTGCGGCATCTGCACGTGCTTGCAGCTGATTGTCGCTGTTGCAGGACAGCCCGGGCTGTGCCATAAGCTCGCGCGCAATCGACCAGCGCGGACGAGCCATGCGGTCTCAGGCAATAGACCTGACAACATAGGTTCGACAAAGCTGATGGTCGCGTATTCGGCCCGGAACGGTCCGCCTCAAAAGGGTTTCCCGTTTTCCGCCGAAAACGCCCAAAGCCGCGCTCCCGCGGAGAGGTGCCGGAGTGGTCGAACGGGCCGGTCTCGAAAACCGGAGTACGGGTAACCGTACCGTGGGTTCGAATCCCACCCTCTCCGCCATATCTCAGGACCTGAGCCCCTATATCCCTCCAGATTTTGGTAGAGTCCGTCACGATCAGGAGACGGACAGACGGGGAGGGGGTCAGGAACAACTGAAAACGGTCTGCCTTCTCGATCGGATCGAGCGGCTACAGAAGGCGTTCCGCTCACTAAAGCTGACTGTAAAGAGCGATCAATTCCACCTGGCTCTTTACATTGGTCTTCTCATAAATCGTTTTCAATCGCTGCCGAATGCTACTCGGCTTAAGGCTCACGAGGTCAGCGATCATGATTGGCGTTTTGCCAGAAGACAGAAGGTCCACGGTAAAGACCTCGGACTCGGAAAGTTCAAACTCCTCCTTTAGCCGCCGTTTTTTGCTCGCAACCGATTTCTCACAATCAGTGACGATGGCACACATGTGAAAGGGCATGAAATAGTGCCGCAAGCTGGGCGGGATTTGAACGACGAGCACATTTTGCTCATTGAGCTGGTAGGACTTACTTATTGAAGCGCCAGCGTCGCCGATGACAATTTCCTTGAGTTGATTTGCAAGCTCGCCGCTCAGATCAATAGGGAGCACAGCTGGTGCTGCTTTTGGCGCGTTGTTTTTCTCGCCAGTTCCAATTGACAGGCAGTTCAATCCATTGACGTCGAGAACATAAACGTTTGATTCTGTATCGGAAAAGAAGCTCGCAAAATCTGCAATGCGTTTGTGGGCAGTCCGCTCAGCCTGCAAGGCTGCTGCTTCCAGCCGCGAGCGCACTTCACCGATCAGTGCAACATCAACCCGCGAAATGGGAGGATGATCATTGGCAAAATGCAGCATCAAACTCCAGTAGCCATTCGGCGTAAGAATACGAACGGCGGCTAGAACACCAAAATCGTGGCGGTAAAGAAGTTCTTTGTAAAATGGTACTTCGGCTTTTGCCGCCCGGTCCGGGAAAACATCATCATCAGTTGAATGCCCAAAATTGAGCATGAGTTCGGTCATTTTCTTGCGCGGATCGCATAGATGCAGGCCACCTTCAAAATACTCAGGCAGAGCTTTTTTCAGCCCGGTGGAACAGGACATCCAGTTGCCCCGAAAAGCCGGATTGGTCGGCAGGAGAATGGCGCCATTGGCTCCACAAATGTCGACCACTGCGTCGCACACGTTTTCCCACTGCTGCGCATCGTCCACAGCTAATGAGAGGCAATGTTCCAAATGGTGAAAACGAAAATTCACGAGTGTGCCACCCAAACCAAAAAAACTTAGAAATGACCGGATGTGCAGTTCATCCGTTGCATTGCCCAATAGGTAAGGCGTTGAGTTTGAACGCTAGATGAACGCGTCAATCGCGTCTTATTTGGACAAGATCGAGAAGATGTTCGGCAGACTTGAGGGCTGGCGGCGCATCCACACGCGTTGCGACCGATGCAGAATACACTTTTTTCTCGGCCATCTGCGTCGCCGCAATCCTCATCTGCTGGCAATCATCAAATCCTGAATCTGAATCGCCACAGGTGCGTCGCCAATGGGCTGGCTTCGCACGCAAGTACCATATGGTAGTTCAACTCAGACACTTCGTGAAATACCGTTCTTCTGGAGGCCATCCGTCTCAAGTGGGTGCTTTTTTTTGCAAAGCATTTGCTGGCGGAGGCGTTTACGGAGTCAAAATTTATGCTTGGACGCTCATTGAAAAATAAGTCGGCGCTAATTCTGTTGGGATTTGCAGTAGTACTCACAACATCGACTGCGTTTGCGCAGGGAACCGGCCTTTTGGTGCCTGGCGACGCTGTGGTTACCGGGTTTGCGGGCGTTGTCGAGCCTGAGCGGCAAGAGCCGCCATTGACCCCGCAACAAATGCTGGATGAGACGCTTATCGATGTTGATGGCATTTCAGCGCGGGTCAACAGTTTGGCGGGGCCGGGATATATCTGGGATGGGCGCACATGGTACGCCGAGCCCTATTTCGAGATCACCGCCCGCGATGTGGGGCAGGTATTCGGCATCGCAATCGACGATGCCAATTTCCCCAATATCTATCTTGCCGCAACGTCTGCTTACGGCCTGCACCGTGTCCTACCCGACAGTGACAATGATGGCAGGCCAGAGCGTATCAAGATCGGCCAGGCGGGCACTGACTGGATGGAGGGCATGTGGGGACGGGCGGATGAAACCCAAACCCAGCCCAGCCGCGGCGGCCCAGGGTCAATCTGGAAAGTAGACGGCCAAACGGGGCAAATCACGCTGTTCGCCAACATTCAGCGGGACGGGAAAGACAATACTGGCGCAGGCCTTGGCAACATCACCTTTGTTCCGCAATTCCAGCAGCTTTTTGTCTCTGACCTGTCAACCGGGCTTATTCATCGTTTGAATCTCGATGGCGAGGAGATCGAAACCTTCGACCACGGGGTGACGGGACGCACCGCGGCCGGAAAGGCGGCGCTGCCCTTTGATCCGGCGAATGCGCCGCGCTTTGACAGCGCGGATTTCGACCCCGAGGATTCCGAGACGTGGGGTTTTGCCGATGAAGACCGCCGCGTCTACGCCCTCGCATTCAACAATGGCCGCCTCTACTATTCTGTGGTTGGCGAAAGCCAGATCTGGTCTGTCGGCTTTGACAAGGACACCGGCAAGTTTCTCGATACTGCCCAGTGGGAAATCGATGTCCCTGAGAGGCCGAAAAAGCTGCCCGTGACGGATATGGTCTTCACCCACTCCGGCGCGATGATCCTGGCCCAGCGCGGTGGTGTCGAATCCACCTATGACTATGCGAATTTTGCTGATCACGGGAAATCGCGGCTGCTGCGCTATTGGCTCGAACAGCCGGAAGACAATCCGGACACGCCAAGCCGCTGGATCGAGGAGCCGGAAGAATATGCTGTTGGCTTCAACGGTCAGGAGCGTTCGACAGATGGTGGCGTGGCGCTGGGCTACGGTTATGACAAGCAAGGCTATCTTGATACACGAGTGTGCGAAGCCTCGCTTTGGACAACCGGCGAAAACCTGCGTGACAACAAGGATCTCGAAGAGCCACTTCTGCTCGGTGGGGCACTGGTCGTGGACGGTCTTCAGGGAATGCCGATCCGCCCGGTCAAACAGTATGAGAAATACAACAATTCGCCTCCTTGGGTGAGCTACATGTTCGACAACGACCGGTTCAATACCGATCTCGTTGACGCAGAAAATAATCCGCTTCCCTACACCGATGCGCGCACGGCCGGCTGGGTCGGCGATGTCGAGATGCTTCGGACCAATTGCGATGGGGGCGGAGGAGACGTAGCAGGCTGGCAGGACGCGTGGCCGGAGGGCCCGCTTTATGTCAGCGACAGTACCCCAGTTCCGGATGGGACGAGTGGTTCGGTCGGGGGTGATCCGCCAACACTGCCGGACGCGCCCCAATGTGCAGCCATGACCGGTCAGTTTATCTGCGATGTCGAAACCGGCACCTGGGTCTATGACGGCATCTTGCGCGCCGACCCGTCCCAGTCTGCGGACACGGTGAAAATCGTCTCCAGCTCACCCGGAGTGAGTGTCGCGGGTGGACCTGTGATGAGCTATTCCGCCCCCGGTATCCGATTGGGTCTTTCGGGTGGAGTGTCCGGGCAGTTGATCAGCACGGACGTCTGCATTTTCGACCAGGCCGCATCCGAAGCTGGCGGCCCATATGCCTGCTGCAAGGCAACAATTGCTGCCAGCGTTCCTGCTGAAGCCTGTGAAAAGGCGGGAGAATGATCATGAAAAACATCTTCAAAAAAGCATCGTTCTTCCGACCTGCAACACTTCTTGCGCTTGGCGCCTTGTGCGCTCTGACGGGTTTTGCGGCGACAAGTGCAAGCGCACAGGACACCGGGTCCTCAAACCCCTGGCATTTTGAAAAGAATGCTTTCAAGCCGGATGGCACGCCATGGAGCGGACCGGTCAACGTTGGCGATACGGTAAACTACGTGTTGAGCTACACCGGCAATGGCGTTGAGTTTTCGGGACCGGTGAAAATCGAAGACACGCTGTCTCCAAACCAGTCCTATGTGGGCCCAATAACTGCGACTCCGGGCTGGACCTGGAGCGCAACGCCTTACGCCTCCGGCAATTCGGAGAGGTTTATCAATCCAAAGGTCGGCCCGAGTTCCGGGAGCGTGCAACTTGACGTCCCGATGCAGGACGATGACCATGTGGACACGACATACTCCACACCATCTGTAGACACCCTGTTTTGCACCGGCGCGCCCGCAGACCATGAATTTGTCTTTGCGTGGACGACGGTCAATATCCTGTCCGCCGGCGCGTCGGGCACTTTGATCATCAAGAAAGTGGGCAGCCCCGATACCACGATTGCAATCACGCCATCACTTACAAGCTATCCGATTGGCGCAATTGGGAATGGCACCGCTGACATCGCCTTTGCGTTTGCAGGATCCGCCGGCAGCGCCACGGAACTAAGACTCCAAGTCGACTATACGACCTCCAAGCCATCCGAAATCTGCTACCAGGCAGAAGTCACCACCTGCGGCCCCGTGACCAACACAGCGGTCATGGGCAGCGCGTCAGTATCTGGCAGCGGCCAGGCAAGTGCCAGCCAGATGGTGGATCTGGGAGAAGCGCAGGGAAAAAACTGCGAGATTCCGACACCGCCGACGCCAACGGAAGGTACCTGCTTCTCAGGCGATTCCAATGTGACTTGCGGGCGTGAACCCGGCACTTTTGTTGTGACCATCGATCCGACAAACGCCGGTGGTGAAATGCCCACCCATCTCGAAGTTGAACCGCTGACAGCCGGCGTGACGCTGTCGTCATCGACACCAGTCGTCCCGGTCAGAGACGGCCAGGCGCAATTCACCCTCGTGGGCGCAAATCCGGGTGACACGATCACGTTGATGGTATCCGGTTCAACTTTGGACCCGTCATCTGAAACCGGAATGAGCGTGTGCTGCGATGGCGAAATCGAAGTCACCATTCCCGAAGACATCGACTGTGACCAGAGCGGCCATGACCTGGCCGTTGTCAAAACGGGCGGTACAAGTCCGGCGCCGAGTGCACCTTACTATGCCTTTGAAATCACAGCCTCCAACCCTGGGAATGTGATCAACGAGACCAGTGCGATCTATGTCACCGATACTGTGCCCGATGGCATGGTCTTCGATTCTGCCGCTGGAATGGACTGGAGCTGTAGCCCTCTGCCCGCCAATGCCGGTGAAACAGTCTCTTGCATCTACACGGGTGGAGGGCCGGTTGTTCCGGGACAAGTTCTGCCGCCGATCAGCATTGCCGCGACGGCGACTGGAGACGGGCCATTTGGTGCCTTCGAAAACTGCGCAAATGTTGGGACCGAGCTGTTCCTCGGTCTGACTGATGTGTACGCGTTCAACAACCAGAGCTGCGTCACAGTTGATAAGCCGGAACATGGCGGTGAAACCGAAGGTGAAGACCAGATGGAAGCTGTTGATCACGTTGATCTGTCAGCGACCAAGATCTGGGAAACGGAAGTCGCATTGACCTCCGGTCAGTTCACGATTTCGGTGGTCAATGAAGGGGCACAGATTGATCCGCCGACCGTGATCAAAATACGTGAAATGATTCCGGCGAACATGACCCTTGTGTCGTTGGATCCGTCGTCGACCTGGACTTGCGACCCGTTGCCGGTGACCGGTCCGGCCGTCGTGGAGTGTAGCTACGACTCATCCCAAATGCCCGCAGCGGCAGGTCTTGGGTTGATGTCGGACTTGGTGTTCAACGCAACAATCGACTCACTGCCGGGGAAACCGGGAACGCCGATGGACCTTGAAAACTGTGCGCGGGTCGACGGCTATGTGACTTTTGGTTTTGCGACACCGTTGGTTGATGACAATCCTCTCGACAATGTTGGCTGCGCCAGCACAGGCATGGCCGAAAACAGGCAACAGACAACCGATCCGGATGTCGAGCCGCCAGAGGGCAGGCCGGAGCTGACTGTCAGCAAGTCGGTGTCGGGCGCCTGTCGTGTGGACCGTGACAACCAGGTCTATGAGTGCCCGTTCGATATCGAGGTCACCAACACGGGTGATGCGCCGTCTGCAGGTTCACTGGTGCTTACCGACGTGTTCGGCAAAGGCGGCATTCGCCCCGGAACACTTGCCGGTGAAGGCTGGGATTTCCTGGCGGCACAAAAAGGCATAGTGGGACTTACCGACAGCCTTGCTTTGGCGCCGGGACAATCTTCAGCTATCCAGTCAACTGTGATCGTTCGGGGACAGCGCGATGGCGGCACTTTTGAAAACTGTGCTGTTGTTGGCTATCCGACCGACACGAAGCAGGCCCTTATGCTTGCACAGGACATCATGAACAAGCGCGGCATCGATGTCGGCAAGGTGGACGGAAAGATCGGTCCAAATACGCGTGCGGGGCTTGAGAAGCTGCGTGCGGAACTTGGCCTGCCGCCCTCAAATGAGCTTGATGAGAGCGTGTTTGAGGCGCTGGGGCTTGCCCCACAGGCAGAGGGAACG
Source organism: Devosiaceae bacterium (assembly GCA_963676075.2). Taxonomy (GTDB): domain Bacteria; phylum Pseudomonadota; class Alphaproteobacteria; order Rhizobiales; family Devosiaceae; genus JAHJQZ01. The sequence goes on from CAXXNZ010000031.1 coordinate 76,356, forward strand.
CCATCGTGTGCGGTGGCCCAATTGCCGCCCATGCCGGCGCCTGTCCTGAAATGCGATGCAAATACGACAGTGGAACGGGGCGGGAGTTGCGTTTGCAAGTTCAAGAACATGTCCCGCAGCAACGCGACATCGTGTGCCTGTGTCCGCGGCTATGAACTTGATGGCCGCAACGGATGCGTGATGGCGCCGGCATCAGAGCCAAAACCCGTGCAGACTCCGGTGAAGTGCGATTCCGGTCAGATCATGGTGGAAGGAAGCTGCGTAAAGGTGCCGAAGTGTGGATTTGGCCAAATTCCAGTCCCCGGCACAGGCGTATGCATCGGCATCGGCATTGGCGGCGGCGGATCCAAAGATCCTGATCCGTTGCGTCCATAACTCAGAGTGGCGGGCTTCGGCCCGCCATTTCTTTTCTCATGAACAAAACGTCGGCGTTGATCGACCTTTTCGCGCATCAACTCGATCTGTCGGACTTGAGACTTTCCAGTTCGGTTCGGGCGCAGGTGGGGGCAGACCGGCCGAAGAACCCCAAGTTCTCGAGACTCCTTCGGCTCTGAACTACTGCTGCCTTTCGAGCGCGACGGATGACCGCGTTCGTTTTAGGCGGCGCAACCAGAGAACCGTACTGAGCTGCCATCGGTTTGATGGACAGGTGGCTAAGCTTCCATGGCTTGCTCTTCTTATGGCATGGGACTCAGTTTGCCATAGTCCCAGCTGACATGGGACAGAACACCTCCGGCGGCGCGGAAGGGGCCGCTTTTCTCGACCATCGGGTTTTCCGCGCAGATCGCCCGGGATTTGGCTGCCGCCAATCGTGACAGCGTGCCGAGAGCCATCCCGAGGCCATTGAAACCGGACCTTTGCTCACTTTCTCAGCGCATGGTTGAGGCTATGCGAACCATGAAGGTTCGCATGCCGGGCTATCGCCTATTTCACCGCGCCGGCGGTGATGCCGCGTACCATGTATTTCTGGGTGAACACGAAGAACACGATGATCGGCAATGCGGCGAGTACCAGGCCCGCCATGGCGAGATTGTAGCTGTTGGTATACTGGCCAAAGAACGAGTAGGTCATCAGCGGCAGCGTGCGCTTGTCCTCGTAAAGAACGAGCGAGGGCAGAAGGAAGTCGTTCCACACCCACAAGGCATTGAGAATGGCCACGGTCGCGACGATCGGCTTGAGCTGGGGGAAGATCAGGTCCCAGAATATCCGGAAATAGGAAGCGCCATCGATCTGACCGGCTTCGTCGACATCCTTGGGAATCTTGGCGATGAACCCGCGAAACAGGAACGTCGACAGGGCTGTGCCGAAGCCGAGGTAGAAGAACATCAGCGCCAACCGGCCATTGAGCATATGCAGCCCGCCAAAGATGCTGACGAAGGGGATCATCAGCGCCTGGAACGGGATGATCATCGATCCAACGAGCATGTAGAAGATCGTTTCCGAGAACTTGCTCTTCGATCTGTCGATATAATAGGCCAGCATTGCCGGAAATACGGTCAGCACGACCAGGGTTCCGGCGGTGACGAAAAGCGAATTCAGGACGGCAACGCCAAAATTCATCGCCTCGGCAGCTTCGACGAAATTGCTCCATGCCCACCCGCTAGGCCATGCCAGCGGATTCTTCATGATCTCGATCTTCCCCTTGAAGGAATTGAGGACCACGAAGACGAAAGGGAAGCTGTATAAGATCGCGAGGGCGATCAGCGCCGCGTAAGTGGCGAATTTCCTTGCGTTCTTTATCATTCCTTCCTCCGCGTGAGATAAACCTGCGCAATCGAGATCACCAGGACGATGAGAAACAGGACGATCGCCTCGGCCTGCGCGGTTCCGTAGTGCTGATAGCTGAACGCTTCCTTGTAGATGTTCATCGTCAGCAGTTCGGTGGATCGGAACGGTCCGCCGTTGGTCAGTGCGAAATTGATGTCGAACGACATGAAAGCGTTCTTGAGCGTCAGGAACAGGCAGATCGTGAAGGACTGCATCATCGAGGGGATCATGATGTCCTTGATCATCCGGAAGGAACCGGCGCCATCCAGAGATGCCGCCTCCATGACCTCGGTATCGATGCTCATGATGCCGGCAATATAGATCAGCATCATGTAGCCCGATTGCTGCCAGACCGTGACGATGATCAGCGACCACAACGCCAGAGTGGGGTCGGAAAGCCAGCTGCCGCTCAACAGCGGCAGGCTGAGCGATTTACCCACGGCCACGAGCACGCGATTGAACACGAATTGCCAGATCAGGCCGAGAATGATGCCGCCAATCAGGTTGGGCAGAAAGAAGGCGGATCTGAAAAGTCCGGCGCCGCGAATTTTTGACGTGATGATCAGCGCCAGGCCGAACGCGATGATGTTGGTGAAGATCAGGACCCAGAAGACATAGGTGAATGTCAGGAAGAGCAATTCGCCGAAGCGCTTGTTCGAAAAGGCTTCCTGATAATTGGCCCAGCCAACGAAACCGGTCATGTCGAACCCGTTCCAGTCGGTGAACGTCAGTCCGATGCCGGCAATAAACGGGATCAGAAGAACAATGACGAAGGCAAAAAGAGGGACGAATGCAAAAACACCGAAATCCTTCGCCGTCATGGCGCTTCTGCTTTTTTCAGACACGTTCCAGTCCCTCGCTTCAGCTCCGGTATCGAGTAGCTCGACGGACGTAAGTCCGCCACAGAATAGGTGCGGCGCGCTGTCGAGTCGTTTCTGGGAGGAGAAGCTTTCTCCGTGGGAAACATCCCGCCAGAGAAGCGAAACGACGTATCAACAGCGCGCCTGTTCGGTGTTATTTGACCGAAGCCCAGTATTGCTCGAACTCGTCGGCCAGACCGTCGCGGTCGATCACACCGGCAAGGTATTTCTGCAGTGAGGCGCCCATCGCCGGAAAGCCATCGGCTGGGTAGTACATATTGACCCAGTCCATGGACTTGCCCTCAGCGACATAATTCAGAACCATCTGGGACAGGCTGTTGCTGGGCTGGATGGTCGAGCCTTCATAGACGGGAATGAATTCCATCTCCCCGACAGAGTGCTTCTGGCCTGCTTCGGTCAGGAACAGCCAAGTGATGAAGTCCAGTGCTCCAGCCTGCTCTTCGGGTGTCGTCTGGCTGGCATCGATCTCATAGTACATAGGCACGCCAACCGAAATCGAGGTATTGCCCGGGCGGGACGCATCGTTGTCGAGCGGTACGGGCAGGATACCGTAGTCTCCGTCCGGATTGATTTCGTTGAGCAGGGGGAATGCCCAGTTCCCCTGGAACCAAAGGCCTGCTTCGCCGGTCGCCAGGGCAAGGGCGCCGTCGTCATAGGCGGGCGACAGCGGCGAGTCAGCATTCAGGTTGTTCGCCTTCATCAAATCGAAGGTGTCGAGCCATTCACCGAAGGTCTTGTCCGTATTGAGGTCATAGGTACCTGCCTTGAGACCGGACAACACCTCGAGCTTTCCCGACAGATCAGGAGCGGTGTTGGTGAAGAACACGTTCGTGTAATGCGCACCGAGCGACCAGTCCATCGGGCTGATGGTTACGGGCGCGGCGTCCGTGTTGTTCTTGATCTGCTCGAACAGCTTGGCGAGATCATCATGTGTCTTGATGGATGCCGGATCGAAGGTGCCCCCGACCGCCTGATCGAGAACCGCCTTGTTGTAGAGGAAGCCGAATGCCTCGACCGTCACGGGGACGCCGAGAACCTTGCCGTCTCGGGTCGCATAGTTAAGGGTATTGGGAAGCGCCTTCTTTTGCAGATCGGTGCCGCTGAAATCGTACAGGCGCGCTTCAAAATCCGTGATTTCCTGCGCCATCGTCATCATGGTCGGCGCGTTGTTTGCTGCATACAACGTCGACAGCTTCGCCAAGGCCGTGATGGTGCTTTCAAGCGGCATCGATTTGACGAAATATTTGTCCTGTGAGGCGTTGTAGTCGTCCATGGCCGCCTCGAACTGCTTGGCGACTTCGATCTTGATCGTGCCGAGATTGGTGATCTGCACGGGGTCGGCCAAGGCCGCTGGAGCCGAAAGAGCAAGAAGGCTTGCCCCCAGCAATGCTGAATGGATGGCTTTCATCTGAGATTCCTCCAATTGGTTCCCACCTGACTGCATGCAGGCAGTGCGAAAGGCATGACGTGTCGAAATCCAGCATTCTGGTTCGCGCGGCATCCGAAACGTTTCGGAATAAACGCCAGACTGCGCAGGCTGTCAACCGACCAAGTCGATTGAAAGCCTCCGATTTCAGTAATCAACGCAAGGTGCGACAGATTCACGCAGGACGATTTCGGGTGTGACGACTTTCTGCAATTCCTCGACAGGCTGGCCGCTCAGCGCACCGAACAGAAAATCCGAGATTGGCTCGGCGCTGCCTTCGACCGACGATCGCGTCGAGGTGACCGCCGGCTCGAAGGTTGCCAGGTTCACATCGGGCATCATGTCGTCATGAGCCACGACCGAAACATCGTCCGGCACCGAGAGCTCAAAGGCGCGGAGAGCGGCATAGACACCCTTGGTAACGGCAGGATTTCCGGCGATAAAGCCGGTCGGCCTCTGATTTTTTTGTTCCAGGAGCCGGACAGTTTCCCTGAGGCCGAACCCTTCGGTTGAGACACCGGATCGATAGAATCTCGGTTCCGGCTTGATGCCGGCTTCCTTGAGCGCGCGCAGATAGCCGCGCCGACGCGCACTGGCAAAAGTCAGCCGATTGACATGGTTGAAGAAAGCTATTCGGCGATGCCCCTGGTCGATCAGCAGTCGCGTGAGCTGGTATCCGACATATTCGTTGTCGATGTCGAAATAGGGATAATCTGCCTGCGGATAGGTTCTTCCATGCACGACAAACGGGAATTTCTGGGATTTCAGGAAGGCGATTCTCGGATCCTTGACCATCGGCTCGAGAAGCACCAGCCCGTCGAGCGCGCCACTGGAAACCAGACTGCGATACACGGAAACCGGCGGCTCCGATTCATCGGGAACATGCAGCATGAAGTGCAGGCCATGACGCGCAAACTGCTTGGACATGCCACTTACCATCTGCATCTGAAATGCCGCTTCCGCATATCTCGGCACCCCCGGAAGCACGAGCCCAACGATGCCGGAGCGGCCGGTTACCAGGCGGCGGGCGGAGACATTAGGCCTATAATTCAATAGCTTGGCAGCATCCTGCACGCGCCTTTTCGTCTCCTCGGACACATCGCCGTGGCCATTGATCGCCCGGCTGACCTGAGTGACCGACAAGCCGAGATGTCGGCTTAAGTCCTTGAGCGTCGTCATTTTTTGGCCCCTTGTCCTGCCGGTACATTTTGTAGCTCCCGAACCGGCTTGCCAACCCGAAACGCTTCGGGCAAGTTGACGCCCAACCGAAGCGTTTCGGATACCTGAACATCCCCTTTTTCGGAGACTTGAGCAATGCTCGATCGTGACTGGTGGCGCGGAGCTGTCATTTATCAGATCTATCCTCGATCCTTTGCGGATTCCAATGGCGACGGAATCGGCGATCTGGCGGGCATCACCGCACGTCTTGGGCACGTTGCCGACCTCGGTGTCGATGCCGTCTGGCTCAGCCCGATCTTTCCCTCGCCGATGAAGGATATGGGGTACGATGTTTCGGATTATCGGGATATCGAGCCGCTGTTCGGCACGCTCAAGGATTTCGATGCGCTGGTCGCTGAAGCGCACCGCCTCGGACTCAAGCTGATCATCGACCAGGTTCAGTCACACAGCTCGAACCTGCATCCGTTCTTTCAGGAAAGCCGGAAATCGCGGACCGGCAAATATGCCGACTGGTATGTCTGGGTCGATCCTCGTCCGGACGGTACCGCGCCCAACAACTGGTTGTCGGTTTTTGGCGGCATCGCCTGGGAATGGGAGCCACGTCGGCACCAGTACTACCTGCACAATTTCCTCAAGGAGCAGGCGGACTTCAACTACTACAACCCGGAAGTGCAGGACTATCATCTGGAAACGCTGAAATTCTGGCTCGAGCGTGGGGTCGACGGCTTCCGCATGGATGCGGTGAATTTCTCGTTCCACGATCGTCTGCTGCGTGACAATCCGGCCGACTACCGCATCAAGACCAAGCCGGAAGCCAACCCCTCCGACATGCAGTACCCGCTGTTCTCCAAAAACCAGCCGGAGACCCTCGATTACCTCCAGCGCATCCGCAAGCTGACCGATAGCTACGACGCACGAACCACGATCGGCGAGGTTGGCGAGTTCCATCATCCGATCGAGATGATGGGCGAATACACCACCAAGAACCGGCTGCACATGGCCTATGCCTCGGAGATGATGGGCGACGAATTCGGCGCAAAATACCTGCGCAGTGCCGTCGAACGCTTCTTTGTCGGCGCGCCGGATGGCTGGGCAACCTGGGCGTTTTCCAATCACGATAGCCCCCGCCACATCAGTCGCTGGGCCGAACATGCCGCCGATCCGGCGCGTTTCGCCAAGCTTTGCGCTGCGATGATCCTCAGTTTCGAGGGATCGGTCTGCCTTTATCAGGGCGAGGAATTCGGACAGGAAGAGTCTGTGCTCAGCTATGACGAGCTGACCGATCCAAGCGGGTTGAATTTCTGGCCCGAAAGTAAGGGGCGTGATGGATGCCGCACGCCGATGGTCTGGGACAGCACCGCGCCCTATGGCGGCTTTTCGACCGTAAAACCCTGGCTTCCGGTCAAGGCGCCGCAGCTGGCGCATGCGCTCGACACGCAGACGGGCGACGACAGCGTGCTGGCCTGCTACCGCAAGCTGCTGGCGCTGCGCCGCTCGGCGCCGGAGCTTCGGACCGGCAAAATCGTCTATTTCGACACCGAAGAGCCGGTTCTCGCCTTCACGCGCGGCGACAAATATCTGTGCGTGTTCAACACCTCACCCGAAAACGCCCGGTTCGATGGAGCGGCAGTCGGTGAACCGGTCATTGCCCAGGACGCCGATATCAGCGATGGCGCGCTTGCACTCGGCCCCAACGGGTTCATGATCGCCTTGGCAAAATGACAGACTGACTTGTGTGCAGGACGGTGCAATCAGGCCCCGCCTTGCACACAGGCGTAAGCAAATCGATCGCGCCTGTGACTATGGACAAGTCGTCCGATTCCTGCCGCAGCACGGTGCGATAGTCCACGTATTGCCCGCCATCACACCACACCGGAAACAATGAGAACCAGGATGCTTGAAGACAATTGGTGGCAGCGCGCCACGATCTACCAGATCTATCCCCGTTCCTTTGCCGATTCCAACGGTGACGGCATCGGCGATCTCAACGGCATCATCGCTCATCTCGATCATCTTGAGGATCTCGGAATCGGGGCGATCTGGCTGTCGCCGATCTTTGCCTCGCCGATGCGGGACAATGGCTATGACATTTCCGATTATCAGGCCATCGCCCCCGAATTCGGTACGCTCGCCGATTTCGACCGTTTGATCGCGGAAGCTAAGGCGCGCAATAACCGCATCATCCTCGATCTCGTGGTCAACCACAGCTCCAATGAACATCGCTGGTTCAAGAGCGCCTCAGCCGGCCGCGACGCACCCTATCGCGACTATTACATCTGGCGCGATCCGGCGCCGGATGGCGGGGTGCCCAGCGATTTGCAGTCGGCCTTCGGCGGGCCGGCGTGGACGCTCGATCCGGCGAGCGGACAATACTACCTTCATCAGTTCGCCCCCGAGCAACCCGATCTCAACTGGGAGAATCCGAAGCTGCGGGCTGAAGTCTACGCCATGATGAACTGGTGGCTCGACCGCGGGGTCGCAGGGTTCCGCATGGACGTGATCGACCTGATCGGCAAGGAGCCGGACAGGGGCATCACATCCAACGGACCGCATCTGCACGACTACCTTCAGGAAATGCACAAGGCGGCTCTCGACCGGCCCGGCCTTGTGACCGTTGGCGAAACCTGGTCGGCGGCGCCGAGCGACGCGTTGCTCTATTCGGGCAGGGACCGGGGCGAGTTGTCGATGGTCTTCCAGTTCGAGCAGGTTCTGCTGCAAATGGACGAGGTTTTCGGCAAGTGGCGGCCCAAGCCCTTCGATCTGATCGCTTTCAAGCAGGTGTTCTTTCGCTGGCAGGCTGCTCTGGCCGAGGACGGCTGGAACTCGCTGTTCTGGAGCAATCACGACCTGCCGCGTGCCGTGTCGCGATATGGTGACGACAAGCGCTATCACATTGAATCGGCCAAGATGCTGGCGACGGTGCTGCATCTGATGAAGGGCACGCCCTATGTCTATCAGGGCGAGGAACTGGCCATGACCAATATGGTCTTCACCGACATGGATCAGCTTCGCGACATCGAAGCCCTCAATATGCACGATCTCAGCATCGCCCAGGGCATGAGCGAAGCGGAATTCATCGCCGGCGCCAACGAAAATGGCCGCGACAACGCCCGCACACCCATGCAGTGGACAGCATCCGAAAACGCCGGCTTCACCACCGGCACGCCGTGGATCGACGTCAATCCGAACCATGTTGCCATCAACGCAGCAAGCGAGCGGGCCTCAGAGACCTCTGTTTTTGCCCACTACCGCAAGCTCATCGGCCTGCGCGCGAAGATGGATGTCATCGCTTATGGCGCCTTCGAGCCTCATCTCGAAGATCACGAACAGATCTTCGCCTATAGCCGTGTTCTCGGTGACGAACGCATCGTCGTCGTCGCCAATTTCTCGGGACAGGCTGCCACGGCCGATCTTGCCGGCATCATGGCTGGCGCTGGCGAACCATTGATCTGGAATTACGAGCCGGTTTCGGACCTGTCTGGACGGCTGGATCTCAAGCCCTATGAGGCCTTTGCAGTACACTTCAGCAAAGGGCAGGGCTGAACGGGGCCGGGACGATCGTAGGCGGTCAGCCCGGCAACAAAACGGACACCCTGCAAATCTGCAACTGGACAGGAATTCGCTGTCTTGCATGAAGGTGGCGCCGCCTTCGCCCTGAACTCGGGCGCGTGCCGCCTGCGTTTCGACATCTCCGATCTGCTTGTCGTCGAAGATCAGCAGACAAAAGACCGCAGCTTGTGTCAGTGTCCGAATTTCGGGGGTGGCTCACACCAGTTTTGCCGTCGATTCGCGTTCGACGAGCTCGGGAGCAAAAACGATCGTGTCTGTCGGTGGAGCGAATCCCGAGACCATCGCGATCAGCATATTGACTGCGGCGCGCGACATTTGCGTCAGCGGGTGACGTATCGTCGTCAAGCTCGGATAGACCTGCCGCGCCAGCGGGATGTCGTCGCAACCGATCACGGAGATGTCCTCGGGCACGCGCAGCCCGCTCTCTCGGATGGCGGAGAGCGCGCCGACCGCACTGACATCGTTGCCGGTGAAAATCGCCGTAGGGCGGTCCTTGAGGCTCAGCAGCTGCATTGTCGCCCTGAAGCCGCCTTGCTGCATGGAGTCGCCCTGCGCCACCAGGTTTTCGTCCGGGTCCAGGCCGAGCACGGTGCGATGGTCGCGAAAGGCGCGCAACCGGTCCCTCACCGATGCCAGCCGCGCATCGCCATCGATGAAACCGATGCGCCTGTGCCCGAGTGATGCCAGATGCTCCAGGGCCATTTGTCCGACCCTGTAATTGTCGACCACGACCTTGGGAAAAGACAGGGGAGGCCCTTCGTCGATGGTGATGACGGGCAGGTTCGCCTGGGAAAGCCGGGTGAGATACTGGCCCTCATTGGGGAGAACCACGATGACGCCGTCGGCGACCTGGGTCAGCAGGTCGATGACCGCTGCCGGCGGCTCGTGTGTTGAGGTCGAAATCGAATAGACCAGCATCTCGTAGTTTGCCACGCGTCCGGCGCTGCCCAGGCCGAGAACCAGTTCGCTGCTGTAGGAGGTGTGCAAGGGGGCAATGACGCCGACAACGTGAGAGCGGCCCCCCGACAGCCGTTGCGCCGCGCGGTTCGGCACATAACCGAGATCGTCGGATATTCTGAGGATCTCCTCGCGCTTTTCCGGCGAAACCCCCGACCGATTGTTGATCGCCCTGGAGGCGGTCATGAGCGAAACTCCGGCCACCTTCGCGATCTCGGCCAAAGTGGGCTTGCGCTTCTTGCCCGTCATTTCCATTTCCGTTCCGCCTGTCTTCCCTGTCATCTGATCGCTGCAATATGTTTTGGGGTCAAGCGTCACAGGTATCTTGACGGCGCTATAACGTTAACGCTAACGTTGCTTTACCACAACGGAGAGGCACGACATTCTCCGGATGGCTTGGAGGAGAGCACAATGAGTGAAACACCCAGAATTCAGGGGGCGACCCGTCGTACCGTGATCAAGTCGATCGGGGCCGGCGCGGCCACGATGGCATTCGGCGGCCTGGCGCGGCCGGCTTTTGCGCAAAGCCGGACCATAACGATTATCTTCAACAGCAACACCGAAGGCCAGATCGAGGCCCTTCGTGCCGCGATCGCCGATTTCGAGCAGGCGACCGGCGCCAAGGCCGAACTCAACCTGATGGACCACGAGGCGAACAAGACCGCCATCCGCAACTATCTCGTCGCCGGCGCGCCGGATATCTGTTTCTGGTTTTCCGGCAACCGCATGAAGGCGTTTGTCGACAGGGGGCTGTTCGACGATATTTCCGACCTGGTTGCCGATGAGGGCTATGCCGACGCACTGGGCGGTACGTTGAGTGCCGTAACCGTCAAGAGCAAGCAATATGGGCTGCCACTCGCCGGCACGCTCTGGGGCAACTATTACCTCAAGGACGTCTTCGACAAGCACAACCTCACGCCACCCACCAATTGGGACGAGTTGATGGCCTACAACGAGGCCGCCAAGAGCGCCGGCATCACGCCGCTTGCGTTTGGCAGCCGCGAGCTCTGGCCGGCGGCCGGTTTCTTTGACGAACTCAATCTGCGCATCAACGGTCTGGACAGCCACATGGCCTTGATGGACGGCAAGATGAGCTATCTCGACCCGGCTCTGACCGCGGTGTTCGATCATTGGGAAGAGCTGATCAAGGCCGGCTTCTTCCTCGAGAATCACACTTCCTACAACTGGCAGGAAGCTGCGGCGCTTCTCGGCCAGGGCAAGGCCGGCATGATGAATCTCGGCAACTTCCTGAAGGACGGTCTGCCCGCCGAGGCCATACCCAACCTCGTGTTCGTGCCTTTCCCCAAGATCGTTGATATTCCGCGTTACGAGGACTTCTCGGTCGACTCCGTCCATATCCCGGCCAATTCCAAGAACAAGGAACTGGCGCGCGAATACCTGAAGGCTTTCTACGCGCCCAAGAACCTCTCGGCCTTCTTTGCGCCGACCGGTCAGATTCCGCCGCGTAACGATCTGCCGCCCAACACCGACCCGCTCGTCAACCAGGCGGTCGAAAGCCTCAAGACCGTTGCCGGAACAGCGCAGTACTACGACCGCGACACCGATCCGGACATGGCGCAGGCCGGTCTCAACGGCTTCCAGGAGTTCATGGCCAAGCCGGAACGGCGCCAGGATATTCTGGCGCGCCTGGAAAAGACGCGCACACGCATCTTTGGTCCGCTCGACGCCTGACCTCCCACAGGCTCGTTGCCAGGCGAAGGCGGCTCGGTCCGCCTTCGCACTTTCCTAAGGCTGCTTCCATGTCACTCATCTGGCGTCGTCATCGCACCTGGGTTGTGCCCACACTCTTCATTGCGCCGTCCATCATTCTGTTTGGCGTCGTGATCGTTGCGTCCTCGCTGCAAAGCGTCTGGATCAGCTTTCACGACTGGGACGGTTTCGGTCCCATGCAATGGATCGGGTTGGGCAATTACGAGGAACTGTTGGGCGATCCGCAGTTCTACGTTTCGCTGAAAAACAACCTGATCTGGCTCATCATTTTCATGTTGGCTCCGCCGCTGGGGCTTGCCATTGCCTTGCTGGTCAACCAGCAGATCAGGGGCATGCGCATCGTCAAGTCACTGTTCTTCGTGCCGCTGGTCCTGGCCTCGGTGGCCGTCGGCATTGTCTTTACCTGGGTCTACACGCCGCAGTTCGGGCTTCTCGCGCTTGCGTTCTCGGCTTTTGGTCAAAAGGCGCCGGCACTGCTTTCCGATGAACACCTTGTCACCTTCGCCATCGTCATTGCCGCGATCTGGCCGCAGATCGCCTTCTGCATGGTGCTTTATCTGGCCGGTATCAATTCTCTGTCCGAGGATCTGATTGGCGCCGGCCGCGTCGATGGCGCCAGGGGCTGGAACATGCTGTACCATGTCGTGTTGCCGCAACTGACGCAGGTCACTTTCATCGCCATCGCCATTACCGCGATCGGCGCCTTGCGGTCGTTCGACATGATTTCCGTCATGACGCAAGGCGGCCCGTTCGGGTCGTCCCAGGTTCTCGCCTACCAGATGTACGAGCAGTCGATCTTTTCCTATCGGTTCGGCTACGGGGCGGCCATCGCCACCATCCTGTTCATCATCATGCTGGTGTTCATCCTCTGGTATCTGAGCCGCATTATTCGTGCCGAGGAGTGGAGCAACTGATGTTTCCGCGACCTATCCCACATACCGCCAGGGGCATGCGCGCCATCTATATGGCGATGGTCATCGTCATCCTGCTCATCTGGCTGGCGCCGCTGTTCGCCATCATCATGACCTCGATCCGCACATCCGACGACATTTCCATGGGTAATCTCTGGGGGTGGCCGACCGGGTTCGGTCTTGTCGAGAACTACGTCAACGTCTTCACCAAGACCCCGATGGCCCGCTATTTCGTCAATTCGGTGGTCATCACCATTCCATCGGTCATTGGCGTTCTGATCTTGTCGACGCTCGCCGGCTATGTGCTGTCCAGGCACAAGTTCCGTTTTTCGATGCTGATCTTTGCCATCTTCATCGGCGGCAATTTCCTGCCGGCTCAGATCATGATGATTCCGGTGCGCGACCTGATGGTTCAGGTTGGTCTGTACGACACCGCCTGGTCACTGATCATATTCCACACAGCGTTCCAGACCGGGTTCGCCACCCTGTTCATGCGCAATTTCATCGCCGCACTGCCAAACGAACTGTTCGAGGCGGCAAAAGCCGAAGGCGCCACATCGTCACAGATCCTGATGAATGTCGTCGTGCCACTGGTCCGCCCGGCGCTGGCCGCGCTGGCGATCCTGCTCTTCACCTTCATCTGGAACGACTATTTCTGGGCCGTCGTGCTCACCATTTCCGACACGGTAAAACCGGTGACGGCCGGCCTCGCCAACCTCAGGGGCGAATATGTCGCCGCCTGGAACACCATTTCGGCCGCAACCATGATCGTAGCCATTCCTCCCGTCGCCATGTTCTTCCTGATGCAACGCCACTTCGTTGCCGGACTGACCATGGGAGCGGTGAAGGGATGATTGCCGTCCAAGACACTCAGGGGATTCCCAGTCATGCTTAGCCTCGAACTCAAGACCATCGACAAGAGTTTCGGTGCCTTCAGGGCCCTCAAGCAGGTCGACCTCCAGGTCGAAAAAGGCGAGTTCATCGTCATGGTCGGGCCGTCGGGTTGCGGCAAGTCCACCTTGCTCAAGACCATCGCCGGACTCGAAACGCCCGACAGCGGCGAGATCATCATCAATGGAAAAGACGTGACTCACGCCGAGCCGGGTGACCGCGGCATCGCCATGGTGTTCCAGTCCTATGCGCTTTACCCGCATATGAGCGTTGCGGAAAATATGGGATTTGGCCTCAAGATGGCCAAGCGGCCGAAAGCCGAGATCGACGCGGCGGTCAAGCGGGCTGCCGGCATTCTCCGGCTTGAGGATCAGCTCGAGAAACTGCCGCGCCAGCTTTCAGGCGGCCAGCGCCAGCGTGTCGCCATCGGTCGGGCGATCACACGCTCGCCCGAAGTGTTCCTGTTCGACGAACCCTTGTCCAATCTTGATGCCGCACTGCGCACGCAGATGCGTGTCGAGCTGTCGACGCTTCACTCGCGTCTCGATGCGACCATGATTTACGTGACCCACGATCAGATCGAAGCCATGACCATGGCCTCGCGCATTGTCGTGCTCAATTCCGGCATCATCGAGCAGGTGGGATCGCCGAAACAGCTCTACCGCAATCCCGACAATTATTTCGTCGCCGGATTTCTCGGCGCGCCGCGTATGAATTTCTTCGAAGCAAAGGTCGTCGGAATGCGTCCGGGAATCGCGGAAATCGAGGTGCCGGCAGTTGGCCGGATCGACATCGCCCTCAATGCCGACGCGGCGCCAGAAAGCGGCATGACCGTGGCAGTCGGGGTGCGGCCTGAATCCCTGCGCCTTGCCGAAGGCGAAGAAGGGTTCGCCGCAAAAATCCATCTGGTCGAATATCTCGGCCGCGAGACCATAGCTTATGCCGATGCCAGCCCACTACGTTGCATCGGCTCCGAAACCGGCACGGGGAACTTGACGGTTCACCTTCCATATGTGGCAGAGCTTGCCGCCGAATCCACGGTCAGGCTGACCTTCGATCCCAATGACATCTACCTGTTCGGCGGCAAGGATCGTCGAACATGGTCCAGCGCAAAGTAAGTCGCGCCAGAATTATCCAAAAAGAGCAAGAAAATGAAGTTTACCACGCCCACGTCCCCGATATCGGTCTGGCGACCGATCGACACCGACACCTTTCTGATGGGGTCGCCGCACTATCCCGAGCATGTCGACGAAAGCTACTGGGAGCGCGATGCCGAGCGCATGGCGGCAGCCGGGTTCAACGCGGTGCGCATGGGTGAGTTCGCCTGGCACATCTTCGAGCCACGCGAGGGCGTGTTCGATTTCGACCTGTTCGATCGCGCCATTGCCGTGCTTGGCCGCCATGGCGTCAAAACCATCATGTGCACGCCGACGGCCACGCCGCCGCGCTGGTTGACGCTGCACTACCCGGAGGTTTTGCGCGTCGACGTCAACGGCAGGCCGATGAGCCACGGTTCGCGCCAGCACGCCGACACCTGCTCGCCCGTCTATCGCAGCCATTCCCAGCGCATCACCCGCGCCATGGCCGAGCATTACCGGGACAATCCCGACGTCGTCGGCTGGCAGACCGACAACGAGCTCAACACGTCAATGTCCGTGTCTTACTCCGAGGCAACGCGCCGCGCCTTCCAGATCTTCCTCGAAAACAGATACGCGACCATCGACGCGCTTAATGCGGCATGGGGCGGTGACTTCTGGGCAACTGCCTATGGCAATTTCGACCAGATTGTCCTGCCTTTCGATCTGGCCCCCGTGTCGAACAGCCCTGGACACGTGCTCGACTATCACCGCTTCCTGGCCCAGGCGACCGCCGCTTTCCAGCACGACCAGGTTGAGATCCTGAGGGCTGCCAACCCTGACTGGTTCGTCTTTCACAATCTTGGACGGCTTTCCGACATCGACTTCCGCGGCCAGTTCACCGCCGATCTCGATTTCGCCGGCTACGACATCTACCCGCTGCTTTACGACGAGTTCGAGCGTTCCGGCGGGCATGCCGCAGCCCAGGCCCATCATCTCGACACCTGCCGCGGCTATGCCGGCAATTTCATCGTGCCCGAACAGCAGTCCGGCTTCGGTTCGCAGCCGCCCTTCGCGACGCTGACGCCGGAACCGGGCGAGTTGCGCCGCATGGCCTATTCGTCGGTGGCGCGCGGTGCCGATGGCGTCATGTTCTTCCGTTGGCGCCCGGCACATTTCGGCGCCGAAATCTACTGGATGGGCATCATCGACCACGACGATATCCCGCGCCGGCGTTATGCCGAGGTCAGCCAGTTCGCCTCAGAGATCGCCACGATGAAGGATGCCATCCTCGGGACCCGCGTGCACATGGATGTTGGCATTGCCGGGGCCGATTTCGACAACCAGGAGGCCCATGACACCTATCCCATGGGCCTGCCGAGCCCTGCCGAGGACGCCAAAATTCTCTACCAGCACTGCTACCGGCAGGGCATTTCCTGCGGCTTCATCCATCCCGAGGACGATCTGTCACCCCTCAAGGTGCTTTATGTGCCGCACTGGCTGATCTGGAAGGACGAGTGGACAGCGCGGATCGAGAACTTCGCCCGAAATGGCGGTACCGTCATCCTCGGCGCCCGCACCGGATCGCGCAACGCCGACAACCACGTTATTCGCGAAACGGCGCCGGGCACATCCCTGTCGGCGTTGGCTGGTGTCACGGTCGAGGAGTTCGGACGGCTCGCGGCAGCGGACGGTGATCGGCTGTTTGCCGCCGAGAACACACCCCATACGCCCCGCAGCGCCTTTCCGACAGAGTCGAGCCGCCGCCGCTACACGCTGCGCATCGGCAATGGCGAGGTCACCGTCTCCCACATGTACGAGCAACTCCAGCTCGCCGACGGTGTCGAAGCGCTCGGGCACTGGTCGTCGCGCTTCCTTGACGGCTCGCCCGCCGTCAGCCTCAGAAAGCTCGGCAAGGGCAGGGTGATCTACATGGGCACCTATCTCAACACTGCGCTGATCGAGCTTTTGGACAGCGAAGTGCTGGCCGGATCCGGTGTTGAACCGCTGCTGGCTGATCTGCCGCCCGATGTTGAGGTGACGCTGCGCGAGGCCGATGACCGCAAGCTGCTGTTCATCCTCAACACCAGCGCCGAACCGCGCGAGATCGCCGAACTGCCTCAAGGCATGCCGCTGGTGTCGGACCTTGCTGAGGGGAACCGCCTACCAGGATATGGCGTCCACATCATTCGCCTTGACGCCTAGCTCAAGCACGTGCGGGAAAAGCGGTTACCGCTTTTCCCGCCAAAGCCGCCGCGATTGTTCATGAGGCTCCTGCAATCGGCTGCGTTCGGGTGCCGGCGAGAGAACCCTCAATGCCAACGCCGACGGCAAAAGCTCTTTTGGCGAATCTCGGCCAGAATTGTGGCCGGGCGGCTATCTGTTCTGCACCGGTAGGAAAACGGATAGGCACGCTCCCCCGTCGCCGCTGTTTGCCGCTTCGACGCGGCCTCCATGGGCCCGGGCGATGGCGCGTACGACCGAGAGTCCAAGACCGCTGCCGCCGTTGTCACGGGCGCGGGAGTCTTCGGCACGCCAGAAAGGCTCGAAGATTCGTTCGAGTGACTCGGGAGGAAGACCGGGGCCATGATCGCGGCACCTGAGGACCGACATGCCCGCTTCCGTTCTGGTTTCGATGACAAGACCGTGTCCGGGTGCGTAGCGCATGGCGTTGTCGATCAGCGCCAGAAGGACCTGCCGAATGCGATCGGGATCGGCGCGCACCGGAGCGGGGCTCAGTTTCTCCTCGACGGGCATCGCCCTGGCGTCCAGTTCCTGAGCGTAAAGCTGGATGACGTCCCGTGCCACGTCGGCCAGGTCCACGGGGACGACACTGAGTTCCAGCGCCCCCGCATTGAACAACCCGAGGGTCCGCAGGTCTTCGACGATACGGGTCAGGCCGTCGACCTGAGCCAGCAGCAGCGCGATCACTTCAGGGGTCAGGTCGAACACCCCATCCGAAACGCCCTGCAGACGTCCCTTGAGAATGGTGAGCGGCGTACGCAGTTCATGCGCCACCGCGGAGTTCGAGTAATGCAGCTCCGCTTCGGCGCGCTCCAGCCGTTCCGCCATGTGGTTGAAGTCCTCGACCAGTCGCGCGGATTCGCCAAAGCCGCGAATGCTGGGATTGGCCCGGGCCTTGAGATCGCCGGAGGCGATAACCCGGATCGCCCTTGCCACTTCCATCAGGGGTACGACGATGCGCTGGGACAGCCACCACCCGCCCACGACTGCGGGCGGGATTCCGACAACCAGGGTGAGTATCAGATATCCCCAATCCACCCAGGTCCAGAGGGCGTTGCTCTCCGGCACGCTCGGCCAGACGGTGACCGCCAGGTCGTAATAGACGGGAAAGCCGAAATAGGCGACGAGGGCAATCGTCGACGTGAGCGCCACTGCCACCAGAACGATCTGCAGCGGTGTGCTCAACTGTCTAGCCATTCGCCACGTCCAGACGGTAGCCTACGCCCCGCACGCCGGCGAGCATATCCGGCAGGCCGGCGGCGGCGAGCTTTCGGCGCAGATTGCTCATGTGGCTGTCGACCGTTCGATTCATCGCCTCGCCTTCGGGCAAACAGGCATCGATCAGTTCGCCCCGTTCGAATACGCGATTGGGAGAGCGTATCATATGCGCCAGAAGGCGAAACTCGGTCCGCGTCACGCCAAGAGGTTCGCTATCGACCATCACCGTATAGGCTTCGGTGTCGAGGCTAAGACGTCCTGCCCGCAGGATCGAGCTTTGCCCTCCGCCCTGGGTACGTCGCAGAATGGCGCGGGCCCGCGCGATCACCTCAAGCGGGTTGAAAGGCTTGACGACATAGTCGTCGGCGCCGAGGCGAAGCGCCTGCAGCTTATCAAGATCCTCCGCAAGCGAGGTCACCATGATAACAGGCGTGTCGTGGGTACGGCGAAGCGCAACGAGCGCTTCATACCCATCCATCTTGGGCATCTTGACGTCGAGCACGACGAGATCGGGCTTGAGGCGCTGATGATGGGCAAGGCCGGTGATCGGATCGGTGGCCGCGACGGTGCGGAACCCGTCGCGCTCGAAATAAGCCTGCAGGATGCGCACGATCTCGATGTCGTCTTCGATGATGAGAATGAGTTGGTTGGTCATGCGCAACGGGGCCTTGAGGCGAGGTCATCAGACTTGGCTGGTGGCGTCAATGTTCTTCATCCGATCGTCTGGAGCCGGCTGTAGCGCCCGCCCGCGGCCAACAGGGTATCGTGATTTCCGACCTCGACGATACGTCCATGATCGAGCACCACGATCTGGTCGGCATGGCGTACGGTGGACAGCCGATGGGCGATGGACACGACCGTTCTCGGCCTGGCGCCTTGCAACGCCAGAGCCAGGGCCCTTTCGGTCTCCGGATCGAGCGCGCTGGTGGCTTCATCGAGGAGCAATATCCGGGGATCGCGCAGAATGGTGCGGGCGATCGACATGCGCTGGCGTTCCCCGCCCGAGAGCTCATACCCGCGCTCGCCCACGGCAGTGGCCATGCCCTGCGGAAGTGCCGCGATCATCTGGGTCAACTGCGCCAGCTCGAGCGCCTCCGCCAATGCGTCAGCGGAGGCTTCGGGACTGGCGAAGCGCAGGTTTTCCTCGATGCTGGCGTTGAGCATGAACGGATCTTGCGTCACCACGCCCAGCACATGGGACAAGGTTTCGAAGCTGAAATCCCGAATGTCCGTGTCATCCAGGGTAATCCGCCCCTGATCCGGGTCGTAGAGGCGGGCCAATAGATAACCCAACGTGCTCTTGCCCGAGCCTGTCGCGCCGACGATGGCAGTGTGGCTGTTTGCCGGAATATGCAAATCTATGTCCGTCAAGGTTGCGCGATCCTCCTGGCGATAGGAGAACGAAACGCCTTCGAAAGCGATCTCGCCGCGCAAATCGGCGGCGTCGACCGGCACAGGACTGACGGGTTCGGTGACAGCCGGCGCGGTGTCGAGATAGGCGAAAACCCGCGCCAGAAGCGCCCGTGCCTTGAACAACTCGATCCGTGCTTCGAACAGTTCGAGCATCGGCCACAGCAATTGCTCCTGCAGGGCGATCAGCGCCACCAGCGTGCCGATGGATCCACCCAGTCCGTGCGCCAGCATCGCGCCGCCCAGAAAGAAGGTCAGCGCCGGCAGGATATCGAGCGCGAACATGATGATGGCGATTTCCCACTGGCCGGCGGTGTGCGAACGCAGTTCGAGCCGCGCCACGTCCGCGGACGTTTCGCGGAACATGTTCACCAGATGCCTGGCGCGTCCCATGGTGCGCGACAGAATGAAACCGCCGGTCGAAAGGGATTCGGTGACGGTGGCCGACATGTCGGCAATGCGGCCCTGCTGCTCGAAAGTGATGCGTTCCCTGAGGCTGGCGACGCGACCGTTGAGCCAAAACAATGCCGGCAGGACGACGAGTGAGGCCAGGGCCAGACGCCAGTCGAGCAGGATCATCGCCGCGATCGTGGTGAGGACAATGCTGACATTGCGGGCGAAATCTGTCGCCGTATTGGTGAAAAGGGCCTGCAAACCGGCGATATCGCTCGACATGCGCGCCTGCACTTCGCCCGTGCGGGTTGCCGAGAAGAAGGCGAGCGACAGTGTTTGCAGATGTCCATAAAGCGAAACCCGCAATTCGTGCATGACCTGCTGGCCGATACGGGTGGAGACATAAGCCTGAAGCACGCTGGCGATGGCCGCGAGCACGGCAATGCCCAAAAGCCCTCCGCAGAGCAGACCCAGAAGCTGCAGATTGCTGGCAGGGAGCGCATCGTCGATGATGGCGCGGACGAGAAACGGCGCGACGGCGCTTGCCAGGCCTGCCAGCACGATGAGCCCCAGAACACCGATCAGCGCCCAAACATGAGGCTGGAACAGCTCCAGCATGCGCCGTAAAGGCACATGTCGTATCGCATGATCGTCGTCATCGTCGAAAGGCTCATGCATGGTTACCTCCTCGTCCTGTCGGCGGGGCGGCAAAGCGGAAGGGGAGAACGGTCAAACATCGAACGATCCAAACTGCCGGCAAGGGGAAGGGCGCCTATTGCGAGGTGATTGAGCTTGGCGAGCCGCCGAGGACCCGAAAGATCTGCACTTCGGTCAGCAACTGCTCCAGCCGGTTGGCAGCCAAGGCCCGCTCTGCGGTGCGGCTGCGCTCCTTGGCGTCGAGCCAGACGCGCAGGGCCACCGCCCCCGCCCGATAGCGCTCCTCAGTCAGCCGGTCGGCGGATTTTGCCTCTTCCAGCGCCGCGCGGAGGTGGCGGGATTTCTTGTTGAGAGAGACGCGCGCGCTCAGCGCGGTGCTTGTGTCGCCAAAGGCCGTCAGCAGTGCCGTGCGGAATTGGGAGACGGCGATCTGGTAATCGACCTCCGACACTTTCACGCGCAGTTCTCCGTCCTTGAAGTTCAGGAAGGGAAGCACCAGTCCGGCGCCGAGTGTGGCGACGGGATTGGCCAGAATGCTCAGCAGGTCCTTGCTGCTCGCGCCGAGATTGCCGGTGAGGCTGATCTGCGGATAAAGGCTTGCCCGTGTGATATCGACATTGCGCAGGCTGGCGCGCAGGCGCAGTTCGGCAGCCCTGAGGTCTGGACGGCGGGCCAGAAGTTCGGCAGGCAAACCTGCGGTGATCCGAACGGGCGTGCGCCGTGGCAAATGCAATGGCTCGGAAACGGGATTGGGCACGCCGTTGAGAAGCACTCCCAGCGCATTGCGTATCACCACGCGGTTTTGCTCCAGATCCGCGAGTTGAGCGGTCTGGCTTTCCACCGACTGGCGGGCTTCGGCCAGCTCGAGCTCGGTTGCTGAACCCGCCGCCGCCTGGCTCTCGACGAGGCTTTCGACCTGCCGCGCTGCATCGAGACCAGCCCTGGCAATTGTCAGGTCTTGATTGGTGAAGGCCAGCCGCCAGTAGGTCTCGATGGTCGAGGCGATGACCGTGGTTCGTGCGCTTTCAACGTCTTCGAGGGATGCCGCGGCCTGGAGCTCTGCAACGTCCTGTGCGCCTGACAGCCGTCCCCAGAGATCGATCTCGTAGGTGGCGCCCGATCCCAGCGTGAAGCTGTTGCTGGAACTGCCGTCCGCCGGAGTCATGCTGGCTTGGGCGTTGCCGGTGCCGCTGAGCACGGGAATTCTGACCGCGCCAGCCAGGTCTGCCTGCAGCAGAGCTTTTCTGGCGCGTAACGTCGCCACCACGATATCGTTGTTGCTGCTCAGCACCGTCTCGACCAGCTGGTCGAGCCTCAAATCGCCGAAGCTGCGCCACCATTGCACTGCGGCGGCCGGTGCACTGATCCCGGCGCCATCCTGCCAGCCCGGTGCATCGGGCAAAACGGGGCGGGTATAGGGCGTGGTGAGACTTGAGCAACCTGCCAGAAAAACAGCCGGAAGAAGAACACCAATACGGAACGGACTCATGGGCGACACAGTGTGATAGAGGGCGCGGAACCGGTCGGTTCGACATCTATCCACCAAGCATTTGTGCAGTGAGCGTCGACGCAGTGTGCAGATTGTGTGCAGATACGCACCGGCGCAGTGTCCGAACAGGCTGCCTATTCCCGGGAGAGGGCGTCGACCGGATCGAGTTGAGCGGCGCGGCGGGCGGGCAGGAAGCCAAAGGACAGACCGATCAGCAACGCCGTCACAGACGCCAGAGCGATTGAGCTTGCCGAGAATATCATCGGAAACTCGCCATCGGGCTGACCGAAGGTGGCACCTACGAGGAGCGCCAGCCCCACACCGACGACCGCTCCGGCAACGCACACCGTGACGGCCTCGATCAGGAACTGCAGCATGATGTCGACCTGACGGGCACCGACAGCCATGCGCAGGCCGATCTCCTTGGTGCGCTCACTGACCGAGACCAGCATGATATTCATGACCCCGATCCCACCCACGATCAGTGCGATGACGGCAACCGAGGAGATGAGCAGCGCCATGGTGCGGGACGTGCTCTGGATCGTCTTGCGCATCTGGTCGCTGTTGAAGATGAAGAAGTCTTTGAGGCCGTGCCGAAGGGTCAGCAGGTTGATGATGTTCCGCTCGGCCGCCGCCGTGTTGACGCTGTCCGCCACCCGCACGGTGATGCCCTGCAACTGCCGTGCGCCCAGCATGCGCACCTGGACGCTGGTATAGGGCAGATAGACCTGCATGCCACTCCCGCTGGCGCGCGAGGGCGCCTCCACACCAATCACCGTCACCGGCACGCCTGCCACCATGATGACCTGGCCGATCGGGTCCTGCCGGTCGGGAAACAGCGTGCGGGCGGCATTGGCATCCAGCACGACCTGCTGGCGGCTGGCGGACACTGCTTCCGCGTCAAAGGCCCGGCCCTGGGCAAGGCGTTTGGCATTGACGCGGAAATAGTCCTTTCCCACGCCGACAATGGTGGCATTGGCCGAGATATTGTCGATCCGGACGCGGCCGCTTGTGGAGACTTCCGGCGTAACGCTGTCGACATAGGGCTGGCTGGCCAGCGCGGTCATGTCGGCGGGCACCAGGCTGATAATGGCGTCCGCGTTCTCGTCTCCCCAATCCTTGCCGGGATAGATGGAAATGGTGCTTGCGCCGAGTTCGCTGATCTGTTGCAGCACCCGGCGTTGCGAGCCTTCGCCAATGCCGACTACGGCGACCACGGCGGCGATGCCGATGACGATGCCCAGCATGGTCAGGGCCGTACGGGTGCGATGAGCGGCCATGGCGCGCAGGGCCATGGGAAACGCCTCAGCGATGCGGCGTTGCAGGCTCTGCCAGACACCGACGGTCTCGGACTGATGCAGCAGGCGTGCCGGCGCGGACGGGGAGGCGTGCGACTGCCGGCGGTCGGCGACGATGTGCCCGTCCTTGATCTCGATGATGCGGTCGGCATGCTCGGCGACGCCCATGTCGTGGGTCACCATGATGATGGTGTGGCCGTCGGCATGCAGCTCCTTGAGGATGGCCATGACGGTTTCGCCGCTCTTGCTGTCGAGCGCACCGGTTGGCTCGTCGGCAAGGATGATCTCACCGCCGTTCATCAGGGCGCGGGCGATGGACACGCGTTGCTGCTGTCCTCCCGACAATTGACTGGGCCGGTGGTGTATGCGGTCGCCCAGCCCCAGACGGCTGAGAAGCTCGGCGGCGCGCGAACGCCGCTCATGGGACCCAACCCCTGCATAGACGGCGGGGGTTTCCACATTGCCGGCCGCGCTCATGTCACCCATCAGGTGATAGCGCTGAAAGATGAAGCCGAAATGCTCGCGCCGCAGTTGCGCCAGTTCATCCGGCATCAGGCCCGCGGTTTCCCGCCCGGCAACTGTATAGCTGCCTGAACTGGGCTGATCGAGGCACCCCAGGACGTTCATCAGCGTTGATTTGCCCGAACCACTGGCGCCGACGATGGCAACCATCTCGCCGGCTTCGATGCTCAGATCGATGCCGTCGAGCGCTTTGACGGTTTCATCGCCAGCGGTGAAGACCCGCGACAGGTCCTTGATTTGCAATAACGCACTCACATCATCACCGGATCGGACTCGACGCCGCCATCGCTGATCACCACCTCGTCGCCGACATTGAGACCCTCGGTGACCTGCACGTGAATCTTGTCGTTGATGCCGATGCCGATCAGCCTGTCCTCCAGATTTCCGGCGGCCGTCTTGATCTGGACGTGATAGCGCCCGTCCGGTTCGCGTTGGCCCAGCGATGTCCAGGGGATCAGCGGCACGTCGCTGGCACTGTCGATCACGATATGTACCTGAGCCGTCATGAGCGGCCGCAACCGGCCATCGCCATTGGGGATCTCGAACAGGCCATTGTAGTAGACGGCCTTTGAGCCCGGCGTGTTGGTGCCTGGTGCATTGGCCTCTTTGACGATCGAGATGGGCGCCGGCTCGATGCTGTTGATGCTGGCCGTAAAGCGGGTGTTCTGGTCACCCAGAATGGTGAACCACACCGGCTTGCCCACGGTGACCCGGCCGATATCGGCCTCGGAAATCCGCACCTTGACGGCCATGACGTCGAGCTGTGCCAGCACAACGATGGTTGGCGTCGACTGGTTGGCGTTCAAGGTCTGGCCCGCCTTGGTGACGATGGCGATGACGACACCATCGATGGGCGCCACGATCTTGGTATAGCCCACATTTGCCCGTGCGTTTTCCACCTCCACCGAGCGCTGCTCGATCTGTGCGTTAAGGGCGGCGATCTCGGCCCGCAGGGTCAACAGCGCGGAGTCGGCAGTTTCGAAGTCGGCTTGCGACGTGGCCTGTTTCGACAGCAGATCGCGTTGGCGGTCGAAAGCCGCTTCTGCCTTCCGCAACTGTGCCTCGCGCGCCGTACGCTGGGCCGTGATGCTGGCAAGAGCCGCCTCGGCGATGCGCAAGGCATTGCGTTGGGCGGTGGAGTCGATTTCCGCGATGGGATCGCCGCTCTTGACCGACTGCCCCAGTGTTACGTGCAGCGTCTTGATCTGACCCGATACCTGGGCACCGACGCTGAGCATGCGGGCCGGCTGCAGCTCACCAGCGGCCAGAACGGTGTCTTCGACAGTGCCCAACGCCACTTTGGCCGTAAAGACGGTGACCTCGGGCTTGCCGTTCAGCAAGCCCACGGCCGCCATCGATCCAGTGGCGACCGCTGCGATCACGCCGATCAACACGAGCAGGCGGAGGAGATTACGAATTCTTGGTGGACGCTTTTGGAACATGGTAGGGGAGCCTCGACAAATCGGGCCTGTCCCTGAGCCAGCTTCATGCATGTACTGTGCAGACTATGTGCAGACTTCATGGAGAACATGCTTGTCGGCCAACACGGACGCTTGACCGCTCTGGCGGACTGCAGGCCTGGCGCCGGGCGGGGGCCTGTTCGCATCAGGCGTCTTTGCGGAAGCGTTCGCCTTATTGGCGCAGACTCGCTTCGAAGGCAGCCTCTATGTCGTCGAGCAGAGCTTGCCATTCCGGACCGTCATCAACGCCCGAAATCCGCATCAGCATCAGTCCTTCCACGGCCAGAAAGGTGGTCCGCGCGGCACGGGTCTCTTCCGAATTCCCGATCTTGCCGAGTATCGAGCGATACCAGAGCGCCGTCTCCATGCGGTTTTGTGGATTTTGCATATAGGCGATCATGAGGCCCGCCAGCTTTGCATCGAGAGCCTCCTGAGAAGAACGCATCGCAGCGATGTAGCTGCGAACGAATGCGATCGGTCCAGCATCCTCGATATCGACGACCAGGGTGTCGAATTGATCGGTCCAGCGATCGATCAGCCCCTTGATCAGCTCATCTTTCGACGAAAACGAATATTGAACCCCGCCCTTCGATATGCCCGCGGCTTTCGCAAGGGCGTCGATCGTCAGCGCCTGCGGTCCCTCGGCGTTCACGATGCCTTCGGCGATGGTTAAAAGCCCATCGCGGCTGATCGTCGGCTTCCTGCCCATTCACCATCCTCTCGCCGAAGCAGAAATCAAACTTGCAATCCATACGTATGTATTTATATGGGGCGCATTCTTTGCCGAACAGGTGTATCGATGTCTACCCCTTATCGCGATCCCAGGCGCTGGCTGGTTCTCATCGCCGTCATGCTCGCGTTTCTTCCTGTCATCATAGACATGACCGTTTTGCATGTCGCGGTACCGAGCCTGACGCAATCACTGGGCGCATCCAGCACGCAAGTGTTGTGGATTATCGACATCTACCCGCTCCTCATGGCCGGGCTGCTGGTTCCCATGGGGACGCTTGCCGACCGGATTGGCAACCGAAAGCTGTTGCTGACCGGTCTTGTGATCTTCGGCGTTGCCTCCGTGCTGGCCGCATTCTCCCAGAACCCGCCAATGCTCATCGCGGCGCGTGTTCTGCTTGCTTTCGGCGGGTCGATGATCGTGCCCTGTGTGCTGGGCATCATTCGCCGGACATTTGAGGACGATGACGAGCGCGCAATGGCGCTGGGAATGTGGGGTACGGTCGGATCCGCCGGCGCGGCCGTAGGACCGCTGATCGGTGGCGGGCTTCTGGAGCACTTCTGGTGGGGATCGGTGTTCCTCATCAATGTGCCGGTCATGCTGGTGGTTGCACCCGTCTGCTATCTGTTCCTGCCACGCAAGGAGATCACCTCTCCGGGCGAGTGGACCTTCGGTCAGGCGCTGTTGCTGATTGTCGGCATGATCAGCCTTGTCTACGCAATAAAGGCAGGGATGGGCGGCAGTCAGCCGCTGCTGATCGTTCTGCTGGTGCTGGCCTTCGGCGTCGTGATGCTGTGGCTGTTCGCCAGACTGCAGCTTCGCTCGGACGATCCGATGCTGGATCTGTCGCTGTTCTCCCACCCTGCAATTCTGGCCGGTGTCATCATGGCCCTCGTCGCGACAGGTGCTTTGGCCGGGGTCGAGCTGACCTTGGCTCAGGAACTGCAATATGTCGTTGGCAAGACCCCGCTCGAGGCGGGCATTTTCATGATTCCGATCATGGTGGCGAGCGCAATCGGCGGTCCGGTTGCGGGCTATTTGTCGAACACGTTTGGCCTGCGTCTGGTGGCGACAGTGTCACTGCTGGCAGGCGCCGCATCGTTGGCGGTCCTGGGCAGCGCCAACCTCCATGTTTCAGGCTTGGCCATTCCCACTGCTCTGGCCGTTGCCGGGCTGACCCTGAGCATCGGGCTGACGGCGTCGTCCATTGCCATTATGGGATCGGTGGAACCCGAAAAAGGCAGCGCGGCCGGGTCACTCGAAGGCACGGGCTATGAACTCGGCAGCGGCCTCGGCATCACCCTTTTCGGTGTGTTCATGACCATCGTCTTCAGCCGAGCGATGGAAGTGCCAACGGATCTTGCATTGCCGCTGGCCGAGCAGGCGAGCCGTTCGATCGGCGACACCTATCTGGTGGCAAGCCAGCTTCCGGCAGAGCAGGGCGCAGCCCTCATCGCAGCGGGCAAAGCCGCTTTCAGCGCTGCCCACGTGACATTGCTTTACGTGGCCGCAATGGTCATCGCCTCACTGTCCGTTGCCGTCTACTTCCTGCTGGCAAGCTACCAGCCAACTGGAAATTCGGCACAATGATCGGATCCCGCTCTAGCGCGCCCTATCGTGTATTTCGGATAGACCCTTAGGCCAGTTCTGAAGACACGATACCATCGAGCGCCGATCTCAGCTTCCTGACTTCGTCCGAACTGGTGTAACGGCGCTCGGACTGTGCAAAACCCAGACGCTGAGCCGCATCCCCTTGCGTCGGAGTAGAGCGTGCACAGGAGGCATGAACCTCGGCGAAACGGGCGTGAGCGAAGAGCTCGGACACCGTCGTCGCGTTCACACCGGATCCCGGCATGACGACGATACGTTGCTGCGCACGCGCCTGCATGCGGGCAATGATTTCGGCACCGGCCGGCGCCGTCAACGCTCCGCCCGATGTCAGCACGCGCTCGAAGCCGAGATCGACCGCTATTTCAAGAGCGGCGTCGAAATCGGGAACCAGATCGAAAGCGCGATGAAGCGTTGTCCCGAGTCCGCGTGCGGCGGTGCACAATATCTCGAGCGTTGCGTGGTCGAGTTGCCCGTCGGGCAGGGAGGCGCCGAGCACGACGCCGGCCAATCCGGCGTCGCGCATCGCCTGGATGTCATCGCGCATGCTGCTGACGTCGTGTGCGTCGAAAACGAAGTCGCCGGAACGCGGACGGATCATGGCGTAGACCGGAATGGGGCTGGTTCTGGCATGGGCGATCAACCCGGGTGTGGGTGTCAGTCCACCCAGATCGAGCGCCGAGCACAGCTCGATCCGGTCGGCGCCGCCCGCAACAGCCGCATCAAAGCCCGCGGCTGTGTCGACACACACTTCGAGCAGGGGGCGCGTCATTGGTAAGTCGGGTCCAGTGCCAAGGCCGCCGCGCCGAGCAGGCCGCCATCCTGGCGACACTCTCCGGGAACGACGAGGGGGGTGTCCGTCTTGTGCAGGATTTTTGCGCGCACGGCGACATCCAGTGCGGAGATGAGTGGTGTGAAATTGGACAAGCCGCCCCCGACGGGGACGATGTCGGCGCCGGTGATGTTGACGGTCAGGGACAGCGGATCCGAGACGAGGGCAAGATAGGCCTCGACCGTCTGCGTTGTGACCGGATCCCCGTCCTGCCACCGGGTGAGGATGGTTTGACTGTCGGTCGTCTCGCCACAAAGGAAGGTGTGCAGCCGCTCTATGCCGCGCGCTCCGCCGATTGTGTCGACACAACCGCTTTGTCCGCAGCCGCACGGAAATCTTGGCATCTCGGCATCAACACCCGGTATCCGGGTCGCGACGATAGGGCCGTGGCCCCATTCGCCGGCATAGCCGCCGGCGCCCGTGACGAGCCGGCCATTGGCAACAAGCCCGCCGCCGACACCGGTGCCGAGAATGGCGCCGAAGACCGTGAGATGTCCACGCCCGGCGCCGGCATGAGCTTCAGCCAATGCAAAGCAATCGGCGTCGTTGGCAACCTGGACCTTGCGCGCCAGGGCGTCGGACAGATCATTTGCAAGCGGGCGTCCGTCGACGCAGGGAATGTTGGCGCATTTGAGCGCGCCATTCCGGGGATCGACAACGCCGGCGATCGCCACCGCAACGGGCGCGCTTTTGGGCGCGTCGGCTGCATCGATCAGCTCCGCGAAGGCGGCAACGAATGCATCGAAGTCCTGAAGTGGCGTCGGCACGCGGCCGAGGGGGCGTATGTCGGCGACTGTTTCGGCCTGGGCGGCCCTGATCCAGCTGCCGCCGATGTCGAAGCAGATGACCGTCTCGGCGCGGTCCGGTTCTCGATCAGAGTGCACGCGCCGACCTCAGTTCCGGTTCCGGCATGGACTCCTCCCAGAACCAGTAGCGGATGTCTCCGGGACAACGGAAGTTGACCACGTCGTGGTTCCCCTTGGAATCGACCGCGTGAATGACCACACCGGCCAGAAAACCCGTGTCGAGTTCGGCAAGTTCCTCGACCGCCAACCCCACGGCATCTTCAAGGCTGTGCCCGAGTTTCATGGCAAGCACCACCGTTCGCGCGGTGGCGCATCGCATCGTCATTTCGCCGGTATGGGTGCACGCTGCCGCCCCGTAGCGGCTGTCGGCATAAAACCCTGCGCCCGGTATCGGGCTGTCACCGAGCCGGCCGGGGTATTTCCACGCCCAACCGGAGGTCGAGGTTGCCACGTGGATGCCCTGTTTGGCATCGGCGCCCAGAAAGACCGTCGTGTCGCGCACGCGCTCCGGGTCGGTGATGGCCTTGCTCAGCGGTGCCAGGGGCGTGTCGGGAAAACGGGCGAGCTGGTCCTGATCGAGTTCCTGTTCGAGGCGCTCCCACCAGGTTTTATGGCTGTCGTCGAGAAGCACGTTGTCAACATTGAAGCCGATCTCGTCGGCAAAACGTCGCGCGCCATCGCCGGTCAACATGACGTGGGGCAGGCGCTTCATGACCTCGTGGGCAAGGGCCGCAACGGCAATGGTGTCGGGCACGGCGCCCACGCTGCCAACCTCGCGCGTGTTGCCATCCATGACGCCCGCGTCGAGCTCCATGCGGCCCAGCATGTTGGGCCATCCGCCAAATCCGACGCTGCGCACCCGCGCGTCGCGTTCCACTTCGCCAATGCCCGCGACCAGCGCGTCAAGACATCCTGCGCCGCTGCGAACCCTGTCGACCGAGATGGGAAAACCCGGCCAGCCTTCTGCGTTAGCCAGCAATATCATGAGCTTAGCCCTCCTTCCGATCCAGCAATGGCATAAGGCCTTCGCGTGCCAGAATCATCAGTCCTGTGTTCAGGAAGCATACTGGACTTCCACCATGGCCACACCCTTGAGGACCGGCAGGGTGAACTTGGTCCGTGTGCCATCGGTCTCATGATCGAGTACGTGCCCGTCGGGAACGGTTCGCACCGACGTCACGCTGCGATCGCCAGTCTCGAGATCGACGCCGACCTCCTTGAGGGTGACGAAGTCCTGGATCGGCTGAACGTTATCGCCGCGCAGATGGCCGCGCAGGGCAGGTTGCGCCATCGAGAGGTGGATGACGTCGCGGTTGGCATCGTTCTGACGCCGCACGGTGATGCGACCGGCCCGGGGCAGGTCTGCACGGACCAGCGGTGCGTCATCGAGAAGATGCCCAATAACGTTCTCGAGCAGTTCGAGAATGGCGACGGCGCCCGAGACGCGATAGGCGGAAAAGGCCGGATGCGCGAGATAGACGATCGGCCCTTTCCTGACCCCGGCGGAGAAACCAGATGGTTCGGATTTGCGCGGCGTGTGCACATGCCCGCTGAAATGCTTGGGGCTGCGCTCGAAATAGGGATCGTAAACGAGCCCGAGGCTTTCCCCATCGGTCACCGAGATTTGCTCGGAGGGAACGTAGAGATAGATCGGATCGTCGACGAAATCGGCGCGGATCGAGCTGTCGTGCAAGGCGTAGTCGCCGGAGAAGGGGTTGGTACCGACCCACTCGGCGCCGACGTCGAACAAGAAACCGGCGTCGGGATCGATGCCGCTTTTGCCTGTCAGGAGCAGCCTGCCGCCTTTGGCGAGGTAGGCGTCGAGCGCTGCCTTGAGCGGCGCGTCGACGAGGACGTCGTCCGGCAAAATCAGCAGCCGATAGGGCGAGAAATCCGCGTCCGGGTCGAGGACATCGAAGGTTAACTTGCTTTCGAGCAGAACGCGGGTCGTGCCCTCGTCTGGGCGATTGCTGGCGCTCGGCGAACCGACAAAGCGGGGATGGTGGGACGCCTCGGAGCTGACGATGCCGATATCGGCGCGGTTGCGCGAGTTGACGCACCAGGGCTCTGCGGCTTCGGCCGCGGCAAAGGCGGCGCCGATTGCCTTGTAGCTTGTCGGATCGACCTCGCAATTGGGATGCAGGTGGTCGCCGATCGACGCCCCGGCCCCGAGCGATTGCATCACTGCGACCTCATAGGCCAGAGCTTCCGGCGTCTTGTAGCTGCCAATCTCGCCCCACAGATGGTGAAACTTGCCGGTCATGCCGATGAACGGAGCGCCGAACACATCGACATAGCGCGCCGACAGCGGAAAGTGATCGTAGCCCCACTTCGCAGTCGGCAGGGATTCCAGCTCAAGATGGCTGAAATAGTGCGTGTAGACCTCACGCCGCCCACGCAGGATATGGCCAAGGTTGAAAAACAGCGGCGTTTTCGGATTGTGCTTTTCGACGCTCGTTTTGATCTTCTCGAACACCTCGAGATTGACCTGCTCGCAAAACGTCTCTCGATCCTCTGGACTCTCCCAGTCCATGCCTGCGTCCGACATCCTTTTTTGTGTCCAAGGGCCGGCGGAGAGCTTTTGAAAGGCGATGTCGATGAAGATCCCGTCGCCATCGGGGTAGTTGACCATCACTTCCTCGACCTGTCGGCACAGATAGTCGAGATAGGGCGATGCGAAATCGAGAGTCATCCAGCCGTCGCCGAGGGGATCGCCGCCGAGCCTGTCAGGTAGCCCGTTGTCGTCCATGAGCCGCCAGCCCGGTTGCGTGTTGGCGGCGTATTCGTCCCAACCAGCCGACAGATAGACAGGAGTCTTGATGCCATGGCGATGAAGGGCGTCGATCTGGGCTCGAAGCAGATCGAAGGTCAGGTGAGGGTGCATCCGGCCGACAGTCGTCGGATGGTAGGAGTGGCCGTGATGGCATTTGGAAAACACCGTGACGGAGTCCACATGTGCATCCTTGAATGCCCGACCGAAAGCATCCGCATCGAACCGGGAGCCGATGTCCTCAATGAGCTCGGAGGTATGAAAATCGAGGTGTACTTGACGAAGGCGCATGATGGTCCGGTCAAAAGAGGAAAACTAGGAGGCAAGTCGGGCGAAGCGCAGCGTCTGCCCTTCTGAATCGAACAGGTAGATGGCGTCGGTCGGCACGGTGACATCGAGCCGGTCGTCATGGGTGACGCGGAGCTGGCGCGGCTGATGCAGTGCAAACATGCCGTCCTGGGACTCCGATTCGATACTTTGAATGTCGCCGGCATCGCCATAGATCAGCGTTTCGCGCCCGAGGCTTTCCACCACTCGCGCCCGCAAGGGAAGAACGAGCCCGTCGCCTTCTCCGGTCAGCGCGGCTTCCGGACGGAAGCCGAGCCTGATCGGCGCTCCCGGGCTCACCGCATGCTTGAGATCCTCAGCCGGAACGGAAAGGACTTGCGTGCTGCCGTCAATCGTCAGCGACACCTGATCGGCCGTTACGGAATCGATCTTGCCGGCAAGGAAATTCATGCGGGGTGAACCGAGAAAACCGGCGACGAAGATGTTTGTCGGCTGGTTGTAGAGATCGAGCGGCGACCCCGTTTGTTCGATGATGCCGTCGCGCATGACCACGATACGGTTGGCCATGGTCATGGCCTCGACCTGGTCGTGCGTAACATAGACCATCGTCGTGCCGAGTTCGGCGTGAAGGCGCCCCAGTTCGACGCGCATCTGGGTACGCAGTGCCGCGTCCAGATTGCTGAGCGGTTCATCGAACAGGAACACGTCCGGGGACCGCGTGATGGCGCGGCCGATGGCGACACGCTGTTTCTGCCCACCGGACAGGGCCTTGGGGAATTTCTCCAGGTGTTCGGTGATGCGCAGAATGCGCGCGGCACGGTCGACGGCCTCAACGATCTCGGCCTTGGGTCGGCCGGCGATCTTCATGTTGAAGCCCATGTTCTGACCAACGGTCATGTGCGGGTAAAGGGCGTAGTTCTGGAACACCATCGCCACGCCGCGTTCGAACGGCTCGCGGTGGGTAACGTCGCGCCCCTTGATGAAGATCTTCCCGCTGGTCACTGTCTCAAGCCCGGCGATGGAGCGCAGAAGCGTCGACTTCCCGCATCCCGAGGGCCCCACCATGACCACGAACTCCCCTTCCTCGATTTCGAGGCTGGTCGATTTGAGCGCGTGAAAGTCGCCGTAGTGTTTTTCGAGGTTGGATATCTGAAGACTGGGCATGGCGAATCCTATTTGCCGAGGCCAGCAAGGCTACGAACGAAGTAGCGCTGAGCGAGGATGAAAAGGATGAGCATCGGCAAGGTGACGATAGAAACGCCAGCCATTACCGCCGGCCAGTCCGAACTGAACTGACCGCGCAGGTTGAGCATGCCGAGCGGCAAGGTCTTGATCCTGCTGTCGGTCAAAAGCAGCAGGGCGAGCAGGAACTCGTTCCAGATGAAGACGGCCTGGAAAATGGCCGCGCTGGCAATCGCCGAGCCTGACAAAGGCACCACCACCCGGGTGATCACCTGCAGTCGGCTGCAGCCGTCGAGCCGCGCCGCTTCTTCGAGCTCGCGCGGGAACTCGAGGAAAAAGGCATAGAACAGGACGATTGTGAACGGAATGCCGTAGGCCGCATAAGGCAGGATGATCGCGAACAGCGAGTTCAAAAGACCTGCCGCCGAGATGATCTGATAGAGCGGCACCAGAACGCTCTGGCTTGGCACGGCGAAGCTGGCGACGATCAGGATGTAGAGTATCTTGAGCACCCGGCTCTCGGTGCGCGCCAGCACATAGGCCGCGATGCTGCTGACCAGAATGATGATGGCAACCGAAATCAGCGTGACAAAGATCGAGTTGACGATGAATCCGGCGATGCCGGTGTTCCAGGCCCGCTCGAAAGCGTCGAAACTGAAAGAACGCGGCAGACCGAGCGGGTCGGTGAAGATCTCTGCGCGTGTGCGGAAGCCGGCCAGCACCATCCAGATGACGGGCAACAGGACGAACAGCGACCACAGCGAGACGACGAGGTGCAGGCCGACCGAAACAATGCGAAAACGTTTCATGGTGGCTAACCTCGACGTGACAGCTTGAGCTGGGCGACACCCAGAATCAGGGCGATGACCAGAAGGATGATCGAGATGGCGTCAGCGTAGCCCATGTTCCCGAGGTTGAACGCCTGCAAGTAGATGTAGGTGCCCAGAACCTGCGTGGCATTGGCCGGTCCGCCGCCCGTCATCACGAAGATGAAATCGAACACCTTCAATGCGCCGATCGTTGTGATCAGGACGGCGACGATCAGGATGTTCCTTATGCCTGGAAGGGTGATGTACCAGAACGCCTTCATTCCCTTGGCACCATCGAGCGCCGCGGCTTCATAAAGCTGCTTGGGGATGGATTGCAGCCCCGCCAGGATCAGCACCATCTGGAAGCCGACATTGGCCCAGGCGGCGGTGATGAGCACCATCCAGATGGAGATGTTGGGATCGCCCAGCCAGCCGAGGCGGGGAGGGGTGAGACCGATGGCCTTCACGATCACATTGAGCGAGCCGACATTGGGATCGTAGATCATCATCCAGATCAGCGAGACGGCGACGTAGGAGACCACCACCGGCATGAAGATGATGGTTCTGTAAACCGTTGCGCCGTGCTTTATGCCGCGATCCAGGATCGTGGCCATGATCGTGCCAATGCCGACCTGCGTGACGATCGATCCGAAGATGATGATGAAATTGTTCTTGAGCGAAACCCAGAAGATCGGGTCGGAAAAGGCACGGATGTAGTTGCTGATGCCGGCCCACTTCCAGGCACTCGATGTGATGCCGAAGGTGAAAAACGACCCGATCAGCGTAATGACGGCTGGCACGAGAACGAAGACGGCGACCAGACTGAACGCCGGCGCGAGCATTATGCCGTTAAGTCCGGCAACCCGCATGCGTCTCGCCAATGCATCGTTTGATGACGACGGCATGAGATGGCGCTCCAAGATCAGTTGACGTGCCGCCGGCGCGACTGCGCGCCGGCGGGAGTTATGGGGTGACGGCTAGTCCTGAGCCGCCTGGGCCTGAACCGCGGCGTCGCGGATCTGGGCAACAGCCTGCTCGGGCGTCATGGTGCCGTTGAGCACCTCGACGGACGCATTCATGTACGCCTCGGCCACGCTCGCTTCGAGAGAAACGTCGAGCACGTTCACGCCGGCGGAATACTTGGCCATGTCGGCCGCCGCCCACTTGAAGTACTCCGTCGCGCCTTCGACCTTGTCGATATTGGTCGGGTTGGACGGCAGGAACTTGAGGATCTCAGCAAACTTCTGGGCCTGATCGTCGGACACCAGGAAGCTCAACCACTCGGCGGCAAGCTCCGGATCGGCCGTCTTGGCGGAGATCTGGTAGCCCTCGGGAACCTGGAAATAGGCATCCGGGTCGCCGCGTCCACCCTCGATAACCGGGAAGCGGGTCATGTCGTAATTGACGCCTTCGGGGTCGAAGTCAGCCATGCACCAGGTGCCGCACCAGGACATCGGCGACGCGCCGGACGAGAACATCACGTCGGCAAGCTCGGAATCCGTGGCGTTCGGCGCATCCTCGAAGCAACCGGCATCCTGCATCTCGACAAGCTTGTTGAAGGCCTCGACATAGCCGGGATCGGTGAACAGCTCATCGGTATCGCGCGACAGATTGTAGTCCGCCGCAGCGTCGGCCTGCCCGATGACGCGCTCGTTGAGCATGGTCATCAGGTGAATGGCCTTCCACCGGCCGGCATTGCCGAGCGGCAGCGGAATGGTGCTCGGGTTGTCCTCACGGACCACCTTGCAGATGTCGGTCAGCTCGTCGAATGTCTTCGGCGGCGTCAGGTCATGTTCGGCGAAGTAGTCAACGTTGTTGTAAAGATAGACCGAAACGGCATCGACCGGCACGCCATAGAGCTTGCCGTCATATTTGAATGCTTCCAGCCAGCCTTCGGACAGCGTGTTCTGGAACCCGTCGTCGGCGGTTCCGAGATCGGTCAGATTGAGCACCAGACCGTCGGCAACCAGACGGCGCGCATCTTCGCCGGCCCAGTTGAAAAAGACATCCGGCGGGGCTGACCCGACCAGGGCCACCTGAATGCTGGTCTTGTACTGATCGCCCGGGAAAGTTTCGTGAATAATGTTCACGTTCGGATGCGTCTGTTTGAACGCCTCCGCTGCCTGGGCAATGAACTCCTGGTATCCGGTATTGTTGAGCGTCCACATCTTGATCGTGGAATCCTGGGCCAAGGCCGGCCCGGCGATCCCTGCGATCGATGCTGCAAGAGCTGCCGCGAGCGGCAATTTTCTAAAACTGTGATTGGTCATGCATCTCCCTTTCGCGTCTCAGCGCCGTTGTCCACCCCGACGCCTCACGACGGCTCGATATCGAACCGTTTCGATATTCAAGCATGCGCTGTTTTTAGATGACAACATCGAACTGAAATCGAACACGACAAAAAACGCCCGAACAAGCCGGGATATGGCTAGAAAATGTGCACGCAGAGTGATATTCGAACAAACATCATCCAACGCAATCGTTTCGATTTTGATCATGGCTACAATTCGGGACGTCGCCAAACTCGCTGGCGTTGCAACATCCACCGTCTCATTGGCCCTCAACGACAAGGGGTCCGTCAGCGCACGCACGCGTGCACGCATCCGTGCTGCGGCCGAGCAACTCGGCTACGAACCGAGCGTGATGGCGCAAAGTCTGCGGCGGGGACACAACAAGCTCATCGGCCTGGTGCTGGGTGATATCGGCAATCCGTTTTTCGGCCGGCTCCTGCGCAGCGTCGACAGCGTCGTGGCCGAATCCGACCACATGCTGATCGTCGCCGACACGGCCTCGCATGCGGACCGCGAGATCAAAACGCTCGACCAGCTCCGGCGCCACAGGGTGGGCGGCATCATCATGGCGCCCTTGTCCAATGACGAGGACTTCGCCGCCTATTTAAGGAAGATCGACGTGCCCGTCGTGCTGATCGATCAGTATGTCGATGGGGTCAAGCTCGACTATGTATGTTCCGACAACGAGCTCGCGACGACCATGCTGACCGAATATCTGGTGCGCCTCGGGCATCGCCGCATCTGCTATCTCGGCGGCCAGCCCCATTGGTGGACGGCACGGCTGCGGCTTACCGGTTTTCGCACCGCCATGGCCATGTCGGGCATCGACATCGATCCGCAGCTGGAAGTCGCGGCCGATTTCAGCGGTGAGAGGGCATACGACCATGTCACCCGCCTGATGACGCATCCGAACCGCCCAACCGCCATTGTCGCAGCGAGCAATCTGATGGCGCTCGGTGCGCTGCAGGCAATCAATGATCTTGGCTTCGATTGCCCCGGCGACGTCTCGCTGACCGGTGTTGACGACGTGCCGTGGGGCAACGTCATCAAACCGCGTATCACGTCCGTGGTTCAGCCCATCGAGGAACTCGCCGAGATTGCCGCGACCTGGATACTCGATCGCATCGAGACGCGTGGCGGCGCAACCAATTCGCCCCGCACCCATATCGCCATGCCGCGACTGGTCGTCGGAGAGTCCTGCGCCCGCATAAGCTAGGCTGTCTATCTGGTCGGAAACCGCTCTTGCTTGGCGTCATTGCTCAAGCATCACAACCTGGAACACGCGATGAGCCGGCGCGGCAACTCTCACGACAATGTCGTAACCGAGAGCTTCTTCAATCTGCTCAAACGGGAACGCCTACAGCGCCGGACCTATAAGCCCCGCACCGAAGCCCGCCGGTACGTGTTCGGCGACATCGTCTGGCAGGCTCTGAATGCCATTCATTTTGGGATATTCTAGACGGCGAGACGACACCCGTCGTCCCCCGCGGCGTGCGGATCCTGGTATTTGTAGACGATGTGATATTCGGAATGCCCCAGTGCTTCCGGCTTGCTCGGCTTGCCCGAAGCGATGTCGCACATGAGGTCGGCCAGTTCGAGGGCTGCTTCGTCGAGCGTCATCTCCCCGCTGAGGATGCGGCCGGCGTTGAAATCCATATCCTCTTGCAGGCGTTCGTAGGTGCGTGTGTTGCCTGTCACCTTGACGAGCGGGGCGACGGGTGAGCCAATGACGCTGCCACGTCCGGTTACGAACAAAACGATCTGGCTGCCGCCGCTGATCAGGTCCATCAGCCCTTCGGTATCGTTCGGATTGGTGTAGCCGAAACTCATGAAATGCTCGTCGGGCACGCTGTCCATGATCCACATGCCCGGTCTCGGCGGCCGCTCCGCGACCTTGATCACCCCTTGAAGCGGCCGCGAACCGCTCTTGGCGAAAGCGCCCATGCTCTTTTCTTCGATGGTGGTCAAACCGCCGGCAAAATTGCCGGGCGAGACGGAATACTGGCGGACGTCCTGACAGTATCTGGCGGCCTTGTCATAGGCGTGTTCGAGCTCAGCGCGTGCGTCGTCCGAGGCGGCACGGGCGAGAATGATGTCCTTGAGACCGATCATTTCGACGGTCTCTTCGGCTATCGCCTTGCCACCGTGATCGACGAGAAGATCGAAGAAACGCCCGACGACCGGATTGCCGGCCAAACCGCTTGTACCGTCCGAGCCGCCGCATTCGGCACCTACCGTCATGTCTGCGAGAGACATCGGCACACGCCTGGTTTCCTTCTCGATCCGCTCGCGCAGCTCGGCGACCAGAGCCTTGCCCTTTTCGACGGCGCTCTTGGTGCCGCCGGTCTCCTGAATGTAAAACGCGGCGGCGGGCCGGCCGCTTTGTTCGGCGATCTCGGCGATCTTTTTCGGCTGGGTATATTCGCACCCCAAGCCCACGGCGATCACTGCGCCGACATTGGGATGCCGGGCCAGCGACAGGATCAGGCGCACCGCATACTGGTTGTCGTAGCAGCCATCGAAACCGATGACCTGCACGTTGTTTTCACCTTCGGCAATCGCGTGAGCGACATGCCGTGAGCACATGACGGTGTGCACGACCAGCACCAGATTGCGGACGCCCTTCGAGCCGTCCTTGCGGAGGTAGCCCTGCCATGTGCGATCGAAGGGATTACTCATATCTGGTATCCGTGGTTGCGCCCGAGTGAACGTCGAGAGTGCCCGACCGCGTATCGAAACTGCTGGTGCAATTGTGAAGGTGCACCCAGGTTCCTTTCGGAACGGCACAAGACGCCTTGCCGATGGGCACGCCGAATTTGATGATCTCTTCTCCGGCAGCAATGTCGACAAGCGCCACCTTGTGGCCAAGCTCGATGGCTTCGCTGAGATCGACGCTGACGATATCGGCGCTGTTGCGTACCGCTACCGGACCACCCTCGACCGTAGCCAGCATGGTCGCGACGTTGTCGCGTGCATCGATCCTGAAGCAATCCGCTGCCATTTCGCTTCGCCCTTGCTGTTTACAGGATCCCGAACTTCTGGAAGGCGGCCGTGGCGGTCATGCCGCCTTCGATGGCCTTGCGCACGACCTTTTCGCCGCGTGCCTTCTCGAGAGCCTTTTCGATCACTTCGGCTTCATGTTTCTTGGGAATGACCAGCACACCATCGAGATCTCCGAACACGAGATCACCCGGCTCGACCCAGACGCCACCAA
Source organism: Devosiaceae bacterium (assembly GCA_963676075.2). Taxonomy (GTDB): domain Bacteria; phylum Pseudomonadota; class Alphaproteobacteria; order Rhizobiales; family Devosiaceae; genus JAHJQZ01. Next base: position 115,966 of record CAXXNZ010000031.1, read on the forward strand.
CCTCGATGGCGCAGCGGAAATCGGCCACCGCCGTGCGGACGCTCGAATCCTGGGCGTAACGGCCACGGGAAAACACCGGCCAGTCCTGTTCGAGAACCTGCGGTGTGTCGCGGTGGAAGCCGTTGATGACGGCGCCGACGGCCCCGCGGGTGCGCGAGGTCGCCGTCAGCAGTTCGCCCCAATAGGCGCACCGCATGTCTCCACCACTCGCCAGATAGATCTCGCCCGGCTCGAGCTGATCGAGTGCTTCGGTCAGAAGTCCGAACGGCTTTTTCTGTGGGCCGAAGACATCGATCATCAGTACCGGCATGGCCCGACCGATGAGCTTCATATGTTCCTTCATCGGCTGGATCGGCTGCGGCAGGAACTGGTGAAACAGCCCGAGCGTGTCGAGAATGTCGCCGACGACCGGCGTGTAGAGCTCGGCGCGGGCCAGGGCAAACAGGTCTTGGTCTTTCATTTCGCCGTCAGTCCTTAACCTGGAAGTAGCGGATTGCGTTGTCGAAGCAGATGTTCTTGACCATCTGCCCGAGCAGCGCTTCGTCATTGGGGATCTCGCCGTCGCGGACGCCGTGGCCGATGAACTGGCAAAGGACGCGGCGGAAATACTCGTGGCGCGTGTAGCTGAGGAAGGAGCGGCTGTCGGTCAGCATGCCGATGAACTGGCTCAAAAGGCCGAAATTGGCCAACTGCGTCATCTGCCTGAGCATGCCGTCCTTCTGGTCGTTGAACCACCAGCCGGAGCCGAACTGCATCTTGCCGGCGATCTTGCCGTCCTGGAAATTGCCGCACATCGCCGCGATCATCTCGTTGTCGCGCGGATTGAGGCAGTAAAGGATGGTGCGCGGCAATTGATCGGTCTTGTCGAGCGCATTGAGCAGTTGCCCAAGTGCGCCGGCAATCGGTTCGTCGTGGATCGAGTCGAAGCCACAGGCCTCGCCGATCTTGTCGACCTTCAGCGTATTGACGTTGCGGAACGCGCCGATGTGGTACTGCTGCGCCCATTCGCGGCGGTGATATTCGCGGCCGAAGAACACGAGAAGATGGGTGCGGAAGGCCGCAAACTCTTCTGCTGTCGGCACTATGCCCTCACGGCGACGGTGAAGGATGGCGTCGAGTCTGGATTCGCTCGCCTCGGCATAGGTGACAACGTCGAGCGCCTGGTCAGCGATGGTGCAGCCATTCGCGGCGAAGTGGTCGAGACGCTTCACCAGTGCGTCCTTAAGCGAGGCCATGTCTGTGATCGAGATGCCCGAAACCGCTTCGAGCTTTTCGAGATAGGCGACAAAGCCCGGCTGGTCGATGCCGCAGATGCGGTCGGGCCGGAAGCACGGCTTCACATGCGCCTTGAATCGGGTGTCGGCGTTGGCCTTGGCGACATAGGCCAGATCGTCGATCGGATCGTCAACTGACACGGCGGTGTGGACATTCATCCGGTCCATGATTGAACGGGCGGAAAACTCCGGCCGGGCCAGCATGTCCTTGGTCTGGTCCCAGATCACGTCGGCAGTCTTTTCGCTCAACAAGACATCGTCGATACCGAAGGGGCGCCTCAGTTCGAGATGGGTCCAGTGGTAGAGCGGATTGCCGATGGTCGCCGGCACGGTCCGGGCCCATGCGTCGAACTTCTCGCGCGGGGAGGCGTTGCCAGTACAGTATTTCTCGTCCTCGCCATTGGCGCGCATGGCGCGCCACTTGTAGTGGTCGCCCCTCAGCCAGATGTCCCACAGATCGTTGAACTGGTAATTGCCGGCAATTTCCTGCGGCGGCAGATGGCAGTGATAATCGTAGATCGGCTGGTTTTCCGCGTAGTTGTGGAACAGGATGCGCGACATCTCAGTGTCGAGCAGGAAATCGTCGTGAATGAAACCCGGCATTTTCAGCTCCTTGATTGATCGGGCGCTCGGGACTGGAACTCAGAAGCCGTGCAGCGCACCGCCGTCGACGACGGTGATGTGGCCGGTGATGTAGCGGGCGGCGTCGCTGGCCAGATGCACCATCGCCCAGCCGATATCCTCGGGCTCGCCGGTCTTTTTCATCGGGATGCGGCCCATGATCTTGGCGAGACGTTCCGGATCGTTCGAGGTCGCCTTGCGGAACAGCGGTGTGTCGATCCAGCCCGGAGCCACGCCGTTGACGCGCACGCCGTCGGGTGCAAACTCGGTTGCGAACGAGCGGATCAGTCCGACATAGGCGGCCTTCGAAGCGGCGTAGCCGGGCACGAAGGGAATGCCGAGGAACGAACTCATCGACGCGGTGAACAGCACCGACCCGCGTCCGCTCGCCCTCAACTGCGGCAGGAAGGCCTTGGTCGCGGCGAAAGCTCCGGTAACGTGAACGTTGGTGACTGAGAGGAACTCGTCGACCGACATCTCGCCAAGCGGCTTCTTGACCGTGTTGCCGGCATTATTGATCAGGACCGAAATCGGGCCGATCTCGCTTTCGACCTTCTGAGCGAAGGCCTCGCTGTTGGCCGTGTCGGTGACGTTGAAGGCAAGGCCCGATGCCGCCGATCCGAGAGAAGCCGCTGCCTCGGCGACCTTGTCGGTATCAAGGTCGGCAAGCACAACTTCGGCGCCTGCCTTGACGAAGCATTCGGCCATGGCGAGGCCGAGACCACTGGCGCCGCCTGTTATCAGGGCGCGGTGTCCGGCGAGTGAAAAGACGCTGGGGAAGTCCATGTTGTTCTCCGTGAATTCTTGTCGGTCTTGGGCGGGCGACGCCGCCCGTTCGATTGGCTAGATCTTGCTGACCCGGTGGGAGACGCAGAGCCGGTCGATTGAATCCCAGTCGAGTTCGGCACCGATGCCGGGTTCGTTCGGCGCCGTGGCCCAGCCGCGCTCATCGATCGGCAGGCGGGACTTCAACGGGAACTGGAAGGCCTCCTCCGGCACGAAGAGCTCGAAATACTCGCAGTTGGTCACCGCGCAGGAGACGTGGAGATTGACCACATCCATATAAGCCATGGTGGTGGTGTGGATTTCGCAGTTCATGCCGAAGGCTTCGGCGAGATGGCAGATCTTCATCGTGCCGGTAATGCCGTCCTTCCAGGACACGTCGGCGCGCACGATATCGGCGGCACGCTGGGCGATGACCTGAGCCACGCCCCAATGGGCGCCACGGGTGGTCTCGGTGGCCGCGATCGGGATATCGAGTGCCCGGCAAAGCTCGGTGTATTTGTAAAGCTCGAAATCGCGGAACGGCTCCTCGAACCACTCGTAGCCGAGCTTTTCGAGGTTGCGCCCGACGCGGATGGCCTGGTCCACGGTGTAGTCGCCGACCGGATCGGCAAACAGCATGTAGTCGTTGCCAACGGCCTCGCGTACGGCCTCGTGCACTTCGATGTCACGGCGCCAAGGGGAGGGGGCGTGCACCTTGTACCCGGGAATGCCGCGCTTTTGATATTCGAGTGCCTCGGCGATGTATTCGTCGGTCGTTTCATGGAACAACCCGCTGGCATAGGCCGGCAGACCGTCGCGTGCCGCGCCGAGATATTTGTAGAGCGGCAGGTTGGCGGCCTTGGCCGCAGCATCCCACAGCGCCACGTCGATCGGCCCCGGCAGGTAGACGGGAAAGAAGGTCAGGTGGCGGTCGAGCGTCCACAGATCGTGCCAGATGCGCTCGCGGTCCTCGACATTCCGGCCAAGCACCACCGGGGCGATGTTGTCGTGAAGATAGGTTTCGGTGATCAGGCCGGACCGGGCCGCCAACGCAGACGCATAACCGTCGATACCTGCATCCGTTTCAAGACGCAGAACAACCACATCCCAGGGCATGTTCGCACCGGCGCGGTTTTCCGGAAAAAGCGACAGATCGCGCTTGCAGTGCCAGGTTTCGAGTTTTGTGACCTTCATGGTTTTCATGCATCCTGGGTTGGCACCATTTGCGCCTTTAGGTGCAAACGTGTGGTTGGCTAAAGTGTCCTTGCCGCTCCGACGACCGACAAGCGAACGCACTATCCTTCATCGACACCCTGCACCCTGCGTATTGGGGCGCCTGCGCAACACCATGACCAAAGCTGGTGGCGCTTCAGACGAACAGGTCGTCGCGTTTGGAGAAGATTTCCTCACGGAACACTTCAAGCTCCTTGAGGTGGGCAATCATGCGTTGTCTGGCGAGATCAGGGTCGTTTGCGCGCACGGCGTCTAAAATCTGCTTGTGGTAGACGATCGCTCCTGCGTCTTGGGGAGACTCCTGCAATTCGATGTAGCGAATACGGTTGAGATGGGCGCGTATGTCGGAAACGACGTCGTGAAGCGTCATGTTGCCCGCAAAGCGCATGATGGCCCGGTGATAGTCCTCATCGAGCGGGGTGAAGGCATGGTAGTTTCCGGCGTCGACCACCTGGGTTTGCTCGGCGATGATCCTGTCGATCTCCGCGTCGAAATCCTGGGATTCGGGCGAGCTCGCATCCCATTTCTGAGCAGCCTTGGCGACTGAGATCGCTTCAAGCGCTTCACGCACTTCCTGAGATTCGCGCACTTTTTCCCTGGACAGGAAGGAGACGCGCGCGCCGCGTTGTGGCAGCACCTCGAGCAGATCTGCCATCGCAAGGCGGAAAAAGGCCTGGCGGACCGGCGTTCGGCTGACGCCGAACTCGGCCGCGATCTCATTCTCGAAAATCATGCGGCCTGGCAGATATTCGAGGGTAACGATCCGGTCGTGCAGGTCGTTGTAGATCACACCATCCAGCGTGCGCCTTTCCGCGACCAGCGTTTCGGCTTTGCCTCGTCCCATTGTAGCCTCCCCAGATGTCGACATATGTCGGGTCATCTTTATTTGCTTCCACCCGAGAAGGCATGCTTCAAACCGTCCGGGTCAAGCGCGACGCGGTCGAGGGCGGCGCGATCGAAGACAATCCCGTGGCCGGGCCGAGACGGCGGGCGACCGATGGCGTCTTCCACCACAATCGGTTCTTCCAGCAAACCGAGTTCGGTGAAGCTGCCGCCGATGACGTTTTCAAGCATGAAGGCATTGGGGACGCCGCACAGCATGTGCAGCGAAAGTTCCATCATATAGTGAGGCGCGACGGGGCGCCCGAATGTCTGGGCGAGATGCGCGATCTTCAGCCATTCGGTCAGGCCGCCGACAAACGCGACGTCGGCCTGAACGAAATCGACGGCGTCGGCGCGCAGATAATCGAGAAACTGGGTACGGGAATAAAGGCTTTCCCCCAGAGCGATCGGTGTCTTCACCGTCTGTTTCAGGGCGGCGTGACCGGCGACGTCGTCGCATGACATCGGTTCTTCGATCCAGCCGAGACCGAGATGGTCGAGCCGCGCTGCATTGACGCGAGCCTCGCTGGCAGACCATTTCTGGTTGAGGTCGACAAACAGCCGCCCTTCCGGGCCGAGCCGGTCGCTGACCCTGATGATCCGCTCGACGTCGTCCTCGATATTGGGCCGACCAATCTTGATTTTCACCGCGCGATAGCCCCGGCCGATATAGTCGTCGACGCGATCGAGCAAGTCTTCGACGCCATCGTCGGCAGCAAGATTGATTTCCGAGATATAGGCCGGGATTTCCGGACGGGCCCCGCCGAAGAGCCGCCATAAAGGCTGCCCGTGAATTTTGCCGATCAGATCCCAGACCGCGACGTCGAACGCGGCAATTGCCAATCGGTTGACGCCGAGGCCGAGCCGGCGCGACTGGCGCTGCAGTTTTTGCCAGATGCGCTCATAGTCGAGCGGATCCATGCCGATAACCAGCGGGGCTAGATAGTTGTCTGCAAGCGCCGCAATGGCGGTGCCGCCGATGTCGACAGTGTAGGTGAAGCCGGTGCCCGTCAGGCCGGTGTCGGTGGTCAGTTCGACCACGACAAATTCGAGTCCCTGAACCCGGTTCGTGGCGTCTTCCCACGGCACTGAAGGCGGCAGTCTGTGGGCGGATGTCGCCACGTCAACGATCTTCATTTTGCCTTCTCCGTCCCGAGCGGTGCGTCATGTGAACAGCCTCTCAATAGCGTGTTGCACACTTGGATACAAGTGTATAAGCTGCCGCCGCAGTGATGCTGAAACAAGACGCGATCTGTCGGGATATCGAAATTTCCCGGACGTAAAGCGATTGCCTCGGCATCGGATTACCGAAGCTTCCGCATGAAACCGGTGGGAGATTCGGTCAGTGCCGGTGGCATCCGCCCTCGAGGATGAGGGGTGTGAGCTTCGGCAGGGGAGAGGAAAGTCGCGTGATTCCTGTTCAGGGACGCCACCACCCGACATTCGAGCAGCCGGCTTCGGCCGATGCCGCAATCTTCACGACATCTGCTCCGGCCTTCGTGAAAGGCGGAGTCGTCTATCAACACTTAGGGAGTGACCAATGAAGAAGGTTCTCGTATCTGCCGCCGCCGCGCTTTTGGGCGGAATGCTTGCCATCGGGGGTGTCGGCAGTGCGTCGGCGCAGTCTGTCGTCCTGAAATATGCCGAGCTCAATCCTGACTCGCATCCGATGACCACCGTTGCCAAGGAATTCGCGCGGTTGGTCAATGAAAAGAGCAATGGCGACATCGTCATCGATGTCTATCCGTCGGGTACGCTTGGCGACGAGCGCACCGTCATGCAGGCCCTGCAGATGTCCGCCGTCGACATGATGCGCGTCAACGCCGTCAGCCTCGGCGACTTCGGTGCAACGAAGTCGAACATCTTCTCGCTGCCCTATCTGTTCCGTAACCGCGATCACCTCTGGACGGTCCTGAATGGCGACATCGGCAAGAACATTCTTGCTGACGTCCAGGCCGCCGGTACCGGTTTCGTCGGTGTCGGCTACACCGAGGAAGGCGCACGCAACTTCTTCTTCCGCAACGACCCGGTTACCGATCTCGCCGGCATGAAGGGCAAGAAGATCCGCGTTCCGCAGACGCAGATCCTGCTCGACACCGTCAGCGCCTTTGGAGCCTCGCCGACCCCGATTTCCTACGCGGAACTCTATTCTGCCCTGCAGACCGGCGTTGTCGACGGCGCGGAAAATCCGCCCACGGGCTATCTGGCCAACAACTTCTTTGAAGTTGCTCCGTACTACATGCTCGATGGCCACACCTATAGCCCGTCGATGATCGTCATGTCCGAGATCACCTGGAACAAGCTCTCCGCCGACCAGCAGAAGATCATCACCGACGCCATGCGCGAAACCGAGGTGTTCAACAAGAACCTCGCCGCCAAGGCCGACGAGGACGCCTTTGCTCAGCTGAAGGAAAAGGGCGCCATCATCAACACCGTCGACGACCTGCCTGATTGGCCCAAGGCCGTTACGCCCGTGTACGAGAAATATGGTGCCGATTTCACCGACATCATCCAGCAGATTCTCGACACCGAATAGGCAAATGTTAGGCTGACGGAGCTGCTTTTCCGGCAACGGATGGCAGCTCCGTCCAGCACCCGTGCCAAACATCGAAGCCGGGTCAACAGGGGCACGCCCAGATATGACTCTCCTCCCGATTACAAAGCCGATCTATCGCCTCATCCGCTACGTCAACAACGTCCTGCTGACGCTGCTGGTCATCGTCATCAGTTACGTGGTGTTCGCCCGTTTCGTGCTGAACAACTCACCGTCCTGGGGCGAAGAATTCTCCCTCATGATCATGGTCTGGATTTGCCTTTTGAGTCCGCCCGAAGCGCTGCACGAAAACCGCCATCTGGCGATTTCGCTTTTGCAGAACGTCTTGCCGGGACCGGCCATCCGCATCATCGATGCATTCAATCATCTGCTCGTGCTGGGTTTTGCCGGCTTCATGATGATTTACGGAACCCAACTCGCCCAGATGACCGTGCGCAACATTCTGCCGGGCATGGGTGTTTCGGCCTCCTGGCTTTATGCCGCGGTTCCCGTCGCCGGAGCCGTTCTCGCCCTGGCGGCAATCGACCGCATTGTTGAAATCCTGTCGATCCCGGGCAGCCGGTATCGCGAACTCGGATGCAAGGACTGACCGATGGGAATTCTCACTGATGTACCCGCGACCTTCCTCCTGATCGGGTCGTTCCTCTTCATGATCGCCATACGCATGCCGATCATGTTCGCCATTGGCATCTCGAGCGTCATCACCACCTTTTATCTCGGTCTTCCGCTTCCGATGGTGGCCCAGAACATGGTCAAGGGACTGGACGTCTTCGTGCTTCTGGCTGTGCCCTTCTTCGTGCTCGCCGGCGACATCATGGCGGCAGGCGGCATTGCCGACAAACTCGTCAACTTTGCCAATTCCCTGATTGGATGGATGCGTGGCGGTCTTGCCATGGTCAACATCCTGGCTTCGATGTTCTTCGGCGGGATTTCAGGTTCGTCGGCCGCCGATACGACGGCGATCGGCTCCATGTTGATCCCGATGATGAAGAAGAAGGGCTACGAACCCGACTTTGCGACGGCCGTGACAATTACCGGATCGGTGCAGGGCATTCTCATCCCGCCGAGCCACAACATGGTCATTTATGCACTGGCCGCTGGCGGCGTCTCGATCGGCGCCCTGTTTCTGGCCGGCATGATCCCGGGCATTCTTCTCGGCATCGCACTGATGATCTACTCCTATATCGTCGCTCGGATCAGAAAGTACCCGGCGGGCGACAGGTTCAGCTTCCGAAATATGTTTCGGAGTTTCGGGAGCGCAGCGCTTGGTCTTGGCACCGTCTTGATCGTTGTCGTTGGCGTGATCTCCGGCATTTTCACGGCTACGGAGTCAGCCGCGATCGCCACGGTCTATGCTTTCGTGATTACCTTCTTTGTCTACCGTCAGATCCCGTTGTCCGAGTTCTGGAACATCCTGACGCGGTCGATGAAGACACTGGGCATCGTCATGCTGCTGATCGGTACCTCGACGGCATTCGGCTGGTTGCTCGCCTATCTCAAGGTTCCTGCACTGGTCGCCAGCGGTATCTTCGCGATTTCGGACAATCCGATCATCATCATGCTGATCGTCAACGTGTTCCTGCTGTTCATGGGCATGTTGATGGACATGTCGTCGCTGATTCTGATTACGACGCCGATCCTTTTGCCGATCGTTACCAAGCTCGGCATCGACCCGGTGCATTTCGGCGTCATCCTGATCCTCAACCTCGGCATTGGCCTTTTGACGCCACCGGTGGGCAGCACACTGTTCCTCGGAAGCGCAATATCGGGGGTGAGCATCGAGAAGATAACCAAGGCGACCTTGCCGTTCTTCCTTGTCATGCTCGGCATGCTGATGCTCGTCACATTCGTTCCCGAAATCTCGATGACAATGCCGAAGATTTTGATGGACTGATCGCGGACGCACCGCACCATGCAATTTGGCCCGGTAGGCGTATATTGCCTGCCGGGCCAATGCGTTGAGAAAGGATCACTGATGTCGAACCTCGGCAACGACCAGCAACCCAGCTCGGCGAGCTCGGTGCACGATCTTTGGCCGTCGAACGCGCCCGGAACGCCTGCGGACTTCCCGGCCGAGCTGATCACCGAGCGTTCGGATAACCGGTTCCAACCCGATCGGATGCTGACCCGCATTTCGCGCCCGGGGTTGACCGTGATCCGGCCGGATAACCCGAACGGCGCTGCCGTTATCATGGCGCCAGGCGGCGGCTATTCACATATCGTGCTCGACAAAGAGGGTCGCGAGATTGCCGACTGGCTTGGCGGCATCGGCATCACTACCTTTCTTCTGACCTACAGGCTGCCGGGCGAAGGGCACGTCAATGGTGCCGATGTTCCTTTGCAGGACGCCCAGCGCGCCATGCGGTTGGTTCGCCACAATGCGAAACATTGGGGAATCGATCCAAAGCGCATCGGCATGATGGGCGCTTCGGCGGGAGGCCACGTCACCGCATCGCTTGTCGCGAATTTCGATCGTAAGGTCTATGACGCCGTGGACGCCGCCGACGAACAGTCGGCCCGCCCCGATTTCGCCATCCTGCTCTATCCGGTCGTGACCATGACCGCTCCATTCGCCCATGCCGGCTCGCGGCTTCTGATGCTTGGAGATGCGCCGAGCGACGAACAGATCACGCAGTATTCTCCCGAACAGACCGTGACGGCAGCAGCACCGGAAGTTTTCATGGCGCTGTCCGATCAGGACGCTGCGGTCCCGTCGGAAAACGCGGTATTTCTCTATGGCGCCCTGCGAAGCCTGAACATTCCGGCCGAACTGCATGTTTTTCGCGACGGCGAGCATGGTTTCGGCATTGAGCGCACGACCGGCTTGCCCGTGCGCCATTGGCCAATGCTCTGCGCGGAATGGCTGCAGCGCATTGGTATTGTAGAGGCTCTCACCGAAAGCCCGAGAGTTTATCAAGCGCGAACGCCTTGAGCAGTGAACGGCAAGTCTTCAAAGGCCAAACATGGGCGCATTGCAGACTGACTTTTTAGAAGCCGGGATCGGGTCGTTCCACAATTGGCAGATAGGCACATCAAAGGGACCCAGGCTCGGTTGAGCCGCGGCTTGTCGAGCAACAAGTCGCATCCTTCCAGACCTGCAGTGTGCAATTCGGCAACAATCCGATTTGACGAGGTCAGTGAAGGACTGGCTTTGGCGAGTCTGCAATATCCCCGTGCGCACAGACGTCGATGTCTTGCAGGCATGCTGCCAGGGCGGTCGCAGCGCGGCGGGTGGCGCCGGCATTCGTGTTGAGGACGGTGGCCAGCGTGGCATCGACGATGTCGTAATCGCCTCGGCGCACACTTCTGAGGATCGCCATCATCGCCCATTCGACCGGAAAGATGCGGGTCGTGCAGCGTGGGCACGCCGGGTCGACGAAGTTGAATGGCGCCCCCCGCTCGGCCCTTAGCGCATCGAGATAGTCCGAGACCGCCAGCGCCAGCGTCAATCCGGCCTCCGGGCCGAGGTGAAAAACCGAGTCCTGCATGGCATGCCGCCAGGACTGACCCTCGGGTTGGGCATGCGTCATGCAGAAGTGCCTCAGAAGTCGCAGCACAAGCCGTTCGAGATGATCGAGCCTGCATTGCTCAACCGTCATGACACCCATCCGTTCGAGATCGGCATCGGTGAAATCGTGGCAGGACTTGCGGTCGGACATCATGGTCCCCTTCCGAATTGGCCGCGCCGCCTTCGCGACGCGGCACAAGGCGCTAATCGGGCTTGTGTTCGAACGAGCGGCCCGAGATGTGGGAGACGATCGTGTAGGCCATGACGCCGAGGGCGTAATAGGAAGTCGCCGAGGCTTCCTCGCGCGGCATGACGATCATCTGGTTGTGGCTGCAGGCGAACAGAAAGCTGCAGAAATTGGGCATCGCCCCTTCGAGCGCTGCGTTCGCGTCGGCCGGCGTTTCGAGCTGGTCGGTGCGGTAGGTCACAAACAGGAAATCCGCGTCGAGTTCGGGCAGGGTCTCGGCGCTCATGAACTCGTAACCGTCCTCGGGGATGGCGTCGACCCGCTCGGGGAAGGTGAACCCGGCATCGCGCAGCACTTTGCCGAGTCCGCCATAGGTGTGCCAGGTGATGATCTGGTTGTTGACGCCCTGGATGACGTTGACCGAAATCGACCCGGTATCGATCAGCCGCCTGATCTGGTCGATCTGGCCGCGATAACGGCTTTCGAGCACAGTCAGCCTGTCGGCCGTGCCGGTCAGGCCGGCGAGGATCGGGTAAAGACCGAAGGCGCCGTGCTTTCCCTCGTCGAGGATGATGGTCGGCGCGATGGCAGAGAGCTGGCCGACATCCGCCGTCTGCCAGGGTGTGGTGATGATCAGATCCGGTTCAGCTGCCGCCACCGCTTCGACATCGGCCGGCAGGTTGCCGACGAAGGCGATGTCGGAATTGTCGAAATCGACGCCGGTCAGCACCCGCGACGAGCGGATGAAGGGCGTGCCGTCCGGCAGGGTGCGCCCGTGGCTCGCGACCGGCATGACGCCAAGTTCGAGGAGCGGCACTGTAATCGCCAGATCCTGCATCGCTGCGATGCGCTGCGGGTGCGCCGGAATCTCGACCGTGCGGCCGAGATCGTCGGTGAAGCTGACGGTCTCCTGCGCGGCGGCGGGAGCCAGTGACGAAAGGGCCAGCGCGCCGGCGAAAATCAAATGTCTCAACATGATCGTGGGGCTCTCCAGAAATCAGTTCACAAGCGGCGCGAAGTCGCGGCCGGCCACATGGCTCGCAACAATCTGCGCCAGCACGGTCAGGGAGTCGTAGGTCGCCGAGGAGGCGATCTCGCGCGGGATGTAGACGATCTGCCCGGTCCGGCAGGCATGCAGCGCCTCGCACCAGCTCGGCAGCACCTCGTCGAGCGCGGCGCGCGCCGTTTCCGGGCTTTCGCCCTGACTCGGCCGATAGGTCACGAAGATGAAATCGGCGTCGAAATCCGGATAGGATTCGCCGCTGAAGGTCTGCGGGTTGTTGCCCGTGATGGCATCGATCGCTGCGGGGAAGGCAAAGCCGGCATCGCGCAACACCTTGCCGAGCGAGCCATAGGTGTTCCAAACCTGCAACTGTCCCTTGTTTGCCTGGATGACGCTGACACTGATCCCTGTCGGATCGATCAGTTGCCGGATCATCCCGATTTGCGCCTGGTAGCGCGCTTCGAGCTTGTCGAGTTCATCGGCCTTTCCGACGACCTCGGCGAGCTTGCGGTAGGTGTCGAAGTCGTCCGCCGTTGAGATGTTGAACACATAGGTCGGCGCAATGGTGCGCAACTGGTCGACATCCGCCGTCTGCCAGTCGGTCGTCAGGATCAGGTCCGGTTCGAGTGCCGCCACCGCCTCGACATCCGCCGGCAGGTTGCCGACGAAGGTGATGTTCGAATTGTCAAAATCGTAGCCGGTGATGAGCTTGCCCGAGCGGATCGATTCCGTCCCGTCCGCCAGCACGCGTCCATGGCTGCCGACCGGCACCACGCCAAGTTCGAGCAAGGCCACGGTCAGCGAGGTGTCGTGCAGTGAAACAATCCGCTGCGGGTGTGCCGGCACCGCGACCTCGGTCCCCGTGTCGTCTGTCAGCGTCCGAGCCTCCTGCGCCAGCGCCGGTGTAACGAGAAGCGAAAACGCCAGAAAAGGTCCGGCGAGGCGTTGCAGCATCATGCTGTCTCCTTGCAATGAGTTTGGGATTGGTCGGCGGTGAGAGTGTCCAGGCACCACCGCAATTGGCTTTTGCCGCCGTCGCCCGCGACAATCTCGCAATTGCCCTGAACGAAATAGCGCTCCGCCTTGAGACGGATGGCGAGCCGCGTGCCGTCGACCTCGGCGTCGAGCCGGCAGGTCTCTCCGTCCTCGGGGTCTTGGGGGAAATCGGCCTCGAGCATGCGAACGCGGCGCGGGGGTGCGTGGTTTTCCTCCGCCCAGCGCATGGCGGCGATCTCGGCCACCTGCACCGGCTCCGGCTGGTCGGCCCGCCCCTTATAGGTCGGCAGGAAGATGTCGTTGTTCAAAATCGCCCGCAGAAAGCCCGGCGCCTGGCCGGCCGTCATGCGTCCGTAGCGCTGGCGCTGCGGCAGCACGACAAGCGAGGCGGCGAAACGGCAGCCGCCGAGGTGTGTGGCTTGCACGATGTTGAACCGGCTCGGATCGGCGATGGCCGTCATCGCCTTATAGGTCGAAAATCCGTAGCGGGCGCAGCAGGCGTCGCGCCGACTGTCGGTGCAGCACAGGATCGTGATGCGCGGATCGACACTGCCGGCAAAGATCTCGCCGGCGACATAGGCGCGGATCGCGGCAGCGATCTCCTCCTGGGTGTCGAAATCGGCATAAACACTTTCCGGCTGCGCCATCAGCGTCGGCAGCGTGTCGGTCTCTCCCACTTTGTCGACTAGTGCAACATGCAGTCCGGCATGGCTCGCGTCGTGGACCGCCGCTGCCAACGCGGGTTCCATGTCGACCGACTCCCAGCGCGGCGTCCGCCACTTGCCGCGCGGCCAGGCGAGCATCAGCACGCGTTCCGGCAGGTGCCCCATGCCTTCAAGCGGTTCGTCCCGTTCAAGGCAAAGATCGCGGCAGAAGACATGCTTGCTCATGGTCCCTCCGGTCGGTCATCGGCAGATGTTGCCGGGTCGCCGTCGAGCGCCGCCTCGATCATCGGCACCAGCTTATCGATGGCGTGGGGCAGGCTGAGCAGCGAGGCGTGCGAGAAGGCGCCGGTGATTTCGGGGCCGATGAACACCTCGCGCCCGTCCTGCGTCGCGGCAAGAAATGGCCGCGCTGCAATGCCGAGCACATTGTCCCAGGTGTTCGTCGTCAGCCAGATCAGCAGATCGGCATCGATGGGGGACAGGTCCTCCGGCGACAGCCATACGACGAATTCCGAACCATCCTTCATCAGGTCATCGATGCCGGTCGGGGTTTGGAAACCGAGCTGCGCCAGCAGCTGGGGGCGCACGTCATTGGAAGTATAGGCGCCGGGCCTGGCCGGGCTGTCCCAGGCATGCGCCACGGCAACCGTCTTGCCGTTCCAGTCTGGATGCGCCTCTGCCGCTGCGGCCAGCTTGTCGTGAATGCCGCCGATGGCCTTTTTCGCCTGCGCCTCGCGCCCGATGGCACGCCCGGTCAACAGCGCCCGCTCGTCCCAGGGCAGCGCAAAATCGCCGACGCCTTCCGGTACGGCAACGACCGGGGCGATCAGGCTCAGCTTCTCGTAGTCTTCCTCGGTGATGCCCGACCAGAGTGCGATGATGACGTCGGGGTTGGACGCAGCCACGGCCTCGAAATCGAGGTCACCGCGCAGGACAACCGGATCAGCCACAAGCAGCGGTTCGGCCCAGGGCCAGACGATACGTGGATAGTCCCCATACCAGTAGCGGATCGCAACCGGCTGGACCCCGAGCGCCAATAGATCGTCGGCGCCGGCATAGTCCACGGTGGCGATGCGCTCGGGCTGCTCCGCAATGATCGTCGTGCCAAACTTGTGGTCAATTTCGAGCGGGAAGTCCTGAGCGAGTGCCGGCGTGGCGGCAAACAGAGCGGCAGCCAGTGCGGCGCCGACAAGACGATGGGGCATAGGAATGTTCCTTGTGAGGGCGGATTGCATTCGGAAAATGTTTTGGGGAACGGACCCCGCGCGGGTGGCGCTCGAACGGCGGCTCACCGTTCCGGCGGTGGGAAGTCCAGAGTGCCGAACGCGGTCGTCAGGGCGTAGGCGATCATGGTCGCGCCGACATAGGACGTGGCCCAGCCTTCGGCGCGCGGCATGACGACGATCCGGTGTTCCTGGCAGGCTTTGAGATAGTCGCAATAGCCCGGCAGCGCCGCCTCAAGCTCCGCATTGGCAGTTGCCGGCGTCTCGCCCTCGTCTGCGCGGTAGCTGACCAGAACGACATCGGCATCGAGCTGGGGCAGCATTTCGGCGCTGAGCTGTTCGGACGTCCCTTCCGGAATGCTCTCGATCAGGTCGGGCAAGGCGAAGCCGGCATCGCGCAGCACCTTGCCGAAGGAGGAATAGGGATTCCACACCGACAGGTTGCCGTTCTGTGCATGAAAGGCGCTGACGGTGATGCCGGTCCCCGCAATGCGCCGCAATTGCGCGATCTGGGCCTCGTAACGGGCCTTGAGATTCGCAAGATGACCGGTCGTTCCGGTCAGGTCGGCGAGCAGGTCGTAAAGCGCAAAATCGTCACGGATGCCGGTCCGCGTGTCGAGCACGATGGTCGGCGCGATGGTTTCGAGCTGCGCGATCTCGGCTTTCTGCCAGGTCGTCGTGATGATGAGATCGGGCGCAATCTTGGAGACAATCTCGACATCGACAGGATTGTTACCGAGATCGGCGATGCCGTTGGCGGCAAACTCCTCTCCGGTTAGCAGCCGCGATGAGCGGATCATAGGTGAACCATCCGGACCGGGCCGGCCATGACTGGCGACGACCGGAGCGCCGAGCTCCAGAAGCGGTACGGTCAGCTCGATATCGTGAAGCGCCGCGATGCGTCTCGGGTTGACCGGTACCTCGACCGAACGTCCGAGGTCGTCAGTGAATGTGCGCGTCTGATTGGCGAGCACGGGGCGCGGCAACGCCGAGGCTCAGCACGGCGAGCAGAATTGCGGCAAGATACGAAAGCGAAACGGAGGCACCGGCCGTTGTGCGGCGCGGCGTAAAATAGTGCAGCATGTGATCCTCAGCCCGGTTCAAGGTCGGGTGTTCGGTGTGCCGCCGATGAAGGGGACAAACGTCACATGGCGCGGCGGCAACGGCCGGCGCATGTCGCACGAATGAGCCTCATCCAATCAACGGAGTTCAAGGGTCCGTCATCGAGATGACGCGCCGAACATAGCCAAGGATGTGTTTGAAACCAAAGGATTTTCCACTTGTTTGGAGCGGTTCGAAACTGTTCGGCCAAGTGACTGAAATCGGAGAGTTTTATTCTCAGGCATTTTGCCGCGCTGCGGTGCTCCACAACAGGTAGACGAAGACCGGCACACCGATGATGGCGGTGACGATGCCGGCGGGAATCTGGATCGGTGCGAACAGCGCCCGCCCGGCGAGGTCCGCTCCGGCCACCAGAAACGCCCCGGTCAGACCGGTCATTACCAGCGTCAGCCCGACACCGGCACGCGCCAGTCGCCGCGCCGCGTGCGGGGCAATGAGTCCAACGAAACCAAGGGGTCCGACGACCGCCGTTGCCATGGCGGCAAGCGCCACGGACAGCGTAATAAGCGCATAGCGCGACAAGCGCACCGCTGCGCCGAGGCCGATGGCCGTGTCCTCGCCGAGCTGCAGGGCTGCGACCGGTCGGCTCAGCGCGATCAGCGCCGGCGCCAGCACACCCAGCGCACCTGCCAACAGCCAGACATCAGACCATGAAGCGGCGTTGATCGAGCCGGCAAGCCATGCCAGCGCCGCCGAGGCGCGGTTGATGTCGCCATAGGTCAAAAGCGCCGTTGTCAGCGCGCTCATGAACGCAGCAACGCCGATGCCAAGGAGGATGAAGCTGATCGAACTGCCATGCCGCCGCCCGCCTGAGGACAGCACCTGCACAAGCGTCGCCGTGAGCAATGCTCCGACAAAAGCCGCAGGCGGTCTCAGTCCCGGCGTTACCTCGGGAAAGGCAATGATCAGCGTCACCACCGCCAGTGCGGCCCCCTGGCTGACCCCGACGAGTGAAGGATCTGCAAGGCCGTTGCGGGTCACGTTTTGCAAGGCTGCGCCGGAAAGCGCCATCATCGCTCCGACCATGGCGGCAACCAGCATGCGCGGCAGGCGGAACTCCCAGACGACATTGTCGATGGCGGTTGAAACCGTAGCGCCCGTAAGGGTTTGCAGGACGTCGCCCCAGGCGACGCCGTAGCTGCCGGTGACGATGCTGATGAGGAACAAGACTACCAATCCAGCGAGGAGCAGAGCGATGACGGCGAGCGCCCGTACCGGCAGCCGGAGCGCGATCCGTTCACCGAACGCCCGCAGCACCCAATGCGTGGCAGGAGCTTTGGTCAAACCGCCGCTCATCGTGTTTTCTTCCAGACGAGAAAGACGAAAAGCGGCGCGCCGATCATGGCGGTGACGAGCCCGGTCGAAATTTCCTGTGGTTGCAAGGCCATGCGCGCGACTGTGTCGACGGCCGTCAGATAGGCCGCGCCGGCGAGGGCGGAAAACGGCACGATCAACCGGTAGTCCGACCCGGCAAACAGGCGCACGGCATGCGGAATGACCAGGCCGATGAAGCCGAGCGGTCCGGCAAGGGTAACGGCGCTCGCCGTCAGCACCACGACAACGGCGAGCAGCATCAGCTTGAGATGTCCGGTCTTGACGCCAAGTCCGGCCGCCACTTCGTCGCCCATCGACAGGACCGTCACCTGCCGCCCGAGCAGCAGACCGGCAATGAGCGCAACGAAAAGAGGCGGTCCGGCATAGATCAGAAGACCGAGATCGCGCCCGGCCAGCGAGCCGGTCAGCCAGACCCTGAGCTGATCGAAGCCGTCCTCGTTCATGATGTGCATCAACGAGATGAAGGCGCCGAGAAAGGCGGTTACGGCGGCGCCGGACAGGGTCAGTGTTGCTGGCGTCGCGCCGCCTGGCGCCCAGACAGCGATGCCGTAGACGACGACAGCGGCCACGAGCGCACCAGCGGCTGCGATGACCGGCAACCAGACCGGAGACGAAATGCCGAACAGATTCAGAGCCGTAACGACGGCAAAGCTGGCGCCGGCCATCAGTCCGAGAATGCCGGGATCGGCAAGCGGGTTGCGTGTCACACCCTGCATCAACGCCCCGGCGACCGAGATCGCAGCACCGACAACGACAGCGAGAATGGCGCGCGGCAGTCTCAGGTCCCAGATGATGATATGGTCGAAGACCTTGTCATTCTTGTGCAACAGGGCCTCAAACACGGTCGAGAGCGGCAGCTGCTTGGCGCCCACGGCAATGTGGACTGCCATTGTCAGCACGATGACGACGCACATGATCAGAGCTGCACCGGCGGGCGCGATGCGGCGGAGATTGGTTGGTCGGGCGACCTCCTCGACGTCAGCCATAAACCACTCGCGGCGGCTGCACATGCCGCTTTGGCAGGGGCACGCAGACCGGGCGCCCGGAGGCGTTGTCGACGATGACCGTGGCGTCGAGATCGAACACCGTCTTTAGGGTCTCCGCGTTGAAAATGTCAGCGACAGCGCCGCGTGACACGATCTTTCCGTTTTTCATCATGACGAGATAGTCGGCATAGGCAGCGGCGAGGTTGAGTTCGTGCAAAACGATCACCAGCGTGCGCCGCTCGGCATGGGCGAGCTGGGTCAAAAGGTTCATGAGGTCGACCTGCACCTTGAGGTCCAGGAAAGTGGTCGGCTCATCGAGCAGGATCAGGTCGGTTTCCTGAGCCAGCACCATGGCGATCCAGCAGCGTTGGCGTTGGCCGCCCGACAGGCTGTCGACGGGCCGATCGGCGAAATCCGTTATATCGGCAGTCTGCATGGCGCGGTTGACGGCGTCCTCGTCGGCGCGGGTCCATTGCCGGATCAGCGACTGGTGCGGAAAGCGGCCCTGGGCGACCAACTCGCGTACGGTCAACCCTTCCGGCGTCACCGGCCCTTGCGGCAGCAGGCCAAGCTTGGCGGCGACCTCGCGGGTATTGGATGAAAACACGTCCTTGCCGTCGAGCAGGGCGGTGCCCCCGCTCGGTTTGAGGATACGGGCCAGTGTTTTGAGAAGCGTCGATTTTCCGCAGCCGTTCGGCCCGACAAGCGCCGTGATGCAGCCATCCGGGATCGTGAGATCGATGCCGTCGAGCACCGGTGCGTTATCGTAGCCCGCACAGAGGGTCTTTGCCTGAAGGCGTGACGCCGTCGGTGTACCGACCGCCGGCGCGTCTCCGGAGATCCCTATCAGGTTTGGCGAATCCTTGGCCATGAGGCGAATGCACTTGTCCCAACTGTGGGACCAGCCGGATATGCGGGAATCTTACCGCACGCCGCGCGCATGGTGGCGCGGCGCTGGCGCGTTCGATCCCGATCATCGAGGGTCAAGGTCCCGATCATCGATGGGCTCAGGCCTATGGGACTGAACGCGCAATATCAACTTTTCTCTGGTCAGGATGGAATGATTCTAGACTGGGGCCCTGCGCAATCTGCCCGCTCTCTCCAACTCGCAATGAACGAAGACGAGACAAGTGCATCATCAAGTGAGCGGCCGGCGGGCTGTTGGCGTCAATCATGGCATTAATCCTGGTGCTCAGCCCTCCACGAGAACGACCGATGGCGTGTTCGGAAACAGCGACCCGATCAGCTGACACTTCACATCGGTTGGATCAAATCGTGCCGTCGCTTCACTTCTGAAACCTCTCCGGAGTGAATAACAGCAGCGCCTGACACGGAATCCCACTTACGCGTTCAAACTCAGGACGTAGATCATCGAACCTCTGGCGGATGAAACGCCCAGTTTCACCACGCACTGGGTGTTCTGAAAATGCGTCGAGGATCGACCCGAAGCGCATGGAGATCGCGCTTTTTCCATGACGGTTGGCGACCGCTCACGCATAAGAGCGACAATGCCTTCTGGACCGGTAGTCGGGCGGCATAGGTGTAGAGGACTATATTCCGCCTATTTTAGAAGCGTTATAAGATGTTGATTTATAAGTTGATTTTGTCGAAAGACCTTCTTACGCATTGATTGCCAGTCGATGGCAGGACCTTGAATCCCGTTGATCGATCAGGCGAGGACGTCGAAACGCTCATGCACGGGAACCGCTGTTCCCGCGACCAATCTCCTGTTCATTTTCGGGCCACTGCAACCGCCGGACCTTGAATCCGGAAGGAGACAGACATGACCCCGACTCTTGCGCGCGGCCTCGGCGTCGCGGCACTTCTGCTTGGCACGGTGGTGCCGGCTTTTTCCCAGGACATCACCTTCACCGATCAGGAGGGCCGCGAGGTTTCGCTCGCCGGTCCCGCCGAACGGATTGTCACCATTCCAATGCCGATGGCCTCGTCGGTCATCGCCATCGACGGCGGCACGGACCATCTGGCCGGCATGAATCCTGTCTCCAAGGCTGCGATCACCGAAGGCATTCTCGGCAAGATCTTCCCCGAGTCGCGAGACATCAACGACAGCGTGACCGCCGCGAATTTCGTGCCCAACGTCGAGGAACTGGCCGCCGTCAATCCCGACCTCGTCATCCAGTGGGGCGGGCGCGGCGGCGATCTCGTCGACCCGATCACCAATGCCGGCATGACCGCCATGCTGATCCTTTACGGCACCGAGGAGCGGACGCGCGGCTACATGGGCATGACCGCCGAGGCGCTCGGCAAGCCGGAGCGTTTCGCCGAGCACGAGGTCTGGCGCGACGCGGTGATGAGCGAGATCGAGGCCAAGACCAAGGACATTCCCGAAGGCGAACGCCCCAAGGTCCTGCATTTCAGCCGCATCCTCAACGGCATGAGCGCTGCCGGCTCGGGCAACAACTACAACGACTGGTACATCAATCTCGTCGGTGGCAAGAACGCGGCCGCCGATCTCGAGGGCTCCAAGCCGGTCAATGCCGAGCAGGTTGCTGCCTGGGATCCGGACATCATCACACTCAACAATTTCGAGCCCGGCCTGACGGTTCAGGCGGTCTATGACGATCCGGTGCTGTCGCTGACCAGCGCCGCCAAGAACCATCGCGTCTACCGCCTGCCGCTCGGCGGCTACCGCTGGGATCCGCCGAACCAGGAATCGCCGCTGACCTGGATGTGGCTGGCCAACATCGTTCACCCCGAGCTGTTCGACTTCGATCTCAGGGCCGAAATGAAATCGGCCTACAAGACGCTTTACGCCTACGAGCTCAGTGAAGCCGACATCGACTCCATCCTGTGGATGGACATGCAGGGCGACGCTGCCAATTACGACGCGTTCCAGGCGGATTGAGCCATGAGCGCAAGCGAAGAGGGGCTGGCGAGCTTGGCTCGCCCGTTCGTCCGCATGCCGCGTGCCGTCGCCATTTATGTTGGCGCCATCGTGGTGCTGGCGCTGGTGCTTGTCACCGGCGTCAGTGTCGGACGTTACGCGGTCGATCCGGTGCGCATCCTCGACATCGTCGGGCAAAGCCTTGCCGATCCGTTCCGCGATCTCGCCGAGGTTGACGAACGTATCGTCATGCTGGTGCGCCTGCCGCGCGTACTGCTGGTGGCCCTGTCCGGCGCGGCGCTCGCGGTGTCGGGGGCGGCGCTGCAGGGCGTGTTCCGCAATCCGCTCGTCTCGCCGCAGGTGCTCGGCATATCGCAAGGCGCAGCATTTGGCGGCGCCATGGCGATCCTGTTCGGCATATGGGGCCTGCCGCTTCTGGCCATTGTCTTCCTGTCCGGCCTGTCGGCACTGGCCCTGGTCGGTTTCATCGCCCGCATCAACGGGCGGTCGGAGATCGTCACGGTGATCCTCAGCGGCATGATCGTCGGGGCCATGTTCTCGGCGCTCGTCTCGCTGGCGCAGTTTCTCGCCGACCCGAACGGGCCACTGCCGGCGATCGTCTACTGGCTGATGGGCTCGTTTGCCTCGACGACATGGGAGCGCCTCTTCGTTGCCGCGCCAGGACTCGCCGTTGGCATGATCCTGCTCTGGGCGCTGCGCTTCCGCCTCAACGTACTGTCTCTCGACGAAGCCGAGGCGCGCAGCCTCGGCGCGCGGCCCGATGTCGAGCGCTGGCTGGTGTTTGCGCTCGTCGCCTTCATCGTCGGCTCCCAGGTCGCCGTTTCCGGCATCGTCGGCTGGATCGGACTCGTCATCCCGCATGCGGCGCGCCTGATGGTCGGGCACGACCACCGCACGCTGCTGCCGGCCTCGATGCTGTTGGGGGCGGCCTATCTCGTCGCCGTCGACACCCTCGCACGCACCATGACCGCCGCCGAAATCCCCTTGGGCATCCTCACGGCCCTGGTCGGCGCCCCGGTCTTCGCCGTGCTCTTGAGAAACCACTATCGCGACAGGACAGCCAAATGATCGCGCTCGAAAACGCCACCGTCCGGTTCGGCAGTCGCGCCGTGCTCGAAAGCCTGAGCGTCGCCGTGCCGATCGGCCGGTCCCTTGCCATTCTCGGCCCGAACGGCCGCGGCAAGACGACGGCCTTGAAGGCCATGCTCGGCTTCCAGCCCCTCGACACGGGCAGCCGTGTCGCACCGAAAATCGTCGGCTATGTGCCGCAATCGGCAAGCCTCAATCAGCGCTATTCGGTGCGCGACGTGGTCGTCATGGGGCGCGCGGCCCATCTCGGCCTGTTCGGCCAGCCCGGCCCCGAGGATTTCGACGCGGCGAGCCGGGCGCTTGAGCATGTCGGCATCGCCGCCTTCGCGGACTGGATGTTCGACCGCCTCTCGGGTGGCGAGCGCCAGCTCGTCCTGCTGGCGCGGGCGCTGGCGACCGGATCGGAGGTGATCGTGCTCGACGAGCCGGCTGCCGCTCTCGATCTCAGGAACCAGGAGCGGCTGTTGCGGCTGCTCACGGCGCTGAGGGATGAACGCAACCGCGCCATCGCCTTTACCACGCACGACCCGAACCACGCCTTCGCCGCCGACGATGCCCTGCTGATGATGCCCGGAGCCGAAACGCTCTGCGGCCCGGTCGACGCGGTGCTGACTTCGGACAATCTCGAACGGCTCTACGGCGTTGAGATGCGCCACACCACCATCACCGGACCGGACGGACGGACGCGAAACGCCATCCTGCCGGCATTCGCAGGAAAGGAAGCGGCATGAGCGTCCTGTTCGTTCACTCGCATTACGGCCCGATCCCGAAGGCCATGGTCGGTCCCGCCGGGCGCGGGCGTATCGAGATCGTGCGCGACACCGAGCTGACCGATGCAAAGATCATCTCGGCAAAGGGCATTGTTACCACGACGCATCTCGACCAGATCGGTTTTGCTGGCCACAAGCAGGCTCTTGCGGACTTCTTTGCCGATGGCGGGCGCCTTTTCTTCAACGGACACATCCTCAAGCCCTTCGTCGACGGGCTTCAGGCCTATCGGCCGCTGCAATCGCGCAAGCTGGCGGACCTGCAGCTTGCACGACTGAGTCCGCACCCGGTGTTCGGCGACATCGATCCCGCCGACATGGCCGTCCGCAAGGGCGTCGCCGGGTTCTACGGACGCGGCCACAATCCGCTGCCAAAGGGCGCGCGAGCCCTGACCGGGATCGGTCCGCTCAAGGAGCCGATCGACTGGGAATGGGCTCTGCCGAACGGCGGCATGATGTTCTGCCATGCCGGCAATGATCTGTGGTCGATGGCACCCGAAGGTTCGGACGGGGCAGGGGCCTTCGCCACCCGCATCGTCGACTGGACGTGGGGCGGACTGAAAGGAGTTGCAGCATGAGCATTCTCGCCATCCATCCCGGCGCCTATTACCACATCGAAACGCTCGAAGGCGCCCGATATCAGGGTATGTTCGACGCGTTGGTGCGCCCCGAAGAGCTGGGCGATGTCGATCTCGCCGCCTTCGATGCCATTCTGGTGCCCTGCCGCACGCCGGCCGACCGCATGACGCCGCACAAGGCCAAACTCGCTGCCTTTCTCGATGCCGGCGGCACGGTCATCGCCACCGGTGAAAGCGAAAGCCAGCTCTGGCTTCCGGGTATCAGCTTTTCCTCTCAGGACACCAATTTCTGGTGGTGGCTGACGCCGGGCGCCGATCTTGGCGTGCGCATTGCCAAGCCGGAGCATCCGCTCTTCCAGCGGCTCGAACAGCGCGACCTCACCTGGCATTTGCATGGCTGGTTCGAGGCGCCCGAAGGCGCCGAAGTTCTGGCCGTCAATGGGGCGGGCAAGCCGATCCTTTACATCGACGAGGTGACGACCGGCGGGCAGATGATCCTGACCACGCTCGATCCCTTCTACCATCACGGCTCGCATTTCATGCCGGCGACGACGCGTTTTCTCGATGGCTTCCTGCCCTGGATACGCGAAACCTTCGCCGCCACCGCAGTGGAATCCGCCTGACACATCAGTTTTCTGGACCGCCCGCGCAAGCGAACGGCCCTTTCGGTTCACATCACAAAGGACACCCGAAAATGGCCCGTATAGCCGTCGTTTATTCCGGCATCAGCTTTCAGCATCAGACGATGAACATGCCCGAGTTTCGGGGACGCTTCGATATCATCGACGTCTACGATCTGCCGCGCACCGACCTCAGTTCATATGACGGGGTGATTTTTCCGCGCTCGACCGATCAGGTCCTGATGGCAAGCTGTCGTCCGCAGATCGAGGCGTATCTCAACTCCCCCGGCATCGTCGTCGCGCTCGGCGACTACTGGCAGGACTGGCTACCTGGCTGTGCCTATGGCGGCTTCGCCCGCGAAGACGACGAGCCGCTGACCAAGATCGCCGAGCACCCCATTCTCGACGGGGTCGAATCCGATGATCTGCACTGGCACCGCGGCATCAACGGGCTGTGCTGCCATGGCCACTTGGAGGCACCGAACGGCGCCGAAGTGCTCATCCGCAACGGCAGGGGCGACTGCATTCTCTACGAGGATCGCGTTTCGACCAACGGTATCGTCGTCGCCGGCAGCCAGTTCGACGTGTTCTGCCACGTCTTTTCCAACGATCCCGGCGCCAGACGGGCGCTTGCCAACATGCTCGACTGGATCGAGGTGGAAGGACCGAAACTGCGCGCCCGTCGCAAGACAAAGCCCATCGGCGTCGTCTATGCCGGGCTTCATTTCCAGCACAACGTCTTCACCCGGCCCGAATATGCCGATGATTTCGAACTCCTGCACATGCGCACGCTCGAGACCACGGACCTTCTCAAATATCGGGTTCTGGTGGTGCCGCGCGAATCCAATCAGGAAGTGCTTTACCGGATGAAGCCGCAGATCCGGCAGTTCCTCGATCAGGGGCGGACGCTCGTATCTTTTGGCGAGATGGTGGTGCCGTGGCTGCCCGAAATCCGCTGGCAGCGGCGACCGGTCAAGGTGCGGTATGACTCTCAGGATCCCGCGACTTGGGACAAGGGGCGGGTCCAGACGGACGATCTCAGGATCGAGGAATCCGACCACTCGCTCTTCCAGGGCATTACGCTCGATGACATGAAGTGGCATTTCCACGGCGTCTTCGATCCGCTGCCGGGGCAGCGCGTGCTGTTGTCCGACAGCCAACCGGACGGTGCCGTCATTCTTCTCGACGAAACGCATTTCGCCGGCAAACTGCTGGTCACGACGCTCGACCCCGAAGAGCATGCCGGCTTCGGCGAAGTCACCATCACCATGAATTTCCTCAATAAATGCATCGAATGGATCCGCGAGGAATCCGACCGGATCGGGCAGGAGATGGTGCAAAATACCGGCGAAGACACGTCGCCGAAGCCGCGAACAACCCTCTCGCTCAAGGACAAGGAACCCGCATGAGCGCCAGTCAAAATCAGCTCACCGTCCGCGAAAGCGGACGGGAGCTCATCTACACGATCGACATGTTGACCGCCTATCACGGTTTCGGTTTCCCCGGCGGCGTTGCCCATGCCTTCAAGGCCATGGAACTGGCGCTGCCACTGCTCGATCCGGAAGGGCCGCCGGAACGTCGGGAAATTCTCATTGCCACACCGTTCAAAGGTCCGGGAGGGCGTGACGCCTTCGAGATGGTGACGCGTTGCGTCACCGAAGGGCGATATCTGGTCGATCCGGACCTGATGAAACCGGAGCGCGGCGAAATCCTCAAAGGCTACGTCTTCAATTTCAGCTATCGCGGGCGAACCGTCTTCACCCAGATCAGGGACGGACACGTTCGCGAGGAGTTCATCTTGCTCGGCCGCAAGCCGGACCGGTCGCCGGAGGAAGAGGAGCGACTGGTCTTTCTCAAAAAGGAAATGGCGGAACGACTTCTGGCGACGAGTGCTTCAGAAGTCTACGAGACGATATTGTAATCATCGAGAGCCCTGTCAGGAGAGTGGGGATAGCCGCACACAGCCATGAGAGGTTGGCTTCTTTCTGGATCAGGGTGACCTGCGCCGTCTCCTCATTCAACTGGAGCGGCCACTCCTCACCAATTGCTGGACTGAGATTTGAGTTCTCGGCGCATCCGGTTGTAGTTCCGGACTCGGGCACCTGCTATAAGAGCGGCATGTCATTGAAACGCTTGAGGAGTCAGGATGAACACCAAGTCCGCTGCCATGCTCGAACCGGCGCGATCGCGTCGACCTGACCTCGAATTCAAGGTCGAGATTTCCCGGTCGGACAAAGAGAAATCGGCCTATTACCTCGTCCCGTTCGAGGTACCGGAGGGCGTGACGCAGATGGAACTGCGCTACGTCTATCCCAAGGCCGATGACTGCGTCATCGATCTCGGCGCTGCCGATCCGAGCCTGGACCCGTTTCCGAGCGAGACGGGACTGCGCGGATGGAGTGGCGGTGCGCGCGATCGTTTCGTCATTGGCGTCGATGCGGCAACGCCGGGCTTTGAAGCCGGTGCGATTCCGTCCGGCAAATGGCAGGCGCTCCTCGGTCTCTACCGAGTGCCCGCAGACAAGGTGAGCGTCGAGATTTCGGTGTTCTTTTCCTTCGAACTCCGGACCGAACGCGCTCTCGTTCCACCACCGCAGCCGACGCGTCTTGAAGCGGGATGGTATTGTGGCGACCTGCAGTGCCACACGTTCCATTCCGATGCCCAGGGCTCGCCGCAGCGACTCCACAAGACGGCCTTGCGCGAAGGCCTCGATTTCCTCGCGGTGACTGACCACAACACGGTGAGCCAGCAACGTGGTTATTTCGATGCGGCGTCGAGCGACAGACTCATTTTCGTTCCGGCCTATGAATTCACCACCGAATTTGGCCACGGCAATGTCTACGGCGCACGCGAGGTGTTCGATTTCCGCGCCGAAGACGGCGCGGCGGTCGTCGGGATGGTGCGACGTATCCGCGACAGTGGTGCACTGTTTTCGATCAATCACGACAAGCCGAACCATCCCTGGCGCTGGGACGTGCCCGAGGCCATCGACTGCATGGAGGTTTGGCAGAGCCACTGGCTCGCCGGCAACCACATCTCGCTTGCCCGTTATCAGCAACGCCTCTCGTCCGGCATGCGCATCACCGCCATCGGCGGTTCGGATTTCCACCAGCCTTCGGTCGAGCCCGAAAACAATCCGGTAACGCTGGCGCGTCCGACGACGTTCCTGTGCCTTGAGGAACTGTCGGTGGACGGCATTCTCGATGCGCTGAGGGCAGGGCGGAGCTTTGTCACCGAAAACCCCGAGGGGCCGAAGCTGATGATTTCCGTCGGAGACGTGATGATGGGCGGTGAGGTTGCCGCCGATGCGGGCCGGCTGGACATCGCCGTCAAGGGCGCCGCCGGTGAACGCGTCGACATCTGGGACGCAAGCGGCTTGATGGCGTCGTTTGACGTCGGTTCCGACGACTGGAGCGGGGATTGCGACATCTCGGCGGCGAAGGGTTTCGTGCGCGCCGAGCTGGCGGCAGTAGCCTCACGCGACAGGATTATCGCGGACATCGACGCCTTTCTCGGCGAGCGTTGGCGGGATTCTCCTGAATGGGCCGGGTCCGTCGACGAGCCGGTGCGGCGGGCGCTGACCAGCCCGATCTACATCGTCTGAGAGCTTTCGGCGGGGTCTATTCCTTGACCCCGCCAAGCGTCATTCCCGAGATCAGGTAACGCTGGAAGACGCCGAAAAAGAACAGCAGCGGCACCAGCGCCACGACGATGCCCGCCATCATGACGTTCGGAGCGATGAAGTCGTTGGTCGACACATTGCTTTCGCCGCCGACCACCGATTGCAGGGCGATCTGCAGCGTCGTCTTGTTGGGATCGCGGATGAAGAGCAGCGGATGGATGAACAGGTTGTACTTGGTCACCATCTCGAACACGGCGATGGTGATGATGCCGGGCAGCGACAGCGGCACGTAGAAGTCCCAGAACAGCCGGGCATGCGAGGCGCCGTCGAGACGCGCCGATTCAACGATCTGGCCGGGAACGTTCTCGAAATAGGTTTTCATCAGGATGATGGAGAAGGCCGACACCAGGTCGACGATGATCAACGACAAAAGCTTGTCGAGCAGACCGAAGTCGCGGAAGACGATGAACAGCGGCACCAGGATCGCCTGGGTTGGCACGGCAAGTGTCGCCAGGATGAATCCCATGATCCATTTGCGGCCGGGCAGGTCGGCTTCGGCGAGCGCATAGCCGGCAATCGAGCACAGCAGCACATGCAGTATGGTACCGATCACCGTGACGATCATGGTGTTGGTGAACGGCAGCCAGAAACGCATGCGGTTGAACAGGGTGACGTAACCTTCGACGGAAAATGTCTCCGGCCACATGATGACGCCCGGCTGGAGAGAGCCGGCCTTGGTCGTGAATGACGTCGCCAGCACGTTGATCAGCGGAATGATCATCGTCATGGCGAGCCCGACAAGGAAAACCCAGGCGAAAACGCGGGCGTTGCGGCTCATCAACATCGGTCAGAGTCCCTGTTTCCGGAAGCCAGGCAGCAACCTGGCGGCGAAGGCAAGCGTCAGCGAGAACATCAGCAGCAGCACCCCGGCGGCGCTGGCGATGCCGAGGTCGAACCTGAGGATGCCGCGCTCATAAGTGAAAATGGCAAGCGTTCGCACCGTTTCGGCCGTCCGCCCATTCAGCATCAGGAAGGCGGAATCGAAGGTGTGGGAGGCGCCGAGCAGGGTGATCAGAAAGACGACGCGGATGGCCGGCACGAGGTGGGGAAGGACAATGTCGCGGACCTTGTGGAATGTGCGGGCGCCGTCCATCTCTGCCGCTTCGATCAACTCGGTATTCAGCGACATCAGCGCGGCATAATAGATGAGCGCATTGAAGCCGAGATCCTTCCAGATCGTCAGTCCGATGACGAGTGGCTGGCCCCAGGCCGGACTTGAAAAGAAGGTGATCGGCTGCTGGATCAGCCCGACCCCTATCAGGATCGAATTGACCAGGCCGATGGGCGACATGACGTTGACCCAGATGCCGATGATGATCACCCAGCCCAGAAGATGCGGAGCATAGATCACCGATTGCAGCCCCTGGCGCGCCCATTTCGGCGTGACCTCGGCCAGCGCCAGCGCCGGCAGCATCGGCAGCAGGGTGTTGCCGATGGTGATGCCGAGCGTGATGGTGACGGTGTTGAAGAACGCCCGTACCACCGTGCGGTCGTGCAGCGCCTTCTGGTAGTTCTCGAGCCCGATATAGCCCCGAGATCCCATCAGTCCGAATTTCTGGAACGAGATCAGGAAGCCCTGGAACGTCGGCCAGAACAGGAAAAGCACGAACCAGACGAGCGCTGGCAGCACCATCAGATAGTAGGGCCAGAAACGCATGGCGCGCCGCAGGAGCGGCTCTTTGCGATCCGAGTCCGTCGGCAGCGCCAGAGGCTCCGCGGCGTACCGCGAAGCCTCGAGATCGAGCTCGGTCATCAGTCGATCAGACCGGCGGACGACAGCTCTTCGCGCATCTTGGCGACGGCTTCGGCGCCGGTGACTTCACCGGTCATGGCCTGATAGGCGTAGCCTTCGACGATCGGCCTGGCGTCGGTCCAGTCGGCCGGCTGGTATTCGACCGTGGCGTATTTCATGATGATGTCTTCGGCTTCCTTGACGCCCGGCAGGTAGCCGCAAGGATTGGTCCAGGTGGTGGACGACACGCGCGGCGAACCATGGTCGCAGCTGTGCTCCTTGCCGATCTCGGTCAGCTCGTACTTACCATCGACCAGGTTGTAGTCATGGCCGTCGATACCGACCGTGCCCATGACGTAGCCCGGTGCCGAGTGCCAGAACTCGAGGAACTTGATGGCATTGTCGACATGTTCGGCATTGGCCGGGATGAACCACAGCGAGGCATTGCCGCGGCGCATGATGATCTTGCCGTCGGGGCCGGGCACGCCGGGCACGCCTTCGGCTTCGAAGGGATTGTCCGGGTTTTCGGTGTGGACGATGTTGTTGAACAGGCCGACCCAGGCATCCCAATAGGTGACGGCGGCGACGCGGTCGGTCATGAACAGGTTACGGAACTCGCCCGAACCGTTGGTGGCGAAGTTCGGGTCGAGCAGGCCGTCCTTGTAGAGCCCGGCGAACCAGTCATAGACCGGGGCTGCGGCATCGGACGCATAGGGAATGGTGCGCTTGCCGTCTTCCATCACGTATCCGGCCTTGACGCCGGCGGCGGACATGAAGCCCTGGATGTCGTAGAGCCCGGACGTGGACAGGCCATAGGCGCCGTCCTTGTTTTCATGGGCCCATTCGAAGAAGGCGCGCCACTCATCGAGCGAGGCGGGCACGTCCATGCCCGATTCGGCCAGCCAGTCGGCGCGGACAGTCGGCATGGTGCCGCCTTCGAACTTGTTCGGCACGCCGTAGAGCTTGCCGTCCACGTCGAAGAGCTTCCATTCGCCCTCGGGGATTTCCTTTGTATCGGACAGGACCGGAGACGCCTTGACCAGCGCCGTGACGTCCTGGATCGCGCCCTGGTCGACCAGGGTCGGAATCATCGAGCTGTCGCCGTAGATCAGATCGAACTTCTCGCCACTGGCCAGCGAGGTGAACATGACGTTGTTGTAGTCGCTTTCCGGTTTGACCATCTCGATGTCCATACCGAGATGCTTTTCAAGCTCTTTGACGAACAGCTCCTGCTCGGCAGCATCCTTGCCACCGGTGACTGCGGTCAGGATCTTGAGATCGGCCGCAGCGGCAGCACTCGACATCAGTGCGCCTGCGATCGCGACCAGAATGAGTTTTTTTGTTGTGCTCATGTGAGCCTCCCTGATGGAACCATCCCGACTGGCCGTATTTGGCCGCTGCCGGGAACCATTTCCTCACGTTAACGACCTCAAATGACACTAAAATGAACACGCTAACATCATTGAGGTACGTTCCTTCTCCCAATAAGCCGACCTATTGTTATGAGAAATTCACATTTCTCGCTGATTCTCGGCTTCTTGTTTGGTCTGTTCAAGCGTGAATGAACACGCTATCAAAAGCGTAGTTTTTGGAGCGCGTCAACGATGTCGAGAGAAAAAGCGCTGTCTCGACAGCAAGAAATCAGTGCAGAAGACGTTGCCATGGCAGCGGGCGTCTCGCGCATCATGGTGTCGCGGGCCTTCAATCCTGATGCGTCCGTGCGGTCCGGAAAACGCGAGCATATCCTGCGCGTGGCCGCCGAACTTGGCTATCATCCCGACATGGCCGCGCGGTCCATGGCGCGGGGCCGGTCCAACCTTGTGGCGATTCTTGTGCCGACGCTTGCCCAGCCGTGGGAAGCGCTTGAGGTCGATGCGCTGATGCAGGTGCTCCAGCGCAACGGCATGGGGTGTCTTGTCTTCCGTCTGTCGCCCTGGCGGATCGGCAGTGACGATCTGGTGCAGGTGAGGGCCTACAAGCCGGCGGTCGTCATCGCCTTCATGGACTCGCTGTCGCCCGGAGAGCTGGTGCCGCTTTTCGGCAATACCCCGTCCATCTACCCTCATTATGGCCTGGACGTTCCCGCGCCACAGGGTGGGCAGCGCGTCGATCGTCTGCACATCGAGCAACATGCCGGCATTCGCAGCGCCGTTCGCCTGCTCGCCGGCAGCGGCCGCAAACGGCTCGTCTATGTGTCCGGACTTGGAACCGAGCACACCAAGGAAGCCCGCAATGCCAATTCGGACCACGACCGATTGGCAGCTTTGCGAGAGGCCGTGGACGAATTCGGCCTTGAACTCGTGACGAATCTCGAAGGCGATTTCGATTACGAGACCGCGCGTCAGAACGTTTGCAACTTCATCCGCGCCGGCGGGCAGACCGATGCCTTCTTCGCGGCCAACGATGTCAGCGCATTCGGTGTCATGGACGCCTTGCGCTTCGATCTGGGTCGGCGCGTTCCGGAAGACCATGCCGTCATCGGCTTCGACAATGTTCCTCAGTCGGGGTGGCGGGCTTATGACCTGACGACGGTCAATCTGCCGGTCGACGCGCGGGTCGCCGCGATCATGCGCCTTGTCAAATCCCGTCTTGCCGATCCGGATGGTCCGGTCCGCGTCGAGACCGTTTCAGCCAGCCTCATCGTCCGCTCCAGCGTCTAGAGCCAAGCATGTCCAATATCCTGCACGTCATTTACAAGACCCATCTCGACTTCGGCTTCACCAACCATGCCGAGGCGGTGCGGCGCCAATATCACGAGCACTTCATCCCGATGGCGCTCGACACGGGCGAGCACTTCCTGATGGAAGACCCGGTCCATCCGAAATTTGTCTGGACCACCGGCTCCTGGCTGATCTGGGATCATCTCGAAACCGAGAGCCCGGAGAAGGTTCGCCGCCTCGAACGCGCCATCGAGGCCGGTATCATCAGCTGGCATGCATTGCCGTTCACCACGCACACCGAACTGATGTCGCCGGCGCTTGTCCGGGAGGCGCTCTCGATCTCGGCCGACCTCGACCGGCGCTTTGGCAAGCGCACCGTTGCCGCCAAGATGACCGATGTTCCCGGCCACACGATCGGCCTTGTGCCGCTGCTGGCGGAGGCGGGCGTTGAGTTCCTGCACATCGGCGTCAACTCGGCTTCGACACCCCCTGATGTGCCGCCGCTCTTTCGCTGGAAGGCGCCCGGCGGCGATGAAGTCGTCGTTGCCTATCACACCGATTACGGCTCAAGCCTGTTGCCCGAAGGCATGGAAGAAGGGCTTGCCTTCGCACACACCATGGACAACCTCGGCCCGCAAAACGTTGGCCATGTCGTCGACAGCATACGCCAGTTCTCGGAAGAGTTTCCCGAGCACGAAATCCGTGCCTCGACCCTTGATGCGTTCGCACAGGCGCTGCGCCCGATCCGCGATACCTTACCGGTCGTCACCGATGAAATCGGCGATACATGGATTCACGGCATCGGCACGGCACCTCACCGCGTCTCCCGCTATCTCTCGGCGCGCCGTGCTTTTGATCGTTTTGCGGAGGATGGTGCGCTGACGCCGGCCCGCAAGGCCTTTGGGCGAAAGCTCATGGAGGTTGCCGAGCACACCTGGGGCATCGACATCAAGACCTATCTGCGCGACGAGACGGCCTGGGACCGCGATGCCTTCGAGGCCCTTCGCGGCTCCGATCCGCGCTTCGCCTTTGCCGAGGCTGCCTGGCAGGAACAGGACACCATCGTCGACACGGCTCTGTCGCTGCTAGAGCCCGATGACCGCGCCGCTGCCATCGAGGACATGCCGCAGGTGCCGGATGTGCCCGATGCTGCACCTATCGAAAGCGATCGTACCTATCGGCTCGGGGATTACCTTTTGAGCTTCGATGCCGACACCGGTGCGCTTCGTCGCCTCATGCGTGACACGGATACCCTCATCGAGGCGTCGCCCGGTTCGGACGGCCTGTTCAGCTTCACCTACGAAACATACGATGCAGCCGATTACGACGCCTACATGGCCTCTTACCTGACGGTTTTTTACGACTGGGGCGTGCAAGACCACGGCAAGCCAGGTCTCAAGACGGCGAAAACCGCTCGCTCTGCCCGATTTGCCGGATCAGCTCCGCAGATTGGCACGACGTCCGACGGGGCACTCGTTGTGTCGATCGCCATGCCGGAAGACGCGCACAAGACATTCGGTGCACCGCAACGGGTTTACGTCCGCTACGCCATTTCTGCAGACGCACTCGAGATAAGCCTGTACCTGCCGGGCAAACCCGCCAATCGCATGCCGGAGGCCGGGTTCATGAGTTTTGCCGCGGACGCGGAACCTGAAACCTGGCGCATGCACAAGCTCGGAGAGGCGGTCTCGCCACTCTCGGTCATTGCCAACGGGAACCGGCAATTGCACGCCGTCGACGCTCTGTCCGGGCGCACAAAATCGGGGAAGAAATTTCGGCTCGAAACGCGCGATATGCCGTTGTTCTCGCCGGGCAATCAGCCCTTTTTGCCCTTTGTCCGCACCGAACCCGACATGACTCTTGGTGGCCGTTTCAACCTGTTCAACAACAAGTGGGGCACCAATTTCTCGATGTGGTGCGACGGCGATTTTGTCTATCGCTTTGTTCTTCAGCTGGAAGACTGAGGCTCTGGCGGACAGATGCCGAATGAACGCGGCGATGCATGCGTCCGGTTCTGGAGACCTTCGGGAAGATCAGAACCAGTTGTGGCGCATTCTAATGTTCGCGGGAGATCGGCGGTCAGCAAGCGGAGCGGGAACGCGAGGCGCGCGCCAATGACGGCGCTCCATCAGTGGTGACCTGATCCGGTCCGAGATCCATCAGGCGGCTGAATGCCAACCACTCCTGCGCATCGAACCCTTGGTCTTCATCCTTCAGGTTGAACGTCCACGCATCGACGATCTTGCCGGCCGCATGACACATGCCGATGAGGTCGTGGCCGGCCGTGTCCGCATCAAGGATCATCGGCCAATGAAGGTAGACGGTGCCGGCATCGGTTGGGCCGGCGAGCGCGCGTGTCAAAGTGTCGACAAGGGCAGACATGCCGCCCGCAGCAAAGGCGGCAGTCATCTCGTCGGTTGGGTCGATTCCGCGTGCAATATGCGGGACCGTTTCGCGCGCAGCCACCATCAGATCGAGGTCGAGACTCGATATGATGATCTTTCCAGCGTGAGGACCAACACTGTCGGCTATTTGCCGAAGCCCGGCTTCGCCGAGAACGGAAAGGGTGTCCTTGATGTCGAATTGCAGCAGAGCGTCGGGATGCGCTTCTCCCAGCGCGGACGACAACATTTCGGATGTGATCACCGGCGCTCCCGAGGTCCTGTAGCGGATTCCGACGAGATCAGCCGCCCCTATTTCGCCAATATGGCCTTCACCGGTGGTCTCGTTTTCCAGTCGATCATCATGCAGAACAGCGAAGCCGCCATCGCCGCGCATGCGAAGATCGAGCTCCATGCTGGCGCCAAGGGCGAAACCACTTTTCATGACGTTGAGATCGAAGACGGGATCGCCAACGCTTTTGCGCAGCTGATGCCATTTCAGGCGGGTGCGCTGTCCGCGACAATGGATTTCAAGGTCGGTGTCGGTGCTCATCTGTGTGCCCAATCGAACTTGGTCGGCAAGGGGCCGTGACGCAGTGCCATGCGCGTTGCCGGCCATATCGTATCGCCGATAGTGAATGGACTTCCTGACCGATCAAGTCGAAGCATTTATGAAGGGCAATCCCCAGCACGGCCGAAAACTCAAGCGCATCCAAGTTCACCTGGAAATCGTCCGGCAGGGAAGAGGCTAGGTCCACCGTTTCTTTCCGGTCGTGACAAGCCGCATCGTTTCCACAGGGGTTTCCTGGAAGGTCTGGGCATATTGGGCAGCAAAGCGCCCCAAGTGAAAGAAGCCGCAGGCCATCGCGACCTGTGCCACGCTTTTCTGAATGTTTTCAGGCGCGAGGAGCATGCGCCGTGCGCGGTCGAGGCGCCGCTGACGCAACCAGCTTCTGGGGCTCTCTCCAGTGACCTGAACAAAGGCCGCTCTGAGTACATGGTCCGGCACCCCCAGAGCCTCCGCCAGCTCGGCAACGCCGAGATTGGCATCGAGCCGGTCGTCGGCAAGGGCTTTAGCGCGCCTGAACAGCGCGTAGGCGTAAGAACTGCGCAGATTCGTCGGCGTGGCCTGGGCCACCAGAAACCCGCAAATTTCATTCACTTTCTCGATGAGCAGCGGTGACAAAACCTGCTCCATGTCTCCCGGGCTTTGACGCAGGTTGTCGGGAGCGGTCGTCAGCAGTGAGCCCAGCCATGAGGACAGGTTGGCGCTTCCGGGATAATTCGAGATTCCGGCGATCGGCTCGATCTTGCGGCGGTCGAACTCATGAATGTCGGCTTCATCCACGGTGACATAGAAGGAACTGGACATTGCCTCGCCTTGCACGTCGATTTCGCTTCCACCGACATGAAGGAACAACTCACCGTCCAGACGCTCGCCGTTAATGCGGCCAGTGTCGTTCGGGGGCGGAACCACCAGGACGATCTTGCCTTTCGGCGGCGCGGTCGTTTGCGCCGTGGCAACGTTCATTTTTTCTTCGCCGAGCTTGACCCGGCCCAGGTCCAGTTGGGTCAGCGATCCCTGGAATCGGCCGCGACTGAGCTGAGTGTAACGCTGCTCCCATCCCGACAGGGCCGTCTCCTGGGTCGAGGCGTCAAGATGGCTGGAGACGGAGAATTCGGGCGACGAGTGTCCCACACGTTTACCGGAGATCATGATGCCTCTACTCGATTACGAAGTAGGCAATATCATCACATGCACAACAAGTAGGCAAACATTTTTCGGAAAGTGGATTTCGGTACTCCAGAAGCGGTGATGGTATCGCGCCTCCTCGTTCATGGAGATCTCGATGGCCAGACATTTCGCAGTCCAACTGGGCTTTGTAAGTTTGATGTGTGGAGCGCTTGGTGCGAGCCAGGTACTCGCGCAGAGCGACACCGCTGAGAACGAACCTTTCGTTCCCGAAAGCCCGGGAAAGATCGAAACGATCGCGCCGGGCCCGTATGTTTACGTCAACAACCAGAACTGGGGAGGCGGCGCGAGCGCCGTTTACATCTACGACGCGGCCGACCTGACCCTCAGGGGCAGCGTGTCAGGTGGCATGCAGAGCCACTTCACGGTCTCTGAAGACAACGCGACCATCTACATGGTTTCGGGCTTCTATCCCCGCGCCATCGCTGGCGAGGGCGAACACGTCCTGCAGATATTCGACGTTGCGACCAACACCCTGACCAAGGAAATCGTGCTGCCATACAAGGCGGCCCGCTACACCGACGACCGCGCGCTCTTGCAACTGAGCGCCGACGAAAAGCTGATCTATGTGCAGAACGCCACGCCGGCGACATCGGTGAGCGTCGTCAATCTTGAGGCGGGCGAAACGATCCAGGAAGTGCCGACGCCTGGTTGCTTCGGCATCTATCCGGCCCTTTCCGGCTACAGCTTCTCGACCATTTGCGGCAACGGCACGTTCATGACCTTCGATCTGGGCGATGACGGCACGACCTTCGAAAGCGTCAGGAGCGAGAAGATCTTCGACGTCGACGAAGACCCCATCTACCTGGCGAGCGACCGGGTCGAGGGCGACCTGATGTTCGTTTCCTACAATGCCAACCTCTATCGGCTTTCCGACGCCGACGGGGTGATCAAGAAACTCAGCGTCACACCCATCGCCGACGATATCGAGGGCAATTGGGGCACGAGCGGTTACAGCGTCCTGTCCTACAACGATGCCCATGGCGTGTTGTTCGTGTCGATGGCGCCCGACCATCACGATGGCAGCCACTATCACGACGCTCAGGAGGTCTGGGCCTACGACGTTGCAGCCGACAAGCTGCTCTATCGCTCCCCCGTCGATGGTCTCGCCGGCATCTACGTCACGGACGATGACGCGCCGAGCCTTTACGGCATCAGCATCGGCGAAAGCAAGGTCTTCCGCTACGCACTCGATCCGGAGGCGAAGTTCGCCGCCAAGAAGGTCGCAGAGCATGACGATTTCGGTTTCGCCACCACGCTCGCAGGTTCGCTATGACCGAGAGCTCCTTCCTGTCCATGCTTTCGGCGACGGCGACTGTTTTCATTGCGCTGATCTTCGTCAGGGCGGCCTGGCACAAGCTGAGCGAGTTCACTGAGTTCACCGGTTTTGTGGCCGACTACAAGGTTCTTCCCGAAAGGCTCGTGCAACCGGCATCTATGGCGATCGTTGCTGCCGAGGTGCTCGTGGTCGCTCTGCAATTTGTCCCCGGTGGAAACGTGTTCGGGCTCGCCCTCGCTGCAGCGATGCTGTCGCTCTACGCGGCTGTGATGGCCCTCAACATCCGGCGCGGCCGCACCTTCATCGAGTGCGGCTGCGGAGGGGCGGTCCAGCCCCTGGCGTGGTCGCTGGTGGTGCGCAATGCGGTCCTGGTTCTGGTGGCGCTGAGCGCCATCTTCACCGGCCAGTACGCTCTCGATGCGGCAGGCGCCATCACCTCGATCATCTCCGGTGTCGCCGTCTGGGCCGTCTTCCTGCTCGCCGAGCAGATCATCGCCAACTCGTCCATCGCGCGTGCAACGCGCTGATCGCTAGAGCCAAGGAGCCTATCGAATGAATCTCGTCATTTTCGCGCTGGTCGTTCTGTTCGGATTGATCATCGCCCTCACCATCGGTCTCCTCGCTCTCGGGCGTCAGATCGGCATCCTGTTCGAGCGCATCTCGCCCATGGGTGCTCTGGTCAACGATTCCGGTCCGGAGGTCGGCCAGCAAACGCCGCTGTTCAACCTTGAAAGCCTGAATGGTGGCAACGTGGCGCTCGGGCCGAAGCCTGGTCGTTCCACCCTGGTCTTCTTCCTGTCTCCCACCTGTCCGGTGTGCAAGAAGCTCCTGCCCATCGTGGATTCGATCCGCAAGGCGGAGGGGCGCTGGCTTGATGTCGTTCTGGCGAGCGACGGCGAGAAGCAGCAGCACGAGCGGTTCATCCAGACCGCCAAGCTCTCGGATTATCCCTATGTCGTTTCGACCGAGCTCGGCCTCGCCTACCGCGTGGCGCGTCTGCCCTATGCCGTTCTTCTGGACGAGCACGGCATCATCCGGGCGAAGGGCCTCATCAACAACCGCGAGCAGTTCGACAGCCTGTTCAACGCCTATGAGATGAAGGTCGGCTCCATCCAGTCATTCCTCGATCAGCAGCCTGCGGTGTCGCACTGAGCCCGTCCGGGCCTCGGCGCCCGGTTCGGTTTGCTGCGACACGCCCAACACTTCCCAACACACGGAGAGCCGATGATGGCCAGACTTATCGACAACTTCATGGAATGGATGGACGCCAAGACCGAGGCCAGATCCCGCCGGATCGCCAGCATATCCGGTCGGCGGAGCTTCCTGCACAAGGCGGCCGCCGCCCTGGTCGGGGGCGCGGTCCTGCCCATGCTTCCCTATGACAACTCCAACGGCGTCGCCTATGCCCGCGCCTATGGTGAGCCCGACGACATTCCGCTCGATTGCGACTACTGGCGCTATTGCTCGCTGCATGGTGGGCTGTGCGCCGAATGTGGCGGTTCGATCTCCCAGTGTCCTCCGGGATCGACTCCGTCCAAGGTTGCCTGGGTCGGCACCTGCCGCAACCCGAACGACGGCAAAGACTATCTCGTCTCCTACAACGACTGTTGCGGCAAGGGCGGAAGTTGCGGCGGCGGGTGTTCGCGCCAGGAAGGCGACCGTCCCGGTTACCGCTACGGCCTGGCCAGTGAATCCAGCTGGTGCATCGCCAATATGGACCAGGGAATCCACTGCACTCTCGCCGTGCTCGTGGGTATCGCAGAATGAGGCGAGTGGTCATCGCATCGATGTTGGCGCTGTTTTCAGCGCCAACACTCTCAGACGAACTCGGCGAGCAGCTGTTTGTCGACAATTGCAGTGCCTGCCATCAGCTCGAAGGTGTGGGGCAGCCCGGAGTCGCGCCGCCTCTGGCCGATCCTCAATTGTGGGCAGGTCTCGGCGACAATGCCCAGCATTATATCTCCGGCGTTCTGATGGGCGGGATGTACGGCACCATTGAAGCCAAAGGCGAGATCTACGAGGGACTTGCCATGCCGCCTCAGGACTGGATGTCCGATGAGGAAATGGTCGCCGTTGCCGACTACGTGCTCAACGCCCTCAATGATCAGGAGATCGAAGTCGCGGCCGATACATTTGCAAAGGCGCGGCAGAACAGAATCTCCCACGGCGAACTGCGGGCACTGCGCAAGGAAGCGATAGAATGAGGTTTTTGGTTTTTCTTCTCGCGCTCGTATTCGTGACTGCCGCCCAGGCAAATGACAGAACCGCCGAGACAAACTATGTCCTTCGCTGCGTTGGATGCCACGACACTGACGGAACAGGCTTGCCCGCAGCGGGGATACCGAATTTCGTCGACGAGGTGGGTGTGTTCGCCGGCCTGCATGAAGGGCGCGCCTATCTCCTGCATGTTCCCGGCGTCATCGGATCGAGCCTTTCGGATTCGGAAACCGCAGATGTTCTCAACTACATCATGACAAAATGGGCCGGCCCGTCGCTGCCGTCCGACTACGTGCCGTTTACCTCGGAAGAGGTGCAAACACTCAAAACCGAAGGCGTCGGCAATCCGGTGAAGTACCGCCGCGTGGTCGCCGCCAAACTGGCACAAAGTGGCATTGAGGTCCCCGACTATCCCTGGCCGTAGGCAAATGGCTTCGCCCCGTGCTGCCGGTTCGACCCATGGCGGAAGAACCACGATTGCGGGCGCAAGCAGAGCAGGGGGTGGGCGCGGAGAGCAACGGCTTTGATCCCCTCAGGCATCGAAAATCTGGCCTTCGTCGAGATGGATCTCGTCGTGGCAGCGCGCGGCGATTTTCTCGTCATGGGTCGAGATCAGGAAGGTGGTGCCGATGTCGCCATTGATCGTGTCGATCAGGTCCATCACCTGATCGGCGGACTCGCGGTCCAGATTGCCTGTCGGTTCGTCGGCAAGCACCAGTTCGGGAGCGTTCATTAGGGCCCGTGCGATGGCGACGCGTTGCTTCTGCCCGCCCGACAGCTCGGTGGCGCGATAATCGACCCGGTCAGCCAACCCCACCTGTTCTAGGAGTTCGCGAGCGCGTCGACGCGCCTTCAGGGTTTCGCGGCCGGCACTGACCGCAGCGGGAAACACCACGTTTTCCAGGGCCGTGAAGTCGGGCAGAAGGTGGTGGAACTGGAAGACGAAACCGAGATGGCTATTGCGGAAATCGGCAAGCGCGTGCTCGGGGATGTCGACCAGGTCGGTGCCGAGCATTTCGTAACTGCCCCCGCTGGGCTTGAGCAGGGTGCCGAGGATCGACAAAAGAGTGGACTTGCCCGAGCCGGAACGTCCCTGCAGCGCGACAAGGCTTCCTTTTTCGATGGTGAGATCGATGCCCTTGAGCACCTGTTGCGCCGCATCGCCCGAGCCGTAGCTCTTGGTGATGGCTTTTGTGCTGAGGAGCGTGTCGTCTGCGGTCATTGACTGATCACCGTCACTGGGTCGACCCGCGCCGCCGTCCGTGCCGGGAGGATTGACGCCAGAATGGCGCCGGCAAGCGTGAGGGCGATGGCGAGGCCGAAACCGCCCTGGCCAATGTCTATGGGCAGGCTGCCGGTGCTGATCTCGGACGGCGGTGGAAACGGGGAGAGCGCCAGATAGGCAAGACCCGCTCCGACGAGGCCTCCGCCCAGACCGATCAGCGCGCCCTGAAGAACGAAAACACCGATGACGAATCCCTTGCCGGCGCCCATGGCCCGCATGATGCCGATCTCGGAGCGGCGTCGGTAGGTCGACAGCAACAGGGCGCTGGCGACGCCGATGACGATGGTAATCAGAGCGAAACCCTTGATGATCGTTCCGGAACGGGCCTGGGCCTGCAGCCCCGACAGGAGCTGGGTGTTGTTTGCGGTCCATGGCGTGGCGTCGAGCCCGGTCACCGCTGCGGCACGTTTTGCGAAATCCGGCGCGGCCCACAGATCGTCGAGGCGCAACTCGATTTGGGTAACCCCGTATTTGACTCCGAGCAGGCCGCGCGCTGTCTTGAGATTGACGTAAGCCGTACGCGCGTCGAGCCTGTCGATGCCGAAGGTAAAGATGCCGGCAATGGTCAGGGCGGAGTCGACGCCCTTGTCCGAGGTCAGTCGCAGGCTCTGGCCCGGCCCTACGCCAAGATCCTCGGCCAGCGTCTTGCCGATCAGGATCGAACCAATCGGCAGGTCGCCGCTGCCGGCGATCAGTCGCGATTTGACATCGGCAATCGCCGAAAGCTTGTCGGGCAGCACGCCAATGATGCCGACCGGCTTGACGATATCGCCACGCGTGACGAAGCCATTGCCGGTGATCTCCTCGGAAATTGCCGAGACACCCTGCATTTGCCTTAACGTCCTGATCGTTTCGGCGCTCGACCGGATCTGGGCACTGCGGGCGTTGGACTTTTCGATGGCAACGAGCGCGCCTTCGTCGGGCCCGTAAAGGACAGCCGGCGTGCGTTCGGGCGCCGTGATGGTGACATGGGCGATATTACCCACCGTCTGGTTGACGAGGTAGACCGCCAGCCCACCGATCAGGGCGCTCATGAACACGAAAACGAAGACCCCGACCGCCACGCCGAGCACTAGCAATCCGGTCTGGACGAGACCGGCGCTGAGATAACGAAAGGCGATCTTGAGCTGATAGAGCATGGCGTCAGCTTGCGGGCCGGATCGACACAGGGCTGCCGTCCGACACTTTGCCCGGATCGGTGATGACCTTGTCGCCCGCCTTGAGGCCGTCGGTTATGCGTACCCTGTCGGAGGGCCAATTGGCGAAGCCGACGGTACGACGGACGGCCTTCCCGTCTTTCACGACGAAGACATGCGGGCTTGTGCCGGAATCGAGCACGGCGGCGCGCGGAATGCCAATGGCGTTCTCATGTTTCGCCACGACGATGTTAATCGAAACGGACAGGCCGCTCGGCAGCGCCTGTTTCGGGGGCGTGTCAAACGCAAGTTTCACCGTGCGCCCGCCGGTGTCCGGATCGACGGTCGGTGCCAGAAAGGAGATTGTTGCCGGCATGGGGGTGTCGCCGCCAACAAGGGTAATCCGCGCCGGCAGGCCGGTGTGCAGCCGGTCGCCATAGGTCTCGTCGACACTGGTCTCGATCCGCGGTTCGGACAGGTCGCCGATGGAAAAAAGGGTCGAACTTGTCGAAACGACCTGGCCCGGGTCGGCGGAAACGGACAGAACGGTTCCCGCCATCGGCGCGTTGATCTCGTATTGGGCGAGTTTCTGCTTGGCCTGCATCTCTGCTGCCGTCAGCTGCGCGACATTGGCCCTGGCGGTTTCGACTGCAAAACGTGCAGCTTCGCGACTCTGTGCCGAAATGGACTTGCCCAGTGCCTCGGCGCGTTGCCAGTTCGCCTGAGCTTCCTCGAGGCCGACCCTGGCCGATTGCAGCGCAGCCGTGGCCTGGCTGGCCGTGGTCCTCGCGATGGCGTCGTCGAGCCGGGCCAGCAACTGCCCTTTCTTGACCACGTCTCCCTCGGCAACACTCACCTCGGCAAGCTGACCGGCAATCGGGGCGGCTATGTTGACCTGGCTTTTCGGCACGATTTGGCCATTTACCGCCAGGACATCGCGGAGCTCGGTTGGCGCAACCGTCTCGACCGCCACATTCACCGGTTTGGTTTCCCAGGGCTTTGCCCAAAAGGCATAGCCGCCGGCGCCGACAACGAGCACGCACACCACCAGCAAGCGGCGCATGATCCTGGACGTGCGTGGCTTCGACATTGTCCGTGTCGCTTTCTCCCGGTTTATCCGGGGACGTGTTGATGGCTTCATATTATATATCATGTGAGATATAAAATGAACGAGCCCCTTTCAAGGCGCCTACACGGTGAATACGTTTCGAACACGAGATCGGATTTCTCAAAGAGGCAGAATGAATGGCGCGTCCCACCGGTGCCAGAAACGCTGACTACGAAACCAAGCGCGCCGAGATGATGCTGGCAATCCGTCAGCATCTGTCGAGCCCCGAGGGGCGCCTGTCGAGCTATCGCGATCTGGCGCGCGCCTGTGGCGTCAGCGTGCCGACCCTCAACCACTATTTCGGATCGCGCGAAAACATGGTTCAGGCCATCCTCGCCGATGCACTCGAAAAGGGGCAGCCTTATATCGAACGGGCCGCCGTTCCCGATGGACCGT
Organism: Devosiaceae bacterium; assembly: GCA_963676075.2. Classification (GTDB taxonomy): domain Bacteria; phylum Pseudomonadota; class Alphaproteobacteria; order Rhizobiales; family Devosiaceae; genus JAHJQZ01. The sequence goes on from CAXXNZ010000031.1 coordinate 159,869, forward strand.
TCCCGGAGTCCATCAGAGGGCTCATACGCGAAATCACCTTTGCATTTTCGACGGTGCTAAGTGGCCTGAACGCCACCGGACTGCTCGAAGGGCTGCATCATCCGACACTGGGTCCGGTCTTTCTCGAGGCAACGCTGGAACCCTTGATCGGCTCCCTGACCGAGCGGCTTTCGGCGCACATGGACAGGGGTGACATGCGCCGAACCGACGCGCGGGCGGCGGCACTGATCCTGATTTCGCCGATCATCATGGTGTTCCTGCATCAGCGCGATCTCGGCGGCGCCGGGCGCTGGCCGCTCGATATCGATGCCTTTGTCGAGGTGCACCTCGATGCCTTCGTCCGCGCCTTCGCGGCGACGGATGACGTCCAAGGGTAGGGACCGTTTCTTCCCTGTTGATGGCTTGGTGGAAGCAGCGCGGAGATTTCGCAAAAGCACCCGAGCCCCTGACAGGTCGATCAGCGCTCCAGCTTCGCGGATTGTCTGCCAATCGGGTTCTGCAGCAAACAGTGAAGCCGACCCTATGGCCGACCCACGGTCGCGGCGCATTTTAGCCCATGGCTCTTGCCCGATGCGCCACACCTGAAGGTGGGCATCTTGACTAAAAAATATAAAGCACTAGCTATAGTCACATGATGATCCGAGTTCTTCAGTTTTTGAAAATTGACCGCAGGGAGCAACCCGTAACGGGACTCTAGCCCGAAGCTCGGCATTCGCGCCTTCCGAGCTTCGGGAGGTGCGCTCATCGCTTTAGCATACGATCAGCGCCACCGGCGCATCCGCAAATCGAAAACTGTTTGCCCGCCACTCCGCGAGGATGGCGGAGATCGTGTGCCATCATGTCCCAAAACTTGCAGAAACCCTCTGTCACCCCGAGACTCGTCATGGGTGCGGAGGACCACGAACGGCTGACGAGCATGGCTCATGGGCTGGCCGACCTCGACGCCTCCAATCCGGCCGCCCGGCTGATCGGGGAGCTCGAGCGTGCGCGTGTGGTTCCGCAATCCAAGCTCCCCCGAAATGCAGTGCGCATGGGGTCCACGGTGTCCTTCTCGACATCGGACGGGTTCGATCGCACTTTCCAGCTGGTCTATCCCGTCGACGCCGACATTGCCCAAGGCCGGGTGTCCGTCCTGACCCCTGTCGGTGCCGCGCTCATCGGTCTGCATGAAGGTCAGACCATCCTCTGGTCAACGCCCGACCGGCGCAAGCTGTCCCTGACCGTCAAACGGGTCGTTCAGGACGACGACCAATGACACCTGCGCCTCTCCAGCCTGTTCGCCTGGTGCTCCAATTCGGACCTTCGGGCCAGATCGGCATGACGTCGATCTGGCCTGCGCGTCCGATCATCCTTTTTCCGGAGTGCTTCAATGCAAAACTCGAACGTTCCCATCCTGACCCCGCGCGATTTCGCCATACTCGAAACACTTCTGGCCGAGCACGCTGGCAACAACGATCGGCTGGCCACTGCCATCCGCCGCAAACAGGAAGTGTGTCTGGTTCACTACGACGGCAACCTTCCCAATGATGTGGTGACCCTCGGCAGCCGACTCATCTTCAGGATCGACGACCATCCGCAGGTGGAACGGAGGCTTGTTGAGCCTCGTCACCACGTTCCCGGTCAGGGCTGCCAATCCATCGCCACCATGCGCGGAATCGCCATGCTCGGACTCCGCGTCGGAGCGAAGGTGGGCGTCGACCTCGGTTCGCGTGTCGAGACGCTGGAGATCCTCGATCTGGCGTACCAGCCACAGGCCGAAGCGGCGGCAAACCATGACCCATCACCGCATGTCATACCAGCGTGGTGGCCAGAGCCGGTGATTTCCAAACCGACCACCAAGCCCGTGTTCGACGACGATCCCGGCCCAACAGCAGCCTGACCCCGCGCGTCACCCCGGCGGATCTGTCGGGGTGGCATCTTGCGCGGTGACGAGACCATGCGCTCATGCGCAGCATTTATTGGAACAAAGATGACCACGACTTCGACTGACGACATCCTCGGGCCCATCTATGCGGACATTCTGCACAGGAACCCGGGCGAAACCGAATTTCACCAGGCCGTACGCGAGGTGTTCGACAGCCTCGGGCGTGTCATCGCCAAGCAGCCGCATTATGCCGAGGCCGGGCTGATCGAACGGCTGTGCGAGCCGGAACGCCAGATCATCTTCCGGGTGCCGTGGGTCGACGATTCAGGCCAGGTCCGCATCAATCGCGGGTTCCGCGTGCAGTTCAATTCGGCGCTCGGCCCCTACAAGGGCGGCCTGCGCTTCCATCCGAGCGTCAATCTCAGCATCGTCAAGTTCCTCGGGTTCGAGCAGGTGTTCAAGAACGCCCTTACCGGCATGCCGATCGGCGGCGGCAAGGGGGGATCGGACTTCGACCCCAAGGGCCGTTCGGACATGGAAATCATGCGCTTCTGCCAGTCCTACATGACGGAACTCTGCCGGCATCTGGGTGAATACACCGACGTGCCGGCCGGCGACATCGGCGTTGGTCAACGCGAGATCGGTTATCTGTTCGGCCAGTACAAACGCCTCGCCAACCGCTATGAATCCGGCGTTCTGACCGGCAAGGGGCTGAACTGGGGTGGCTCGCGGGTGCGCCGCGAGGCCACCGGTTACGGTGCTGTCTATTTCATTGCCGAGATGCTGCGCACCAGAGGACGCGACATCGAGGGCCTCGATTTCGTCGTTTCGGGATCCGGCAATGTCGCCATCTACACCATCGAGAAAATCAACGAACTGGGCGGTCGCGTCCTCGCCTGCTCGGATTCGAGCGGCTACGTCGTCGACGAAGCCGGAATCGACCTGGCAATCCTCAAAGAGGTCAAGGAAATCCGCCGCAGCCGCATCGAGTCCTATGCCAAGCTCAGGGGCAATGGTGCCCACTTCAAATCCGGCGGATCGATCTGGGAGGTGCCGTGTGCAATCGCCATTCCTGCCGCGACCCAGAATGAACTGACGGGACGCGACGCCAGGACGCTGATTGCCAACAACGTTGTGGCGGTCGGCGAAGCGGCGAACATGCCCTGCACCCCGGAAGCGGTGCACCTGTTCGAGGAGGCCGGTGTGCTGTTCGGGCCCGGCAAGGCCACCAATGCCGGCGGCGTTGCCACCAGCGCACTGGAGATGCAGCAGAATGCGTCGCGCGATTCATGGTCGTTCGAACAAACCGAGACGCGCCTCGCCGAGATCATGAAGGACATTCACGACCATTGCGCCACCGTGGCCGACGAGTACGGGCTGCCCGGCAATTATGTCGTCGGCGCCAATATCGGGGGGTTCATTCGCGTTGCTGATGCCATGTCAGCCTTCGGCGTGATTTAGCCTTGGGGGGCGTGTTCGCGTCCGGTCATTCGGGTCAGGTCTCACATCGGCGGTAGACCATCGGGTTGTCCCATCGTGCCTTGCCGGTCGTCAGATCGACCGAATAGGCATAGAATGCGCTCTCGTCGATCCAGACCGCAATGATGCTCTCGCCCCATTCAGGCAGCCAGGTGGTCCGGCCGGAAAACGCCATCAGCCCGAAGACCACCTCGGCCCCTGTCGGTGAGCGATAGAGCAGGTTGTCCTCGCCTTGGGGCTCCAGCACGACCGGGTTGTCGCAATCGACGACCGGGTCGCCGTTGATCATGCCTTCGCCCTCTGGAAAGCCAAGCCACCACTTGCCGGAAAAGGGTTGGGCAATGCCGTTGGGGATGCCTTCGACACCCTGTCGCGGAAAGTCCATACCTCTGGACGACGGCAGCAGAACCAACAGGCCGCAAAGGCACACAAGAAGCGCCAGTAGCCCCTTGGAAAAAGACATCCGACCTGCGCGCATGGAACCACCTCGTTCACAAAACCGGATTATTCCGGTCAAATCTGCCTAAAATCCTATACAGACGGGCGTTTCCATGGCATCCCCGGTTCAGAGGATGCTGTCTGGAAGGGCATGAGGACGTTCGAAAAACCGGCGCCGGCATTCAGAGGGACACCCTCCTTGCCGCCCGTCGCGGGGCTCTTGGGAGCGATAGCTGTTTTCGTGGTGGCTGCGTTGGGCGCGCTTTGGCTGGCGACCGCCCAACCCTGGCTCGGCCTTGTCATGCATGCCGGGGACGATGGTCTGGTGGTGGTGACGCAGGTCCAGCGTGCGGATCTGCCCGAGGGTTTGGCACCCGGTGCAAGGGTGTCCCGGATCGGCGACATCGACCTGCGGGCCGTGGACGTGATCGAAGAGCCCGACACCCTGCCAAGTTATGACGCGATCAATGCCTTTCTGGCGCGTCAGGGGGCGCTGACCGAAGTCCTGGCCCAACCCGAGGTCTCCATTGCCTGGTCCAATGGCAACGCAACCGTCCAGCAAACGGTGATCGCGCCCTATGCCGGCAGGCCGGCCTGGTCGTTGCCCGCCGAATTCTGGCTGCAGCTCTTCGTCGGCGGCGCAGGCATCATCATTGGCGGCTGGGTCTGGGCGCTGAAGCGCGACACGCCGAGCATGTTCTTCACCCTGTCCGGCCTTGGTCTCATGATGTCGTCGCTATCGGCCTCGGTCTATGGCACGCGGGAACTGGCGCTTGGTGTCTCGCAACTCAAGGCACTCTCCGCCTGCAACTATCTTGGCACCAATGCCTTCGGTCTGGCCCTGATCAGCCTGCTGCTGGTCTATCCGCAGCGCATCGGCAAGCCATGGACCATCGTCGCCGTCTGGGTGGTTGGGCTTATCGCCGTTGGAGCCCAACTGCTACAGATGATGCCCCAGCAGGCCATCGGTGCTTATGGGCCGATGCTTGTGCAATTCTTCGTCATCATGGTGCTTGTAGCGGCACAATTGTACCTGTCCCGGCGCGCCCCTCTGGCGCGTGCGGCACTGGGCTGGTTTGGCTTGTCCATCCTGTTGGGCACCAGCGTGTTCGTCTTCACCATTGCGGTGCCCGCACTGCTGGGACTGGAGCCCCAGGCCAGCCAGGCACACGCTTTCGGAATCATCCTGCTGATCTATTGCGGCCTGGCGATCGGCGTGGCGCGCTATCGTCTGTTCGACCTCGGCATCTGGTCCTTCCGTCTCGGCTCGTACCTTCTCGGCGGACTTGTGCTCATCGGGCTCGACGCTCTGCTGATTTACGTCGTTTCGATCGAACGCATTCCGGCCTTCGGATTGGCGCTGCTCGCGGTTGGCATGCTCTATCTGCCTTTACGCAACTTCCTCGGAGGACTGTTGAGCCGTCGATCCGGCATCGATCCCTCACGTTTCAAGGATGTCTTCGACATCGCGCTCTCCCGCAACGCAGCCGAGCAGGAAAGCAAGTGGCGCGCCCTCTTGAGCAACTGCTTTGCCCCGCTCAGCGTCGATAGCGGCAGCGACATTTCCCGCGCCGAGATCTTTGATGGCGGCCAGCAATTGCTGGTGCCCGCGACCAGCGCAACGCCGCCGCTGATGATGCGATACGCGCATGGTGGCAGACGGCTTTTTTCGCAGGCCGATGCCGACTGGCTCCAGCAGCTCGTCGCCATGCTGGAACATGCCCTCACCAGCCGGGATGCGCATGAACGCGGCGCCCGCCAGGAACGGACCCGCATGGCGCGCGACCTGCACGACAATATCGGCGCCCAATTGCTGCGGACCCTGCACAGCAGCGACAACGAGCGAAAAAACGCCATCATCGCCGAGACGCTGACCGACCTGCGCGACATCATCAACAATGCGCAGGGCATGGGCATGACCCTTGCCGAGATCCTGGCCGAGCTGCGGTTCGAGACCGACGATCGTCTGGTGGCGGTGGGCATCGATCTTGACTGGCAGTCCGATGTTCCCGACAGCCGGGTGGTGGACGCGCGACTGGCCCACACATTGCGCTCGATCATCCGGGAAGCGGCAAGCAACACCATCCGGCATGCCGGTGCCCGCCACTTCGCGGTCGAAATCGCGGAACGGGCCGGCGACCTGCATGTGCGGATATCCGATGACGGCTCCGGCATGACCGGCACGAAGAGCCGGCGCGATGGCGGTCTGGTGAACATGACCGCGCGCGCCGAGGGCCATGGCGGCGCGTTGAATATCTCAAGCACCAATGGAACACTGATCGAGGTGCGCATTCCTCTTGAGGCCTCACAGCCATGATCGCTCGCAATCTGCTCATCGTCGAAGATGTCCCCGAAGCGTTGGCCTGGCTGACGGATGTGGCGCGCGCCGCGTTTCCGGGCATCACTGTCGCCGCGGCCCGCAGCGTGCAGCAGGCCGCGGAGAAGATCGCGGCAGAAGTCTGGGACATGGCGCTGGTCGATCTGGGCCTGCCCGACGGATCGGGTCTTGACGTCATTCGCCGCCTCAAGGCGCGTTCGCCCGAGACCATGTGCATTGTCAGCACGGTTCTGGGTGATGATGCGAACATCGTCGCCGCCCTGTCGGCCGGGGCGCAGGGCTACATTCTCAAGGGGCAGCCCGAAGCGGTCGTGCACCGCCAGTTGATGCAGCTGCAGCACGGCATTCCGGCGCTATCGCCGACGATTGCGCGGCGCATCATGGAGCATTTCCAGCGAACGGGCCCTGTCGATGGCGATATCGAGCCACTGACCGCCCGTGAGACCGACGTGCTGACCATGGTGTCCAAGGGATTCCGTAATGCCGAAGTCGCCCGGGCCTTGGGCCTTGCGGAATCAACCATCGCCACGCACGTCAAGAGCATCTACCGCAAGCTCGGCATCTCCTCCCGCGCGGAAGCGGCGCTGCACGCCTCCCGCATGGGGCTGACCTGACGCCGATCAGGGCCAGACGGGGTCGGGGATCGTGTCCCGGCAAAAGTCCGGCACGAACACGCCGCGCGGCATCGGATCCCGGTCGGCCTCCGGATCTTCGGTCAGCTTGCCGGCGCTGTACCAGAGAGCCAGTCCGATTTCGGGCACCATCACGTACATGGGCGCTGAATCGCCTGCATTGGGCGGCTCGAACCAGAAGGTGAAGTCCTCGTCCATCGCGTAGAACCTCAAGGCCCGCAGGACATCGAGATCCTCGGGGTCTTCGCTGAAAAAATCGATCAATTCGCGCGGACCATCGGGCGCCGCGTCGGCGCGGCCGGGGTCGGTGACCGGAGTGAGCGTCATGCCGCTGTAGCCGTTGGAGACCGAGAAGGTGAACCAATAGCTGCGCTGCGGGGTCTTGAGCACCAGATAGAGATCGGACGCCATCGATGCCTGGTGCTTGGCACGCAGGAAGCTGACCTCGAAGCGCCCGTCCTCGGTCGTCAATTCGTATAGGGCTCTTTCGGCCGGGCATTCGTCTGCCCGAACCGCAGGAGCAAAAACGAAAAGTGCAGTGGTGACGGCAATTGCCAGTCGAAACAGACCGGATACGTGCATGGCTTTGACCCTATACCGACATCAGGACAGGCCCCAGAAGGGCGGCTATCAAAAGGAAGATCATGCAGCCGGCGATACCCCAGCGCGTCTCGCTGTAATCGGGGTCCTCGAAGCCACGGCGAAAAGCCGCAAGGGTTGCGCCGAGCCCGGGCAGGGTTTTGCCCGAACGTTCCACCGCATCGCGTCTGACGGCGAAAAGCCAGCGAAAGGCGAGGACGATAAAGGCCAGGAAGACAACGGCCTGGGCGCTCATAAGCACAACAAGGGGCATATTCATTGAAGACCTACCTGCATTTCAGGGAAGCGCCAAGGAACGAGAAACTGCATGCCAGGTCTTCTTGCTCGGTGACCGCCGCGTCCATGTCCGCCGGAACCGATTTGGCTTCAATTTCGACAAGCGTGACCATGCTGCTGTCGAGGTCCATGAGACCGAACCACAAGAAAGGCCGCCCCGAGGGATAGACCCCGCCATAGACGTAGCCCAAAGCGGATTTGGAATTCAGATTGAACGTCACGTTCCGCTCGGGAAGAAGGTTCATTCCCTGCTCGAGCAGAAGCGAGTTGCCGATCTGGACGATGATGCGATTGTCGCCATATTCAAGCGTATCGGCTGCCGGCGTGGTCACGACCGCCTTTACGGGCATTCGGGATTCCGGCCGCGGCACTTTCCCGTCGACTTTGATATCCTCGTTGAAAGAGTAAAATTTCTCAAACGCGAGATAGTCGAGGGCGTCGGCGGTCCGGCTGGCAACGTCCTCGAAGGGCGCCATGAACATCGCATTGAAGCCGCCCTTCTTGAACAGGCGCCTGTCGGCCCGGCTGCCCGTTCCGAGGCTGGACCAGCCGTCCGGACGGTGGAACATGCTGAGCATGGGGCGCGCGGCACCGGTCACCCCCGGCGCGGTGAACAGCGACAGATCGATATCGCCATAGAGTTCGGTCTGTTCGGTGGGCAGGCCGCAAAAGGTGACGCCGAGCGGATTGTCCGGCCCGATGCGAAACCCGCTCAGCTTCTGCCCGGACTCGTTCACGGCGAAATCGGTGAGATAGGACGTGCTGATGGCGTCGGGATCATTATCCAAATACAGGCCCTTGTGATAGGCCATCAGGCGCAGGCAGGCATTGCGAATGGCCGCGGGCTTGTCGTCGCGGTCGATCCAGTGTCCAATCGGAGACGGCGGCAGATGCGAGCGCATGAGGAAATAGTCCTCGCCGGTCTTGACGTCGTAGCTTTGGTCCGGGCCCATGCTCACGACATAGCCCAGAATATTCGGGTCGACATTCCAGTCGACCAGCTGCTCGACCATGAGCGCAATGTCCTCGCGGCTGGCGCCGAGCACGGCGTCCATGCCGAAATCGGCGACCAGGGAGCCGAGATCATCGGGTGCGAAATAGGGCGCGTGAAAGCCCAAAGTGGCGCCAGGCTCGATGATCCGGTCGCTATAGGCGCCAACACCGTCCTGGCTTGAATAGCCGGACCCGCCGAGAAAGGCGAAGGCACAGGCCGAATAGCAGCTGGTGCCCGTTTCGACCACCGTCGCCACCCCACGATCGCGGAACAGGCCGGCCAGCTTGAGGCCTTCGATGTAGTTGCCGCCCGGGCTGTGCAGGGTGACAAGGGCGCAATTGCCGCCTTCGGCCGGCAGAGCGGAGACATCGCATTCGGCGACGCTATCCAGAAGTGCCGCCATTCGTTTGGCGTCCCCTTCGAGAACCGGCCCGGAATAGTGGATATGCGGCACGAACCGCTCGGCCGAGAAGTGGTTCGATATGTGCCACATCTCGGCGCCCGCCACAGATGTGGTTACGCAAGCAACAGCGATCGCGACAAGCGGCGCCGCAACAGTCTTCAGAGAAGGTGTACGCATTTTATCTGCTCCAAACCGGATGCAGACGATAGCGAAGTCACGCGAACTGGACATACCCCGATCAGGGGAGAGCGGCATGTCGTACCAGCGGTTAGTTTGCCCCGAACATCACCATGAACAGAAAAGGCTGTGGACATTCGCCATGACCAAGGGCTTGATCGTACTGACTGCGGCGGCGTGTTTCTCGCTGACCATGCCTACCCTGGCCGAGGGATCGGAGATCGTCATGCTTGGCGACGGCTCCTCGATCACCGTTGATGAGTATCTGCTCGAAACCTCCGCCCAGGACGTCAAAACGGTTGTGATCAAGGCGCGGCCGAACTTCGACCCGGAGCCGTTCGGGGCTGTCCCATCGGATAACTATGCCCGGGAAATGCAGCCACTTTGCTCGAGTCTTGTCCTGAACAGTCGGGACGTTATCAAGCAGGAAGATGTGGATGCGGTGCGCATCAGGTGGGACTTCGATCCGACCTACGACACCGGCGCGTCTGAAGGCGTCGAGATCACGCGCTTTCACGAGTTCCTGTACGCACTCGACGAGGATCTGATGTGCGTTCCGCAGCCGCTCGGCGTTGGTCTGGACAATCTGCAGCCGAACCTGCCGAGCGGATTGCCCGTCGTCCTGCGCTACATCGAGCCCGGTCCGCGCGCGCGGCAGTTGACGCTGACCTATGATGTGGGCGAACCCCTCGCGGACGTCTCGAGCGAAAAGCTCGAAAACGCGGCGATCGAGCTTTGTATCCTGCACGCGGACCGCGTTCTCGAGGATCGCAGCCGCTACTACGACCAAATCGAGACCGAGCTTGTCGCACTGGCCTTCGCCGAAGCCGATGGCAACGGGCAGGAACTGGAACGCCGTGTTCTGTTCGGCGTCCGGGACAATGCCTGCAATACGGGGTTGAGCCCCGACCTGACCGAGGCCATCAGATCGATGGCCGCAAAGACCGACGACGCGTCGCCATCGGAAGCTCAGCCGTGACAGCTGTTGTCGGCTGGAAAGAGCTCCTGCCGGGTGGAGAGCGATTGCTCTGGCAGGGGCGGCCCGCCGGGAGCCTCACCATGGGCGACTTCCTGACCACGCGCCTGCCATTTGGTCTGGTGTTCACCGCCTTCGCCCTGTTCTGGATGGCCACGGCGTCGTGGATGGGCCAGAAGACCGGCGAATTCGACCTGATCGGACAGGTGTTTCCCCTGTTCGGGATTCCGTTCGTCCTGACCGGGCTCTATCTGATGATCGGTATGCCGCTCTGGGACGCCTTTGAGCGCTCGCACAGCTGGTACGCCCTTTCTGACCAGGCCGCCTACATCGCGACTGAGATCTTCGGTCGGCGCAAGCTGAAGCGCTATCCGATTGCCGATATGGATGCACTCGAACTCGAAGACGGGGCCATCGGCACTGTGTGGTTCAACCGGGAAATGCAGGTCTACCGCAAGACGCGACGGCGCCCGGGTGGTGCCGGCATGCGCCGGACCTATGTCTCCACGACGAAAACAGGTTTCAAGCGCATCGAAACGGCACGCAGTGTCTACGGACTGCTCGTCAGGCAGATGAACAAGCTCGGCCAATCCGTTTCCGGCTGAACCGCGCCGGGAGTTCCCATGAACATGCCTTGTCGCGCAGCGCTGGCGGACATGCGGCGCGATATTTTACGATGGCGCTGTTGGCTGCCCCTGTGGCGCCACCGCCTATCTGCAAATCTGGAGTTAGTCGTTAGGATCTCGTCGAGGGCGCATTTGGCGACACGGTTACGTAAAGCGCTTTTGCAGACCGGCGCCAATGAAGTGATGCCCGGGGGCTACTTGTCCAGCCTTGCACAGTGAAGGGCTTCATATGAGAAAAAACTGAAATCGGCCGGCTTGCCACCGGCATTGAGATCGGAGGCCGCCATTCCGACAAAGGCGCCGGTGAAGCAGCCGCCGCCGACCGCGACACTGGCTTCGTCCGAGAGGATCGAGGCATCGAAATCCGGTCCGATGGCGGACCAGTTGTCCTCTCCCTCGAGCGCGTAGAAAAATCTGAGACGGAAATCCCGGACCTCGACCGCCAGGCGCATCTTGCCGCTGGGCGGTATCGGCACCGGGGCGGCGGGGTAGGTCAGAGACCCGCCGCGATTGTCTGCAAGTGCTGCCATGATCAGCAACTGGCGATTGCCGTCACCGTCGGCGGTGACCGTCAGATAGTAAAGCGCGTGGCGGCCGTAATAGGCGGTCAGGCCGGCAAATTCGCGTTCATCTTCGGGGGCAAAATCGAGCTCGGTTTCGGCCCGATAGGCGAAATCGGTCTGCCGCCGCGCCACCAGCGCCTGCTCGTGCCATGACCCGATGGCCTCGCGCCCGAAAAGGCGTAGGACGTCAGGTTTCTTGGTCAGCGAGAAAATGCGTTCCGGCTCGGGCGTCCTGAGCCACTGGAAATCCGGCGGCAAACCTGGTCCGGAAAAATCATAGGTGATCTTGGGCAGTCGAGATTCTGGCACACCCGGCACGTCGACCCCGAGCGCGGGCAGGGGGCCATTCCTGACGTAGAGCCAGTCGTCGTCACGCCACTCGCAGTGTTGCAGCGCACATTCCCGACCAAGGATCGATCGCCGGTGCTGCGTGACCGGCCGCCCCATCAGGTGAGTGAGATAGGTCTGTCCGTCCGGGGTATCGACGAGGTCGCCGTGACCGGCGCGCTGGATCGGATGCAGCGGGTTGTCCTTGGCGCTGAGAATGTGTTTTTGCGGATGCACCTCGTAAGGGCCAAACAGATCGCGAGACCGCGCAAGCGTCACGGCATGATCGAAGCCGGTGCCGCCTTCCGCCGTCATGAGGTAGTACCAGCCGTTGCGGCGATAAAGATGCGGGCCTTCGGTGAATTTGAGATCGGTGCCCGGAAAGATCATCCGTCTCTTGCCGACCAGTCTTTGCGCTACTGGATCGTATTCCTGGATCGAGATGCCGGCGAACGGATTGGCGCGGTTGGTATGGTCCCAGAGCATCTGGACGAGCCATTTGCGCCCATCCTCGTCGTGAAAAAGTGAGGGATCGAACCCGGAGGCGTTGAGAAAGACCGGATCGGACCAGGGACCGTCAATCGATGGCGCGGTAACGAGGTAGTTGTGCCCGTCCTTGAACGAGCCCTGATGCCGCTTCATGTCGGTATAGATCAGCCAGAACTGTCCGTCCGCATGGGTGAGGCACGGCGCCCAGATGCCGCCGGAATCCGGTGCGCCCCGCATGTCGAGCTGACTCTTGCGATCAAGAGGGCGGGTGGCGAGGGCCCAGTTGGCAAGGTCACGCGAGTGATGGATTTCGACGCCGGGGAACCACTCAAAGGTCGAGGTTGCGAGATAATAATCCTCGCCAACACGGCAGATCGAGGGGTCGGGATGAAAGCCCGGCAGGATCGGGTTGGTGACCATGCTCATATCTGTTTCCCCTGGAGCACCCGTGCCTTGGACTACTTCCTTGTGAGCATGATCCCGGCGTCGTTGAGCATCTCGTCGACATTGACGGTCTTGCCGGTGGCGATGGATTTGTTGGCGGCGATGCCGGTCAGGATCGACCAGGCGCCGTCCTCGTGGGTCGAGCCGCGCTTGTAGGGATCGGGGCCAACGGTGTCCGCGTCGAACAGATAGCCGAGCATCACCGGGTCGGCGCCGCCATGATCGCCCTTGCCGTCCCAAACCTCGATGTCGACCGGTTCCTTGCCCGCCTGGTGCAGCGTGGTGGTGACATTGCCGGTTTCCATGTGGGCCCGCTTGCCGCCGAACACACCGTGCACCTCGACATGGCGATGGCTGAGCTCGCCCCTGGTGCCGTAGAACTTGATCTCTAGCCCTTCCCACGGCGCATAGGCCGTCAGGGTGTAGTTGAGCGAGACATTGTTGGCGTAGCGCGCCTGCACCTGCATCGTGTCCTCGATGGTGATGTCCTCATCGAACACGCAGCGGTCGCGCAGATAGCCGTCCTCGTCCTCGGCATCGAGATAGAGTTCCTTGAGATAGTCGTCGTCCTCGATGTCGAGTTCGAACAGGCATTCCTTGGCGATGGGGCAGGTGTGGCAGCGTTCCCCGTGCCCACCATAGCCGAGTTCGACCGCCATCTCGGGGGTGTAGAAATCGCGCTTGCCGATGGCGGAAATCGTCACCGGTGACGAGCCGACCCACCAGTTGATCAGGTCGAAATGGTGGGTGGACTTGTGCACCAGAAGGCCGCCCGAATTGTTCTTGTAGCGGTGCCAGCGCCGGAAATAGTCGGCGCCATGGACCCGGTCGAGATACCAGCGGAAGTCGACGGCGGTGATGTCGCCAATGGCGCCCGACATCAGGATTTCCTTGAGCTGGGTCCGTGCCGGTGTGTAGCGGTAGTTGAAGGTCACGGTGACCTTGCGACCGGTCTCGTTGACCGCATCGACAATCGCCTTGAGGCGGCCGAGATCCGTGGTCATCGGCTTTTCGGTGACGACATCGCACCCCGCCTTCATCGCCGCGACGATGTATTCGTGGTGCAGGTAATCCGGCACGGTGACGATCACCTTTTCGGGCGTCTGCTCGGCGATCATCTTGCCGAACTCGGACGGCCGATAGGTGGCGATGCCATTGCCCCTGGGATCGGGCACCCTGGACGCCGCAAGCGACAGGCGCTTGGGGTTGATGTCGCACAGCCCGACCAGTTCGTTGGTCGCGCCATAGGTTTCCGTCACAGCCGTCCGGAACATGTTGTGCCGAGCACCGGTGCCCACTAGTGCGTATTTCACAATCGTCTACCTATCGTCATCGAAATAGCCGAGACGCAATCCGTCCGGGCCGAAATAATGGGCTTCAGCCTTGTTGATGCCGAGAACCAGTTCGTCGCCAACCTTGTGGGCCGCGTGACTGGACGCCTTGACCATCAGCTTGGCCCCCGACGAAAGCACGACGTGAACGAAGGCCTCGGAGCCGAGATATTCAACAAGGGTTATCTTGGCTTTGGTCGACACGTCGCCGCCCGCACCGACACAGAATTGCTCGGGCCTGACGCCGACGCTGATCGCGCCGTTGGGCACGGAACCGGGAACCTCAAGAGTTCCGAAATCCGGAATGGTGATGCCGCCCTTGTCTGCCGCACCTGAGATCATGTTCATCTTCGGCGAACCGATGAAGGTGGCAACGAAGGTGTTCTGCGGGCGCTCGTAGAGTTCAACAGGCGTGCCGAGCTGCTCGAGATTCCCAGCGCTCAGGACAGCGATCCGCGAGGCCATGGTCATCGCCTCGACCTGGTCGTGGGTCACATAGATCATCGTTGTCCCGAGGCGGTTGTAGAGCCCCGCCAGTTCGACGCGCATCTGTACCCGCAGCTCTGCATCGAGATTGGACAGTGGTTCATCGAACAGGAACAGCTGCGGCTCGCGAACGATGGCACGGCCGATGGCAACACGCTGCTTCTGCCCGCCCGAGAGCTGTCGCGGCTTTCTCTCCATCAGGTCGCCGATCTGCAGGATCTTGGCGGCCTCGGCGACGCGCCGTTCGATTTCCGGCTTGGGCATCTTGAGGTTGGTCAGCCCGAACGCGAGGTTCCGCCTGACGGACATATGCGGGTAAAGCGCGTAGGACTGGAAGACCATCGACAGGTTGCGCTGGGAGGCCGGCACGTCATTGACGACGCGGTCGCCGATCGAGATCGTCCCATCCGTGATTTCCTCAAGCCCGGCGACCATGCGCAAAAGCGTGGACTTGCCGCAGCCCGAGGGGCCGACAAGAACGAGAAACTCGCCGTCGATAACTTCAAGATCGATGCCGTGAATGGCTTCGACATTGCCGTAGCGTTTGACGACCTCTCTGAGACTGACACCAGCCATGACCAACCCCTATTTCAACCCGCTCATGGCGATGCCGCGGATGATGAATTTCTGGAAGACGACGAAGAACAATACGATCGGCAGGATCGACAGCACCGACATGGCAAACATCTGTCCGTATTCGGAAACGCTGTCCTGGGAGGTGAACATCCGAAGTGCCAGGGGCGCCGTGTAATTGTCGATGTTGTTCAAATAGACCAGAGGTCCGAGGAAATCGTCCCAGGTCCAGATGAAGGTGAAGATGGATGCCGTGGCAACGGCCGGCAGCGACAGCGGCATGATGATCGCCCAGTAGATCTTGAAGGGCGAGCAGCCGTCGATCATCGCTGCCTCGTCGAGCTCGCGCGGCAATTGCCGGAAGAACTGCACCATCAGGAAGACGAAAAAGGCGTCCGAGGCGAGGAATTTCGGCACGATCAGCGGCAGGAAGGAGTTCACCCAGCCCATGTTGAGGAACAGGATGTATTGCGGGATGAGAACGACGTGATACGGGATCATCAGCGTCATCATCATCATCGCGAAAAAGATGTTCTTGCCGTTGAATTCGAGCCGCGCGAAAGCGTAGGCGGCAAAGCTCGACGAGAGCACGTTGCCGATCACCGCCAGGATGGTGATGAACAGCGAGTTGCCGAAAAACCGCGTGAAGCTCACCGCCAGCCCGTTCCAGCCTTCGGGGTAATTCTGCCACTTGAACTCTTCGGGCCACAGTGACAGCGCCTGGTTGAAGATCTGGTTGTCCGGCTTGAACGAGGCGAGGACCAGCCAGATCAGCGGATAGAGCATGATCAGGGTGCAAAGGATCAGGAAGGCGTGCTTCAAAAGCGCGGCGTTGCGCTGTTGGCGCTGACGCTGTGCGCGCAGTTGCGCGGCGACTTCGCGGACCTGATCGGCTGTTGTTGGGGCGGCAAGATCGGTCATCCGCGTTCACTCTCGTAGTGGACCCAGTATTTCGAGGTCCAGAAGGCGATGCCGGTAAAGATCGCGATGATGATGAGCAGCACCCAGGCAAGCGCCGAGGCATAGCCCATGCGGAAATAGGTGAAGGCTTCCTGGTAGAGATAGAGCGTCATGAACAGCAAGCTGTCCAAGGGACGCCCGTCGCCGGAAGAGATGATGAAGGCCTGGGTGAAGGCCTTGAAGGCGTCGATCGTCTGCAGAACCAGGTTGAAGAAGATGACCGGCGCAAGCAGTGGAATGGTGATCGAAAAGAACTGACGGACCTTGCCGGCAGCGTCGATTTCCGCCGCCTCGTAAAGCTCCTGCGGGATGGCGCGCAACCCGGCCAGGAAGATCAGCATCGGTGATCCGAACTGCCACACTGCCAGAAGGACGATCGTGTAGAGCGAATACTGGGGATCCGAGAGCCAGTACTGGCCTTCGATGCCGAAGAGACCCAGGAACGAATTGATGACGCCGTGGAAGTCGAACAGCTGGTGCCAGAGCACCGCGACGGCAACCGATCCGCCAAGGATCGAGGGCAGGTAGAACAGTGCCCGGTAAATCGAAATGCCCCGGATCCCCTTGTCGAGCACCATGGCGACCACCAGAGCGAAGACAAGCTTGGCCGGCACAGACAGGAAAACGAAAGCGAAGGTAACCCGCAGCGAGGTCATGAAGCGATCGTCGACCGTGAACATGAACTCGTAATTCTCGAGCCCGGCCCAGCGCGGCGGATTGATCACATCGTAGTTGGTGAAGGAAAAATAGAGCGAAGCCAGAATCGGTCCGAGCGCAAGCAGGAAGAACCCGATGAACCACGGGGTCAGAAAGGTGTAGGCCGGCCAATTGCGACGCAGGAACTTGCGCATGTTTTTCTCAGATGCCGATCACGATTGCCTTGGCGGGGCGAGCCCCGGAGGAGCCTCGCGGCGCATGGCCGCGAGGTGAGAGATTGAGATGAAGCGAAACGACTAGCTGTTGCGCTTGCGGATGAACTTGGCCTGACGGATGAAGTTCTCCGCGGCGCCCTTGACGTCATCCTGTTCGAGCAGCACGCCGGTGGCGATACGCTGATAGGTCTGTTCGATCTCGTTGGCGCCCGATGGGAAGGGCGGCGGCAGCGGCGCCGACTTGCTGCTGATGCCGTCCATGTAGGCCACCGACTTGGCCTCGGTCTCCGACAGGGTCGGGATCAGGGCGTTGCGGGCGGCGGTATTGGCCGGAATGCCGCGTTCGAGGCCGAGGATGTTGGTCATGTCGGTGTCGTTGACGAAGGCCGACATATAGGTCGCCGCCGCTTCGGGATTTGCGCTGTCGCGCGTCAGGCAGATGAACTGGCTGGGCTGGACATAGGAACCCGGCACCATTTCCGCCGTGTTCGGATACATCGCCGCCTCAAGCCGTGCCTCGTTGATCTTCTGGGCACCGACCAGCTGGTTCGACCACTGGAAGGTCGTTGCCGCCGTACCCTTGGTCAGCGGCCAGTCAGCCATCTGGGCGCCGACAACGCCGGCCGAAGCCTTGCCGGGCAGGGTGGCGCCAGCATCGCGGATATCCTTCCACATGGCGAAGTACTCGGCCACCAGTTCGGCCGGGCAATCGATGTCGCCCGTGTCCCAGTTGAAGAAGTGCACCCCGTTCTGGGTCACGAAGTCGGAGAAGAGCTGGTAATTGGCCGTGGCGTCTTCGGTGCCAGCCATGCCCTCGTTGGCCTTGGCGATTTCGACGCCTATGCGCTTGAGGTCGTCATAGGTCCAGCCGAACGGATCGAAACCGTTGCCTGCCTCGAAGCCGGCCTTCTTGAAGGCGTCGGCATTGTAGATGGTCATGTGGCTGTTGGCGCCGATCGACAGGGCATAGAGCTTGCCGCCGAAGGTGCCGGCCTTGATGGCGCTTTCGTCCATCTGGGTGACGTCCAGCGCCTTGCCGACGAACTCATCGAGCGGCAGCAGGGCGCCGCGCTCGATATATTCGAAAATGGCGCCGTAGCCGTGCTGGATGACGTCCGGCATGTTGTGGCCGGCGATCTGGGTATTGAGCTTGGGGAAGTAGTCAGGGAAGCTGACGGTCTCGCCGACAACCTCTATGTCCTGGTGCTTCTGGTTGAAGATGTCGATAACCGCGAAGGTGCGCTTGTCGCGCTCGGGGTTGCCCCACCAGAAATGGCGGACTTTCGCCACGTCTGCGGCAAAAACACTGCGCGTACCGACCATCGGCAGAAGTGCTGCCACGGCCCCGGCGCTCAGGAACTGGCGTCGATCAAGACGAGTTTTGTTCATATTTGGGTCCTCCCTGGACAACTGTGGTCGTTCGGTATGCTGGCGGCGTTGGCTCCTGCCGCCCGGGTTTTTCCCCATGCCGCTTCCCGACTTGTCTCGTGCCGTAAACCCACTCGCGAGGGCAGGTTCCAGCACCGATGGCAAATCTTAATCACGCCCTTACCTGTCAAACAAATACATATTTTGACTTTTTCTATAAATTCCATTTATACCGCAAGGGGAGGTGCGCGACATGGATAAAGCGCTTGAGCAGTTTCTCGCTGTCACAGAAACGGGGTCGCTGGTTGCCGCCGCCGAGCAGCTTCTGATCTCTCAGCCGGCACTTTCATATTCGATGAAAAAGCTCGAAAAGAGCCTTGGCGTGAAGCTGTTCGAGCGCACCTCGCGCGGTGTGCGGCTGACGGTCTACGGCGAGACGCTGCATGAGAAGGTCCTGCTCATGCGCCGGCTCTACACCAATGCGCTCGACACAATCGAGCGGCAGCGCGCCGAGCTTGAACAGGGTATCAGCATCGGTACCGGCTACTCGACGTGGATCCTGTTTTTGAAGGACTATGTCGGGGACTATTTCCGTACCCATCCCAACGCACCGATCAATGTCAGCATCGGCAATGCCATGCGCTGCATGGATCAGCTTCTCGCCGGCGACATCTCGCTGTTCATCGGCCACAGGATTCCCAACCTTGCCGGCGATATCGAAGCCGAGTTCATTCCATTGGGCATGGCGACCGACGGCTATTTCGTCCGCCATGGCCATCCGCTGCTCGGCGCGCCCCGGCAGGTGTCGGAGATATTCGCCTGGCCAACCAGCATGGCATTTCCGTCCGAAACCCGTCAGCGGCGTCTTCAGGCAAACACCTCGGAGCCGCAACCCGACAGGTCTGGGCATGTGTTCACCTCGAACTCGCTCGAGGCATGCATGGCCTTCGTCGCTTCGACCGATGCCGTGCTCATTCACTCCAATCTGCTCGCCCATTTCTTTGACACGCAGGGGCTCGAACAGGTCGTGACCGGGCCCGATGAATTGCTGCCGAGCTGGTTGCTTGGCATTTACGTGCTTAGGGAGCGGCGTACGGACCCGCATGTGGTCAACATCATCAGGATGATCCGCGAGAACGCCAAGACACTCGACCTGACGCCGCCGGTATGACCTCCGGCGGGCGCGGACCGCGACTGCGCCCCGCCGACCTCAGGAGCTGATCGGCACATAGCCGGCAGGCCAGACCGCAGTGAGGCCGTCGTCGCGGAAATCGAGTTGTTCGTTGGGGCCGATGGTGACCTCGAAAGTGCCCCCAGGTCCTGAGACCGTGCCGGAAACCGGCGCGACGCTCATGCCGATCAGCGAGACCGGTGTGCCGGCGCGGTCGGTGACGAGCCGGATGCCTTTCGGGAAGCGATGAAGCGGCGCGCCATCCTTGTAGACGACCACTTCGGTTTCCGACGTGACAAGCTCGAACCGCGCGCCGTCGATTATCCGGGCGTAGCCTGTCTCGATGTCGACCTGCCGATGGGAGATCGAAGCCGGCGCCAGACCAGTGAACCACAGCAAGCCGTCCGGTCGCGGCAGGATGCCGAACAGGCGCTCGACGAAGTCGATGAGGCCAAGCATTGCCGGCGAGTAGCTTTCGGTGAAGCCGGCGTCACCAGTGAACGGATTGATGGTCTGGGCGAAGCGTTCCATCCGGAACAGGGCCCACAGAGCCGGCTGCAGCGCCAAACCGAGCTCGACATGGCGGCGATGCGCTTCGAACGCGTGCGGGGCGCGGATCAGGCTCAACAGGTTGGTCGGCCCGCACCAGGAATTGTGGTCGGGTGAGGGGTCGAAGCGCGGATCGCTCATCGCGATCGAGGTGAATGGGTACTTGGCGAAGAACTTTCCCGTATTGAGCAGGTAGCGATCGAGCATTTCGGCGAAGAAATCGTCGTCGCCCACCTCAGAGGCCAGAACCCGCAACAACACGTCCGATTGCACCCGGACTGGCCGGCCGTGCCGGTCGCTGTCGTAAAAGAACTGGTCGGTATCATCGAAGCAGTGTCGATGCAGCGCTGCCGTGCTTGCCGCCGCCAGATCGTCCCAGGTGGTCTCGTCATCGCCGAGCTCGTCGGCGATGCGCGCCAAATAGCTGCGCTGACAGGCGATATTGGCCGTAAGGTCGGGCGCGACGAACGGAACGAGCGGGTTGGCGGGGTCGCACCGGGCCGGGTCGTTTTCATGGGGCGTGTCCGGCACGTGCCAGAAGCGCGCCGACAGATCGTGCCCCGTGTCGAAACAGCAGAAGGCCTCGACGCCTCCCGTGCCGCGCGTATCGCGATTGCCGGCAATCCAGCCATCATAGGCGGCCATCGCGGTATACATGGTCTCAAGGAACGCTCGGTCACGTCCGTTGAGCCGGTAGTGGTTCCACACCGAGCGCGCCAGGGGCGTGACGAGCTGGATCTGGTTGAAGACCGCGCCATCCGCCGTCAGCTTGTAGGGGAAAAGGCCATCGGGCCGCTGGGTTTTGGCAAAGCCCTCGAAAGTGCGCTGCGCCACGCCCGGCAGAAAGCGTGACAACAGTTCGGCGCTGATAGTGCCGGTGCTTTCGAGCCAGCAACCGAAATAGATGCCGCCTTCCTGAAGGATCAGGCCGAGATCATCCGTCGATTTCACGCAGGAAAACAGTTCCCGAACGGCCCGGTAGTACTGGCGCTCGTATCCCGGATCGGAGCAAACAAATGAGACACCCGACGCCTGCCATTCGGCAAGGCAGGGCGCCGACGTTTCGCCGGACGGTGGGGCAATTTCGCCTGCCAGATCAAGAGAACGCAGTCGGGTGACGAGATCATTGCTCATTTCTTAACCTTGGTCGCTCCTGCCGGGTCGGCGTTATCTGGGCCGCGAGAATTGGCGTCACCCTCGGCGAAAATGCAAACCCGTTCAACAATTCGCCGATGATATGGGTCGAGATGGCTGGCTGGGCATCTGGCGGAAAATTGCTAAAGCTGGCCAGTTTGTGCGGCTTTCGTGAGCATTGATGGCCCCAAACGCGATCGTACGAGACCTCTGTCCCATCGTCGCACCGCCCCGTCACTCAATGGATAAGGCGTGCAAGATCCGGTCTCCGATCGGACTGGATCTCCCGACGACAATCGAATCACCGTCGCGCGGTTTCGTGGATCGGGTGAGAACAAGCACATCTTTTCTCATCCTCCGTCGCTACTCCTACAGCGAACATTACCTGAGCCCAGCCGCGTAGAGAGCAATAGCCCGATGAAGGGCTGGCGCAGCGGGAGAACGCGCAGCCGCCAATCTCGTTTCGGCTCTTCATGTGCGCGCCGCCAAGGTTGCCGATCACCGAGACATGTTGCATTCAGGCCATGTGTGTCACACTATCAAAAGTGCATCGATTTCAGAATACTATGGATGGAAGCTGCGTGAGCGCATGCGCAGCTTCCAGTTGGACGACTGGGGTGCGGAAAAGGGATGGAGCGTGATCTTCCGGAAACGGATCTGACCAGAGCGCGCGTGGCGTGGTACTATTTCATCGGAGGCCTGACCCAGCAGGAAATTGCCAAAAAGCTGGATCTGACCCGCACCCGCGTCAACAGGATCGTCGGCCAATTGCGTGCAGACGGATCGGTCCGTGTCGAAATCGGACTGTCGCTTGCTGACTGTGTCGCGCTGGAAGATCAGCTGCAGCGACGTTACGGGCTGAAATCGGTTCGGGTCGTGCCTCGGCTCGACGACGAACTCGAACAGCAAAGGGTGATCGGCGAGGCCGCAGGCAATGCGCTGATTGGCATGCTCCAGGACGGTATGGGTCTCGGCGTCGGCTGGGGGCGGACGCTGGCGGCCGCACTGCCGCGTCTGACCAACAGTCCGGTGTCGGCAGCCTGGGTCGGCACGCTCATGGGCGGGCTGACCCACGGATTGGGCACAACGACATTCGAACTGGCGACGGCCTTTGCCAAGAGCCTTGGTTCGGACTGCTATTATCTGGCGGTTCCCATTCATCTGCCGACGCCCAAGAGTCGGTCGCTTCTGGAAAACCTGTTCGAAATCGCCGAGGTTTTCCGGCATCTCAGAACCGCTGATATCGCGCTGGTGTCCTGTGGCGACCTGTCTGGCAGATCTCAGCTGGCCAATACCAAGATGGTCGCTGACAGCCTGGACGAACTCAAGGCCGGCGGCGCGGTGGGCGACATTCTCGGACTTTATATCGATGCGGAGGGAGAGCCGGTTCCGCACCCGCTGAATGAATGCCTGATGGCGCTCAGACCGGACGATCTGAAACGGATACCTGACACGATTCTCGCATCGGGAGGCGCTCACAAGGCGGTTGTGGTTGGCGCGGTGCTCAATGCGGGCTACATCAATCACCTCATCACCGATCAGAGCTGCGCCGAACTGTTGCTGAAGTCGGCCGGATAAGAAATGCAAACTGGAGTCATCGCCGTTGATGTCGGATCGCGCCAGGTCCGTGGGGGTCTTTTCGACCTTGACGGCACGCTGCTGGCCTCTTCCCGGACCGACATTGACTTGGGTCAGCATAGCGAGCTCATGGCGACCTACCGCATGCAGGAAATCTGGCAGGCCGCCCAGAGCGTTGTTCGCGATTGTGCCGGGCAGGCGGCCAAGCTTCACGTCGCTGTGGAAGGGCTTGCGTTTGACGCGACGTCATCGCTTTTCGCCGACGGGCACCCCATGCCTTTTGGCGAAGGCCAGGGCGACGTCATCGGCTGGATGGATCACAGAGCTCAGGATGAAGCGCTCGAGATCAGCGAAACGCGGCATGGCTATCTCGACTATTTCAGCGGGGCCATTTCGCCCGAGATACATCTGCCCAAGATGCTCTGGACGAGCAGACAGCGCCCCGGCCTGTTTGATGAGGGCATAAGCTTTCGCGATGTTTGCGACGAACTGGCCTTTCTGGCCACCGGCGCCGATGTCCGGTCGGCGTCGGCGCTTGTGTGCAAATGGCCCTATTTGCCCAATGAGACGTCGCCCTGGTGCACCGATTTGCTGCATTCTCTGGGCATGCCGCCGGACTGGTGCAAGACCTTGCCGAACTTGCCGGTCAGGCCTTTGGGGGCAAGGCATGGAACCGTGTCTGCCGAAGCTGCCCAGCTGCTTGGTCTTGCTGAGGGAACCGTAGTCGCCGTTGGCGCCATAGATGCCGAAGCCGGTGTGCTCGGCAATATTGGGCCGGACCTTCACGCAATCCTCAATCGCACACTTCTGGTTACCGGCGGCACATCGACCAATTTCATGGCGTTCTGTGCCGAAGAAAGGTCGATACCAGGGGTCTGGGGACCATTTCTCGGGGCGGTCTTTCCAGGGTACTGGATGCACGAAGGCGGACAAAGCCTATCGGGCGGCGCATTGGACGCCGTCCTGCGCCAGCATGCGGCAAGCCCCGGCGCACCGTCTGCGGAAAACCACAAACGCGTCATAGATGACATCCTGGACTTGCTAACCACCGAACCGGAGACGTTTGCCGCGCAAAAGCATCTCGTGCCGGATTGGCTCGGCAATCGCGCCCCGCTCAATGATGGTCGGGTTCGCGCCATCATGAGCGGTGTCGGACAGGAACTTGATTATCGTTCGCTGCTCGAAACCTATTATGCCACTGCGCGCGGTCTGGTGCTTCAGATGCGGCAGGTGATCGAGCATCTCAATGCACATGGCTATGCCATCGACACCGTGCATCTGTCCGGAGGGCATCGCCACAACGAATTGCTTGTGCGGCTCTACGCCGACTGTTTCGATGGCGAGCTGTTCGTAACGGATGTGCCCGAACCGGTGCTGTTGGGCAGTGCCATGGCTGCGGCCATGGCCGCAGGGCATTTTTCCTCGCTCTTCGAGGCGGCAAAGCACATGGAACGCAAGCCCGTACGGGTTGCCCGAGACCCGAAGGGCGTATCCCGTCTACGGCGCGACTACGAGATCTATCTCAAGCTCTATGAGGCGCAGAAATACGTGTGCCGGGACTGGCTCGCCGACGCGTGAGTGCTAACGAGCGCCCATGCACACGGTCCTATTCGAGATTGGTGTGATTGCCGCGCATGTGTTCGGCGCTGACGCCGAGCCGATCGCGCAGCTTCAGGATCATAACCTCGAACAAAACGAATTGTGCCCCTTCATAAACCGATCCCATCGGCAGCACCGACACGTTCGGCTTGAGGTCGTTGGCCATCGTCTGAGCCGGCAGTTGCAGAACCATGTCGGCCTCGGACGCACATTCGCCCTGTGGCTCGGCCGTAACCAGCAGCACACGGGCGCCCGATTTTCGCGCCACGCCCATCAGAGCCTTGACGGTCGAGAAGCATCCCGGTCCAGCCGAAGCAACAAGAAGGTCACCTTCTCCAATCGGAGGCGTCGTCATGTCACCCACCATCGAGGCAGCGAGGCCAAGATGAAACAGCCGCATGCAGAACCCTTTGATCTGCAGTCCTTCGCGGCCAACGCCGTAAAGGGCGATCCGCCTGGATCCGGCGATAAGTGCCACCGCCTGGTCCACGAGGCGGTCGTCGATGCGATCGAATACATGCGCGAGATCGGAAAGAGCGTCAGTGTAAAGCGTTGTCATTGATCTGGGTCCTGGAGATCGAAAATCAGTCGTTCAGGCCAAATTGGTTCAAAGGGCATCATGCTTTTGCGGGAGTTGTGTCAGCGTCGGCGGCTTGTGCCTGCTGTCGAATGGCACGTGCCGTTTGCTGTTTCGCCACGACGCGATGGAAGAAGAAGTTCAGCGCCATGAACAGCAGCAGCAGCCCGCCCCAGATCATTTTCTTGGCGTAGGGCGACAGGCCGGCGATGGTGAAGGCACTCTCCACGCATTGCAGCAGGATCACTGTGGGCAGGATGTTGAGCAGGCGTCCGCGTCCGCCATACGGGTCCATGCCAGCGAGGACCGCCACAAGAATTGCCTGAAGCTGGAACGTGTCGCCAAAGCCCACTTTCATGGAGTTAAAACGCGCCAGCATGATCAGTCCTGCCGCCGCTGCGAGCAGCCCGGAGATGGCATAGGACGTGATCAAGGTCTTTTCGATGCGGATGCCCGAGAACAGAGCGCCGACATTGCTCTCGCCATAAAGAAACAGGCTTTTGCCGAAGACCGAGTGTTTCACATACCAGGAGGCGACCAGGAAGATGGCCAGGATCATCACGAAGGATAGGGGAACGGTTCCGGCCAGTTGCGCCGAGATGGCGTCCACGTAGACGTGTGGCATGCCCGTAATGCCGACTCCGCCGGTGATCCCGGTCCCAAGTCCGGCGAACAGCATCATCGTGCCGAGTGTGGTCAACAGCGGCGGGATGCCGAATTTGACGATGATGAAGCCATTGAACAGTCCCGCCAGCAGACCGACGAACAGGCCGACCGCACAGGCAAGCGCAATCATGCCGCCCGTGCCGAGCGCGGCCTCAATGGCCGGGGAGGTCATGATATAGGCCGCGAAGATGCCCGCGAGATTGGCGACGGCGATGACGGACAGGTCGATGCCGCCGGTGACCATTGCCAGGCCCATGGCGAGCGACAAGAGCGCGAATTCCGGAATCTGCTGAAGAACCGATTGCAGGATGACCGGATTGAAAAAGCTGGTCCCCAGGCTGAGCGCGATCAGCACCAGCACGGCTGCGATCATGGCGTAAAGAACCGTCTGGGCCAGGCTTTCCTCGTCGCGCGTGCCGAACATCGCGTTCAGCACACGAAAGACCGGGGCAGGCAGGGCGTTCATGATGCGATCCATCATTGTCTCGGTCCCTCTCACACGTTCTCGAAATTCAGCTGCCGCAGGTTGCGGCGCTTGGTCTGGTAATGGGAAATCGAAGCGATCAGAACCAGCGCGAAGCCGATGAAGAACCGGCTCCAGGAGGCAGATAGCCCGATGGTGACGAGCGTGTTGGAAAGCAGCGTGACGAGCGTCATGCCGAGCAGAACGCCGGGAACGGACCCGGCGCCGCCGGTCAGCTTGGCGCCGCCGATGATCGCCGCGGCGAGCACAAGCAGTTCATTGCCGATCAGGGTGGTCGGATCGACCAGACGAACGTCAGACACCATCATCAATCCCATGAGACCGGCCAGCGCGCCTGCATATCCGTAGATGACCAGGTTGACCTTCAGCAGGTTGACGCCGGCGCGCATGGCCGCGACCTTGTTGGAGCCAACGGCGTATATCGCGCGTCCGATTGCTGTGCGATTGAGCAGATACCAGGTGGTGAAAATGGCGATGATCAACGGCACGACGAAGACCGACAGCCCGATATAGCCCGCACCCGAAGGGAACTCGAACAAGGTGTCGGTTCCGAAGTGTCGAAGAGACGATGGCATGCGGCCTGCCGTAATCGGGCGCGCGTTGAGGAACACCATCAGGAAGCCGTGAATGACGCCCTGCATGGCAAGAGTGGTGATGAGTGTCGGCAATGAAAACAGGTGGATGATCAGGCCGTTGATCGTTCCGACAAACGCACCGACCGCAATCGCGATCAGGATAGCAAAGCTCAGGCTGTCAATGCCCGTGAGCTTGGTCACGAGCGTTGCCACATAGGCCGACAGAATGGCGTTTGCGAGAAACGAAACGTCGATACCGCCCGATATCATGACGACCAGGACGCCAAGCGCGACGATCATCCAGGCGGCGCCCGAGCGCACCAGATCGAAGGCGGTTGCCCATGACAGGAAGTCGGGCGAAATCAGCGCGACAACCACGATATAGGCGACAATGATAAACGAGAGCATCGAAACGGTGCTCTGTTGGCCGAGCCGCGAGAGAGCGGCCTTCAGCATGCCTGTCGTGCCACCTGACGGAAGCGGCGCATCTGATTTGGTCTGTGGATGGGGCATGTCGTTGCTTTTCATTTTCATCGTCTTTGTCCCGACTGCTGTCGGAATCAGCCCTCGCTACGCAGCCGCGCCGAAAGCGCGCTTGTGGTCAGGTCATCGCCGGAGAACTCGGCGACCAGCTTTCCGGCCTCCATGACAAAGACCCGGTGGCAACTCATGACCAGTTCTTCGAGGTCGTCGGAGATCATGATGATGCCGCGGCCCTGGCGGGCGAGGTCCCGGACGATTTCATGGATTTCGGCTTTCGAACCGACGTCGATGCCGACAGTCGGGTTGTCCATGATGAGAATTTTCGGATTGGTCGCCAGGCACTTGGCCAGGACCACCTTTTGCTGGTTGCCGCCAGACAGGGTCTGGACCGGCTCGTCGCTCGACGGCGTCTTGACGCGGACGCGGCGCACCCATTCGTCGCCGATCTCGCGTTCGACTGTCGGCGGAATGATTCCGAAGGCGCCGGAACGCGCCTGATAGGAGGCGGCCGAGATGTTTTCCTTGATCGGCTTGCGCGGGAAAAGGCCCTGCGTCTGACGGTCTTCGGAGACAAGCGCGATACCCGCCCGAATGGCATCTAGCGGGGAACGCGCGTTGAGCGCGTTCCCCGCTACGGTCACTGTACCGGAATCGGGAGGATTGAGCCCGTACAGTGATAAAGCGATTTCCGTGCGGCCGGCGCCGGTCAGACCGGCAAAGCCGATTGTTTCTCCGGCCTTGAGCGAGAAGGAAACGTCCTCGTATTGCTTTTCCCTTGAGAGGCTTTCGACCGACAGAATGGTGGGGGCGGCTTTGGGGAGATCCTGCGAGGCTTTGCTGGAGTCGAATTCCACGCCGGTCATCAGAAAGCTCAAGCGCTTGCTCGTCAGTTCCGACGGGGCATGCTCGGCAACCTTGCACCCATCTCGCAGAATGACGAACCTGTCCGCGATATCGAACAGTTCCTCGAGCTTGTGACTGATGAAGATGATGGAGATGCCATCGGCCTTGAGGCGGCGCACCATGTCGAGAAGATGCGCCACGTCGCGGCTGGGCAGCGCCGTCGTCGGCTCATCCATAACGAGCAAACGGCAATCGCCCGTCAGCGCGCGTGCGATGGCCGTGGTCTGGCGCGCGCCGATCGGCAGATCGCCAAGACGCGTGTGCAGGGGGAGCTTGGCGCCGATCTTGTCCAGCGCCTCGGTGGCGATGCGGTCGACCTCGGACCAGTTGATCCAACCGCGCCGGCCGGACTGCACCGCATGAAAAGCGACGTTTTCCGCAACCGTCTGTTCCGGAAAAATGGAAAGATCCTGATAGATGATGTCGATGCCCAGCTGCCGGGACTGCGCGGGCGTCAATTTGCTGAAGGACTGGCCCTGCCAGATGATCCGGCCACTGTCCGGAGTTTCAGCTCCGACGACGCACTTCATCAGGGTGGACTTGCCCGAGCCGTTTGCGCCAGCGAGGCAGAGAACCTCTCCGGTGCCAACGCTCAGATCGACCCTATCCAGTGCCTGAGTGCCGATATAGCGCTTGCTCAAGCCTTCGAGTCGCAAAAGCTCCATTTCGAGCGCTCCTCAACCAATGCCTGGAACCAGATGCTTCAGCCGCCGACTTGGCAAGGTGTCTGCGAGTGTCGCGACAGCGCCGCCGGGCCGTAAGTGTCTGTGCCAGAAATGTGTGCCGCAGAACCTCAGGCGATCGCGTCGTCCGGCTCCGGGCTCTCCTCTCAGGGACGGGCGCCGTGTTCGGCGCCCGTCGGTTTGGAACAAGAGGATCAGAACTCGTAGTCCTGCCAATTGTCCTTGGTCAAAACCAGCGTGGCATTGCCGTAAACGACGCCATCTTCGATCTTGACCGACTCGTAGCCGGTGCTGTTGAGATCCGAACCCTGTTCGATCTCTTCGCCCTGGAGCAGCTTGTAGGCAACGCTTGCGGCTGCATAGCCGGCATCGGCCGGACGCCAGCACTGGGCGGCGGCCTGATAGCCGTCTTCCAGATAGATGCCGTTGATGCTCGGCAGGCCGAGACCGACAACCTTGACGTCCTTGCGGCGCAGTTTTTCGAGCGCCAGGGCGGCCATCGACGAGCCGGAGACCGAGCAGCCGAAGAAGCCGGTGATGTCCGGATATTTCTTCAGCGTCTCGTTGAACTTGTCGAGCGCGGTCTTTTCGTCGTTGTTGTCCTCGAGCGGTTCGGTCAGAACGAATTCCATATCCGGGTACTTTTCCTGGACATAGGCGTAGCCGGCCTTGAACCACTGCATGTGCGTTTCCATCGTCAGACCGCCGACGATACCGGCATATTTGCCGGCGCCGCCCATGGCCTGAGCGAGATTCTCGAACATCAGCTGACCGAAATCCTCGTTCTTGAACGCTTCCACGTCGTAGTGGGAAACGCCAGCGAGGCTCTGGGCTTCGTGGCTGATGACGATGATGCCGGCGTCGCGGGCCTTTTCGAGAATGGGCTTGATCGACTGCGGATCGTTCGGGACCACGAGAATGGCGTCGACGCGCTTGGCGATCAGGCTTTCGATCATCTGGGCCTGCTTGGCGGGATCGCCCGTTTCCGGCGCGATCTGATACGCATTCACGCCGGTGTCCTCGGCAAACTGCGTAATGCCTGTCCGCATGTCGTCAAACCAGGAGATACCTTCCTGCTTGGCGCACATGACGATCTCGAGATCCTTGCCGGATTTCTGCGCGAAAGAGGCCTTGGTCAAGGCGCTCAAAGCCACAAGGCTTGCGCTTCCGGTGAGCAGTGTTCTTCTTTTGATCATGGGACTCCTCCACGAGTGAACATATGTGCTTTGAAATGCACATATGTGCTTATTAGACCCGCATGTGGAATCGAGTCAACTCGAAGAGACAGGACGAGAGGCCGGATAACTGTCGCTTGGCCCGGCTTGGAGATGCCCAATCCAGCCGCATGAATATCGGTAAATGCAGTTGATTTTGCGCCGGCAACCGGGACACGCCGGCGATGCCGGACCTGGGTGTGGTTTGGGGCGAAAGCATCAGCCCAGTTTCCGGCAACACCTGTGTGACGAAGTGCCGCCGTACGCGGTCGGGGAGGGACTTTCCCCTTGCGCGATCGTTATGGGGGTGCCGCAGCAAGCGTCAACCAGCGAAGATCTGTAACGGTAGTGTGGGAGCGCCTGAATTGGGGTCGTGCCCAGACTGGCAACCTTGGGTCTTCATCAAAGGAAGACCGATGATTGGGGCAACGGAAGCGGACTGACGGCTGGTGGTTTCCGAATGGCGATAGCGTCCATTCGGTCAGGCGGGCAGGGGCCGTGCGTGGAGTGCGGCACACCACGTCCGGCTTTGCCGTCACCGTCACTCCGCTGCGCCAACCCCGGATGGGAAGATTGCGTCTTTCCCATCCGGAGGTCGATTTGGTGCGGCGACCAGCGATCCTAGTTCACGGTGATCGGCTGGCGGGCGAGGACGGTGTTGTCCTGGCTGAGGATATAGCGGATCTCATAGTTCCCCGGTGCGTCCGGCAGTGTGAGCTTCAGCGGACTGCCGTCTTCGGTGTAGGTGTATTTGATATAGGCACCGCCGGAAGAACCGGTTTCGGCCACCGAGATATAGTCCCTGGGTTCGTCCGGACCGGTCCAGGTCACGGTGATCTCGCTGCCCGCCGGCGCGCTGCCAACGGCAGACACCGATGCCTCGACCGCCGTGATGGTCACCGGTGTTGACGCGAGAATCTTGTTGTCCTGGTTGAGGATGTAGCGGATTTCGTAGGTGCCGGGCTCGGGCGGCATCTGCAACTGCGCCGGGCTGCCGTCTTCGGTGTAGGTGTAGTTGATATATGCCCCGCCAGAAGAACCGGTTTCGGCCACCGAGATATAGTCCCGGGATTCGTTCGGACCGGTCCATGTTACCGGGATTGTCGAGCCCAGCGGCGCTTCGGACGCTGCCGACACACTGACCTCGACCGCCGTGACGGTAATCGGTGTTGATGCGAGAATCTCGTTGTCCTGGTTGAGGATGTAGCGGATTTCGTAGGTGCCGGGTTCGGGCGGCATCTGCAACTGCGCCGGGTTGCCGTCTTCGGTGTAGGTGTAGTTGATATAGGCCCCGCCGTTCGAGCCGGTTTCGGCAACCGAGATATAGTCCCGGGGTTCATCCGGACCGACCCAGCTCACCGGGATGGTCGATCCCTGCGCCGCTTCGGAGACTGCCGATACGCTGACGTCGACCGGGACGACTGTGACGGTGGCCGAGGCAAGGATCGTGCTGCCCTTGCTGATATAGCGGATTTCGTAGGTGCCGGGCTCGGGCGGCATCTGCAATTGCAGCGGGCTGCCATCTTCGGTGTAGGTGTAGTTGATATAGGCGCCGCCCTTCGAACCGGTTTCGGCGACCGAGATGAAATCCCTGTCTTCGTCGGGACCGGTCCAGGTCACGGGCAGAGTCGATCCCTGCGGCGCCTCGGCAGCTGCGGAGATGCTGGCATCGGGCAGTTCGGCGATGAGCGGCAGCACAAAGCTGTAGTCGCCGTTGGGACCGATTTCGGCCTCCAGTTCCGCCGACACGTCGTCCTCGCGCGTGACGACGGCCATGTAGGCGCCGGCCTCAACCGGCATGCGCAGCACACCGATAGCGAGCCCGTCGACCACAGCCGCACCGGTTTTGAGATCGGTCAGGGTCCAGGTGAGACCTGACTTGATCACCGGACCGCCTTCTCCGTCGGTCGCCGCGAAAACGGCATCGATTTTCGCTGGCACGGCCAGCGGCGGCGGGGCTTTGCTGACCTGTTCGAGCGCGTCGGCGAGCTCTTCGGCACTGTCGGCGGTCAGGAACCGTCCACCGGTGTTCTCGGCCAGGCACTGCAATTGCGCGCGCGTTTCGTCGTCAGCTATATCGAAGCCGATGACATGGGTGGTGAAATCGATCCCGTTGGCCTCAAGCGACTTTCCGACAGCGCAGGGATCGTAGTTGCAGGTTTCGATGCCATCCGAAATCAGAATGACGGTCGCCTTGTCCTCTTCGTACTTCAGGGCTTCCGCGGCCATTACAACGGCTTTGGAGAGCGGTGTCTTGCCCTTGGGCTTGATCACGGCGATGGCCTGACGGATGGCCGAGCGCGGCTGCGCACCGGGAACCACCAGCGTCTCGATGTCATCGCAATTTCCCTTTTCACGGTGCCCATAGGCGGTCAGACCAAGCTCGATGCTTTCTGGCAGGGTATCGAGAAGATCGCTGATCACGCGACGCGCGATGGTGATCTTGGCCTCGCCGTTGATCTGCCCCCACATCGAACCGGACTCGTCGAGCACCAGCATCACCTTTTCGGTTTTGGGCGCGCTCTGGGCTTGCGCGACACTCGTTCCGAACGCCAGCGCGACGAGAACGAAAAAACAAAGGACGAACTGTCTGGTCATTGAAAAGTCTCCGAAAAGTGGTGGCTGGCCTGCGACGCTGTCTGTGTCATCCGTAAGGGTCGGGATCGGGTTGGCGGGGTGATCTGAAACCTTGTCGAGCAACTCCATGCGCTGCGCCGTGGCGAGAACAGGTGTTCCGGCAAAACTCTGGCGCATGCGTCCTGAACCTCGTTCCGGTGCAACGAGCACGAGACGCTATCCGTCAACCGATGTCGGCGCCCCCCCTGTTTGATGGGGGTCGAAGGTCATGAATGTGCAGTTTACGTGGTTGCTGCGGACAGCTAGCCGTAT
This sequence comes from Devosiaceae bacterium, assembly GCA_963676075.2. Classification (GTDB taxonomy): domain Bacteria; phylum Pseudomonadota; class Alphaproteobacteria; order Rhizobiales; family Devosiaceae; genus JAHJQZ01. The sequence continues at coordinate 192,590 of CAXXNZ010000031.1, forward strand.
TGGGCCACCATCAACGACAGCAGCAGCGCCACCAGATCGGTCTGGCGGTTGGTGCCGGTCTTGGCAAAGATGTTCCTGAGGTGGAACACCACTGTCGATTGCTGGATGCCAAGACCCTGAGCAATGTCCTCGAGCCGATCGCCCTGAACGAGCAGGCTTGCGACGCGGGCCTCGGTCGGGGTTAGGCCGAACAGATTGCGCAACAGTGCGTCCGCGGGCGCAGCGCGCTGCGATGGATCGACGATCAGTGCCATGACCGCCGGTGCTGCGGTGGCGGTCGGTGCGGGCAGCAGGCTGAGAAGAACGATGACGTCCTGTCCGTCATGCCGCTGGGGCAGGCGCAGGCAGGCAGCTTCGTCCTCGCCATCGGGTGATGTTCGCGCACGCTGGATCGCGCCGGGCACTTCGCGGGACAGGCGCTGGCGCAACTCTCCGTCGGATGCTTCGACAAGCTCTTTCGCCGCACTATTGGCATAAACCACGCCCCCCTCCGCATCGAGCAAGGCGATCGCTGGCGCCAGGGAATCGAGCGCCGAATAGGCGCTTAGGCTTTCCGCTGTGCCAAGGGCCGCAAGTGTTTCTGTCGCCGTGGCGGCGAGCCGGTTGCGCACCCTGGCGACCTGCCTGAGGTGTGCCGAGATCGTCGCCAGCATGACCTCGTAATCGATCGGTTTGACGAGGTAGTCGTCGGCCCCCGCCTTCTTGCCGGCGATGACCTGTTCGCGGTCGGAGAGGGCAGTCAGGAACAGGAACGGCACCTCGGCCAGATCGGGACGCCGGGCGCGCAGATGCGCCAGAAGTCCGTGACCGTCGAGACGGGGCATTGAGACATCGCACAAGACGAGATCGGGAGCCTCCGTTTCAAGCAGGTCACGCGCCGCCATCCCGTCGGCGGCTTCGATGACCGTATATCCGGCTTCGCACAACACAGCAGCGAGATCGGCGCGAAGGGCCGGTTCGTCCTCGCACACCAGAATGCGGGCGGGATAGTCGATATTTCCGGCCATCATGCACGCGCCTCCTCGGACAGTGCCACCTTGGCATCATCCGGTGCGGACGGCGTCCCGGCAGGAAGCCAGACGGTGAAAGCGGCGCCGCCGCCTTCAGCGTTGGAAACAGTCACCGTGCCGCCCTGCAATTCCGCGAGTTGGCGCGCGATCCACAGACCAATGCCGGCGCCTTGCGCGTCCGTACGGTCCTTGCCGCGCCGGAACCGGTCGAAAATATGCGGCAGATCCGCGTCGGAGATGCCAGGCCCGCAATCGATGATGGTGCAGCCGGACCGGCCCTCTGCCGTTTCGAAATGCACGGAAATTGGCTTCTCGGACGGGCTGTATTTCAGTGCGTTGTCGATGAGATTCATGATGATGTGGGTGACAAGCGACGGATCGCAACGCACCGGTACCGGGGCTTCAGGGGCGTCGAAGGTGATGGTGCGATCGGGCATGCCGCGCTGGAATTCGTCGCGAATGCCACGAACGAGATCGCTCAGGTCGTAGTCGGCGGCATGGAGATCAACAGCCCCGTGGTCGAGCCGACCAGCCATAAGTGCTGCATCGACGAGGCCGGCGAGACGGGTCACCGTCTGGCGGATGATCGAACGCCGCTCCTTTATTGCGGGCAGGTCTGGTGGCTTGCCGGCGCTGATCAGTCGTTGCGCCGCGCTGTCGATGATTGCCAGTCGGGTGCGGAACTGGTGCGAGACGACAGATGCGAAATCGCGGTAGTAGCTGGCCGTGGCGCGAACGCCCTTGAGTTCCTGTTCCAGCCGTATGGCGCGAAGTCGTGCCTCCTCGGCACGCAGCAGGGACTGTTTGCCTGAAACGATCTGCCAGCCGAGCAACAGTGCGCCGAGGACTACGCCCAGCATCGCGGCGATCACCTGGGACACCGTTTCGCGGTAGCGCTCGAACTGGCTCGACAGGCTTTCCCACCCGGCAACCATCTGGCGGTTGGCCGAACGATTGAGTTCCTTTTGCAGACCTGACAACAGCTCATCAAAATCGAGAGCGGTCTCGTCGGTAAACGCGTTCAAACGAGGATCGAAACGGTCAACCCGCTCCATATAGGAAACGATGGTATAGGCGATGCCCAGTTCGGCGAGATCTCGCAGTTGCGGGCCTTTGGACAACAGGTCGAGCCGGCTCGTCAGCAGATCGTAGCGCATGCCGAGACGCTGGCGCGACGCCTCGTCCCAACCGGCCAGGCGTGCACTGGTCAAGGCGTTCTGCGTTCTCAGCGCTTCCACTTCGGCCTGACTGATGACCCACAACATATTGCTTGGCGCGCCGACCCGCATGGTGCGTGAGATTTCGCTCAACTGCACCAGCGCAAGGGCAAGCAGGCCGATGCAGGCGATCAGGATGGCGAGCGGCATACCATAGTGCCACAGCCTGACCTGGGCGCGTTTGCCGTTGCCGGAGATGTTGTCGGCGCTCATGGCGCCTGAATGCGGGTCAACTGCCACACCCAGCGATAATCATAGCGGATGTCCTGCAGTTCGGCGTGATCATCGCGTGGATAAACGATCCAGATCGGTCCCCGGTCCCGTGGCGTCAGGATCTCGCCGTCCATTTCCAGCGCCGCAATGACATCGAACCGCTCGAAATCGGACATCGGGATGGTGACTTCATAGTCGTTGAGAGCGATCGCCAGCACCTCGTCGCCGGTGAAGTGTGCGGCTGCGAGCACGTCGCGCATCAGCGGACCTTCGAAATGGTGCACGCCATCGGTCACGGACGTGTGGGCGTCAACCTCATGCCGGGGCAAAGCCTCAAGAGCCTCGCGATCAAAACTGGTAGGGTTGCTCCCGGTGGCATCCATTATCGTCAGGAGCACATCCTCCTCCGCCCATGCCATCGGAGCCGTAGACAGGACGGCAACCGTTGCCCAGATGGAACAGATCCCGCTCTGCAAAAAGCGCCGCCGCTGCACGGCAGCAGAAGAAAAAAGGGTCATGGCCAGCATCCTCTGGATATGAGCGATCAGCCTAGCCTAAGTTGCGCAAAAAGGTACACTCTTCGAAGCCCCATCGCGTCGCATCCAGTCAAATCAAGAACGATCCATTGCCCGCAAAGCCGCACGATTATCTGCGCAGATGACCGGTAATGACGCTTCAGCCACACGCCGGCGACTGCCAAGCCAGATCTGCCGATAGCCCCCCCCTGAACGGAGGGCGCGAAGGGGCGCGGTGACGGCTAAGGCTGGGGCCTCATTTGATGGTTTGACATTCGGAGAGACACGATGCGGGATCCCCTTTTGAAGCGCTGGCGGTGCCCGGTCGTCGGTTTGAGCCTTGGCCTTGCAGTGTTGCCAATGTCGGCCTTGGCCGAAACCGCGGGCATCGAGGACGGCCTCTACGACGGCTACAGCTGCGCCGCCGAGGAAAGCGATCAAAGGATCGAACTCGAAAAAGGCACCGCCACTTTCTACGGCTATGCGTGCAAACTCTCGAATCCGCGCTCTCTGGATGGCGTGGAGGGCGCCGTTCTTGTCCACGCCGACTGCGATGGCGAGGGCGGACAATGGAGCGAGGGCATGGTGCTGTTGCAGACCAAGAACGGTGGGCTGTCCATGCTCAATGCCCAATGGGGCGACCACTACGAGCGCTGTGAATGAGAAACGGATCGACGCTGCGCGAAGTGCTGCTGCTGCGCTAGCAGACAGACCTCACCTTTGCCGATCACAACCAAGCTGGATCAGGCGCGCATGCTGACCCCCGTTCCTCCCGCTGAAATCGATGCGCGCCTACGGCGTCACCTCGAGTCCGGCGAACAAGTCCTGTGGCAGGGGCGCCCCAAACAGGGCAGCTTTTTCGGTCCGAATGTCATCGCCACAGGCGTGGGTCTGGTGCTGGTCGGGGCTCTGCTGGCGCTGGGCTTGTCCGGCGGCATTCTTCCCGCCGCCACGCGCTTTCCGCTCGCCGGGGCGAGCGCGCTGGCTGGACTGGTCATTCTGGGCACTGGCTGGAGACGGCGCGCTCCCTTATGGGCCTATGGCGTGACCGACAGGCGATTGCTGTCGGTGCTCGGCGACAGGCTGATCCGCTCCGTCACCCCCGAACAGCTCGACCGGCTCACGCTCACCGTCCGGGACGACACGGTTTACTGGTTCCGCGTCCATTCGAACCAGACCACGCCCTACGACAGGGGTCTGCTGCGCGGACCGGACGGGCAGTTCATCGGCTTTCACGGCCAGTCCGACGCCGAGGCGGTCAAGGCGATGATCGAAGCCTGGCGTCTGGCGATTTCCCGCCGTGCGGCGGACACGGCCAGGTCCTTTGCCCGGACGGCAGGTGATGCCGCCCGGTTGGACGAAGAACAGGAACTGCCCGAAGGCGCCCGCCGCATCCGGCATCCGCGAACAGGTCTGACCATGGACATGCCCGCGAACTGGCAGGCACTGGTCAGCACCAGAACCGACGGTCCGCTTCGCATCTTCGGCGTCATCTTGCTGTCGCGCTTCATACGCGAGACCGACAAGCGCCCCTACACACCGGATGCCGACTGGAACAGCCTTTTGGTGCGCGCCGCGCCCGAGGCAGGGCTCGAGCTCATACTCCACGATGCCCCGCTGACGGTGAAGCTCGACAGCGTTCTGAACGATCCCTGGGCCAGGCTGATCAAAGCGCCCGTCATACGCACTGAGCCCGAATTGAACATCGGACCGTTCGCCGGTTTCGGGGTCGTGCGCGCCTTGCCCAAGGGGGCACAGATCCGCAGCAATTCTGCTCTGTCGGCGCCCGCCATGCTGCACCAGGTGTGGCTTGCAGGAGAGGGGGTCAGCCTCGAACTCAAGGGCTATGCCCTTGAAGGACAGGCCGACATCCAAAGTGGCATCGAAGCGATGATGGCATCGCTCGCCCTGTCCTGACGTAATTCAACCGGCCGCCGCAGGCACAAGCGTCTCAGTGCAGCGGAAACGTGACGTCAAAAACGCCGTCGATCTCGCGTTTTTCGCCGGCTTTTGCTGGAGTGGCATGAAACGAGCCAGTGACGTGCACCACCGTATCGGACTTGTCGAACGCCTCGAGCGTTACCTCGGTCTGACCGTTCTCGCTGGCGTCCCACATGTCGGAGTATCCCGAGTCCAGAAAATACAGGGACGAACCGATGGCCTGTTTCCCATGTGGTCCGGCAGTGACCGAGAATTCGAGCGAAACGACGCCCTTGGTCGCTGCCAGATCGCTTTCCTGAGGATTGCCCCATAAAATGAAGCCATCGACGACCCGCGCCGCATCGGTGTGCGACGACTGGCTCTCGCCGTCCATTGATGTGATGAACCAGGTCCGCTCCTCACCTTCCCAGGTGCCGGTGATGGTGCCGAGCGTGTCCGCGTAGGCGGTGGAGGCGCTGAAGCCCAGAATGGCGAGCGCAGAGAGTACTCGTTTCATTTAGCATCCTGTTTTGGCAGTTGGGCGTCAAATTTTCCGGCAATCTCTAGACTGCGCGTGAGGTCGGGGTGCGCGAACAGTTTGCCCGCCTTCACCCATCATCAGGTGTTTCCGGCACCAGTAGGAGCATCGGGCGCCTTGGTCCTTCCGCCCACCCATTCGACGGCACGCTGTCCGATTTTCTTGAACTTGTTCGAGGCGGCGTCGAGACGCGCTTCCCATTCCGGGTCCGGGGTCTGGCCGTCCGTCACCTTGAAATAGCTCTGCAGCAGGCAGGCAATGGCGAACGGTTCGATCAGCGCCACCTTGAAGGCCCAGGCAAACAGCAAAGCAAAGACGAACCCGCCGGCCGACCATGCGCCGGGGATCATGTAGACCAGCGCCGCAGCCGGGGCGAGCATGACAATGAACACGATGAGCGACAGCCCGTAGACGAACAGCGTCACCCACGCGGCATTGATCAGCATCGGCTTGGCATTCTGCCCGTAAAGCACCAGGGCCTCGCGGGCGCTTGCCCAGGGGTTGCTCGAACGATGGCGCAGGATGTGGGCGAGGATGATTTCATCAAGAAGCCCGACGGCAACCCTGAGATAGGCGCGAACGACCCCCATTACGTTGCTGAGGCCGGGAATGGGGATGATGCTCATCAACCCCTGCAGCAGGCCGGTGATGGCGTTGAGCACGCCCTTGACCAGCTGGTCGATGCCGAACAGCACCGAGGCCTGGCCGAAATGGCTGGTGACGATGTTGCGCGCATAGGCGATCTGGCCCTGGCCGTGCGGCAGCTGGCGCCCGTCGAGGGCTTCGACCATCACCGCGATATGGCCGGCCTTGACGATGTAGAGCGTATACTCACGCAGCAGGTAGATGATACCGGCCGTCAGGGCAAAGCCGATACCGCCGCCCCAGAAGGTGCTGGACGCCTGAAAATCGCTGTCGCCGATGGCGCCGACACCAAAGCCGATCCCGGCGCCGACGCCGGTGACCAGCACATAGGCGACCGCGATGGCGAAATAGACGACCATTCTGAAAATGACAAAAGGAGCTGTTTGCGCCATCAAACGCAGGGACAGCCCGACACTGAAGTTAAACATTCCGCGTTCCCGAATCCGCTTGAGGAGTAGGTTGCCAAACCTAGCCTCGGTGTCTTGCAGAGCGCGCCCCCCGTTTAGAGGGGGTAAGCCGCGAGCGCGCGACGGGAATCCGGAACTGGTGCCGCTGGCTGTGCGAAACCGGGCGTGGTCTTTTGCTTCTCAGGCCGGGCCTGATTTCAGGAATTCGCCGCTGCGCCAGGGACGGTTGGCTCAAACGCGCGCCGAACGCTGCCAGTGGAGCATCTGGTCCATCAGTTTGATCTTGCATTGAGCAGCCCTACTGCGACGGGCTTTGCACTAAGGCTTAATCTGCCGGCAAGCAATGACGCGCAGTATCCTGCGTTTCGTCAAGATGTTGGTTGAGACCGCAACCGTTGGCCATTGGAATCAAAGAAATATTGCATCGCCGGTAAACCGAAGCCGATCCTGTCGCCGCTGGCCGGGCGATCGAGGCCACGTATTTCCGAAAGCACGATCTGTCCGTCCGGCAGGTGAGCGTGCACGATCGAACTGCCGCCGAGATTTTCCACCACGTCGACCGTGGCGAAAATGTCTGTGCCCTGGCTGAGGTCCTGAGGACGCAGGCCGATTGTCAGCGCATCTGCCGGCGCCTTCACCTGATCGGACCCGGACAGGCCGCCATCGGTGAGCTTGAGCAGGTTCATCCGCGGCGCGCCGATGAAACCGGCCACGAACAGATTGTCGGGATCGTTGTAGAGCGCTTCCGGCGTACCGATCTGCTCCACCCGCCCGTCGCGCAACACGACGATCTTGTCGGCCAGCGTCATCGCCTCGACCTGATCATGGGTGACATAGACCATCGTCGCGCCGAGGCGCTTGTGTAGTTGTGCCAGTTCCACCCGCATCTGGGCGCGCAGCTCCGCATCAAGGTTTGACAGTGGCTCGTCGAACAAAAAGGCCCGTGGCTGGCGGACGATGGCCCGCCCGATGGCAACGCGCTGGCGCTGTCCGCCAGACAGCTGGGCAGGCTTGCGTTTCATCAGCGCATCGAGTTGCAGGATGGCGCCTGCTTCGGCAACGCGCTGTGCGGTCTCCTCGCGTGAATGTCCCGTGCGCCTGAGGCCGAAGCTCATGTTCTGCTCGACCGTCATATGCGGATAAAGCGCATAGGACTGAAAAACCATGGCAAGACCACGGTCGGCCGGCGCGCGGTCGTTGACGATCTCGTCGTCGATCCGGACCTCGCCATCGGTGACGGTTTCAAGGCCGGCGATCATGCGCAAAAGGGTCGATTTCCCGCACCCCGAAGGGCCGACGAAGATGCAGAACTCGCCGTCTGCGATGGCGATGTTGATGGCGCGAATGACCTCGACGGAGCCGAAACTCTTGCGGACGGCGGAAAGTGAGATGCTGCTCATCGGGCCCTCATGAAATAATGGCCGTTTCGGCCCAGTGTGCGAGCGAAGCCGGATCGATTGCGTCAACGCTCTGGTCCGGCGCCTTGAGATAGCTCTCAAGAGCCCGCGCTAAAGCTGCCGCAACGGGCCGCCCGGGTGTGGAGAGATCGATAGCCGAAACGATCAGCCGTCCGGCGCCAACCCTGACCTCGGCCAGGAGTGACAGATCGCGATTGGCGTTCCAGTCGTCGATCACATCGATGATGCGGGTGAAACCAAGCCCCTTGAGATCGAGCGCCCGGCGCCCATGGCTCAGTTCCCACTCGTGCCAGCCGCTGTGTTTGTCCGCAGGGAAGTGGCTGAACACGCCATGCTCCAGCCGGTTGATCAGCCCGAGCGTGTGCGGCGGCTGGTTGTCCGTCCATACGGTGTTCCAGAACACACTCGTGAACCCGAGTTCTGCATTCGGCACGATCTGCTCCGGATCGGGCGCAAAAACCAGCGTTTCCCCGGCGTCAAGATGCGCCAGTTCCGCCGGGCCGAGCCGCGACACGATTGGGAGCGCTGCCTCGCCGGTTTCGATGACCCAAAGATCCCAGGCATTGGTGCTTCCCCCGGCCGACAGCTCCAGCACATATTTGGCTTGAGCCAGCTCGCTGGTTGCAACCGCGATGTCGCCGAGTGCGTGAACCGCGCCGGTCGCCAACTTGCCATGCGGCAACTGTCCGGACGCCACGACATTGCCCGCACCATTCCGCACCTGCCATTCGGCGCTGCCGGGATCGAGGTCCGCTGCCGCAAAACAGGACAGTTCTGCACGGGCTGTGAAGGTCTGGCCCCTTGTCATCACAAAACCCGGTGCACGCAGCAAGGGCACCACCGGACCACAGAATCGGCGGAAGGTGGACGGATCGTCATAGGGTTTGGGCGTCCAGAAAGCGTCGACAACGCCAACAAGCGCCGTGCCCTGGCCCGGAAAATCCTGGATGCCAAGCAGCTGGAACCCGGCATAGTCGGGCGTCCTGAGGCTGGCTTCGATGTCTTCCTTGTAGAGCGCCACCTGCAGCGCCCCGGAAGCCATGAGCTTTTCTTCGGCCTTGTCGAGCCGGCCCTTGGCCTCAAGGTCGTTGGCGACGCGGTCGAAGGCGTCATTGGCCAGCGGGCCGTCATAGAGACCGCGCGTCGCCAGATCGGGAAAGGCGCACCATTGGCCGATTTCGTGCCCCAAAAGCGGCAACGGCACGCTTTGCACCCACTCGCTCCAGTCGGTTTCGGTTTCGAGAGGGTAGGCGTTGAGCCGGCTCTTCAGCCCTTCGCCCCAGCGATGACTGCGTGGCTCCGGTTTGGACAGATAGCCCGCGCGCTTGAGCGTCGGCCAACCGGAAGCGCCACTGTAGAGACGGCGCGGGTCGCGTTCGCGATAGTCCTGCATGAACCGTTCGAGCCAGGTGTGCAGTCCGGCACCGTAGAGCTCATTGCCGACCATCAGCATGATGAAGCTCGGGTGATTGCCGTATTCGGCGATGATCCGGTCCGCCTCGCGGCGGATCAAGGCGTCGAGATTGGGATCGGCGCCGATGACGCACCAGACTGGCGTCTCGATGTGAAGATAGATGCCCATTTCGTCCGCGACCTCGAACGCAGCGCGCGGCGGGCACCAGGAATGGAAGCGCACATGGTTGAGACCATGGGCGGCGACTGCCTCGAACACCACCCGCCAGCCGGCCGTGTCCGTCGGCGGATGCCCGGTCTTGGGGAAGATGCAGCAATCGAGCGTGCCGCGCAGGAAGATGCGGCGGCCGTTGACGAGGATATGCCGGCCCTGACGTTCGAGGTCGCGCAGCCCGAAACGCGTTTCCCGGCGCACGAGGCAGACGCCGTCGCGCCACCACTCGGCGGCGAGCGTGTGGACCGCCGGCGAGAACTCATCCCATCGGGCCGCATCCGGCGGCAGCTCCAGCCTGGTGGCAAGCTGGGTGAAAGCGGAGTCGATCTCGGGCGTTTCGATGTGCTCGATCACCCGTCCGTCGTTGAGCGTGACGGCTAGCCGCACCTCATCGGCATGACCCGCCTCGGTCCAGAACTTCGGCCAGGCGAAATCAGAATCGAGTCCGTCCAGCTCGATTTTGACGTCGATGTCGGTGCCATCAGGAAAGACATCGAGCCGCGCGATGCGCGCACCGAAGGCGTCGATGCGCATGTCGCCGACCACGCCGTTCCAGTTCGTCTGGGTGTGGTCCGAGCTGGAGTGGGCGACATGGGGCATGGCATGCATATGAGCCCCACCGACAAGCGGCAGGTTGGCATTGTCGATCCGCATGACCAGTCGATGTTTGCCCGGCGTCAGCTGGCCCAAAAGAAAACGGTTGGGCGTGCACAGTCCGAGATCGGTTCCGATGGGCAGATCGTCGAGCCAGATGCTCACCTCGCCATGCGGACGCTCAAGGAATAGCTCGTGGAACAATCCCTCATGCGACGAGGGTATTTCGATGTCGCGCCCATACCAGGCCGCACCGACGTAAGGGGTGCGGCGCGTGAGGTGGGCCATGCCCGCACTCTCGCCAGCGGGCGCCTTTCGGGCGAGATCGACAGTGCCGGGCAAACAGATGCGATCGTCGAACCGGGCCGTATGATAGCCCTCATTGCGCCACGCATCCTCCGGATCGAGTCCAAACTCCCATTCGCCGTCGAGTGCGATCTGATGCAGCATGAAAGGTCGTCCGCTAGAGCATTTCCGGGTGAAGAGGATAGCGGTTCACTGTCCGGAAATGCGATAAAACAAGGACTTAGCACCTTTCAGCATTTCCATGAAACACTGAAAGACTCTAGGTGAAAAAGGTCCCGGCGGCGCGTATGTCCGCCGGGACAGGGAGGATTTCTACAGGCGCGACTTCACGCGGTCGGATGCCTGCTTCAGGGCTTCGGCGGGGGACGCCACGCCCTTGACGACATTGTCCACCGCGCTTTGCACGGTGTCGGCAACCAGGCGATCGTTCTGGTTCAGCGTCCACGGGATCATGGTGCGCTGGACTTCGGCAAAGACCTCGTTGACGTTCTGCCCGGCGTAATAGGGATCCTCGAAGTTCATCCAGTCCGCCTTGCCTGCCGGCAGATAGGCCGGATACAGGTCGTCATTCTGGAACTGCTGTTTGAGGCTTTCGTCATCGGTGACCAGCCAATGGATGAAGGCCCAGCCGGCTTCTTTGTTCTTCGAGGTTTCGAGAAGGCCGATATAGTCGCCGCCATAGTTCCAGGCGCGGTTGCCGGCGTCGTCGGCGGGAATCGGCGAAACCGCCCATTTGCCCGCGTCTTCGGTGGCGAAGGCGCGCTTCAAAAGACCGCCGAACCAGTTGCCCGACATGATCGAGGCAATCTGGCCCTTGCCGAAGGCCGACTGCCATTCCGGCGACCACATGACGAACGGCGAGATGAGGTTCGCCTTGGCGGCCTGCTCGATGAGACTGAAGGCTTCGAGGACAACCGGATTGTCGAGCAGAAGATTGCCGTCGGCGTCGAACCAGTTGATGCCGGCCTGACCCATGCGGGCGGTCAGGATCTCCATACCGTTGGCGATCATCCAACGTTCGTTCGGCTTGATGAGCTTGGTGCCGGCTTCGATGAAGGCGGGCCAGCTCGAGATCTCAGCTGCGACGTCCTTGGGATCGGTCGGCAGTCCGACCTCCTCGAAGATATCGCGCCGGTAGAACAGCGCACCCGGACCGGTGTGCTTGGGCATGGCGACGATCTTGCCATCTGGCAAGGTGACGTTGTTGACGGTGAAGTCCGCGAAATCGCCGAGCAGGGCGCCGGCATTGTAGGGCGCGGCACCGAGATCGACCCATTGCGGGCGCTGGCGCAGGAGGGCCAGCTCGTTGATCTCGATCATCGCGACGTCGGGGCCGGAACCGGACAGCAGCGCGCGCTGCACCGTGTTCAGATAGTTGGAATTGGCATTCGGGAAGCCCTGCACGTCGACCTTGATGTTCGGATAGGCGGCGTTGAAGGCCGGCAGCAGCGCCGCGAAGGTGCGGTCGTTGTTCGGCCAGGTCCAGACCGTGATGTTGGCCGAGAGATTCGGATCGACCTTGAGCGCCGACTGGGCGAAGGCCGGCCGCATGGCCAGTGCCGCGAGCCCTGTTGCAAGTACCGTTCTGCGTTTCAGTTTCATTTTAGTCCCTCCCGTTTTGGTTTTTTTTGGTTGGTTTATTTGACCGCGCCCGAGGTCAGGCCGGCGATGAACTGGCGCGACAACAGGGCGAACAGGACGAACACGGGGATCAGGCCGATCAGCGTTGCGAGCATGACGGCGGGCGTGTCCGAATAATGGGTGCGCGACAGCATGGTCAGCGCCAGCGGCGTGGTGAACTTGGTGCCGTCGCCCAGAATGACCAGCGGCAGCTGGAAGTCGTTCCAGGTGCTGATGAGCGTCCAGACGCCGAGCGCTGCAAGACCGGGCCGGATGATCGGCAGGACGACGAGGAAATAGGTCGCGAGCGGTCCCGAATTGTCCATTTCGGCTGCCTCGTACAACTCGTTGGGCACCGAGGAGCCGATATAGGTGTACATCCAGACCACGCCGAAACCCGACGCCCATGCCGGCACGATCAGCGGCCAGAAGGTGTTGAGCCAGCCGAACCAGCTCATCTGCAAAAAGAACGGAATGAGCGCCAGCGAGGGCGGAAAGAACAGCGTGGCGAAGGTCACGGCCAGAAGGAATTTCTGTCCGGGTCGGCCGACATAACGCGCCAGGCCGTAGCCCGCCAGGCTCGACACCAGCACCAGGCCGATGGTCTTGGGCACGACGATGATCAGGGAGTTCCAGATCGGCCGCAGCGGCGGGAAGACATCGGCGATGCGCGCATAGTTCTCGAAAAGCTGGTCGCCGAACCAGAACGGCGGCGGAAACTGGAACACTTCCGGCAGCGTCCGCGTGGCGAAAACCGCGGTCCAGTAGAGCGGAATGATGAAGATGATCGACAAGACGACAAGCGCCAGCGTGGTGATCAGGTTCAGCCGGTATTCGCGGTTGGTCCAGAAGCGCTTCATTGCGTTGCCCCCAGATTTGCGCTGACACGGCGGTAGAGCAGCGTCATGGCGACAACGCCGGCGAAGATGTACCAGCTGACCGCGGCACCGAGGCCGAAGTCGAACTGCGTGAAGGCGGTGGCGTAGAGGTACATGCCGAGCGTCGTGGCCGAATTGTCGGTCCCGCCCATCCCTTGCGTCAGAACGAAAGGCTCGTCGAACATCTGCAAGCCACCAATGGTTGCCGTGATGATCGAAAAGGCGATGGAGGGCGCCAGCAGCGGAATGGTGATGCCGGTGAAGATCGACCAGCGGGAAACGCCTTCCATGCGTGCCGCTTCGTAGATGTCGCGCGAGATTGCCTGGAGGCCGGCAAGGAAGATGATCATGTGCCATCCGGTCCAGCGCCAGATGACGAGCAGGATGACCAGCGGTTTGATCCACACCGTCGAGTCGAACCAGCTGAAATAGCTCGGTGTGCCTGTGACTTCGCCGATCAGCATGTTCACCAACCCGCCATTGGCGGCAAAGAACACCCTGAGGATCACCGCGGCGATCGCTGGCGCGACCAGAAGCGGCACCAGAAACACCAGCCGGAAATAGGTTTTGCCGAACACGACATATTCATTGATCAGCACTGCCAGCGTCAGCGCCAGACCGCAGGTCAGCAGCGTCGACCAGAACCACAAATAGATGGTGTTCCACACGGCGCGCTGGAAAACGGGGTCACCGAGCGCGGTGACGTAATTGTCGATCCCGACAAAACGCGGCGGCGAAAAGCCGTCCCAGGCGTTGATTCCCAGCCATGCAGAAAACAGCACCGGAAACGCAGAAAACACCAGAAAGAGCACCAAAAAAGGTGACATCGTGAGCCAAAGGGCCGATGTGCCACGCTGATGTTGCCTGTTCTGTTTGCCTGGCTTTTGCCTTTGCAAACGCGTTTCCTCCTCCCAGAGAAACCACCTGATTCCGGTCGGAACCGTCACCGGTGCGTGTCAATCATGCTAACTGCGGATGCCTTCAATGGAATGGCCTAGCCCACGCTCCACATGGACAAAACGCTGATTTGACGACGTGTGATCGGCAGCTCATCACGCCATCCCATCGCTGTTGATCTGTTCGGCAAGAACCCGGGCGCCATGGCGCGTGGGGTCGGCCGCAAGAACCCGGTCCACCAGCGCGAGCGCCGCTTCAGTCCTGTCTTTGCCATAGTATGCCTGCGCCAGAATGAGATTTGCCGAAACCTCCTGGCGCGCCTGCAGATCATCGTTGAAAATGAGCAAGGTCGGCAGCGATGTGGCGAAGTAATCGATTTTGGCAGTCGAGCCAAGGGTTTCGGTCGCAAAGGACTCCATATCCTCAAGCAAACTCGCACAGGCCTCCTCCTGTCCAAGCGATCGCCAGGACAGGGCGGAATAGAAGGTCTTTTCGGAAATCGGCCGGACCTCCATGCCGAGGAAGTCGCCATTGAACTCGGCAGCTTTGCGCCACCAGTGTTCGGCTTCGTCCGGCCTGCCGCATGCAGATGAGGCCTTGCCGAGCCAGAAATGCACATCGCTCTGATTGGCAAGCAGGTGCCTGGCTTCGCCGAGGCTTTGTGGTGTGTCGAGCGCGGCGCGGAACGCGGCGTAAGCGGCTTCGGCATCGCCTTGCCGCATGGCCTTCTGCCCGAGAGCGAGACGGATTTCGACATATTGCCCCAGCGCCATGCCTTCGCCGCCTTCCCACGGCTGGAACTGGCGGTCGAGAAGGACAGTGAGCGCCTCCTCGGAACGCCCCACCAGATTGAGCAGAGCCGAAAGCTCGACCGTCAGGTCGTCGCGGCTGGCAACCAGCTGAGTGTTGGCTTCGAGTTCGGCCAGTCTGTGCGCCGGCGCGCGGCCGACACGCTTCCACAGCTGGTCGCGCTCGTAGAACACCCGTGCGTCCTCGGGCGCGGCTGCAAATGCCCGGTCGTAGGTTGCGATGGCACGTTCTGGATCGTTCAAAACGTTGAAAGAGCCTATGCCGAGATTTCGCCACACCGTCGGGAAATCCGGATCAAGTTCGGCCGCACGCTCCCACAACGCGATGGCCTCGCCATGCCGGCGGCTGTCGTAGAACAGGTTGCCGAGATAGTAGCGCGCCTTGGCATCCTCCGGCTCGGCATCGATTGCCGTCTGCAACGCGGCCACGTCATCAAGTCCGCAAGGGAAGCAATAATCGCCGTTCGCCTCCAGCGCCTTGCGCCGGTAGGCGGCGGCCAAGTCATCCTTGCCCAGCATTTCGGCGAAGCGGGCTGCGTGATATCCGACAAGCGGCGCGGTTCCGGCACTTTCCTTGCCCGCCTGGGTATCGAGCAGCGCAATGGCGCGGGCAAAATCGCCGACCCGCGCATAATCGAGCGCCAGATCGATGATCGTCCGCGTATCGAACGACAGCTCCATGCCTTTGAGATCCTGCGCCCAGACATCGAGAGGATCCTTTTTCAGAGTCTCGTCCAGCAGAGCGTCGGCGGCATCGTCGGCGCCGAGCCGGCTGAGGCAGATCGCCTTGAGATTGCGGGCGCGCAGGTTCTCGGTATCGAACCGCAGGCTGTCCTCGACATGCTCGAGCGCCATCAGCCAATCACCACGAGAGGCAGCGATTTCAGCCAGCGCATGGTAGCCCGGCGCGCGCCAGGCGGCGTTCCATGTGGCTTTGAAGATGGCGTCATAGGCTTCGTCCAAGCGGCCAAGATGGCGCAGGACGACGCCGAGATTGTAAAAGGGCTCGCCGTCGTAAGGGTTGGGATTGCGCCGGCGTAGCCGTGCGATGGCGTTGCGGAAACAGGATTCGGCTTCGGCGAACTCAGCGCGCCTTAGATGATGCAACCCCATGGCGTTATTGGAGCGGCTGTCGAGCGGATCCCGTTCGAGCGCCTCGCGCCAGTACAGTTCCGGTCGCCGTGTGGCATGGCGGTACTGGGCCAGATGCAGGCCGGTCAGGAACAGTTCCTCGACACTGTCGATCTCGGATGGTGGTGGTGGTTCGGTGGCCGATTCCGGCGGCGTTTCGTCCTCGCTTGCCACGTAGGGTTGGTGACGAAGGATCTCCCGCCCACTGGTATCCCGTATCGTCAGGATCAGCTCGCCGGGCAATGTGCCTGCCGGCAGTGCGACGCGCTTCGATACTGGTGTCGCCGGATCGATGTCGCAGTGCCACTCGTTTATACACGCGTTCCCGCGAGACAACCGGATGGTTGCGCCGGGCAGTTGGCCAAGCGCATGAACGCCGACAACGGCATCCGGGCCGTCGACGACCAGGCTGACGGCAGCCTCGGTATTTGCCTCATGCACCGGGCCGATGTCGTGGATTGGATACCAGAACTGCGAGAAGCTCTTTGTCTCTCCCGGCGCGATGAAGGAAAAGTCCGGCTGGTTGTCGGTATAGACCCCGGCCATCAGCTCGAAATAAGGGCGATGGACGCCGTTCTCGTCGGGGTCGGTCAGGTTGCGGTCCCAGGCATAACCGAATTCGTGATTGCCCCAGGTCCACTGCTTCTTTCCCGGCGAGATATGATGGTTTGCCACATGCACCAACCCGGCGTTTGCTGCATGATCGTAGCCGCCGAAGAAATCGTGACGACTGTTCACGCACATGTAGCTCGTGGGGACCGGGATGTTGGTGTACCAGCGCAAATCGTTTGCCGGCGCTTCGCCCGTCGGACGGAATAGCGGCGGTTGCTCCGAGGCGGGCACGCCCGTTTTGCTGCGCTCGCCATAGTCGACACCGTAATAGTGCCCCTGACAGAGCGGAAACGCGCTCATCGCCCGCTTGGCGTGGTCGGCGACATAGGTGACGTCTTCCGGGAAAAAGCTCTGGTAGCGCTCGTGTACGTCGACTGCGACGTTCGCCCACCACATGAAGGTTTGGGTGAGTGCGGTGCGGTTGTAGAGCCTTACGCGCAGTTCGATATAGGCCTTGTCCGGGTGAAGGCAGACGCCATGCATGCCCTTCATGCGGTTCATCGGCTCGTGCTCGCTGAGCCAGACGGTGCAAGAGCCGTCCTCCGCCTCTTCGATGGTGTGTTCAACCGGCATATAGGTGCTGGGGCGGTGGTGCTGGGGCCAGTTGAACTCGATGCCGCCCGATAGCCATGGTCCGGCGAGGCCGACCAGCGCAGGCTTTATGACGGGATTGCGGTAGACGAAGTCATAGCCGTTGATCTTGTCGGTCGCCGAATGGATACGCCCCCCGAGTTCGGGCAGCACGGTCACCTTGAGAAAATCGTTCTCGATCTGCACGGCCTGCCAGGCGCGCATGACCGGTTCTGCAGCGATGCGGTCTATGAACGGCAGGGGATAGACCCGGCCGCTCGAACCCTGGAAGACACGCTTTTCCAGAAAGATCGGATTGCGTTCGGCCGGCGCGGGTTCATAGGTCGGGAGCACCAGCGGCTCGGACCACACTCTGACCTTGCCCGGGCCGGAGGCTGTTGCCTGCGGCCTGTCGCTCCCTTGCGCACCCATCGCCAGTGTTCCTCCGCTCGCACTTCCACCCTGTTCAGGCGTTGTTGCTGGGGATGCTAAGGGCGATCGGGCGACAGCAGAATATGTGAAACGATGGACAGCATAGACGATTCTCTGATATCGCCGATCAAGAGCTCGGGGGGCGCACCACAGACATGAGCGCGACGACACGCAGGATCAGGGAAGGATTCCCCGGCCAGCGGCTGGTGGTCCTGCCACGCCGTATCGTTGCCTCCTGGCTGTCAGGAAGCCCGCTCGTCGATTTCATGCCCAGCGATGTCGGCCATTTCCCCAATGCCCGCTGGCACTTTGTCGAACGCAAGAAACCGATCTCTCAGGCCATCATCATCTACTGCGCGGAAGGCGAGGGCTGGGCGCGTCTCGGAGACGGTGACACCATTCCAATCCGTGCGGGACACATGGTGCTTCTTCCGGCTGGCTCGGTTCACGCCTATGGCGCCGACGCCGACAAGCCATGGTCGATCTTCTGGGTGCATGTCAGCGGCTGCAAGGCCGAAATCTTGTTGCGTCTCCTCGAACTGGAGTCGGACGATCCGGTGCTGTTTGTCGGCAAGGATCCGGCGCTGGCCTCGCTGTTCGAGCGCATCCTGTCCATCCTTGGGCGCGGCTACAGCGCCGACAACCTGTTGCAGTCGTCGATGGCGCTCGGCGAGCTCATCGCCCATCTGGTTGTCAATCGGCACCGTCAACCCAACAACGATACCGGCATCGACGAACGCATCGAGCGTGTGATCGATCGCATGCACAACAGTCTCGGCGAGACGCTCAGCATCGAGGAGCTGGCGAGTGGCGTGAACCTTTCCTGTTCGCACTTCGCCGCCATCTTCAAGAAGCGCACGGGTTTTCCGGTGCTCGACTACTTCACGCGGCTGAAGATGCAGCAGGCTTGCTTCCTGCTCGATTCCACCAGCATGCCGATCAAGACCATCGCCGCCGATCTCGGCTTCGAGGACCCGTTCTATTTTTCGCGTACCTTCCGCCGCATCTACGACCTGTCGCCGCTGCAATACCGTGCAATGAGAAAGGGTTAGGCGCGTCACTGGTCCCGGTTTGTGAATCGGAAATCGCTGGACGCCGTCAGGCGAACAGCGCCAGGCCCACCGACACCACCAGCATGAGGGCGAAGGTGATGTTGGCCACGCGTCCGGCCACAGGGTTTGTCAGAAGCCTTGAGAAAGTTGCGCCAAAGGCGAGCCAGACCGTGTTGACGATCACAATGACAAGCGCCAGTGCCACCAGTTTATAGACGGCATCGACCATCAGATCGTCCATAACCAATGTGTGGCTCGAATAGACCGCTCCGATTGCGGCAAAGGCTTTGGGATTGGCAATGGCCAGAGTGAAGCCCGGCACGAATGCCGGTGCCTGTTCCGAGCGCAGGGAGAGCGGACCGACGGGCGCCGTGGCGATCTTCCAGGCGAGATAAAGAATATAGAGACCCGCGCCGACCGTTAGCACCGTCAAAAGGACCGGCTGCGCAAGCACAAGCGCCGTGACACCTGTCGCGATCATCAAAAGGACGATGGTCGTGCCGGCGATGATGCCACCCAGATAGCCGATGCTCGCGCGAAATCCGAAGGCCGCGCCGAGCCCGGCAAGGCTCATGGTCGCGGGCCCGGGACTGCCCATCAGCGGAAATGCTGCCAACCAGAGCAGCAAAAGCTCATTCACCATGGAACTGAGCCGGTGCTGGAGCCGTTCGCTGCCGCGTCACACTCATCTCCTGACGTTGTTGTCTTGCCCGCCGGCATGATGCCTGTTTTCAAGTTCGCCACAACCGAACGCCTGTCGGCAAGCCACGCGCCGGGATTGACCCCGAAACTAGCCACGCCCTAAAATTTCGAATAGCAAATATATTTGAACTCTGACTTCAGGAATCATGAAGTGAATCCGACCTTTGACATCGATGCGCTTCGTGCGGTTCTGGCTGGCATCGAGCTGCGCAGTTTTGCCCGCGCAGCGGTCGAACTCGGACGTTCGCAATCGGCCATCAGCATGCAGCTCAAGAAGCTCGAGCAGCAGGCCGGCACACAGCTTTTTGTCCGCAAGGGCAGGGGGCTGGTTCCGACCGAAGCCGGCGAGCTTCTGGCCGCTTACGCGCGGCAGATCGTTGCTCTCAACGACGAAGCCGCGCGTTCACTGGGCGCGGCCGTGTCCTCCGAGACCGTGCGCCTCGGCCTGCCGCAGGATTTCTTCGACGACGTCATGCCGGCCACGCTGTCGGACTATGCCCGCGATCATCCGGGCGTTCATGTCGAGGTTCGCGCCGGCCCCAATCACATGCTGGGCGAAGAGGTCCGTGCCGGGCGACTCGATGGTGCAATCGTCTTTTTTCCGGAAGGCAGCGGGGGTGAGGGTGAGCTTTTATGCAGCTTGCCCATGCGATGGCTGGTGCATGAAGACTTCGGCGGCCGAACAGAGGACGAGCGGGTTCCACTGGTCCTGTTCGATCATCCTTGCCTGTTTCGGCAGGCAGCCCTTGGTGCGCTCGACCGGGCGGACAAACGCTGGCGCGCCGCGGTGACCACGCCAAGCTTGCCCGGTATCTGGGGGGCGCTGCGCTCGAAATTGGGAATTGCCGTGCGCACCGCGCATGGACTGCCCGCCGACATTAGGTGCGCTGGCGAAGGATTCGGGCTTCCCAAACTTCCCGCCATCGAACTCAGATTGCTCAGATCACAGAATGCCTCGCCTGCGGCGCAAGACCTGTGCGATGCACTGCGTCGCCAGACCATCGATCAGATCGCAGCGGCTTGAGCGTGAGTGTGCTGAATTTGCTGCTGCGCCACCAGCGCGTGACTGCTATGGTCCTCCTACCGAGGGGTGCCCCGCCAAGGGGCTGAGACTCTGTTGGCCAAGTGGCAGCACAGTGACCCTTTGAACCTGATCCGGGTCATGCCGGCGAAGGAACGGGATCACCGCTCTCTCCTTTGCCGGCCTTCATATCGAGGGCCGCCATGTCGACACTTCTCTCCACCCGCCCATTCGTACGTCCCATCGCGGCAACGATTGCCGCGGTGATACGGGACGACGAGGTGCTGCTGGTCCGCCGGGCCAATCCACCCGATGCCGGGAAATGGGGGTTTCCGGGCGGCAAAATCGAACAGGGTGAGACGATCGTCGATGCCGCCTTGCGCGAACTGCGTGAAGAGACCGGCGTAATGGCCGAGGCGCTCAGCGTCTTCACCGCCCTCGACGCGTTCGACCGGGATGAGACCGGCGGGCTGCGCCATCATTTCATATTGATCGCCGTACTGTGCCGGTGGACATCCGGCGATCCGGTCGCCGCCGACGATGCACTCGAAGCGCGATGGATACGACTTGCCGAACTCGACAGCTTCGATCTGGTCCTCAGCCGCGACGTCGCAGACGTTGCGCGGCAGGCGGCCGAGTTGATGAGCGAGATGCGGCCATGATCGCCAATGTCCTGACCATCGCCGGAACCGACCCATCCGGTGGCGCCGGCATACAGGCTGACATCAAGACGTTTTCGGCATTGGGGACCTATGCCACGTCGGTGATCACCGCCGTGGTCGCGCAGAACACGCAAGGCGTGCGTTCCCATGTTGCGCTGGAACCGGCATTTGTCGGCGACCAGATCGATGCCGTCTTCGAGGATGTGCGGATCGATGCGGTCAAGATCGGGATGATCGCCAACGCCCGGATTGCCGAAACAATTGCCGATCGTCTGCGCCACCATGGGGCGCGCAACATCGTGCTCGACCCAGTCATGATGGCGACGAGCGGGCATGCGCTGATCGATGAGAATGCGACCGTTGCGGTGCGAGAACTGCTTGTGCCGTTGGCAACGCTCATCACCCCCAATCTGCCGGAAGCAGCTGTTCTGCTGACGCGGGAGATCGACTGGACGGCTGAGGCCATGCGCGCGGTGCTGCCCGATCTAGAGGCTCTGGGCTCCGAATGGGTGTTGCTGAAAGGTGGCCATCTACAGAGCAGCGCCGAAAGCACCGACTTTCTGCATGGTCATGGCGACACCATCACGCTTTCCGCGCCCCGCATCATGACCCGCAACGATCACGGAACAGGCTGCACGCTTTCTTCCGCCATAGCCGCGCTGCTGCCATCTCGCGGCATGGTACAAGGCGTGCGCGAAGCCAAGGCATTCCTTCAGGACGCTCTGGCGGCAAGCGGTGCGCTAGATGTTGGGCACGGGCACGGACCGGTGCATCATTTTCATCGTCTGTGGCCATCGGCCTGAGCCCCCGAAGCCTGCCTTGCCATCTGGGGCGCTTGCGCATAGATATCGATGATCGTCGAAAGGAGATTTATGCGCAGAGGCTTTGTTGGTTTGGACCGCTTTTAGCGGCTTAACCCGGCACATCGGTGCCGGACCTTTTCGCATATTCTTTTTTTGTGGAGTTCTCATGCAGACCCCCGATCTTGTGATCCGGCCTTTCGACGAGGCGACGGATATCGAACCGCTGTCGACCATCTGGTTTGACGCCTCACTCACGGCACACCCTTTCATGGGCAGGACGCGCCTGCTCGCGCAGCGAAAGCTGATCGAGGAACACTACCTTCCCAATTCGGAAACCTGGGTTGCCTGCCGCGACGGCGTGCCCATCGGCTTCATCAGCCTGCTCGGAACATTTGTCGGCGGCATTTTCGTCGCTCCCAGCCAACAGGGGCGGGGCGTCGGTGGTAAGCTGATGGAGCTGGCGATGGAGCGGACCGGAGAGCTATGTCTGGAAGTCTATACCCGTAACGAAAACGCGATGCGGTTCTACATCGGGCTCGGCTTCCGGGAGGTCTCGCGCCGCCAGACCGACGACCTGGACCTTCCCTTCGAAAACGCGCGTCTCGAGTGGAAGGCCTGACGACCGGGCCGGGCGGCTTGACCGCCCGGCCTGCTGATCACCTAAAGAGACAGCGCCCTGATCTTGGCCCGCAGCAGGTGTGCCGCTGCCTCTGGATCGGGTTGGCCGCAAATGGCCGAAACCACGGCGACGCCAGCGGCACCTGCTGCCAACGCCAGCGCGATATGGTGCGCCTTGAGCCCGCCAATGGCGACGGCGGGAACCCGGCTCTCCGCGATCTGTGCGGCAAGACCGTCGAACCCGACCGGCTGTTTGTGATCGCGTTTGGTCGGTGTGGCAAAGACCGGTCCGGCGCCGACGTAGTCCACCAGCGCGGGATCGACAGCTGACGCCAGTTCTGGTGTTTCGACGCTGAGACCAAGGATCGCATTCGTGCCGATCCGGGCGCGTGCCGCCGCAACCTCTGTGTCGCCCTGTCCGATGTGGACGCCGTCCGCGCCGATGGCGACGGCGGCCGCCACATCGTCATTGACGATCAGTTTCGCGTTCGTGCCGGCAAGCGCCGCCTTCAGGGCGCGTCCCGTTTCGATCAGGCGTTCGGTGTCGGCCTGCTTGTCGCGTAATTGCACCATGGTCGCGCCGCCGGCTACGGCCGCGCGAGCCGTCTCCACCATGCCGATCCCGGCACAAAGGCCGGGATCGAGAACGAGATAGACCGAAAGGTCGAAGTCCTTCATGCAAGGGCCTCGTCCACAAGGTGAATCTCCGCCTCGCCATCCAGTATGTCGGGCGTCACCGCATGAAGCGCATCGAGAAACCGTGGTGCAAAACTCCCTGGCCCCTCTGCTCCCTTGTGCGCGCGGGTGCCGGCGACGGCGAAATGGGCGAGCGCCCCGACGACAGCCTCGAACGCATCATCCGCTACCGCCGCATAGGCACCGCATAGGCAGGTCAGCGAACAGCCCAGCGCCGTGTTCATCGGCATCCATGGCGATCCACCCGCGATCCGCACGGCACGGGCACCGTCGGTGACGAAGTCCTCTGCGCCGGTGACCGCGACGACGCTGCCGCTTTGCTTGGCCAACCGGCACGCGCCATCCTCTGCAACCTCGACAGCGTCGCGTCCGTCAACGCCCTGGCCCCGGCTGGCCTCGCCGGCCAGCGCCAGGATTTCCGATGCGTTGCCGCGAATGATCGTCGGGTGCAGTCCGATCAGTTCCGTCGTGACCCGGCGACGATAGCCGGTTGCCTGACAGGCCACCGGGTCGAGTACCCAGGGGCGCTCGGCTGCCTGTGCACCGGCGATGGCGGCGCGCATTCCGTCAACAAAAGGATCGGAGAGCGTGCCGATATTGACCGTCAACGCCCCGGCAATGCCTGCGAATTCCCCCGATTCCTCGGCGTCCGAGACCATGGCTGGGCTGGCACCAGCGGCCAGCAGCACGTTGGCGGCAATGTTCATCGCCACGTAATTGGTGATGCATTGCACCAGCGGCGGATTGGCTCTGAGGGCGGCAAGAAGGGTGCCCGGCGTTGCGCTCATCGTGCGTCCTCCAGCGGCATGTAGAGTTCGCCGCCCTCGCGGAACTTCTCCGCCATTTTCGCCATGCCCTCCTTCTGGGCTTCGGCACGAATGTCGTGACTGATGCGCATCGAGCAGAATTTCGGCCCGCACATCGAACAGAAATGCGCCACCTTGTGCGCTTCCTTCGGCAAGGTTTCGTCGTGCATCGTGCGTGCCGTATCGGGGTCGAGCGACAGGTTGAACTGGTCTTCCCAGCGAAACTCGAAACGGGCCCGGGAGAGTGCGTCGTCGCGGATCTGCGCCGCCGGGTGGCCCTTGGCGAGATCGGCGGCATGGGCGGCAATCTTGTAGGTGATCACGCCCACCTTGACGTCGTCACGGTCGGGCAGACCGAGATGCTCCTTGGGCGTCACGTAACAAAGCATCGCCGTGCCGAACCAGCCGATCATCGCCGCGCCGATGCCCGATGTGATGTGGTCATAGCCCGGTGCAATATCGGTCGTCAGCGGTCCGAGCGTGTAGAACGGCGCCTCGCCGCAGACCGTGAGCTGTTTGTCCATGTTGGCCTTGATCTTGTGCATCGGCACATGACCGGGACCCTCGATCATCACCTGGCAGTCCTTGGCCCAGGCGATCTGCGTCAGTTCCCCCAGCGTTTCCAGTTCGGCGAACTGCGCCTCATCATTGGCGTCGGCGATGGAACCGGGGCGTAGCCCGTCGCCAAGCGAGAAGCTGACGTCATAGGCGCGGGCAATGTCGCAGATCTCGTCGAAATGCTCGTAAAGGAAGCTTTCGCGGTGGTGATGGAGGCACCACTTGGCCATGATAGAGCCGCCGCGCGAGACGATGCCCGTCACCCGGCCGACCGTCATCGGGATCATGTGCAACCTGAGGCCAGCATGGATGGTGAAATAATCGACGCCCTGTTCGGCCTGTTCGATCAGCGTGTCGCGGAAGACCTCCCAGGAAAGATCCTCGGCAATGCCGCCGACCTTTTCAAGCGCCTGATAGAGCGGCACCGTGCCGATGGGCACGGGCGAATTGCGGATGATCCAGTCGCGGATGTTGTGGATGTTGCGGCCGGTCGACAGGTCCATGACCGTGTCGGCGCCCCAGCGGATGGCCCAGACCATCTTTTCCACCTCCTCGGCCATTGACGAGGTCACCGCCGAATTGCCGATATTGGCGTTGATCTTGACCAGGAAATTGCGACCGATCGCCATCGGTTCGGCTTCGGGGTGGTTGATATTGGCCGGTATGATCGCCCGCCCTTTCGCCACCTCGTCGCGCACGAATTCGGGAGTGATGAAATCGGGGATCTCTGCGCCGAAGGCCTCCCCATCGCGTTCAAGCGCCTGCTTCGCCGCCTGCCGGCCGAGATTTTCGCGGATGGCGACGAATTCCATTTCCGGCGTGACGATGCCGGCCCTTGCATAGGCCATCTGGGTGACGGCACGGCCATTCTTGGCGCGCCGTGGTTCGTGACGCACCGGGAATTCGGGCGTCAAACGCGTGCCCTCGGCAAAGCCATTGTCCTCGGGCTTCACATGCCGACCCAGATAATGCTCGGTGTCGTTGCGCGCTGCGACCCACGCGTCGCGCACTCGCACAAGTCCGCATTCTATGGCGATCTTGGCTTCCGGGTCGGTGTAGGGGCCGGAGCTGTCATAGATGGTGACGGGGTCTTCGCCTGCCGTGGGGTGCAGGTCGATCTCGCGCATGGGCACGCGGATATCGGGGTTGAGAGTGCCCGCATGCCAGACACGGCGTGAAGCGGGCAGGGGACCTGTGGTGACGGTCGGGGACAGATCTTTCATGGGTCGGAGCCTCCAGTGCTCGATGCGTTGGAGACCCAGTTCGCCGTAATGAATGGAGAGGGGCTGCGTGAATTGCTTCAGGGCAAATCGGCCGTGGCCGCAGCAGGTGCACCATCCCTACGCCAGTATGAACTGGATCAGGTTCATCGGGTCACTGCGCTGCTCGGACCTGCCGGACCGGCTATCAGAATCTCAGCCCCTTGTCGGGACCCCCCGGGTGAATGTGCGAAGACTGCGTCTGACCCGGAGCTTTGTCAATCGCCGGAAAGGCGAATGATGACATATCCGATTTTCTGAAGTCACGATCCACAAACATTCGTTTTTCCGAAGGCGTGGTGGCGCATAGACTTGCCGCAGAAACGATGGGGAAGGCGTATATGTTGGAGAATTCGCCAGTCGGTTTCATCGGACTCGGCACCATGGGCGCACCGATGGCGCTGAACATCGTCCGCGCGGGTACGCCACTTGTCGTCTGGAACCGAACAACCAGTCGTTGCGCGCCGCTGGCCGAGGCCGGCGCGATGGTTGCTTCCAACGCGGACGAGGTGTTCGCGAGGTGTCAGACGATTATCCTCATGCTGGAACATGGCGATGCGACCGATGCAGTTCTTTGCCGTCATGAACCCGATTTCAAATTGCGTGTTGCCGGCCGAACCATCGTTTGCATGGGTACGACATCGGCGAACTATTCGAGACGCCTGTCCGATGACATTCGCGCCGCGGGGGGATGCTATGTCGAAGCCCCGGTCTCAGGCTCGCGCAAGCCGGCTGAGGCGGGGCAATTGATCGGCATGTTGGCGGGCGATCCGGAGAGTGTCGCGCGCCTGCGGCCGATCCTTGCGCCTGTCTGCAAGGAAATATTCGGCTGCGGCGCCGTACCGGGTGCGCTCAACATGAAGCTCGCGGTCAACACCTTCCTGATCACCCTGGTGACCGGGCTTGCCGAGGCTGCCCATTTCGCCGTGCAGCACGGGCTCAACATGAACCTTTTCACCGACATCGTGAATGCGGGACCGATGGCGAGCGAGGTCTCCGAGATCAAAATCGCAAAGCTCCTGCGCCGTGATTTCACCCGTCAGGCCGGTATTTCGGATGTGCTCAAGAACGCCAGTCTCGTGGTCGAGGCCGCCCGCGATGCCGGGCTTGCATCCCCGCTAATGGATGCTTGTTTGGCCCTTTACAGTGAGACCCAAGCTCTGGGGTTTGCGGAAGAGGACATGATTTCGGTCATTCGCGCCATCGAGGCGCGCACGGAGCGGTTATTGGCCGCGACCGAAAGCCAAACGCATGATCATTAATACCATTTGGCAGCACCGGCCGACCTGATTGCCGTTCTGATTATGTTCACGGTGGGCGTTGCTACCCCCCGCACGGCAACGCTAATGATCCTCGCCACCACCATGGCGAGAGGGCGCGTATTGGCGGCCCCAATCAGGATCCTGACCTATCAGCGGAATTCACAAACACCCTCGCCGGGATCGGTGCGCAACATCTCGTCATTCCGTCCGCCCGACCTGTCATTGTGAAGCTGGCTAAGGCGAGATGACCGGACCGACGATCGCCTGATCAAACGCCGCGCAGACTGCCGCGACCTCTTGAGGATCATGCGGCTCGGTCAATTCCGATAGCGCCAGAAAGAAGCGCTCATGGTGAGCAGGCGTGGAAACCAGCGTCATCCTCGCCGGGCTTTTACCAAGGGTGGAGAAACCATGTATGACGCCCTGAGCGACATAGACATGTGCGCCGGCTTCGACAGTCAGTCGATCTTCTCCCACCAAAAAGAGAAACGCCCCCGCGGCTACATGGAATATTTTGTCCTCGTGGAAGGAGATGTGCGCCGGTGCTCCCATTCCCGGTGCAACCGTCAACTCCATGACGGTGAACGGGGCCGTATCGCCGCCAACAAGCACATCCGCGTCGATACCGGAAAAGCGCGCCTTGCCGACAGAGGGGAGCACGCCACTGACAGGTGGGCAAGGTTCGATAATGGGGGGGATGGCAAATCTCCTTGTTTTGCTGCCCCAGGCTAGACGACAAGAATTGTTCAGATTAGTGGTTATTTTCTGTCATGATTGGGCATTTTTCTGCACAATGATCAAACTCGATCCACTGCTGACATTTGTCGAGGTCGTTCGCGCCGGAAGCTTCTCCTCCGCAGCCGAACGCCTCGGGATGCCGCGTTCAACAGTCAGTCTTCATGTCCGAAATCTGGAGGCGTCTCTGGGGACGCGCCTTCTCAAACGTTCAACCCGCTCTCTGTCCTTGACGGATGAGGGGCGCGAGCTGTTCGAACAGGCCGGAGATGAGCTGACTGCTTTGACCACTGCTCTGGATTCTGTCCGCAACAGGACGGGGACACTGAGCGGATTGATCCGGCTGACGGCGCCCGTTGATTTCCCGACCGAGTTTCTGGCAACGGCGGTGACACAGTTTCGAAACCTTCATCCCGGCGTTCGCTTGGAGATCATGCTGACCAATACCTCACTGGATATGGTCGGGGACAATGTCGACATCGCCATGCGGATCGGCGAGCGCGGCGGTCTGGACCGGGTGGAACGACGCCTGCAGGATGTCGCCTGGCGGTTTTACGCAAGTGTCGAATGGGTCCGAAAGAATGGCACGCCTCAAACCGTCGGGGATATCCGGGACTTCATCTCACCAATGCCGGGGCTGAGATCCTTGCTGGAGCAGACCGTTCTCGGCGGCATCAGGTTGCCCGATGGTTTCATCGCCAGTGACAATCATCTGTTGACCCGCGATCTGGTTCTGAACGGCTCCGGTACGGCGCTGCTTCCCAAAGGTATGTTCGACGAACAGATCAGGGAAAAACGGGTTGTCACGCTTCTCGATCATGCCATTCGCGCCACGACACGCCTGAATCTGACCTTCCCGAGCCGGGCCGACATGGTGCCCCGTGTCCGGGCATTTGCAGATCACCTCGTTCGCCTTTTTGGGGCGCAAGTTTAGGCAATGTGGCGGTCCTCCGGTCGGTGTTGGAACCGGGAGCTTCCAGTGTCGGTAACGGGATAGTGGGCGTTCAGTCGCATGGCGGGTTCCTCGGACAAGCCGTTTCCGGAAGCAGATGTCCGTCATCAGGACAATAGCGGCATGACCAAAACTTCATGAGCTCGGCGCTACTCGCCTATCAAACCGGCTGCAGCTCAGTTCGCGCAATCTGCGTGATTTTGTCCCGGATTGAGGGGCGATAGCAGAAAGAAATTGCATGCCCAGGAATCGCTATGCTTCATTGCCTGAAGAAAAATAAGTTCGGTATTTGAGGGCGTTAACATGGGTAGGGTTCGAGTTTTCCGCACGAGGGTGTGGAAGGCTATTGCTTTGCATGACGGTAAGCTTGGTGGGGCATTTGCGTCGGGGAGGCTTCTCACCACGCCAGCAGACAGGCTTTCGCAAATGGCGCCGACCAGGGGTTTGAAGTCAAAAATTGCACGCGCCGGCATGGCACTTGCGGGCAGTGTTATGGCCGTTCTCATACCACAACAGGCTCTGGCGTCCTTGTGTGATGCTGAGTCAGATAGCTCAATTGAGTGGGTTTCCAGAGTTCAGATCAACTCGAATGAAATAATCGTTCCGGCAGAAACCGACGTTCACGACGCCACCGGCTCAAGCCTCGTAACTCTGTCGCCGGGTTCTTCCTATCCCGTCGAAGTCGATGTCGTATCGTCCGGCAGTAGTTTAGCACATCAATTCGTAAGTATATGGCTCGATTTGAATCAGGATGGTGATGTCGCTGATCCCGGCGAGCTGGTCTATTCTGGTAACAAGACGTTTAAGGGCCTATCGACTTTTGCCAGCACCATTTCTGTGCCCAGCACAGCCCATAACGGCGAGATGCTTGGTCGCGTGATCTTGAGGTTCGCCGATCCTCCTCATCTGTGCGGCGACAATTATTACGGCTCTACAGTCAATTTCAAGGTCTCGATCAGTGATGGCGTCAATCCCAATGCCCCATCGAGTGGTGATGGACTGGATGTGGAAACGAAGGCTCTGGTCAATGATCAGGTCAAAACGGCCCAGCAGTTGACGGATGTTCAGATCACCAATTTCCGCAATCGCTTGACGCATCTGCACAGTGAAAGCGCCCGTCGCGGTTCACCCCTGGGCATTTCCATTAACACGCCGATTGCCGGATTGGGCAGCTCGGAGCTGCTCGGTTACGCTTCCATGCTGCAATCGGCTGCGGAGGCGAGGACCGCGCAAAACAGTGCGGCTGGACAGGCCAACGCGCTTGCAGACCATGATGAACGGGATGGCGATGAGCCGCCCGAAGTTGTCGATTACAGCAGACCGTTCGCGATCTGGTCCGATGGAGCGCTCACGATTGGCTCCCGCTCGGATGGCGCGCTGGACCTCGATTACACCGCCGTGGGCATCAGCTTCGGGGGCGACTATCGGTTTACCGACAAGCTCATTGCCGGTCTTGGATTTGGTTTGGGCCGCCAAGTGTCTGATATCGGCTCCAATGGCACAAAGAACAAGACCTACGCCTACACGGGTGCGGCCTATGCCAGCTATGAGATGATCGACGACTTCTTTATCGACGGTCTGCTTGGAGGTGCTGCGCTCAACTTCGATACGAAGCGTTATGTGTCTGCGGGTGACTTCGCCACAGGTGACCGGACCGGATCTCAGATCTTCGGTTCGCTAACGGCAACCTACGAGTTCAGCAACGATGCCACCCGCATTGCCCCTTATGGCGGCATAGAGTTCGCGAGATCCTGGCTGAACGGATATGAGGAAACCGGATCTTCTGCCAATTATCGGTATTCCGATCAAACGCTGAACAGCCTCTCAGGCGTTTTCGGCATCCAGATCGAACGGGTCATCCAACAGGAATGGGGCGACATGACACCGGGCATTCGCTTTGAGTATGCGCATGATTTTGCGGATGCCTCGCAAGGTCGCGTCGGGGATGCAGGCGGCGCCAGCTATACCGACACGATTGAGACGGATCCCGACATGGTTGATGCGCTGTCGCTGGGTTTGTCGCTGAAGAACCGCTTTTATGGCGGCCTTGCCATCGATCTCGATTATGAGTTCACCTATGGCGGAGCCGGCAATCTGGACCACACATTTGGAGCACATGTGGCGCAGTCCTTCTAGCCACTCGGACGCGACGAAGACCGGTTGAGAATAAGCAGGCCAGGGGCAGTTGTCTTTGGCCTGCTCCTATTGACTGACGCATGCTCGTTGCCAGCATCCCTGCTTTCTGCTCCTTCAGCACGCCTGTGACCTGTTCTTCCGCGTGCCGTGAACGCTTCATCCGTCCGTCTCCTGATCGTGACGGACACTAGCAAAATCTGGAGGCAATCCGGGGGCTCAGGTCACTTTCAGGTGCCCGCGTTTCTTGCCGCCGGGCACCTTGGTTTGAGCTTCGCACTGGCGCCTGCAGTTCCGGATCGCTTTGCGCCTTGTTACGTTCGGATGGCTTGGTGCTTGTTGCGATAGGCTCGCGCAGTTTCGCTGTACTGGCGGCGGAAGGCGTGACTGAAATGTGCCGTGTCCTTGAAGCCCCAGCGGAACGCTATCTCGGTTATGCTCGCGTTCGGGTCTATGATCAGGTCGCTCCGGCAACGCTCCAGCCGACGCTCGAGAATGCGGCGCGAGACGGTCGTGTTGCGCTGTGCGTAGAGCTTGTGAAGCGTGCGCACCGAAATGCCGAGTGCTTCGGCAATTGAGAGCGGACCAAGCTCCGGGTTATCGAGATGTGCTGCGACATGGGCATCGGCGCGGGCCAGCAGGCAGGTATTCGCAGCGCTCGGCCTTTCCTCAGTCCCAGTCCCCTCAAGAGCGGCCGAGATCAGATGCAGCAGCATTTCGGCCGTCGCCGGCCCCCGGACCGCGTCGATATGATTGGCCTGGTCCGACAAAGCCCGAATATGCGAGCTGGCAAGCGCGCCAATACCATACCGCCAGTCAAGCACGGTGCCGAGCCGGTCATGCGCATTCGGAAAGGCGCGGAGGAGCCGGTCCTGCTCGAGAAAAACGGTGTGTTTGCGGATCGGTGACAGAAGGCGGAACCGGATCGGCGCAGAAGAGTCCCATAACAGCGCCATGCCGGGTTCGACCCGTGATGTTCGCGAGTCGATGACGATCTCGTTGCATCCCTGTTCGATCAGCAAGAGGCCGAAGAAGTTCTTGCGATCCAGCGTGATCTCGTTGCCGCTACGTCCCCCGCGGCAGGGGTCGCAACTGCATTTGACAAGACGAATGTCGCTGATCGCGGTTGCGGTGATGCCGGCGTTGAAATTGGCCGGCGTCTTGTCATCGAGCCGGCATGTGTAGTGCGAGGCGTTTATCGCCCGCTGCCACAGATCGAATCGCTCTGACGGCCGGGTCTGGTGAAGATCCCAGCTCTGCGACGCGAGCTTGCTGCTCCGGCGCACGACGTTGGTGTGTTCTTGCACTGTCCGACAAACCTTTGTTCGCCCCAAGACAAGATGTCCTGGTCCTCCAATTTTATGGTCCAGCCTAAGCCGAGGCTGGAAGGCGGGCAATGCGACTTTCCGAAACGCCTCCGGATCGGCTCGAAAGGAGACACAAGTGTCAAAGCGATTGAGAGAACCCGTCCACATTCTCGGGGTGGGCTGCACGCGTTTCGGTAATCTGATGGAAACCCCGGAAATCAAGGGGTTGACGCTGCAGGAACTGGCCGCAAAGGCCGCGAGGGAGGCGCTTGACGATGCCGGCCTGACCGCCGCGGACGTCGATGCCGTCTATATCGGCAATGTCACCATGCAGATGAGCCAGCTGCCGGCGACCTACAGCCAGCTCGCCAACTGGCTGGGCACCACGCTGAAGGCCGGCGTCCACATCGATGCGGCCTGTTCGACCACCAACGTCGCGGCCTCGCTGGCCTCGATGAGCGTCGCCTCTGGTGCCTTCGACCGCGTTCTGGTCGTTGGTCTGGAATGCACCAGCAGCAGTCCCAAAAACGGCAGCCCCTACGAGCGCGACATCATCCCGTCCGAGACCATGTGGCTGTGGACCGACCAATGCGTCAACCAGGCCTATTCGGTGCCGCAGGGCTACGACATCTTCCCGGTCGGCAACGCCTTTTTTGCCGAGGGCTATTGCCGCAAGTACGGCATATCCATCGAGGACTATGACCGCGGCATGCTCGAACTGTGCCGAACCCGCCGTCTGCACGGCTCGATGAATGCCAAGGCAATCCGTCAGCAGACGCTCGACGACGAAGCCAAGGCTCTCGGTTTCAACGACATGTGGGAGTTCTGGACGTCCCGCTACAACCCGCATGTTGCCTGGCCGAGCCGTCTTTACAGTGTTGTCACGCCGGCGGACGGCGCGTCGGCCATGGTTATTGGCCGCGGTTCGGAAGCCAATCGCGACGCGTCCAAACCGATCCAGGTCAAGGGTTTCGGCATTTCCGCCATGGATCTGCCCTGGGTCGGCGAAGATCCCACCGATCTGCCGATCGACAACGTGGCCTTCGCCAACGCCTACGAAATGTCGGGCGTCCATCCGGAGGAAGTCGAGTATCTGCATACCCACGATTGCACGCACATCATGAGCCTGTGTTCGGCGGAAGCCTCCGGTTACATCCCGCAGGGCAAGGCGCTCGAATATGCCCGTGAAGGCCGGCTCCGTTTCGACGGCGACCGTCCGATGTCGACGCATGGCGGGCGTCACGCCTTCGGCCACGCCTGGGCGGCAAGTGCCGGCTCCGACACCTATGAAGCCGTCAAGCAGATGCGCGGAGAAGCCGGTGACCGGCAGATCGCCAAACCGCCGCACACCGCGGTGGTTCACACCCACGGCTATGCGCTGATCAGCACGGCGCTCGTTCTGCAGGGAGACAACTGAAATGCCTGATTCAATGATCAAGACCTATTACGACAACCTCAGGCAGGGAAAACTGGTCGGCCTCAAGAGCGAAAAGAACGGTGCGATCACCTTCCCGCCGGCAGCTGCCGGTCCCGGTGCCGACGGTTCTCCGCTGACCCCGATCGAGCTTTCGGGCCGTGGCGAGGCACTGTTCATCTCGCACTCCATGGCGCCTCCGCCGAACCCGCGTTTCAACGACCTGGCGCCCTATGCCTATGGCCATGTGAAGCTCGAGGAAGGCGTCTTCGTCGAAGGCATCATCACCGGTGTCGATATCGATCCGGCCAACCTTCAGAAAATCTATGAAGGCGGCCCGGTCCCTGTCGTGGCCGACATTCTCGAAGTCGAAGGCCTGCCGGTTCTCGCCTTCAAGCTCGCTTGAGGAGACCAGAATGACTGACATGGCACAAGACGTCACCGGGATCATCGCCAAGGTGGCAAAGCGCGAACCGTCGGATATCTCGCCGGACACACGCATTGCCGAAGATCTCGGGATCAAGTCGGTGGGGCGCGTGGAGATCGCCGCTCATATCGAGGATCAGCTCGGCATCAACCTCGGCAATTTCGAGATCCGTAAGCCGAAGACCGTGGGCGAGGTGATCGCCCTGGTCGAAAGCAAAGGCTGACGGACGGGGGAGGGGCGCACCTCCTGCTGGTGCGCCCCCAGTCCCCAAGTTGCGCGGTCGCCAGCCGGTTCACCGGCGGCGGACGCATGGAGAGAATTCATGGACACACTTCAAACGCTCAAGGCGCGCGCCCGCGCCAACAAACGCACGATCGTTTTTCCCGAAGGCAATGAACCGGTCATTCGCGACGCCGCCATGGCGCTGGCGCGGGACGGTCTGGCGCGCCCGGTCCTGATCGGCGAGGCACCGGACGGTGAACTGGCGGCGCTTGGCATAAAGACCGTCGACCCCCAGACGTCCGAAAGCCTCGAAACCTATATCGATGCCTTCGCGGCGCAGCGCGGCATGCCCGCCGGTGCGGCCAAAAGGATCATTGCGCCGCCGCTCGGATTTGCCGCCGCCATGGTCGCTGCCGGCGATGCCGACGGCATGGTCGCAGGCCTGTCGCACCCGACCGAAGAGGTGCTGATGATCGCCGAAATGGTGATCGGTCTCACCGAAGGTGTCACGGCGCCATCAAGTTTCTTTTTGATGGAAATCCCCGGTTATGCCGGCGGGGAAGGTGGCGCATTGGTTTTTGCCGATCCGGCCGTCAATCCGGACCCCGATGTCGAGGCGCTGGCTGCGCTGGCCGTGGTCACGGCGAAAAGCGCCAGCGACCTGTTCGGTTGGGAGCCGCGCGTCGCGCTTTTGTCCTTCTCGACCAAGGGCAGTGCCGATCATTCCCATGTCGCCAAGGTCGTCGACGCGACCGCCCGCGCCCAGGCGATTGCACCGAACATTGCCATAGACGGCGAACTGCAGGTGGATGCGGCGCTGGTCGATGCCGTGGCCCGGCGCAAGATGGACGACCCGGGCAAGGTCGCCGGCCGCGCCAACATCCTCATTTTCCCCGATCTCGACGCCGCCAATATCGGCTCCAAGCTCGTCCAGCGCCTGTGCGGGGCGGCAAGTCACGGTCCGGTGCTGCAGGGCTTCGCCAAACCGGTCAGCGATTTGTCGCGCGGGGCCACCGTCGAGGATGTCGTCGGCGCGTCGCTGATGGTCGCGGCGCGCGACGGCGCCTGAGGCAATGGGCACGGATCGGACGGGCAAGATGATCGGCGTCGATGTCATTGAACTCAGCCGAATGCGCGAGATCCTCGATCGTAGCGGGACAGCATTCATGCGCCGGGTCTTCACGCCGTCCGAGCGTGCCCGCGCGCTGGCTGGTGATCCCGTCCGCTTTCTCGCCTCGGCTTTCGCGGCCAAGGAAGCCGTGTTCAAGGCCCTCGAACTCGATGACTGGCCGGACGGCTTTGATTTTCCGCAGATCGAGATCGGCCGCGATCCGGCCGGGCGCCCGACCGCGCGCCTGCTCGGAACCGAGGTTGAACAGGGTGGCACCATCCATCTGTCGATCTCCTACGAAACCGACCTCGCCGTCGCCATTGCATTCATTTCACCCGGGACTGCCGCAAACGGCAACTGACGGCTTGGCCCGACAAGGATGATGACATGAACAACACAAATCTGACCCTTGTGATCAATTGCGGGTCGTCCTCGCTCAAGTTCGCGCTTCTGGCCGAAGGCGAGCGCGCACCGGTGCTGTCGGGCATCGCCGAAAACCTCGGTCAACCCGACAGCCGCCTGACGATCAGGCAGAACAGCGGCAAGGCCACCACCGAACTCGATGGCGGCGACCACAAGCGCGCCCTTGAGGCTATCCTTGAGGTGCTGCAGAAACTGGAGTTGCTCGGCTCGGTCTCGGCGGTCGGTCATCGCGTGGCCCATGGCGGCGAGCGCTTCACCGGCTCCATGTTGGCCGACGACGAGGTGATCGCCGGTGTCGAAGCGATCTCGCATCTGGCGCCGCTGCACAATCCGGCCAACATTCTCGGCATCCGCATTGCGCGCGAAGCCCTGCCGGACGTGCCGCATGTGCTGGTGTTCGATACGGCCTTCCATGCGACCATGGCACCGTGCGCCTATCGCTATGCCATTCCGGGCGAGTTCTACGAACGCTCCGGCGTCAGGCGTTACGGCTTCCACGGCACCAGCCATCGCTTCGTTGCCCGAGAGGCGGTGGACCTGCTCGAGCTTGATCCGGACAATCACGGCATCGTCGTCGCCCATCTCGGAAACGGCGCCTCGGCGACCGCCGTACACAACGGCAGAAGTGTCGACACAACCATGGGCCTGACGCCGCTCGAAGGTCTGGTCATGGGCACGCGCTCTGGCGACATCGATGCCGGCGCCATCTTCCACATCGCGCGCCAGGCCGGCTATTCGATCGATCAGATGGATACGCTCTTGAACCGCAAGAGCGGGCTTTTGGGCCTGTCCGGCTTGTCCAACGATTGCAGGACGCTCGAAGCCGCCGCCGAAGACGGCCATGAGGGCGCCCGCCTCGCGCTTGATGTCTTCGTGCATCGCCTTGCTCGCTATATCGGCGCACTGGCCATGGCCCTGCCGCGGCTCGATGCGGTGGTCTTCACCGGAGGTATCGGCGAGAACTCGTGTTTTGTCCGGGCGCAAACGCTGAACCGTCTCGGGCCGCTGGGTATCGAACTCGATGTGAAGGAAAACGACCGCATGATCGGCGGCCGATCCGGCATCATCAGTTCCTCGCTGGTGCCGATGGCCGCAGTGATCGCCACCAATGAAGAATGGCTCATCGCCAGCGACACGTTCGAACTCGCCGGCAAACTGGCGGCTGTGCCGACGCGCTGATCATTGGTGAGGAATGGGGCGGCGTTCAATCGATGCAGAGTGATCCGGTCCGCGTGCGACGCCATTGGCAATGAGCACCTGCAATGTCTCACGAATGCCGATCGTCAGGGACATTCAACCGCAGCCACCTCATGGCATGGTCGGATTGGCATTGTCTTGGCGGATCAGTATTCATGTCCGGGCCGACGCGACAGGCATGTGCTTCGTGTGATCGGCGCGACCGGAGACTTGCTGAATGACGACGCCCGAGCAAGAGGCAAACGCCGACCCCTATAGCCATCTGCATGACGAGAGCTTCACCAGCGGCTTCGACACGCCGCGCCTTGGCGCCGAGGCCATGGTCTTCATGGGTGGCCGCGAGGCCCGGTCGCTCGATGGCGACTGGGGGTTTGTGCTCGATCCCTTCGAGGAAGGGCTGCGCCAGCGCTGGTTCGAGTATGACGCCCGGCCGATCGCCGAATGGGACATGCCGCGCGACTACGATTTTTCACCGGACTGGCTGCCGATGGTCGTGCCGTCATCGTGGAACACGGTCGACCCCGAGCTTTTCCACTATGAAGGCGCCGCCTGGTATTGGCGCGATCTCGATCTCAACGTGCCCGAGGCGGGAGAAAGGCTCTTTCTGTGTGTTGGTGCAGCCAATTACCTTGCCCGCGTCTTTCTGAACGGGCAGCTGCTCGGCATGCACAAGGGCGGTTCGACGCCGTTCTTTGTCGATCTGACGCCAGCGGTGCGTGCTGGCCGTAACCGGCTGATGATCGAAGTCGACAGCACGCGGCGGCTCGATCAGGTGCCGATGAGCCACTATGACTGGTTCAACTATGGCGGGCTTTATCGCGAGGTGGCGCTCGTCAGCGTGCCCGAAGTGCATATCGCCGATTTCGGCATCGGACTCGATCCGGAAACCGGCAAGGTGTTCGTCGATATCGCGATTGCCCAGGCGGCCACAGGAATGGCCGAGATCGTCATCGCCGGTGGTCCACGTTTTGCAGTCGAAATCGCGGAGGGCAGGGGCCGGGCGCTCATCGATTGGCAACCCGAACTCTGGTCGCCCGAAACGCCCCGGCTCTATGACGTCGAGGCCCGTTTCGGGACTGATCGCGTCTCGGATCGTGTCGGTTTTCGCACTTTCTCGCGTGAGGGCACAAAGTTGCTGCTCAACGGAGTGCCGGTTTATTTCAACGGCATCTGCGTCCACGAGGACGATGAGAACCTCGGCAAGGCGACGAGCGAAGCCGATATCCGCCGCCGCTTCGCCGATGTGAAGGAACTCGGAGCCAATGCCGTTCGGTTGGGCCATTACCCGCACCATGAGAGGGTGGCGGAGATCGCCGACGAGCTCGGCATCCTGTTGTGGGAGGAAATCCCGGTTTATTGGGCCATCGATTTTGCCAATCCCGAAACCTTCACCGATGCCAATAATCAACTGACCGAACTGATCCGGCGCGATCGCAATCGTGCGAGCGTCGTCATCTGGGGGGTCGGCAATGAAAACGCCGACAGCGACGCTCGGCTCACCTTCATGAGCCGACTGGCCGAGACAGCACGCAGCATCGATCCGACCCGGCTCGTCGCTGCGGCCTGCCTGATCAATCGCAGCGAGTTTCGGGTCGAGGACCGGCTTGCCGAACATCTCGATATCATCGGGCTCAATGAATATTTCGGCTGGTACGAGCCGGACTTCGCCGATTTCGAAAAGCTGCTCGACAACTCCATGCCCGACAGACCGGTGGTGATCTCGGAAACGGGCGCGGACGCCGTAGCCGGCAATCGCGGGCCCGAGACCGAGCTGTTCACCGAGGAGCGCCAGGCGCTGCTGATGGGCATGCAGATCGACACGATCAGAGCGCGCGATTATATCGCCGGCGTGTTCCCCTGGATCCTTTACGATTTCCGCAGTCTCAGACGCCAGACCTCCGTCCAGCGCGGCTGGAACCGCAAGGGGCTGATTGCGCAAGACAAAGCGACCCGCAAGCTCGCGTTCGGTGTTCTCAAGCAGCGCTATTCTGGTACGGAAAACACCTGACGGCTTCCGCCAGCTAATAGAAACGGAGCGGGTCGTCGACCCGCTCCGTCCGAAGTGTGGTGACCATCCGGCTGCTCAAGAATGCACCGGACGGATGACGCGGCTTGAAGTCGCTAGGCCGTCGTAAGCTCCGCCTGAACTTCGGCACTCTCGCGGATGAACACCGGGATGGCTTCGAGCGGCGCATCGCAATCGCACCATTGCCCGCCGGTCTGGCGTGCGCCGGTAGCGAGGTCGATCCAGTTGCAACCTTCCGGCAGCCAGACCCTGCGGCTGCGCTGTCCGGCTTCGAGAACAGGTGCGACGAGGATGTCCGGTCCGAACATGTACTGATCCTCGATCTGCCAGGCCTCCGCCTGATCGGGGAAATCGAAGAACAGCGGCCGCATGACCGGCGCGCCGGTTTCGTGGGCGGTTTTCATCACCCGCATCACATAGGGCCGCAGCCGCTCGCGCAGATCGAGGCACGATTTCAGGATGGTGTAGTTGTTCTCGCCGAAGCTCCAGATTTCATTGGGTGCACCGGTCATGCATTGCGCGATGCCATCGCGATAGGTTTCAGCCGGCTCCTCCATTGGTTGGCGGAAGCCGTGCATGCGGGTGACAGGGCAGAAGACGCCCCACTGGAACCAACGGACCAGCAATTCCTGGAAACCCGGATCGTTGATATCGCCGCCATCGAACCCGCCGATGTCGGTGGTCCACCACGGAATGCCGGCGATCCCCATGTTGAGGCCGGCCATCAGCTGGTTGCGCAGGGCGCCGAAGGTCGAGTTGATATCGCCCGACCAAACGAGTGCGCCATAGCGCTGGCTCCCGGCCCAGGCACAGCGCAAGAGGTTGACGATTTCGGTCTGTCCCGCCTCTTCCATGCCCTCGTAGAAGGCCTGGGCATAGCCGCGCGGGTAGATGTTGCCGACTTCGAGCACCGGGCCGAGGTGATAGCGGTAGTTCTCGAAATCGTAGACGCTGAACTCGGGCTCGGCTTCGTCCAGCCAGAAGATCTTGATGCCGAGATCATGGTAATTCTTCTTGGCCTGTTCCCAGATGTAGTGCCGGGCACCGGGGTGGGTGGCGTCGAAGAACGTCGTGTCGCCAAGGAAGGTCATGGTGACCGGCACGCCGCGCTCGGCTTTGACCAAATAACCCTTTTCCTTCATGATCTTGTAGTTCTCGGTGCGATTGTCGACCGTTGGCCAGATCGACACCATCAGCTCGATGCCCATCTGTTTGAGTTCATCGACCATGGCCTTCGGGTCCGGCCATTCGCGCTCATCGAAGCACCAGTCGCCCTGGTTCGGCCAGTGGAAGAAGTCGGCGACGATGACCGAGATCGGCAGGCCGCGCCGCTTGTACTCGCGCGCAACCTCCATAAGCTCGTCCTGTGTGCGATACCTGAGCTTGCACTGCCAGAAGCCGGACGCGTAGTCGGGCAGCATGGGCGCCGCGCCGGTGGCGGCAGCATATTGCTGGCTGATCTCGGCCGGCGTGTCGGCCGCCGTGATCCAGTAGTCCAGCTGCTCGGTGACACGCGCCATCCAGGTGGTGACGTTGTTGGCGAAACTGACTTCGCCGATCGCCGGGTTGTTCCACAACATGCCGTAGCCGAGGCTCGACATCATGAACGGAACGCTGGCCTGAGAGTTGCGCTGCGCCAGCTCCATCGTGCAGCCCTTCACATTGAGGAATGGCTGCTGGTACTGCCCGAGGCCGTAGATCCTTTCGTCCAACTGCGACTCGAAGCGGGCGCGCAGCTCGTATTTGCCACCGATGATGGGCTTGAGCTCGCGCGCTTCGTGGGTGAGGGGACTGAAATACTTGCTGTTGACATCCTCGCCCTGGCCGGCAACGAAACGCGTGCGCCAGTATTCCTCGAGCAACAGCTTGCCGTTCTGATTGTAAAAGCTGAGCTGGCCGCGTCCGTTGACCACGGCGGAGATGTTACCGTTGACGATGCGGGCGCCGTCTTTGAACTCGGAGACCTCGACTTTGGCGGACGGGTTTGCCGGCAGCAGCGCCCAATCCTTGTCGTTCAGTTCCGGGGCGACCGTCGCCCGCACGCGCAGACTGTTCTCCCCCCACGGCTCGATCTGCAGCTTGTGACCGTCATAGGTCCAAACCAGTTTGTCCGAGGTCAAAATGAACTCGCTCATCGTCTCTCTTCCCTTTTATGGGCGGCCGATGGTCGTTGAAGTCACCGGTCCGACCGTTTTACGCGTTCACGCGATTTGAGCCTGGTTTGCGCCGCCTTCCTCTGGGCCATGCTTCCCAAGCCTGCCGTTTCATACGCCCCGTCTGCATCCGCGCGTCTCGAACGTCATTGGCAGTCGGCCACGCCTCCGAAAAGGAGCGCTCCGGTTATGGCGGCAAAATCTGTCGAAGCCCCCCTCGATCGCTTTGTGTTCCAGGCAAACCGCGTCTCAGGACAGCGGTCTGCTGCTGAACACTCGACTGCAAAACCGAGCGGATGCTACGCGTCGTAAGCGTTTACGGTCAATACGGCAAAGCGGGCAGGGGACTGCGGCGTCATAACAGGTGGCGGATGGACACATCTTCGATGGCGCCCGGAGGCTGGCACGGACAGGTGCACTCAGTCCTTCAGGGCCATGGCATCACCGGCATCTGCCGATCCCTGCTTACGCGCCGGGCGAAGCCGATGGTGCGGATCGGGGCCGCAGGCATCGCTTTCACCCTCCTTGAGGAACATCGGCGTACGGGCCTGCACAATGCCTTGTGGAAAGGCATCGGCATACGGTGGAATCTGCGCCAGCAGAGCGCGGGCCAGAGATTTGCCGAGATCGCGCAGGGACAGGTCGTAGCAGGTCAGTGGCGGGCTCAGAAACCGGATGGACGGTTCGTTGCGGAACGAGGTTACAGCGAAGTCCTTGCCCGGCTCGATGCCGAGTTCGCGCAGTCGTCGATAAACGCCGATGGCGGTCAATTCGAAAAGCAGCACAATGGCGGTCGGCGGCGATGACATGCCGAGTATTTCGTCGATCACATGCTCGCCTCCGTCCTCGTGCCGGGGTGTGGCGAAGACGAGGGCAGGGTCGAATGCGATGCCGTTCCGCGCAAGGGCCTCCCTGTAGGCATCCCTGAATATCGGGCCGTGATTGATTTCACCCGGCGGCACGGTCACGGCAATGCGCCTGTGTCCCTTACTGACCAGCCGGTCGACCAGGGCATTGGCGACGCCCTCGAAATCGAGGTCGATCCACGAGTAACCCTCGCCGGTCGAACTGCGGCCAAGCGTTACGAACGGAATGCCCGATGATTGCAGCAGTTCAATGCGGCGGTCGACGCGGTGGGTTGAGGCCAGGATCATGCCATCCACGGCGCTGCGCGACACGACGCGCTCGAGATAGGTGTAGTGATCCTCATTGCTGGCGCAGGGCAGAACGAGCAGGTCGAGTCCGAATTCTCGCAGGATGGACTGCATGCCGTCGAACACGCCCATGAAGAAATAGTCGTTGGTCGATGCGGTTTCCGGCGCCAACTCGATCATGAAACCGATGGCCCGCGTCACGCCCTGAGCGAGCGCCCGCGCCGCGTGGTTTGGCGCGTATCCCAGCCTGCGAGCCGTCTCCAGTACCCGCTTCCGCGTGCTCTCGCTGACATCCGGCTTGCCGTTCAGCGCGCGGGAAACCGTACCCGTCGAAATCCCGAGCTCGTGTGCCAG
This sequence comes from Devosiaceae bacterium, assembly GCA_963676075.2. GTDB lineage: Bacteria > Pseudomonadota > Alphaproteobacteria > Rhizobiales > Devosiaceae > JAHJQZ01. Next base: position 234,996 of record CAXXNZ010000031.1, read on the forward strand.
CCGAGCGATGCCGCGCATGTTTGTCTCCAACTCTCCAGTTTGGCTATTGACATAGTTTGTCGGTGAATAATAGCTTCGTAAGCGCTTACGAAAGAACTGTGCCGAGGTCCAGAATAAGTTCCCGGCAAACCGCCATCATGTAAAAGAGCGGAAATCCAGGCCTCGTAAGCGCTTAGGGTCGGTCTCGGCCCGGGGGGAGGATGAATTGGCCAGGAACGTGGTTCTGGTCGGCTGTGGCAACATGGCTGGCGGTTGGCTCAAGGCATTGGACGATCCGGCAAACGCCGGTCGTGTCCGCATAATTGGCCTGGTTGATCGCGACCTGGCCGCTGCGGAAAAACTCCGGACCGAATTTGGACTCTCCGACGTCAACGTTGCGGACGATCTCGGCGCATTCCTCTCCTCCCACGATGCCGAGATCGTCTTCGACGTCGCGGTTCCCGATGCCCGCCATGCGATCGTTGAAACTGCGTTTGCGCACGGATGCCATGTGCTGACAGAGAAGCCAATGGCGGCATCTCTCGATCAGGCCAAGGCCATTAACGTTGCCGCGACGCAGGCCGGCAGGGTACACGCGGTGACCCAGAACCGGCGCTTCAGCCCCGGCATCCGCAAGGTGCGCGCCACGCTCGAGAGCGGAGTTCTCGGGCAGATCACCGCGGTGCATTGCGATTTCTTCATCGGCGCCCATTTTGGCGGTTTCCGCGATGCCATGGAGCACGTTTTGCTGCTCGACATGGCAATCCACACCTTCGATGCCGCCCGTTTCATCTCCGGACAGGAGCCGCTCGCCGCCTATTGTGTCGAAACCAATCCGGCCGGTTCCTGGTATGCGCACGGCGCCGCGGCCAATGTCATTTTCGAATTCACGAACGACGTCGTCGCGACCTATCGCGGCTCCTGGTGCGCGGAAGGCGCCAATACCAATTGGGATTCATCCTGGCGCATCATCGGCACCAAGGGCACGCTGCTGTGGGACGGCGATGAGGGGCTTTCGATAAATGTCGTCGATGGCGACGAAGGCTTTTTCCGTCCGCTGCGCGAGGTCGACGTGCTGCCGCCGCGCGATGAGCGCGAAACCCGCGGCCATGCCAGCGCCATCGCACAGTTCCTCGACGCCCTCGACACCGGCGCGACGCCGGAGACCACCGGCACCGACAACATCAAGAGCCTGTCGATGGTCTTCGCAGCCATCGAGAGCGCACGGACCCGCCAACGCGTTTCAATCGCAGACTAGGACATGACCGTGACCGACCCCGCCAAATCCATTCGCATCGGCACCATGATCAAGGCCACAGAAGGTGAAGCTGCCGAAAACATCGCGGCCATCGCCGATCTCGGCTTCGAGAGTTTCGAGCCGTTCTTTTGGCAGACCACCAATGGCCAGGATCTTTCCGAACTTGGCAAACGCTGCCGTAACGCCATCGGCGATCGTGATGTCACCATCTCGACAATCGGCATGTTCGGCAATCCGCTCGAAGACCAGGAGATGGACCGCGAGACCCTCAAGGGCTGGCAGGACTGCATCGATAACGCGCATTACTTCGGCGCCAATTGCGTTGCTGGCTTCACCGGGCGCATCCGCAACAAGCCGCTTCCGGAAAGCCTTCCGCGCTACAAGGAGGTCTGGTCCGAACTCAACAAGCGCGCCGCCGACAAGGGCATCAGGATCGCCTTCGAAAATTGCGCCATGAACGGCAACTGGCAGACGGGAGACTGGAACATCGCCCACAATCCCGACGCCTGGGAGCTGATGTTTGACACGCTGCCGGAAGACAATATCGGCCTCGAATGGGAGCCCTGCCACCAGCTCGTCTACCTCATCGATCCGCTGCCGCAGATCCGCAAATGGGGCAAGAAATTCTTCCACGTCCATGGCAAGGACGCGACGGTGCGCTGGGAGGTCATCCGCGAGCACGGTATCTTCGGCAAGGAGGAGTTCGTCTTCATGCGCACCCCAGGGTTCGGTGACAGCAATTGGACCGACATCATCTCGGAGCTGCGGCTCGTCGGCTATGAGGGCGCCATCGATATCGAGGGCTGGCATGACCCGGTCTATCGCGGTGATCTCGAGATCACCGGACAGGTCCGGGCGCTCAATTTTCTGAAAGACGCACGCGGCGGCGACCATGTGGATATCGCAGGATGACCGGCATGACCGCACGTCGGTTTCAAGCGCGTTCCACCTGTGCTGTCGCGGAAGAAGCGGCAAGGAAGAAGCAAGAGAGGAATTCCCGAATTTTGATCCAAAGCGAGATTGACTCGGTATGAGAAATCGTTTTTTCTAATTGAGAAAGCGATTTCCCAGGGGAGGGGAAGTTATGCCCAAGGAGCGGATTCGATTGTCGGACGTGGCCCGTATCGCCGGTGTCAGCGTCGCCACGGCATCGAAAGCGCTCAACGAAACCGGGCGCATGACCGAAGAGACTCGGCAGCGCGTCAAGGACGCTGCGGCCAAGCTGGACTTCCGTCCCAACGCCATGGCGCGCGCTCTGGTCAGCAACCGAAGTTTCACGGTCGGACTTCTTACCAACGACACCTATGGACGTTTCACCCTGCCAGTGATGGCTGGCGTGTCCGAAGCGCTGATCGATGAGGGCGTGTCGGTGTTCCTGTGCTCCATCGAGGACGACTCGACGCTCGGCAAGATCCATGTCGACGCCATGCTCGACAAACGCGTCGACGGCATCATCTCGACGGGCAAGCGCATCGACAGGCGGCTGCCGGTTGACCTGTCCAACCTGCCGGTGCCGGTTGTCTATGCCTTTACCGATGCCCCTCCGGGATCAATCACACTTGTTTCCGACGATGCGCAGGGCGCGCACGAGGCTGCATCGTGGCTGATCGAGCTGGGCAGAAAGAATTTGGCCCATGTCACCGGGCCGGAGAGCTTCGCGACGGTGCACGACAGGGCCAGCGCCTTTCGCGCTGTCGCCGGACATGATGCCAAAGTGCTGTACGGCAACTGGAGCGAAACCTGGGGACACGAGGCGGTTGCCATGCTCTGGGATGAGGGCGGCACGCAGCCGGACGGCATCTTTTGCGGCAATGACCAGATCGCGCGCGGTGTGCTCGATGCTCTGCGCGAACGCGGCGTGAAGGTCCCGGAAGACGTCTCGGTCGTCGGGTTCGACAACTGGGAAATCATGGCCGCCGCGACGCGGCCGCCGCTGACGACGATCGATATGAACCTGAAGGCGCTCGGCCGCGAGGCCGGCCGGCTGATCCTGGCCCTGTCCGAGGGCAAGACCGTCGAGCCTGGCATCCGCAAACTGCCATGCTCGCTGGTCGTGCGGGACTCATGCGGTGGCGCGCCGCCGAAATCTTCGCCGCGAAAGGGGACACCCCCGCACGGCGCAACAGGAATGGCTGCGGGAGGTGACGGCTTCGCCCCCGCAGGCTAGCCGCCGGCGGGGCTGGAGGGCTCCGTATCGGCATTCATCGCGGCCGCCGCCGCGTTTTTTGGGAGGAATGATATGAAACTATTCAAACTTGGCCTCATGGCCGGCATGGCACTCAGCGTGATCGGCGTCGGTGCGCCTGCTCTGGCAGAAGACGTTACGATCACCGTCTGGTCGATCGATGGCGCGCAGTCGGTCGGTCCGTCGGATACCTTCTCCAAGGAATTCGACGAAATGGACAATGGCATCAAGATTGACTATCGCGCGATGCAGTTCGACGAAATCGTCAACGAAACCATGCGTGCCTTCGCGACTGGCAACGCACCGGATATCGTCAGCCTCGACAACCCCGATTTCGCGCTCTTCTCGTCGCGCGGGGCTTTCCTCGACATCACCGACATGGCCGCAAAAAGCGACGTCATCAACGCTGATGCCTATTTCGAGGGACCGCTGAACTCGGTCATGTGGGACGGCAAGCTCTATGGCGTCGGCAAGTACACCGATACCATCGGCATTTTCTACAACAAGGACATGTTCGCTGAAGCCGGCATCGAAAATCCGCCGAAGACCTGGGCGGAATTCGAGGAATATGCCCGCAAGCTCGTCAAGCCCGAGGATAATGTCTACGGCGCGACCATCTCGGCTCGCGGCAACGAGGAAGGCACCTTCCAGTTCCTGCCTGTCATCCAGATGTCGGGCGGCAGCTACAAAGACGTCAATACCGAAGGTGCTCGCGAGTGGCTGTCCATGGTCAAGGGCATGATCGACGATGGCATCATGAGCCGCGACGTCCTTTCGCTCGGCCAGTGGGATTCCACCGGCGTGTTCAACTCGGGCAATGCCGCGATGGCCATTTCCGGTCCGTGGGAAATCGACCGTATGGTCGACGATGCCGACTTCGACTGGGGCGTCACACTGCTGCCGACCTTCAAGGAAGGCGACCCGCGCTCTTCGGCTCTTGGCGGCTACAACCTTGGTATCCTCTCGACGACCAAGCATCCTGAAGAAGCCTTCAAAACCCTTGAATACTTCGTCAGCCAGGACGACCGTCTGTTCCCGGAATTCGGCTACCTGCCGACGCGTGGCGATGTCGAACTGACGCTGAGCGGAATCGAGAAGAAGGACGCCGCCCTCAAGATCTTCCAGGAGCAGCTGAAATACGCCCAGCCGCGTGGTCCGCATCCGGAGTGGCAGAAGATCTCCAAGGCGCTCTATGACGCCGAGCAGGCCGCTCTGACCGGTCAGATGACTCCCGACCAGGCCCTGAGCCAGGCTCAGACGACCATCGACGGCATCGTCAAGTAGCCCACTCGGTCCGTCCCCGGCGGCGGCGACGTCGCCGGGGATCGCTGACCCAAGCTTTCACATTCAAGCATGAGGCCCAGTGCATGCGCCGCATTCTATCGAGTGTCAGGGACGGGGTAGGATTCGACATCCTGCTTGTCAGCCTGACGATGATCTTCCTGTTCGCCTTGGCCGGGATGCCACTCGTCTACAACGTGATGATGAGCTTCCAGGAAGTCGACATGTTTAACCTCGGCACATTCTGGCGGCCGTTTGTGGGGCTTGAGAACTATCAGGCAGTGCTCAGCCAGCCCGAATTCGGTCTGGTGATGAAAAACACCGCGTTTTTCGTTTTCGGATCGATCGCCGGTCAGTTCTCGCTCGGCTTCCTGCTGGCGATATTCTTCATGGCGAAGTTTCCCTTCGCCTCGACGATCCGCGGCGTGTTTCTTGTTTCCTGGGTGATGCCCGGACTGGTGGTCGGCGCGCTCTGGGGCTGGATCCTGGCCGGTGATTTCGGCGTGCTGAACGCCATCCTCAAATCGCTCGGCATCATCGATTCCACCCTGTTCTGGAAATCCGATCCAAGCCTGTCCATCTGGGCGGTGACCATGGCCAATATCTGGCTCGGTCTGGCATTCAACATGATGCTGCTTTCGGTCGGTCTGGCCGCCATTCCGCGCGATGTTTACGAAGCGGCGGAGCTCGATGGCGCCAATGCCTTCCAAAGGTTCACCTCGATCACGGTCCCGATGATGCGCGCCACCATTGGCGCGGTTCTGGCGCTCGGTCTCATCTACACGCTGCAGCAGTTCGATCTGTTCCCCGCCATCACCGAAGGCGGTCCCGCCAACAGTTCCAGCGTGGCTCAATACTGGGCATGGCAGCGCTCCTTCGTTCTGTTCGATTTCGCCAAGGGCGCGACGATTTCCATGATGATGCTGATCTTCGTGTTCATCGCATCCGTCGTCTATGTGGCGTCTACCCGTCATGAGGTGCGTGAGTAATGAAAATCGTAACTCTACCGCGCCTGATGCTGGTGCTCGCCATCGTTCTGGCCGCGATTTACCTGTTTCCGCTGTACTGGATGTACGTCACCAGTCTGAAAGGGCAGTCGGAAATCTTCGCCAACCCGCCAACTTTCTGGCCACGAGACCCGGACTTCTCGATCTTTCCCGAGACCTGGGAACGTCGGCACGTGGGCATGTTTTTGGGGAACTCGCTGGTCATCGGCACCGGTGTCACCGCCCTGACCGTGCTGCTCGGCACCGGCTGTGCCTATGTCCTCGCGCGCTACCGCAGTGCCTGGATCGATGTGGGGCTGTTCACCATCCTCATGCTTCAGGTGTTGCCCGCCTCGGTGATGATCACGCCGCTTTATGTCGGGTTCAACCAGCTCGGATTGCTGAATTATCCACGGACCGCGGTGGTTCTTGCCGCATCGGCCAAGGCGATCCCGTTCTATATCGTGCTGGTTCGCGCCACGTTCATGAATGTTCCGCGCGAACTTGAGGAAGCAGCTCTTGTCGACGGCAATTCCCGTTGGGGAGCCTTCTTCTTCGTGGTGCTGCCGCTCGCCCGCAATGGCGTTCTCGTGCTCGCCATTCTCACTTTCATGCAGGCATTCGGCGAGTACATCTATTCGAAATCGATCATCACCACGCAAGCCTATCAGCCGGCCAGCGTCGGGCTGTCGGGCTTCCTTGGCCCGAACTCCACCGACTGGAACGGGATCATGGCCTATGCCGCAATGTACGTGACGCCGATCGTCGCAATCTTCGTCATCCTCCAGCGCCGCATCGTTGCAGGCCTGACCTCGGGAGCTCTGAAATGACCGTCCAAATCGAGATGCGGAACATCGAAAAGCACTATGGCGCTTTTCACGCGCTCAAAAATGTCGATCTCGATATCGAGAAGGGAAGCTTCGTTGCTCTTGTCGGTCCATCCGGCTGCGGCAAGTCCACGTTGCTGCGCTCGATTGCGGGACTGGAATCGATCACCTCGGGAACGCTCAAGATTGCCGGCGAGCCCATGCAGGGCGTTCCGCCGCGCAAGCGCGACGTCGCCATGGTGTTCCAGAGCTATGCTTTGTACCCGCACATGACCGTCGAGCAGAACCTCACCTATTCGCTGCGCTGGAAGAAGGTGCCGAAAGAGGAGCGGAGCAAGCGGGCGCGTGAGGTGGCGGAGACCATCGGGTTGACCGAACTGCTCGGCCGCTATCCGCGCGAACTGTCCGGTGGCCAGCGCCAGCGGGTCGCCATGGGGCGGGCCATCATCCGCAGCCCCAAGGCCTTCCTGTTCGACGAGCCGCTGTCCAATCTCGATGCCTCGCTGCGCGTGCAGATGCGCAAGGAGGTGAGGGCGCTGCACGATCGTCTCGGCGCAACGTCGGTTTATGTCACCCATGATCAGATCGAGGCCATGACCATGGCCGACTTCGTGGTGGTCATGCGCGGGGGCGTTATCGAGCAAAGAGGCCGGCCGCTCGAACTGTATGATCAGCCCGCCAACAAGTTCGTGGGCGGGTTCATCGGCTCGCCCGCCATGAACTTCGTTGCGGCCAAGGGCGCCGACGACGGACACTCGATCGTGCTCGATGGCTTCGGACAGGAGACGCTGGATGTCGGGCGCAAGGTGGAAGCCGGCAGGCCGCTGATCGCCGGGCTCAGACCGGAGCATTTGCGGATCGCCGATGGTGGAACAGGATTTCACCTGCAGGTGGGTACTGTCGAACAGACGGGTTCGACAACCTATCTGGTGAACGGGCCCGGCGACTTCACGATGGTTCAGAACGAGCGCACGGACGTCAAGGAAGGCGACAGCGTCGCGCTGAGCATCGATCCCAAACAGGTTCACCTGTTCGACGCGGAAACCGAACTGCGCGTCTAGCAAACGCGTCTCGCAGGGGGACGGCGCATCGCTATCGATGCTGCGCCGGCTCCCCGCGAGACCACATCATCGCCGCCGCAATTAACCGGCGATCGTCAACCGTCTTGCAGGCACCCACTGCAAGGCTTGTTGGGCGCCGACCTTCTTCAGGGAAACCATCATGCGCAAATACACACCGGTCAATTTCACAGACGTCCGGCTGACCGGAAAATTCTGGAGCGAACGGCTCGATGCGGTTCTGGCGCACACGGTGCCGAGCCAGTACCGCCAGCTCGAAGCCCACAACATGCTGGAAGCGCTGAAGCTGCCCAAGCCGACGCCCGAACTGACGGTTCCGCGCAACGAGCATGGTTTCACGCCCCAGATCTTCTGGGATTCCGATATCGGCAAATGGATCGAGGCGTCGAGCTATGCCCTCCATCACCGCCGCGACGCTGAGATCGAGAAAAAGATCGATGCCATCGTCGACGATCTCGAAAAGGGCCAGCAGCCCGACGGCTACATGAATTTCTGGTACATGGCTCGCGAGCCGAAGAACCGCTGGACCAACCTCCGCGACAACCACGAGATGTACAACGCCGGCCACTTGCTCGAGGGCGCCATCGCCTATTTCCGGGCGACCGGGCGGCGCAAGTTTCTCGACGTGATGGAGCGCTACATGGACCACATCGCCGAGACCTTCGGCACCGGTCCCGGCCAGAAGCGCGGCTATCCCGGCCACCAGGAAATCGAGCTGGCGCTGATCAAGCTCTACCAGCTGACCGGCGACAGGAAACGTCTCGATCTGGCCGCCTATTTCATCAACGAGCGCGGACGCGAGCCGCATTACTTCACTGAAGAAGCCCGGAAGCGCGAGGGCGACAATTTCGTTCAGGGCACCCAGGAATACAACCAGTCGCACAAGCCGGTACGCGAGCAGGACAAGGTCGTCGGTCACGCTGTCCGCGCCTTCTATATGTACACCGCCATGGCCGACCTCGCCGCCGAACTCGACGACGCCGAGCTGAAGGCAGCCTGCGAGACGTTGTGGAAGGACGTCATCGAGACCCGCATGTATATCACCGGCGGTTTCGGGCCTTCGGCGAGCAATGAGGGCTTCACCAAGGATTACGATCTGCCCAACCCCACGGCCTATGCCGAGACCTGTGCCTCAGTCGCCATGATCTTCTGGGCCCAGCGCATGCTCAATATCGACCTCGAAGGCGAGTATGGCGATATCCTCGAACAGGCGCTCTATAACAACGCCATGAGCGGGTTGAGCCGCGGCGGCGAGCACTATTTCTACGACAATCCGCTCGAAAGTGACGGGTCGCACCAGCGCTGGGAATGGCATGCCTGCCCATGCTGCACCATGAATGTCGCCCGCCTGATTGCCTCGATCGCCGGCTATTTCTATTCGGTGAGCGACGACGCGTTGATCGTCCACCTGTATGGCGGTACCGAAGCCAAGCTGAAGGTCGCCGGAACGCAGGTCAACATTGCAGAAACCAGCAATTATCCGTGGTCAGGCGTGATCTCGCTGCGCATCGATCCGGCTCAGGCGGCCGAGTTCGGCCTCAAGCTGCGCATTCCGTCATGGGCCCAAAACGTCACTGCCTCGGTCAACGGGCAGCGGTTTGACGTCAGCGAGCATATCGACAGGGGCTATCTCGAGATCCGCCGCATGTGGGAAAGGGGCGATCAGGTCCAGCTCGACCTGCCGATGCCTGCGGAGCGTATTTATGCCCATCCTCAGGTTCAGGACGATTTCGGCAGGGTCGCCCTCAGGCGGGGGCCGCTCGTTTACTGCATCGAGCAGGCCGACAATACCGATCTCGACATTCCGATGGCCAAGCTGCCGCGCACCAGCAGGCTGGAGATCGTCAGCCGGCCGGACCTGTTCGATGGTATCGTCACCATTCAGGCGGACGGGGTTCAGGTCCAGCAGGATGACTGGAAGGGCGTGCTCTATCGCACCAAGCCTCCCGTCGAGGCGCCAGCGGCGCTGACGGCCATTCCCTATTATCTTTGGGCCAATCGCGGCCCGAACAGGATGTCCGTCTGGATCAGAGAAGACTAGAGCGGATCATTCTCGGACGGAATCGCCCCCTGCTTCCCTCCCCTTGAAGGGGAGGGTGGCCCGGCGACTGCTTCCGTCGCAAGCTGACAGACTCTAGCCGGCGAGAAAACGCACGCTGAGGTAGGCGGCCTTGGCCGGCACGGCTAGCAGAGCGTCGAGCGCTGCGACACGCTCGGGCGTGTAGTAATGCGCTTCGTGCAGGACGTTGATGGTGCAGACCAGTTCGTTGGCCAGGATCACCGGCATGTTGACCACCGAACCGCAGCCCAGGCTGCCGATGAGCTCGTGGTCGGGGAAGACCTTGGCGATGTCTTCGAGCGTGTTGGCGACGAAGTTGCGGCGCTGTTTGTGGACGATCTCGAACCAGTCGTCGAAATGGATCGGCTTGGTGCCGGAGGCGGGATAGCTCACCGGATCGCTGGTGTAGGCGCGGCGGGCAAGCCCGGCGCTCATGTCGACTGTCATGACGGTGAAGAGCTTCACGCCGATGGTTTTCTCCGTCAGCACTTGCAGAGCCCTGTAGGCCTCGTCGGGGGTCTTTGCCGCGGAGAGTGCGCCGTTGAACTCGGCCATGGCGGTATCCGCCGTGGAAACTGTCATCTTGGTCTGTCCTGAGGGTTATGAGGTCTTGCCGCCGCTCGCTTCGTAAAGCTCGCGGGAATAGGGGTCGGTCAGTTTTCCCGACTTGAGCTGGCCGATATCGGCGATCTCGACGATGCGCCCCTGACGCATGATGGCGAGCCGGTCGCAAAGGAACGACACCACCGGCAGATTGTGGGTGACCAGTAGAAACGTCAGGTTCTGTTCTTTTCGCAATCTTTTGAGAAGATTGAGGATTTCGGCCTGAACCGAGACGTCGAGCGCCGAGGTTGGCTCATCGAGCAACAGCACTTTCGGTTCGAGCATCAGGGCGCGGGCGATGGCGACGCGCTGGCGCTGGCCGCCGGACAACTGGTGCGGATAGCGGAAGCGGAAACGGCGGTCGAGGCCGACGGCTTCGAGCATGGCTTCGATGCGGCCACCCCGATCGCCGATACCGTGAACGCTCAAGGGCTCGCCAAGCGTCGCATCGATGGTCTTGCGCGGATGCAGCGACCCATAAGGGTCCTGAAACACCATCTGGCATTTGCTCGCGAAACCCTTGTCGATCCCAGGCTTGCGCGGTTGACCGAGCACGGAGACCTCGCCAGTCCAGGTCGTGCCGAGGCCGGCGATGGCCCTGAGGATCGTCGACTTGCCCGAGCCGCTTTCGCCGACAAGACCGAAGCTTTCGCCTTCCGCCACCTCGAAACTGGTGCCGAAGGCGACCTTTGTGTCGCCGTAGGAGATATCGACATTGTTCAGCGAAATGGCGCTCATGTCGCCTCCCACTGGCTGCGGTCGAGCGTCGGCAGGATCTCCCGCGTCTCGTCCATGTGCGGCATGGCGGCGATGAGACCGCGCGTATAGGGGTGCGAAGCGGCGGACAATTCGCTGGCCACGCATTCCTCGACGATTTCGCCGGCGTTCATGACGAGGATGCGGTCGCAATAGCGCGAGACCAATTCGAGATCGTGGCTGATCAGAATGAGGCCCATGCCCTTGTTGCGCACCAGCTCGTCCATGATGTCGAGCACCTGCGCCTGGATGGAGACATCGAGCGCCGAAGTCGGCTCGTCGGCGATCAGCAGGTCGGGTTCGGGCACCAGCATCATGGCGATCATCACGCGCTGGCCCATGCCGCCGGACACCTCGTGCGGATAAAGCCGCATGACGCGGTCGGGATCGTCGATGCGCACGGCTTCGAGCATGTCGCGGCTGCGCCGGGCGATCTCGCGGCGCGGGAGTTTGGTGTGGGCAACCAGTGCTTCGGCGATCTGGGCGCCGATGGTCATGACCGGATTGAGCGAGAATTTCGGGTCCTGCATGACCATCGAGATGCGGGCGCCTCGAATGGCGCGCATCTGCTTTTCGCTCTGGCTCAGAATGTCGATGCCGGAAAAGGTGAGGCGATTGGCGGTGACCTCTCCGGGCGGACGGATGAGCTTGAGAATGGACCGCCCGGTCATCGATTTGCCCGAACCGCTTTCCCCGACGATGCCGAGCCGCTCGCGCCCGAGGGTGAAGGACACGCCTTTCACCACCTCGACGCGGCCATAGGGCGTGGGGAAGCTGACCGTCAGCTTGTCGATATCGAGCAGGGGAGCGGTCATGAATTCTCCCCCTGGCGCGGATCGAGCACGTCCCGCAAGCCGTCGCCGAGGAAACAGAAGCCGAGACTGACGATGATGATGGCGAAACCGGGCATGGTCGCCACCCACCACTGGTCGAGAATGAAGGTGCGGCCGCGCGAGATCATCGCGCCCCATTCGGGCAGCGGCGGCTGGGCGCCAAGGCCGATGAAGCCGAGACCCGCCGCCGTCAGGATGATGCCGGCCATGTCGAGCGTGACGCGGATGATCATCGAGGAGGTGCACAGCGGCAGGATGTGCGAGAAAATAATGCGCGCCGAGGCAGCGCCCTGCATCTGCACGGCGGCGATGAATTCGGAATTGCGGAAAGTCAGCGTTTCGGCCCGGGCGATGCGGGCATAGGCCGGCCAGGCGGTGATGGCGATGGCGATGATGGCATTCTCGACACCGGGGCCGAGCGCGGCCACGAAGGCGAGAGCGAGGATCAGCTTGGGCATGGACAGGAAGACGTCGGTGATGCCCATCAGGATCCGGTCGATCCAGCCGCCGAAATAGCCCGACACGGCGCCGACCACCAGGCCGATCGGCGCGGAGATGACGGCCACCAGCAGGACGATCATCAAGGTGATGCGCGACCCGTAGATGACACGGGAATAGATGTCGCGGCCGAGCTCGTCCGTGCCCATCCAGTGTGCGGCGCTCGGCGGTTTCAGTCGGTTGGGCAGGTCCTGACCGATGGGGGAATAGGGGGCAAGCAGCGGGGCGAAGATAGCAGTGGCGATCAGCAGCAAGACGATGGCAAGACCAACTGTTGCCAATGGGTTATGCAAAAGTGCGACAGTGACGCGATAGGCGCGTCCCATGCGCGCCTGGAAGCGCGAGGTCGGGGAGTCGGCGAGCAGCCAGTCGCGTGTCGTCGCCATCAGCGGGCCCTCGGATCGAGGACGCGATAGAGCACGTCTGATATCTTGTTGATGAAGATGAAGACCGAACCGATGACCAGCGTGGCGCCGAGCACGGCGTTCATGTCGGCATTGAGCAGGGCAGTGGTCAGGTAGTTGCCGATGCCGGGCCAGGAGAACACGGTCTCGATCATCACCGAGCCTTCGAGCAATCCGGCATAGGAAAGCCCGATCACGGTGACGAGCGGCACCAGGATCGGCCGGAAGGCGTGACGCCAGATGACGATCCGTTCGCTGACGCCCTTGACGCGCGCCGTGGTGACGAACTCCTGGCTCAGCTGGTCGAGCATGAACGAACGCGTCATGCGGGCGATATAGGCGAGGCTGAAAAAGCCGAGCACCGAGGCCGGCAGAATGAGATGGCTGATGGCATTGAAGAAGATCTCAGGTTCGCCGGCCAAGAGACTGTCGACGAGGATCAGTCCGGTGACGGGCTGAATGAGTCCGTCGAAGAAGATGTCGAGCCGTCCCGGTCCGCCGACCAGTCTGAGCCGGGCATAAAACACCGCCAGGCCAACAAGGCCGAGCCAGAAGGCTGGCACCGAATAGCCGAGCAGGCCGAAGACGCGAATGATCTGGTCGAGCCATGTGCCCTGCCGGCTGGCAGCGTAAACGCCCATCGGTACGCCGAGCACGATGCCGATGATGATGCCGATCGTTGCCATTTCGAGGGTGGCGGGAAAGAAGCGCGCCAGATCGTCGATCACCGGACGCCCGGTCGAGACCGACATGCCAAAGTTGCCTTGAACGATGTCGGCGACATAGGCGACGAACTGGATGACAAGCGGCTGGTCGAGCCCCATCGCCTTTTTGGCGGCTTCGTAGACCTCTGGCGTTGCGCGGTCGCCGACCACGGACAACACCGGATCAATCGGAACGACGCGGCCGATGAAGAAGGTGATGGCAAGAAGGCCGAGGAAGGTCAGCGCCACTGTCACAATGAAGCCGCCAATGGCCATGAGCACGCGGTTTGTGCGCTTGCGACGCGCCGCGGCACCGACCTCTGCAGCAGTCGGCATGGCGCGTGTCTGGTCCTGCGGCTCGAAGCTCAAGCGTCAAATATCCTCTTGATCAACAGATGATAACGCCCGTGGATCGATCTGCCCAGCAACGCCCTGTCTGTCATTTTTCGCTTGCGATCATACAAATGATTTTGCTTTGATCAAAAAAATTATTTGATGCGAAGGTATGCAGATGGGGAGGGTGCAGGCCGAAATGGTGGATGACGAACACCCGAAAGTGGGTGCGATCATCCGTGCGCGCCGTCGCCAGATGCAGCTGACGTTGCAGGCGCTCGCCGATGCTGCACATATTTCAGTCGGCTATCTCAGCCAGGTCGAACGCGACCACGCAACGCCGTCCCTTGGCACGCTTGCCCAGATTTCCCGAGCTCTCGACGTCGGCATCGACTATTTCATCGCCACCCCCAGCGCAGAGGCCGCACTGACCCGGGAGGGCGAGCGCCGCAAGTTCTCGGTTGATGGCTCCTCGGTGATCTACGAGCGCCTCGGCGCCGAGTTTCCCGGAAACGTGCTCTCCTCGTTCATCCTCACCGTGCCGCCCGGCTATCGTTCCGAGGTTGTCAGCCACGAAGGCGAGGAAATGCTCTACGTGCTGGAAGGCGCCATCACCCAGCGGCTCGACGACGAGGACATGGTGATGTCGGCCGGGGATAGCCTCCATTTTCGCGGCAACCGCCCGCACGCCTGGTCCAATCACACCGACAAACCGGCGCGATTGCTGTGGACCGGGTCACTCACGCTTTTCCGCTCAAGCGCCCAACCGCGCACAGAGCCGGATGCCAACAAGAAGTCCGGCGTCAAGCCGGTGAAGAAGGTCAGGAAACCGACGGCCAAATCCAAGGAGAAAAATCAATGAAGCTATTCAGAGCCGCACTGGTTGCGGCGGCCATCGCCTTGCCGATGGCTGCTGGAACGGTGCAGGCGGCAACGCCGGCAAACGTGCTGGTTGTCGCCCAGAACATCGACGACATCGTCGCTATCGATCCGGCGCAGGCCTATGAGTTCACCTCGGGTGAACTTGTTACCAACACCTACGACCGGCTGGTCCAGTACGACGCGGAAGACCCAACCGTGCTGGCACCGGGCCTTGCCACCGAATGGACCGCTGACGACGCGGCCAAGACCATCACCTTCACGCTGCGTGACGGCGTCACCTTCCAGTCGGGCAATCCGGTCCGTGCCGAGGACGTCAAGTTCTCGCTCGCCCGCGTCATCAAGCTCAATCTGACCCCGGCGTTCATCCTGACCCAGCTCGGCTGGACCCCGGAGAATGTCGACGACATGATCACCGTTGACGGCAACAAAGTCACTGTCAGCTATGACGGCGACTTCTCGTCCGGTTTTGCCCTCAACGTTCTCGCCTCGCGTCCGGCCTCGATCGTCGACGAAAAGACTGTCATGGCGCACGAGACCGATGGCGACATGGGCAATGCTTGGCTCAACCTGAACACCGCCGGTTCCGGCCCGTTCAGCCTGACCGATTATCGCCCGGCCGAAATCATCCGCCTCACCGCCAATCCGGACTATTTCAAGGACGGACCGAAGGTGAAACAGGTGATCATCCGCCACGTCGCCGAAGCCGCGACCCAGCAGCTGCTGCTGAAGTCCGGTGACGTCGACATGGCCCGCAACCTGACCCCGGACCAGATCGCCTCGATCGCCGGTGACGACATCAAGGTCGAGACCTTCCCGCAGGCCGCCGTTCACTTCCTGTCGTTCAACCAGAAGGACGAAGCCCTGACCAACCCGGCCATCTGGGAAGCGGCCCGCTATCTGGTCAACTACAAGGGCATGACCGACAGCTTCCTCAAGGGACAGATGGAAATCCACCAGGCCTTCTGGCCGAAGGGCTTCCCCGGTTCGCTCGACGAAACGCCCTATACCTACGATCCGGAAAAGGCCAAGCAGATCCTGGCCGACGCCGGCGTCAAGACGCCGATTAAGGCGACGCTCGACGTCATCAATGCCGCGCCGTTCACCGACATGGCGCAGTCGCTGCAGGCGAGCTTCGCCGAAGCGGGCATCGATTTCGACATCATCCCGGGTACCGGCGCGCAGGTCATCACTAAGTATCGTGACCGCACCCATGAAGCGATGCTGCTTTATTGGGGGCCGGACTTCATGGATCCGCACTCCAACGCCAAGGCCTTCGCCTACAATGCCGACAATTCGGACGACAACTACCAGGCGACCACCACTTGGCGGAATGGCTGGGCCGTGCCGGACGACATGAACAAGGAAACCATGGCGGCGCTGGCCGAATCCGATCCGGCAAAGCGCAACGAGATGTATCTCGACCTGCAAAAGAAGGTGCAGGAGAACTCGCCGATCGTCATCATGTTCCAGGCGGCCTATGAAGTCGCCATGCAGAAGAACGTCGAGGGCTACGTCAACGGCGCCACCTCCGACTTCGTCTATTACCGTCTCGTGACCAAGTAGGCGCGGACGCGTTTCAGTTGCAGGCCGGGGCGCACGCGCCCCGGCTTTTTTGTTGGGGCAGGGCGGTTCGCCTCTAGTGCTCGATGCGAGGCGTCAGGGCCTCGATGATGCGGCAGTCGGCGACAATGCCGTGGGAGCAGCTTTCCAGCATGCGTTCGAATTCCGTTTCGAGCTGTTTGAGCGACCGGATGCGTTCTCTGGTCTCTTCAAGCCGCGCCTCGACGATGCGATCGACTTCGGAGCAGGATCGCCCGGGGTCGTCCTGCAGGTCGAGCAGGATGCGAATGGCATCGATATCGAACCCCAGCGACCGCGCATGGCGGATGAAGCCGAGGCGGCGGATGGTCTCGTCTCCATAGACCCGCCGGTTCGACTCAGTGCGGTCGGGCGGCGGCAACAGGCCGATGTCCTCATAATAGCGGATGGTCGGGACCTTGACGCCGGTCAGTGCCGCTGCCTTGCCGATGGGAATTGCCATATAAGCCTCTTGATCCTCTAACCACTGGAGATATTAGGCTCCCGGCCATAGTCCCTCAAGCATGCGAGCCGGAAGACGATGCCCTGTTGCGATCACTGCCATCAGCCAACTGAGGAAGAGGTCCGCCGCAGCCGGCTGGCGCTGTGGATTGTCCTGATCATCAATGCGGGCATGTTTGCTGTCGAGATCGGCGCCGGTCTTGCGTCCGGATCGACCTCGTTGCTCGCCGATTCCCTCGATTTCCTCGGCGATGCCGGCAACTACGCCATCTCGCTGTTCGTGGTGGGCATGGCGCTCGGCACACGCGCCCGCGCCTCGATGCTGAAGGCCGCGACCATGGGTGCGCTCGGTGTGTGGGTGCTGGGCGCCGCACTGTGGAACGCCTCTATCGGCACGGTGCCGGAAGCCACGACCATGGGAACGGTCGGAATTGCCGCGCTGGTCGCCAACGCCGTCTCGTTCGGGGTCTTGTGGCAGTTCCGCACTGCCGACAGCAACATGCGCGGCGCCTGGATCTGCTCGCGCAACGATGTCCTGGGCAATTTCGCCGTGCTTGCGGCGGCGTTCGGCGTTTTTGGCACGGGGACGGGCTGGCCTGACATCATAGTCGCAATCATCATGGCCGCGCTTGCCTTGCAGGGCGCGGTCGCCGTCATGCGGCAAGCGCTTGGCGAGCAGCGGGCACTGGCGACGGAATCTGCGAACTAGCCACAGGCGTGGCAAACCCGCCTCTGAGGCCCACGGGCCGATGTGGTGCGAACCTTGGCACCGATCAGGCTTAGGGCGACTAGGTCTCGCTTTTTAGAACGCTTCCAAGTGAAGCTGATTTTCCTTGTCTCAAACTGGCATGTTTTCTAGCTGTGTCGGACTGCCGCAGGCAGTGTGCCAAGCCACGTGCCTCGGCGCCCCAAATTCCTGAACACCCCGGGCCTTGCCCCCGGAAGGAGCTGACATGATTTTCTGGCCTGTGCGGGCCGGCCTTGCCGCCGCCGCCCTTTTCCTTTCTGCATCCCTGAGCTTTTCCGCCTCGGCGCTTGAGGTGAAGCATGATCTCGGCACCACCGACGTGCCCGATGAGCCCAAGCGCATCGTTGCCCTCGAATATAGCTTCGTCGACAGTCTCGCCGCTGTCGGTGTCGCCCCGGTCGGCATTGCCGACGACAATGACCGGTCCCGCATCGTCCCGGCCTATACCGATATCATCGGCACTGACTGGACCTCGGTCGGTACCCGCGCCGCGCCCAACCTCGAGATCATCGCATCCCTGCAGCCGGACCTGATCATCGCCGACACCTCGCGCCACGAACCGATCTATGAAGCCCTGAGCGAAATTGCTCCGACCATCGCCTTCGACAGCCTGACCGGCAAGTATGACGTGGCGCTCGAAAGCGCTCGGATCATCGCCAACGCCGTCGGCAAGAGCGCGGAAATGGACGCAAGGCTCGCCGACCACGAAAAGACCATGGAAGGCTTCAAGTCCGAGATCGGCGACGTTTCTGACCTGTCGATCCAGTTCCTGGTCGACAATGGCAAGGGCGTGTATCTGCACACTCCGGACAGCTACAACGGCTCGCTGCTCGCCTGGTTCGGCTTTAGGAGCAACCTCAAGCCCAATGGCGGCGGTACCTACACCGATGTCATCGCCCAGTCGTCGCTGGAGCAGCTCTCCGAGGTCAATCCCGAGATCATCCTGCGCGGCAAATATGCCGATCCGGGCCTGACGGATTCCTGGGTTGGCCAGCCGCTTTATGACGCCATCGATGCGGTCAGCAAGGGGCAGGTCTTCGACATCAACGCCCATGAATGGTCGCGCCTGCGCGGTGTGCTGGCCTCCGAAGTCAGCGGTGCCTCGCTGGTCGAGGTCATGAAAAAGGTTGCGCGCTAGAACGGTGCGCGGTCAGTCCTGATGTCCATGCCCGAGGCAACCAACCGGCTCCATGCGACCCGGTTCATGCCGTCGGTTGTCCTGCGAATCGCCGTCCTTGTGGCGGCGATGTTCGCGGCGGCTTTGCTGACGCTGGCCATAGGTCAGCGCAGCGATGTGGGCCTTGGTAATCTGCTGCAGCTTCTTCTCGTCGATGATGGCAGCCTGGCGCGGTCGGCTGTGGTTGATCTTCGCCTGCCGCGCCTGCTGGTGGCGGGGCTCGTCGGGGCCAATCTGGCACTGGCCGGGCTGGCGCTGCAGGCCGTCACGCGCAATCCTCTGGCGTCCGAATCCGTTCTCGGCATCAACCAGGGGGCGGCGCTGGGCGTCGCCATCGGTGCGGTGATGCCGTCGCTGATCATCGTCAATCTCGATGTCATGGCGATCATGGGTGCGATCACCGCCGGCATCATCACCTTCACCATTGCCGGTGGTCTCGGCGGACGGCTCGATTCCATCCGGCTGATCCTTGCCGGCGTGACGGTGGGCGCCTTCAGCTTTGCCTGCGTCCGCTTCGCTTTCACGCTTGAAGACAATCTCGCCCGGATTGTGCTGACCTGGATCTCGGCGGACATTTCGTCCGTGAGTTTTGCCCAGGTGCCGGCACTGGCTGTCGCCGCCGGCCTCGGCCTTGTGGCGTCGCTGTTTCTGGCGCATGGGTTCAACATCCTGTCCCTCGGTGACGGTGCATCGCAGGGGCTCGGGCTCGATCCGCGCCGCGTGCGGCTGCTCGGCGCGCTGCTTGCCGCCATTTTGACCGGCGTCAGCGTCTCCGCCGCAGGGCCGGTGGGCTTTATCGGGCTGGTGGTGCCGCATCTCAGCCGGCGCTGGTTCGGGCACAATCATCGCCTTTTGGTGCCCGTGGTGGCGTTGGGCGGCGCGACGCTGGTGCTCTTGGCCGATGCCGCCTCCAAGCTGGTGCGCTTTCCGTTCGAGACCCCGCTCGGCATCATCTGCGCCCTGATCGGCGCCCCGTATTTCCTCTATGTGACGCTCAGCGCGCGGCGGCTGGCATGACGATCGCGGCACAGACATATTCCGGCATGCGCAACCGCCGCGCCCTGGTCCTGATCGCAGTGACGCTCGTCCTGATCGTTGCCACTGCCATCTGGAGCATAGGCGTTGGCGCGGTCGCCATTCCGGCCGACGTGATCATCAACACGCTGTTCAACCTCGATGGCGAGAAGCAGACCTACATCATCATGCGCTCGCGCCTGCCGCGTATCGTTCTCGCCATACTGTGCGGTGGCGCCTTCGCCCTCAGCGGCACCATCATTCAGGCGGTGATCCGCAATCCGCTCGCCAGTCCGGGCATCATCGGCATCAACGCCGGTGCGGCGCTGTTCGCCGTCTCGCTGGTGACGCTGTTTCCGGCGGTGCCGCAGGTCTTCATGCCTCTGGCGGCCTGTGCCGGCGGATTGGCGGCGGCAGCGGTGGTCATCGTCACTGCGCGGACACGGGCCGTCTCGGCGGCGCATCTGGCGCTGATCGGTGTCGCGGTCGGTTTTGTCTGCGAAGCGGGCGTCGACTATTTTCTGATTACCTCGTCGGATGCCGAGCGCTCAGCGCCGCTGATCTGGCTGACCGGTTCGCTGTGGGGCCGCACCTGGGGGCATGTCGAGATCGCCTTGCTGCCACTCACCGCCCTCGGGGGGCTTGCCCTGCTTCTGGCGCACCGGCTCGACCTCATGGGGCTTGGCGCCGAGACGGCGACGGGGCTTGGCATCAGGGTACCGCGCGAACGCATGGTGCTGCTCACTCTGGCAGCGCTTCTGGCCAGCATTTCGGTGGCGGTGGTCGGTGTCATGGGCTTTATCGGGCTGATGGCGCCGCACATTGCCCGGCACCTGATCGGTGGCGCGCATCGCCTTTTGATGCCGCTGTCCATGCTCGTCGGCACGCTGCTCGTTTTGCTCGCCGACGGTATCGGTCGCGCTATCGCGCCGCCAATCGAAGTGTCGGCCGGCATCCTTGCCGCGCTGATCGGCGCGCCGTTCTTCGTTTATGTCATGCTCACAACAGCCGCGGAGCGGGACACATGAGTATTGTATTGTCCGGAATTACAGCCGGCTACGGCAAGGATCCCGACGTTCTTGCGAACATCGATCTCGAAATCGAGACCGGCGGCATTACCGTTCTGATCGGTCCCAACGGCTGCGGAAAATCGACCCTGCTCAAGACCGTCGGGCGGCTGCTGAAGACACGCGCCGGAGCGGCGAGCATCGACGGGCTCGATATCCTCACCAGTCCGTCCAAACAGATTGCCCGGACCATCGCCTATCTGCCCCAGAGCCCGGCGGTGCCGGTCGCTGTCAGCGTCGAACAACTCGTCGGTTATGGGCGGGCGCCGCACCAGTCGCTTCTCGGGCTGAAATCCGCCGAGGATGTCGAACGGATCGATCATGCCATCGACATTGCCGGCATCGGCCATTTGCGCCACCGGCAGGTCGCCGAGCTCTCAGGGGGCCAGCGCCAAAGCGTGTTTTTCGCCATGGTGCTGGCTCAGGACACGCCCTACGCCATGCTCGACGAGCCGACCAATCACCTCGATCTTACCCATCAGATCGAGGTGCTGGAGCTGATCGCCCGGCTCAAGACGGAACACGGCAAGACCGCCATCGTCGTGCTGCACGACCTCAACCTCGCAGCGCGCTATGCCGACCGGCTGATCGTTTTCAAGCAGGGCGCCATCTACGCCGACGGAACGCCGGATGAGGTGCTGACCGAAACAACACTCTCAGAGGTGTTCGCCGTCGACAGCCGCATCGTTACAGATCCGGTTCATGGCCGGCCATTCTGCATTCCCTATCCACACGCGGCGGCGGCTCAGGATGGGCATGGCGTTGATCTGAAAGCGGGGCAGGAGAGGCGGGCGGGCGCCGTTTCTATGCGCTGACGAACGAACTGGGCGCCGGGTAGCCCTCGAGGAAACCAAGCGCTGCCGACGCCTCTGCGCCCGCGTTCAGCAACAGGCCGACATATTCGGGCTTTCGGGCCTCGTCGAAGCGGAACAGCGGGAACGAGATGGAAATCGCGGCGATGGATTTGCCCAGATGGTCAAGGATCGGCGCCGCCATGCAGCGGACCCCGGCTTCACTCTCCTCGTTCTCCTCGGCATAGCCTCGGGTGCGAATCTGCATGAGCTGGTCGAACAGAACCTCTGGATCGGTGATGGTATTGGGCGCGATCTTGTCCATTTTCAGCGAGGACAGGCGGTGACGGATCTCGTCCTCGTCGCGCCAAGCCAGCAGAGCCTTGCCGAGCGAGGTCGAGTGCAGCGGATTCCTGAGCCCCAAGGTCGAGGTCAGCGACAGGTTGTGGATCGAATCGTATTTGTGGATGTAGGTGACCAGCTGTTCGCGGCGGTCCAGAACGCCGAGATTGACCGACTCTCCTGTGGCGCGCGACAGCTTGCCCATGGCCTGGTCGGCGACGCGAAGCAGGTCGGACTGGCCTGATAGGGAACGTGCCGCCAGACTGAACAGGCTCAGCGTGACGTAATAGCGCTCGGTGTCCGGATCCTGGGCCACATAGCCGAGATCAACCATGGTGTGCAGGATGCGGTGGGCCGTGGCCTTGGAGGTCATGGCACGCTGGGCGATGTCGCCAAGGCTCGCCTGCTTGGTTTCGACAAGCGTCTCCAGGATGCCGAAAACCTTGAGGGCGGCGGCGACATTCTCGGTTTTGTTGTGCGCTCCAGCCATATTTTTTGTTCTGTTTTTTTCGAAACGGAATTCTGAAATTGTGACGTCACAAAGTCAAGTCGCGACAGAAAATGCACATAACACCTTGAACAGTCGTATGAAAATGGAATTTGACGCACGTATGTCTAAAAGGATTGATCTTGGATATCAGCTGTGATTTCCTGAAAAATGAAATCACGTTCCGAATTTGCAGTCAGCCGGAACGGGGCGGGAGGAACGCTTGGAACTGCATCCTTTGCTTCGGCAGAAAGACCACTTCATTGCGCGTGATCAGGTGCATGCACTCGTTGCGCGCCTGCGGCGAAACCTTGTCTCCATCACGGACGAGACGGGCGAATTCCTGTTGCCGCTGGGTGACGGGCGTGTCGTCGACGGCAAGAGCTGGAACTATTGGGAATGGACCCAGGGTGTCGGCCTCTACGGGCTGTACAAATACTGGGAGATGACAGGCGATAAGGAAACGCTCAAGGTCATCGAGGACTGGTTCGCGGCACGCTTCGAGGAGGGGCCGCCGACCAAGAACGTCAACACGGTCGCGCCGATGCTGACGCTGGCGTTCCTGTACGAGCGCTTCGGCAATCCGGTGTTCCTGCCTCATCTCGACGCCTGGGCCGAGTGGGTGATGCACGAGATGCCACGCACCGAGCAGGGCGGGCTACAGCACATCGTCTTCAATTCGGTCAACGAGCAGCAGCTCTGGGACGACACGCTGATGATGAGCGTGCTGGCCCTGACCAAGATCGGCCTGATCCTTGACCGGCCGCATTACGTCGCCGAAGCCAAGTATCAGTTCCTGTTGCATGCCCAATATCTCATGGACACCCATTCGGGGCTGTGGTTCCACGGCTGGAGCTTTGACGGCAAACACAATTTCGCCCGGGCGCTGTGGGCGCGCGGCAATTCCTGGGTGACCATCGCCATTCCCGAATTCATCGAGATGGCGGGGCTTGAATCGGACGATCCGGTGCGCCGTCAGCTCATCTCGGTGCTCGACCGCCAGGCGGCGGCGCTGAAAAAGTATCAGGACGAGACCGGGCTCTGGCACACACTGATCGACGACCCGTCGAGCTATCTCGAAGCATCGGCCGCCGCCGGTTTCGCTTATGGGCTGATGAAGGCGTCCCGCAAGCATTACCTCGGCGGCGAGTATGCAGAGGCAGCGACGAAGGCCATGAAGGGTGTGGTCGCCAATATCAATGACGACGGCGAGCTCCTGCAGGTGTCGACCGGCACCCCGATGGGGCACGACCTCGATTTCTACAGGCAGATCCGGCGCACCTCGATGCCTTATGGGCAGTCGATGGCCGTGCTCTGTCTGACCGAACTTCTGCGTGGCTATTACTGACGGGAGATCGGTGAACGTAGAGGCTCACGCATAGACCATAACTTGAAATGTTGATGCCAAGGAGGAGGAATAACATGTCCAAGTTTACACGCCGCTCGGTTCTGGCCGGCATGGGTGTTGCCGCTGCAGCAACCGCGCTGCCGGCAATGCCGGCTCTCGCGGCCGACCGCTCGATCCGCCATTTCTGGTGGGGCAATCCCGAACGCGACAAGCGCACATTTGCCGTGATCGATGTGTTCCAGAAGCACCATCCCGAGATCGCCGTCTCCGGCGAGACCGTGGGCTGGGGCGATTACTGGACCAAGATGGCGACCCAGACCGCCGGCCGCAACATGGCCGACCTGGTGCAGATGGACTACTCGCTTCTGTTCGAATATGCCCGCCGCGGCGCTCTCAAGACGCTCGACGAGCACATCGGCAACGGGCTCGATCTTTCGAACTTCGACAAGGGCCCGCTCTCGGGCGGCTATGTCGACGGCAAGCTCTATGCCCTCAACATCGGTTCCAACAGCCAGGTGATGCCGCTTAACGCCCGCCTGCTCGAGGAAGCCGGGGTTACCGCCGACCCGATCGTGTGGACCTGGGACGACTATGCTGACGCCTGCGAGAAGATCACCACCAAGACCGGCGTCAAGGGCTCCGATGACCTGTCCCTGACCACCGAATGCCAGGAAGTCTGGTCGCGCCAGAATGGCCGCGGTTTCTACAATGCGGACGGCACGCTCGGCTTCACCGTCGAGGATGTCACCGACTACTGGAACTACTGGGCCAAGCTGCGCGAAGCCGGTCTGCTCCGCTCCAAGGACAAGACCGTCATTCTCGATGCGCCGTTTGCCGAAGGCGGCATGATCATGGGCGAAACCGCCATGTCGATGTTCTGGTCCAATCAGATCGTCGGCCTGCAGGCCCTGATGAAGGATCCGGTCGCAGCCGGCATGGTTCCGCACAAGGCCGGCGGCAAGCCGGGCCAGTTCATCAAGCCGTCGATGTTCATGTCGCTGACCCGTGACGCCAAGGATGTCGAAGCCGCCATCATGTACATGAGCGACTGGGTCAATGATCCCGAAGCGACGGCCATTCTCGGCCTCGAGCGCGGTATCCCGGCCAATCCGAACGTGCGTGCGGCGCTCGCTGCCGACTTCACCCCGCCTGAAAAGGTCTCGGTGGCCTATTTCGACTCCATCCAGGACAAGGTGGGCGATCTGCCGCTGCCAGCACCCAAGGGCCACAACGAGGTTCGCGATGCCTATATGCGCATCGGCACCGACGTCGTGCTGGGCAACAAGGCCGTTGCCGAAGCTGCCGAGGAATTCGTGCAGACCGGCACCGACATTCTAGAACGCGCCAAATAGGCGTGGCGTAGTCCAAAACAGTTCCTGCCCCGGCAACGGGGCAGGAACGATAGGGGCAGCACTTCATGAAGCGATTTTTCCTGCGCAATTCATCGGGCTACGTTTTCCTGACGCCCTGGTTCATCGGGTTTTTCTGCCTGGCGCTCGGGCCGATCCTGGCGTCGCTCTACCTGTCCTTCAACCGCTACGACATGGTGGCCGATCCGCGCTTCGTCGGCTTCGACAATTACATCTACATGTTCACCCGCGACCGCCGCTTTTGGAAGTCGCTGGAGGTGACGTTCACCTATGTCGCCCTTGCGGTGCCAGCGCGCCTGATCATGGCGCTGACCGTTGCCATGGTGCTCGACAAGGGGTTGAGGACCATCAGTTTTTATCGGGCGATCTTTTATCTGCCGTCGCTGCTCGGCGCCTCGATCGCCATCGCCATCCTGTGGCGCCAGCTGTTCCTGGCCGACGGCGTGGTCAACAAGGTGCTGGCGACCGTCGGTTTCACCGGTCCGAGCTGGATCACCGATCCGAAGACCTCGCTCTACACACTTGTCGTTCTTGCCATCTGGCAGTTCGGCGCGCCCATGCTGATCTTTCTGGCCGGCCTCAGAGGCATCCCGCGGGATCTCTACGAGGCCGCCGAGATCGACGGCACACCGAAATGGCGCCAGTTCACCCGCATAACCCTGCCGCTTCTGGCTCCGGTGATCTTCTTCAATCTCGTTTTGCAGACCATTGATTCCTTCAAGGTCTTCTCGCCGGCCTTCATCATCTCGAATGGCACCGGCGCGCCGTCGGACAGCATGCTGGTCTACACGGTGTTCCTGTTCAACGAGGCGTTCAAGTTCTTCCGCATGGGCTACGCCTCGGCGCTGGCCTGGGTGCTTCTGGTCATCATCGCCTTCTTCACGGCGCTGGCCTTCCTCAGCTCTAGATATTGGGTGCATTACGAAAATGAACGCGACTAGCCCCGACCTCACCCGCGAAATGGAAGAGGCTGCTGCGGTCGCGCATCAGCTTCGCATCGCGCGCGAGAAGCGGGCGCGTGGCATGCGGCTTTTGAAGCACGTGTTCCTGATCTTCTTCTCTCTGATCATGATCTACCCGCTGCTTTGGCTGACCTCGGCCTCGTTCAAGCCCGAAAACGAAATCTTCTCGACGCTCAATCTGTGGCCGTCCGAGATCAAGTGGCAGAACTACACCGAAGGTTGGGAAGGGTTGCCGATCTCGTTCACGACCTTCTTCACCAATTCGCTGATCGTCACGGTGCTGAGTGTGATCGGCAATCTCTTGTCGTGTTCGTTCGCCGCCTATGCTTTTGCGCGGCTGCAGTTCACCGGGCGCAACTTCTTTTTCGGCCTGATGATGATGACGCTGATGATCCCGTATCACGTCGTCCTCATCCCGCAATATGTGCTGTTCCTCAACCTCGGCTGGATCGACACCTACCTGCCGCTGATCGTTCCGAAGTTCCTCGCATCTGACGCCTTCTTCATCTTTCTGATGGTGCAGTTCTTCCGGCAGCTGCCGCGCGAACTCGACGAGGCGGCGATGATCGACGGTTACTCGGTCTACAAGATCTACTGGATCATCATATTGCCGCTGTCGCTGCCGGCCATGGCCACGGCGGCCATCTTCTCGTTCATCTGGGTGTGGGAGGACTTCCTGCCGCCCCTGATCTATCTGAACGACATCAAGGCCTACACGGTGCCGCTTGCCCTGAGGCTGTTCCTCGCCTCGGATGGCACATCCGCTTATGGCCAGATGTTCGCCATGTCGGTGCTGTCGCTGGTGCCGGTGGTACTGTTCTTTGTTCTCTTCCAGAAGCTGATCGTGCGCGGCATCGCCACGTCGGGCATGAAATAGCATGGAGCGCGTCCAGGAAAAGTGGACACCGGTTTTCCGGTTCGGACGCGCGACAACAAGAAGCGAGTTAGTGCGGGTTGCGCCAGATCTGCGGGTCGGCCCGGATAGAAGTAGGAAAATGATATGGCTGGTTTGACGCTTCGCAATGTCGGCAAGACCTATGGCGCGGTCGAGGTGATCAGGGGCCTCAATCTCGACGTCGTCGACGGTGAGTTCCTGGTGCTGGTCGGCCCGTCCGGCTGCGGAAAATCGACGCTTTTGCGCATGATCGCCGGACTTGAGGAGATCACCGAGGGCACGATCGCCATCGGCGACAAGATCGTCAACGATCTGGCGCCGTCCAAGCGCGAACTCTCGATGGTCTTCCAGTCCTATGCGCTTTACCCGCATATGTCGGTCAAGAAGAACCTAGCCTTCGGCTTGCAGAACCAGAAGATGACCAAGGCCGATATCGAAAGCCGGGTGCTCGATGCGGCGCGTATCCTTCAGATCGAGGAACTGCTCGATCGAAAGCCGCGCCAGCTGTCGGGTGGCCAGAAACAGCGCGTCGCCATCGGTCGCTGCATTGTCAGGGAACCGCAGCTTTTCCTGTTCGACGAGCCTCTATCCAATCTCGACGCCGAACTGCGAGTCCAGATGCGCGTCGAACTGGCCTCGCTCTACAAGCGCCTCAGCACGACGATGATCTACGTCACCCATGACCAGGTGGAAGCGATGACGCTTGCCTCCCGCATCGTGGTTCTGCGCGACGGCATCATCGAGCAGGTCGGCACGCCGCAGGAACTCTACAAGCGTCCGGCCAATCTGTTCGTTGCCGGGTTCATCGGCTCGCCCAAGATCAACATGCTACCGGCGGAGCTGGTCCGGTCGGGCGCGGGCGCACGCGTGACCTTCAAGGATTTCGGCGCCACCGATCTCAAGGCACTGAACACCGTCGACGGCAACATCACGGTCTGCATCCGCCCCGAGGCGATGAAGGTGGACGAGGGCGAATTCCAGGCCAAAGGCAAGATCCAGCTCGTCGAATATCTTGGCAGCGAAATGCTCATTCATTTCCTCACCGAGTCGGGGCAGGCGCTTCTGCTGCACGGCGGTGGGGACGAGGAAGACAATTTCGAGCCCGGCCAGGAGGTGACCATCGGCTTCAATCGCGCCGACATGCACTTTTTCGACGCCAGCGAGCAACGTGTCGAGATCGCGGACTAGAACGGATTGCGAAAGGCCGGTTTCCTCCTTTTCGCACACCGACCTAGGGGGACAGGGTAAAATGACGCAGAAACTTCGCGTCGCCGTCGTCGGTTCGGGCATCGCCAGCATTCAGCTCGAACAGGGCTTCGTCACCAACCCCGATCTCTATGAGGTCCCGGTGCTGTGCTCGCTCGACGAGGAACGCGGCCGCGCGGTGGCCGCCCGGTTCGGCGTTCCCGAATACACCATGGATGTTGAGAGCCTGTTCGCGCGTGATGATATCGACGTCATCAACATCTGTACGCCGCCAACCAGTCATTTCGCTCTCAGCCGCAAGGGCCTTGAAGCCGGCAAGCACGTCATCTGTGAAAAGCCGCTGTTCGGTTCGGTGGCCGAGGTCGATGCGATGGCCGAAATCGCGGCCAAGGCGCCCGGCAAATTCATGCCGGTCCTTCAGTACCGTTTCGGCATGGGCCTGCAAAAGCTCAAGCATCTGGTTCAGAGCGGCCTCGCCGGCAAGCCCTATCTGACCACCATCGAAACGCACTGGTTCCGGCAGTCTGACTATTATGACGTCGAATGGCGTGGCAAATGGGCGACCGAGCTCGGCGGTACTCTGGTGAGCCATGCTGTCCACGCTCACGATATGCTCAACCACATCCACGGCCCGTGCGACGAGGTGTTTGCCTATGGTGCGACCCTGGTCAATCCCATCGAGGTTGAGGATACGGCATCGCTGGCCGTGAAAATGCAGAACGGATCTCTGGCCAGTCTGTCGGTCACCACCGGGTCGCGCCAGCAGATGTCGCGCCTGCGCTTCTGTTTCGAGAACCTGACGGCCGAGAGCACCCATGGTGCCTATACACCCTCGTCCGATCCCTGGCGGTTCATTAGCGACGACCCAGCATTGCAGGCGCAAATCGATGCCGCGCTCGCCGAAGTTCCGGTGATGCAGGACGGATACGCCCGTCAGTTCGAACTGTTCCATGCGGCAGTCGTCGAGGATCGCGATCCGCCGGTGACGCTGAAGGACGCCCGGCAATCGCTGGAGCTGGTGACGGCGGCCTATCATTCCATCCGGACCGGACAGCCGGCGCGCCTGCCGATCACCGACACCCATCCACTCTACCAGTCCTGGCAGCCGGTCTGAAGACCCGCTCCTGCGCGGCGACATCGTATGTCGCCAAGGAGTGGACAAGAGCCGGTTTGTTTCGTCGAGGCGTGAATTGATCGACTCGAGCCTGTCAACTTGCCCGCTGTGACAAAATCGAGCAGCGATGCTTTGAAGCGTTCCCTCGGCAACTAAAATTTGCACTGATAATTCTGTCTGTGGGCTGAGTTATTTCTGTCCGATGGGGCGCGCCAAGTTTTGGTAGCTCGGTTCGTCATGCCGTTTGTTGGCGACGCGGCAAGTCATGTCCAGCCAACCCGGCGCTCGTGCACCGCCAGCCTGGGCGCACAGATCTGGTCTTCTCGTCAGAGCTGGAGATCGGCAGAGACCGCAGACAGGGGGACAAAAGGCGATGAAGGGTCTGGAGCCGGAATACTACAATTCGGCGTTGATCAAGAAGCTGGACGTGATGGTGCAGGACGGGCTCGGACCCGTCATCGCCCGCTTGCTGAAGGACAAGCTGGGTGAGAACTGGGTCGATCAGCTCAATGAGCAATTTCTGGAACCCGTCACCCACAACAAGCTGCGCGTGAGAGCCGGCAAGCCCGCCTGGGATTTCAACCGCGTTATGCACGGCGTGGTGTTTTACGGCGACACGGCAAAACACGTCACAGCAAGCGATGAGCAGAAGCTGGCAAACGACCTGCGCCACCTGCGGAACAGTATTGCCCATGCCGGATTTGGGAATATCAGCGCGAGCGCCTCGATCGAGCGGACCTTTGAATTCCTGCGCAAGACCGAACAGCTTCTCGACGCCTTTGGCGTGGTCGCGCAGCTTCGCGAGGTGCGGGAGCTGCTCGATCACTACGAAAAGGATCTCGGCGCCGGCATGATCGCGCATGAGGCGCCGGCGACTGTCGAGACATCGGGTCAACCCGTCTCGAGCGAACCGGGTCCAGCGGCAGCGACCAGTGGACGCGATGCTGCGAAAGCTCCCGGCAAAAGCGGACACAAGCACTGGTTCACGGGCCTCGCCGGCGGGCTCATCGCCGTTTTGGCTGTGGTGGCGGATCTGGCAGGCGTCGCGGATTTTGTCGGCGCCACACAATGGCTGTTAGGCAACGGTAGCGGCGTTGATCGGGCAGTTCTCGAGGAAAGCGACGATCGCTTGACGGCGCTGACCGGACTGGCCGCCGAGGTCGAGGCCTATGTGACCGACGAGGCGCGCTGCGCAACTCTCGGGCAGATGGTCCAGGAGGTCATCGCCGTGGGCAGCACCCAGCTGCCCGCCGTTGCCGAGCAGGCGCGTACGGTGGCGTCCGACTGTGGGTCGCGCTTTGCTGCCAGCGATGCCCGCATCGCTGCCGTGCGGCGGTCTGCGTCGGAGCTTGCCGAAGGAAACGGGATGATCGATGGCTTGGCCGAGGCGACTGTCAGACTGACCAGTTTCGATCTTGCCCGGCACCAGACCACCGAGACGCGGAAGGCGTTCGACGATGGCAAACGGGCCATTTCCCTGGTGGAGGCAAGCCGGACGCGGCTGTCCCGGCTTGTCAGCGAGTGGACCCGGTTCAGTGCCGATCAGACGTTATCCGCAACCGGCCTTGCGCAGGCGCTGGGTGCGATCACCGCGCATGACGAGCTGCGGGCGACGCCGACGGAGGGGGCCGCGATTGCCGCCGCGAGCGCACATTTTGCGCAACCACAGGTGACCGCGCCGGTCAGCTACAGCGCGCCCGAGCCGACCATTATCTTTGCCGATCCCGATTTCTCCAGCGGGGCGAACCCGATCATCGATACTGGCATTCAGAACCCAACTAAGGACAGCTTTGCGGTCGCACCGGCGACAGAGGAAGCGCCCAATCCAATCGTGGTGGTGAAATGAAACAGCTTCTCGTTGCCTTGCTGACACTTGTGTCTCTGTGCGGGCCGTCACTCGCTGAGACCACGGATGCGCAAACCCAGGCCATCCTTGATGCTTTGAAATCGATCGAAGCCAGACTGACCGCGCTTGAGCAGAAGCAGTCCAACACTTCGGCGGCGCGTCCGAGCGGATCGGCGATGCCAAGCGCCAGCTCCGCAACAGGCAATCGTGCCGGCACGGGAGCGTCCCGGGCAGCGATGGCCCCGCCTTCGGGAACAGCAGCGAAGCCGGGCTGGCTGGTCGGGGCGCTGCCCTTTGTCGACAACGAACCGGAGCCGGATGCGGCATTCTACTTTGATGCTCCGTCCTCGATGAATCTTTCGCTCCACAAGAAATATGACGATAGCGACAATTGGTACAGATATCTGGGAGAGGGTGTGCTGAATATCTATAACGATGGGCGCTATGGTTTTTATGTGTCTGTTACCGCGAGAGAAAGTGCAACCTGCTGGGGTTATATGAATATCGACAATGAAGATGTTGTCTGGGTTGTTTCAAGCAAAAGTGGCGCGAACATCTATTCTCGAAAGACGGTTCTATTCAGCGGATTCAAGGATATTAAGAAAGGCAGTTACCGCGCCAAATTCAGGTTCAGCTGCACGCCAAAGGGCGATTCTGCCCGAGCTTATTTCCCCTCTGACAGAGACACGTCCGCTTGGCAGAGTGTCAAATTCGACCTGATGATCAAGGCGCCGACCGACGCGGTTCCGAGGGCGTTCAAGGACAACGAGCTGTTCCATTACGTCCGGCAGGCCGGCGTGCCATCACTCGGATCGGCGCAAGCCGGCGGCGGTGCGACGGGGGCGACCCTAGAGACGCTGGAAGTGTTCGGACTGGAACTGGGCGACGTGAGACAACTGGTTTCCGAGGTCAAGGTCCGGCGCGATCCGATGCTCACGGCGGGCATCATGGGAATGGTCGGCGCCGGCAATTTGGTCGACATCAGCCAACTCTCGGACGACCGGGAATGGATCAAGGTCCATTTCAGCTACGGCAACACGCAAGGCGCCGGCTATATCAAGGTGTCAGAGCTGGTGGCGAGCTCGAGATCCGCCAACTGAGCCTGACACGCTCTTGACGTCATTCGAACAGTGCGACGCCGCCATCTGGCATGGGCAGGCGCACGGTAGACGGCGGTTGTCGCGCAGGCCAAAAACCTGACTTGCACCAATGCGTATACGTGCCACAGCTCATGTGCTGAGACACCAAATTAACCTGCACAGCCAGAGCGGGCACCTGATTGCTTTGCCCCTGGACCCCGACAGTGCCCGCCCGCTTCTTCGGCAATTGCCGCCTGTCGGGTGGCCGTCGTCGGCTCGGTCGGGGAGTGGAGGAACCGCAATGGCAGACAAAATCGGACGTCGCGAATTCATCGAGAAGTCGTCTCTCGCCCTCGGAGCGGCAGCGCTGAGCAACCTCGCGGGCACAGGTCCGGCATCGGCCGCCGCAGGCGGGGCCGAAGTCCTGTTCACCGAAGACCTGAGCGCCGCCGGGCTGATGAGCATCTACCGAACCCTGATGCAGGGGCGGAGCCTGCCGGGCAAGGTTGCGGTCAAGCTGCACTCCGGGGAACCGGGCGGCCACTATTATCCGTCACCGACGATCATCAAGGACCTGGTGCAGGCGCTTGATGCCACGATTGTCGAATGCAACACCGCCTATCGCGGACTGCGGTTCCAAACGGCCACCCACAGGAAAGCCATTGAGGATCACGGATTTGCCGACATTGCGCCCGTCGACATCATGGACGAGGACGGCGAGATCAGCCTGCCGTGCCCAGCTGGCAGCGTGCGGATCAGCGAGAATTTCGTCGGGTCCCACTTCGCCAATTACGACTCGCTTCTCGTCCTGTCCCACTTCAAGGGACACGAAATGGGCGGGTTCGGTGGCGCCATCAAGAACATGTCGATCGGCATTGCCTCCGGCGAAGGCAAGATGTGGATCCACACCGCCGGAAAGATCAAGGACCGGACCAATTTCGGCATGGCGATGGCCACCAAGCAGGACCTGTTCCTGGAAGCGATGGTCGAGGCTGCGGGCTCGATCACCGAGCGGATGGGCGAAAAGATCACCTATGTCAGCCTGATGAACAATCTCTCGATCGATTGCGACTGCAACGCGCACCCGAAAAAGCCCGAGCTGGAGGACATGGGCATTCTCGCCTCCTTCGACCCGGTTGCTCTCGATCGCGCCTGTGTCGACCTGATCTATGCCGCCGACGAGAAAAAGAGCGCGTCACTCAGGCGGCGCATCGAGCAAAAGCACGGCACCCACACGCTCGATCATGCCGAAGCGCTCGGGATTGGTTCCCAGAGCTACACGCTGAGAGTGATTGACGTCTAGAAGCAACGCGTACGCCCGAAACCGCGAACGGCGCCATCCTTCCGGATGGCGCCGCCCTTGTCTGGAACCCGATTGCAGGGTCTAGCGCGGTTGTTGACCGTGCGATCTACGAAGCCTTCTTCGCCTGCGTCGGCTTGATCTGAACCACCTCTTCGCCGTCCTCCACTTCGGGACGGTCATAGGATTCGACAAAGGGACGTCCGTAGTAGCTGTCGAGCAGCAACTGCTTGATCTCGGAGATCAGCGGGAAGCGCGGGTTGGCGCCCGTGCACTGATCGTCGAAGGCTTCGACGGCCAGTTCGTCCAGCTTGGCGAGGAAGTCGGATTCGGCAATGCCGGCGGCCTGGATGGAGGCCGGGATTTCCAGATCCGTCTTCAGTTCCTCGATCCACTTGATCAGGTTGTCGAGCTTGTTGCCTGTCCGTGCGCCGCCAAGACCGAGGTGATCGGCGATCTCCGCGTAACGCGCCCGCGCTTTCGGGCGGTCATACTGGGAAAAGGCCGTCTGTTTGGTCGGGTTGTTGTTGGCATTGTACCGGATGACATTGGCGATCAGCAGGCCGTTGGCCAGACCATGCGGCAGATGGAACGCCGCACCGAGCTTGTGCGCCATGGAGTGGCACACACCGAGGAAGGCGTTGGCAAAGGCGATACCGGCAATGGTTGAGGCGTTGTGCACCTTCTCGCGGGCCAGCGGATTGTCGGCGCCCTCCTTGTAGGCGGCGGGCAGGTACTGGCGGAGCAGTTTCAGCGCCATCAGTGCCTGGCCATCGGAATATTCGTTGGCCATGACGGAGACATAGGCCTCGAGCGCATGGGTCACCGCATCGATGCCGCCGGCGGCGGTCAGGGATTTCGGCATGTCCATGACCAGGTTGGCATCGACAATCGCGATGTCCGGCGTCAGCTCGTAGTCCGCGAGCGGATACTTCATGCCGGTAACGTCGTCGGTGACCACGGCGAACGGCGTCGCCTCGGAACCGGTGCCGGAGGTCGTCGGAATGGCGACGAACTGCGCCTTGGAACCCATCTTCGGGAACTTGTAGATGCGCTTGCGGATGTCCATGAACCTGAGCGCCAGGTCCTTGAAGTTGACCTCCGGGTGCTCGTACATCACCCACATGATCTTGGCCGCGTCCATCGGGGAACCGCCGCCGAAGGCAACGATCACGTCCGGGTTGAAGTATTTGCACTTCTCGACGCCCTTGCGCACATCCTTGAGCGTCGGATCGGCATCGACCTCGCTGAACACGTCGACATCGATGCCCTCGTTCCTCAGCAAGCGGACGACCTCGTCAACATGCCCATGGGTGAACAGGAACCGGTCGGTAACGATCAGGGCGCGTTGCTTGCCCTTGAGTTCCTTGACGGCTTCGACAAGGCAGCCGCGGCGGAAATAGACCGAACTGGGAATCTTGTGCCAGAGCATGTTTTCCTGCCGTTTCGCCACGATTTTCTTGTTGATCAGGTGCTTCGGGCCGACGTTCTCGGAGATGGAATTGCCGCCCCATGATCCGCAGCCGAGCGTCAGGGACGGGGCCACGTTGAAGTTGTAGAGGTCGCCGATGCCGCCCTGGGAAGAGGGCATGTTGATGAGGATGCGAGCAGCCTTCATCTTCTTGCCGAAGTCTTCGACCCGTTCGGGATGGCGGTCCTGATCGGTGTAGAGCACCGCCGTATGACCGACGCCGCCGAGTTCGACCAACTGTTCGCAGGTCTCGGCCGCGTCCTCGTAATCCTTGCGGCGATAAAGGGCGATGGTCGGGCTCAGTTTCTCCTGGGCGAAGGCTTCTCCTTCGACCTTTTCCACTTCGGCGACCAGAACCTTGGTGTCGCGCGGCACCTCGATGCCGGAGAGTTCGGCGATCTTGGTGGCGGACTGGCCGACGATATTGGCGTTGAGATGGCCTTCGGGGAACACCGTCTGGCGCACTGCGCCGGTCTCGTTGCTGGACAGGATATAGCCGCCATGGCTGGAAAAGCGCTCGCGCACCGCGTCATAGGCCTTGTCGACGACGACGACGGCCTGCTCGGAGGCGCAGATCATGCCGTTGTCGAAGGTCTTGGACATCAGGATCGAGGCGATGGCGCGCTTGATGTCGGCATGTTCGTCGATCAGAACCGGTGCATTGCCGGCACCGACGCCGATGGCCGGCTTGCCGCTGGAATAGGCCGCCTTGACCATGCCGGGACCACCGGTGGCGAGGATGAGATTGATATCCGGGTGACGCATCAGGGCATTGGAGAGCTCGACGCTCGGTTCGTCGATCCAGCCGATGATGTTGGCCGGGGCGCCGGCGGCGACTGCGGCGTCAAGCACTAGCTTGGCGGCGGCGCAGGTGGCCTTCCGGGCGCGCGGATGCGGGGAAAAGATGATTCCGTTGCGCGTCTTCAAGGAGATCAGCGCCTTGAAGATTGCCGTTGAGGTCGGATTGGTCGTCGGAACGATGCCGCAGATCACGCCCACCGGCTCTGCGATGGTGATGGTGCCGCCTTCTTCGTCTTCCTCAAGGATGCCGCAGGTCGGCTCGTCCTTGTACTTGTTGTAGATGTATTCCGAAGCGAAATGGTTCTTGATGACCTTGTCTTCGATGACGCCCATGCCGGTTTCCTCGGCGGCCGCCATGGCGAGCGGAATGCGGGCGTCGGCGGCTGCGAAAGCCGCGTCCCGGAAAATCCGGTCAACCTGTTCCTGGGAGTAGGTGGCAAATCGCGCCTGGGCCTGCGCCACGCGGGCGATCAGGGTGTCCAGTTCTTTGATGCTGGTGACGGTCATTTTTTTCTCCGAGTTAAGATGCCCGGAGAAACGCAAGGCCCGCTTGCTGCAATCCCGTTGTCAATCCGGCATCCATTCAAGTGTCGCGTGCCTCGATAGGGGGGGAGAGGTGTCACGCGCTTCTCTCCGGCGGGAACTGGTCTCGGGGAGGTCCGGATGAGGCCAGTTTCTTTTACCGCATCCTGTCTCCATCTTTGCGGTGAAGGCCTGCGGTCGCTTTCAAGATGACGGAACAGGTAATCCTATCGGAATGGGTTCACAATTGGGCGACCTGCGACATCCTGACACCATGCGACATATTCCGAAACCAGTTAAATATCTGAAATAATAGAATATTTCGAGATGGCATGCTTGGCGTGCATGCCAGATATTCCTGAGTTACACGGTTTACAAATCATCTCTTGCCGAGACGTGAGGGCCCTCGCGCCGACGCGGATTCGACTGGGGCAGCAAAGGCCGGGCTGACCCGATCCCGATTTTGCCCGGCAGCTCCGGCTCAATGGCGCTTCGGACGGATTCGATGTGCGTCAAACCGCTTCCGGTCGCGCCCGATCGCATTGATGCTGGACAGGTCCGCAGCGAGATGCACTGTGCACTCTGATCCCAAAAAAAGGTGCAGCTGATTGGACCGGCTGCATCGAACCGCCAATTACGGCGAACACCTTTGGTGTCCGCCCCGTCTGGAGCCAATCATGAGTTCTTTCATTGAAAACGGTGCCCGCTTTCGGCTGACCGATCCGACGCTTGCCCCCAACAGCGCCGGCTATCTGTGGAACAGCGCGATGATGCTGCAGATGAACTGTCGCGGCTATGCGGTGAGCCAGTACATGGATCCCGAGCCACGCAAATACGCCCATGTGCCGACCCTCAGCGCGCAGAGCTTCATGCAGCCGGAGCAGGGCTATTTCGCCCACCATCCGGGGCGCTTCTTCTACCTGCGCGACAATGGTACGGGCAGCCTGATGTCGGCCCCCTACGAGCCGGTCAGAGCCAAATGGGACAGTTTCGCCTTCGAACCCGGTCTCAATGACATCCGCTGGGTGCTGGAAAAGGACGGACTGCGGGTGGAGCTGCGGCTCGACATTCCGACCGACGACGTCGTCGAGATCTGGTCGGTCAGCATCACCAACACCGGTGACGCCGCGCGCGATATCTCCTTCGTGCCCTATTTCCCCGTCGGCTATGCCTCGTGGATGAATCAGGGCGGGCATTTCGATCCCGAACTCAATGCGATCATTGCCACATCGGTGACGCCTTATCAGAAGGTCGCCGACTACTTCAAAAACCAGCACCTGAAGGACCAGACCTTCTTCGCTGCCGATCGCGTGCCTCAGTATTTCGAGGTGAACCAGCAGGCTTTCGAGGGGGAGGGCGGTTTGCACAACCCCTCCGCGCTGCAGGATGGCGGACATCTCGCCGGTGGCGATGCTCTTTACGAGATGGCGGCCGGCATCATGCAGTGGGACCTCAAGATCCCCGCCGGCGGCTGCGAAACATTCCGGTTCGTCTTTGGTCCAGCCCATGACAAGGATGAAATCGGCAAGCTGGTTGCGAGCTATCTCAAATCCGATCTCGCGCCGGTGCGTCAGGCCTTTGCCGACTACATCGCCTCGGGACGGGGCGCCCTGACCATCGACAGCCCGGATGCGGACTTCAACCACTTCGTCAACAACTGGCTGCCGCGTCAGGTGTTCTATCACGGCGATTCCAACCGCCTGACCACCGATCCGCAGACGCGCAACTATCTGCAGGATGCGCTCGGCATGATGTTCATCGCGCCCGAGCGGACCCGTGAGGTCTTGTTGCGCTCGGCGTCGCAGCAGTTCGATTCCGGTAAAATGCCGGACGGCATCCTGTTGCGCGAGGGTGCGGAGCTCAAATATATCAATCAGATACCGCATTCCGATCATGCGGTGTGGCTGGTTATCACCCTCAAGGCCTATCTCGACGAGACCGGCGATACGGGCATTCTCGATGAACGCGTCGCCTGGTGCGACAGCGATGAAACCGCCACGCTTTTCGACCATCTGGGCAAAGCTGTCGACTATCTGTCCGCGCAGGTCGACGAACGCGGACTGCCCTTCATCGAGCAGGGCGACTGGTGCGATCCGATGAACATGGTCGGCTACAAGGGCAAGGGCGTGTCCGGATGGCTCGCCGAGGCGATGAGCTATGCAATGACCCTTTGGGCCGACATCTGCGCGGCAGCTGGTCATGCCGATACGGCCGCGGACATGCGGCGGCGAGCCGGGGCGGTCAACGAGATCATCAACCGCTTGCTGTGGGACGGCGCCTGGTACGCGCGTGGCATCACCGACGATGATGTCCCCTTCGGCGTCAGCGCCGACACCGAAGGTCGGATTTTCCTCAATGCCCAGAGCTGGGCCATGTTGTCGGGTGCGGCCGATGCCGACAGGCGCGCATCGCTTCTCGCCGAGATCGAACGCCAGCTCGATACGCCCTATGGCACGGCCATGCTCGCCCCCGCCTACACGGCGATGCGCGACGACGTCGGTCGCGTCACCCAGAAATGGCCGGGCAGTGCCGAAAACGGTTCTGTCTACAACCATGCCGCGATGTTCTATGCGGCGGCGCTATTTCATTGCCGGGAGTCCGACCGGGCCTTCTCGGTGCTTGACCGCATGCTGACGCGCCCGAATGACGAAGACATGCGCGTTCGTGGCCAGATCCCGGTCTACATCCCGAACTATTATCGCGGTGCCTATTACCAGTTTCCGCGCACCGCCGGGCGGTCGAGCAATTTGTTCAACACCGGCACGGTCGCCTGGTACTACCGGCTGGTCATCGAGCAGATGTGCGGTGTACGCGGTGACGGCGACGGGGTGATCGTTGATCCGCAGTTTCCTTCGGCTTGGGAGCATTGCAGCTTCACCCGCAAAATACGTGGCTGCGATGTCGAGGTGAGCTTTGAGCGAACGGGTGCGGGCACCGAACGCCGCATCGAGATCGATGGCGTCGAAACCCCGGACGGACGCATTGCCGGGCCGGAACCCGGGCGCTGCTACCGGGTACGCGTCATCGCCAGTTGAGCAAATCCGTACGGCGCCGGAGCAATCCGGCGTCGCGCCACGCGAAGCCGCATCGGCCAGACCTGACTATGAGGCCTGCGCGGCCTGGTCTTCCTTGTTCCGACTGCGCGTTGCCAGCAGCTTGATGCAGCGGGTTGCCAGGTCCTGTGGGCTGAACGGCTTGACGATATAGTCGGCGGCGCCCATTTCGAAGCCCTTGAAGATATCGCGCTCCTGCCGGCGGGCCGAAAGCATGACCACTGCCGTGTCGCGCAGGATATCGAGCGCGCGCAGTTTCTCGAGCACCATCATGCCGTCCAGTCCCGGCATGACCTTGTCGAGGATGATCAGGTCGGGCCGCACCTCGATGATCTCGGACAGCGCGCTGAGGCCATCCTCGAACGTCGTCGTGCGATAGCCGACGGCGGCAAACTTGCGCGCCAGCAAATCGCAGATGGCGCGATCATCATCGACGATGAACACCGTCTTGGTCAGTCGGCGCAAGCGTGTCATCAGCCGCTCCCTGACCTTGGTCTTGTCGAACGGTTTGACGATGTAATCGAGTGCGCCGGCCGTGCGGGCGCGCATGACCGAGCCCGGATCATATTTCGAGGTGATCATGATGACGCGCACCGTGCGCAGGGCCTCGATCTCGCGGATTTTCTCCTGAAGTTCGAGACCTGAGATGTCGGATTGCGCCATGTCTCCCAGCAAGAGCAGATCCGGGCGGGTTTTCTGCATGATGTGCAATGCGTCTTCCGTC
This sequence comes from Devosiaceae bacterium, assembly GCA_963676075.2. Taxonomy (GTDB): domain Bacteria; phylum Pseudomonadota; class Alphaproteobacteria; order Rhizobiales; family Devosiaceae; genus JAHJQZ01. Next base: position 275,020 of record CAXXNZ010000031.1, read on the forward strand.
GAACTGGCCGTCATCGTATCCGCCCGGCCGATCAGGATGCTGATGAGCGTGTCCCTGGCTTCGGAATCGTGATCGACGATGAGAACCTTCGGACGCGCCGGTTCAGCATCACGGTCCCGTCGGTCGTCCCCGGTATCATCGAGATAGGTCGGCGCGGGCAGACTGGGATCGCTCGGCGCCGTCGTGTGGGCGGCGACCATGGCATCGATCAGATCCCCGAGATGGAATATCAGGACGTCACGGGACGCTGTGGTTCCCGGTTCGAGATGGGCTTCCAGCGCTGCGGCGGTGCGGCTGATGTCGGCAAATCCGTAGGTCGCGCCGTTGCCGGCCAGCTTGTGGGCGCGTGCACGCAATGCATCGCGCAGTTCCGGTTCGGGATCGCTCTCCCGCAGTGATTTCATCGCTTGCCGGAAATGGCTTTCCTGCTCTGTCAAGTCCGCGATGTAGCGCTCGCGAAGCGCGTCCATGGCGTCGAGTCTGGCTTGCGGCTCTGTGTTCATGACCTGGGGCCCCTGAGTTGCGAATATGCCCGTCCGTCTGCTGGTCAAAATCACTTGAATCGACCCAACGGCGAGTGAACTTGGCGCCCTCAGTAAAAGTTAAGCGGATGCGCGTTGAAAGCTGGTTAATATTCGGATCTTCACTTGTTTGTGAGCCAGTATTTAAATCTTTCGGCGATCCATTAACTATCGTTTTTTCTTGGATTGATACTTTGTCATGAGAGGCACGCGAGAAAAAGCTTGTGGATGCGAAGCTAAGGCTTTGCTGACGGGAGGATAAAGTCGATGTCTCTGATACTGCTCGCTGACGATGACGACCTGCTGGTGCAATATGTGCAGACGGTGCTCGAAGAAAACGGGCACGACGTGTTGAGCTGCGATGGCGGCGATGCGGCGATCAAGATGTCCAGGGAAGTACGGCCTGATCTGATCATCCTTGATGCCATGATGCCCAGGGTCGACGGCTATCAGGTGCTCTGGCATCTCAAGCAGAACAGCCAGACCAAGGACATCCCGGTGATGATGCTGACGGCACGATCCCGGCCGCAGGATGAAGAGATGGCGCGGTCTCTGGGGGCGTCGGACTATGTCTTCAAGCCGTTTTCGCTGGAAGAAGTGCTTGATAGGACCGACCGGCTGCTCAAAGCGCACGTACCGTCATCTGCCTATCACTGACCGGTGCTCATCGGCCGCGTGCACGCGGCGGAGCGGGGCCGCATTTTCGAACAGAAAAAGCGGCCGTCGGTATTGCTGACCATGCGCTAGGCCGCAGTTCCTTCCTTCCAGAAGCTCCTGACATGATCGGACAGCGTCATCGGATCGAATGGTTTGATGATAACGCCGGTCGCGCCCATCTCCAGATAGCTCTTGACCTCGTGCGTTTGTGCCTTGGCGGTCATGAACACCACGGGAATGTCTTTCGCCTTCGGGTTCTGCCTCAGTCGTGACAGCGTCTCCGGGCCATCCATTCCCGGCATCATGACGTCCATGAGCACGATTTGTGGTGCGAAGCTGTCGAACCCGTCCAGCGCCGGCTGGCCGCCCTCGAAATGCATGACTTCGAAGCCGCCGATTTCCTCGAGCGACATCACCGTCACAAAAGCGATTTGCTCGTCATCCTCGACGAGCATGACGCGTTTCAGGTCGTCTGCCATGATCAGGCCCTCCGTTCTTGGCGCTGTGAGACAGGAATGAGGAAGTAGAAGGTCGAGCCCTCGCCTTCCACGGAGTGGAAGTCGACGCTACCGCCCAGAGCTTCAATGATGGATTTGGTGATGGACAGGCCGAGGCCCGATCCTTGCGCCTTGCGCGTCGACGAACTGTCCGCCTGGGCAAACTTTCCGAAGATCTTCGGACGAAACGCTGCCGGAATGCCGGGGCCGAAATCCTGCACCGAGACACTCACTCTCTCGTCGGCGAGTTGCGTGACGCTGACGACGATCCTGTCGGCGCCGTTCGAGAACTTCGCTGCGTTGGAAATGATATTGATCAGCGCCTGGCTGAAACGGTCGACATCGACATCGACAGCTATTTCGGCACGCGGCAGCTTGGCGTCGATCCGTACGCCCCATTTTTCCGCCGATAGCACCTGACTCTCGATGATCCGGCGGGCCAGAGCGACAACGTCGGTCGTCTCGATCCGGTAATCCAGTTCGCCCTGGGACATCCTCTCGACATCGAGAATGTCATTCACCAGGCGTGCAAGTCTCTGGGAGCTTTCATAGGAATGGCGGAGAAGCGTCTTCTCCTTGAGATTTGCCCGCTCGTCGAAACTTGCCTTCAGCAGGCCAAGAGCTCCCTGGATGGCGGTCAGCGGTGTCCTGAGCTCGTGATTGACCGTCGAAATGAACTCGGCCTGGAGCTTGTCGACCTCGCGGCGGTGGTTGATATCGAGAATCTGCAAAATGAAGTAGTTGGGCTCGCCGGTTGCGTCGCGCGTCAGGGAAACACTCAAAAGGCCCCAGACAGTTGCGCCATTGCGGTGAATGTAGCGCATCTCCAACTGGTAGGTGTCGATCTCGCCTGCCATCAGCCGCTTGATCTGGTCCCGGTTGCTCTCGCTGTCATCAGGATGGATCAGATTCTCAAGAGTGGTCCTCAGGAGTTCGTCCTTGCGGAACCCGAAGAACCTGCAGATGGCATCGTTCACCTTGATCCAGTGTCCGTCGAGATCGAGCAATGCCATGCCGGTCGGGGCATGTTCGAAGGCTGAACTGAAGCGTTCCTCGCTGGCCAGGTGTGCAGCTTCCGCCAGTCGGAGGTCGGTGATGTCGATTTCGGTTCCGACATATCGCAATGCCCGTCCGGTGTCGTCGCGTTCAATCACCATGGCGTCGGAGCGCAGCCAGATCCACCTGCCGTCACGGTGGCGGATCCTGTATTCGAGCTTGGCGTGGTCTTCCTCTCCGGTCAGGCACGCCCTGTGGGCAGCATGTACCCTTTCCCTGTCTTCCGGGTGCAACCGCTTTTCCCACTCCGTCATTGGATCAATATCGTCTTCGGTTCCGAACCCGATCATCTGAAGCCAGACGTCGGAGACGATCGTTTTCCTGTTGGACAGGTCCGTGTCGAACACGCCGATCTGGGCACCCGACAGGGCAAGGGCCCAGCGTTCTTCCGCCTGTTCGAGGGCAATACGCATCCGGCTTTGGACGGAGACGTCGCGGGCGATGACGGTGTAGCGATCCGCTCCCGCTTCGGTGCGCCAGTGGTTCATTTGAAGGTCGACTTCAAGCTCACGGTCGCCTTTGCAGTGGATGCTCACTGTATTTGTGCCGGTCTCGCCAGCATCGCTGCGCGAAATCAGGTTGATCACGCGGCTGGGCGAGCCGTCGTCAAACCCGAGCGCTTCCAGGAACGTCACATCAGTGTCTTCGTCACTGTCTGGCACTGCGCAAAACATGTCGTGGGCGGCACGGTTCGCAGACAGGACTTTCCCGGTTTCGTCGAGCAAAACGATGCCGACCATGGCTGTATCGATCAGCGCGCGATTCTCGACTTCGCGTTCGGCAACCTCGCGCGTCTTGACGTCGACAATACGTCTGGCGAATTCCTCGCGCCGGGCGTAGCTCAGCAAATAGACCGCGAGCATGCTGCTCAGCAGCAATCCGGCCGCTAGAACCAGCGCCGGCTCGCTCGATTTGACGCTGGCCTCGAAAGCAGGCGTGCTCGACCAGTTGAGGGTCCAATGCTGCCCGAAGAGCTCTATGGTCTTGGTGATGGTGTACTGGGGCTCGGTCAGCGAGAAGACTGCCCATTTGCCGTCATAGAACAGGTTCTCGGGATCGGCTTGATCCCCGTCATAAACTTGCAGGGCGACGAGGTACCCCTGGCTGACTGAAAGGTGGCGCAGGAAATTGAAGCCGACGAACGGCGCATATATCCAGCCAAGAAACGCTTTGCGGCGCTCGGCGACGGTGCGGGTCGGCGCACCTTGTGCGTACAGTGGCCGCAGCAGCAGGAAAGCGGCGCTGTGCGTCGGGTCCTGCGGCAGGTAAGTGCGCCTGGTGATCGTCGGCTTACCGGTGTCACGTGCGCGAATTGCGGCTGCCTTGCGATGGTTGTCGAAAGCAATGTTCAAGCCAGACACGTTCTTGTTGTCTTCGGCCGGCTCGATATAGGTGACCATGAAATTGTCTGTGCCCAAGACCTCTGGGTGCGGGTTCAGATCGGTCAGACCCAGTTTTCGATACCGGGCCATGACTGCATCCAGGCCACCTTCGGGCACCTGTTCGATGAACCCGATTCCGCTCACGCCGCGAAGCTTTTGCGGAAGATCGAGCGCATCGACATAGGATTTCCAGTCGGCCAGGGTGACCTCGTCCGAAGCCTTGATCAGTCCGGCGGCACCATTCAGGGCCCGGGCGTAGGAATCCATCCGGTAGATCAGGGCGCGTTCGTTCTCCGCTGCCAGTCCGGCGAAGTTCGCGCCATTGCGGTCATGGGTTTCCTTGCTCGTCAGTTTCCAGGCGTAAACGCTCAGGCTCACCGCCAGGAGCAGCAGCAGCAAACCGCCAACGCGTATCGCGATGACGGGCGCGCCATACCAACGGAGTGCCCAGGGACGCCAGGGGGAAAGCAGAACCAGCGGCAGAGCCACGGCGATGCCGAGCAAATCGCCGAGCCACCAGGTTATCCAGTGGCTGGTGATCAGTGTCGGCTTCAGCATGCCGAAATAGGCGAGCGTTGCGACACCCCCGGACGGTGCGATCAGGCAGGCAAGGGGACCGGTGATGATCGCAAGGGCGAGCAAATCCTTGGATCCGGACAGGTTGATGGGAACACCAAAGAGGCGCCGCGCCACAAGCGCGCCAAAACTGGCCTGGGCAGTCACGAACACTGCAATGCCGATAGCGGCAGGGACCGGCGCCAAAGAGATGCCCGAACTTCCGAAAACGCCGCCGATGCTGCAGTTGACGATAAAGGAACCGATCAGGACGCCGGGGGCGAGACCTGCGCCGTAGAAAATCATGAAGGCCATGGCGACGCCTGACGCGGGCCAGAGCAGCGTTGCCAACTCCGCAGGTTGGGAGAGCATAATGCCGAGCCAGCCGAAAACGGCATAGGACAGCGCCATCGCGACATTCAGAACAACGAGCTTTTGCCGGCTCAAGGGCTTGAGGGGCGGTGATCCGGTCTCATCAAACGCCGTCGAACTCCCCGACATGGCGTTGATCCCATTCGGCCAGCGGAAAGGGCTTCGGCTTTGCATGCCGCTCCTCCGGTTAACTAGGCGTTTGCCGAATGCTCGCAAATCTCAATAAGTCCCTCGCCAGAATACAGAAAATCTCCATTTAGACTATTATGATTAGGTGGGAACCTTTAATAATGACATAATTCCAAGTATTATCGATGGCGCTGCTTGTTCTGCCGTTCGGAGCTAGAATTGCGTTCCACTGGTGCCTGAATGCTGCAGACGCATAATGCCGAGACGGACATGAAGAGGTATCAGCGGCTGGACCAGCAGCTGTGACGCAGAAGGTGCGTCTTCGAGAGAAGAAATTCAGCAAAAAGCGGGTGAGGATCTCATCTGTCCTGGCGCGGGCGAACCGCTGATCGCTATTTCCGGAGGCGAAATCATCAGACTTCGGTGACGCGGACGAACGGCGGTGAAGTCTTTGTGCCGACCTCCGGCAGAACCAGAGGGAGGTAGGGCGTCGCCTTGTTTTCTTCATTGAATGCGCACTGCGGCGAAGCAACGCCGGTTCCGGCGTAAAAAGTGCAGGTGATCGTTATTCCTTCGAGATGTAAACGTTTACAGCTTCCTGGCCTGCTGCTAATTGTTGCAGACGAAGCGGCAGGCATTTGACCTTCCAATCGCCGCCGATCAGGAGGAAATCATGAAGACCATCAAGGGGCCCGCAATTTTCCTGGCCCAGTTTGCCGGTGATGCGGCACCGTTCAATTCCTTCGACGCGATCTGCGAATGGGCCGGGTCTCTCGGTTACAAGGGCGTGCAGATCCCGACATGGGACGGACGTCTCATCGATCTCGACAAGGCAGCCGAGTCCCAGGACTATTGCGACGAGCTCAAGGGCGTCGCGGCGAGCCACGGACTGGAGATCACCGAACTCGCGACGCATTTGCAGGGCCAGCTCGTGGCTGTGCACCCGGCCTATGACACCGCCTTCGACGGTTTCGCGGCGCCGGAAGTTCGCGGAAATCCCAAGGCGCGCCAGGAATGGGCGGTCGATCAGGTGCTGAAGTCCGGCAAGGCCTCGCAACGCCTCGGCATCACTGAGCACGCGACCTTCTCGGGCGCGCTCGCCTGGCCCTACATGTATCCGTGGCCGCAGCGGCCCGCAGGCCTTGTCGAAGAGGCCTTCGACGAACTGGCCAAGCGCTGGACGCCGATCCTCGACAAGTTCGACGAGTTCGGCGTTGATGTCTGTTACGAGATCCATCCCGGCGAGGACCTGCACGACGGCGTTTCCTACGAGATGTTCCTTGACCGCGTGAAGGGCCACAAGCGCGCCAACATCTTGTATGATCCCAGCCACTTCGTGCTGCAATGCCTTGATTATATTGACTATATCGACATCTACAAAGACCGGATCAAGATGTTCCACGTCAAGGATGCCGAGTTCAACCCGACTGGTCGCCAGGGCGTTTACGGCGGCTACCAGTCGTGGGTTGACCGGGCAGGGCGCTTCCGCTCTCTCGGCGACGGACAGGTCGATTTCGCCTCCATCTTCTCCAAGATGGCAGCCAACGATTTCGGCGGCTGGGCCGTGCTTGAATGGGAATGCGCGCTCAAGCATCCCGAGGATGGGGCCCGCGAAGGTGCCGAGTTCATCAAGAACCACATCATCCGCGTCACTGAGCATGCGTTCGACGACTTCGCCGATGCCGGCACCGATGTTGCGGCCAACCGCAAGATGCTGGGGCTGAGCTAGGCAGTTGATCTTAACCCTCCGGGCGTCCTTGCGAGCGCCCGGAGGGTGCGCGGCAATCCGGAATGCCCGGCTGAGGAGGCTGCTGGTTTCTGGATTGCGTCGTCGCAAATGCTCCTCGCAATGACGGAATATGCGGGCGCTCGCCCGAAATAAAAATCAGGAGGATCTCATGGCGGAAGACGGATCGCGGAGGATACGCCTTGGCATGGTCGGCGGTGGCGCCGGCGCGTTCATCGGCGGTGTGCATCGCATCGCCTCGCGCATCGATGACAATTATCAGCTCGTGGCCGGGGCGCTGTCCTCGGACCCGGAGCGGGCGAAGGCATCGGCGGCCGATCTCGGCATCGCGCCGGACCGCGCCTATACCGATTACGCCGAAATGGCCCGGTCCGAAGCAGCGCGTGAAGACGGCATCGAGGCGGTGTCGATCGTCACGCCCAACCACATGCATGTCGGGCCAGCAAAGGCGTTCCTCGAGGCCGGTATTCATGTCATCTGCGACAAGCCGCTATCGAACACCATCGAGGCGGCGCGCGAACTGGCGTCGGTCAAACCGAAGAATGGCGCCAAATTCCTTTTGACGCACAATTACACCGCCTATCCGCTGGTGCGGCAGGCGCGGAAGATGATCGCCGACGGCATGCTCGGCAATCTGCGTGTCGTCCAGGTCGAATATCCGCAGGACTGGTTGACCGTCGAAACCCACAACAAGCAGGCCGACTGGCGCACCGACCCGACCAAATCTGGCGCGGGTGGCTGCATCGGCGATATCGGCAGCCATGCCTACAATCTGGCGCGTTTCCTGTCAGGGCTTGAGCTCGACAAGCTGAGCGCTGACTTGTCGACTTTCGTCGCCGGGCGCCAGGTCGATGACAATGTCCACATCATGCTGCGCTTCAAGGGTGGGGCCAAGGGCATGCTCTGGGCCAGCCAGGTCGCGCCAGGCAACGAGAACGCCTTGTCGATCCGCATCTACGGCGACAAGGGTGGCATCGAATGGGCTCAGGAAAATCCCAATCAGATGTGGTTCATCCCGTTCGGCCAGCCGCGCCAGCTGTTGACGCGCGGTGCATCCTTGCCGGCGGGCGTCGAGGCCGCGCCCGGAAGCGAAGGCCGCATTCCGACCGGGCATCCCGAGGGCTACCTCGAGGCCTTCGGTCGGCTTTATTCCGATTTCGCCGAAGTGATCCGCGGCGGGGCGGGCAATGGCTTGTTGCCGACGCTGGCCGACGGCATCGAGGGCGTGTCCTTCATCACTGCCGCGATCAAGTCGTCCGAGGCGGATGGTAAGTGGACCTCGCTAAGTGAGGTGTAGCTAACCCGTTAATCAGAACGCGCCTTGGTCCGTCCAAGACGCGTCTGTTTGTCGGGGTGTTCAGGCTCGGTGGTGCTGCGCGGCGCCACCGAGTTTCTTATGATCAGCTCGCTCTTGAACAGCCGTTCCGTGTTGTCGACGTCCCGGCCTTCAATGACCGCCAGCAGCAGATCCATGGCGTTTTCGCCGATCTTGGATCGCGGCTGCTTCATCGTCGTCAGCGATGGCGTCAGGAAGCCGGCCAGCGCAATGTCGTCGAAGCCCATCACCGAAAACTGCCGGGGCAGGTCATAGCCTCGGGCATTGAGCGCAATCATCACGCCGAGCGCCGTCGCGTCGTTGACGCACAGGAATGCCGTCGGCAGCACGTCGCGCACGAACATCTGTTCGGCGGCCTGGCGTCCGCTCTCGGTCGATCCCTCGCATTCGAGAACAAAGGCCGGCGTGATCGCGATGCCGGCGTCCTTAAGTGCTGCACGGTAGCCCTGTTCGCGCAGCAGGTTGACCTGCCGGCTGGCTGAGCGTCCGATGAAGGCGATCTTCTTGTGTCCCTGCGACAGCAAGTGCTCGGTGGCGACGCGGGCGGCTTCGAAATTGTCGACGCCGACGAAGGGGACGCCGCCCCCCGGAACCGGTTCATTGACGGCAACCGCCGGCGGCAGGCGCGCCTCGTTTTCACCGCTGCCGAATCCGAACGGCAGGTGACCGGTCAAAAGGATCAGCCCGTCGGCCTGATTGGAGCTGATGAACTTGAGATAATGGGTCTCGCGCGTCGGGTCGTTCTGCGTGTTGCCGATGAGGATGCCGTAGCCGCGCTTGGACGCTTCGGTCTCGATGCCGACCAGGATGTTGGAGAAGTTTGGATCGCCGACATCAGGCGCGAGAACAAGGATGGTTCTCGACCGCCGCATCCTGAGCGACCGCGCCATGGCGTTGGTGGTGTAGCTGGTGCTGGCGATGGCCTCGTTGACGCGCCGGCGGGTTGCCTCGGCAACCTTTTCGGGCTCGTTGATGACGCGGCTGACCGTCGCGATCGACACACCTGCCATCGCCGCCACATCCTCAATCGTAGCCAGTTTCCGTGGCTGCACCCGGCGCTCCACCAGTGGCGATCAGTCTTTGTTTTCAGTCTTTTGCACGAGGCCTTCGGCCAACTCCAGACGAGCGGTGACAATATACCTCTTCATCCCAATGTAAACCTTTACACCCCTCATGAAAACCTTTACATAAATCTCAAGGAGAAGAGCCGGACTCAAAAAAAGGCTCCTCCTTGAGGGAGAACCATCCGGATGTCGGACGCCCAGGGCACTGCTGGCGCAGCACTCTTGCAAGCAAAGCGAATCTCGAAATCCTTCGGCGAGATTCCGGTGCTGTTCAGCATCGATTTCGACGTCGCGCCGGGCGAGGTTCATGCCGTGATCGGCGAGAACGGCGCCGGCAAGTCGACCCTCATCAAAATCCTTTCCGGTTTCGAGCAGCCGACATCGGGTTCGGTCAGTTTTGACGGCGCGCCGATCGTTCTGCCGCCCAACGGCCAGGCCGAGCATCTCGGCATCGTGCTCATCCACCAGGAGTTCAATCTCGCCGAACACCTGACGGTGATGGATTCGATCTTCCTCGGGCGCGAAATCACCCGTCATGGCTTTGTCGATGTCGTCGAGACGCGGAAGAGGGCACAGGCCCTGCTCGACACGCTTCACGTCAAGGTTGATCCCTCGACCCGTATCGGCGACCTGTCGATCGCCGACAAGCAGATGATCGAGATCGCCAAGGCCGTCAGCCGCGACGCACGCGTGTTGATCATGGACGAACCGACGGCGGTGCTGTCGGTCGGCGAAACCGAAACCCTGTTCGAGCAGATCAAGCGGCTGACCGACAAGGGCGTCGCCATCATCTTCATCTCGCACAAGCTCGACGAAGTGCTGCGCATCTCCAACCGGGTCACCGTGCTGCGCGATGGCCAGCTCATCGCCACGGTCGACGCCAAGGCCCTGACCTCGGATTCGGCGGCGCAGATGATGGTCGGGCGCGAACTGTCCAATCTTTACCCGCCCAAGATCGAACCCGACGTCGATGCGCCGCTGGTGTTGAAGGTCGAAAACCTCACCGCCAAGGGTATCTCCAACGTTTCCTTCGACCTGCGCCAGGGCGAGATTCTCGGCTTCGCCGGGCTGATCGGCTCGGGCCGCACGGCGGTTGCCGAGGCGGTGGTCGGGCTGATGCACAGGACCTCCGGCCATATCGAGGTCAACGGCAAGCCGGTCAATTTCACCAATGTCGCGCAGTCGGTCGCGGCCGGGCTCGCCTATATGACCAAGGACCGCAAGGGCAAGGGCTTGTTGGTCAACAAGGGCCTGACGACCAACCTGACCCTGTTGACGCTAGACCGCCATCTCAAGGGCTTTCTGGTCGATCCCGCCAGTGAGGCGAGGGCGCTCGAACGCGCCGTCAGACGCTTCGACATCCGCGCCCGTGATGCCACGGTGCAGGCAAACCAGCTTTCGGGCGGCAACCAGCAAAAGCTCATGCTGGGCAAGACCATGGAGTCCGAGCCCGAGATCATCATCATGGACGAGCCGACGCGCGGTATCGACGTCGGCACCAAGCAGCAGATCTATCACATCGTCGCGGCGCTGGCCGCCGAGGGCAAGTCGATCCTTCTGATCTCCTCCGAACTGCAGGAGGTCATCGGACTGTCTCACCGCGTCATGGTCATGCGCAACGGGCGCATCAATGGCGAACTGACCGGCGACGACATCAATGAAGAGCAGATCGTCAGATATCAGATGGGCATCGAAAGCGGGCAAGTGGCATGACTTCGGCTGCAAATGACACCACCACAACAACACGCTCACAGCGTCCGCGATTCAGGATCGGCGTTCTCGGGCCGCTGATCGCACTGGCGCTTCTGCTGATCCTCGGGGCATCGCTCAACGGCAATTTCCTGACCTATGCCAACATGGCCAACATTGTCGCCCGCGCCTCGTTCATCGGCATCATCGCGGTCGGCGCCACCTTCGTCATCACCTCGGGCGGGCTCGACCTGTCGGTCGGCTCGATGGCGGCCTTTACCGCCGGCATGATCATCATCATCATCAATTCGCTGGTGCCCTCGCTCGGAACGGGCATCCCGGTCATCGTCGTCGGCATCATCGCCGGACTGCTGATCGGCTCGGCTGCCGGTGCCTTCAACGGCATATTGGTGACGGCGGGGCGGATCGAACCCTTCATCGTCACGCTCGGCGCACTGGGCATTTTCCGCGCCCTCATCACCTTTCTGGCCGATGGCGGCACGCTCAACCTCAATTTCGAGGTCGGCTGGACCTATGAGCCGGTCTACACCGGCGACATTCTCGGCATTCCGGTGCCGATCATCGTTTTCGCCGTCGTCGCCATCATCGCCGAAGTCGTCCTGAGGCGCACGACATTCGGGCGTCACGTCTCGGCCATCGGGTCGAACGAACAGGTGGCGCGCTATTCGGCCATCAAGGTCGACCGCGTCCGGCTGGCGACCTATATCCTGCAGGGGCTGACGGTAGGCATCGCCGCCGCGCTCTACGTGCCGAAATTCGGCTCGGCCAATTCCTCGACCGCCGTGTTGTGGGAACTGCAGGCAATCGCCGCGGTGATCATCGGCGGCACCATGCTCAAGGGCGGGTTCGGACGGGTCTGGGGCACCGTCGTCGGCGTCATCATTCTCGAGCTGATCGGCAACATCCTCAATCTGCAGGATCTGATCAGCCCGTATCTCAATCAGGCGTTCCAGGGCGCCATCATCATCCTCGCCGTTCTGTTGCAGCGCACGCGCAGCGCGTCGCAATAGGGGGAGGCTACCAGCCACGCGAGGCCGGGATGCGATCCCGGAGCGCCTCGCGCGGCACGCAGAAAACGGGGCGGGAAAACAAGCACATGCGGACCGCCCGCAACGCCCCAAGGGGCATCTAGGGAGGAATGACTGATGAAATTGGTCAAATATGCAGCAATGGCCGTCGCCGTTGCCGGAAGCCTGGGTCTCGCGACCCCGGTCCTCAGCGCGGATTTCACCATCGGCGTTTCGGTGCCGACCGCGGACCACGGCTGGACGGGCGGCATCAACTATTTCGCCCAGAAGGCGACCGAACGCCTCGGCAAGCTCTATCCGAACGTCGAATACGTCTTCAAGTCGGCGCCCGACTCGACCAAGCAGGCCGCCGATATCGAAGACATGGTGACGACACGCGGCATCGACGCCCTGGTCATCCTGCCGGGCGATCCGGACGCCATGACCGCCTCGATCAAGAAGGTCAAGGACGCGGGCAAGTGGGTGACGGTCGTCGACCGCGAACTCAGCCAGTCCGGTATCGAGGATCTCTATGTTGCCGGCGACAATCCGGGCCTCGGCGCGGTGACGGCTGAGTACTTCAAGTCCCGCATGCCCGACGGTGGCAAGATCGTCGTTCTGCGCGGTATGCCGATCCCGATCGACGCCCAGCGCGTCGACGCTTTCAAGGCCGGCATCGAGGGCTCGGGTATCGAGATCCTCGACGAGCAGTTCGCCAACTGGAACCGCGATGACGGCTACAAGGTCATGCAGGACTTCCTGACCAAGTATGACAGCATCGACGCCGTCTGGGCACAGGACGACGACACCCTGATCGGCGTGCTCAAGGCGCTTCGCGAGGCCGGTCGTCAGGACGACATCTGGTCCGTCGGCGGCGCCGGCATGAACCAGATCATCAAGATGGTCGGTTCTGGCTCCACCCAGGTTCCGGCCGATGTCACCTACAACCCGAATATGATCTCCACCGCGATTGATGTCACGACGCTGAAATATGTCGCTGGGCTGCAGGTCAACGGAAAGTACATCATCGACTCGACGCTGGTCACGGCCGACAACGCTTCCGAATTCGATTACGAAGGCACGCCGTTCTAGGCACTCGACTGAGGCGGGAGCACAGAAGCGCTCCTGCCGACCTGATACCTGAAGTCAATCGCGAAAGACTAAAGCCGGCCGCCCTTCGGGGCGGCCGTGCATTTTTGTGTCAGCGCATGCCGACGGGGAACTTGCCGATATCGTTTGTTTTTACGGGGATCGGAAACGGGAGGGGCAACGTTGCCGGCGGGGCGCAAACCGGCGTCCACATGGTTTTCTGCGCATATCGGAAATGGCGTTTCTACCTGCCGCAACATGTGAGCCGGACTGATGAACCCTTTGCCAGAACACAGGAAAAATCTGAAAATCGTCACCCGCGACGGGACCTTCCAGGTCGGACAGGTCTTCGCATTCGCCTCGCTCGCCTTGGCATACCACGATCGCTTGCTTCATCTCGTGCGCAGCAGCGATCCGGCAGAGATGGAAGACGCCGATATCGTCTTCGATGCCGGTGGACGATACGATCCGCAACGCCGGCGTTTCGACCATGACAGGAAGCATCGCCCTTCTGAAAGGGATGGCGTTCGACTTGGTGCATTCGGTCTGATCTGGCAACATTTGGGATTGCTGGCGGTCTCATCCGTCTGTCCCGAAATCGCCTTGCCGACGGCGGTGGCGATCTGGCGACATGTCGACATGCATCTGGTCCGCCCGATTGATGCCGGCGGCCATAGTGATCCGGGGTGTCCGCGTGCGCCGCTTGCCGGAAATCTCAATGAGATGAACCTGTTGCGCGGCGACGATGACGTCTCCGATGATGCATTCTTCAACGCCGCAGGTGTTGCCAACGCACTATTATGGCGCACCATTGCGACTGCATCGGGTGATCTGACCTCGGGGCAGGCAGCAGGTTCTATGCGCAGGTCCGGGTATGAGCGCAGCCCGAGCTGCCATAACAGATGCACCGGCGCGAGATCTTGCCGGCCGGTCGCCGTCCGGATGGTGCCCGCAACGGCCTGACGCCCGCAGGCTAGGGAAGCGATCCGCATGGCAGCATGGCGGCGCGCAGTTTCGGCGTCATCGTGTTCCGCCGTATGGCCGCGAAACGCCATCAACTCCCGTGAGGCGAATGAGTTCGGCGGGGAAGACCAATCCGTGCATCGCGCCTTTGCTCTGAATGGTCGCTTGCTCCGATAACCATCTGTTCCTGAACGAATTATAGATGGTTTTCTTGATGTCGGCCCGGAGTTCGCGGAGATCCTTTTGCAGCCTCTTGTCGTCTTCTAGGATGATTTGGAAGGCACTTTTGCCATAGTCGGGCAGTTGCGCCGCGCCGTTGATCGGGGCGAAGACATCGGCGTCGATCCACGCCAGCCGTTTCCGCGCGTCGCCGATATGGGTTTCACAGTAGAGCTCGAAATACTGGGTCGCGAGGCCGCGCACGCGCGCCGGGTTGAGCCAGCCGAACTCGCCGTCATTGGTTCGGGAAATGGCCCAGGCCTGTTTTTTGGCCAGTGCTGCGAGGGCGTAATAGGCCATTTCCTTGTTCTGCAGTTCCGCTTCGCGGCCGCCAAAGCGGATGCGGCGCGCTGGCACGTCGATTTCGAGGTAACGGGCGTGAAGAACGGCATTGGCTCGCGCGACGACGCCGTCATAACCGATCCCACCGCCTTCGAAGACATCACCGTCGAGATAGGGGCGGAGCGGCACGAAGGGAATGCGCGCCATCTCGACCATGGCGCCGCTCGTGTCGCCGGGATCACGTCTCAATCGGGTGTTGAAGGTTCTGGGCGTGGCATCGCCGTTTCTGAGGCTCCGGTGCGTGATCGGATTGTCTTCACGAGTCGGCCACCAGAAGTCTTCGCACTGCTCCAGCTCTTCGGGATCGACAAGTACGTGCGAGAGCTCGTCGGTCGGGCGTCCAACCAGCGACAGTGCCGCGCCGGCAAACCAGCTCATGGTCTTGCGCCCACCGGCCATCGAGACGTGAATACGGCTGTCCGACGTGCCGTGTTCGGCGACCAGCCGCGTGATCAGGTCGCCGAAGGCCGACGCCTCGATCTGCGTGCGAACGTCATGGTAGCGCGCGCCGTCGGCACCTTCGGCAAACCGGATCTCGGGTTCGACATAGTCCTCGGATCTGCCGAGATAGTGATAAAGCTCGCACAGCTTGCCGGTCCGGCCGAGCAGGCGCTTGTGCTCGAAAACCTCCGCCGAGTCTCGCGTCGTGGCGAGGATGATCTTTGTCGGAACGAACGGCGGATCTCGTGTCAGCAGGGCCCAGACGGTTTCTGTGACGATCTGGGGCGTGACGCCGACAGTGATGATCAGGACATTTTCCATTCCGAAAGCCTCGCCTTACCGGACAAAACAACCCGGACGATGACGGCAAGGCAATTGGTCAAATGGAGGCATGCGAGCGCTGCGTCCGCGTTTCAGGTGATCGCGGGCGAAGGCGTAGTTGCGCCGGAGGTCGTGTTCGGAAACGTTTAGTCCAGAACAGGTCATTCACAGACGGGTTCACCCCTTGCTTCCCTCCCCTTGATGGGGAGGGTGGCCCGGCAAGGCCGGGTCGGGTGGGGTGGAGCCAAAGGCATGGAGGGTGGGGCCTTACCCCCCACCCAGGCTCACGACGGACTTAGCAAGGGCTAAGTCCTGTTCGCCAACCCTCCCCACAAGGGGGAGGGAAACCCTGCAACTGCTTCCGTTACAAGCTGATGAGATATGGCGCCGATGGTCGGGCAGAAAGCCGGCAGGCAACGTTGCCGATTGTCCAATTGCCTGATGCGGGGCGGTCGGGAGGCATCTTAGAACGCCTAAACGCCGTCCTTCGCCGCACCGCCCAGCGTGCTTTGGCGAGCGACAAAATCCGGCGTCAGCTGGACGATTTTTGGCGCGGGCAGGGCATCGCTTCCAGCGATCAGATCGAGCAAGCGGTCGACAGCCTCCGCCGAGACCTCCTCGATGGCGTAATTGACGCTCGAGATCGGAACGGCCGCGTGTTCGGCGAACTCGATGTTGTCGAAGCCGACGATGGCGATGTCTTCGGGTACCCTGAAACCATGTTCGAGCGCCCAGTGCTCGGCGCCGATGGCGAGGGAGTCGTTGGCGGCAAATACGGCGGTCGGCTTGCCGTCCGCGGCCATCAACCGCCCCATGGCGTCATAACCGCGCGCCACCGAATGCCCGCGCGGATCGGCGGAGAGTCTGGGATCGGGTTTGATGCCGGCTTGGGTGAGCGCGCCGAGATAGCCTTCGCGTTTTTCAAGATTACTGAGCGCCGTCGAGGCGTCGATAATGGCGATGCGCCTGTGCCCGAGATCGATCAGATGCTGTGTTGCTTTGTAACCGCCAGCCCGTTCGTCGACGCCAACCGCGTCGATTCCGGAGTCGGGATCCCCGACCAGCAGCACCACCGGGTAATTGGCCTTGCGCAGCCGACGGATGTGTTCGAGTCGTCGATGGCTGCTCGGATAGATCAGCATGCCGTCGACCTGACGCGAGCGGAAGATCTCGAGGACCTTGATTTCCTCGTCAACATCGTTGTTCGAGGTCGCGAAAAGCGTGCTGTAGCCGCGTTGCGACAGGATCAGCTCGATGGCCTGTGCGGCACGCGTCAGCGTCGGGTTGGTGATATCGGTGAGCACCAGGCCTATGGTTTTGGTCTCGCGGTTGACCAGCGATTTGGCGATCTGGTTGGGCAGATAGTTGAGTTCGGCCGCGGCTTCGCGGATGAGCTGGCGTGTCGGTTCGGGGATGCGCGGGCTGTCGCGCAGCGCCAGCGACACTGTGTTGACCGAAAAGCCGGTGCGGTCGGCTATGTCCTTAAGCCGTACGGTTGCCCTTCCCATGCCTGTTCCAGTCCCTTTTCCGTTCCGCCGCTTGCCTGCCGCCTGACGCGCGAGCGGCCGAAGGCGGTTAGTCCCAATCCGGCCCCCAGACCGGATCGATGATGCGTGTGCCGCGATCGAGCGCTTCGATTCGCGCGATCTCGTCTTGCGTCAGGCGCAGCTCGGAGGCGGCAAAATTGTCCTGCAAATGCTCGCGGCGCGACGAGGCGGGGATGACGACGTAGCCCTTGGACATCTCGAACGCCAACGCCACCTGGGCGATACTCGCGCCGTGGTTGGCAGCGATCCCGGCCAGCACCGCATCGTCCGAAAGCCGGTTCTTGGCGATGGGCATGTAACAGGTGACGGTGATGTCATTGGCATCGCAAAATGCGGCCAGCTTCCTGTTTTGCAAATAGGGGTGCAGCTCGAACTGGTTGGCTGCAAGCGTGCCGACGCCGACAATGCCGATCGCCTCGGTGAGCAGCGCGATGGTGAAATTGGAAACGCCGATCAAGCGTGTCAGCCCTCGGGCCTGGGCCTCGGCAAGCTCGGGCAGGTAGACCGAAGGCGCCACGCCGTCGGGCGAGGGCCAGTGGATCAGCACCAGATCGAACTGGTCGAGCCCGCTGGCCGAAAGGCTTTTTTCGATCGAGGGAATCACTTTGCCGGCGCCGAGGTTTCCGGTTGCCACTTTCGTCGTGACGAAGAACTCGGAGCGTGGCAGCCCGCTCTCGCGCACAGCTGCACCGACATTGGTTTCCGTGCCGTAATCCTGCGCCGTGTCGAGGTGCCGATAACCGATCTCAATCGCGGCATCCAGAGACGCCCGTCCGTCCGGGCCGGTACGGCCGAAGGTGCCAAGTCCAAGCTGTGGAATGCCTGTGGATCGGCTCATACTTACTCCTTGATATCCTGACCAATTTGCCTCGCCGGCCACCCGTCGACGCTGCCATCCTGTCGATATTCTGCATCAAGCCCATTGACAGACAAACCGATTTGATCATAATATTAACGATAATACAAGAGCAATGAACGATAATACTGACATTTAGTCAGAAAGGGGGAGGCATGCGGCTGCGCTGGAGCGCGATCGCGCCACAACTGGCATTAACGCCGGCGCTCGTCGTGACCGCCGTCGCTTTCGTCGGCTCCATCGGCTGGACGATCTATCTGTCGTTTACCCGTTCCCGACGTCTGCCGGACTACACGATCGACTGGAGCGAGTGGAACCGGCAGTTCGTCCGCCTGTTCCGCGACAACGGCTGGGAAATCTCGCTGAGGAACCTCATCATCCTCGGCATCGGCAGCGCCCTGGCCATCGTCTTCGGCTTTGTCCTCGCCGCGATGATCGACAAGGAAAAGCGCGGCGAATCCATCTTCCGCACTGTCTTTCTTTACCCGCTTGCCGTGTCGCTGATCGTCACCGGTGCGGCCTGGCGCTGGATTCTCAACCCGACGCTCGGGCTTGAGAACTTCTTCCACCAGCTCGGCTGGACATGGGTCGACATCAACTGGCTCTCCAATGGCGACACGGCGATTTACGCCATCATCCTCGCCTCGATCTGGCAGAGCTCGGGCTTTTACATGGCGCTGATGCTGGCCGGCTTGAAGGCGGTCAATTCCGAGATCTGGAGCGCGGCCAAGCTCGACGGCGTCAGCCTGTGGCGGCTCTATGTCGAGATCATCATTCCGATGATGAAGTTCACCTTCATCACCTGCGCCATCCTGCTCTCGCTGGGCGTCATCAAGGCCTATGACATCGTCGTCGCCATGACCAATGGCGGGCCGGGACAGTCGACCTGGGTGCCGGCGTACTTCACCATCAATGCACTGAGCCAGAAGGGCAATCTCGGCTACGCCTCCGCGGCTGCGGCCATGATGCTCGCCATCACCTTCGTTGTTTTCACCCCGATGGTTCTGTTGACCGCCTGGCAGCAGCGTCGTCGCGACGCGGCGGGGAGATAGTCATGTCCAGCCAAGCCACAGCCGCCACGATCGGCAACACGCCAACGGTCCAGTATTTCCCGCGCCGCAAGAAGCGGATTTCCGGGCGCTCCATCGCCGTTCTGGTATTCCTGACCATCTGCGCGCTGTTCTTTTCGGTGCCGCTCTATGTCGTCGTGGTCACCTCGTTCAAGTCGATGGACCAGATCCGCGAAGGCGCCATCTTCTCGCTGCCTTACATATGGAGCTGGGACGCCTGGGATCACGCCTGGAACCACGCCTGTTCGGGCATCCGCTGCAACGGACTGAAGGTCGGGTTCTGGAACTCGGTCTCGATCCTCGGGCCGTCGCTGGTGCTGTCGATCGTTTTGTCGATGGTCACTGGTTACGCGCTGGCGCTGTGGAACGTGAGATGGGCCGGGCCGTTCCTGTTCATCCTGTTCATCTGCGCCTTCGTGCCCTTCCAGATCATCATGTACCCGCTGATCGTCATGACTTCGACGGTCAAGATCTATGGCACGGTCTGGGGCATAGCGGTGGTGCACGCCGTACTGGCCATGCCGGTTCTGACGCTCATTTTCCGCAATTACTACAAGGATATCCCGACCGAGATCATGAGTGCGGCGGTGATGGATTCCGGCTCGTTCTGGAAGATCTTCGTCGAAATCATCGTGCCGATGTCGGGCAACATCCTCATCGTCGTGCTGATCCTGCAGATCACCAGCATCTGGAACGACTACCTGATCGGCGTCACCTTCGGCGGGCTCAACAGCCAACCGATGACGGTCAATCTCGCCAATCTGGTGACGGTTTCGACCGGCACCACCAATTACGCACAGAACATGGCCGGTGCGTTGCTCACCGCCATTCCGCCTCTCGTTGTTTATTTCGCAGTCGGCAAGCTCTTCGTTCAGGGCGTTACCGCCGGCGCGATCAAGGGTTGATCGGTCCGCTCATGCCACAGGTCAGTTTCGAACACATCGTCAAATCCTTCGGGGCGGTCACGGTCCTCAACGATCTCAATCTGAGGATCGACGACGGTGACTTCCTCGTGCTCCTCGGCCCGTCCGGCTGCGGCAAGACAACCCTGCTCAACCTCCTGGCCGGGCTGCTTGAGGTCACGGATGGGCGGATCAAGATCGGGGAGCGCGAGGTTACCGACCTCGAGCCCAAGGATCGCGGACTGGCCATGGTGTTCCAGTCCTACGCGCTCTATCCGACCAAGACGGTTCACGGAAACCTGAAGTTCGGCCTGTCAGCGTCGAAACTGCCGGCCGACGAGATCGAAAAGCGCATCTCCTGGGCTGCCAAGCTGTTGCAGATCGAGCCGCTGCTCAATCGAAAGCCGGCGCATCTTTCAGGTGGCCAGCGTCAGCGCGTCGCCATTGGCCGGGCTCTGGTCAAAAACGTCGAGGTGTTCCTGTTCGACGAGCCGCTTTCCAATCTCGACGCCAAGCTCAGAACGGAGATGCGGCTCGAGATCAAGAAGCTCCATGACGAGCTCAAGCAGACAATCATCTACGTCACCCACGACCAGATCGAGGCCATGACCATGGCCACCAAGATCGCGGTCATGGACGGCGGTGTCATCCAGCAGTTCGGCACGCCGGACGAGGTTTATGAAGAGCCGGCCAATCTGTTCGTTGCCGGCTTCATCGGCTCGCCGGCGATGAACCTCAGGAAGGCAAGCCTTGCCAAAAACGGCGCGCTGATCGAGGCGGTCTTTCCTTCGGGCGTCCGGCTTGACGTTTCCGATTACCGGTTTGCCGACGCGCCCGAGGACGGCGCCGAGATCATCGTCGGTCTCAGGCCCGAACATTTCGGGCTGCCTGAAGACGTGACGAATGCCGCCGGCACGTTCGAATTGCCTGTTCGCTACACCGAACGCACCGGTTCGGACGCCACCGTATTCCTCGAATTTGAAAACGAGCTTCTGGCCCTCCGCATCGCTCCTGACAAGACAAGCCGCTTCAAAAGCGGCGGGCAGGCGACAGTGGGGTTCCAGCGGAACAAGGCCAATCTGTTCGACGCCCGGTCGGGGCGGCGGATTTAGAGCGTGTCCAGGAAAAGTGGAAACGGTTTTCCGGTTCGGACACGCGACAAAACAAAGACCTAGAGCAGGTCGACCGACCCAATCTGAACCAGACCTGCTCTAGCCTAAACAAGGGAGAGAGACATGAATCACAGGACTTTGGCAGGACTTGCTGCCGGACTTATGTTGGGAACGTTCGCCAGCGGTGCGCTGGCCGCCGAACTCGTGATCTACCACAACTGGTCATCCGGACCGGAAGTGGCGGCGCTCAACGTTCTGAAGGCCGACTTCGAGGCCAAGGGCAACGTCTGGACCGACATCGCCATTCCGCACGACACCGGTTCCAATGTCAGCCTGATTAACCTCATCACCGGCGGCAATCCGCCGAACGTGTTTCTCGAATCGAATCCGGGCGTTTATCGCGATCTCAAGCAGCTTGGTTTCGCCCATCCTCTGACCGAGTTCATGGCTGAAAACGGCGTCCTGGAGCACTATCCGACCTCGGTGGTCAATTCGATCACCGTCGACGGCGTCATCATGAAGGTGCCGACCGCCATCCATATCGACGGCATGCTGTATTATTCCAAGGAGGTGGCCGAGGCCGCTGGCGTTGATCCGGAAGCCTGGACGTCGCTCGACACCATGTTCGCCGACTTTGGCAAGATCAGGGATGCTGGCTTCATTCCGGTCGCCATCGGAGGTCAGCAATGGCAGGTCGGTTATCTGATGCATACCCTTGCCGCCGCAGTCGGAGGGCCGGAGTTCTACAACAACATCTACGGTGGCGAGCCGAGCCTGGATGCGATGTCGAGTGACGACATGCGCGCGACGCTCGACTGGCTGCGCCGCTTCCAGCAGGAGGCCGATGAAGGCTCACCAAACCGCGAATGGAACCTGACCACCAACCTCGTCATCTCCGGCAAGGCACTGATGCAGATCCACGGTGACTGGATGAAGGGTGAATTCCTCGCCGCCGGTCAAACGCCGGGCGAGCAGTTCGGCTGCGAACAGATCCCGGGCGCCAAGGCGGTTCCCGTGACCGTTGACAGCTGGGGCATCCTCGGTGGTCAGCCGGACGATATCGACAAGGCCGAGCTCGACTTCGTCGCGACCGTGGCCGACCCGGTGGTGCAGGCTGACTTCGCTTCCAAGAAGGGGTCGACCCCGACCCGCCTCGACGCGCCGAAGGGGGCGCTCGATGCCTGCTCGATCGAAGTGCTGCGCATTCTCGAAGATCCCGAGCATCAGGTGCAGAACCCGCACTCGATGGTGGATGCCGACTGGCAGTCCTCGCTCTGGGACGTCGTCTTCAATTTCTGGAGCGATCCGGAAATGAGCGTCGATGACGCCATCGCCCAGATGCAGGAGAACTACGACATCATCCTCGGCTGATGAACCTCCCAAGCGGGCGGTGCCTTCGGGCCCGCCCGTCCTTAACTCAACCTCCTTGCAAGGATACGTAAAATGGACAAGCGGCTTCTGGATGAAGACGCCATGATGCAGGTGTGCTTTGTCACCCATGATGCCGACAAGACGGCTCAATGGTTTGCCGATCTGGTTGGCAAACCGCTTCCCGAGCTTGGCAAGGCGGCCGAGCCCGACGAGGCACAGGCCATTTATATGGGCAAGCCGGCCCGCGTCGGCTGTCGTATCCGGACTTTCCAGTTCGGCAATATCGATTTGGAAATTCTCCAGCCTGGCCCGGAAAAGAGCGCCTGGCGCGACCTCTTGGAAGAGCGTGGTCCCGGCGTGCATCACATCGCCTTCAAGACACGTAATCTGACCAAGCGTCATGCCTACCTCGAATCCAAAGGCCACAAGATGCTGCAGCGTGGCGAATTCGATGGCGGCGGCGGACGTTACGCCTATTACGACACGGCGGCCGATCTCGGTGCGCTTATCGAACTGCTCGAATTCGACAGGGACATGGAACCCCAGCCATAGGCGGCTGGGCAGGAGGTTTCCCCGAACAGCTCAAAAGGAGCGGGACATGGCCTACAAGATTGCCTATCAACTTTATTCCTCACGGCTGTTCCCGCCCCTTGAGGCACAATTCCCCATCCTCAGGGACATGGGCTACACGGCTATCGAGCCGTGGCTGCCCGCCTACGAAGCCGATCCCAAGGCCTTTCGGCAGGCGCTCGATGCATCAGGGCTCCAGTGCTGGGGCTTTCACATGCCGCTCGACGGGCTGCTGAATGAGACCGAGCGCTTCGCCGACATTGCCGAAACGCTCGGCGCCACCTGCATGATCCCGCCGTGGATCGAGCCGGAAAAACGCGGCAGCGAGTCTGCTTTCTGGCGCGGGCTTGGAGAGCGTCTTGCCGAACGTGCCGAACACGTCGGCAAGCGCGGGCTTGAGGTTGTCTGGCACAACCACGACTATGAATACCACCCGCTCGCCGACGGCAACCGCCCAATCGACCTGATGCTCGAAGCGTCCGGACCGAGTGTTGGTTTCGAGATCGATTTCGCCTGGGTGGTGCGTGGTGGCGCCGACCCGGTGACCGAGATCAAGCGCTATGCCGACCGCATCCGGATCATCCAGCTCAAGGATACGGCGCCCCTCGGCACCGAGGACGAAGGCGGCTGGGCGGCGACGGGCGACGGCATTGTCGACTGGAAAGCGCTGGCGCCACTGTTTGCGACGACGCCTGCCGATCACCTCGTTGCCGAACACGACAACCCGAGCGACTGGCAGCGCTTTGCGCGCCGTTCCATAGACTTCACCCGCTCGCTCGGGCTCTAATCTCGCTCACAGCACGGTAGATTCAGGCGCTTCAACTTGCTCGTTGGGCAGCTTGCGCCTGATCGGCGTCAGCCTTTTCTCATGTCTGATTGAAGCAACGAGCGTCGTTCGTTATAATGAACGACGTTCGTCGAGCTGGTCTATACCGGGGCAGCCACCTGCTCAAGCGGACAGAGGAGGGCGCCATGAATGACAACCTGCCACCGAACATCGTCATCGCCCGCGCCATCGAGCGCGAGCGGGCCGTGGCGCATTTGTCGCTGTCAGCGCTGGCGGCGCGGGCAGGGCTGGCCAAATCAACGCTGAGCCAACTCGAGGCCGGCAAGGGCAATCCCAATGTCGAAACGCTCTGGGCCATCGCCACGGCGCTGGGCATACCGTTTTCCTCCCTATTTGAAGGCACCTCGGGCGGCACGTCGCTGGTTCGGGCCGGTGAGGGTGCGTCTATCGCGTCCAACGAGGCGGATTTCACCGCCGTCCTGCTCGACAGATCGCCGGCAGATCGTCGCCGCGATCTTTATCGTATCGCGCTGACTCCTGGGCAGGCGCGCAGTGCCGACGCCCATCCGCGCGGAACCATCGAGCATGCCTTTGTCGCCAGCGGACGGGTGAAGCTCGGCCCGCTCACCGAGGAAATTGAACTCGATCAGGGCGACTACTTCCGTTTCGCCGGGGATGTTGCCCATTCCTATGAGGCCCTTGGTGGGCCGGCGCTGATCCTGCTTGTCATGGACGCGCTGCGGTGAGGATGACCGAGATGAGTGCCCAACCCACACCGCCGACCGATGCCGCTCCCGCGAAAACCAGCTTCCGTACCGGTCTCGCCATGTCTATCCCGCTGGTGCTCGGCTATTTCCCCATCGCCTTTTCCTTCGGCGTCGCCGCCACGCGCGCTGGGCTGAGCACCGCCGAAGCCCTGCTGTTCTCGGTGGTCATCTTTGCCGGCGCGGCGCAGTTTCTTGCCCTGGCGCTGGTCGCGGGCGGCGCCCCGCTCATCATTTCGGCGCTGACGCTGATCGTCATGAACCTGCGCCACGTCATGTACGGCCCGACACTGATGGAAAAGGCCGGCACGAACGCCAGTACGCGTTACGCCTGGCTCTGGGGCTGGTGTCTGACCGACGAGGTTTTTGCCACCACGCTCGGCGCCTTGGCGCGGGGAACGCGCTTTTCCGAGCGCTTCGTCGGCGGCGTCGGCATCGGCGCCTATCTCTCCTGGATCGCTGGCACCGGTCTCGGTGCGGTGACGGGCGAGGGGGCGCTTGATGCTTTCCCGATCGTCGATGCCGGACTGAGCTTCATGCTGCCGGCGCTGTTCCTGGCGCTGCTGCTGTCGATCCTCAACCGTACGCAATTGCCGGCTGTCGTCGTCGCAGTCGGCGCCACCATCGTCGGCACGCTCGCCTTCTCGCCGACTCTTGGTATCATCGCCGGCATGGTGGTCGGTGCATTGGCGGGCACGATCCGTAAGCGGAGGGTATTGCCATGAGACCCGAGCTGATCCTTCTGGCCGTCGCCGTAGGTCTCGCCACCTG
The DNA here is from genome assembly GCA_963676075.2 of Devosiaceae bacterium. GTDB lineage: Bacteria > Pseudomonadota > Alphaproteobacteria > Rhizobiales > Devosiaceae > JAHJQZ01. The sequence goes on from CAXXNZ010000031.1 coordinate 300,178, forward strand.
GGTCTTCCGTTTTGTGCCGACCAAGCTGCCATTGTCCCGTGCCGGCGCAGACGGTCCGCTGCAGCGTTTTCTGGCTGCGACCGGGCCGGCAGCCATAGCCACCCTGTTCACAGCTTCGGTGCTGCCGATGATCGCACCGGAGATCGGCAAGGATCTTCCACTTATCCTCGGCACACTCGCCGTCCTCGCGGTCTATGCCATGCGTCCCTCTGTTGTGTTGCCGACCCTTGCCGGTGCGGTGGCTTTCGGGCTTGCCACCTATCTTTTCGGCTGAGGCCGCAGCGCGTGGTCACGATCAACACATAGTCGCAACCGATCATGGCTTGCATGACCGGTGCCGCCCATGTTGGGTAGACCGAGACAGCGGTGGTCGATGTGCCATCGCCCGCAGCCGCGACGTCCGTCAAGGAAACCAGGAAGACCGACATGCCCGATTTTGCCAAGTTCAAGTCAGATCTTTTCATCGCCGGCAAATGGCAAAACGGCTCGCGGCCGGAGCGTATCGAGGTCATCGACCCGGCGACGGGTAATGTGCTGACCACGATCGCCGACGCCAGTCCCGAGGATGGCATCCGCGCCATTGACGCCGCCGAGGCGGCGGCAAAATCCTGGGCGAAAACGCCGCCGCGTCAGCGTGGTGAAATCCTCAGAAAGGCGTTCGAACTGATGATGGCGCGCCATGAGGAACTGGCGCAGATCATCGCCTATGAGAACGGCAAGGCGCTGCCGGACGCCCGCGGCGAGGTCGCCTATGCCGCCGAGTTCTTCCGCTGGTTTTCCGAGGAAGCGGTGCGGCTCAATGGCGAACTCTACATGGCGCCGAGTGGGTCCAACCGCATCATGGTCGAGCACCAGCCGATCGGCATTTCCGTGATGATCACGCCGTGGAACTTCCCGGCGGCGATGGCGACGCGCAAAATCGGGCCGGCGCTCGCCGCCGGCTGCACCGTTGTTCTCAAGCCGGCTACGGAAACGCCGCTGACCGCCTACGCCATCGCAGAAATCCTTGCCGAAGCCGGCGTGCCCGATGGCGTCGTCAATGTCGTCACCACCTCTACCGCCGGCAAGGTGATCGGCGCCATGCTGGCCGACCAGCGCGTGCGCAAGCTGAGCTTCACCGGTTCAACCGAAGTCGGAAAGGTTCTGCTCAAGACCGCGTCAGAAAACATCATTTCCTGCGCCATGGAACTTGGCGGCAACGCGCCGTTCGTCGTCTTCGACGATGCCGATATCGATGCGGCGGTCGAGGGCGCCATGATCGCCAAGATGCGCAATGGCGGCGAAGCCTGCACCGCCGCCAACCGGCTCTACGTCCAGCGCGGCGTCGCCGATGAATTCGCCAGAAAGCTCGCCGCAAAAATGGGCGAGATGAAGATCGGGCCCGGCTATGAGGATGGCGTGACGCTCGGGCCGTTGGTCAATGAGGCGAGCCGCGAAAAGGTGATCGAGCTGGTGACGGACGCTGTCGACAAGGGCGCCGAGATACTGACCGGCGGGCATTCGCATCAGGGGCCGGGCTATTTCTATGATGCCACTGTGCTGACCAGGGTGCCGAAAAACGCCCTTGTGCTTAGCGAGGAAATCTTCGGTCCGGTCGCCCCGGTGATCGCATTCGACACCGAGGAGGAGGCGATCGCCTTGTCCAATGAAACCGAATACGGCCTTGTCGCCTATGTCTTCACGGGGGATTTGGCGCGGGGCTTGAGGGTTTCCGAAGGCATCGACGCCGGCATGATCGCCCTCAACCGTGGGCTGGTGTCAGATCCGGCGGCGCCGTTCGGTGGCATGAAGCAGTCGGGCATCGGTCGCGAAGGCGCCCATGTCGGGCTGATGGAATTCACCGAGACCAAATACATCGCCACCAACTGGTAGCGACGCGGGCAGGTCGTCCTGCTGGCGTCTCAGGTGTCCGCTTTAGCTTCGTCTCCCTCGGGAGGCGCGACGTCCGAGAACAGCGTGTGATGGCGCGCGGCGATTTCGTGCAGGTTCGGGATCACCTCGCTGACATGCAAAAGCATGATCGAGGAGGCGATATCGGTGTCGCCGCGCTCGATGGCATCGACGAGCCGCTGGTGGTGTCCGATCAGCAGGTTGAACGGCAGGTCCCTGGGGTGAGAGATGTAGCGCACGCGATCGACCTGCCCCCTGAGGTCGTCAACCACGCGCCACACCGACTGGCAGCCGCCCATGATGCCGATTTCCTGGTGAAAGGCATCGTCGCGATCCAGAAACAGTGCATGGTCCCCGTGCGCTGCCGCCTCCTGCTGGGATTCGATGAACTGCCGCAATGTCCTGATGCGGCGCTTGCCGTTGTTTCGGCAGGCGCGGCGGGCGATGGCCGCTTCCATATGGGCCCGCAGGAACAGCGCGCTTTCCACTTCTTCCAGCGATATCTGGCGCACCATGGTGCCGCGCTGCGGAACGATGTCGACGAAACCGGTTTCGCTGAGCTTGATGAAGGCCTCGCGCACCGGCTGGCGCGAGGTGCCGACGCGCTTGGCCACTTCAGCTTCGGAAATCTGGTCGCCAGGCACCAGTTCGAGCGAGACGATGGCACGCCGCAGCATGCGATAGATTTCAGAGCTGACCGCGGATCGCTGAGATCGCAACGGCGCGACTGGCATCAGGGTGTGTTCAGCAGTCAAGACACTGTCTTCCGCTTCGATTAGTACCATACTAGATTACTCATCCTGCCGGCCTCGGCAACAGCTTCCCGTCGCGAATTTGCGAGGTTCTCGGAGAGGAATCTAAATTTTTCGCATCGGCAATATACGCTGAAATTCATTCGAAAACAGCAATAAATGTCCAAAAAGCAGCCAAAATCATCAGAGTGCCGGAGCTCTCGCGTTGCGCCGGTCACCTGATTCTGGCTGCGCGACACTTGGTCACCTGAGGCGAAACGGGGTGAAACAGTCCCGACGCGGTGTGTCCGAGATCGGACTTTGATCGGGGTGATCTAAAAAATATAATCTAATCAATAAATTATAAGCGCGGCAGCGCGCGGATTGAAGATTGTGGTATCCCCAAGGGCGCAAAACCTGTCTCTTGACGTCACCTCCACTACCATACTAGCGTCGTCACATCAGTTTGCCGGACACGCAGGCGAACTCAAAAAACAACGACATATGCATCATGCACACCCACCAGGGAGGGAAGACAATGTCGAGTTTCACCGATAAGGCCCGGAAAACGGGCATCAGCCGCCGCTTGTTCGTCGGTGCCGGCGCGGCCACGCTGGCCATGCCTTTCGTTACGCGCGGCGCTTTTGCTGCCGACAAATTCGTGTTCAAGATCGCCCATACCGAAGGTATCGGTACTCCGATCACCAATGCATTCGACGCCTGGGCCAAGATGCTCAACGAGCAGAGTGACGGGCGGATCGATGCCCAGCACTTCCCGGCGGCCCAGCTCGGCGGTCTTGCCGAACTGCTCGAAGGCAGCCGTATCGGCACCATTCAGGCCACGACAGCCGGACCGGACTCCGAGGAAGCCATCGCGCCGGAAATCGCCGCTTTCGGCGGTGCGCCGGGCTTCATCTACAAGAACGAGGAGCATGTCGACCGCGTGCTGCAGGGTGAGCTGGGCCAGAAATGCTCCGACATCGCCCGCGCCAAGACCGGCGTCGAATTCGTTGCCTATGGCGAGACTGGTTTCCGGCACATCCTCGCCAAGCGGCCGATCGGCTCGCTTGCCGACCTTGAGGGCCTGAAGATCCGCGTGCCGCAGCTGCGCATCTGGGTCGATTTCTGGACCCTGCTTGGCTGTGCGCCGACCCCGCTGCCCTATTCCGAGCAGTACTCGGCGCTGTCGACCGGCATCATCGACGCCATCGACTCCGATGTGTTCTCTATCGTCGGCTTCAAATTCTACGAACAGGCCAAGTACCTGACCCTGACCGGCCACTGGTTCCTGCCGAAGGCCGTGCGCGTCAACGCCGCATGGCTCGACAGCCTGCCTGCCGACCTGCAGGACCTCGTGCGTTCGACCGCCAAGGAAGCCTTCGCAGAACAGCGCCGGGTCAACCGCGCCAATGCTGCGGCGACGCTCGACGAGCTCAAGGAGCTCGGCGTCGAGGTGCAGAAGTTGCCGGCCGAAGAACTGGCCAAGATGGAAGAACTGACTGCGCCGCTCTACGACGATTTCGGCTCCAAGAGCCCCGAAACCGCCGAAATGATCGCCGCGATCCGCGCTCTCGCCTAAGTCTGGTGCCATGAGTCACGAAACGGAACAGGACGCCGCCACGGCGGCGTCCACCATCCCCACAACCGGCATTGCCCGCATCCTTGATCGCACGCTCGAGCTGGCGTGCATGGTCTTGCTGCTGATCTCGGTTGCGGTCGCCTGCCTTCAGGTTCTTTTGCGCTACGGCTTTCACTCTGGCCTGCCCTGGCCGGAGGAAGTGGCGACCTGGATGTTCGGTTGGGCCGTTTTTCTCGGCATGGCGCTCGCCACCGGCCGCAATGCCCATATTGCCATCGACATCGTCCTGAAGCTCTTGAAGCCGCGCCCGCGCCTGGCGCTCGAACTGTTCAATCAGGCGATCATGGCCGCGACCTCGATCATGCTGATCGTCCATGGCTGGGACTATACCAGCCGGGTCATCTCGGCTTCGCCGGCGCTGCAATGGTCGATGAAGTATTTCTTCGTCGCCGTGCCGATCGGTGGCGCGCTCAACCTGTTGTTTCTCGTCCTGCCGCGCACAGGGCGCAACCTCATGCAGGGACTGATTGTTCTTGCCGGCGGGGTCGGGCTTTATTACCTGGTTCGCTATGGCGCGCCGATGCTTTACGGGCAATCGGGCAGTGCCATCGCCCTTGTCGTTGTCGGCATTTCCTCGATCATCATCGGTGTGCCGGTTGCATTCGCGTTGGCCTTTGGCACCTTTGCCGCCTTTGCGCCGATGAATGAACTGCTGCTGGTGACCATTTCCCAGAACATGGCCGCCTCGGTGAACTCGTTCACGCTTCTGGCCATTCCCTTCTTCATTCTCGCCGCAGCGGTGATGAACGCCGGCGGCATTACCCCGCGTCTGGTCGATCTCGCCATGCAGCTGGTCGGCCATTATCGCGGCGGCTTGGGCCAGGCCAATGTCGTCACCAACACCATGCTCGCCGGTATCTCCGGTTCCTCGACAGCCGACGCATCGACCATTGCCAAGCTCCTGGTGCCGGAAATGGCCAAGCGCGGCTATGGCCGCCCGTTCAGCGCCGCGCTGACAGCTGCCTCGGCAACCATCGCCAATCTCATTCCGCCCGGCCTCGGGCTCATCATCTATGCCGCGCTCGCCTCGGTCTCGGTCGGCGCGCTGTTCATCGCCACCATCGTTCCGGGCCTGATGACGGCCGCAGCACTGATGACCATGGTCTATATCCTGTCGCGTCTACGCGGCTATGGCGGCGACCTGCCGAAAGCGACATCCAAGCAGCGCCTCAATTCCCTCGGCATGGCCATCCCGGCGCTGATCCTGCCGGTGATCATCGTCGGCGGCGTCCGTTTCGGGGTATTCACCGCCACCGAAGCGGGTGCCATGGCGTTCGTCTACGCGCTTTTGTGCGGGTCGCTGCTCTACCGCAAACTGACCTGGTCGAACCTGTTCGAAGCCATCCGCGAGTCGATGTTCGACACTGTCGTCATCGTCATCATCATCGCGGCGGCAGCGCCCTTCGCCTGGCTGCTCGCTTTCGAGCAGGTGCCGCAAAAGATCGCCGCAGGGCTTGCGACACTGGTCGGCCAGCCGTGGCTGTTGATGCTGGCGATCAACCTGTTCCTGCTGATCGTCGGTCTGTTCATGGAGATGATCGCCTCGCTGGTCATTCTCGTGCCGATCCTGGTGCCGCTGGTCATTTCCATCGGCATGGATCCGATCCAGTTCGGCATCGTCATGGTCATGAACCTCGTCATCGGGGCCCTCACGCCGCCGCTCGGTGTTCTGGTGTTCACCACGGCGCGTGTCGGTCGTGCCAATCCCACCGAGACGTTCAAGGCCATCCTGCCGTTCATCGCAGCACTGGTGGCTGTGCTTCTGGCCGTTACGTTCCTGCCGGCACTGACTCTCGCCCCCGTCGAATGGCTTGGGCCGTAACAACAAATCCAGTTGAAGTGTGAGGAACAAACCTATGGCAAAGACACGTATTGCCCTTGTCGGTCTCGGAATGGTCGTCGCACCACATGCGAAATCCATGGTCGATCTGAGCGAGGAGGTTGAGGTTGCCTGGGCCTTCTCGCCCGACAAGGCCCATCGCGACGCCGTTGCCGCAACATTCGGATTCCCGGTTTGCGACAGCCTCGACACCATCCTTGCCGATGACAGCGTCGATGCGGTCGACATCATGACGCCGGCGGGCACGCATCGTGACGTGGCACTTGCCGCGGCCAGGGCGGGCAAGCACGTGCTGACTGAAAAGCCGCTCGAGATTTCGACCGCCCGCGCCGTCGAAATGGTCGAGGGCTGCCGCGAAGCGGGCGTCACCATGGGGGTTGTGTTGCAGCACCGCTTCCGGCCCGCCGGCATGCGCCTGCGCGAAATTTTCGCCGCGGGCGAACTCGGCGCCATTGTCGGCTGTTCGACAGTGATCCGCCTGTGGCGGCCGCAATCCTATTACGACGAGCCGGGCAGGGGCACATTCGCCCGCGATGGCGGCGGCGTGCTGATGTCACAGGGCATCCACACGCTCGATCTGATGCTGTCGCTTGCCGGCCCCATTACCGATGTCACCGGTTTTGCGACCACAACGCCGGTACATCGCATGGAAACCGAGGATATGGTCGCTGCCGCCGTGCGTTTCGACAACGGGGCTTTCGGAACGATCGATGCGACGACGGCGGCCTATCCCGGTTTCCATGAGGAGATCACCTTCGCCTGCGAAAAGGGCACAGCCGTGCTGCGCGGCACCGAACTGCGCGTCGAATTCCAGGACGGGCGGACCGAGCATGTCGCCCCCGACAATTCCGCCGGCGGCACCGGAGCCGATCCCATGGCCTTCCCGCATGACTACCACCGCGCCGTGATTGCCGATTTCGTCACGGCAATCCGCACGGGCGGCAAGCCGCGCGTCACCGGCGACGAAGCTCTGAGGGTACATCGGCTGATCGATGCCCTGATCGAGACGGGACGGGTCGGCGCGCCGGTCAAGGTAGATCAGTGACCCTATAGAGCCGGCATTGGCGACGGCGGGATTCCGTCGCCGCCGCATTCCCCACATCTCTGCAGCTCGTGTGCAGTCGATATCTTGCTATCGTGCCTGCCAGCGGATTGTGCAGTTCGCCGTTTTGTGTGACCTTTAGGCAAGCCCCTCAAGCCGGAGCTGCCATGTCGATCAAAGCGGCGATTCGCCACCTCACCCATTACCGCTACGACCGACCGGTTTCGCTCGGCCCGCAGACAATACGCCTGCGTCCGGCGCCGCATTCGCGCACGCGGGTCATCTCGCATGCGCTGAAGGTCGGCCCCGAGCCGCATTTCGTCAATCACCAGCAGGACCTCTACGGCAACTGGCTTGCGCGCTACGTCTTCCCTGAGCCGGTCGCCGAACTGAAGATCGAGGTCGACCTTGTCGCCGACATGTCGGTGTTCAACCCGTTCGATTTCTTCGTCGAGGACACGGCGGAGACCTGGCCCTTCGCCTATAGCGACGACATCGCGCCGGATCTCGCCATCTACACGCGCACCGAGCCGCTGACGCCGGAGGTCCAGGCCTTCCTCGATACACTGGATTGGAGCGAGCAGCGCACCGTCGACATGCTCGTCGGGCTGAATGCCCGGATCGCCAATTCCGTCAAATATATCATCCGTATGGAGCCGGGCGTTCAGACGCCGGAACAGACCCTTTCCATCGGTTCCGGCTCCTGCCGGGATTCGAGCTGGCTGCTGGTGCAGGTCTTGCGCCATCTCGGTTTCGCGGCGCGGTTCGTCTCGGGCTATCTCATCCAGCTCAAGCCGGATGTCGTCTCGCTCGATGGCCCGGCCGGCACCGATCACGATTTCACCGACCTGCATGCCTGGGTCGAGGCCTATATCCCCGGCGCCGGCTGGATCGGGCTCGATCCGACCTCTGGTCTTCTGACCGGGGAGAGCCACATCCCGCTGGCGGCGACGCCGCATTACCGCAATGCCGCGCCGATCTCGGGCAGCGCCAGTTTTGCCGAGGTCGATTTCTCCTTCGACATGCAGGTGACCCGTGTCGCCGAGCATCCGCGCGTCACCAAGCCGTTCTCCGACGAGGCCTGGACGGCGCTCGACACCCTCGGGCAGGATGTCGACAAGGTGTTGGAAGACAACGACGTGCGCCTGACCATGGGCGGCGAACCGACCTTCGTGTCGATCGACGATTTCGAAAGCGAGGAGTGGAACACCGCTGCCGTCGGTCCGACCAAGCGCCAGCGTGCCGACATGCTGATCCGGCGTCTGCGCGATCGCTTCGCGCCGGGCGGGTTCCTACATTACGGGCAGGGCAAATGGTATCCCGGAGAGTCGCTGCCGCGCTGGACCTTCTCGCTTTACTGGCGCCGAGACGGCAAGCCGATCTGGCACGATGCCGATCTGATTGCCGAGGAACGTTCTGACGACCGCATCGACGAGAACCCCGGCGCCAAGACCGATGCAGGCAAGGCCGAGGTGCTGCTCAAGACCGTCGCCGAAACGCTCGGCGTCGAACCGGACTATGTCGCCCCGGCCTATGAGGACCCGGCCGAGTGGATCGTCAAGGAAGGCAATCTTCCCGACAATGTCAGTCCAGAAAACTCGCAGCTCGACGATCCGGAAGAGCGTCACCGCATCGCCACCGTCTTCGCACGCGGGCTGACCAAGCCCTCCGGCTTCGTGCTGCCGATCCAGCGCTGGCAGGCCGAGGCCAAGCCGGCGCAGCGCTGGCAGTCCGAGAAATGGAAGACGCGGCGCGGCAATCTCTATCTCGTGCCGGGCGACAGTCCTGTCGGCTATCGCCTGCCGCTCGGCGCACTGCCCTATGTGCCGCCGACGCACTATCCATATGTGACCAATGCCGACCCAACCATGCCGAAGGGCCCGTTGCCGGATTTCTTCAGCGAGGATGGCGCCGGCGGAGACGGTGCGGAGATCGTGCCCGAACAGCGGCCCGAGCAATCCGTTGCCAGCTTCACCGCCGCCGAACCGGTGCAGGAGCGCATCGAGCAGATGCTCGGCGAACTCGACGGCGCCGTGCGCACGGCAATGTCGGTCGAGGTGAGGGGCGGGCGATTGTGCGTGTTCATGCCGCCGGTCGAGCATCTCGAGGACTTCCTCGAACTGGTGACCGCCGTCGAGCGGGCGGCCAAGGCGCTCAATCTGCGCGTTCATGTCGAGGGTTATCCGCCGCCGGTCGATCCGCGTCTCAACGTCATTCGTGTTGCGCCCGATCCCGGGGTCATAGAGGTCAATATCCATCCGGCATCGACCTGGGCCGATTGTGTTGCCACCACCGAGGCGGTCTATGAAGAAGCGCGCCAAACCCGGCTTGGCGCAGAGAAATTCATGATCGACGGACGCCACACCGGCACCGGTGGCGGCAATCATGTCGTCGTAGGCGGCGCGACGCCGATGGATTCGCCCTTCCTCAGGCGGCCAGACCTCTTGAAGAGCCTAATCCTCCACTGGCAGCGCCATCCCGCGCTCAGCTATCTGTTCTCGGGCCTGTTTATCGGGCCGACGAGCCAGGCGCCGCGTATCGACGAGGCGCGTCACGACTCGCTTTATGAACTCGAAATTGCCCTCAGCCAGATCCCCAATCCGAGCGCCGACGCTTCGGCGCTGCCATGGGTGCCGGACCGGTTGTTGCGCAATGTTCTGACCGATGTCACCGGCAACACCCACCGCGCCGAAATCTGCATCGATAAGCTCTATTCGCCCGACGGCCCGACCGGACGTCTCGGACTCGTCGAGTTTCGCGGTTTCGAGATGCCGCCGGATGCCCGCATGAGCCTGGCCCAGCAGGTGTTGCTGCGCACTCTGATCGCTCGGTTCTGGAAAGACCCGATTTCGGGGCCACTCACCCGCTGGGGCACGGCCCTTCACGACCGCTTCATGCTTGAGCACTTCGTCTGGACCGATTTCCTCGAAGTGCTCGGCGATCTCGAGCAGCACGGCTTCAAGCTCAGGCCCGACTGGTACGAGGCGCAGCGCGAGTTCCGCTTCCCCTTCTGCGGCGAGGTCGAATACGAAGGCGTGTCGCTCGAGTTGAGGCAGGCGCTCGAACCCTGGCACGTTCTGGGGGAAACCGGCGCTATCGGCGGCACGGTGCGCTACACCGATTCCTCTACCGAACGTATGCAGGTGCGGCTCGCCGGCGCCGATCCCGACCGCTATGCCGTTACCTGCAATGGCAGGCGGGTGCCGCTGAGCCGTGTCGCGGAAAACGGCATGTCGGTCGGCGCAGTGCGCTACAAGGCCTGGCAACCGGCCGCGGCATTGCACCCGATCCTCAAGGTTGATGCGCCGCTGCGGTTCGACATTTTCGACACTTGGTCGGGGCGGGCGCTCGGCGGCTGCGTTTATCATGTCGCCCATCCGGGCGGGCGCAACTATGAGACCTTCCCGGTCAATGGCTACGAGGCCGAAGCACGGCGGCTGGCGCGATTCGAAGCCCATGGCCATACTGCCGGCAGCTACGTGCCACCTCAGGAGGTGCGCCATCCCGAATTCCCCTATACGTTAGACCTGAGACGGCCCGCGGGAGTCTGAGACGAGTGGAAAACCCGGAATCGAGCAGGACCGACGATCCCGTCGCGGGCCTTCTGGCGCGCTACATCCGCATGCCGGGTGTGCCGGATGAAATGATCGGCTCCGATGGCGGGTTGCGCCCGGTCTGGGCGAAATTCATTCCCGGACTGGCGGCATTTTCCGAGGACGCCTTGGCAGCGCGGCAGGCACGCGGCGATCGCTATCTGCGCGATGCCGGTGTGTTTTTCCGCCAGTACGGTCCGGACACCCCGGTCGAGCGCGATTGGCCATTGAGCCACATGCCGGTGCTGATCGGCGAAGACGAGTGGGCGGGGATCGAAGCCGGCCTGATCCAGCGCGCCGAGCTGCTGGAGCGGGTGGTCGCCGACATTTACGGTGACAACCGTTTGGTCGCTGACGGACACCTGCCGCCCGAACTGGTTGCCGGCAATCCCGAATGGCTACGCCCGCTGGTCGGTGTCGCTCCGCGCGGCGGGCATTTCCTTCATTTCCTTGCCTTCGATATCGGACGCGGGCCGAACGGGGCGTGGTGGGTGCTCGGCGACCGGGCGCAAGCGCCCTCGGGCGCCGGGTTTGCGCTCGAAAACCGCATCGCCACGGCGCGGTCCTTTTCCGAGCTTTACGCCGATCTCAACGTCCAGCGTCTTGCCGGCTTTTTCAAAACCTTCCGTGAAGCGCTCTATCGGCTTCGCGGGTCGGACGAAGCCCGCATCGCCGTGCTGACGCCCGGCCCGATGAACGACACCTATTTCGAGCATGCCTATCTCGCTCGCTATCTCGGACTGATGCTGCTCGAAGGCGAGGATCTGACGGTCAGGAACGGCGAGGTGATGGTCAGGACCGTCGCCGGTTTACGCCCGGTCAGCGTGCTGTGGCGCCGGCTCGATGCCAACTGGATCGATCCGCTCGAACTCGAACAGGACTCCCGCCTCGGTACGCCCGGCATGGTTGATGCGTTAAGGGCGAAATCGGTGACCATGCTCAACGCCCTGGGGTCCGGTGTCATCGAGGCACGCGCTTTCCTCGCCTTTCTGCCACGCATTTCCGAGGCGCTGACCGGTGAGCCGCTGGCCTTGCCCAATCTTGCCACCTGGTGGTGCGGGCAGCAAAGCGAGCGCGATCATGTTATGCAGAATGCCGATCGGATGACGGTCGGCGATGCCTTCGCCAACGCGCCGTCCTTCGGGCATACGAGCATCGACCTTGATGACGGTGAAAGCCTCGGCGATCGCATCGAACGCGACGGCGTGCATCTGGTCGGCCAGGAGGCGGTGGCGCTGTCGACAACGCCGGCGCTCGATGACGGCCAACTGGTGCCGCGCCCGATGAGCCTGCGCGTCTTCCTGGGGCGGACGCCTGAGGGCTGGCAGGTCATGCCGGGCGGACTGGCGCGCATCGGACGACGCGGCGACACGGTGGAACTGGCGATGCAGAAGGGCGGCTCGACCGCCGATGTCTGGGTGGTCGGTCACAGGCCGGCGGCGCGGGTCACCATGCTGTCCGGTCGCGGTGACGATGTCCTTCGCCAGAAACCCGAAGAACTGCCGAGCCGGGCGGCGGACAATCTGTTCTGGCTTGGGCGCTATGTCGAGCGCGCCGAGAACGCCATCCGGTTGACCCGCGCCTATCATCTGCGCCTGGCCGAAGCATCGGCTGCCGAAGTCGAGCTGCTCGAAGCGGTTGCGGCCCACCTCACCTGGCTCGGTGCCAGCCCGGAGCAGGGGTTTCCGCAAGGGCTCGGCGCGATGATCTCCTCGGCTGCGAACACGGCGGCGCGGGTACGAGACCGCTTCTCGGTCGATGGTTGGTCGGCTCTGTCCGATCTCGACAGAACTCTGGCGGGCATGAGCAATACGGCATTGCCGGGTGATGACATGGCGCGGGCGATGTCGGTGCTTTTGCGCAAGATCTCGGGCTTCACCGGTCTGGTTCACGACAACATGTACCGGTTCACAGGCTGGCGGTTTTTGTCGATCGGCAGGGCAGTGGAACGGGCGAGCCTGCTTGCCGGACTGCTGGTCGATTTCGGCGACCCGGCCGCGCCGGACGGCAGTCTCGACTTCGCTCTTGAGGCGGCGGACAGCACGCAATCGCATCGCAAGCGTTACGCCGTCGCGACCAGCCGGCAGACGCTGGTCGATCTGGTCGCGCTCGATACGCTCAATCCGCGCGCCATCATTCACCAACTCGACGAGATCGAGACCCATGTCGGCTTCCTGCCGGACACAGGGGTGGCGCGCCAGTTGACGCCGCTGCAAAGGAGCCTGCTTCAGATGCGCGCCATGCTTGCCGGTCGGACGCCCGAGGCGCTGACCACGCCGATCATCGCCGACATCCGCACGCGCTTTGTCGCCCTGGCGGATGAGCTGGCCGAGGCCTATTTCGGATAAGGCGGGGCCATGCTCTACGACATTTCTCTAAGTATCGATTATGATTACGAAAACGCCGCAGGGTCGAGCCGCCACATTGTGCGGCTCATGCCGGCTGATCTTGCCGGCGACCAGCAGCTCCTGACCGGCAATGTCAGCATTTCACCGCAGCCTGACGAGATCAGGTACTTCACCGACTTTTTCGGCAACAACACGGCGGACGTGAGCTTCATTGAGCGCCACGATGCCATTCGCTTCTCCGTCACGGCGCAGGTCGAGCGCCAGGCGCAGGCGAAGCGCTTCGATACTTCGACGCGATGTGCGGACCTCGGTTCGACCCTGAGGCGGACGCTGACGCTCGGCCGGGACTCTCCGCATCATTTCGTTGCGGCATCGCCACGTGTCGCGCTCGAAGCTGAAACGACTGCGTTTGCCCGCGCTGTTGTCGCGCCTGACATGGGCGCCCACGATGCCGTCATCGCTCTGGGGCAGGCGCTTCATGCCGAATTTCGATTTGCCGAAGGCGAGACCACAGTCGACACGCCGATGATCGAAGCCTTCCGCAACCGCTCCGGGGTCTGCCAGGATTTCTCGCACATCATGATCGCGGCATTGCGCGGCGTCGGCATTCCGGCAGGCTATGTCAGCGGCTTTCTCAGAACCCTGCCGCCTGAAGGTCAGGCGCGGCTCGAAGGGGCGGACGCCATGCATGCCTGGGTGAGGGCCTGGTGCGGCCCGGACATGGGCTGGATCGAATACGATCCGACCAACGCCTGCCTTGTCGGCGAGGATCATATCGTCGTGGCGCGCGGGCGCGACTATTTCGACGTTGCCCCGGTCAAGGGCGTCATGCGCTCCTGGGGCGCGCACACGACGCGCCACATGGTCGATGTCGTTCCGGTAGGTGAGTCCTAGAAGAGGTCATTCTGACAGAATTTAGCTTTCTGCGTTCTCGGCGTCCTTGCCGAACAGGCGCTTGAGCATGCCCATCTGCACCCGAACCACCTCCAGCCGGTCATCCGGTGACATCTCCTCCCAATGTTCGACCACCCAGTGGTCGAGCGCCTCGCCGAGGCCCATGAGTGATTCGACCATCATGGAGTGGGGCAGGTCGGTGCGGACGACGCCGAGTTCCTGGCCACGTTCAATGACAGAGGCCGCCGCCCGCACGAACATGGCAAAGGAACGCTCGATCGGCGCCACGGTCTTCTTGCTGTTCCTGACCCGGTAGAAGGCGCGTCCGAGCCTGACGAACCAGTCGTTGTGGTTGATGAGGACGACGGAGCGCCGATAGAACGCTTCGATCTCGGGCCAGTAGGTTTCCGAAGTCAGAGCGCCAAGATCGAAGCCACCGACCTCGCGCATCAGATACTTCATCGCCCGTTCGAACATGGTGACGAACAGGTCGGCCTTGTCGTCGAAGTAATAGTAGAGCGAGCTTTTGCTCATCCCCGATTTTTCGAGAATGCGATTGAGCGACGCCCCGTCGTAGCCGTGCTCGGCCAGCTCGTCGGTGGCGGATTCAAACAGCCTGGTCTGCCGTTCGGGTTCAAGATTTTCAAAACGATTGCGACTCATGACTTGACCTTAACATGCAGCAGAGCTATCTACCGCCGGTATGTACCAGGTGGTACAACTGCATGGTTCAGGCTATTGGAGCACAACGACGCCGGTCAAGTCGTCCAAATGACACGGCACCCTGGAGGGTTCAGATGATGCGGTTATCGAATGCGCGCCGAGCCGGCGCGAACAAGACGATTCTGATGGCGGCTCTTGCGGTGGTGGCACTGGTTTCCGGCGCCTCCAGCGCCATGGCAGCAGACGCAAAGGCGCTGATGCGCGCGGCTTTCGACAATTGGCGGGCGAAATCGTCCGAGACGACGGTGACCATGGTCATTCACCGCCCCGACTGGGAGCGCAAATCGACCATGGTCGGTTGGACCGAAGGCGACGACCTGTCTCTGGCGCGCTTCACCGCGCCGGCCAAGGACAAGGGCAACGCAACGCTGATCAAGAAGAACCAGGCCTGGGTCTACAATCCCAAGCTCAACCAGGTGGTGAAAATTCCAAGTTCGACCATGGCGCAGGCCTGGATGGGATCGGACTTCTCCTATGATGACCTGAGCAAAACCACCGATCTTCTGACCCGCTACACCTACAAGATCCTCGGCACCGGTTCGGCCGGTGGCCACACGGTTTACACCATCAAGGCCATGCCCAAGCCCGGCGCACCCGTGGTCTGGGGCAAGCAGGAGGTCAAGATCCGCGACGACGGTGTCTTCCTCGAACAGAAATTCTTCGATCAGGACATGAAACTCGCCCGCACCATGAGCGTCGACGAAGTCGGTTCCATCGGCGGACGCATCTATCCGCTCGTCATCACCATGCACCCGGCTGACAAGAAAGGGCAGTGGACGCGCATCACCACAACCAAAGCAAGGTTCGACATCTCGCTGCCCGGTTACACCTTCACCACGTCCAATCTGCAGAACCCGAGGAACTAGCCATGCTCCTCCATCTCGCCTGGCGCAATCTGTGGCGGCAGAAGATGCGCACGGTGCTGACCCTTCTCAGCATGGCGCTCGCCTCGATGATCCTTGTGTTCATGCTGAGCTTCCAGTTTGGCGTCTATGACACCATGAAGGGCAACGCCCTGAAGCTGATGGACGGTTTCGCCCAATTCCAACCCGAGGGCTATGCCGACGATCCCGGCATCGAAAAGGTCATCACCCATCCAGACAAACTGGAACAGGCAGCGCTCAAACTTGACGGTGTCACGGCCGCCGCCCCGCGCGCCACCGGTTTCGTCATTCTTGCCAATGGCGATCGCTCGTACGGCGCTGCCGTGGTCGGGGTCGACCCGGCGAAGGAGACGGAGGTCTCTTCGCTTTCCGGGACCGTGCGGGACGGACGCTATCTCAGGCCAGACGACACGGACTCGGTCGTTATCGGTGCGACGCTGGCACGCAATCTCAAGATCAAGCTCGGCGACAAGCTGACCCTGATCGGCTCGGGCCGCGACGGCTCGGTCGCGGCGGACAGCCTCACAGTGGTCGGCCTGTTCGACACCGGCATGGCCGATATCGATCGGCAGATCGCCGAGATGCTGCTCAAGCGTTTCAACGACACCTTCGCCATGCAGGGGGCGGTCAACACCATCGCTCTCATCGGCCCGACGCTTTCGGCGACTGACGCGGCCTTGCCCGGACTTCAAAAAATCGCCGCCGACAACGGCGCAACCGTCCGTAACTGGGGCCAGCTCCAACCAGCGCTGAAACAAGGCATTACCCTCGACTTCTCCACCGGCATCCTGTTTTACGTCAGCCTCGTGGTGGTGGTGATCTTCATCATCCTCAACACGCTGCTGATGTCGGTGCTCGAACGCACCCGCGAATTCGGCATGTTGCTGGCCGTCGGCATGAAGCCGGGCCAGGCCGGCGGCATGGTCTGGATCGAACTGGTGCTGCTGGCGCTGATCGGCAATGCCCTTGGCATCCTGATCGGCGGCGGTCTGGCGTTCTACTTCCAGCAGACGGGGATCGTCTTTTCCGGCATGGAAGGATTGCTCGGCCAGTTCGGACTTTCCGACAAGCTCTATCCAACCCTGTCGATGCTGAGCGCCACCGCCGGTCCGCTCGCCGTCGTAATTTCGGTGACGCTCGCCGGCATCATTCCGTTCCGCCACATTCTCAAGCTCAATCCGATCGACGCCGTGGGAGCGAACTGATGCAAACCATCACGCTTCTGTTTCCGCTTGCATGGCGCAATCTCTGGCGCAACCCGCGGCGGACGATCATCACGCTCGTCGTCGTCGCGGCGGGGCTCTATTCCATCCTCGTGTTCGCCGCGATCATGACTGCCTGGGCCAAATCGAGCCGCGACACCACGCTCGACCTGATCACCGGTTCCGGCCAGATCCACGCCGTCGGCTATCTTGCCGATCCGAGTATCGATCACACCATGGCCCCGCCAGACACGGTGCTGACCCGCGCGCTCAACCACCCCGAGATCAGCGCCTGGGCCGAACGCGTCATGGTGCCGGCGGTGGTCCAGTCCGAATACCGCACCCTGCCGCTGACGCTGGCCGGCATCGATCCGGCCAAGGAAAAACGGCTGTCGATCCTCCCCAAGGATATGGCCGAAGGCAGCTATCTGAGCAGTTCTGACGGCTATGACATCGTCCTCGGGCGGCACTTCGCCGAACGGCTCAAGACCCGCGTCGGCAAGCGCGTCATCATCCTCGCCACGGCAACGGACGGCTCGCTCAGCGAACAAAGCTATACCGTCGTCGGCCTGTTCGGCGGCAACCAGCAGGTCGAGGACGCCTATGCCTTTGTCGGCAAACAGAGCGCTCAGAAAATGCTCGGACTCGGCGATGCCATTTCTGAAATTGCCTTCAAGCTGGTCGATGACAGCACGCGCGCCACGGTCATCGCCGACCTCAGGTCCGCTGCGCCCAGGCTCGATATCGAGCCCTGGACCAAGCTGTCGCCGCTCGCCGCCGCCATGGACCAGTTCATGACCGGGTTCGTCTATGTCTGGTTGTGGGTGATGTTCGTTTTCATGGCCATCGGCATCGTCAACACTCAGCTGATGGCGGTGTTCGAGCGTTCGCGCGAGTTCGGCCTGCTGCAGGCCCTCGGCATGCGCCCGCGCCACATCCTCATGCAGGTCGTCATCGAATCCGGCCTCATGGTCGGAGTCGGCGTTCTGATCGGCTTTGTCGCCTCGATCCTGACCGTGCTCGCCTTTGCCGGCGGCATCGATCTCGGTTTCCTTGCCCAGGGCGCCGAATATTTCGGAGCGGGCAGGGTGCTTTATCCCGACCTTTCGCCACTCCAGTTCATCGAATTGTCCCTGACCGTGTGGGCGCTCGGCATTGTCGTCGGACTGTGGCCGGCACAGCGCGCCACCCGTGCCCGCGCCGCCGACGCCATACGGCAGTCCAATTAGGAGCCCTCGTGATGCCAGAAAGTTCCAGAAAAGCGATCGTCACCTGCCGGGGCGTCACCAAAACCTACAAGCTTGGCGCCATCGAAGTACCGGCGCTCAACGGTGTCGATCTCGACCTGCTCGAGGGCGATTTTGCCACGCTTGCCGGCCCGTCCGGCTCGGGCAAATCGACCTTGCTCAACCTCATTGGCGGTCTCGATCAGGCGACCACCGGCGAGGTCAGCGTCGGCGGTCAGGTCCTCAAGGGACTCTCCCGGTCGAAGATGACCGAACTGCGCCTGCACCGGATCGGTTTCGTCTTCCAGGCCTACAACCTCATCCCGGTGCTCTCGGCGCTCGAGAACATCGAGCTGATCCTGCAATTGCGCGGTGTCGGGCAAAACGAGCGCCGCGACCGAGCCATGGAGGCGCTGGCCGATGTCGGCCTTCAGGGCATGGAGGACCGTCGACCGTCCAACCTGTCGGGCGGCCAGCAGCAGCGCGTCGCCGTAGCGCGGGCGCTGATCGGCAGGCCGAGCATCGTGCTCGCCGACGAGCCGACCGCCAATCTCGATTCCCACACCGCCGAGGACCTCATCGACCTGATGTACACGCTCAACCAGCAGTCGGGCGTCACCTTCCTCATTGGCACCCATGACGCGCGGGTGATCGCCCATGCAAAACGGCGCATCGAAATGACCGATGGCCGGATCGTCTCCGACGACAGGGAGGAGCAGGCACATGCTGCGTGAGATGTTCACCCGCAGGCTGGCCGGGCGCATCCCGATTTACTTCGGCCTGCTGACGCTGCTGGGTCTCGGCCTGTTCGTAGCCGAGCCGGCCCCGGCGCAGGATCTGACCGGACGGCTCGAAGTGACCGCGCTCGGCTCGACCAACAAGGACGGCAGTCTCGATGCTGCTCTTGGCCAGCAGAGCACTTTCGACGGTTTCGGCAATGCCCGCATCATGTGGAAGCCGAGTTTCGGGGATTTCGACTTCACCCTGCACTACAAGATCGCGACGGAAGTCGGCAAAGGCGTTGGCCTTGCAAAGAACAAGGCTGCCCTGTCGCCAGCTCCGCCACCGGCAACGCTGTTCGACCTCAAGGGCACGCTGATCGACACTTCCGATGTGCTTGTGACCCACGAGATCGACCGGCTGGCGCTCGGATATTCGGCACCGAATTTCGTCGTCCGTGTTGGGCGGCAGGCCCTGACCTGGGGATCGGGAAAGATGTTTCATCCGCTCGACCTGGTCGACCCGTTCGCCCCCAACACCGTCGACACCGAATACAAGCCTGGCGTCGACATGCTCTATGGCCAGTACCTGTTTGACGACGGCTCCAATCTCGAAGCCATCGCTGTGCCGCGCGCCCATACCCAAGGTGGTGCCCTGACCTGGGAGGACAGCACATTCGCCCTCAGGTATTCCGGCTACCTCGGCGGCCTCACGACCAGTGCCACATTGGCGCGCGACCGTGGCGACATCGTCGCCGGTCTTGGGCTTGGCGGCCCGATCGGCGATGCCACCTGGAACGCCGAGCTGATCCCGACCTTTCTGCAGGGTGGAGACGTCAAGGTGTCCGGCCTGGTCAACATCAGCTCCGGCATCATGATAGCCGACCACAACGCCACGATCTTCGCCGAATATTTCCACAACGGCTTCGGTGTTACCGGATCGGGCACGCCGCTTGATCAGTTGCCAACCGACCTGACGGACCGGCTGAACCGCGGGCAGCTGTTCACCAGTTCGGCGGACTATCTCGCAGCCGGCATGAGTTTCGAAGCAACGCCGCTGCTGACCATTTCGCCCAGCGTCATCTTCGACATCAACGATGTCAGCGCCGACCTCGCGGTCCAGGCCGACTACTCGCTTGGCGACAACACCAATCTGGTTTTTGGCGCCAATGTGCCGCTCGGCGCCACTGGCACCGAGTTCGGCGGACGGGCGTTGACGGCGGGCGCGGCCACCTACACCAGTCCGTCAATCACGGCCTATGTGCAATTGCGGCAGTATTTCTAGCTGGAGAGAACAGATATGACACAGGAACGGGTTCAGGCCTGGCTCAAGGCCGGGTCGGCGCTGGTGATCCTTGCCGGGTTGACCTATGCGCTCGCCGCCTTTCCGCCGACTGCCGGGCTGGCGGCGCTTATCGACGATATCGCCGCCTGGCCGCCGGATGGCGCGCAAGCCATGGCTGATGCCGAAGCGCGGCAGCTTGGTGGTGTCTTTGGCGGCCTCATGATGGGCTGGGGCACAATGCTGTGGCTGATGACGACGCGGCTCTACCCGCGCGAGCCGGCACTGACGCGCATGGCGATTCTCGTCGGGCTCGGTGTCTGGTTTGTCGTTGATGGCGTCGCGTCGGTCGTCGCCGGCGCGCCACTCAACATCGTTCTCAACACCGTGTTCCTCGCGATATTCGCATTTCCCTTGATGATGGCGGCGCAAAGCCGATAATTGGGTCATGCATTACCGATTTTCGTTTTTCATCCGCCGCGCGATCGCGCCTCTTCTGTTGGCTCTGGGGCTTTTGTCTCCCGGCGCTACGGTGATTGCCGCCGAGCTGAGGGTTGCCGTCGCGGCCAATTTCGCGGTGCCTGCCGAAGCCATCGCTCGCGCCTTCACCGAAAAGACCGGTACCGAGGTCTCGATCAGCACCGGATCGAGCGGGGCCCTGTTTGCCCAGATCACCCAGGGCGCGCCGTTCTCGGTGTTTCTGTCCGCCGATGCGGCCCGGCCGGAACGACTCGAATCTCAAGGGCTTGGCGTTGCCGGTTCGCGTTTCACCTACGCGCTCGGGCGGCTGGTCCTTTGGAGCCGCGATCCGGATCTCATCTCTGGCGATGATTCGGTGCTGCGCACGGAAAACTACACCCATCTCTCCATCGCCAACCCGGAGAGTGCTCCCTATGGCGCTGCGGCGCTGGAGGTGCTTAAGGCGCTCGGCATTCTTACCGCTGTCGACGATCGTCTGGTCACCGGCCAGAGCGTCGCCCAGGCCTTCAGCTTTGTTGAAAGCGGCAATGCCGAACTCGGTTTCGTGGCGCTGAGCCAGATACCAAAGACTGATGAGGGCTCGCGCTGGCTGGTCCCGGACAACCTTTATGCCCCGATCCGCCAGGACGCGGTTCTGCTCGATGCCAATGACGATCAGGCGCGTGCCTTCATGGATTTCCTGAAGAGCACGCAAGTGCGTGAGATCATCGCCCAATTCGGCTATAATCTTGCCGAGTAACGAACCGGGTTGTGGGCGCCCATGCTAGAGGTCGTCACCCTCACACTCGAACTGGCCGGTCTGACGACGCTGATCCTCATCGTCATTGGCGTGCCGCTTGGCTATTGGCTGGCGCGTGATACCGGGTTTGTCTCGGCGGTGGTTTCGGCCATCGTGGCGTTGCCGCTGGTGCTGCCGCCGACGGTCCTCGGTTTTTATCTCCTCATCGCTCTCGGGCCGAACGGGCCGCTGGCGTCGCTTTTGCCCTATGTCGGGCTCAGAACCCTGGCCTTTTCCTTCCCCGGCCTCGTCATTGGTTCGGTCATCTATTCGCTGCCCTTCATGGTACAGCCGTCCCGCAACGGCTTTGCCGCCATCGGCAAAGAGCCCTTCGAGGCGGCGGCGACGCTGAGGGCCAGTCCGCGCGATACCTTTTTTTCGGTGGCTCTGCCTCTGGCCCGTGGTGGTGTCGTCACCGGCATGATCCTGAGCTTTGCCCATACCGTCGGCGAGTTCGGCGTCGTGCTGATGATCGGCGGCAATATCCCCGGCGAGACGCGGGTGCTGTCGATCGCCATTTTCGACATGGTCGAGCAGGGCAACTGGGGCGAGGCGCATATGATGTCGGCCGGTCTTTTGGGCTTCGCCTTCCTCGTCATCCTCGTCACCGGCCTGATTGAAAGACGCGCCGGGAGGCGAATGCCATGACCGGGCTCGCTGCGCACTTCCGGCTCGCGCGCAAGGACTTCTCCATCGACGCGCGTTTCGAGGCGCCGGAGACCGGGGTCACCGGTCTGTTCGGGCCGTCCGGTTCGGGCAAGACGACGATCCTGAGGATGATCGCCGGGCTCGAAAAACCGGACAAGGGTTGGCTGTCGCTCAACGAACGGATTTGGCAGGACGAGGGGCGCTTCATGAAGCCCCACCGTCGCCCGGTTGGCTATGTCTTTCAGGATTCGCGGCTTTTCCCGCATCTTGATGTCGCCGGCAATCTCGATTTCGCCATCAGGCGGGCCGGTCCGGCCGAGACGCCACAGCATCGCGACGAGGTGATCGGCATGTTCGGGCTCGACAGGCTGATGGAGCATCGGCCGGCCACGTTGTCGGGCGGCGAGCGCCAGCGGGTTGCCATGGCGCGGGCGCTGCTGAGCCATCCGCGCCTGATGTTGATGGACGAGCCGCTCGCAAGTCTGGATCGCCAGTCGCGGCGCGAAATCCTGCCGTATCTCGAAAGCCTGGCGCACCGGCTGAGCCTGCCGATCCTCTATGTGTCGCACGATCTGGCCGAAATCGAGCGTTTTGCCGACCATCTCGTGTTGATGGAAAACGGTAGGGTCACCGCTGCCGGCCCGTTGGCGTCGCTGGCCGCTGATCCGAACCTGCCTCTGGCGCGCGATGCCGAAGCCGGCGCAGTGGTGGACGCGGTGATCGGCAGTTTTGATCCGGTCCACGACCTGTCCGCCTGTCACATCGGTCCGCATCTGGTGCTTCTGCCGGGACGGCTCGGCGGCAAAGGCGAAACGCGGCGGTTGCGCGTCCGGGCGGGCGATGTGTCGATCGCGCTGCAACGCGCAGAAAACACCAGCATTCTCAATATTCTGCCGTGCGAGATTGTTTCGCTCGATGAGTCTGGGCCGGGGCAGGTGCTGGCGGTGCTGCGCCTGGAAGGCACGGAAATACACCTGTTGTCGCGGATCACGAAGCGCTCCCGCGAAGCGCTGGCGCTGGTGTCGGGCCTTGGCGTCCAGGCCCAAATCAAGGGCATGTCGCTCATCGATCCCGAGAGCAAAACGTGATGTCACCGATGAACACGTCCCCGTGAAATCCGGCATTCGTTAAGAAAATGACCAGACCGGCTGCCGATGCTGCCGCTGAACGGCAGATTTGCATCCGCAAGCGGGACCGCCATGAGAATCGTCAATGGCTATCTATGCGACTGCAGCGACGACGCGCGCCTCGCCAAGCGCGGAATCGATCCGGCCAATCCACAGAACGATCCGATCAAACAGCAGCAGCTTGATGCCCGGCGCGGCAAGATCGATCTCAATGCACTGGACGAGACCAGGGCCGGCGATCTCGATCCCAACCGACAGACAGGGCAGGCCGTAACATTCGGCGGTTCGCTTGCGGGTGAGACCCGGACGGGCGGCAGCGGAGGCAATGCGCCGGCAACTTTGGTCGACCGGTTGGTTTAAGGTAGCCGCGCCAACCGCTCGGTCAGAAGCTGGTAAAAGCCGTCGGCATCGACCCCGCTCAGGAAGAAGACGTTCCGTGGCCTGTCGGTGATTTGCCAGAAATCGGCCACAGTCATGCCGCGTGTCAGCTCGCTCTGGACCTCGATCGAGACATTGATCTGGCGGCCCTCGAACAGCTCCGGCTTCAACAGGAAGGCGATGGTGCAGGGGTCGTGCAGAGGTGCGCCGTCCCAGCCGTATTTGGCAAGGTCGAACCGTTCGGAAAAGCCGAGCATGTCGGCGACGGCGGCACCGGCCGTGTTGCCAATGGCGCGCAGGGCAGCGATTCGCTCATGAGTGGTCAGCACCTTGTGCGTCACATCGAGCGAGGCCATGGTGATCGGAACGCCCGAACGCATGACGACATCGGCGGCTTCCGGGTCGACATAAATGTTGAATTCGGCCGCCGGCGTCAGGTTGCCGACCTCGAAATAGGCCCCGCCCATGAGGACGATCTGCTTGATGCGCGGGCCGATGTCGGGTGCCTTGATCAGCGCCAGCGCAATGTTTGTCAGCGGTCCGAGGGCGACAAGCGTCACAGTTTTTTCCGGCTCTGCCCTCAATGTGTCGACGATGAAATCGGCGCCGTGGCCGGCTTCCAGCTGCTTTTGTGGGTCGGGCAGGACAGGTCCGTCGAGCCCGGTTTGACCATGCACGTGCTCGGCGGTCACCAGAGGGCGGCGCAGTGGCGCCGGGCTTCCGGCGAACACCGGAATCTCGGTTCGTTCCGACAATTCAACCACTTTCAGGGCGTTGATCGCATTCTGGGCGAGCCCGACATTGCCGGCAACGGCGCTGATCCCGAGAACCTCGAGCTCGTCGGGCGATGCAAGTGCCATAAGTATCGCGACGGCGTCGTCCTGGCCGGGGTCGGTATCGATGATGATTTTCTCTGGCACTTTCAGCTCCAAGGGCGCGGCGGCATGGGAGCTTTCTTGTGGCACCTGCCATGCCGGAAAGGCAAGGTTCTGCAATACGGTAGAATGCGCGTCATGTTGGCCTCCCATCCCGACGGCTTCACCATGCCGTGGCGACGGCGCTGCCGACCCCGGGCGAAATCAGGAGCGATATGAGTACCTTTTCATGGCGACGCGGGCATGCAAGAGTGGAGTTCGAGGGGAAGGGATCGCAATGGATTTAGGAAGCACATATGCCCGACAAAGCCATGGTCTACGAGGGTCCAACCCCCGTTCGCAGCGCTAGGACTCCTGACGAACTCGCCAACGAAATCCTTGAGAAGCTGACCTATGCCATGGGCAAGGATCCGATTGTGGCCCGGCAGCACGATTGGCTGCAGGCGACGATTCTGGCTGTGCGCGACCGTATCATCGACAATTGGATGGAAAGCACGCGCACCACGTGGCGCAACGGCGACAAGCGCGTCTACTATTTCTCGATGGAATTCCTCATCGGCCGCCTGATGCGCGACGCCTTTTCCAACATGGAATTCGTTGAGCCGGTGCGTGAGGCGTTGAAGAAATTCGACGTCAATATCGATGAGCTGTTCGAAGTCGAACCCGATGCCGCGCTCGGCAATGGCGGCCTCGGACGTCTGGCGGCCTGCTTCATGGAATCCATGGCCTCCGTCGAAGTGCCCGCCTATGGCTACGGCATCCGCTATGTTCATGGCATGTTCCGCCAGGAAGTGTCCGATGGCTGGCAGGTGGAAATCCCCGAAGACTGGCTGGCGCACGGCAATCCGTGGGAATTCGAGCGCCGCGAGAGTTCCTACGAGGTCGGCTTTGGCGGCCATGTCACGCCGATCACCGATCCGGACGGCACCGTTCGGCACGACTGGCAGCCGGACGAGCGGCTGCTGGCGGTTGCCTTCGATACCCCGATCGTCGGCTGGAAGGCCAGTCGGGTGAACACCTTGAGGCTATGGAGCGCGCTGCCGATCGATCCGCTGCTGCTCGATCGTTTCAACTCGGGCGACCATATCGGCGCTCTTGCCGAAAGCGCCCGCGCCGAGAGCCTGACCCAGGTGCTGTATCCGGCCGACGCCACCGAAGCCGGGCAGGAGCTGCGCCTCAAGCAGGAGTATTTCTTTGTCTCCGCGTCCCTGCAGGACATCCTCAGGCGTCACATCCAGCAATACAACGACCTTGGCTCGCTCGGCGACAAGGTTGCCATCCAGCTCAACGACACCCACCCCGCCATCTCGGTCGTCGAGCTTTTGCGGCTTCTGATCGACAAGCACGGGTTGTCGTGGTCCGAGGCCTGGCGCATCGGCAAGTCGGTTTTCGCCTATACCAACCACACGCTTTTGCCCGAGGCGCTGGAAAGCTGGCCGATCGGGCTGATCGAACGGCTGCTGCCGCGCCATGTTCAGATCATCTACGGCATCAACGCCACGGTTCTGAAGGAAGCGCGCGAACGCGCTAATATGACCGATGCGCAAATCTCCAACGTGTCGCTGATCGACGAACACGGCGGGCGGCGCATCCGCATGGGGCATCTGGCCTTCGTCGGCTCGCATTCGGTCAACGGCGTTTCGGCGCTTCATACCGAACTGATGAAGAAGACGGTCTTTGCCGATCTGCATGCGCTCTATCCGGACCGGATCAACAACAAGACCAACGGCATCACGCCGCGCCGCTGGTTGATGCAGTGCAATCCGGCGCTGACGGGGCTGATGAAGGATTCCATCGGCGAGGGGTTCATGACCCATACGTCCGAGATCAAGAAGATCGAGGCATTGGCCGACGATTCCGCCTTCCAGGAGAAGTTCGCCGCCGTCAAGATGGCCAACAAGGAGCGCCTTGCCCGTGTCATCCAGGAGCGTCTGGGGGTCAAGGTTTCGCCCGAGGCCATGTTCGACGTTCAGGTCAAGCGCATACACGAATACAAGCGCCAGCTGCTGAATATCCTTGAAGCCGTTGCCTATTACGACGCCATTCGCGCCCACCCGGAAAAGGACTGGGTGCCGCGCGTCAAGGTGTTCGGCGGCAAGGCCGCGCCGAGCTACTGGAACGCCAAGCTGATCATCAAGCTGATCAACGACGTCGCCCGCATCGTCAATCACGATCCGACGGCGTCGGACCTGCTCAAGATTGTCTTCCTGCCCAATTACAACGTCTCGCTTGCCGAGACGATCATGCCGGCGGCCGATCTTTCCGAACAGATCTCGACGGCCGGGCTCGAAGCGTCGGGCACGGGCAACATGAAATTCGCCCTCAATGGCGCGCTGACCATCGGCACGCTTGATGGTGCCAACATCGAGATCAAGGAAAACGTTGGCGACGACAACATCGTCATCTTCGGCATGACGGCCGAGGAGGTCGAAGCGGCCCGCCAGGGCAAGGGGACCTCGCCGCGCGAGGTCATCGAGACCGCGCCAGAGCTCAGGCAGGCACTCGATGCCATTGCCGGTGGCGTGTTCTCGCCCGACGACCGCAACCGCTACAAGGATCTGGTCGGCGGGTTGTATGATCATGACTGGTTCATGGTGGCACGCGACTTCGAGTCCTATTACGAGGCCCAGCGTAGCGTCGATAATCTGTGGACTGACAGTAAGCAATGGTACGCCAAGACCATCCGCAATACCGCCAACATGGCGTGGTTCTCTTCGGATCGCACCATCCGTGAATATGCGAATGATATCTGGAACGTTCCGACAAACGAGGCCTGAAGAAGTTGACCGGTTCAGCCAGCAAGATCGATCCAAAGACCATCGCCGCCATCGTCGGGGGCACCCATTCGGACCCATTCTCGGTGCTCGGTCTGCATCAGGTCGGCAAGGACTGGCTCGTTCGGGCCTTCGTCCCCCACGCCGATTCGATTTCAGTCTTCTCTCGCGATGGTGCCCCGCTCGGTAGACTGGCCAGGCTCGATCCCGCTGGTTTCTTCGAAGGCAAGGTCGAGATAAAGGCCTATGCCCCGATCCGGCTGCACGCCGCCAATGATGGTGGGGAATGGGACATTTGGGACCCCTACAGCTTCGGTCCCGTGCTCGGTCCGATGGACGATTACTTCATCAAGGAAGGCTCGCACCTGAGGCTGTTCGACAAGCTCGGCGCCCATGCGATGGAGTTCGAAGGGCTTCAGGGCACGCATTTCGCCGTCTGGGCGCCCAATGCGCGGCGGGTCAGTGTCGTCGGTCCGTTCAACTCCTGGGATGGACGCCGCAATCCGATGCGCTGCCGGATCGATACCGGCATCTGGGAGGTCTTCATTCCCGAGGTCGGCCCGGGCACCGTCTATAAATACGAAATCGTCGGTCCCGACGGCAAATTGCTGCCGCTCAAGGCCGATCCTTTCGCCCAGCGGTCGGAGTTGCGGCCACGCAACGCTTCGGTGATCGCCGATCCGACCCCTTACAAATGGAACGACGAGGTCTGGATCGATAAACGCGGCAAGCTCGATTGGCGCCGCGAGGCGATGTCGATCTACGAGGTGCATCTGGGGTCCTGGCGCCGCCGCCCGGACGGCAGCTTCCTCGATTACGAGCAACTCGCCGACCAGCTCGTCCCCTATGCCGCCGACATGGGCTTCACCCATATCGAACTGATGCCGATTGCCGAGCATCCGTTCGACCCGTCCTGGGGCTATCAGCCCACCGGGCTTTATGCGCCGACGGCGCGTTTCGGGACGCCCAAGGGCTTCGCGACGTTCGTCGATGAAGCGCACAAGGCTGGGCTCGGGGTCATCATGGATTGGGTGCCGGCACATTTCCCGACCGACGAGTTCGGGCTGGCCCGGTTCGACGGCACGGCGCTTTACGAGCATCTCGACCCGCGTCGCGGCTATCATCCGGACTGGAATACGGCGATCTACAATTTCGGCCGTCGCGAAGTGCAGGAGTTCCTGGTCAACAATGCCCTCTATTGGCTGGAGAAGTTCCACCTCGACGCGCTGAGGGTCGATGCCGTCGCCTCCATGCTCTATCTCGACTACTCGCGCCAGCCCGGCGAATGGGTGCCCAACGACGCGGGCGGGCGCGAGAACAACGAAGCGGTGTCCTTCCTGCAGCGCACCAACATTGAGGCCTACCGGCTCAATCCCGGCATCGCGACCATCGCCGAGGAATCGACGGCCTGGCCGGGCGTCACTACGCCGGTCGATGCGAACGGGCTTGGTTTCGGGTTCAAGTGGAACATGGGCTTCATGAACGACACGCTGCGTTACATGAGCCGAGAGCCCATCCACCGTCGCTTCCACCACAACGATCTGACCTTCGGGTTCCTTTACGCCTTCTCGGAAAACTTCATTCTGCCGATCAGCCATGACGAGGTCGTGCACGGCAAAGGCTCGATGCTGTCCAAGATGCCGGGCGACGACTGGCAGCAATTCGCCAATCTTCGCGCCTATTACGGCTACATGTGGGGGCACCCGGGCAAGAAGCTGTTGTTCATGGGTCAGGAATTCGCCCAGCGCGAGGAATGGAGCGAATCCCGCGCGCTCGACTGGTTCCTGCTCGAGGCCGGCATGCACGAAGGCGTCAGGCGCCTGATCTCCGATCTCAACAAGGCCTACCGCAAATATCCGGCGCTGCATGCCAGGGACTGCGAACCCGAGGGCTTCGAGTGGCTGATCGGCAATGATCACGCCAATTCGGTTGTTGCCTTTGCCCGCCATGCGCCCGGAGCGGCGCCAGTGGCGGTGATCTCGAACATGACGCCGGTTCCGCGCTCAGGCTATCGCGTGCCGCTGCCGGCGACGGGAACATGGCGCGAGAGAATCAATACGGATGCGGAGTACTATGGCGGCTCCAACCAGGGCAATCAGGGCAAGATCATTGCTCATCCTGCCGAGGGAGAAGGGTGGCCAGCCTATGCGGATCTCATGCTGCCGCCATTATCAACGTTGATTATTGTTCACGATCCGGGCTCAACCGGACGCAAGGGAGGGTGACATGTCGGACTACAGGACCCCATCGCCGCTGGCGCGCGACGCGATGGCCTATGTGCTTGCTGGAGGGCGCGGCTCCCGCCTGATGGAGCTGACCGACCGGCGTGCCAAGCCGGCGGTGTTCTTCGGCGGGAAAACGCGCATCATCGATTTTGCGCTGTCGAACGCCATCAATTCCGGCATTCGCCGCATCGGCGTCGCCACCCAGTACCAAGCCCACTCGCTGATCCGCCATCTGCAGCACGGCTGGAACTTCATGCGGCCGGAGCGCAACGAAAGCTTCGACATCCTGCCCGCCAGCCAGCGGGTCGGCGACGATCTCTGGTATGCCGGCACGGCCGATGCCGTTTATCAGAACATGGACATCATCGAAGATCTGGGCGCCAAATACATCGTCATCCTCGCCGGCGACCACATCTACAAGATGGACTATGAAATCATGCTGCGCCAGCATGTAGACACCGACGCCGACGTCACCATCGGGTGTCTCGAAGTGCCGCGCATGGAGGCCTCGGCCTTTGGCGTCATGCATGTCGACGGTCGCGACCGCGTCATCGAGTTCGTCGAAAAGCCCAAGGATCCGCCGGGCATTCCGGACAAGCCCGACTATGCGCTGGCCTCGATGGGCATCTATGTTTTCGACACCGCCTTCCTGATGGACCAGTTGCGCCGCGACGCCGCCACCGAAGGCTCGTCGCGCGACTTCGGTCATGACATCATCCCCCATATCGTCAAGAATGGTGTCGCCTGGGCCCACCGGTTCACCCGCTCCTGCGTCCGCTCCTCGTTCGAATCCGTGTCCTACTGGCGCGATGTCGGCACGATCGACGCCTATTGGAAGGCCAATATCGATTTGACGGACGTCGTCCCGCAGCTTGATCTTTACGACCACGACTGGCCGATCTGGACCTATGCCGAGATCACGCCGCCGGCCAAGTTCGTCCACGATCTCGACGGACGGCGCGGGCAGGCGGTCAGTTCGCTGGTTTCGGGCGACTGCATCGTTTCGGGCGGCTCGGTCTATCGCAGCCTGGTGTTCACCGGCACGCGCGTTCACTCCTATTCCGAACTCGATCAGGCGGTGATCCTGCCGCGCTGTTCGATCGGGCGCGGGGCGCGGCTATCCAAGGTCGTGGTCGACAGATCCGTCACCATTCCCGAAGGTCTGGTCGTTGGTGAAGATCCGGAGTTCGATGC
The DNA here is from genome assembly GCA_963676075.2 of Devosiaceae bacterium. GTDB lineage: Bacteria > Pseudomonadota > Alphaproteobacteria > Rhizobiales > Devosiaceae > JAHJQZ01. The sequence goes on from CAXXNZ010000031.1 coordinate 330,670, forward strand.
CAAGTGGTTCCGGCGAACCGCCGATGGCGTGGTGTTGATCACCCAGCCGATGATCAACAACTACCTCATGAACAAGTAATGGATCTGCTGTCGGTAACCTCCGAGGTCTATCCGCTGGCCAAGACCGGTGGTCTGGCCGATGTCGCCGGTGCGCTGCCGGGGGCATTGGCCGCCCACAAGGTCAACGTTCGCACGCTCATTCCCGGCTACCCTTCCGTGATGGCGCAATTGCGCAATGGCGAGGTGGTGGCCGAGTTCGAAGACCTGTTCGACGGCTCGGCCCGTCTCCTCAGCGCCCGCGTCGCCGGCCTTGACCTGTTCGTCATCGATGCGCCGCACCTTTATAATCGGGAGGGTGGTCTATATGGCGGAGCAGGGGGCGAATACACCGACAACTGGAAGCGCTTCGCCGCGCTGGCCTTTGTCGGGGCGGAACTGACCCGCGGCCTCGTCAACGGCTACGCCCCGGACATCCTGCAGGCCCACGACTGGCAATCAGCGCTGGCGCCCGCCTATGTCGCCTATGGTCCGCGCAGTACCGTCAAGACAGTGATGACCATCCACAACCTGGCCTTCCAGGGCCAATACGGATCGGACATTTTCTGGAAGCTCAGGCTGCCGCCCGAAGCCTTCTCGATGTCGGGCGTCGAGTATTACGGCGGCGTCGGTTTCCTCAAGGCCGGCATCCAGTGCGCCGACGCGGTGACGACGGTCAGCCCGACCTATGCCACCGAGATCCGTACCCGCGAATTCGGCATGGGCCTTGATGGCCTGCTCAATCTCAGGGCTGACGACCTGCACGGCATTCTCAACGGCATCGACATGGAGGCCTGGGATCCGGGCACCGATCCCTTTCTTGAAGCCAACTTCCGCCTCAACACCATCAAGCAGCGCCTGGTCAACAAGAAGGCCGTGGAAGACCGCTTCGGGCTCTCACACGATACCGGACCACTGTTCGGGCTGGTTTCGCGCCTGACCTGGCAGAAGGGCATCGATCTTTTGTCTGGCTGCATCGATCCTCTGGTCGCCGCCGGCGGGCGGCTGGTCGTGCTCGGCTCGGGCGATGATACGCTTGAATCGGCGATGCAGAGCGCCGCGTGGCGGCACCCGGGCAAGGTCGGGTTCGAGCGCAGCTATGACGAGCCGCTCAGTCATCTCATCCAGGGCGGTGTCGACGCCATCCTTGTGCCGTCGCGTTTCGAGCCGTGCGGATTGACGCAATTGTTCGGATTGCGCTACGGCGCCATTCCGGTGGTGGCGCGGGTCGGTGGACTGGCCGACACGGTGATCGACGCCAATCTGGCTGCGGTCGAGGCCGGGGTTGCGACCGGGGTGCAGTTCGCGCCGGTCAGCCAGCCGGCGCTGATGGCAGCAATCCTACGCACCATTTCGCTTTACCGCGACGAAGGCACCTGGACACGCATGCGCCGCAACGGCATGAAATCCGATGTCGGCTGGCATGCCAGCGCCGCAAAATACGTGAAACTTTTCAAAGACCTGTTGGGGCAAGAGCAAGCAGATGACGATTCTGAAAATTGAGACCAAGCCCTTCGCCGACCAGAAGCCGGGGACATCGGGCCTGAGAAAACAGGTGCCGGTTTTTGCTCAGCCCCACTATGCCGAGAACTACATCCAGTCGATTTTCGACGCGCTGGACGGGTTTGACGGCAAGCTGCTCGTCATCGGCGGCGACGGACGCTACCACAACGACACCGTCATCCAGACCGCCATCCGCATGGCGGCGGCCAATGGCTTCGGCCACGTCATGGTCGGCCAGAACGGCATTCTGTCGACTCCGGCGGCGAGCCATGTCATCCGCCACTACAAAGCGTTCGGCGGGCTGGTGCTTTCCGCCAGCCACAATCCGGGCGGTCCCAAGGGCGATTTCGGCCTGAAATACAATGTCTCCAATGGCGGCCCGGCACCGGAAAAGATCACCGACGCGGTGTTCGAACGCACCAAGACGATCTCGGAATACAAGACCACCGACACTGCCGATATCGACCTCAGTCGCATTGGCGAAACCGAGGTCGAGGGCATGAAGGTGACGGTCATCGATGCCGTCGCCGATTATGCCGATCTGATGCAGACCCTGTTCGATTTCGACGCCATCAGCGCCATGTTTGCCGGCGGGTTCCGCATGCGGTTCGACGCCATGCATGCCGTGACCGGCCCCTATGCCAAACGCATCCTCGAAGAGATGCTCGGCGCGCCGGAAGGCACGGTCGTCAACGGCGTCCCTTCGCCCGATTTCGCCGGCGGCCACCCAGACCCGAACCTTGTCTATGCCAAGGATCTCTACGACCTGCTGATGTCGCCGGAAGCGCCCGATTTCGGCGCCGCCTCGGATGGCGACGGCGACCGCAACCTCATCATCGGGCGCAACCAGTTCGTCACGCCGTCGGATTCTCTGGCCCTGCTCTCTGCCAATGCCCATCTGGCACCGGGCTACAAGAATGGCATCGCTGGCATTGCCCGTTCCATGCCGACCTCTGCGGCGGCGGATCGTGTCGCCGAAAAGCTCGGCATCGAGATGCACGAGACCCCGACCGGCTGGAAATTCTTCGGCAACCTGCTCGACGCCGGCCGCGTCACCATCTGCGGTGAGGAAAGCGCCGGCACCGGCTCGGACCATGTCCGCGAAAAGGACGGGCTCTGGGCGGTGCTGCTGTGGCTCAATATTCTTGCGGTCAGGAAGCAATCGGTCGAGGAGATCGTTGCCGAACACTGGCGGACCTATGGCCGCAACTATTACACCCGTCACGACTACGAGGCGGTGGATGCGGAGGCCGCCGGTAAGCTGATGGGACGACTTGCGCGCCAGACTGGCAGATCTCGTCGGTACGAAAATCGACGGTTATACAGTCGCTTACGCCGATGATTTCACCTACAGCGACCCGGTCGACGGTTCGGTTGCCAGCAAGCAGGGCGTCCGCATCGGCTTCGAGGATGGCTCGCGCATCGTCTTGCGCCTCAGCGGTACCGGCACGGTCGGGGGCAACGCTTCGCATCTATATCGAGCGCTATCGAGCCCGGCCTCGGGCGACCATGGGGTCGAGACGCAGGCAGCGCTGGCCCCGCTCATCCAGATTGCTTCGGATCTGACAGATCTCGCGGCGCGCACCGGCCGCAACGCGCCCGACCGTCATCACCTAGAGCAGATCGTGCTTATGTGGAATTGCTTGATCTGTCGTAAGGGCTATAGGTGGTCGTGTTTTCGAACCTGAAAAGTGGTATCCACTTTTCCTGAAAACACTCTAGGACGCCGCATGAAGCCGCAACTCCAAAAGGGTGCCGGGCGAGCCGAGCCGCGCGGCGCGACGGTTCTTGCTGATGGCGTCAACTTCTCGGTCTATTCCGAGCCGGCGAGCCAGATCTTCGTCTGCCTGTTCGATGAGAGGGGCAGGGAAACCGATCGTATCGCGCTCGATGGCCGCGACGGCGCCGTCCATTTTCGGTCTGATTGCCGGGATCGGCGCCGGCACGCGCTACGGCTTGAGGGCCGATGGTCCCTATGATCCGTCGCGGGGCCTGTGGTTTCGATCCGGACAAGCTCTTGGTCGACCCCCTATGCGTATCAGAATCGATCAGCCGTTCAACCACCACAATGAGTTGAAGGCGCCGCGTGAGTCCGGTGTCGATACGCGCCGCGCTGGTGCCGAAATCGATCGTTCCTGCTCCGGTCGAAAAACAAGGCAACGCCGATCGAAGTGCCGCCGCGCGTGATCTACGAGCTCAACGTTCGCGGCTACTCGAAGATGAGGCCCGGATTGCCGGCAGCCGAACGTGGCCGGGTGACAGCCCTGATCCGATCCGGGTTTCCGAGCATTTCCAGGCCCTCGGCGTCGACACCATCGAGTTGATGCCAACCGCCCGCCTGGATCGATGAGCGGCATCTCCCCGATTCTCAAACTCACCAACGCCTGGGGCTATAACCCCGTGACCATGATGGCGCCGGACCCGCGCCTGATGCCCGGCGGCATTGCCGATCTTCGGAAGGTCACCGACTTCTACCGCAAGCGCGGCATCGCCGTGATCCTCGACGTGGTGTTCAACCACTCGGGCGAAGGCGATATCGATGGGCCAGTGATTTGCTATCGCGGTCTCGACGCCAACACCTATTATCGCCACACCTTCAATAGCGAAGGCGTGCGGCTTCTGGTCAATGACACCGGCACAGGAAACACGCTCGATTGCGCCCATCCGGAAGTGCAGCGCCTGGTGCTCGATGCCATGCGCCATTGGGTCGAGGCCGGTGGCGTCAGCGGCTTCCGCTTCGATCTGGCGCCAATCCTCGGTCGTACCCGCACGGGTTTTGCGCCGGACGCCCCGCTTCTTGCAGCCATCCGCAAGGACCCGGTTCTGTCCAAGGCCATTCTGATCGCAGAACCCTGGGACATCGGCCCGGGCGGCTATCAGCTCGGCAGCTTTGAAGCGCCATTCCTTGAGTGGAACGATCGTTACCGCGATGACGTGCGCGCCTTCTGGCGCGGCGACGTGGCGGCCGGCGAACTCGCCTCCCGGCTTGCCGGCTCATCGGACTATTTCCAGCGTGGCGGGCGCAAGCCGACGGCAAGCGTCAATTACCTCGCGGCCCATGACGGCTTCACGCTCCGCGATCTGGTCAGCTATTCCGGCAAGCATAATTTCGCCAATGGCGAGAACAATCGCGACGGCCACAATCACAACATCAGCTGGAATTGCGGTTACGAGGGCGAGACCGAGAACCCGGAGATCAACGAGAAGCGCCGGGCCGATGCCCGGGCGCTGCTGGCGACGCTGTTTGTCTCACGCGGAACACTGATGCTGGGGCAGGGCGATGAGTTCTGGCGGTCCCAGGGCGGCAACAACAACGCCTATGCCCAGGACAACGCTATCACCTGGATCGATTGGGCCCGCGCCGATGCCGAGCTGATGAATTTCACCTGTGCGCTGTCAGCCTTCCGCTCGGCGCATCCGGCCCTGACCGAGCAGGAATTCCTGACCGGCCAGATGGTCAACGGCGTCCGCGACGTGGTCTGGCTGCACCCGGACCAGCACGAACTGACGCCGGACAACTGGCAGACGGCTGATCTTCCAACCTTCGGCATGCTGCTCGATATCGACGAGGACGAACTGCTCGTCTGGTTCAATCGTGCCCATGAACCTGTTTCGGTCTACAGCGCGCTACCGCGCACCGGCAGCACCTGGCATCTCGGTTTTTCCTCCAGCCCCGAGGCGCGTTTCGGTGCCGTGCCGGGCAATGTCATCCTGCCGCCCCGCAGCGTCACCGTGCTGGTGCCGAGCGACGAGGGAACCTTCACCTTCGATTGAACCTAGCCTTCGCGCATGCCGCAGGTGCGGTAAAGGGCGATGGCGTTCTCGTTGCCAGGCACGACCTTCAGCCGCACCTCGGCGAGTCCGCGATCCTGCAACTCGGCAAACACAGTTGCCAGCAGCGCCTTGCCGATGCCCTGTCGCCGATGGCTTTCCGCCACGGCGATGTCCTTGACGAAGCCGCTCGTCCAGACCTGGGCGAAGCCGAAAGCGACTCCGCTGGAACCATAAAGAAAACAGAGGTCTGGATCGTATTCCGCATCCGCGACGAGAGCGTCGTACCAGTCGGCGTACGTCCCGACCTCACCAAGACCATTGGCATATGCTTGCCTCAGAACCGCATGTGCCGCAGGAGCAGTTTCCGCAGTGAAGGGCCGGCGGACACTGCCGTCCGGCCAGCGCGGCGCTGCGAAAGGCACACTCAGATCACGGGTGAAAACAAGCGCTGGCGGACTCACGCCGTGGCGCGCTCTGCCGGTTCGAGACCGCCGAAGCGCTCGATGAAGGCGACGATATCGTCGAGCCCCTGATTGCGGGACAAGTCGGAGAAAACGAACGGCCGTCCGTCGCGCACCTTTTGCGAGTCGGCTTCCATCACCGTCAGATCGGCGCCGACATGCGGAGCGAGGTCGGTCTTGTTGATGATCAACAGATCCGACAGCGTGATCGCCGGGCCGCCCTTGCGGGGGATTTTCTCGCCTTGTGCCACCGAGATGACATAGAGCGTCAGATCGGCGAGGTCGGGCGAGAAGGTGGCGGCGAGATTATCGCCACCGGATTCGATCAGCACGATGTCGAGATCGGGGAAGCGGGCAGTGAGCTCATCGATGGCATTGAGGTTGAGCGAAGCATCCTCGCGGATGGCCGTGTGCGGACACCCGCCGGTCTCGACCCCGACAATGCGGTCCTCGGAAATCGCCTGCGCCCGCGCCAGGATCAATGCGTCCTCGCGGGTGTAGATGTCATTGGTGACGACGGCCATGGAGTAGCGGGTCTTGAGCGCCTTGAGCAGTTTCTCGCACAAGGTCGTCTTGCCCGAACCGACGGGGCCGCCGATACCGATGCGCAGGGGTCCGTTGGGTGAACTCACATGAATCTCCACACAATGAGGAAAATGAAGCCGACGCCGAGGGCGAGGCAGAGTGGCGAATAGAATTTGCGGTCCATGGTGCGGAACGGCTCGATCGGCGTCCGCGCCTGCCAGGACTTGGTGTAGCCGATCGCGCCGCGCCCGAGAAAAACCAGCGCGAAGCCGAGCCCGAGCCCGAGCATGGGGCCGCCGGGCGACGGATCGGCCAGCGACAGCGCCACGATGCCGGCGGCCAGAATGGCGAGGGCGATCAGCGCCGACGCCAATCGCGGCACACGCTCCCTGCCTTCCACGCCGATGACCGTTCGCACCAGAAGCTCTTGCGTGCGCGCTGGATAGGAGCCGCCAAACGCCCAGATCATATGGGCGACGGCGATGGCAAGAAGCGGGATGAAAACGAGCGAGGCAATGCCGGAAATCATGAGGATCAGGGATCTGGAAAACGCGGGACGGGAACAAGCATATGGGCACGCCGGGCAGGCGTCGATAGATGATGCCGCCTGAAGCTCACGAACGGAAGATCCTGACGTTCAGCGTTTCGTGCGCCATGGCGGCGATGTCGGCGGCAAAGCCGATGGCCCCGAGATCATCAAGGTCGGACGTCTCGCCTTTTTGCGCCGCAGCGGCGATATCGGCTTCTAGCCCATGCAACACCCGCAATCCGTCAGTCTGCCCGAGAGGCACCAGTCGCACGGCCACAGAAATCTGGCCTTGGGTCAGAGCGGTGAGAAATCCGGTCAGCACCGCTGCGAGCGGCAGGTCGGACAGACCGGCAATCGCCCCGAGCGCCACCGGATAGGGGCATTCGGACGGAAGCACAGCTCCGCTCGTTTCCGGCCATGCGGCAGCGGCTGCGCGGAAACTGGTGCCGAGCGACAGCGTTTCGGCGCGCCGTTCGGGCGAGGGGATCAGCGCCAGCGCCAGTTCGGCCAGTTTGGCGAGCGCTTCTCCGTCCATTGCGGCGCGATGCGCCTCGGCAATCAGTATGGCGTCCGTCGTCGGCGCGCCGTGCCGGAGGATGGCGCGGAGCCACTCGCTCAGCGCCGCGGGCGTGCGGACGGAGCCGTCGGAAATGGCAGTTTCCAGCCCAGCGGAATAGGCAAAGGCGCCGACCGGGAAGGCCGGCGAGAACCAGGCGAAAAGCCGTTGCAGCGCCAATGGATCGGTCAGCGCCAAACCAATGCCGCTGTGCCGCACATCATCCATGGGCGTGCGAATGCCCGTGGGCATGGCTGTGATCGTGCCCGTGGTCATGGTAGGCCCCGCGCAGCGGCGAGAATGGCGCCTTGATGTCGGTGATTTCGGCGCCGAGCCGGGCGAGCATGTCGCGGATGACGTGATCGCGGGCGACACGGATATGCTCCGGGCTGATCTCGGCGGGCAGGTGACGATTGCCAAGGTGCCAGGCGAGCGCCGTCAGCGCTTCGCGCGAGGCGGCCCGCACCTCCATCAGCTCCTCCTCGGCAGCGGCGATCTCGATGAAGCGCCCATCTTCCAGCACCAGGCAGTCGCCCTGCTCGAACACGGTCGCAACCGGCAGGTCGACCAGCACGTCGTCGCCTGTCTCGGTGACGATCAGGCGACGGCGCAAATGCCGTTCGGCATGGGCGAGCACGACATGGCCCGAAGGCGGGGCGCCGGCCTTGCCGGCGCGCAGAAACGAGGTGGCACGTGTCATCTCGAGGTCTTTATCCTTCAGGGGGTGTCATTGGCTTCGATGCAGGTCAGAAGAGGCGGCGCATCCTTGTCTGCGGTCAGATCGATCAGCTGCGCCTCGGGGCCCTTGGTCCACCACTGGTACTTGCCTGCCACGTAGCGGGCGCCCGAGCCGGACAGGATATTGGCGAAGATCACCGTCTTGCCGTCGATCGGCACCAACGCCAGGAAATTCGGCGCAGCATTGAGATAATCGGTCTCGACCCGCCCCTCGTGGTCCTCGCAGGTGTAGCTGACATGCTTCCAGTCGCCCGGATCTGGCAATGTCAGTGTCAACGTCGGCGTGACGGCAAGTGCCGGCAACGGCGCCAGAAGGAGGGCAAGGCTAAGCCACAGGCCAAAACGTTTCATGATCGGTCTCGCAGCCAGAAAGCATGAATGCCGGAGCGCAACCGGCTCTGCCATCATGCTATCTTCATTCGCCAGCCGAGAACAGGGGCAAGTCTCGCGATGCGGCAAGTCCGTTATGCCGCGTGACCAGATCATCCGAAATCCTTGTGCGTGGTCGCGACGGTCGTAATGTCGACGCATGCGTTGGCGATACTGACAAACGCAGCTGACGGAGGGCACGGCCATGACGGGGCAGGAACTGAAGTCTCGTTTCGACACGAGCTGGTCGGGCGGACGCATTGCGAGCCTCGCCGAGAAAATCGCCGACGGCATCGTCCACGGCATCGGGCTTGTCATGGCGCTGGTGGCAGGATCGGTGCTGATCACGCTTGCCGTGTTGCGCACCGCGCCGGCGGAAGTGCCAGCGATTGCCATCTATGTCGGGGCCTTCGTGCTGCTGCTCGGGGTGTCGATGGCCTTCAACCTCTGGCCGCAAACCGCGGTCAAGCGCGTGCTGGCCCGTTTCGATCAGGCAACGATATTCCTATTTATTGCAGCCACTTACACGCCGTTCCTGACAGGGATATGGCACACGCCGAAAGGGCTGGGGCTGACCATTTTCATCTGGAGCGCCTCGCTGATCGGCGTGGCCTTGAAGCTCAGTCTGCCGCTGCGCCTCTCCCATTTCACCTTGCCGCTCTACCTCATCATCGGCTGGAGCGGTGTTGTCGTGTTCAACGACCTGGCGCGAACCTTGCCGCCGCAGGCGCTGGTGCTGCTGCTCGCCGGCGGGCTCTGCTACTCCTTCGGCATCGTCTTCTACCTGTGGGAGAAGCTGAAGTTCAATTCGGCCCTCTGGCACGGCTTTGTCGTCGTCGGGGCCAGCCTGCACCTGATCGCCATTTTCGACGCCATGGTCGTCTCGCGCTGGTAGGCGGCGAAGAACACTCCGCCGCCCCGGATGTGCGCCAGCCTCAGACCGGGCGGATGCGTGCCATGGCGAGCACGTCGGCATAGGCGCCGTTGCGATAGGCGTCGTCCTTATGCACGCCTTCGGCCTCGAAGCCGAACTTCCTGTAAAGCGCGATCGCCGCGTCGTTGTCGGTGAACACCGTCAACTCGATGCGGTGAATGTCGAGCCATTTGTCGGCAGCATCGATCAGCGCGCCAACAAGCGCGGTGCCTATGCCTTTGCCGGCATGATCGTCATGAACGGCGATGCCGAGCGAGGCGACATGACGCCGCCGGCCCGAGTCGCGATGAAGGCCGGCATTGCCAACCAGCACATCACCGATGAACGCGGAGATATGAAGGTCGTCATCGCCGAGCCCTTCGAGAAACCGCCGTGTTTGTTCGAGGCGCTGAAAAGGCGGGCGCAGCGTGCCGTATCGCACGCCGGGCAGGTTCATCAACACAGTGAGCGCCTCGGCGTCGTCCAGGCGGGTTGCGCGGATGATGAGGTCCCTGGCAGACGGCGGTTGTGCTGTTTTTTGGGGATCGTTTGACATTGTCTCCTCGTCGGGTTCGGCCGGACAGCGGGACGGACAATGTCAGACCCTGCCGGTGCGGCGGGGTCTGCGGATCGGTTGGCCTAATGCCGAACGAAAGCCGCGCGCCCCGAGGCGCGTACGAGCATCATTTCGACGATAAGGGTTCGGTTGATCATGGGCGGGAGATTTGTGCCCAAAAGGCGAGCCTGTCAAGACGACATGCCGGCCATGGAAAAGGGCCATCCGGAGATGGCCCTTTTCGCATCTGTGAGCAGAATGGGTTCAACGCGCCGCTTCGCGCGCCGACTGAACGGCCGGCAGAAGCAGCATACGCTGCGGCTTGGTCTTGGGGCTGAGAAAAGCACTCGGCGCGCTCGACTGCGTCTGGTTGCCGAACTCCTCGTCGCAGGCATTGGTGGCGTTTTCGATGCAGTCTTCCGGATGGTTCGAGGTGTTGTTGCACGAGTTGATGACGTGATTGTAGCACGAGGGCAGATCGGTGATCACGGCGCTCGCGTGGGTCGGGGCAAGGGCGAGGGCCGTGGTCAGGGCGAGGGCGGAGAGGATGGCGGGCTTGCGAATGAAGGTCATGGGTCTCAGGTCCGTCTGTTTTGCATGGAGGCGGGCATTGCCGCCGGTACACATCGGACGAGGAACTGGACGAAATGGTTCAAGTATTTTGACGTGATGCCGAAGGTTTCTAGGCGCAAAGGAGAAAAGTGTTTTTGATCAGGAACTTGCAAGCCTACCTTGTAGTCAGGTCGCGCTCCAGCAACAGATTGTTGCCGAACTGGGTCTCGATCACACCATCGAGCCGGAAGCCGGCGCGGGTGTAAAACCCTTCGGCATGAGGGTTGCCCATGACATAGAGCGTTTTCGCACCCAGCGTGACGGCCCGGGCGGCAACGGCCTCTGCCAGCGCCCGACCGACGCCCTGACGCCAATGCGACGGTTCGACGAACAGCCCTTCGAGCTCGGCATCGCCATCCTCGCGCAGGATCAGAGTCGCGAAGCCAACAACCACGCCATCGCACTCGGCAACGACCACGTTGCCGGCGGCGAAGAATTCGGCGGGCGTGTCGATCAGTTCGGGGTGGGCCATCAGCAGGTCGCGGTCGCCGGTATTGGCCAGCGCCGCCCGGCGCTGGATTTCGATGAGGAACAACCGTTCATGAGGGGATGCGGTGCGGATGCAGTGGACGATCATGGCCTATCCTCACTGCCAGGACGCCTGGTCCTGGGGCAGCCTGTGGTCCGGATCGAACACCTTCACGGCATGCCGGCCGGTTTCGGCCCAGTCCCACAACACCAGGTTGGTCATCTCCGGCGTTGCGCCATAGGCAAAGGAGGGGACGAGAATGCCGGCTGAGGAGCCGCCAAACCGATCATAGACGCTCCACGAGGCCGGGCGCTTCCCATCGAAGATATCATCCGCCCAGGCGCAGGCAAGAGTGGCAAGATTGATGTTCGCGGCCTTGCGTGCGTCCGGGCTCGAAAGGTCGATAATGTCAGTACAATCCACGTCGTAGGAAACAAGCGTCAAGGGTTTGAATCTGAAGGCAAACCCTTGGGTTGTCTCAAGGAAGGCGCCTTCAGGTGAGGTTGCCAGATACAAGGCCGGAACGCCCTTGGGGTTGAAGCGTGCGCCGTAAACTGCAGCACCTTCACCTGACAACGGTGCGAAAGCCCATTTCGGGTCGTGACCGCGATAGCCCGTGCCGACAAATCTCAAGCAAACCCGCCAAGCGCCATATGATCGAGATAGTCGCGCACGGCGCTGGCCTTGCCCGACTTGACCAGACTTTCGGCAGTGCGGCCACCGAAGGCCGGAATGGGCTGGGCCCGGTACCATGCGAAGGCCTGTCGCTCGCCGCCCGCCCAATCGGTGATGCGGGTGATGATTTCCGTCATCTCGCTCAGCCGCGCCAGCGTTGCCGGCGCCTCGGCACGATCCTTGCGCTGCAGGGTGGCGGGGGCGAGGCCAACGGTCAGCGCCAGCTCGCGCTTGCTGATGCCGAGCCGGTCGGACAGGGTCTCGGCCATGCTCGCCTGCTGCCAATGTGTCTGCGGTGCTTCGCTGAAACCTGTGCTCATGGCTATGACATACCATTTGTCGCATTCATGCGTCAATAGATATGACATCAACCGGCAGACTTCAACCGCCTTCACCTTGAGGCGAGGGCCTCAGAACAGGAAGTACCTCTGTGCCATCGGCAGTTCCGTCGCCGGCTCGCAGGTCAGCAGTTCGCCGTCGGCGCGAACCTCGTAGGTTTCCGGGTCGACCTCGATATGCGGTGTCGCCGAATTGTGGATCATCGAGGCCTTGCCAATGCCGTGGCGGGTGTTGACCACCGGCAGCAGGGTCTTTTCGAGGCGGTAGCGCTCGCCAATGCCGGCATCGATGGCGGCCTGCGAGGTGAAGGTCACCGAAGAGGTCTTCTTGGTCACGCCATAGGCGCCGAACATGTAGCGATAGTGCATCGGTTGCGGCGTCGGGATCGAGGCATTGGGGTCGCCCATCGGCGCGGCGGCGATATTGCCGCCGAGCAGCACCATGTCCGGTTTCACGCCGAAAAATGCCGGATCCCACATCACCAGATCGGCACGCTTGCCGACCTCGATCGAGCCGATGTGCTGGGAGAACCCATGGGCGATGGCCGGATTGATGGTGTATTTGGCGATATAGCGGCGGACGCGGAAATTGTCGTTGTCGCCGGTCTCTTCCGGCAGGCGGCCGCGCTGGCGCTTCATCTTGTCGGCGGTCTGCCAGGTGCGGATGATCACTTCGCCGACCCGGCCCATGGCCTGACTGTCCGAAGCGATGATCGAGAAGGCTCCCAAATCGTGCAGGATATCCTCGGCGGCGATCGTCTCCTTGCGAATGCGGCTCTCGGCAAAAGCCACGTCCTCGGGGATGTTCTGGTCGAGGTGGTGGCACACCATCAGCATGTCGAGATGCTCGGAAATGGTGTTGACCGTGTAGGGCCGCGTCGGGTTGGTCGAGGAGGGGATGACGTTGGCGAACGAGGCGACCTTGATAATATCCGGAGCGTGACCACCGCCGGCGCCTTCGGTGTGGAAGGCGTGGATCGTCCGGCCCTTGAAGGCGGCGACCGTATCCTCGACGAAGCCGGATTCGTTGAGCGTGTCGGTATGGATCATCACCTGCACGTCATGCTCGTCGGCGACATCGAGGCAGTTGTCGATGGCGGCGGGGGTGGTGCCCCAGTCCTCGTGCAGTTTCAGCGCCGCGGCGCCGGCCAAAACCATTTCTTCCAGAGGCGCCGCAAGCGAGGCATTGCCCTTGCCGGCGAAGGCAAGGTTCATCGGGAAGTCCTCGGCTGCACCCATCATTTGCTGTAGGTGCCAGGCACCGGTGCAGGTGGTGGCGAGCGTGCCGTGCGCCGGCCCGGAACCGCCTCCGAGCATGGTGGTCAGCCCCGCCATCAGTGCTTCCTCGATCTGCTGGGGACAGATGAAATGAATGTGGCTGTCAAAGCCCCCGGCGGTCAGGATCTTGCCTTCGCCGGCGATGGCTTCGGTCGAGGGGCCGATGATGATGGTGACACCCGGCTGTGTGTCCGGATTGCCGGCCTTGCCGATGCCGGCGATGACGCCGTTCTTGAGCCCGATGTCGGCCTTGTAGATGCCGGTGTGGTCCACCACCAGCGCGTTGGTGATGACGGTGTCGACAGCGCCTTGGTCGCGCGTCGCCTGGCTCTGCCCCATGCCGTCCCGGATAACCTTGCCGCCGCCGAATTTCACTTCCTCGCCATAGACGGTGAAGTCCTTTTCGACCTCGATGAACAGCTCGGTATCGGCAAGCCGGACCTTGTCGCCCGTGGTCGGGCCATACATGTCGGCATAGGCGGCGCGGGTAATCTTTGCGGGCATGGCGGAAAGCCTTCGCTCTTGATCAGTTGACGGCAGGTTTGTTGCTCTGGAAGAAACCGCGTGCGGCGGTGATGAAATCATCGAGCAGGGCGATGCCCGCGCTCACACGCTCGTCGGACAAGCCTGCGCCAACCAGTGAAGCGGCGATGGCCTGCATGGCATAGGCGGGCTTGATCTCGCCCTTCTTGCCCGAATCTTCGATCTCGCGCGACAGTGTATCGATCAGGCTCTGGCGCGCCGTGTCGTCGAGCGCTGCCTTGACCTCCTGCCAGTCCGGCTGGCCGGCATCCTTGCACAAACGGTCGGCGAGCGAGCCGATCAGCATCATGGTTTCGGGATCGCGCTGGCGTACCTGATCCAGATCGACAAGGATTTTCTGCAAACCGTCGAGCAGCACCTCGGTGCGCGGGTCTTCGGTCGTTTCGTTCGACACGGTCACAGTGCCCCCATGATTTTTTGATTGAATCCATAGACCTTGCGGGCACCCGAGAGCGGCACCAGCGTCACCTCGCGCGACTGGCCCGGCTCGAAGCGGACGGCGGTGCCGGCGGCGATGTCGAGCCGCATGCCGCGCGCCTGTTCGCGGTCGAACACCAGCCCGGAATTGGTCTCGTAGAAATGATAGTGCGAGCCGACCTGGATCGGCCTGTCGCCGGAATTGGCCACCGTCAGCGTGATGGTCGTGGCGCCGGAATTGAGTTCGATATCGCCTGGGGCGGTGGTTACTTCGCCGGGGATCATTTGGGTCTCCTCGCCTTGTGCGGCGTGCTACCGGATCGGTTCGTGGACGGTCACAAGCTTCGTGCCGTCGGGGAAGGTCGCCTCGACCTGGACGTCGTGGATCATTTCGGCGACGCCCTCCATCACCTGGTCGCGGCTAATGACATGGGCGCCGGCTTCCATCAGCTCGGCGACCGGGCGGCCATCGCGGGCGCCCTCGACGACGAAATCAGTGACCAGCGCAATCGCCTCGGGGTGGTTGAGCTTGACGCCGCGTTCAAGCCGGCGCCGGGCCACCATCGCGGCCATGGAAATGAGGAGCTTGTCCTTTTCGCGGGGCGTGAGATTCATGAGTGTTCCTCAAGTGGACCAGAGGCGGGGCAGGGCGCGCCCGGCCGAGAGTTCGATCAGTATAGGCGTGACCAGACGCCTGAGCGCAAGCCCGGATGGAGCGAGAATCCGCACGATCAACCGTTCTCCGACAGCACTTGCCGCGGCGCGCGCGCCGTCCGGGATCAGGGAACGGACGGCCGCGAGCCGGTCCTCGGCATTTTCGGCGATATGGACCAGCGTGGCGAAGGCATTGTTGCCGCTGAGCAGCGACAGCGCGTCGCGTTCGAGATCGGAGGCCGAGAGCTTGTTGGCCTCGGCATGGATCAGCTTGCCACCACGCGAAATGCGCCACTGATCGTCGAGCAGCGCCGAGCGCGCCGCTTCGCCCATCGCCTCGCGCCCGAGCAGGACAGCTTCGAGCGCGGTTAGCGTCGCGCCTTCGCCGAGTTCGGCGTCGAGCCGCCGGCTGAGGCGCGACCGCTCGAACAGGATGGTTTCCTGCGGCAGCCAGTCGATATGGGCATCGGCACCGATGATCAGCTTGTTGTGGACTTCGGCGCTGCCACCGGCGGATTTGTAGATGCGTTCGCAGGCCGGCGTCGTGACCGACATCTCGGCGCCGGGCCCGGCTTCGATCGTCCAGTCGAACCGATCGCCGCCTGTCAGCCCGCCAGCTGTGTTGATCAGCACCGCTTCGAGCGCCGGCGAAGCCGAACGCGGCAGCCGGATCTTGGCCGCCCCTTCCTGATAGAGCTCCACCAACCGCGTGGTCTCTCCACGCAAACGCGCGACCACACGCCCCGAGCCTTCGGCGCGTTGCGGCCTTGTTGCCTTGTCTTCTCCGAGCGGAGCGGGCCCCTTTCCCGCCATGTTGCTATTCCCTCCAGCCGTCATTACGCGTCCTACACAGTCAAATGTTTCCGGATTTCCGGCCGGTCCAGGTCTTCGGCCGGCCCGGAATGAAGGATCTCCCCGCGATCCATGACATAGATGTGGTCGGCGAGCTCGCGGCAAAAGTCGAGATACTGCTCGACCAGAAGGATTGTCATGTCCTTCTCGTCCCTGAGGAACTGCAGCGCCCGGCCGATGTCCTTGATGATCGAGGGCTGAATCCCTTCGGTCGGCTCGTCCAGCACCAGAAGTTGCGGCCCGGCAACCAGCGCCCGGCCGATGGCGAGCTGCTGTTGCTGGCCGCCCGAAAGGTCGCCCCCCCGGCGCGACAGCATCTGCTTGAGCACCGGGAACAGATCGAAAATGTACTCGGGTATCTTGCGCTTGCCGCGCGGCAGGCAGGCAAAGCCTGTCTCGAGATTTTCCCTGACCGTCAGCAGCGGAAAGATCTCGCGTCCCTGCGGCACATAGCCGATGCCGAGCTTGGCGCGGGCATAGGGCGGCAGCTTGCCGAGCGTGCTGGCATTGAACGAGATCGTGCCCGAGGTGAGGGAGTGGACGCCGACGATGGCGCGCAGCATCGACGATTTGCCGACGCCATTGCGGCCGAGCACGGCGGTGATCTTTTGCGGAGCCACCTCGATCGACACGCCACGCAATGCTTGGGCGGCGCCATAGTGCAGATCGATATCGGAGACGGTGAGGGCGCTGGTCATTTCATCTCCCCAGATAGCTTTCGATGACCTTGGGATCGGCACTGACCTGGTCGAGTGAACCGGCAGCAAGCACAGAGCCTTCGGCCAGACAGGTCACATAACAGTCGAGGTCGCGGACAAAGCTCATGTCGTGTTCGACGACTACCACCGAGCGTGTCTTGGAAATCTCCTTGAGCAGCTTGGCCGTCTCCACGGTCTCCGCGTCGGTCATGCCGGCGACTGGTTCGTCGACCAGCAACAGCTTGGGGTCCTGTGCCAGCAGCATGCCGATTTCGAGCCACTGCTTTTGGCCGTGGCTGAGATTGGCGGCAAGCTCGTCGCGCCTCTCTGTCAGGCGGATGGTTTCGAGAATGTCCGCGATGCGGGCCTTGTCCTCATCCGAAGGCTGATAGAACAGCCCGGCGAACACGCCGCGCGGTTTCTTCAACGCGAGTGTGAGGTTGTCCCAGACCGTGTGGCTTTCGAACACCGTCGGCTTTTGAAACTTGCGGCCGATGCCCAGTTCGGCGATGTGGCTCTCGTCATGACGGGTCAGATCGATGATGTCCTCGAACAGCACGTCGCCGTCGTCGGGCCGCGTCTTGCCGGTTATGATGTCCATCATCGTCGTCTTGCCGGCGCCGTTCGGTCCGATGATCGCCTGCAGCTCCTGATGCTGGACGATCAGCGACAGGGCGTTGAGCGCCTTGAAGCCGTCGAAGCTCACCGAAACGCCGTCGAGATAGAGCAGGGTGCCGTCCTGTTTGTCGTTCATTGCTCTACTCCGCCGGATTCGAGAATTCGGTTGCGGGTGGCTGGTCCTTCGGGTCGCCGGTCTTTGAGTTGCGTCCTTCCTCTTCCTTCACCGAGGCGCGGCTGAGGACCAGCGCATTCCAGCCGGCGACGACGGTGCCGACAATGCCCTTGGGCAGGAAGATGGTGACGAAAACGAACAGCCCGCCGAGAGCGAACAGCCAGAACTCGGGCAACAGACCTGTGAACCAGGACTTGCCGGCATTGACCAGGATCGCGCCGATGATCGGCCCGACCAGCGTCGCCCGCCCGCCGACGGCGGTCCAGATGACGATTTCGATCGAGTTTGCCGGCGAGAATTCGCCCGGATTGATGATGCCGACCTGCGGCACGTAGAGCGCTCCGGCAATGCCGGCGATCACCGCCGAGACGACGAAGGCGAACAGCTTGTAGTTGTCGGCGCGGTAGCCGAGAAACCGCGTCCGGCTTTCGGCGTCGCGGATGGCGACCATGACCTGGCCGAGCTTGGATTTGACGATGCCCGCCGACACCAGAAACGCCAGCGCCAGAGCGATGGCCGAGGCCGAGAACAACGCCGCGCGCGTCTCCGGTGCCTGGATGTTGAAGCCGAGGATATCCTTGAAATCGGTCAAGCCATTGTTGCCGCCAAAGCCCATGTCGTTGCGGAAGAAGGCCAGCAGCAGGGCGTAGGTCATGGCCTGGGTGATGATCGACAGATAAACGCCGGTGACGCGGCTACGAAAGGCGAACCAGCCGAAAATGAAGGCCAGCAGGCCCGGCACCAGAACCACCATGACCATGGCGAACCAGAACATGTCGAACCCGTTCCAGAACCACGGCAATTCCTTGTAGTTCAAAAAGACCATGAAGTCGGGCAGCACCGGATTGGCGTAAACGCCGCGGTCGCCGATCTGGCGCATCAGGTACATGCCCATGGCATAGCCCCCGAGCGCGAAGAAGGCCCCGTGCCCGAGCGACAGGATGCCGGCGTATCCCCAGATCAGGTCGAGCGCCAAGGCCAGCATGGCATAGGTCAGGTACTTGCCGAACAGCGGCACGAAATGGTCGGGCAGATGAAGGGGCGATCCCGCCGGGAGCATCAGGTTGGAGATCGGCACCAGCGCCGCAATCGCCAGAAGAATGGCAATGACGATGATGGCCTTCTTGTCGAGGGCGCGAATGAGCCAGGCGGTAATCATATGGTGGCGCTCCCGGTGTTCGAATTTTGCAGAAGGACGTGCCCCAGCCACACCGTCATTCCCGCTTTTGCGGGAATGACGGAGCGAGATGGGGCAAAGGCCATTGGAAACAACAGCGCACTCATTGCTCCACCGCCCGTCCCTTGAGCGCGAACAGGCCCCGTGGCCGGCGCTGGATAAACAGGATGATGAACACCAGGATCAGGATCTTGGCGAGCACGGCCCCGGCATAGGGCTCGAGGAACTTGTTGGCGATGCCGAGCGTCATGGCGCCAACCAGCGTGCCCCAAAGATTGCCGACCCCGCCGAAGACCACGACCATGAAGCTGTCGATGATGTAGGATTGGCCGAGGTTCGGGCTGACATTGTCGATCTGGGACAAAGCTACGCCAGCGATGCCGGCGATGCCCGAGCCGAGCCCGAAGGTGAGGGCGTCGACATAAGGGGTGCGGATGCCCATGGACGATGCCATGCGACGGTTCTGCGTCACCGCGCGCATCTGCAGCCCCAATGGCGTGCGGTTGAGCACCAGCAGCAGGATGCCGAAGACTACGAGCGCGAAGACCACGATCCACATGCGGTTCCAGGTGATGGACAGCCCATAAAGATCGAAAGCCCCCGACATCCAGCTCGGATTGCCGACTTCGCGGTTGTTGGGTCCGAAAATGCTGCGCACCGCCTGTTGCAGGATGAGGCTCAGCCCCCAGGTCGCCAGCAGCGTTTCGAGCGGGCGCCCGTAAAGGAAGCGGATAACGCCGCGCTCGATGGCGATGCCGACGCCGCCGGCAACGACAAAGGCCAGGGGCAGGGCGATGATCAGCGAGTAGTCGAACAGGCCGGGGAAATAGTTGCGGATCACCTCCTGCACGACGAAGGTCGTATAGGCGCCGAGCATGACGATCTCGCCATGCGCCATGTTGATCACGCCCATGACGCCGAAGGTGATGGCAAGCCCGATGGCGGCCAGCAGCAACACCGATCCGAGCGACAGCCCGTACCAGATGTTCTGCACTGCGTTCCAGACGGCCAGCGATCCTTCGATATCGGAAATGGCCTCGTCGATGGCAGGCTTCAGAGTGTCGTCTGCGTTCTCCCGGGCGCCGATCAGCATGACCATGGCATCCTGATCGCCCTTGGCTGCCAGCGTGGCGATCGCGGCCTGCTTTTCATCAAGCGAGAAATCGTTGTTGAGAACGATGGCGGCGCGCGCCTGTTCGAGGATCTTCATGACCCCGGAATCGGTTTCGGCGCCGATCGCGGTGTCGATCAGTTCGAGCGAATCCTTGTCGGCGTTTTTCAGCACGGACTCGGCGGCTTCGCGACGCGTCGCGGCATCCGGACTCATCAGGGTCAATTGGCCAAGCGCCGTACGGATGGCGCGTCTCAGGCTGTTGTTGACCTTGATCTTGTCGGCCTCGCGCCGCCCGATCTTGCCGAGAGCTTCGCCGGTTAAGGGATCAGAAATCTTGTACTCGCGACCCTCCTTGATGGCGATGACGATCGCGTTGTCGGCTTTGTTGACGTAAAGATCGCCCTCGGAAAGCGCCTCGAGCAAAGGCACCAGCGCGGTATTGCCTGTGGCGGCCAGACCGGCGACCACCGTCTCGCGGTCGGAATAGGAACCGTCCGGCAGCTTGGCAATGAGAGCTGTTGTATCGGCGGAGAGTTCCTCGGCGATGGTTGCGGCGGGCGCCAGGCCAAGGATCAGCACCAGAGCAATCAGCAGATGTGTGAGGGCGGGCATCAGTCTCTCGCGTTAGGGTTCGGCTGATGGATTTCCTGGACGTGGAGGCGGCGCACCGCCTCCACGCGATCAGGTCAGGAACAGGAGGGACGGATTATTCCGAACCGCCGCAGGTTCCGGTCTCGACATTGAAGTTGCCGCAGCTGAGCGGTGCGCGCCAATCGGAGATCAGCACCTTCGAGTCGGGCAGGAAGTCGGACCATGCGTCGCCGGGGACGAGGCCGGAGGTCTCGGACACGACCTCGAACTGACCGTCGTCCTGGATTTCACCGATCAGCACGGGCTTGGTGATGTGGTGGTTCGGCATCATCGCCGACAGGCCGCCGGTCAGGTTCGGCACGGCGATGCCGGGCAGAGCGTCGATGACGGCGTCGGAATCGGTGGTGCCAGCTGCTTCGACGGCCTTCACCCACATGTTGAAGCCGATATAGTGGGCTTCCATCGGGTCGTTGGTGACGCGGTTGTCGTCGCCGATGAAGGCATGCCAGGCGTCGATGAAGTCGTAATTGGCGTCGGTATCGACGGACTGGAAGTAGTTCCAGGCGGCCAGGTGCCCAACGAGCGGTTCGGTATCGAGGCCGGCGAGTTCTTCTTCACCGACCGAGAAGGCGACGACCGGAATGTCTTCGGCCGAAATGCCCTGATTGCCCAGTTCCTTGTAGAACGGCACGTTGGCGTCGCCGTTGATGGTCGAGACCACGGCGGTTTTCTTGCCGGCGGAACCGAAGGCCTTGATGTCGGAGACGATCGTCTGCCAGTCCGAGTGCCCGAACGGCGTGTAGTTGATCATGATGTCTTCGGCGGCGACCCCCTTGTCGAGCAGGTACTGCTCGAGGATCTTGTTGGTCGTGCGCGGATAGACATAGTCGGTGCCGGCCAGAACCCAGCGCTCGACGCCTTCCTCGTTCATTAGGTAGTCGACGGCGGGGATGGCCTGCTGGTTCGGAGCGGCGCCGGTGTAGAACACGTTGCGCTCGGATTCCTCACCCTCGTACTGGACGGGGTAGAACAGGATGGAATCGAGTTCCTTGAACACCGGCAGCACGGATTTGCGCGAGACCGACGTCCAGCAGCCGAACACGGCGGCGACATCGTTGACCGAAATCAGCTCGCGCGCCTTTTCGGCGAACAGCGGCCAGTCAGAGGCAGGATCGACGACGACGGGCTCGAGCTTCTTGCCGAGGACGCCACCCTTCTTGTTCTGCTCGTCGATCAGGAACAGCATCGTGTCCTTGAGGGTCGTTTCGGAAATCGCCATGGTTCCCGACAGGGAGTGTAGAATACCCACCTTGATGGTGTCGTCTGCGGCGTGTGCCAGACCAGCGAATCCGGTCGTCAGCATCAGCCCCAGGCCGATCCCCGCGAGAGTCTTCTTGGCGTCTGTCATGTTGTCCTCCGACAGTGGTTGTTTGCACCGCAGAGTTTTTGCAAGGGGCGTGCCAGCCGTTAACAAAGCCTGAAAATCCCGGATTCGGCTCGTTTGAGCGCGTTATGAGTTGAATCGAACGGCATCGGACACGGTGTCTGCCGCTTCACTGGGCAGGGCGCGCAAAGACTGCACAAAAACTGTGCTATATTCGTGTTTGCCTATGTTAAGAGCAAGTATTCCTGCCAAATCACATTTGAGCGGGGGAGGCGAAATGTCTACTCGCCCGGAGCATTTGCCGGACTATTCTTCGCCCACCGAAGTTTGCTTCGGCAGAGGTTGTTTGCACCACAATCCTCGACCCCGCTCCTTGCAAAAGGAGCGGGGTTCTGTGTGCCCGCCATTCCCCCGCAAAAGAAACCCCGAAGTTAGTTTTAGTGACACTTTCCGTTGTGATGGCGTCCTCGACATGATCCCTGGCAGATCAGCCAATGCCCTGAACGAAAAACCCCCATGTCCTGGTTGGGGCGTGGGGGTTCTGTCGGATCGGCTCGGTGCCGTTCCCGGCGCGGTGCTGTCGCCTCAGGCGATGGCGGTCTCCGCCGGAACGTACGTGTAGTTGAGATCTTCGGCGACGGCCTTGTAGGTGACGGCGCCGTTGCAAACGTTGAGCCCGGCCAGAAGGTGCGGATCGGTGGCAAGCGCCGCCTTCCAGCCCATGTCGGCGATCTTGATGGCGAAGGGCAGGGTGACGTTGTTGAGCGCGTAGGTCGAGGTGCGGGCGACGGCGCCCGGCATGTTGGCGACGCAATAGTGAACGATATCCTCGACCACGTAGGTCGGCTCGGCATGAGTGGTGGCGTGCGATGTCTCGAAGCACCCGCCCTGGTCGATGGCAACGTCGACCAGTACCGCGCCGGGTTTCATCGTCTTGAGCTGGGCCTTGGAGACGAGCTTGGGTGCTGCCGCGCCGGGTACCAGCACCGCGCCGACGACGAGGTCGGCCTCGGCGATGTGCTCGGCAATGACCGCCTTGGTGGCGAACAGGACCTTGGCGCTGGCCTCGAAATGATTGGACAGGCGTTCGAGCTGCGCCGGGTTCTTGTCGAGGATGGTGACATCGGCATGAAGTCCGACCGCCATCTGTGCGGCGTTGAAGCCGACGACGCCGCCGCCGATGATGACGACCTTGCCCGGATGGACGCCGGGAACGCCGCCGAGCAGCACGCCGCGGCCGCCATGGGCCTTCTCAAGCGCGCTCGCGCCGGCCTGGATCGACATGCGGCCCGCCACCTGGCTCATCGGCTTCAGAAGCGGCAGCCCGCCCGACGCATCGGTGACGGTCTCATAGGCGATGCACACGGCCTTGGACGCCACTAGGTCCTTGGTCTGCTCGGGATCGGGCGCCAGATGCAGGTAGGTGTAAAGGATCTGGCCGGGCTTGAGCATGGCGCGTTCGATCGCCTGCGGTTCCTTGACCTTGACGATCATCTCGGCGGTCTCGAACACGCTGGCTGCATCCGCGGCAATCTCGGCGCCTGCGCTGAGATAGGCTTCATCAGATGCACCAATGCCGGCGCCGGCATTTGTCTCGACCAGGATGGAATGGCCATGGGCCTTGAGTTCGGCGACGCTTTCGGGCGTCAGGCCAACACGATACTCGTGATTCTTGATTTCCTTCGGAACACCTACGCGCATGCCACGATCTCCTTGCACCGTGAAGAAACGACATCTGAAACCATCTCACGAAATCGCCGGATAAATGTTGCATTTCGATGGATTTTTGCATGATGTTTGCAACATCGTTGCGCACTGTCAGTAAATTGCGAGGAAATTGTGCAAATTGACCCCATCGACCGCGCCCTACTGCGTCAGCTTCAGCGCAACAGTACCCGATCCATGCAGGCGCTCGCCGACGCAGTCGGGCTGTCCGCGTCGAGTTGCCATCGCCGAATCAAGTCTTTGGAGGCCGAAGGACTGATTTCTGGCTACCGCGCCGAGCTGAATGCCGAAAAGCTTGGCTACGCGATGCTCTTTTTCATCGAGATAAGTCTCAACTCTCAGTCCGAGAAGGCACTGGATGCCTTCGAGGCTGCAGTGCGCGACGCGCCGGAGGTGCAGGAGTGCTACCTGATGGCCGGCCAGTCAGACTATCTTCTCAGGGTCGCCTGTCAAAATCATGAGGATTTTGAACGAGTTCACAGACGTTTGCTGGCACGTCTTCCCGGCGTGTCCCGGGTTCTGTCGAACATGAGTATCCGTGTCGTCAAGTCTGGAGCTGGTTTGGCGCTCTAGTATTCAACGGCGCCTCAGTGCGACCATTTCCTGATTGATGGCACCAGTTTTTGTACGGAAAACCACGATAAAACTTAAAACGATTGTTAGCCGGGATTTATTGTAAGTTAAGCAACTTGAACCATGCTATTTTCACTCAAGTTCGGGGGAAGACGGTGTGGCAGTATTCAAGGCAGGGCTTCCGACCGCAAAGGTTCGGATCAAAATTCTCGCAATTGCGCTCTCAACGCTTGTGGCAGTCGGTTCGATCGGCGGCATCTACTTGTGGCAGCGCGCCGGTCTTGATGCCCTGACCACTGAGGAAGCGACCGCCGCGAAGCAGGCCAATCTGCTCATTGAAGGCGAAAGCCTGCTCGGCGATGCCGAAGGGCACGTGTCCGATTTGGCGTCCCTGGCCAATCAGTCCTCGGTTGACAAGGCCGAGGCGGCGCTCGCCGAGCTGGAAACGCACATTTCCGAATTCGATTTCGAGCCGACAATCCAGTCTGGACTGGCAAAACTGCCGGCGGCGGGGCGGGAGATCATTGCTGCCGTGACTGAGATCGGTCTCGATGAGAACTCGGGACTGACCGGCGCCATGCGCAACGCGGTTCACGCGATGGAAAGTGTGCTCGACGAGCAGACAGCCAATGGCGTTAACGCCTGGGAAAGCGTCGCGCAGATGCTGACGCTCAGACGGCACGAAAAGGACTTCATCGCCCGCCGTGCCCCGAAATACATCGACAAGTTCAATGCTTCGGTTGAAGAGTTCCGCACGCAGCTGCAGGCAAGCTGGCTGACCGATGCCGTCAAGACCTCGCTCCGCGAAGGGCTTGATGTCTATAGTGCTGCCTTCGCAAACTTCTCCCAGGCCACACTCGACGTACGCGATCAGGTCGCCGCCTTCTCCGCCTCGGAGCAGCAACTTCACGATCTGCTCGACCAGACGATGCAGGATTACACCGCCAATGCCGCCCAGCGCAAAGCAGCGCTCGACAGCAAATGGAACGAGTTCGGCCTCGCCATTCTCATCGTTATCGGTCTTGCCGCTGTTGGCAGCCTTGGCATGGCCTTGCTTATCGGCGCTTCGATCGAGCGGCCGCTGACCAGGCTCAACGCGATCATGCGCTCTCTGGCGGATGGGAACCTCGAGGTCGCCATCGCGGGCGCCGACCGGCGCGACGAGATCGGCGAAATGGCGCGCACGGTCGAAGTCTTCCGGGAAAACGCCGTCAAGGTTCGCGACATGAGCGAGGAAGAAATCGCGGCAGGTCAGCGCCGCGCCGCCGAACGCGCCACCATGATGCAGGATCTGCAACGGGCATTCGGCGAAGTGGTCGATGCCGCCATTGCCGGCGACTTCTCACAGCGTGTGACCTCCGAATTCCCGGATGCCGAACTCAATGCTCTGGCGCGCTCGGTCAACGATCTGGTCGAAACGGTCGACCGTGGCATGACCGAGAGCGGCGAAGTGTTGTCGGCTCTGGCTCATACCGATCTGACCCAACGTGTGACGGGCACCTATCAGGGCGCGTTCGAGCGCCTGAAGCGCAACACCAATGCCGTGGCCGACAAGCTCGTCGAGATCGTCGTCCAGCTCCGCGAGACCTCGGGCGGTCTCAAGACGGCGACTGGAGAGATCCTGTCGGGCGCCAACGACCTGTCTCAGCGCACAACCAAGCAGGCAGCAACCATCGAAGAGACCTCCGCGGCGATGGAGCAGCTCGCCCAGACGGTGATCAACAACGCCCAAAAGGCCGAAGAAGCCAGCAAGAAGAGCCATACCGTGTCCCAGGCAGCCGAAGAGGGCGGCAAGGTGATGGCCGATGCCAATCAGGCCATGGAGCGGATCACCAATTCATCCGCCAAGATTTCCAACATCATCGGCATGATCGACGATATCGCCTTCCAGACCAACCTGCTGGCGCTGAACGCTTCGGTCGAAGCGGCGCGTGCTGGCGAAGCCGGCAAGGGCTTTGCCGTTGTCGCCATCGAAGTCAGACGTCTGGCCCAGAGCGCCGCCGAGGCCTCCTCCGAGGTCAAGGTGCTGATCGAGCAATCGGGTGAAGAAGTCTCCGGCGGCACCAGGCTGGTGGCTGATGCCGCCGACAAGCTTGCCCTCATGCTTGATGGCATCAAGTCGAACAACGCGCTGATGGACGGCATAGCGAAGGAGAACCGCGAGCAGGCGTCGGCCATCGAGGAAATCAATATTGCCGTCAGGCAGATGGACGAGATGACCCAGCACAACGCGGCGCTGGTGGAACAGACAAACGCGGCGATCGAACAGACGGAGTCGCAAGCCTCCGAGCTCGACCGCATCGTCGAAGTGTTTACCCTCGATGCCAGCAGCGCAGCGGCCGAGGCCAAGACCCCGCCACCAGCCCCTACCGGCGTCAAGGGACTCCAGCAAAAGGTTGGCCGGGCGGCCAAGGCCTTCCTGACAAAAGGCAATGCTGCCGTCGATCAGGAATGGAGTGAATTCTAGAGCATTTCCAGGTGAACTGTGGACACCGGATCACCGTTCGGAAGTGCGATAAAACAAGAACTTGGAGCTTTCCACTGTTACCGCGAAACAGCGAAGATCTCCAAGGTACTCGTCTCACGGCCGGGCGCACCTTCGGCCACTCTCTCCCGCCTGCCGAACCCAGGCGCAACGACCTTTTGAAAAGGCATTGAGGATGTTTAGCCTATTCAACAACCTCCGCATATCGATCAAGCTGTATGGCTTGATCGGTTGCGGCATTGCCGTCTTCGCGATTGGCATGATCTCCTTGACGATCTACGACCATTCCAATCTCGAACGCGAGCGCCAGAATAGCCTGATCGGCCTGGACGACACTGTTCTGTCGGTGCTCGAGACCTACCACGCCTTCGAGAAGTCGGGCGAAATGACCCGGGAGCAGGCGCAGCAGGAAGCCATCTCGGTGATCAAGGGCATACGTTATGCCGGCGACGGCTATTTCTGGATCAACGACCTCAACACCGTGATGGTCATGCATCCGACCAACCCCAAGCTCGATGGCACCGATCTTTCGGGCATCACCGATCCGCACGGACTGCATCTGTTCGTCGAGATGGTCGATGTGGTCAAGGCCAAGGGCAAGGGCTTCGTCGACTACATGTGGCCCAAGCCCGGGTTCGATCAGCCCGTCGAAAAATACTCCTATGTCGCCGGCTTCGAGCCCTGGGGCTGGGTGGTCGGAACCGGCGTCTACGTCGACGACCTGGCAGCCCTGTTCTGGCGAAATGCCTCGATGATCATTGCCGGCGTCATCGTCATCATGATGGCAACCGCTCTGGTGTCGTTCGTGGTCATCCGCTCCATCGTCAAGCCGTTGACGGGGCTGAAAACCGCCATCGTCGAGATCGCTTCGGAAAACACCGATGTCGAGGTGGTCGGCGATAAGCGCAAGGACGAGATCGGCGATATGGCCGGCGCGGTCCTTATTCTGCGTGAGTCCGTCAGCGAGCGCGCAGCCTTGCGAGACAAGCAGGCCGAGCAGCAAAAGCAGCTCGATGAGGAACGGGCAACGTCCGAGAAGGTGCGGCAGCAGCATGCCGAGGACGTTCAGGCCTCGGCCGACGCCCAGGCCCATGCCATCGATCGGCTCGGATCGGCGCTGGAACGTCTGGCGGACGGTGAACTCGATAATCACATCGACGAAGCGTTTTCCGGCGATCTCGACCGCGTCCGTCTGGCCTTCAACCGTACGGTGGAAAAGCTCGTCGGCATCGTCGGGCAGTTGAAACAGACTTCGCGTGGCGTCAAGACGGCGACGGGCGAGATCCTGTCGGGCGCCAACGATCTTTCCGAGCGCACGACCAAGCAGGCGGCGACCATCGAGGAAACCTCGGCAGCCATGGAGCAGTTGGCGCACACGGTCATGGAAAGCGCCAAGCGCGCTGGGTCGGCCAGCGATCAGGCCAAACACGCCTCCCAGACCGCCGAAGACGGTGGCGAGGTGATGCAGCAGGCCAACAAGGCGATGGAGCGTATTTCCAACTCCTCGGCCAAGATCTCGAACATCATCGGCATGATCGACGACATCGCCTTCCAGACCAACCTGCTGGCGCTCAACGCTTCTGTCGAAGCAGCCCGCGCCGGGGAATCCGGCAAGGGCTTTGCCGTTGTTGCCGTCGAAGTCCGGCGTCTGGCACAAAGCGCGGCAGAGGCCTCCTCCGAGGTCAAGGTGTTGATCGAGCAGTCGGGCGAGGAAGTCGCTGGTGGCACCAGACTTGTCGCCGAGGCCGCCGAAAAGCTTTCGGCGATCCTTGAGGCCGTTCAGACCAATGCAACCGAGATGGAAGCCATCGCCAAGGACAGCCGCGAGCAGGCATCCTCGATCGAGGAGGTCAACACCGCCATCCGCCAGATGGACGAGATGACCCAGCACAATGCGGCTCTAGTCGAGGAGACAAACGCCGCCATCGAGCAGACAGAGAACCAGGCCAGCGAGCTCGACCACATCGTCGAGGTCTTCTCGCTCGGCGATGCGAACTCCGCCCCGGCAACGCAGCGCTCGGCGGTCAAAGCACCTGCCAGTCCGTCAAGCGCGTCGATGGCCCATGCCGCGCAAGGCGCTGTCGCCGTCGGACAGGATTGGTCGGAGTTCTGATTTCAAACGGTACAGGCTTGCCGGACACGCAAAGGGCGCCCATCGGGCGCCCTTTGTCATCGGGCCCTGCGGAATGTCGTGCGACATTGTAGCACTGTCTTATATTTCGGCATTTGTTAACCATGCCCAAACCTAAGGCAGGTTACCAATGTGATGAGGAAATCGTCAGGCGAAGGCCAGCGATTTCAAGAGGGTGCGAGGTGAACCATGGCGACCACGTCCAAGGCGGAGACGCATGTCCAGGCGTCTCCGCGGGCCATGCGGTTGATTGTCGACGAGATCAGCCAGGACCTGTCAAAATACAGCGTCAGCAACCAGACTGTGGTCAAGCAGACCAAGCTGCTGGCGATCAATGCGATCATCGAGGCGGCGCGGGCCGGCGATGCCGGCAAGGGCTTCGGTGTGGTGGCCGAGGAAGTGCAGCGTCTGGCCGAACAGTCCGCCGAGATTGCGGCAACCTTCGAGCAGACCGTTCTGACCCGGGTTCAGGTGAGCCGCGACATTTCCGAGGCTCTGGTCGAGGAAATGGAGGGCGCGCGTCTCTCCGATCTGGCCCAGACCCTGGTGCAGCTTATCGTCCGTAATCTTTTCGAGCGCACCGCCGATGTGCGCTGGTGGGCGACAGACACCGCGCTGTGGCAGGCGCTGGCCGAACCTGAGGCGGACGCCGTTCACTTCGCCGCCGAGCGTCTCGGCATCATCAGTCGCTATTACACGGTCTATCTCGATCTCGTCCTGACCGATGCGCATGGCCGGGTGATTGCCAGCGCCAATCCCGATTTCGCCCGCGGCCTTGCCGGGGCCGATCTGTCGGGCAGCAAATGGTACCGTCAGGCCCGCGCCACCAGAACGGGCGATGACTATATCGTCGACGACGTCGGCCCGAGCGCGCATCACAAGGAACGGCAGGCACTGGTCTATGCCACCGGTGTGCGCGCCGGAGGCAAGACTGATGGTCAGCTGCTCGGCACGCTTGGCGTCTACTTCGACTGGCAGGATCAGGGCGCAACCATCGTCGAGACCGAGGCGGCGCTTCCCGAAGCGGTCAAGCAGAAGACCACCGTCATGCTGCTCGACGGCGACAGGCGCGTTATCGCGACGACCGATCCGTCGCTGATGTTCAGGACCTTCAAGCTCGAAACCGACGGCGTGGCGCGCGGCGCCTATTACGATGGCAAAGGCAATATCGTCGCCTTCGCCAGAACGCTCGGTTACGAGGATTACGACGGTCTGGGCTGGTACGGCGTCGTCGTTCAGCAGACCGAAGCCGAGTCCGCGATCAAGGCCGTGCTCGACGCCGCTTGATCATGCGCCGGGCAGGGGGCGGATGATATCGCGCCGGCTCAGATGTGCTGGCCGCGATAGGTGTTCATCACCGTATCGAGCTGGTCATTGGTGATGCCGGCATTGGCCTTCTGCAGGCAGGGCAGAAGGATCGCCTTGTTGGCGCGCTGCTGGGCGCCCGAAGGGCTGAAGTCGCCATCCGGGACGACATTGTAGAAGCAGGAAACAAAGATCTCGGGCGCAACGCCGAGTTCGCTGGCAATCGCCTCGACCGGACGTTTGTCGAGGTCGTTGTGGCTGGTGTAGGCCAAGGCGCTGCCGGGAGCGAGGGCGGTCAATAAGGTCAGCATCGCAAGGGCGGCGGCGGGGGCGTTCAGTCTCATCGTCGGGGTCCTTCTGGCTGTGGTTTCGACACGATGACCCTGTCTGCGCGAGCGCCAAGGCACCAGTTACCGTTTGGATATCTGGATGACCATTTGGTAATCCGGCCCATCGCAATTCGTGACTTCCGCCATAGCGACCGGGCGGCTAGTCTTCCGCTACGAGCGCAGGACGCAGCCCGGAAAAGGACAAAAAACGATGCCGGACAGCGTCTTCGCAGGCTTTCCTCAACAGACCTTCGATTTTCTTGTTGGACTCTCCACACACAACGACAAGGCCTGGTTCGAGGCACATCGCGCCGACTACGAAGCTCATTATGCCGGCGCCGCCCGCAGTTTCGTCACCGCCGTCGGACCGGCTCTGTCCGCGATCTCGCCGGACGTCCGCTACGCACCCAAGATCAACGGCTCGATCTCGCGCATCAATCGCGACGTGCGCTTTTCCAAGGACAAGCGGCCCTACAAGGACCACATCGACATCTGGTTCTGGCACGGCGAGAAGCGCAGCTGGGACTGCCCGGGTTTCTACCTGCGCCTGACCGCGGAGACGGTCATCCTCGGCACCGGCATGTATATGTTCTCCAAGGACATGCTCAAGCGCTACCGCGAACGGGTCGCCGACCGGGCCAAAGCCGAAGAGATCAGAAAGATCGTCGAATCCGTCGCGGCATCCGGCCCATATCAGATCGGTGGTCGCAATCGCAAAGCGCCGCCGCGTGGCATGCAGGCGGACGGCGCCAGTGCGGAGATGCTGTGCTACGACGCGCTCAGCACGGCCTTCGAATGGGACAACGGCATTGCCCGTGACCCGGGATTCGTCGATTTCTGCCTCGGCCATTGGCAAAAGTGCTGGCCGGTCGGCAGATGGACGCTCGAAAACGTCTGGCAGGGCTGAGCGTCAGGGACGAAAGCGCGGTTTCCACTCGCGTACACATAGGCCCGGTCGCCGGAGTGGCGCGCTGGATCGGCCGAGGCTGCCTGAAACGGCTGTGCCCAGCGGAGACTCGGCCAGACACCAGCAAAATCACCCCGGCGAAAGCTGTAATAACTTGACTGAAAGGGTATATGATTTCTATTTGCATTTTGTGAGATAAATAACGACATATCTTTCAGATAAACTTTATTTAACAGTATTTGCCTAGTAGGATTGATTGGTTACGTCGCTGGCAGATGATGAACAAATGACAGCTTTGCTTACCCCTGAACAGTTTGAACATCCCGCCTTTGGTCTCGAGTCGCTGACGCTCGAGCTTTCGATGGCGCGCGGGCTCGATCAGGTCATGGAGGCAGTGCGCAGCAAGGCGCGGGCGCTGGTCGGCGCCGATGGCATCACCTTCGTCTTGCGTGACCGCGACCGATGCTTTTATGCCGATGAAGACGCGATCAGCCCTTTGTGGAAAGGGCAGCGTTTTCCGCTCGAAAGCTGCGTATCGGGCTGGGCCATGCTGCATCAGCAGCCGGTGGTGATTGAGGACGTTTATCTCGACGACCGGATTCCGCACGCTGCCTATCGTCCGACCTTCGTCAAGAGTCTGGCCATGATGCCGGTGCGCGAGGAGGACCCGGTCGGGGCCATCGGCGCCTACTGGTCCGAAGTCTATCGCCCGACAGATGAGCAACTGGCGATCCTGCGCCACATCGCCAATTCGGCGGCGGTGGCCATGACAAACGTCCGGTTGGTGGCAGATCTCGAGGCGGCGCGCGAGGAGGCGGTCAAGGCGCGCGAGGCCATCATCATGGTGATGGGGGCGCTGGCCGAGACGCGCGACAACGAGACCGGCAACCACTTGTATCGCACCCAGGCCTTTGTTCGCCTGCTGGCCGAAGCCGCATTGCAGCGCGGCATCTATGCCGACGAGCTGAACCCCGAAGTGGTGGATCTGATCTTCAAGACCGCGCCGCTGCACGATATCGGCAAGATCGGCATTCCCGATCGCATCCTGCTCAAGCCCGGCCGGCTAAACGATGAGGAAATGGCTGAGATGCGCACCCATGCCGAACTCGGGCGCGACACCATCAGCGCGGCGGAACGGCATCTCGGCGCCAACACGCCATTCTTCGAAATGGCCAAGCAGATTGCCTACACCCACCATGAGCGCTGGAATGGAACCGGCTATCCGCAGGGGCTGGTCGGCTCCGATATCCCGCTCCCTGGCCGGCTGATGGCCATTGCCGACGTCTACGATGCGCTCGTCTCCGAGCGGGTCTACAAAAAGGCCATGCGCCACGACGATGCCGTTGAAATGATCCTGTCCGAACGCGGACGCCATTTCGATCCGGCCCTGGTCGATGTCTTCGCCGAGATCGCCGACGAGTTCGCCCGCATCTACGCACAATTTGCCGACGCTAACTGATTTCAGATCGTAGCCAGTGTTCACCCGACGACGGCATCGCGGCGGCTGCCGCAATGGATCGTCGGGCGATGTAAGCGTCCGGCCAGCAGACCGGGTCCTGTCAAGCGAGCTTTGCCTCAAGGCTGAGCTCGATGGCGCCGAGCGCCCCGGAAACAGGGCAATTGTCCTTGGCGCGTTCCGCTTCAGCCTTGAAATCGGCCTCGCTCATGCCCGGCACATGTCCGACCAGAACCAGATGGCTGGCGGTGATGCCGGTACCCCGGCACGAGCGTCACTTGCGCTTCAACTTCGAGCTTTTCGGCCGGATGTCCCTTTTCGGCAAGGAACGCCGACAACTGCATGGCAAAACACGAGGCATGGGCGGCGGCGATCAGTTCCTCAGGATTGGTGCCAGCCTTGCCGTCCTCGTTCTCGAAGCGGGTCTTGAACGAATAGGGGTGATCGCTGAGGGCGCCCGATCCCAGTCCGAATGTTCCCTTGCCGGCCTTGAGATCGCCGGACCAGATGGCGTTTGCAGTGCGCTTCATTGATGTGTCCCTTTGCCTGAAAAATAGCCGTAGCCCCACGGCCAATGGGTCAAATGCCCGATTGACCGGAAACCGCCCTCTGCCTACTGCGCAAACATATCCAATATGTGGCAGAATGTCGCGCATGGGAGAGGGGAGCCATGGCTCGAATGAACGAACAAGTGCCGTCAGACGCTGCTGCAACCATCGGCGGTGGGCCGAAGAAAGTGCTCTACACGCTTGAAACCCTTGGCCGGATCGGTGTCGGCAAGGCGGCCAAGGCATTGACCTCAAAGAACACCTGCAAGGCCTGCGCCTATGGCATGGGCGGTCAGAATGGCGGCATGACCAATGAACTCGGCGAGTTCCCGTCGGTCTGCAACAAGTCGGTGCAGGCGCAATCGACCGATATCCAGCCGGCGATCCCGACGGAGATCTTCAGCCATTCCGTTGCCGACCTCCAGGAGTTGAGCGGGCGCGAGATGGAGCGGCTCGGGCGGCTCGACACCCCGCTCTACAAACCGCCGGGCGGCACGCATCTCGAACCGATCGGTTGGGACGAGGCAATCCAGCGGGCTGGCGTCCGCTTTGCCGCCACCGAGCCGGAGCGGACGTTTTTTTATTCGTCCGGGCGCTCCTCGAACGAGGCCGGGTTCGTCTTCCAGCTGCTGGCGCGGTTCTACGGCACCAACAACGTCAACAACTGCTCCTATTACTGCCATCAGGCAACGAGCGAGGGACTCGCCTCCACCATCGGCAAGGCAACGGCGACGGTGGAACTCGCCGACCTGACCGGCGCTGACCTGATCTTTGTCATTGGCGCCAATCCGTCTTCCAATCACCCGCGCTTCATCCACATGCTGAAAGCCTGCCGAGACAGGGGCGGGCAGGTGATCGTCATCAATCCGGCGAAGGAACCCGGTCTTGTCCGCTTCGGCGTGCCGAAAAGCCCACGTTCTCTGCTGGGTGGCGGCTCTGAAATCGCCTCGGACTATCTGCAACCCAGGATCGGCGAAGACATCGCACTGTTGACGGGGCTGGCCAAAGGCGTTCTCGAACTCGGGGCAGAAAACGGAGCCTTCATCGCCGCCCACACTACTGGCTACCCAGATTGGCGCGAGCATGTCGCCGGCATCGGCTGGGACGAGATCGTTTCCCGTTCGGGCGTCGCTCGCGACGCCATCATGCGCGTCGCCCAAGCCTATGCAGCGGCGAAGAACACCGTTTTCGCCTGGGGCATGGGCATCACCCATCATCTCAACGGCACCACCAATGTCGAGGCGATCGCCAGTCTGGCGCTGCTGCGCGGCATGATCGGCAAGCCGCACGCCGGCTTGCTGCCATTGCGCGGCCATTCCAACGTCCAGGGCATCGGCACCATCGGGGTCAAGCCGGTGCTGGGCCGAGAGGTGATCGAAAAGATCGAGGCCCATTACGGACAGGCGGTGCCGCGCGAAAAGGGCCTCGACACCATGGCCTGCCTCAAGGCTGCCGCACGCGGCGAAATCGATGCGGCGCTGATCATGGGCGGCAATCTGTTCGAGGCGACACCCGACACCGGTTTCGCCGAAAAAGCCATGTCGTCCATAGGCTTGAAGGTGTTTTTGACCACGACGCTCAATCGCGGCCACGTGCACGGCCTCGGTGATGGCGAGGTGCTGATCCTGCCGGTCACGGCGCGCGACGAGGAGTGGCAGCCGACAACGCAGGAATCGATGTTCAACTACGTGCGCCTGAGTGATGGCGGCATCCGCCGGCTCGGCACCGTCCGTCCGGAAACCCATATCATCGCCGACCTCGCCGCCGCCATGCTGCCCGACAGTCGCTTCGATTTCTCGGTGTTCAAACAGCATGCGACAACCCGGCAAGCCATTGCCGCCATCGTGCCGGGCATGGAGCAACTGAAAGATATCGATGTGGCAAAGCGTCAGTTTCACATTGAAGGGCGCGTGTTGCACCAGCCGCGCTTCGGCGGCGAGGGCGGCAGGGCGCAGTTCCGTGTGACGCCACTGCCGGAGCTGACCCTCACCGGCCGCGCCACGCTCAGGCTCGCCACCATCCGCAGCGAAGGTCAGTTCAACACCATCGTCTACGAGGAAACGGATTCCTACCGCCGCGAGGCCGGACGGCGCTCGGTCTTTCTCAACCGGTCCGACATCGCCGAATTCGGCCTCACGGACGGGCAGGTGGTCGATGTCTGTTCCGATCATGGCCGCATGACAGGAGCGCGCGTCATCGCCTTCGATCTGCCGCGCGGTTCGGCGTTGGCCTACTTCCCTGAGGCGAATGTTCTCACAGGCACAGAGGTCGACTCCCGATCCAGGACGCCGGCATTCAAATCCGTTCCTGTGTGGATCGAGCTGCCCGCGACGCCCTGAATTACTGGAGTTTTGCAACGAATTTGACCAAACGGTCAAGGCATTACGCCTAAAAATTATGCAATATGCAGAAATGCACATAAATCCTGCATTTTCTGCTTGCGTCGGCCGGAAAGCATGGATTGTGTATCCGCAGCTTTAGCAAAAAGGTGCGATGCAACATGCTGACACGCAGGACGTTCTCTTCTCTAGTTCTCGCCGCCAGCGCGGCGGTTTCACTGTCTGCCCCGGCGCTAGCCGAGAACCTTCCGATCAAGTTCGCGCTCGACTGGAAGTTCGAAGGCCCGGCTGCCGGCTTCTTTCTTGCCGTCGACAATGGCTATTTCGCTGAAGAGGGGCTCGATGTGACCATCGACGCCGGCAACGGTTCGGTGAACACCATCCCGACCGTCGCCACCGGCACCTATGAAATGGGCTTCGGCGACATCAACTCGCTGGCCAAGATCCTCGACAGCGATCCGACCGCCAAGGTCAAGGCCGTGATGATGATCTATGACACGCCGACCTTCTCGGTGGTCGGGCGTTCTTCGCTCGGCATCACGCCCGATCCCCATTCCCTCGAAGGCAAGAAGCTCGGCGCGCCGCCGCCCGATGGCGCCTTCGCGCAGTGGCCGGCCTTCGTCGACGCCGCCGGCATCGACACCTCGAACATCACCATCGAATCCATCGGCTTCCCGGTGCGCGAGCCGATGCTTGCCAAGGGTGATGTCGATGCCGTGTTCGGCTTCGCCTTCTCGGTCATTCTCAACCTCAAGGCACAGGGCGTGCCGGCCGAAGACATCGTGCCGATCATGATGGCCGAGAATGGGCTCGATCTTTATGGCAACACGATCTTGGTCAACACCGATTTCGCCGCCGAGCATCCCGACGCGGTCAAGGGCGCGCTCAAGGCCCTGACCAAGGGCTTCATCGCCGCCGTCGATGATCCGGAGGCCGGTGTTGCCGCCGTCCTCAAGCGCAACGAGATCCTCGATCCTGCCATCGAGCTCGAACGCCTGAACATGGCCAACGACATGAACATCGTCACCGCCTACACCAAGGAAAACGGCATTGGTGGCGTCGACATGGATCGCCTGGCCTCGAGCCTCACCCAGCTCGAAACCTCGATGGGTCTATCCGGCAAGATCAAGGCTGAAGACGTCTTCGACGCCAGCTTCCTGCCGCCCGCCGAGGAGCGGATGCTTCCTTAAGTTACGGGGGTGGGGTCGGTTCTCTCGGGGACCGGCCCCTTTTTTCTTTCAGGCTGCATTGGGGGGCAGGCATGCATCCGCTCGTCGAAATCCAGAATGTCGACATGCGCTATGGCGGCGCCGACGGTACGCTCGCCGTGTCCGGGCTCGACATGATGGTGGAAAAGGGCTCGTTCTCCGCCGTGGTCGGGCCGTCCGGCTGTGGCAAGTCCACGCTGATGAAGCTCGTCACTGGCCTGCACGTACCGCAGCAGGGCTATGTCATCGTCCATGGCCAGCAGGTGACCGAGCCGATTTCGATCGTCGGCATGGCCTTCCAGAACCCCACGTTGCTGCCCTGGCGGACAACGCTCGACAACATCCTGTTGCCACTCGAAATCGTTGACCGGCACAGGAAGCGCCTCCGCCGCAACAAGGCCGAATATGTCGAAAAGGCTGAGCATCTGCTCGAAGTCGTCGGCCTCAAGGGCTTCGGCGACAAGTTCCCCTGGCAGCTTTCGGGCGGCATGCAGCAGCGGGCGAACCTCTGCCGGGCGCTGATCCACGAGCCGGAACTCTTGATGCTCGACGAGCCCTTCGGGGCGCTCGATGCCTTCACCCGCGAGGAGCTCTGGCAGGTCATCCGCGATCTTCATGCCGAGCAGCAGATCACCATCATCCTCGTCACCCACGACCTCCGGGAGGCGGTTTTCCTCGCCGATACCGTGTTTGTGATGAGCGCCAGGCCGGGGCGCATTCTCAACACCCACGAGATCGCCTTCCCGCGACCGCGCGACCTGGAGATCATGTATACGCTGCCCTTCACCGACAAGGTCCACGAACTGCGCGGCGAGATCGCCGAAGCCAGGAGTGCCGCGGCATGAACACCAGGATCAACTGGCTGCGGCTGGCGCCGTGGATCTACACCATCGGCCTGTTCGTCATCTGGGAAGTCGGCGTGCGCCTGTCCGACATTCCGATCTTCATCCTGCCGGCGCCGACCGACATTTTCATCGCCATCGTCAAATACTGGTCGCCGATCTGGAAAAACTCGCTGCAAACGCTCTACACCACCTCGCTTGGCTTCCTTTTAGCGGTCATTGGCGGCTGGCGCTCGGTCTGCTCGTCGGCTGGTCGCGTCAGATCTATGCCGGGCTTTACCCGCTGATGGTCGGGTTCAACGCCATCCCCAAGGTGGCCGTCGTGCCGATCCTCGTCATCTGGTTCGGCATCGGCACCATCCCCGCCGTGCTGACGGCGTTCCTGATCGCCTTCTTCCCCATCGTCGTCAACGTCGCCACCGGCCTTGCCACCATCGAGCCGGAAATGGAGGACGTCTTGCGTGCCCTTGGGGCCAAAAAACTCGACATCATGGTCAAGGTCGGCATTCCGCGCTCCATGCCCTATTTCTTCGGCTCGCTGAAGGTCGCCATCACCCTGGCTTTCGTCGGTTCGGTGATCTCGGAGACCGTCGCCGCCAATTCCGGGCTCGGCTACATGATGTCTGGCGCCCAGAGCCAGTTCAACGTGCCGCTGGTCTTTGCCGGCCTCATCATGCTCGCCGTCGAGGGCATCGCCATGTACGCGCTGATGGCCTTCATCGAAAAGCGCATGACCGGCTGGGCCCACCGCTCCAACCTGATGGGCTGACGACAATAAAGCTCCGCGCGGGCGGAAAACGTGGAGATGCACAAGGCCCGATACGCGGCCGTCCTGACCACTTCGCCGGATGTCGACCAATGCCTGCATTTTGCGGGGGCACTGTAAGCATTTGGTTATCTCTGAAAGGCAAAGTGGATAATATGACTCGTGTTTTATTCGCCGCGCGGGTTTCGAGGGACGTTGACACATGCAGACCAATACCGCTCTGGATCTTGACCAGCAGGAGACCTATGGCCTCGAGCAGCTGACGCTGGAGCTATCCATGGCCCGGGGGCTCGACGAGGTCATGGCGGTGGTGCGCATGCGGGCGCGCTCGCTGATCGGTGCGGATGGGGTGACCTTTGTCCTGCGCGACGACGACAAGTGCTTTTACGCCGACGAAGATGCCATCAGCCCCTTGTGGAAGGGGCAGCGCTTTCCGCTCGAAAGCTGCATTTCTGGCTGGGCCATGCTTAACCGCGAACCGGTCGTGATCGAGGACATCTATCTCGACGACCGCATTCCCCACGCCGCCCTATCGGCCGACCTTCGTCAAGAGCCTGGCGATGATGCCGGTGCGCCAGGACGACCCGGTCGGGGCGATCGGCGCCTACTGGTCGCATATCTATCATCCGACCGAGGACCAGATCGCCGCCTTGCGCCACATTGCCAACTCGGCTGCCGTCGCCATAACCAACATCCGCCTGAACACCGAGCTTCTGGCGGTGCGCGAGGAGGCGGTGCGCGCGCAGGAAGCGATCATTCACGCGCTCGCCTCGCTGGCCGAAACGCGCGACAACGATACCGGCAATCACCTTTTCCGCACCCAGCATTACGTGCGCCGTCTCGCCGAGACAGCCCAGGCGCGGGGCCTTTATGCCGACGAGCTGACGCCCGAGCTCATCGAGCTCTTGTTCAAATGCACGCCGCTGCACGATGTCGGCAAGGTGGGCATTCCGGACGCCGTTCTTCTAAAGCCCGGTCCTCTGACCGATGACGAAATGGCGATCATGCGCACCCATACCGAACTCGG
The DNA here is from genome assembly GCA_963676075.2 of Devosiaceae bacterium. Lineage (GTDB taxonomy): Bacteria > Pseudomonadota > Alphaproteobacteria > Rhizobiales > Devosiaceae > JAHJQZ01. The sequence goes on from CAXXNZ010000031.1 coordinate 369,866, forward strand.
GCGCAACGCCATCGCCACTGCCGAACAGCACATGGGTTCGCATATCGCCTTTTTCGAGATTGCCAAGCAAATCGCCTATACCCATCACGAGCGCTGGGACGGTAAGGGCTACCCGCAAGGGCTCGCGGGCGAGGACATCCCGCTGCCCGGCCGCATCATGGCCATTGCCGACGTCTACGATGCTCTTGTGTCCGACCGTGTCTACAAGAAGGCCATGCCGCATGCGCGGGCGGTGGAAATGATCCTCGCTGAACGCGGCACGCAGTTCGATCCGGCGCTCATCGACGTCTTCTCTGAAATCTCGGACGAGTTCGACACGATCTGCAAGCGCTTCGCCGACCCCGTCTGATCTCTTTGTTCGGAGCATCGGGCGAAAAAGTGGAATCCGGTTTTTCGCACGACCCGATGTGACCATTGCAGAATAGAGCCGGGTGTTTTGCTGCAATCAAACGCCCGATGCTCTGGCGCTGATCCGCTTCACCTTGCTTCGCAGGGCCGCTTCCACTATGTGAGTGGCCCACCTTCCCACAAAGTTTATTGCGGAGCGCGAGCGGCACATGGCGCGTCAATTCATCTATCACATGCACCAGCTGAGCAAGTCCTACTCGGCGGCAAGAAGGTGCTGGAAAACGTCAATCTCAGCTTTTACCCGGACGCCAAGATCGGCGTGCTCGGCCCGAACGGCGCCGGTAAGTCGACCCTGCTCAAGATCATGGCCGGCGTCGAGAAGGAATTCATGGGTGAGGCCTGGGTCGCCGACGGCGCCAAGGTCGGCTACCTGCCGCAGGAGCCGCAGCTCGACCCGGCGCTCGACGTCAAGGGCAATGTCATGCTCGGCGTTGCCGGCAAGCAGGCGATCCTCGACCGCTACAAACGAACTGATGATGGACTATTCCGACGAGACGGCTGACGAGGCCGCCAAGCTCCAGGATCAGATCGACGCCCAGGACCTGTGGGACCTCGATAGCAAGGTCGAGATGGCCATGGATGCCCTCGGCTGTCCGCCTTCGGACGCCGCCGTCGACACGCTGTCCGGCGGTGAGCGCCGCCGCGTCGCGCTCTGCCGGCTGCTGCTCGATGAGCCGGACCTGCTGCTGCTCGACGAACCGACCAACCATCTGGATGCCGAATCGGTGGCGTGGCTGGAACGCTTCCTGCGCGATTACGACGGCACGGTGATGATCGTCACCCACGACCGCTATTTCCTCGACCACGTCACGGGATGGATTCTCGAACTCGACCGCGGGCGAGGCATTCCGTACGAGGGCAATTATTCGTCCTGGCTGGAACAGAAGGAAAAGCGCCTCGCCCACGAGGAGCGTCAGGAATCGGCCCGCCTCAAGCGTGACCCTGCAAGACGCGAACTGGAGTGGATGGGCCAGTTCTTCCGCCCGCGCCCGCCAGGCCAAGGGCCAAGGCGCGTATCACGGGCCTACGACGAACCTGTTGGCCCAGGTCGGGGGGCGAGGAACGCACCAGAATCGGCGACGGCGCAGATCGTCATTCCGTCGGGGCGAGCGCCTGGGCGATCAACGCCATCGAGGCCGAAGGGGTGAGCAAGGCCTATGGCGACCGGCTGTTGATCGAGGATCTGTCCTTCAAGCTGCCGCCGGGCGGCATCGTCGGCGTGATCGGCCCCAACGGCGCCGGCAAGACCACACTGTTTCGCATGCTCACCGGACAGGAAATGCCTGGACGCCGGCGAGATCCTTGCGGGTCGGCGACAACGGCCGTGCTCGGCTATATCGACCAGTCGCGCGATTCGCTCAATCGCCGAACAAGACGGTGTGGGAGGAAATCAGCGACGGCAATGGACGTCTTCTATCCTCGGCAAGCGCGAAGACGCAGACTCGCGCGCCTACATGTCGGGCAGTTCAATTTCCGGGGCGCCGACCAGCAGAAAAAGGTCGGGTCCAGCTTTCGGGCGGCGAGCGCAACCGCGTGCATCTGGCCAAGATGCTGAAATCGGGCGCCAACGTCCTGCTACTCGACGAACCGACCAACGACCTCGACACCGAAACCCTTGCGGCGCTCGAAGAGGCGCTGGAGGAATTCGCCGGTTGCGCCGTGATCATCAGCCACGACCGCATGTTCCTCGACCGCCTCGCCACCCACATGCTCGCCTTCGAAGGCGACAGCCATGTCGAGTGGTTCGAGGGCAATTTCGAGGACTATGAGAAGGACAAGATCAAGCGGCTGGGCGCGGATTCGGTCAATCATCACCGGATGAAGTACAAGCCGCTGACGCGGTAAGGCGTTCTCTCGCAAGGCGGGGTTGAGAACGAAAATTACTCGGGGGCTTCCGCTGCGGCGCCCCTGAGAGTGCGCGGCGGTGTGCCGAACCAGCGCCTTGCTGCACGCGAGAAAGCCGCCTGATCGGTGTACCCGAGCATGTAGGTGATTTCCGAAAGCGCATAGCGACCAGACCGCAGCAGCTGATGCGCCTTGTTTCTGCGCAACTCGTCGAGGATGGCAGAATACGAAGTGCCATCCTCCGCGAGTCTGCGCTGCAGGCTGCGTGGCGACAGGCCGAGGGTTCTGGCCACATCCGCGTGAGTGGGCGCTCCGCCCGCCAACATCGCCTCGGCCAGCGCGCGAACCTGGGAGTTGAGCGATGCCAGGCTGTCGATCCGGCCAAGATCGCTTTCCGCCAGCATCTCGAGATAGCGCAAGGTTTGCGGGCGTCTGTCGTGCCGCAAACCCCTGAGTTGGGCACGGTTGAACCGGATCATCGCATCCGGTTGATCAAAGCGCAGCTTCGACCCAAATATCTGCTTCATCAGATCGAGAGTGTTCGGGGCAGCGCAAAAGAAGCGCGCGGCGACAGGCTGAACCGGAGTGCCGAAAAAACGCAGCGGGATCAGCGCAAGCAGCGCCACCGAGCAGATCATGGCGGCCTCCAGAGCGTTGATGCGATTGGGTGCCACTTCGGGGTGACTGTAGAAAACCGAAAGTGCATTGCCTTCGGATCGGGTCACTATCGTCGAGCGTTGGTTGAGCAGGCGATTGTAGCGGGCGATCCGGGAATAGACCTGTTCCGGATCCTGTGCCTGCAAGGATACTTCCGTTATCAGCCCAAGCGTATTGAAATCGGCGTTGAGAGCAATGAGTGCGCCGACCTCCGGCCCGCCGTAGCGCTGGGCCAGCACGTCCCAAATGTCCAGAAGCGCGTCTTCGGTGACGTGCTCCTTGCCGAGCCCGACCGAGGGAATGACGGCGATTCTGCGTTTGAGTTGATTGACTTCGCCAGCGCTGAGGACGCCGGCACGCCGGGCAGCCTCAAGGGTCATCTCCAACAGATTGAGAGATGACGCAGCGCTCGGTGGGGTAATCCAGGTCTGGCTCATTGGCGCAGATTATCAAATATATGGCGCGTATTATCAAGAGAGACGCCTGAGGCGCGCGTATGTCTTGGCCTGTTCACTCAAGCTTCCAAGGAGAACGGCCATGAACAATCTCGTTGCGACTGAAACGGACAAAAGACCAACCGGCGTCGATCGCCTGTTCGGCGATCAGACCTATCACTTCCAGGCCATGCGGGTCCTGAGCGATACCGCTGTCGGAGCGGCCGACATCAATGAGGTCCTGCAAACCATCGCCACCATCCCGGAAGGCGACGAGAGTGCCTGGTACGAGGCTTTCGCGCAAACGGCCCGGAATTGCGAGGCCCTTGCCGAAAGCTGTCAGGATCGCATCAGCAAGGGACTGGCGCTGAAGCGGGCGCACACCTACTGGCGGACGGCCGAATTCCTGTTGTCGCCGTCGGACCCGCGCCGCGACATCGCCTGGGAACGGCAGATCTCCGATTTTAATGCCGGGCTGACAGAGCTTGGCGTCGACTTCGAGCGCTTTTCCGTTCCTTATGAGACCGGCCACATCAATGCGATCTACTATCCGGCGCCGGGCGGGCAGGACAAGCCGCTCATCGTTGTCGTCGGCGGCTATGACAGCTCGCTGGAAGAGCTCTATTTCTTCATCGGCAAGGACGCCAACGAGCGTGGCTATGACGTGCTGACCTATGAAGGGCCGGGGCAGGGTGCCATGCTGCGCGAGCAGCAGATCTATTTCACCCATGAATGGGAAAAGCCGACATCGGCGCTGCTGGATCACTTCACTGCCAATTTCCCCCGGCACGACAAGATGGTCCTGCTCGGCATTAGCCTTGGCGGCTATCTGGCGCCGCGGGCGGCTGCATACGACCCGCGCATCGATGGCGTCATCGCCTTTGACGTCTTGTTCGACTGCGGTGAAATCGTTGAGCCGTTTCGCGCTCTTGCCGCCCATCCGGTGGCGCGTGATATCCCGGGCGTCAAATGGATGCTCGCCAACGGGCTTTGGGTCTTCGGCAAACAGGATGTCGCCTCGTTTGTCGACACGACCAAGCTCTACGCGCTTGCCGATGTCTCCGACCGGATCACGGGCGACGTGCTCATTCTGGCTGGCGAAGTCGATCACTTCGTTCCGGTGGCGCAGGCCGATGCCTTCGCCGATGCCCTGGTCAACGCCCGGTCGGTCGAAAAGGTCGTCTACTCCAAGCAATCCGGTGGCGGCGAGCACTGCCAGCTGGGAGCCATGAGCCTGTGGCAGGCAACGGTCTTCGACTGGCTGGTTCGGCGGTTTGGTTAGTGCCTTCATGCCGTGACGCGATTGCCTGCGATCAGCTTGGTTTCAGCGTCATGATCGAAATTGGCCCATCCCGGAGTCGATCCGGGGTGGCGTTCGTCTTGTCGTGCCACCTGCCTTGATCGCTGGCCAGCGCTGGTCCGGGCTGGCGCCTTGTCCGAGCGCTTGTGCGCCCTTCCGCTAAAACAACAGCAAGACCAGAATCCCAGCCACGATCAAACCACAGCCTGCCACCTCAAGCCGGTTGATTCTTTCTTTGAAGATCAGCACCGAACTTGCGAACGTGAAAAGCATTTCCACCTGCGCCAGTGCCTTCACGATGGCCGACTGTTGCAATGTCATCGCCATGAACCAGGCAAAGGATGCGGATGCACCGACAAAGCCGGTTGCAAGCGATGGTTTCCACGCCCGCGCCACATTGCCGAATTCATGCGGCTCGCGCAGCGCAATCCAGATCGCCATCACGATGGTCTGAAATGAAATGGCGCAGGCAAGGGTAAAGCCCGCCTGAAGAATGAAATCCGGCGCGGGTAATCCCGGCACGAGCGCCAGCGATGCGGAGCGATAGCCAACCGCTGCCACACCGAACAGCGCGCCCGAGGTCAGCCCGAGCATCGACGAACGGCTGAATGTTGAGGTCAAAAGCGACCGCATGGAAAACGGTGTCCGCGCCACCGAAATCAGCATGACACCGGCAACCGCGATGAGAATGGCAACGACGGCTGCCAGGCGAATGGTCTCGCCCAAGAACAACAACGCAAACAGCGCCGCCTGCGCCGGTTCCGTCCGCGAATAGGCTGTCCCCACTGCAAAATTGCGGAAGGAAAACATATGGACCAGAAGCGCCTGCGCGAAAATCTGCGACAGTGCTGCAACCACCATCCATATGAGAAACGGCGTTGATAGTTCTGGCAGCGTCTTGCCGGTGAGGCTCATATAACCAATGAGAAAAATGAAGGCGAAAGGCACCCCGAAGGCAAAGCGCACAAAGGTTGCCCCCGTGGTGCCCATGGCGCCCTTCAGATGCTTTTGCAGCACCGAGCGTATGTTCTGCAAAAAGGCGGCGGTGAGTGTTATCGCAACCCAGACAGGCATGTAATCCTCATTCAATTCCACAGACGAGCAGGGCTTTCCGTGCTCATCCGTCAAACATCTTCAAAAGCAGAAAATGGCGGGCGAAGGCCCACCTGAGGATTATGATAGGCGCGTGAGAACAGCGCCGCTCAATGCCATGAAAAAGCGGCCCGGCAGAAGTTTTCTGTCCTGCATTCCGAAATGCGCAACACTATCAGGCGCTTTGATCATGCAAAAAGATTTACCACCGAAGGCCAAACAAAGGCAATGCCGGGCGAGCCGCCGTCAGGCGATCTGCGTCACATGCTTGGGCGCATCGGGCATGCTCGGCGTTGCAAGTTCGACCCGGTTGCGGCCGTTGAGCTTGGCAGAATAGAGCGCATCGTCGGCCAGCTTGATCAGTTCATCGAGATTGGCGCCGGGCAAATTGGCGGTGACGCCAACGCTCAGCGTGGCATTGAGGGCGTGTCCGTGCATCAGCGTTGCCGCTGTCTGGAAGGCGAGGCGCAGGCGCTCGGCCAGCGCGGTCGCGGCCTCGATGCTGCTTCCGGGTAGGAGGACGGCGAACTCCTCGCCACCGATACGGGCGATGATGTCGCTCGGGCGCAGAACAGTTCCGCTGATCTCGGCGAACTTGACCAGCGTCTCGTCGCCTATTGCGTGGCCGAAACGGTCATTGACCGTTTTGAAGTGATCCAGATCGATCATCAGGACGCTGAGGAGGGCGCCGCTGGCCTGGCTGCGCTGCACCAGTCTTTCACCGCGTTCGAAAAACGATCGGCGGTTGGCCAAACCCGTCAGATGATCGGTGGTCGCTGCCGTTCGGCTGAGGATTTCCTTGCGTTCGCGCATCGCTGCAACCACGAAAACGGTGGTTCCGATGACGAACAGCTGTCCCTCGATATAGATAAGCCCGCCAATGCTCAGGAGCGGCGGAAGACCGGTTTCGGCGCTGCCAAGGCCGCCGAACGGCCCCAGGCCCAGGGCAACGATATTGGCGACAAACAGCACGGCCAGGGGCAGATAGGCCGCCAGCTTCTCCCGGGGCGGGCGCACCAGCACGATCAGCGACGCGATGAAGTAGCTGAGGTTGAGCACGGTTGCCGCAATGCCGCGCATCATCGGCAAGGCATCGCCGGCAGGCGCCAGATTGATCAGGGCGATCAGCACCGGGCCAGCCAGTGCTATCGGCAGATGGGATGGAGACCCGGTCAGCAATCGCGTGCCATGCCACTGCATGCCGGCACAGGCGATGAAGGCGACAAAGGCAAGCGCGGTGATCCAGTCGGCATTCTGAATGCCGCCGACAATCGACAGGCCGACGCCCAGCGCCAGCACGATATGGGAGGCTCCCCACCAGAAACCGGCAGGCTCGTCGCGGTAAAAGAACGATGCCGCAATCAAAATCGTGCCGCTGACAATCTGCAGGAAAGCGATCATCAATGCCATGGTGGGGATATCGATTGACATAGCGACCTCGATATACAAACCAGCTAGTTCTAGACGATTTCGGTTTATGCGCGGTTAGTTTTTGACTGGGAATTTGGAATGAACATGATGATCACTTGTTCTATTCGGTAATATTCTTCGTCTGTTTGTATACAATTAGAAAAACGCCATATCGAGTGGCCCGGCTCCTCCTTTCGATGCATCAGCCATGGCCGGTTCAACCGTGGTTGAGTGGTGCCGATATGGCTGGTCAGGCCTTCGCACTTAGGGCATTCGCCGGCACCCTAAGATTCCAGAACAAATGCATGAGTTCCCGGAACGACGACCGGGCCGCTACGGCGCTAGGTTGAAATGTCTGCACGTCCGGTCGCCGCCTGGCTCCGGTTTCGGCACCGAGGAGAAAGAACAATGAGCCAGACACTGGCCTCGACCCCGCCCATGGGGTGGAATTCATGGAACAGCTTCGCCACCACCATCACCGAGGACCAGGCCCTCGAAACGGCGGCGATCATGGCCGAAAAACTGCTGCCGTTCGGCTATGATGTTTTCACCATCGACATCCAGTGGTACGAGCCGGGCGCATCGAGCTACGAGTATTCGAAAAAGCCGAAAACGACGCTCGACGAGTGGGGCCGTTGCATACCGGCGCTCAACCGCTTCCCTTCCGCAGCGAATGGCCGAGGCTTCACTGAGATCGCGGCCAATGTCCATGGGCTTGGGCTCAAGTTCGGCATCCACATCATGCGCGGCATCCCGCGCCGAGCCGTCGAACTGAACCTGCCGGTGCTCGGCACTTCGGTCACTGCGGCAGATATCGCCGACAGGAACTCGGTATGCTCCTGGAACCCGGACATGTATGGGCTCGACATGCAAAAGCCCGGGGCGCAGGCCTATTACGACTCCATTTTCGCGCTTTATGCCGAGTGGGGTGTCGATTTCATCAAGCTCGACGACATGAGCCGCCCCTATGACGCGCATGCCGCCGAGATCGAAGCGGTGCACAAGGCCATCGCCAAGACCGGACGTCCCATGGTGCTGTCGCTGTCGCCCGGCGAGACGCCGGTCAGTAGGGGTGAGCATGTGCGCAAGCACGCCCAGATGTGGCGGATCAGCGACGACCTGTGGGACGAGTGGAAGCTGCTCGAACCGCAATTCACCCGGTTGGAGAACTGGAATCCCTATCGACGCACCGGCGCCTGGCCGGACCCGGACATGCTGCCGCTCGGCCGGCTGGCGCTCGGGCAGCGCGACACCGCTTTCACGCCGGACGAGCAACAAACGCTGATGACGCTGTGGGCCATCACCCGCTCGCCGCTGATCATGGGTGGCGACCTCCGTCATCTTGATGCGCAAACGTTGCGGCTGCTGACCAACCGGGAGGTGCTGGCAGTCGATCAGTCGAGCACCGACAACCAGCCGCATTTCGAGCTGGATGGTGCCCGTTTCTGGTCGGCGCGCGAGCCCGAAAGCGGCGATGCCTATCTCGCCATGTTCAACGTCACGGACGAGGACAACACGCTTTCGTTCCCGCTCGCTCGACTCGGCATCACCGACGCCGTCTCGGTGCGCGATCTCTGGGCGGGCAAGGATATTGGCCGTATGACCGGATCGGTTGCAGCCACGCTTGCGGCGCATGGTAGCGCGCTTTTCCGCCTGTCACCCATCTGAGAGCGGGCGCGGCCGTAAAGGTCAGGCGAAAGCAGCAAAGGGACGGCCCGTGCCGGGTTAGCAGGCCGAAGCTGTTCTAAAGCCCGATGATCGAGCGGATGAAGCGGATGTCGAAAAACACCATCGGCGCGCCGTCCGGGAATATGTGCCAGAACCGGTAGCCGAGGCGGCGATAATAGGCGCTGGCTTCCGGCCAGATCGCTTCGGCCACCGCCCGGCTGCACCAGGAGCGGCCGAGCTGTCGGGCCCGGCGGGCGCTGAACTTGCAGTCTCTGAACCGGAGATAGTCCTTCAGCCGGCTGCGCGTGTCGGCGAGCATGACCGGAACACCCAGCCATAGCGGAAAAAACACCAGTCCGGAGAGTGTGAAACCCACCAGAACCGCAAATGGCCTCGCCGCGATCCAGACGACGGCGCGGCGTGTCCCGGCATCGCGCAGGTCGAGCGCCTGCAGTGTGTATGGGGCGCCTTGCGTTCGCGCCTTGTGCCGTGCCGGGATGCAGTCGGAGGGGAGGCGTGACTTGAGGCGATGCGCATGGGCAAATGACAAACCGGCAGTGCCCGCCGGGCATTCGTCGGTCGACCCGCAAGACACATCGACGGCTGCCGTCAACTCGCGCGGCAGCATGCCGGAGCCCCCCTCGGCAGACATGGCAACGTCCTCATGGGCTGAGTGCCCAATCCGACGCTATTGGCTGTCTTGAGCGTCGATTTGATTGATATCAAGTCATTGTGAAATTCGCATTTGCACCAGCGCGGATGCGACAGTGGTCGCAGTCATGATTGAGTTCGGGGGCTGTCGTTGGCAGGTGAGCGGAAATTGCTCCGGGCGACAAAGCGCATCTGGCGCACCAGTGAAATTGCTGGCATGGAGTGATCATGACCACGACTCCTCCGCCCCCGATTTTCGACAGCCCGGAAGACCGCCGCAATGGCGGGCTCGCCGCGCTTGGTGCATACGGCATGTGGGGGCTGTTTCCGCTGTTGTTCCGGCTGCTCGACGCAGTCGCGCCGCTGATGATCATCGTGCACCGCATCATCTGGTCCTTCGTGTTTGTCGGCGCCCTGCTGTGGCAGCGCAAGCGCCTCAACGAAGTCAAGGTGGCGCTGTCCGATCCCAAGACGATGCGCTCGATGGCGATCTCGGCATTGCTGCTGACGGCCAACTGGCTGATCTTCGTCTGGGCGGTGCACAACCAGCAGGTGCTCGAAATCAGCTTCGGCTACTACATCAATCCGCTGGTATCGATTGCCATCGGCGTGGTGCTGCTCGGCGAACGATTGAGCCGGGGACATACCGTGGCGCTCATCATTGCTCTTGTTGCCGTTGGCATTCTGGCCACCGGCATCTCCGGGTTGCCGCTGGTCAGTCTCGGGCTTGCCTTTTCATTCGGGTTTTACGGCTACTTCCGCAAGACGGCGAACGTCGGCTCCGTGCCGGGTCTGTTCGTCGAAACCATGGTGCTGCTGCCGGTGGCGCTCGGCTATCTGATCTACTCGATCATCACCGAGGGACCGAGCGCGCTGACCGATCTCTGGTTGTTGGGCTGGCTGGTGTTCACCGGGCCGGCAACATCTATTGCGCTCATCCTTTTCGCCTACGCTTCCAAGCGCCTGAAGCTCGCAACCATCGGCATGTTCCAGTATCTGGCGCCGTCCGGACACTTCTTGCTGGCGATCTTCGTTTTCGGAGAGCCGATGAACATTAATCAGCTCGTCAGCTTCGCCCTGATCTGGGTGTCTCTGGCGGTGTTCAGCGCGGATTCGCTGATGCATGCCCGTCGCGCGCGGCCGGCCCGGCTCTAAGCTGCGGCGTCTTCGGACGCATTTCCGATAGCTAGAAATTTAATCAAACCTGCCCTTGTCGCTTTACGGAGGGTGCAAACACGTATGGCAGGGTGCAAGCAGGCAAGAGCCGTGGAGAATCCTAATGTCTGAAGTCGCTTCCGTGCCCAACGCGTTTTCCTCATTTCGCGTATTGCAGGGCGAAGCGAGTGCCACCGAAACCGATCAGCTGTTCCGCAATATGGCGGCGCTGTTCTCGATCACTTCGGAGCGCTGCGACGATCAACAGGTGGCCCAGTACGACACGGTGCTGTGCCAGTTGGCCGATCTGGTTGAAACCGAAGCGCGTGCACATGTCGCCAAGATCTTGTCGCCGCTCGATCGCGCCCCGGGTGGCGTCGTGGTCAAGCTGGCTCGTGACGAGATCGAGGTGGCGCGGCCGCTGCTGGAGTTCTCCAAGGTCCTGTCCGACGATGATCTGATCGACATCGTGTCTTCGTCCAGCGAAGACCATCGTGTCGCCATTGCCAGCCGCACTTTCGTCGGAGAGCGCGTCGGCGACGCCATTGCCGAACACGGCGGCAAGGATTCGATCGACCGGCTGGTCAAGAATGAATCGGCCAATCTCGGTACCTTTGCCATCGGCAAGATGGTCGAGCGGGCTGCCAATGACGGCGAAATGGCCAAGCAGTTGCGCGGCCGCGCCGATATCGACTGGGGCAAGGTCGGTTCCGCCATCGGAACCGCCGGTCAGCGCGTGCTCGACAATCTCGGCCTCAAGGCCAAGGTTCCCGATGAAAACGCCATGTCGAACGCCAAGGCGATTGCCTATGGCCGCATCAAGAACCGCGCCGGTTTCTCGGCGCAGGAATGGCGGTTGGCCTGGAATCAGGTCAAGGCACTCTCCGATCGCGAACAGATCGACATGCGTACCCTGGCCCGCTTCGCGCGCTTCGGCTACGGCCACCATGTCGCCTCGAGCCTCACCATGATGCTCAACGTTCCGGCCGAAGTGCTGCTGAAATGGCTGTCGACCCAGGACTACGTCGCCGTGACCATCTCCCTGAGGGCCATGGGCATGGATCCCGAGCTTGTTCCGTCGGTCTTTGCCGCCCTGCCGTGGCGCGATGCTCCGAGCAAGCAGGAACTCGACAACGTTCTGCAGCGCTACGAGGCTCTGAGTTCGGACGAGGCCCGCGGTATCTTCCGGCTCTGGCGCGCCCACGCCTTCCGCAAGAAGACCACCGTTCACGCCGCCGAAGCCTGAAGGCTGGCACAATGATTTCCGAAAGGGCCGGCAAATGCCGGCCTTTTTCATGTGAGCGTCTGGCGGATGTCGGACAGCCGGGCAAACCACGAAACTGCCGACCCGCAATGGAGCGCTTTCGTGCTTTGTGCTGGACCCCGTAGCCAAATTAGATATAAAGATATCTTTATGTCTAGTGAGGGGCGTAGTATGGCGCGGCTTGGCGAATTGATAGCGACGCTCAAAGCGGCGAGTGAGCCGACGCGGTTGAGGATGCTGGCTCTTCTGGCCGAAGGCGAGCTCTCGGTCAAGGACGTCACCGATATCCTGGGCCAGAGCCAGCCGCGTGTCTCGCGGCATCTCAAGCTTCTCGCCGATGCCGGTCTGGCTCAACGCCACGCCGAAGGTGCCTGGGCCTATTACCGGCTGAATGACCACGATTCCAACGAGGCGCTGGCCCGCGCCATGCTGGCGCGGCTCGACCATGATGACCCGATCGTGGTCAATGATCGCAACAAGCTGATTGCCATCCGCGCCGCCCATGCCGCCCGCGCCGCCGCCTATTTCGCCACCATCGCCGGTGACTGGGACGTGGTCAGGAGCCTGCATGTTCCCGAAACCGAAATCGAGGCGGCGATCCTTGACATGGCCCGGGAGCGCAAGCTCGACAGGGTGGTCGACCTCGGGACCGGGACCGGTCGCATGCTCGAACTGCTGGCGCCGCACTATCGCTATGGGCTCGGCATCGATTCGAGCCGCGAGATGATCGCGGTGGCCCGCGCCAAGCTCTCGGAAGCCGGTGTCGGACATGCGCAGGTGCGCCAGGCCGACATCGCCGATCCGATCGATGTCGGGGAGGGGGCCGACCTCGTCATCCTGCACCAGGTGCTGCATTACCTTGAGGAGCCGGGCGTCGTCATCGACAACGCCGCGAGAATGCTAACGCCCGACGGACGGGTTCTCGTCGTCGATTTTGCGCCGCACAACCGCGAGGTGCTGCGCGTTGACCATGCCCACCGTCGGCTCGGCCTGTCGCGGGCGCAGATGCAGACATGGTCAGAAGCAGCCGGGCTGGAAATCGCCGCCTCACGCGAATTTGCCAACCGCGCCACGCCGGACGGGCTGACCGTGTGCCTTTACGCACTCGTTCCGTCCCGGACCACCACCCCCAAGGCAGAGCACCAGTCATGACCGATCCCGCATCCCGGACCCACTTCAGCTTCGAATTCTTCCCCCCAAAGACGGATGATGCCGAAGACCGCTTCTGGGGCACGCTGCACCGGCTCGCGCCGCTCAAGCCGAATTTCGTCTCGGTGACCTATGGTGCCGGCGGGTCGACGCGCGAACGCACTTTGCGGCTCGTCTCCAAGATCACCAACGAAACCGGCATCACCGCGGCCGCCCACCTGACCTGCGTCGGCGCCAGCCGCGAAGAGATCGACGCCGTCGTCCTCGGCTATCGCGATGCCGGCGTGACGCGCATCGTCGCGCTCAGGGGCGATCCGCCCGAGGGCATCGGCGCGCCTTTCGTGCCTCACCCCGAAGGTTATCGCAGCGGCGCGGAACTGGTCGAGGGCATCATGGCGCTTGGCGATTTCGACGTCTCGGTCGCCGCCTATGCCGAAAAGCATCCGCAAAGCCCGGACTGGGACGCCGAGATCGACAATCTCAAGCGCAAGCTCGATGCCGGAGCCCGCCGGGCCATCACCCAGATGTTCTTCGACAATGCCGATTTCTACCGGCTGCGCGACCGCGCGGCGGCGGCGGGCATTTCCAAGCCCATCATCCCCGGCATCCAGCCCATCCACTCGTTCAAGCAGGTTTCGAACTTTGCGGCACGCTGTGGCGCGGCGATACCGGACGCGCTCAGGGCGCGGTTCGATGGCGTCGAGTCCGCCGACCCGGCCCATGCCGAAATCGCTACCGAGTTTCTCGACACCCAGGTCGATGACCTTCATGCCAATGGCGTCAGCACTTTCCATGTCTTCACGCTCAACCGCGCCAATCTCATCCTGCCGCTTGCCGCGCGTATGACGGCACAAGACGCATAAGGGCGGCTGCGCAGGGCTCGCGCTTCGGCCTACGGCAAACTGTCCCCGGATTTCCGGGGTTGAGCAGGCGCGCAAACCACATTACCGCCACGTTCCCGCCCGATGAGATAGGGGCGCGGGGGCGCGCAAGATCCGTGAGGTGGCCGATGGACAGACGGCTCTCGGGCGCACTGGCTTGGGGTGCGCTTTTGCTCATCGTCGGTATTCCCGGCTTCGACATGCTCAACCGTCGCGTCGACGACACCGCCGGCGTCGCAACCGTGCCTGCTAACGACAGCGCCGCTTCCGCCTGGAAGTCGGGTTCGGACAAAACCGCAAGCGATGCGGCGCCGTTCGGCCCACTGCCGCCATCGGCAACGCCGGACGTAGCGAATGCGACCAAACCCGACGAAGACGACAGCCTGCCGAGCGTGACAGTTCTGACGCGCGCTCCTGACGCGGTAAGCGAAACACCACCCGCACCGCCGACGCCGTCGATCATCGTGCTCGACAGTGGTGACACGCCCGCCGAACCGGCGGAGATCGATACGCTCGATACCGATGCTGTCATCTCTGAGGTCACGACCAGCGCCGATGTCATGGCCAGTCCCGACGCCACGATCAACGCAGATGTCGCGACCAGTGCCGATAACCCCGAACCTTCAACAGAGCCGACCGGGACGGCAGATCCGGACCGTGTCTCCTCGGTGATTGCAGCGCGGGTGCGCGACGTGTTGTTTTCGTCGCCGGACGAGACAGTTGCGCCGGTTGAACCGACACCGCCCCTTGCGTCGACGGATATTGGCCTTCGCAGCACCATCAGCCCGCCGTCGGGCGATGTTCCAGCCGCCGTCATCGATGACGATCTTGCCACCGTCGCCACGGCCCCGCTCGATTTCTCGACGCCCGAGCTGGTGCCGCCCGCTTCCATTCCCTATCCGGCGCCCCCGCTCAGCCGCAAAGGTCCGCCGGTTGCGCGAACTTCTTTTGTGCCACCCGAGCCGGTGCCGGAAATCCGCCCCGACAACGCCATTTTCTTCAGCGATTGGGTCAACACCCCGCCCAAGACCGCTGCGACAGGGCCGGGGCGCTAGACAGCTTCTCGCCGGCGCGCGCAGGAGTTGGTGCCGGATTTGCCTTTTCGGCTGTCTATGGACATTGTGCGCGCCGTCAATGATGGCTGGCAGGCGTGAGTCCTTTTGGCCGCCCGGAATCAGCGCGAGGACGCTATGGCGATCTGGCAATCGATCGGTGAACTTGTTGGCTCGTTTTCCCGGCGTACCGGGCTCGCCGGGTCGCTGGCCAATGCGCTCGATCCCGACAACTGGCTACCGGGCGGACGCGAAGCGGCCTTCACCATTGCCCTTGTCGGACTGAGCGCCAAAATGGCCGTGGCCGATGGCGTGGTGACGGCGACCGAGGTGCGTGCCTTCCATAGCCTGGTCGATGTTTCCCCGGATCAGTTCGAGCAGATCGAGAAGCTGTTCCAGCTCGCCCAGCAGGATGTGGCGGGTTACGAAGCCTATGCCCGCAAGGTCCGGCGCTGGTTCGCAGAAACGCCGGAGATGCTCGAGCATGTGCTCGACGCGCTGTTCCAGATCGCTGCCGCCGACGGGCTGATCCACGAAGCCGAACTCGAATATCTCAAGACCGTCAGTGACATATTCGGTTTTGATGAGGCGCGCTTCGAGCAGATCGTCGCCCAATATCTGGTCGGCGGCGATGCAGAGAGTCCCTATTTCGCGCTTGGGCTCAGCAAGAATGCGCCGGACGAGGAGGTGAAGCGGGTTTATCGCCAGCTGGCGCGCGAACACCACCCGGACCTGCTGCTCGCCAAGGGTGTGCCGGCGGAAATGATCCCGATCGTCACCGCCCGCATGGCTGCGATCAATGACGCCTATGAATCGATCCGCCGGCAGCGGGGGTTCTAGAGCGTAGGGCGCCCTTCCGGCGGATCAAAACGCCTGCTCTGGCTGGTTTTCGACGCGCCTAGTCGGCCAGTTCGCGTTCCATCAGCGCAATCACCGGTGCCAGCACGGCGTCCGGATAGGCCGACATGTCGTTCTGCGACACGGCGATGGTGAGGTTGAGATCGGGGATGTAGCCGACAATAGAGAAATAGCCTGCCGTGCCGCCGGTGTGGCCGATCAGTTCGTGACCGCTGTCGAAGGTGAAATGCGTCAGCCCGAGACCATAGCCGTCCTGCCCGCCAGGACCGGAAGCGGGAACGAGCGTGGTCATCTCGCCAAAAGTCGCCGGATCGGTGAACAGCGATCCGCTGCGCAGCCCGTCGAGGAAATCAACGAGATCCGTGGTCGTCGTCACCAACGCACCTCCGCCGCCGCCCCCGGCCATCGACGGATCGGCTGCGGTGATGTCGACTGGCCCGCTGCCGAGGTCGAGATAGCCGTGAAATGTGTTCTCCGGCATGCCGGTGTCGCCCGGTTCGGGCAGGAAGGTGTCCGACATCCCGAGTGGGACAAGCACCCGCTCCGTCACCGCTTCGCGCCACGGCTGGCCGAGCACGCCTTCGATGATCATGGCGATGAGCGTGTAGTCGGTGTTGGAATAGGACCAGCCTGCACCGGGCTCGAAAACCGGCTCCTGCGACGCTGCGCTGGCGAGGATTTCGGCATTCGACCTTTGGCGCGTTGGATTGGCGGCGAAGGCCATGCGGATATCCGGGGTCATCCATTCGGGCATGCCGCCGGTGTGGTTCAGGAGCATGCGAAGGGTGATCTGGCTGGCGTTCTCGAACTGGCCGGCGATGTCGGCCGGCAGTAGTTCGGTCATGGTCGCATCAAGCGACAGCCTGCCGTCTTCAATCAGCTGCATGGTGAGGGAGGCAAGCAGGGGCTTCATCAGGCTGCCACCGCGAAAGTGCGCATAAGGCGACAAGGGTGCCTCGGTCTCGCGGTCGCTGACGCCGGTGGATAGGGTCCATTCACCCTTTTTGGGGTGGCTGACATGGAGCAGCACGCCGGAAACCTTTCCGCCGGATTCGGCCAGCACCGTGTCGATGATGTCCTGCAGGCCGTTGCCGATCGCGTCCTCGGCATGCGCCGCCAATGGGGCGGAAGACAAGAGCAGCGCAGTGGCGCTGGCGGCGGCAAGACGTTTGGCACTGCCGAGGCCCTTGGTGGGGCCATGGACAGAAAACTGGACGGTCATGGATAGCTCCTGATGCAACGCGCTTCGGTGTGCGGCCCGCGCCGTCACGATTGGCATATGCGAACAGGCACGTTGGACTGCAATGGCGACAACGTGATGAAACCAACCTTGAAATCGGGACTTGCCAACACCAGACGCGATCGCCGCAAAACCCGCTTTCGGCAGGGCATCGACGGGTCGCACTCCGGGTGCTTGTCGCGCAAAGACGCGGGTAGCGCGCAGTCTAGTCGTGGTTGGCGCCACCGCCGCCACGATGGAGGCCGCCGCCTTTGCCCCTCACATCGCTCGCCCCGCCCTCCGGCACTGGCGAGCGGAGATAGGTACCATCACCGCTCCTGAGCACCCCCGTATCGAACACCCACCATGCCAGCCCGGCAGTGCCGATGAAGATGACGGCCAGCAAGGCTAGGAATTTCCGTCTGAGCCGTGCGCTGATTGGATCCTTCGCGCCATTGTAGTCGAAGCGCTCCATGACGATCTGGTTCTGCCTCAAGCCCAGCGCGAGGAGGTGAGAGACGGCGGCATCCATCATTTTCGGCGGACCGCAGACGAAGGCGGTGGATTCAGACCTGTCGATATCCTTCAGTATTTGCGCGACAAATTTCCGCTCGCATCGGCCATGGCTGAAGTTCTGCGCAAAGCCCGGCTCGCCCTCGCTATCCTCGACGACATAGAGCACCTCCATGTCGCGGCCCTGGCGCATGTCCTCGATTTCGGCACGAACGATATGGTCGCCGGGCGAACGGGCCGTGACCAGCAGGCGGATCGGACGGCTGTCGCCGCTTAACTCGATATGCTTCAGGATCGAGCGGATCGGCGCAATGCCGATGCCGCCGGCGATCAACACCAGCGGACCGGGCCCGGCCTCGGCGAGGGAGAAGCTGCCATGCGGACCGTCGACACCGACCTTCTGCCCTGGCTGCAGCTGCCACACGGCATTGGTCATGTCGCCGACCTTGCGGATGAGGAATTTCAGCTCGGGCAGTTCGGACGGCGCCGAGGCGATGGAGAACGGATTGTCGGTGATGGTGTGCCGCCCGTTGACGGTCAACCAGGCGAACTGGCCGGCGGCGAAGCTGAACCGGCTGGCTTCGGGCGCTTCGAGCACGAGTTCAGTGACGCTCGGGTTGAGATCGCGGGCAGATTTGACCCGGAAGCCCTTGCGGTAGGCCCAGAACGGCCGGATCAGGTGGACCGAACCAAGGGCCAGCACCGCGATGCCGGCAAGCAGATAGATGGTCGTCGAGCCATAGATATCCGAGGCGAAGCGAGCGTTGGTGATGGCATGGTGCAAAGCGAAACCGCCAATGCCGAGCGCCAGCAGTCCGTGCAACACCCGCCAGACGGCATAGGGCAGAGGCCCGCGCCGCAGCCACACAGCCGCCGGCACCAGAACCAGTGCCAAGGCGATGGCGATGACGCCGGTCAGCATGTCCGGATCGACGAGATAGCCGACAAACCGCGCCCATAGCGTTTCGACAGACCAGACGGCCCGTCCACGCAGCAGGAATGCGGTGATGTGGACGGCGACCATCAGCACCGCGCCATAGCCGGCGACGCGGTGAAAGCTCATCGAGCGGTCGAGCCCGATACGTCCCGAGATTGTCTCGTAACGGCCCGAGGTGACGAACTGCATCAGGAACATGGCCAGTGCCGCGATACCCGAAACACGGGCGAGCAGCGGCCAGTAGGTCGGGGCATTGGCACCACCGATCAGCGAGGCGGCGAAGGCCGGGCCGAAGGTCAGGGCGATGTAGAGAACAACGAGAATGAAGGTAGGCAGGCCAAATGAGCGAGGGCGGCTGACAGAGGGTGCATTGGGCATCTGGATCACTCCGGTGGCGTTGCGAGTGGCATTTGCCATCGGCCTTGGCCGGGTTTGCCGTAGGGTGGCGAACCATCTCGCAGGGGCGGGCACCAGTGCGCCCCCGCTGCACTATGTCGGAGCGAACCGACGAACCTGAGTTAAATCCCTGTAACGTTCTGCGACAAAAACGACCTGTATTTCAGACCTTATGGTCAGGAGTGGCCGACTGGTGCCCGTCTCAGGACGAAGCCAGAAGGCTCGCCAGGCTCGAGAAGCCGCTGGTCGGAGACGAGCCCGAGGACAACGCGCCGAGCAGCGAATTGGTGCCGGTGTTGGAGAACATGCTGGCGATGTAGCTGGCACTTTTGTAGTTGGACACCGCTGCCTGATAGAGCGAGTCGTCCCAACCCACCGCTTGCCGTTCCTCGGAGGACAGGGAGGAATAGGCCGAAATGATGTTTTCGGCCATCGCCGTCGGGCTCGACGTGCGGCCGGCATCGGAAATGCAGCTCATCAGAACCTGGCGGCCACGGCTGGAAATCTCTTCCTTGGCGGCGGAGATCTCCTGGATTGAGAACTGGTTGCCCTGATTGAGAACGATCGCTGACAACGACCGGCTTGAGAAGTCCGAGAAGTCAGCCTTGATGCCGTGCTTCTGGTATTTGGAGAAATTGAGCGACTTGCCCTGCGCCGCCGCCGCGGCGATCTGCTGGTCGAGCGCCGCGCGCGCATGGTCGGCAAGACTGGAGAAGTCCTGGGCGTGGCCGATATCGTCGGCGGCGGCTCGGGCGATGTAATCGGTGACCGGGTCATCGTCGACATTGGGCCATTTCGTCGGCGAGGTCGCAAGCTCGCCGAGGGCCTTCTCGACCGCCGCATACTGCGCCTTCCAATCGGATCCCGCCTTTTCCTCGGTCGAGGCGCCGTCCAGAAAGGTCTTGGCCGCCTGATAGAGCTTGTTGATATGGCCGGTGACCTTGTAGACCGCGAACGGCCCTGTCATGGCGTCGTCGAAACGTCCGGTCATCTCGGCGCCGGCAACCTTGATCTCGTCGTCGGTGAATGTGCCGTCGGTGTTGCTGGCAATGGCCCACAAATCCCTTCGGTCGAACCCGGACATGTCGATGGCGAGCTTGCCGTCCTTGTAGGGACCATCGGTTCCGGCGTCCTTGATGAGGCCGGTCAGGCTTTCCCGCGCTTCCTTGATCACTTCGAGAAAGCTCTTGGTCGACAGCGCTGCCTGGGCCTCAGGCGACAGCGTCACGTTCGCGGCGCTCGATGAGGAGCTGCCGGACGAGGCCGCCGACTTGCCGGCGGAACCGGAGCTTGCGGCGTTGCTCGCGCTTCTGGTGCTGCTGGACGAATAACTCGAATAGGAATTGACGACGCCGATCGATGTCATGGTTTCCATCCCGGAATCTGTCCGGGGTCCTCTGTGCTGTCCCATGACTCGCATATTCTGTGCCAGATCGGGACGCCAGCATTTGCGGGCGATTCCGGGCGAGGCGGCTGTCCTGCTCCCCCGGGACGCGGCAAAAGATTCCGGTCCGATGGTTCGGGGCCGGCAGAATCCGCCGGCTCGCAGGGTTGTGCTGCATCAACGCGGACGGTCGCTCCGCGCGCTAGTCTGGGCGGAGCATAAGGTATCGCGCAGCAAACCCGGGGGGAGTGCGCAATGACCGAACATGCCGAACGCGGAGCAGCCCGCCTTGCCGTCTTCTGGTCCTCGCTTATCCTGGCGCTGTCGCCCGTCGCCGCCGCCATCGTCCTGGCGCCGGCCCGCTCTGGGCCGTTCTGCCCCGCCGATTGCGTCGTCTACCCGTTCGCCGACATCGCCCGCTTCTACCCGCAGGACTATTTGTGGATGTACGCCATGATCGCGGCGAGCTTCGCGCTGGTCGTGCTCGGCGCCGCCTCGGTGTCCCTGACCCCGGTGGTGCGGCGGCCTTTGGCCCGTATCGGCAACGGCTTCGGGCTGATGGCGGCGATCACCTTGTCCATCTGCTATTTCATCCAGATCGAGGTTATCCAGCCCAGTCTGATCGCCGGCGAGACCGAGGGCATTGCCCTTGTGACCCAGTACAACGCGCACGGCATCTTCATCGCCCTCGAGGATCTCGGCTATCTGGCGCTGGCCTTGGCGCTGGTCGGGTTGACCGCAGGGCTGAAACCGCTAGGGCGGCTGTTCGCCATGGCCCACTGGACGGCGCTCGGCGGCGGCGTGCTGGTCGTTCTGGCTTTCCTCGTCATCACCATTTTCTTCGGCGTCGGACGCTCCTACTATTTCGAGGTCACCGCCATCGTGATCGACTGGATCGTCATGCTGGTTGCCGGTGGATTGATGGCTGTCGCCACCAAGCGCATGACCCGCCGCGCAATGAAATGGCGCGATGAACCGCCGGCGGGGGATGTTTGAGAGCTTGTTCAGGAAAAGTGGCTCCCACTTTTCCGGTTCGAACAAGCGACCACTCAAAACCCTGGATCATGCGTTTTGGGACCACCAAAACGTGACAGGGTTTGTGCTGGAGGCGGGTGGTGCTTGCCCTAGCTCAGCGCAACAGCTAGGAGTTTGCGGCCAGTTGACCGGGTAGCCGCTCCTGTTCGCAGGGGAGGAAAGTCCGGGCTCCAGAAAACACGGTGCCGGATAGCGTCCGGCGGGGGCGACCCCAGGGAAAGTGCCACAGAAAACAGACTACCTCGCGTCGCGGGGAAAAGGTGAAACGGTGCGGTAAGAGCGCACCGGGGACCTGGCGACAGGGACCGCATGGTAAACCCCACCGGGAGCAAGACCGAATAGGGACGACGCGGGCAGGTCGCAAGATTTGCCCAGCCTTGTTTTCAGGCCGATCGTCCGGGTTGGTTGCAAGAGGCGCACAGCAATGTGCGTCCCAGATGAATGGCTACCACGTCTCAGGTTTCGGCCTGGGGCCTTACAGAACCCGGCTTACAGGTCAACTGGCGCTTCACCATCGTTGCCGCGGTTTCGCCGCCGCAAATCCGCCTTGATCCGGGCGATGTCTTGCGCCCGCTGCGCCGGCTATCGGCGTTTTTGAGTGCATGAAATGCGCATTGATGCTCCTGTAGTGTCACCCTCCGGCGCCTCCGCTCCCAAGGCGCCCGCTCACCCTCTCAGCTTCACCATCCTGGTATCGGCCTCGCCGGGAATCGTGCTCGTCTGGACCCAGATCTGGGCGGCTTTCGCCATCCTCGTCTGGGCCATCGGACACTATCTCGTGCCCGGACCGACTGGCGAACTGATTGTCGCCGCTGTTCTGATCGTGCCGGTCGTCGTGCTGTCCGTCAGAATGGCAAAAGCCGCTATCAAGGCCGAGATCGAACTCGCAGCCGACGCGCCGGGCCACTCAACGGCCTAACGAACGCCGGATCAGGCCGGAGCGGCAGGCGCAATTGGACTGGGCGGTCTTGACCTCGGGCGGTGGCGCTTCCGCACCAGACGCGGATAACTGGTGGTCACGCCCCAGATCAGACCGGTCAGAAGGTAGAAATGCCGCCAGTGATCGATGTCGATGATGGCGGCCTCGATCACCAGCGGCACGTAGGTTGCGAACAGCGCGATCAGGATCAGACGGTTGGGCGAGGGGATTGCAAGACGGCTGACGGCCCGCCACAGGGTCGCGCCGATCAGGGTGTAGAGCGCAAGCCCACCGCCCCAGCCATAGGCCAACAGCACCTTGACATAGGTGTTGTGCGGGTCTTCCGAGATCCTCAGCGTGCTGAATTCGGTCGGACCGATCCCCCAAGGGTGAGACAAGGCCAGATCGAACGCATAGCCCTGCCGGCCGAAACGGCCGGTCGAACCGGTATCGTAATTCTCGGCGACGGAGAAGCGCTGCAGGAAAAGGTCGCGCACGGAATCGATGCTGAGCAGCAGCGCCAGCAGCACCATCAGCAATGCCGCGCCGACCAAGGCGATCAGCAGCATGCGCGCCTTGTCGGTGGCGCGCGCCTCCAGAAAGAACACCAGCGTGAAACTGATCAGCGTCGCCGCGGCGATGGAGCCCCAGGCGCCACGCGAGAAGGAAACGAAGATGCCGACGAACAGCACCGAGAAGATGAGGCCCGACACGAGCGTTGTGCGGCCGCGTTCGAGAAACAGCTTCTGCGCCGCCCAGACGGCAGGCAGGACCAGGAACGGTCCGTAGACATTGGGATCCTGAAACGTCGCCTTGGCGCGCTGGTATCTCAGGAACAGCTCTCGTCCCGGAATGAGGCCGAGATAGGCAAGGGTGCCGATCATCGCGACGATCACCGCCGCCAGCGTGTAGGTCTTCATGATGGCGGTAAAGCGCCGGTTCACATCCTCGGCGAGGTAGTTGGCGGCGAAATAGGCGGTGAACCACAAAAAGAACGTCACCACCACATAGATCAGCGAGGGAAGAACCTCGGTGTTTACCGGCTGGAAGGCGCTTATGGCGGCGAAAGGTATGAACACGACCAGCAGGTTGAACAGGTTCAGCGTGCCGCGAAACAGCTGCAAGCCGGCGATGATGGCAACCGGCAGAACCAGTACGAAAGCAAACTCGTAAGGCGAGGGTTCGATCAGAACGAACCCACCGGAAAAGATCCACACCGCGACCATGACCGGTAGCAGAGCCTGGGCGCGGGCCTTGATGACCGCGCCGCCCAGCGCGGCCGAACCCGAGCTGTGGGTCTCGGCTGCCGTGAGGTTCATCAGTAGGCGTTCTCGCGGCTGGTCAGCAGCGAGATCGGCGTCATGATGACGATGTAAAGGTCAAGGAAAACCGACCAGTTCTCGATGTAGTAGAGGTCGTGATTGACCCTTTGCATGATCTTGTCGATCGTGTCGGTCTCGCCGCGCCAGCCATGAATCTGGGCCCAGCCGGTGATGCCCGGCTTGACGCGGTGACGGGCGAAATAGCCGTCGACGGCCTCGTAGTAGAGCTGGTTGGCCGCCTTGGCCTCAAGCGCGTGCGGACGCGGCCCGACAATACTGAGGTCGCCCTTCAGCACATTGAACAGCTGGGGCAGTTCGTCGATCGAGGTCTTGCGGATGAACCGGCCGACCGCAGTGACGCGCGGATCGTTCCTGGTCGCGAGCTTGGCGGCATTGGCGTCCGATTTGTCGGTGTACATCGAGCGGAACTTGTAGATCTCGATGAGCTCGTTGTTGAACCCGTGGCGCTTCTGGCGGAACAGGATCGGACCGGGACTGTCGAGCTTGATGGCGATGGCGGTGATCGCCATGATCGGTGACAAAAGGATCAGCGCGGTCAGCGCCACGATCTTGTCGAACAACCACTTGAAAACCAGGTTCCAGTCCGAGATCGGCCGGTCGGCGACGTCGAACACCGGTACGCCGCCGACATAGGAATAGGCGCTGGCGGCGAACTTGAGCTTGCTCATATGGGCGGAAAGCCGGATGTCGACCGGCAGGATCCAAAGCTGCTTGAGCATGTCGAGCACGCGCTTTTCCGCCGAGAGCGGCATGGAGACGATGACCAGGTCGACATGGGCCTTGCGCGCGAAATCGGGCAGGTCGGAGACCTTGCCGAGCTTGGGATAGCCGCCGACGAAATCGGGCGAGCGTTCATCGATACGGTCGTCGAACAGCCCAAGCACTTCGACATCGGAATCGGTCTTGTTGTTGAGCGCGCTGATGAGCGCTTCCGCATCGGCGCCGCCGCCGACAATGACGGTGCGGCGCTGAATCTCGCCGGTGGCGGTCCAGTGCCAGACAAGCGCGCGCAGGGTCAGTCGGAAGAAGATCAGCGAAGCAGCGCCAGTGGCATACCAGGAGACGAGCCAGACGCGGGAAACCTGGTCCTGGATCTTCAGGAAGAACACCACGCCGAGCAGCACCATAAACGTCACCGACCAGGCAGCCAGTGCGCGTCCGATCTGGTGCAAGCGCGAGCGGTAGGCGGAGATGGTGTGGGTGCGCGCGGTGCTGAGCAGCACGTTGGACAGCACCACAGCGCCGAGCGTTGCCGGGTAGTAGAACGTGTCTCCGCCGCCACCGACGTAAACGTAGTAGATGGCAATTCCGACGGCGAACAGCAGCGTTGCTTCAAGCAGCTGCGCCACACCGACGATAACCGGCGCAGACAGGGAACGTTCGAATGGCCGGGAGACAATGTGTTGGGCCGCCTGGGTCAGCGAACGGCCGTCGCCGGCGGTTGTGTTGCCCGTAGCATGATCGAGAATAACCTGGCGCGTATCTATGCGAAACATTTTGCGTTCCCGTGGCTGGTCCGGCAGTGCCGGGGACAATGCAATGCGATAAATCGAACTATTGACGTCAATTACTTACCCACGACCGATTATGCGGCGGCGGGATGAAAACAAGGTGAATCAGTGCCCTGACGCCGAGGCCGCAACTTCTTGATTGCCCGGACGCGGCTATCTGCGCTGCATCGCCAGAGCCTTGCCGTAGAGCGCTTCGATCCCGGCCGCCATGCGGGAAATGTTGAAGTGCTCGGCAACATATTCATGCAGTTCGCGTGCCTCTTCACGTGCCCTGTCGGCGTCGGCGAGAAAGCGTCCCATGGCCGATTTCAGTGAGCCGACGTCCCGAGCCGGAACGAGTCGATCGGCGTACGGGCCGAAGATTTCCTTTATCCCGCCGACATTGGTGGCGATGACCTGGCGCCCGCTCGCCGCCGCTTCGAGGACGACGTAGGGCAGGGACTCGTGGAAGGACGGCATGACCACACAGGATGAACGGGCGAACACTTCGCGTGCCGGACGGACGCCGACAAAGCGGACGCGGTCCTGAAGGCCGAGCGTGTCGGCAAGTTGTCGGATGGAGGCTTCGTCCCGGCCACCGCCCGCCAGGATAAGGGTTGCCGGCGTGCCGTCGCTTCGGGTGGTATCGGAGAGGGCCTCGAGCAGGATGGGCACGCCCTTGAGGGCGCGCAACTCGCCGATGAAGGCGAAATCGAACTGTTCGTCGGCTTCGGGCAGGGGTTCGAAATCATCCGGTCCGAGGCCGTTGTGGACGACGTCCGACACACAATTCGGCGCGCCGATGATCTCGGAATAGGCTGTGCGGGCATATTCGCTTTCAAAGGCGATGGCGTCATTCATGCCGAGCATCATCCTTTCGGCGGAACGCAAGAGGTCACCGCTTCGTTGCCCGACCTTGAAATTGAGCACGCCACCGTGGGGTGTATAGATGGCGACACGGTCGCGGACGCCGAAGGCGGCCATGCGCGCATAGACCCCGCCTTTCGCACCGTGTCCGTGGACGACATCGGCGCCAAGCCTCCTGGCGAGACGCCTGATCTTGAGTCCCGCCAAGGCGTCGGTGAGGCCGGGCTGGCGGGCGATGGGCAGACGATGAATGCCGAGTGTCAGAAGCGGTTCCAGCCGGGCGACGCCGCGTTCGGTCTGCGCGTCGGAAAAACTTCCGTCCATGGCAAGGCCGACATTGCGACCCTGCTTGGCGAGTATTTCCGCCAGATCGACGGCATGCCGCCACAGTCCCCCCGTGGGAGCCCTCAGAACCATGAGAATATTCATGGATATGCGTTCCTGGTCCTCGATTGAGCAAGTGCCCTCCACCGCGCATCCCTGCAGGACGGCGGTTTCAGCTCAGATCGGGGTCATGAGATCACACGAATGATTATTCGGAGTTAAGGCGTCTGGGGCTTGGGCTGGAAATCAGAACCAGCGGTCCTCGACGACGATGGTGTCGCCGGGAAAGACCGGGAAGTCCAGATCCACGCTGCCTTTTGCCATCGTGCCGCCGGCGATGGGTCGGTAGATGACGACGTGATCCCGGCTGGCGGTCTCCTTGAAGCCGCCGGCGGTCGAAATCGCGGCACGCGCGGTCATGCCATAAACGAACGGATACTTGCCGGGTGCGGAGACTTCGCCCTGGATGAAGAACGGCCGGTATTCGGCGACCTCGACGGCGACATTGGGATTGCGCAGATAACCGGCGGCAAGTGCCGCGGTCAGCCGGGCCGCTGCGGTTTGCGTGGTCGAGCCGCGCACCTCGATCGGTCCGGTCAGCGGGAACGAGATATAGCCGGAATCGTCGACCCGATAGGTGTTCGAAAGGTCGGCCTCGCCATAGACGGTGACGCGCACGGTGTCGCCGGTATCGAGCAGGTAAGGCCCACTGGTGTCGATGCTGTAGGACTTTTGCAACCCATTGGCACAGGCCGTCAGCAAAAGCGACAGGCCAATGGCAACGACAACGCGGGCGAAACGACCGAACAACATGCAGGAAACCCCGACAGGAACACCTGTCCATCACTTGCACGGCATGGTTAATTTTCTACTTAGGCCTGCAAAATGCGCGGCTTATCCGCTCACCCTTAACCGAATGCTTACCACGATGGAGAATAAACGCAGACGAGTGAAAAGAGTTTGAGGACACATCATGGTTGCGACCCACGATCCAGAAACGGCGCGGATCGACATAGGAACGATGTTGTCCGAGGTGTGGCGCCGCAAGTGGCGCATCGCCGGCGTCACCATCGCGCTGTTGGCGCTCACCTATATCGCCCTGCTGTTCGTGCCCAAGCTATACGAATCCTCCGCCAGCCTTCTGGTCGGATCGCGTGACACCAGTTTCACCAAGGCCAGCACCGTTACCTCGTCGTCGTCGGGCGGGGGCGGCGGAGACGCCATGGCGATCGCCAGCCAGGTCGAACTGATCCAGTCGCGCGACACGCTGCTGCCAGTCATCGAACGTCTCGATCTGAAGGACGTGCCCGAGTTCAACACTGCCTCGCCGGGTCTTGTCGGCACTTTGCTCGGCCTTCTCGGCCAGGCGCCGCCGCCGCCCAGGGATGTGACCGCGACGGTGCTCGCCAATCTCGAAAAGCGCCTGACCGTGATCAGGGAACGCGATTCACGCGTTGTCTCCATCCTGTTCCGCTCCGAGGACCCGGCGCTTGCCGCCAGGGTGGCCAACGCCATCGCCACCGCCCATGTCAACCGCAGTGCCGGGCTTGAGGTGTCGGACACGGCGGACGCCAGCAAATGGCTCGAGACCGAAATCGACAAGATGCGCAAGAAGGTTGCCGCCGCCGATGCGGCGGTCGCCAATTTCCGCATCGCGAACGATCTGTACAAGGGCAAGGACGGCACGTCCTCGCTGGTCGAGCAGCAGCTGTCCGATATCGCCAGCCAGATCACCCAGTCCCAGGAGCGCGAAAGCACGGCGCGGTCCCGCTCGACGGTGCTGCGTAGCCTGCTCCAGAAGGGCAAGCCGATCGATTCCGTTCCGGCGGTTCAGGATTCGGCCGTCATCGCTGCGCTCGCCAAGCAAAGATCCGAGCTGCAGGGCAAGAAGGCCGAAATGCTGGCGCGCTTGCTGCCCAGCCATCCGAGCGTTGAAGCCGCAACGGCGCAGATTCGTGAAATCGACAAGCAGATGGCGGCGGAAGGCCGGCGCATCGCCGACGCACTTTCGTCCGAAGCCGATATCGAGGCCGGCATCCAGAAATCGATGCAGGACAAGCTCACCCAGTTGAAGGCGACGGCCTCGACCGATCTGACCAATGGCGTCTCGCTGTCCGAGCTTGAGCGCGAGGCCAAGGCGCAGCGCGATCTGCTCGAAAACTACCTTGTGCGCTACCGCGATGCTTCGGCGCGCACCGATATCAATTCCGCCCTGCCGGACGTGCGCATCGTCAGCGAGGCGGCGCCGAGCTACGTGCCGGCCTCTCCCAAGACGAGTTTGATCCTGATCGCGGTGCTGGTGGTCTCTCTTGCCGGACAGATCGGCTATATCCTTTTCGCTGAACTCGCCTCGGGCCGCGCCGTCATCGCTGGACAGGACGATTGGGGCGAATTCGAAGATGAAACCCCGCTCGACAGGCAATCGCCCGCGCGTGTCGCAGCCGGTCGGGTGCGCGAACAGGAACCGGTCCTGCCCGAAGACGACGAGGTGCCGGAGCGCCTGATGCCGGCCAGTTCCGAGGAGCCGC
Source organism: Devosiaceae bacterium (assembly GCA_963676075.2). Lineage (GTDB taxonomy): Bacteria > Pseudomonadota > Alphaproteobacteria > Rhizobiales > Devosiaceae > JAHJQZ01. Next base: position 398,645 of record CAXXNZ010000031.1, read on the forward strand.
CTCTGCGCGCATATCCCGCTGATGAGGCCGATGTCGACGCGGCCGCGGGCGACAACAACGCGCCTCAACCCAAGCGTGCGCCGAATATCGTTTCCCGTTTTGCCGACCTGCTCCGGCGGCCGCCCCGCGAGGCGCGCTTTGAGTCGGACAATGATGACATGGCCGATGGCGAGGAGACGCCGGACGCGTCCGAACCGATGACCGGTTCCGCCGCAGTGCTAGACCCGATGGCGCCCCCTGAACCGTCGCCGCTGTCACAGAAGGAGCCACGGACTCAGTCGCGCCGGGCGCCACAGTCGGATTGGGCGACGCATATGGTCGCCAACGATGAGAGGGACGGGGAGCCCAGAGCCAAACCTGGCACGCCGCCGTCGGACTGGGCGGCGCACATGGTCGCCAACGATGAGAGGGACGGGGAGCCCAGAGCCAAACCTGGTACGCCGCCATCGGATTGGCCGGCACGCATGGTCGCTGACGATGAGCAGCCCGGACGATCTGAAGCCAAACCCGATACACCGGCGCCGTCGCCCGACGAGCCCGTCGCGGAATCCGAAGCGCAAGCCCGGGCACCCGAGGCGGATGTGACGAAAGCGGAGCCCTCGGTCATCTTGCCAGAGAGCGTTTTCACGCAGGACGATGAAGCCGAGTACGCGCCGGACGAGCAGTACGCTGCCCCCGAACCCGTCACGCCTGCTGCAGCACCTGCACCCGTTGTCCCGGCTCCGGCAAGGTCTGCCGAACACCCGGCCGCCAAGCCTCGGGCCTCAACCCAGGTTCGCGAAACCGGTTATGTGTCGCGTAACTCTGGTGGCGCAGATCCGTACCGTCCGCAGACACGGCGGTTGCCCGAGTCGTTGAAGCCGTTGGTCAATGCCATTGTCACCGGTCGCGAGCGCATCGTGCTTGTTTCCGGGCTCGGCGATCCTGCCTTTTCGGAAGGGGTTGTCGAACAGATCGGCACGGCCTGTTCTGCCCTCGGACTTGGCGTCGCCACCATCGACGCCGCTTCCGGACGCGCCGGCGGTGCTGCCGGTCTCGGTGACCTTCTGGCCGGAGCTGCGAGTTTCGGCGATGTCGTTCATTCCGACCAGGGCGGGCATCTGGCCCGCGTTCCATGGGGTCGGAAGAGCAAGCTCGATGCGCGCTCGTCGCAGGGCGTCACGCTGGCCGAGGCGCTGTCCGATATCTACAACCTGGTGCTGATTTCGACGGGCGTGCCAGGGCCGGGGTCGAGCCTGCCCGTGTTTGCCGGCCTCGACGGCTATGTCCTTCTGGCCAGTGCCCTGCCGGTCGATGAATCGTCGCTGTCCGGCTTCGAGGCCGGCGCCGGAGCCCTCGGTTTCAAAAGGGTTCAGGTCGTCAGTGCCGGGGATGAGGATATGCAGGTCGCTTGAAAGCGTGAAACGGAAGAGCCTCGGCGCGGTGTCGCGGCGTGGTCAACAGGTATGGTCTAGGACCTTGAAATATCGCATGTTGGCGCGCGGCTGCGGTCTTTCAGTGTTGTCTAAGCCATTTTGTTGCGGGTACCCGGTGCATCCGAAATTGCCGAACAACCAACAGGTCGCCGGCTTCGCCGACGGGTTTTTATAAGGACCATTCGCGTGAAGAGTCTGCGTTATGCGCTGATCCGGGCAACTTTCGAAGCCATGGCCCTTTCAGGGCTTCCGCAACTGATCAAGCGGTTCTCCAAAGCGCGTGGACTCATTTTCACCCTTCACCGCGTCCTGCCCGAGCCGCCGGCCGATTTCTCGCCCAATGCCATTTTGCAGGTAACGCCGAAATTCCTCGATGGCGCCATCACGCGCATAAGGGCTCTGGGTTTCGACATCGTGTCGCTTGACGAAGGCTTGCGGCGCATGGGGGCCGACACCCCGGAAAAGCCGTTTGTCGTTCTGACATTCGATGACGCCTACCGCGACAATCTCGTTCACGCCCTGCCGATCCTCAGGAAGCACAAGGCGCCGTTCACGCTCTATGTTCCAACCGCGTTCGTCGATGGTGTCGGCGAGGTCTGGTGGCAGGCGCTGGAGGACGTGATCGCCATGTCCAAGGCCCTCGCTGTCCGTGACAAGGGCGAAACCGAATACCTGCAGTGCCGGACGACTGCAGAAAAGCACGCCGTATTCGACCGGCTCTACTGTCATATGCGCCAGATCGATGAGGACGCGCGCGTGGCATTCATCCACGAACTTGCCGCCGGTGCTGGCCTTGATCTTGCCAGACATTGCCGCTCGCTGATCATGGACTGGTCCGAGTTGCAGACCTTTGCCGATGAGCCCTTGTGTACCATCGGGGCACATACGGTGCATCACTACGAACTGTCCAAGCTCACACCGCAGCGGGTGCGTTCTGAAATTCTCGAGTCGATCCGCGCGCTTGAAATCCAGCTCGGGACGCGACCGCGTCATCTGTCCTATCCGATCGGTTCACGCGTTGCCGCCGGACCGCGCGAATACCAGACGTCTGAGGAACTGGGGCTTGCCTCGGCTGTAACGACACTGCCTGGCGGCCTTTATGCCCGCCACGCGGGCGCCATTCACGCGCTGCCGCGCGTATCGCTCAACGGCAATTTCCAGGCGCTGCGTTTCATGCCGGTCTTTACGACTGGCGCGCTGTTCTCGCTCATCGGCCGGACTTAACTCTTCATTCACCATGTTTGAAGAAATGCAGGCTGGAGTAGTCAAAACGCGGAGGAAGTCGCTGGTTCGTCTCCGGTTTTAACTCCAAATCCACTCGACTTGACCAGATTTGCTTTCCAATGACTTGCGCCTGGCCTACTGCCGCGCTTGTCTGCATGAGGTTGGGGAAGCATGCAAGTTAAGACCGAAAACAGGGCATTCGGTGTTCTACCGCTGATTGCGGCCATCGCAGTCGTGGTCGTCGGCGCTCTCTACGTCCAGAACAATGCCCAGTGGGGAATGTTGCGCGCCGATGCAGAGGCGAACGCGTCGTCTTGGGCTGAATTCATCGTCGATCGCGTACCGTCTATCGGACATGTCATCTCGGGAAAGCAGCCCATTGAGGTTGCGGCGGCCTATCTTTGGGGCCGAAACGAATTTGGCGATCTCAAGCGCTTCCGCGTCTACGATCTCGATGGGGTCGTGCGCATCGATTCCGCGCAAAAGGACTTCCGGCCGATCTACGATCCATCCGGTTTCACAAAAAGCGCGATTGCCAGCAAGGTCGCCACCCAGCGCAACACCGTCTTTGCGTTCCGCGAAGAGCAGGTCGAAGGCGAAACCAAATACACCACCACGATAATTCAGCCGCTCTATGAAGGTGACCGGATTGTCGGCGTCATTGAGGTCGTTTCCGACGCATCCCAGGCATGGGTCGCGCTCAAGGCGCAGTTCGACGCCGCTGCCGTGCAGATTCTCGGACTGGTCTTCCTGGCCTTCCTGCTGCCGGGAATCCTCTATCTGCGCCGGACGGGTCAATTGCGTTTCGCCACGAACCGGCTGCGCCATACGGTCGAATACGATTCACTGACGGGAACGCTCAACCGTTCGGCATTCACCGCTCTGCTCGCCGACAAGCTGTCCGCCACCGGTCCGCGTGGTGGTGAAGTGGCGGTGCATTTCATCGACCTCGACCGCTTCAAGAACGTCAACGACACGCTCGGCCATGCCGTCGGCGACCAGGTGCTCTCAGCCACTGCCCAGCGCTTGAGGCGCCTGCTCGGAACTCGCGAGCGCCTTGCGCGCCTCGGCGCCGACGAGTTCGCCATCCTGCAGCCGTTCTATCCGTCTTCGCCGGAGGTCGTGGTTCAGCTCGGGCGCGATGTGTCCCGTGAGATGGCGCGTCCGTTCTTCATCGAAAACACCGAAATCCAGATTGGCGCCACGGTCGGCACGGCCGCGACCCCCACGGACGGCAAGACCGTCGATGAACTGGTCCGGGCAGCGGACATCGCGCTCGCCCACGCCAAGGAAACCTCGCGCGGGGGCGTTCTGGCCTTCAACCGCGAGATGGAGGCCGAGCGCCTGATCCGCCAGCGCATCGAAACGCGTCTGCGCCATGCGCTCACCCACCACCAGTTCGAAATTCACTATCAGCCGCTGTATTGCATGGACGGCGAGACGCTGCGCGGCTTCGAGGCCCTGTTGCGCCTGTCCGACGAAGACGGCAAGCCGATTTCACCGGCAGTGTTCATCCCGGTCGCCGAGGAAGTCGGATTGATCGGCGCGGTCGGGCAGTGGGTGCTGACCCAGTCGGCGCTGACGGCGCGCGAATGGCCTGACGATCTCATGGTTTCGGTCAACCTGTCGCCTCTGCAATTCCAGAGCCACGACATGCCCGCTCTGGTGCGCGAGGTGCTCGAGAGAACCGGACTGCCGCCGCACAGGCTCGAGCTTGAAGTGACCGAAGGCGTGCTGATCACGGACACCGAGAAGGTGCTGAGCGAGCTCCGCGAAATCAAGACTCTCGGCGTTTCCATCGCGCTTGACGATTTCGGCACCGGCTATTCCTCGCTCGGCTATCTGTGGAGTTTCCCGTTCGACAAGCTCAAGGTCGACAAGTCCTTCATGACCGACCTTGCCGTGCAGGGGTCGAAATCGCGTGAGATCCTCGCCACCATCGTCGCGCTCGGCAAGGTCCTCGATCTCAAGATCACCGCAGAAGGGGTCGAGACCGAGGAACAGGTCAAGGTGCTGCGCGATCTCGATTGCGATCTTGTCCAGGGATTCCTGTGGGGTCGGCCGCTCGATGCCGATAACCTTGCGGCCCTGCTGGCCGAACGCGTGCAGAAGGAAGCCATGGAGCGCGCCTCCCAGCGTCTGCAGCGCGGGCTCGGCAAGTCCGCGATCGCGTCAAAGCTGAGATCAGCCTGATACGAACTTCGATTTCCGGAACATACTGGCGGCCCATGGCCGCCAGTTTCGTATCAGGGGCCGTGTCAGTCGTCGTCGCCTTCATCGGGTCGCTGCATCCAGCGGATGACGAGGCCCGCCGGAATGACCCAGAGAAGGCCGGCAACGGCATAATAGATGATCTGGACGATGGACGGCGCCCCGCCGACCAGCAAATCGCCGAGGCTGGCGGCAATGACGGCGTAGCCGGCGAGAACGGCGAGCACCAGCAGGATACCGACGAATTTGCGCTGTCTCACCTTCATCTTGTCAGCCCGCTTGCCGTGACAGTTGCGAAATGGTCGGGGCAGGGTGTACCAGTCACCCTTGTGGATGGCCAGTCCGTTCGCGCCCTGCGTCATCGGAACGAGACACATGTTGCAAGCCGGTTCGGTTGAAGAAATGGCCCGCTCTGAGCGACTGAAGCCTGTCGAGATATGGCTCTATGTCGTCGCGGCGCTGGTGTTGCTGATGGTCATGGTCGGCGGCATCACCCGGCTGACCGATTCAGGCCTGTCCATCACCTCGTGGAAACCGATTTCGGGCGTGATCCCACCCCTCAGTGCCGCCGACTGGCAAGCCGAGTTCGAGGCCTATAAAAAGATCCCGGAATACACCGTGCAAAATCTCGGCATGTCATTGGCTGAGTTCGAGGGAATTTTCTGGTGGGAATGGACCCACCGCTTCCTCGGCCGCTTCATCGGTGCTGCCTTCCTCATTCCGTTCCTGGTGTTCCTGTTCCAGAAGCGCCTGGACTGGAAACTGGCGCCGGCCCTCGGCTTGCTGTTCGTGCTTGGCGGACTGCAGGGGGCACTTGGCTGGTGGATGGTCAGTTCTGGCCTGAGCGTTCGGGTCGATGTTTCGCAATACCGCCTGGCGGCGCATCTGGGTTTGGCGGTAATCCTGTTCGCGGCCCTGATCTATGTGGCGCGAACGTTGACGCCAAGACCTTTGGCGGCGCCGGTCCGGCGCGGTTGGCGCCTCGCCGTCCTTGCCTTCGCCTTGCTGATCTATGTGCAGATCATTGCCGGCGCCTTCGTCGCCGGGATCGATGCGGGCATGGGCTACAACACCTGGCCGCTGATGGAAGGCGCCATCATTCCGGGCGGTCTTGGCATCATGCAGCCATGGTGGAAGAACCTGTTCGAGAACGCACTGACCGTGCAGTTCGACCACCGCATGATCGCCTATGCGATCTTCGTGTTCGCTGCTGTTCTGATCTGGGCGGGCAGGGGGCTTGCCTATCTTGCGCGGCCGCATGTCTTTCTCGCCATGGCGGGCCTGCTGGTCCTGATCCAGGTTGGTCTCGGCATCGCGGTCCTGCTGCTGCAGGTGCCGATCTCCTTCGCCGTCATGCACCAGGGCGTGGCCTTCGTGCTGTTCGGTACCGTTATCGCCTACTTGGCGGACATGCGGCACATCGCGGTTAAGCAGTAACGGTAATATAGTACCGTCAAACGAACCTATTGAAATTACAGCGCTTTATCTTTGTGCTTGACGGCGGTTTCGCCAACCCTTATGACCGCGCCGAACTGCTGCCGGCTCCCGGATTGCCTTGCATTCCGGCGGGACAGGGCGGAAACGCATTCAAGGAAGACGACCATGAACACTTACTCGGCCAAAGCGGGCGAGATCGAGAAGAAGTGGGTCCTGATCGATGCCGAAGGCATGGTCGTGGGCCGGCTTGCATCGGTCATTGCCACGCGACTGCGCGGCAAGCATCTGCCGACCTTCACACCTCATATGGATATGGGCGACAACGTTGTCGTCATCAATGCCGACAAGGTGAAGCTCACCGGCAAGAAGCTCGATCAGCATCGCTTCTACTGGTACACGGGCCACGTCGGCGGCATCAAGGACCGCACCGCGCGCGCCCTTCTCGAAGGCCGTTTCCCGCAGCGCGTTCTTGAGAACGCGGTTCGCCGCATGTTGCCGCGTGGCCCGCTCGGCCGTCAGCAGCTGAAGAATCTGCGCGTCTATGCCGGTGCCGAACATCCCCATGAAGCGCAGCAGCCGCAGGTGCTCGACGTCGCTTCGATGAACGCCAAGAACAAGCGGGTGAAGTAATCATGGCCGAAACCCTCAACACGCTCGAAGAGCTCGGCACGGTTGCTCCGGTCGAAGAGAACACCGCTCCGGTCTATACCCAGAAGCTCGACGCCTATGGCCGCGCCTACGCCACCGGCAAGCGCAAGGACGCCGTCGCCCGCGTCTGGATCAAGCCGGGCAATGGCCGCGTCACCATCAACGGCAAGGACTACGACAAGTACTTTGCCCGTCCCGTGCTTCAGATGATCCTGCAGCAGCCGGTCATCGCCGCGGACCGTAAGGACCAGTACGACATCACCGCCACGGTTGCCGGCGGCGGTCTGTCTGGCCAGGCCGGTGCCGTGCGTCACGGCATTTCCAAGGCGCTGACCTATTTCGAGCCCGAGCTGCGCGCCGTGCTCAAGAAGGGCGGATTCCTGACCCGCGACAGCCGCGTCGTCGAACGCAAGAAGTACGGCAAGGCCAAGGCCCGCAAGTCCTTCCAGTTCTCCAAGCGCTAAATTACGTCCGGACCTGGTTCGGACATCGGAATTGTGGAAAGGGCCGGGCAACCGGCCCTTTTCTTTTGCGGTCAATTCACCGACTGCACTTTGCCTTGACGCGCGCATGCGATAAATCCGGTTTCCCACACAACGCGTCCGGATTGCCATGTCCTCCAAATCCATCGACCACGCCGTCACCGCCCGCTCCCTCAGGGGTGCAGCTTCGGACCCGACCTATGCCGGCGTCCTGTCCTTCATGCGCCGGAAATATTCCAAATCGCTCAAGGGCGCCGACGCGGTGGTCTGGGGCATCCCGTTCGACTCGGCCGTGTCCAACCGCCCCGGCGCCCGCTTCGGGCCGCAGGCCATTCGCCGGGCATCGGCGATCTTCGATAACGACCCACAATACCCCTTCGCCCGCGATCTGTTCGAGAGCCTGGCGGTGATCGATTATGGCGATTGCCTGCTCGACTACGGCTATCCGCAAAAGGCGCCGAAAACGATCGAACGTGAGGCGACCCGCATCCTGAGATCGGGGGCCTTCCTGGTCTCGCTGGGCGGCGACCATTCCGTCACCTGGCCGCTGCTCACGGCGCACGCCGCCAAATACGGGCAGCTGGCGCTGGTCCAGTTCGACGCCCACCAGGACACCTGGCCCGACGATGGCAGGCGCGTCGATCACGGCTCGTTCGTCGGCAGGGCGGTGCGCGACAGCGTCATTGACGCCGAGCACTCCATCCAGATCGGCATTCGCACGCACGCCCCCGAGGATTGCGGCATCGAGATGGTTTTCGGCCATGAGCTCGAGGAGATGAACGCCGCCGCCATCGCCAAGCGCATCCGTGACCGTGTCGGTGACAGGCCAGCCTATGTCACCTTCGATATCGATTGTCTCGATCCGGCCTTCGCGCCCGGGACCGGCACGCCAGTCGCCGGCGGCCCGTCTTCGGCAAAGATACTGTCGGTGCTGCGCCAGCTCGGCGGGATCAATATGGTCGGGGCCGATGTCGTCGAAGTCGCGCCGGCCTATGACCACGCCGACATCACCGCCATCGCCGCGGCTTCGGTGGCCCAGCACTATCTCGGCCTTCTTGCCGAAAAGTGCGCCAGCTAGGGCAGGGGATCGGCGCCCCTCGCAATGACGAAAAAGACGTGTGCCGGCGTCCGGTAGCAGCCACTCGTGCGCGGCTGAAATTCTGGCCATGTAATTTTCGTCTTGCATCTAATTAGACCATAATCTAAATAATGGGCAGCAACCGATGAACGGGTTCTGCGCAGCCGATGTCCTTCAACGCTGTTTTTGAAGCCCTATCGCATCCGGTCCGTCGCCGCATTCTCGCCCTTTTGAAAAGTGGGCCGAAAAGCGCCGGCGACCTCGCTAACGGGTTCGATTTGAGCAAGCCGACCATGTCGGTTCATTTCGCCAAACTGCGCGACGCCGGACTGGTCGAGGTCGAGCGGCGGGGCACGAGCCTGATCTATTCACTCAATGCCAGCGTGCTCGAAGAAGCCCTGGCCGGCGTCCTGGATCTCGGCCAATTCGGCAGTGGCACAAAAGGAGATACGTGATGCAGGGACATCGCCTGATTTCACCGTTCAACCGATTTCTGATCGTGCTGGTCGGAGTTGTGACCATTGCCGGTTTCTTCGCTGTGCCGCTCGGTCAGGACTTGCCGATCCATTGGGGCATTTCGGGCCAACCCGACAATTTCGCGCCGGCTCCACTGGCGCTGGTCTTTCCGGCGGGAATGATGGTTGCCGTTCTGGCGCTGCTGTTTGTCCTCCGGCGCGCACAGCTGCAAAAGGACTTCGAGAGCGGGCGTTTCGTCATTGACGCCGCTGTCAGCTCGATCGCCGCCATGGCGCTGGTCCTTTGCACCGCCACCATCCTCATCGGGCTTGGCGTTACGCTCGATATGCCGCGCGTCGTGTCCTTGCTGGTCACCGGCATGTTCGTCGTCATCGGCAACGTCCTGCCCAAGACCAAACCCAACTGGGTCGCCGGCATCCGGCTGCCCTGGACGCTGCGCGACGCCGAAAACTGGCGCGTGACGCATCGCTGGACGGGGCGGACAATGGTGGTTAGCGGCCTGATCGGCTTTGCTGTGGCGGCAGTCGGCACGCCGTCCAATACAGTGCTGATGATCGTGGTGCTCGCCTCTGCCTTCATCCCCGTCGGTGTCGGCATGGGGGTGAGCTACGTTCATGCCGTCAGGCATGACAAGGGCAGTGGCGCCGGCTGAAGCGGCGGCCTCAGGCCCGGCGCTGTTCGTCGAGCGGCAGGTAGCTGGTCATGACGCGTTCGACGTGACGGATGGCGTTGCCGGCGCCGTCTTCCTCCCGCAGCTCATCGGCAATGCGCGCGGCATTCTCCGCATAGGACGGGTTGGTCGTCAGATCGCGTAGATTTTCGGCCAGGCTTTCCGGCGTCAGGCGCCTGAGGCGCACAGGCTCGGGACCACAACCTAGTTCATGTACGCGCCGCCCCCAATAGGGCTGGTCGACCACCTGCGGTACGACAAAAGTCGGCTTGCCGGCATGAAGACCGGCCGAAGTGGTTCCGGCGCCACCGTGATGGACGACGGCTGAAACATATTCGAACAGCTTGTCGTGCGGCGCCTGGTCGAAGGCAAACACGGATTTGGGCAGGTCATCGGGATTGATGCCGCCCCACCCGCGGGCGACGACGGCGCGTCCGCCCCACAAGGCCATGGCTTCCTTCAGGATCTCGGTATTGCGCTTGGCCCCGAACGGCATCGAGCCGAAACCGATATAGACCGGCGCGGGGCCGGCCTCCAGAAAGGCTCGAAACTCGGGCGAGGGGGCCCAGCCGGTGTTGTCGGGCAATTGCCAGTAGCCGGTGACGATGGCCGGCTTCGGCCAGTCGTGCGGGCGCGGCGACACGATGGGCGAATAGGCATAGAGCGTGGTCAGGTGCCGGCCCTTGGTGTCCTTGAAGAAGCCGCCTTTCTTGCGCCGCTCGAGCCCCATCAGCTCGCGCCGCAGCTTGTTGCGCGGCAAGTCGTAATAGGCCTGCTGAAACACCGTAAATGTATGGGTCAGCTGGTTGAACGCCTTGCCGAAATCGGGGCCGTCATAGGCGCAGAACGGGAACTCGCTGGTCGAGGTCAGCGGCTGCAGCGCCATCATGATGGCGGGAATGTCGAGCGCCTCGGCGATATCGATGCCGAAGCTGACATTCATGTTCAAGAGAATCACATCGGCACCCTGGGCCATCACCCAGGCGCGGCGTGCCGCGATATCGAGGATGCGCTGGCCGCGGCTCAACAGCGCAGGGCCGTTGACCAGCATCGACTGGCTCATCGCTTTTTCGAAGCGGCTCTCGTGCAGGAAATCGACGATGGAGGGCCCAAGCGAATGGAATTCGATGTCGTACGAAGTAATGAGCTGCTCGAATTCTTCGGTAGCGCCGAAGATAACCGAATAGCCGTGCGCCTTCATCGCAACCGCAAGCGCCAGATAGGGCTGGACGTCGCCCCGCGTGCCGATGCTGGCGAAGACGACGCGCTTCGGCGTGGCTTTCTCAGTCTTCATTCAAGCCCCTCGACATCGTGACACAGCGTTTACAAACCCGGACTGCACCAGTAAACATGCTGTCGCCAACTCTCTATCAAATACAGAAAAGTGAGCCATTCGGGCAAGCGCAATGATCACTTCGGGTCTCAATGGTCTGGTCTGCCACCGCATTTCGCCACTGGCGTCGTGCGTGTGTTCCGTTGACGCGTTGGCCGTTCGTGACAGGTCGGGTGTATGCGCTGCATTGTCAAGGGCAGCCGCAGCGGCTTAGCCGCGCAATCATCTTTTCTCCGCCTTCATCGAAAACTCACCAAAATTCCGCGATAAAGCGGTGCCGCCGCTCATCTCCCGATGCGGCGCAAACCGAGCCGAGGACCCCGAGGTCCCTTGAGGAAAACATGAATCAGGATTTCCACCGTATCCGCCGCCTGCCTCCCTATGTGTTCGAACATATCAACCCGATCAAGGCAAAGGCACGGGCAGAGGGTGTCGACGTCATCGACCTGGGTATGGGTAATCCCGATCTTCCGACGCCGACTCATATCGTCGACAAGCTCAAGGAAACGGTGATGGACTCGCGTACCCATCGCTATTCCGCTTCCAAGGGCATCAAGGGCCTTAGAAAGGCGCAGGCGAGCTATTATGGCCGGCGCTTCGGCATCAAGCTCGATCCGGACACCCAGGTCGTGGCGACGCTCGGCTCCAAGGAGGGCTTCGCCAACATGGCCCAGGCGATCACGGCGCCGGGCGATGTCGTGCTGGTGCCCAACCCGACCTATCCGATCCACTCATTCGGCTTCATCATTTCCGGTGGTGTTGTCCGCTCGATGCCGGCCGAGCCGAACGAGGACTTCATGCGCGCGCTCGACCGTGCCGTGCGTCACTCGATTCCCAAGCCGATCGCGCTCGTTCTCAACTACCCGTCCAACCCGACCGCCTACACCGCGACGCTCGAGTGGTACAAGGAAGTGGTCGACTACTGCCGCGAGCACGAGATCATCATTTTGAGCGATCTCGCCTATGCCGAGATCTATTTCGATGACAACCCGCCGCCCTCGATCCTGCAGGTGGAAGGGGCAATGGATATCGCGGTCGAATTCACCTCGATGTCCAAGACCTATTCCATGCCCGGCTGGCGCATCGGCTTTGCCGTCGGCAACCAGCGGCTGATCTCGGCCCTGGCACGGGTCAAGTCCTATCTCGATTACGGCGCCTTCACCCCGATCCAGGTCGCTGCCGCAGCGGCTCTCAACGGCAATGACGAGGTGATCGAGGAGGTCAGGAACATCTACAAGTTCCGCCGCGACGTCATGGTCGAAAGCTTCACGCGTGCCGGTTGGCCGCTGCCGTCACCGGCTGCCACCATGTTCATCTGGGCGCCGATCCCGGATCAATACGCCCATCTCGGCTCGCTGGAATTTGCCAAGCTGCTGATCGCGGAAACAGGCGTTGCCGTGGCGCCGGGCGTCGGCTTCGGTGAATATGGCGACAACTACGTTCGCCTCGCCCTTGTCGAGAACGAGCAGCGCATCCGTCAGGCTGCCCGCGCCGTCAAAAAGTTCCTCGCTGCCGACGGCAAGTCAAATGTCGTGTCGATGAAGGCATAACGAGATATTTCAATGGTTTGATTGAAAGGGCGGACAGTTGTCCGCCCTTTTTTCATGCCCACGTGCGGCGGCCTGGAAATGTCAGTATAGTTTTGGACGGAGTTTGTCATACAAAACGAAAATTGGGCTGATAATTCAGGAGGACTGTCTAGTGTTACAGGGCGAAAGGAGAAGGCGGGGCGGTGGCAAAAAGCATGACAAATAAACTATAGTTTAACCTTGGGGTGACAGCTTCATTTCGGCCGAGGACCTACATAGCCAATAATGCTGCCGTGATATGGCAGTATTCCTTTGGGGGAATGACTTATGTTGTCTGGTGTTTTGGCGCGCCTCGGTGGGCAATTGTCGAATTTGAGCATCGGCATGCGCATTGCGCTGCTGGCGGCGGTGCCCACGATCGGCCTGATCGTGATGGGCTTGCAACTGGGCTTGACCAGCATGGGGCATTTTTCCGAGGGCAAGCATGTTCTCGATGTCGCCCATTCGGTGCCTGTTATGTCCGCCGTCGTGCACGAATTGCAGATCGAGCGCGGCATGACGTCGGGGTTCATGAGTTCGGGCGGCACGCAATTCGCGACTGAACTGCCGGCCCAGAGAAAGAACACCGACGCAGCCATAGCGGCCTTTCACAAGGAGTTCACGGAAGACCTTCTGAATTTGCTCGGGCGCGAATTGCGCGAGACTGTCGTTACGGCCGGCAAGGCCATCGACAAGATCGGCGCCACCCGGGACGCCGTGGACGCATCTTCGATCCCGATCCCTGCGGCGCTCGCATTTTACACCACGGGCATCCATGAACTCATCGAAATCCTGTCGGTCAGCATTGACGATGTCGACAACACGGCGACCGTCGAAGCGCTTATCGCGCTTGAGAGTCTGGTCCGCGCCAAGGAGGCTGCCGGCCTTGAACGCGCCACCGGTGCCGCCGTGTTCTCCACCAAGACAGTCGATAGCGACATCCTTTCGCGCCTGAGCACGCTGATCGGCACGCAATCGGCACTTTTGTACGAATTCCAGGAACTAGGTTCGCCCGAGGTTATTGCGGCTTTTGAACAGAACATGGTCGACAATGATCTGAAGACATTCAGGGACTATCGTCAGCTCATGCTCGATGGCGCCGCAAATCCGGGTGTTCTCGATGCCGTCACGCCACCGCAATGGTTCGCCGCATCGACCGATCGCATCAATCGCCTGCATAAGGTCGAGCAGCTTGCCGACGATGATGTCGTCGCGCTGGCCGATCGCATCAACACCTCGGCACGCTTCAATCTGATCTGGACCATAACGCTCAATGTGGGTGTGATTGTCCTGTCGCTTATCCTGGCCTGGCTGGTCGCGCGGTCCATCGTGCCACCGATCAAACGTCTGACCGATACGATGACCACACTGGCCGACGGCGATACCGGGGTCGGTATCGACGCGGTCGATCAGAAGGACGAGATCGGCGGCATGGCGCGCGCCGTGCAGGTCTTCAAGGACAATGCCATCAAGGTGGCGGCCATGTCCGAGGAGGAGAGCGTCCGCATCGAGAAAGCCCGTGTGCGGGCCGAAGCCATGTCCGAACTGATCGACTCTCTCGGCATGAGCGTCGATGCCGCTGTCGAAGGCGATTTCTCCCGGCGCGTGACCATTTCCGCCAGCGAACAGGACCTGCAAAAGGTCGCCGACAACGTCAACCAGCTGCTGATAACGACCGACACGGCGCTGGGCGAAATCGGCCAGGTCTTGTCGGCGCTGGCCGAGAAGGACCTGACGCAACGCGTGAACGCAACCTATGCCGGGGCTTTCGAGGCGCTGCGCTCGGACACCAATAGCGTCGCCGAGCGTTTCAACGACATCATCGGCGGTCTGCAGGACACCTCGCGCACGCTCCGGACCGCGACCGGTGAGATCCTGTCCGGCGCCAACGACCTCAGCGAACGGACGACGCGGCAGGCCGCGACCATCGAGGAGACCTCGGCGGCCATGGAGCAGCTCTCGCATACGGTCATGGACAGTGCCGGCAAGGCACGGGATGCCAGCAACGAGGCTCTGAAGGCCAGCAACATCGTCGAGGAAGGCGTCGAGGTCATGAGCAACGCCAATCAGGCGATGGAGCGGATTTCCACGTCTTCCGAAAAGATCTCCGACATCATCGGCATGATCGACGACATTGCTTTCCAGACCAATCTTTTGGCCCTCAATGCGTCGGTCGAAGCCGCAAGGGCAGGGGAGTCCGGCAAAGGCTTCGCCGTGGTCGCGGTGGAAGTCAGGCGTCTGGCGCAGTCGGCGGCCGAAGCGTCGTCCAGCGTGAAGGAACTCATCGAACAGTCCTCGCACGAGGTCAGGAACGGCTCGCAACTGGTTCGTGACGTTGCCGAACGCCTCACCGGCATCCTCGATGCCGTCAGCTCCAATACGCGTCTGCTAGAGGCCATCGCCGCCGAGAGTAACGAGCAGGCCAATTCAATCCACGAGGTCACGACCGCCGTCCGGCAAATGGACGAGATGACCCAGCAGAACGCCGCGCTTGTCGAGCAGATGAATGCCGCGATCGAGCAGACCGAGGCCCAGGCAGCCGATCTCGACGGCATCGTCGAGCTGTTCGAGATCAGTGACGGTGCAAAAAAGCCCTCGGCTTCGGGCGTGCGCCGCGCGTCCTGACACCGATGTGGCCGCGCTTACGTCGCGGCCACCAACTGCTCGCCCTCCGCCCAGGCATCGCCATTCCAGATGCGCCGGCGCATGTTCACCGTATCGCCGGCCAGCTCGACAATATTGTAGCCGTTCGGCCGACCGCGCAGTCGGGTGGAGATTGCTGAATCGGTCTGAAGCGCCAATACGGGCAGGTTGCCGTTTGTGGTATTCGCCACCGCATCGAGTTCCACCGGCGCCACATGCTGGCGCACATAGCTCTTGTGGAAGTGTCCGCTCAGAACCAGTCGTACGCCGGCCTTGGCGAAGGCGGCGAGGGCCCGGTCGGCGCGGCCGACAATGTCCTGTCCAATGCCGCCTTCCTCGGGGTGCAAAAGCGGATGGTGGGCGACGACGATCTTGAACACGTCGTCCGGCAGTTCGTTGAGACGCATCGATAGGCGCCGCAACTGGCCGCGACTGATGGCGCCATCGGACCAGTCGAACCCCCAAAGCGCCCGTCGCGTCGTCTTGAGACCGGCCACCACCACGCCATCGAACTGGACGAACGGCTCCAGATCTTCCGAAATGAAACTTCGGTAGCGCCCGTAAGGGTCGGTGAACCGCTCCCAGAGGTTGAAGGTCGGGATGTCGTGGTTGCCCGGCACGGCAATCACCGGCACCGGCAGGGCGTCGAGGAACGCCTTGGCTGCGCGGAACTCGGCGACGCTGCCGATCTGGGTGAAATCGCCGCTGACGACGATGCTGTCGGGTCCAACCGTCGATACGTCCTCGATGAGGGCATTGGCTACGCTCTCGGAATGGGCGCCAAAGTGCAAATCGCCCAAGTGAACAATTCTCATGGTCATGCGGTATCCAGCAGTTTCAACGGTCCGCCTGCAGGTTCATTGCTGACCGGCGGCGGGGTGAGGACGGTCAGTTCGCCGGGGCGCATGGCGAAACGCAGTGGGTTATTGAGCGTCACCGGATCGCCGTCGACCATGGCGATAACCAGCTTCTTGTGGCGATCGAGCACAACCGTATCCGCCTCCACCGCCGAAAACACTGAATCGGACCGCCAGTTCCCGACGATCATCCCGCCAAGCATGCGCAAGGTGTCCAAGACGGTTATGCGCTCGGCGACATAGACGGTGAACTTGCCGCGATCGAGTCGCCCGCGACTGAACACGCGC
Source organism: Devosiaceae bacterium (assembly GCA_963676075.2). GTDB lineage: Bacteria > Pseudomonadota > Alphaproteobacteria > Rhizobiales > Devosiaceae > JAHJQZ01. The sequence continues at coordinate 414,976 of CAXXNZ010000031.1, forward strand.
CCGAAGCCCTCGTCATAGGCGTTGTTGGAGACGGCGATGGTCGAGACGGCGCGGCGCTCGGGACCCGCATCGTCGATGTCGATGGCGACGCGGATGCGCCTGAACCGCTCGATCCGGCGCTTGATGAAGCCGAGAAAGGCCAGCACCGAAAAGAGGCCGCGCCGGTTGCGCAAATGCTCGCGCGCCGTGGCGATGCCGGGCACCAGCCCCACCACCACCTGATGCAGAAACAGCCGTCCGTTGACCGAGCAGACATCAATGCCCTTCGGTTCAAAGCCGGCGAAGCTCTGAAGCCAGGTTTCGATGTCGAGCGGAATGGACAGGTCACGGGCGAGGAGGTTGGCAGTGCCGAGCGGCAGGATGGCCAACTGCTTGCCGCTATCAAGCGCGGCTTCGGCAAGCGCTGTTACCGTGCCATCGCCGCCCGCCGCCACCAGAACAGGCGCCTTCGTCCTGCGGGCGCGCTCCAAAAGCACCTCGAAGCTGCCGTCGCGACCGATTGAGGCCACCTCGGCATCCACGCCATGCGCTAAGAAACGCTCAGCCAGAAGCTCGGGAGTGAGCCCGTTCGAATGCGCCGTGCCCGAAGAAAGGTTCAACAGCACGAAGCAGGATTTGCGGCTGGATGTTTCCATATCGCCCCTGAACTCGCACGCCTTGAAATGGCGTTTGCGCAGCCTTCGTGTTGAGATAACGCGGCAGAACCGGTTTGGTTGCCGAAGGTGCTGCTCTCCGGTTTGCCCGTCCGGCCGGCCGTGATATGCCCTGTGCAGCGTATGGAACCGGCGCGGTTTGCGCCAGATCGGAGAGACCTGATGAAAGTCGGCATTATTGGCGCCGGCATGGTTGGCAGCACCGCTGGCTATGCCATCGCGCTTTCGGGCGCGGCGAGCACCATCGTGCTCGTGGACATGAATGCGGATCTGGCACGCGCCCAGGCTGAGGACATCCGCCACGCCGTGCCATTCTCATCCTCGAGCACGGTGCTTTCGGGCGATTATGCCGATCTTGCCGGCGCCGGCATCGTCATCATTGCCGCCGGCGTCAGCCAGAAACCGGGTGAGACGCGCATCGAGCTTTTGTCACGTAATGCCGCCGTATTCGATGCCGTCATCGGCAATGTGTTCAAGCATGCGCCCGATGCCCTGCTGGTGATCGCCAGCAACCCGGTCGACATCATGACCTACGTGGCCACCCGCCTATCCGGCCTGCCGGCGGAGCGGGTGATCGGTTCGGGCACGATCCTTGACACGGCGCGCTTCCGCACACTGCTGGGCAATCATCTCGGCATCTCGCCGCATTCGGTCCACGCCTATGTTCTGGGCGAGCACGGCGACAGCGAGGTGCTTGTCTGGTCGAGCGCCGTGGCCGGGTCCGTTCCGCTCAGCTCGTTTGCCGAGCAGCGCGATGTTCCGCTGACCGAGGCGCTGAGGGGCGAAATCGATGACACCGTCCGCAATGCCGCCTATCGCATCATTGCCGGCAAGGGATCGACCTATTACGGCATCGGCGCCGGGCTGGCCCGCATCGTCGAAGCGGTCAACCGCGACGAACAGACCGTACTGTCGGTCTCCAACGTCACCCCGGAAATCGAGGGTGTGAAGGATGTGGCGCTGTCTTTGCCACGCATTATCGGCGCCAAGGGCATTTCGGCGACGCTTGTGCCCGACCTAGACTATGGCGAGCGCAAGGCCCTGCGGGGGAGTGCCGAGATGCTCAAGGAAGTTCAGGATTCTTTGACGCTTCCGCAAAGCGGCACTTGAATCATAGGGCTTTTCCTATAAATCCTACTGCATGAATGAGATTGCTTCTTTCCGTCAGGCCGTCGAGGCCTTTTTGAGTGTGCACGAGCTGTCGCCGTCGCGGTTCGGTTCCGAGATCGCCGGTGATCCGCAGTTCGTCTTCGATTTGCGGGACGGGCGAGAGCCGCGTAGCGACACCCGTGCCCGTATCCGCAAGGCCATGCAGGAGTTCGCCGAAATCCGTACCGGCACCCAGGTGCCGTTTCGCGTCGGCATCGCCGGGCTGGGTACGGTCGGGGCGGCGCTGGCGCGCATGCTGCTCGACAACCAGTCGACCATCCAGCGGCGAGGCGGCCGCCCGATCCATGCGACGCATGTCGCGGCGCGGTCCCGCGCCAAGGACCGCGGCGTCGATCTGTCCGGCGCGATCTGGCTCGATGATGCCGTCGCGCTCGCTCGCGACGCCGAGATCGATCTGTTCGTCGAACTGATCGGCGGCGAAGACGGGCCGGCCTATGCCGCCATCCGCGCTGCGCTCGAACGCGGCGTGCCGGTGGTGACCGCCAATAAGGCGCTTCTGGCCAAACACGGCGTCGAACTTGCGCGCATTGCCGAAGGTTCCGGCACCACCATCGGTTTCGAGGCGGCGGTGGCAGGCGGCATCCCGGTGATCAAGACCTTGCGCGAGGGGTTGGGCAGCGCCACCATCTCGCGCGTTTACGGCATCATGAACGGCACATGCAATTACATCCTGACCCGGATGAGCGAAGACGCCGAAGGCCGTGGCGCAAAGGGCCGTTGGCCGGCCAATTCCGCTGACGACGAAACCGGGCTCGGGTTTGAATCCTGCCTGAAGGAAGCCCAGGAGCTTGGCTATGCCGAAGCCGACCCGACCTTCGATGTCGAGGGCTTCGATACGGCTCACAAGCTCGCCATCCTGTCGACCCTTTGTTTCCAGACCGAAATTGCGCCTGACGCCATGCTGGTCGAAGGCATTTCCCGCATTTCTCCGGTCGATATCAGGGTGGCCGCCGATCTTGGCTACAAGATCAAGCTGCTTGGCATTGCCGAGCGCAGGTCGGATGGGGTCGAGCAGCGCGTGCATCCGACGCTTGTCCCGAGGCACTCGGCCATTGCCGGGGTTGACGGTGTGCTCAACGCCATCGCCATCGAGACCGACCATGTCGCCGCGCTGCTGCTGGCCGGGCCGGGGGCAGGGGGCGAGCCGACCGCCGCTTCGGTGCTGTCCGACATTCTCGATATCGTGCGCGGCCACAAGGTGCCGCCACTCGGTGTGCCCGCTGGCCAGCTCAAGCCGCACAAGAAGGCGGCTTTGCGCGCGCACGCCGGCGGCTATTACATCAGGCTTCAGGCGCGCGACGTGCCCGGCGCGCTGGCTTCGATCACCCGGCGCATGGCCGAGGGGGGTATTTCCATCGAAAGCGCCATCCAGCGCCCGGACCTGACCGCGATGATCCGTGGCGAGGCAGCCGAGGCCTATCGGACGGTGGTGCTGATTACCCACGATACCACCGAGGAATCTGTTAGATCTGCCTTGGCGAGCATCGATGAGGACGGCTACACGGGTGGCACGGCGCAGCTCATTCGCATCGAGGCATTGCCGTAAAAACGTGAGAAGCCGCCGTTTTATTGGGCTGTTTGCTTTGCATGCGTATTCAATTGCGGGTAGTGATTGACCCGCACGAGGCCATAATAAGTCAGGGATAATTCGATGAAGCTAGCCAAACTGGTGGACACGCCGGAAACCTCTATCGTCGGGCGCAACATGACGCTCGAAGTGGTGCGTGTCACAGAACGCGCCGCAGTTGCGGCGGTGAGCTGGCGCGGCAAAGGCGACGAAAAGGCCGCCGATCATGCCGCCGTCGAAGCAATGCGCGACGAACTCGGACGTATCCCGATCAATGGCCGCATCGTCATCGGCGAGGGCGAACGCGACGAAGCGCCGATGCTGTTCATCGGCGAACATGTCGGGCGCGGCGACGGCATGGAAGTGGACGTTGCGGTCGACCCGCTCGAAGGCACGACCCTGTGTGCCAAGAACCAGCAGGATTCAATGTGCGTTTTGGCCATCGCCGAACGCGGTGGCTTGCTTCATGCGCCCGACGTCTACATGGAAAAAATCGCCATCGGCCCGGGCTATCCCGAAGGTGTCGTCGATCTCGACATGTCTCCGTCCGAGAACGTCAAGTCGCTGGCCAAGGCCAAGGGCGTTCCGGTCAACGAAATTTCGGTCTGCGTGCTCGACCGGCCGCGCCATTCCGC
>CAXXNZ010000032.1:0-17897 GCA_963676075.2 Devosiaceae bacterium
CGCGCCACGGTCCGGGCGGCGGACATTCCCGTTCTGGCTCTCGAAAACCCGAATTCGGGTTGCCGCGACCGGTTGCGCAGCGAGATCGCCAATGCCATCGAATTCGACTCCGCCGAGGCGATCGTCCTCGGCTGCGCCGGCATGGCCGATCTTGCCAAAACCCTTGAGTCCGAATTTGGCATGCCGGTCATCGATGGCGTCACCGCCGCCGTCAAACAGGCCGAGGCACTGGTATCGCTCGGCCTCAGAACCTCGAAACGCGGCGCCTACGCCTCGCCGATCCCCAAGGTCTATTCAGGCGCGATGAAGGCGTTTGCCCCGACATGACTTTCGAAGTGCGCCAGGCGCAGCGGTCCGACGTTGCGGTGATGCTGGAGTGGGCCGATTCCGAAGGCTGGAACCCCGGCATCGAGGATGCCGACGGCTTTTCGCCGCCGACCCCGAGGGCTTCTTCATGGGTTGGGACGGCGATGAACCGGTCAGCGCCATTTCCATGGTGAAATATAACGACGCCTTCGCCTTTCTCGGCCTCTACATCGTCCGGTCCAGATTTCGCGGCAAGGGCTACGGCAAGGCGACATGGGATGCAGCGATGAACACGGTTACCGGCTACACCATCGGCCTCGACGGTGTCGTCGCCCAGCAGCCGAACTACCGGAAGTCGGGGTTTGCCTTCGCCACAACAACATCCGCTACGCCGGCACCTGGTCGGCACCGGCAAAGCCCCGCCCCGGCCTGATCAATCCGGGCGCGTTGCGGATCGACGCGTTGATGGAATACGAAGCCCCCCTGTTTCCGGCGCCGCGCTACGGTTTTCTCAAGTCATGGCTGTTCGGCGCCGAGACCCGCAAGGCCCTGTGCCTGGTCGATGGAAACGAGCGGCGCGGCTATGGCGTCATTCGCGCCTGCGCCGAGGGGCACAAGATCGGCCCACTGTTCGCCGACAACAGAGCCGTCGCCGAAGCCTTGCTGGTGGGGCTGGTCGCCGAGGCAGACGCAAGCCATGTCATTCTCGATGTGCCACAGGACAATGCCGAGGCCATCGCGCTGGCCGTGAGCGCCGGGCTGTCGCCGGTCTTCGAGACGGCCCGCATGTATCGCGGCACAGCCCCCGACCTCGATCTCGCCCGCATTTTCGGCATCACCACTTTCGAACTCGGCTGAAGGACACGAACATGATCGCGGTTGCCGCAATCGATACCTCCCAACTCGACGACGCGGAGATCGTCCGGCTTTACCTCGAAGCCTCGATGGTCCCCGATCCGGAAACCGCAGCCCATTATGTCGGCGATCCAGTCGTCATCACCTTCACCGGCGGTCGCGTCTTCGACCATCCTTCCGGCCCCACCGTTTTCAACGCCGCGCGCTACAAATGGGTGAAAAAGCGCATGGACCGCTTCGACGTTGCGCCAGCCGACGGCGAGACCATCGTCTATAGCGTCGGCACGCTCTACGGCGAGTGGCCGGACGGAGAACCTTTCGAAGGCAACCGCTACATCGACCGCTTCGTTGTCAGGAACAAGAAGATCGTCAAGATGGACGTCTGGAACGACAGCGCCGAGCGTATCCTGACCCGCCGTGACATCACGGCCTGAGCCGGTGCAGCTCGATCTGGTCATCGCCAATGCGCGGCTGGCCGGCCAGTCCGAGCCGGTTTCACTCGGCATCGCCGCCGGCAGCATCGCCGCGATCTCGCCGCGCATCGAGAGCGACGCACCGGTTTACGACGCCGAGGGATGTCTCGTTTTCGGCGGTTTTGTCGAAACGCATATTCACCTCGACAAGGCCCTGATCCTCGACCGTTGTCCCCTTTGCGAAGGCACGCTTGAAGAGGCCATCGCACTGACGGCGAAAGCCAAGGCCGGCTTCACCGAAGAAGACGTCTACGCCAGAGCGGCGCGGGTCACCGAAATGGCGATCCTGCAGGGCACGACGCGCCTCAGGAGCTTCGTCGAGATCGACCCGCGCGCCGGCATGGTCTCGTTCGAGGCCATCAAGCGCATCAAGGCCGATTATGCCTTCGCCATCGACATCGAGATCAGCGCCTTCATCCAGGAAGGCCTGACCAACGAGCCCGAAACCGGCGCGCTGATCGAAGCCGCGCTGGCGGACGGAGCCGATCTCGTCGGCGGCTGTCCTTATACCGACCCTGATCCCGTGGCTCATGTCGCCGCGCTGTTCGACATGGCCGAGCGCTTCGACGTCGCTCTCGATTTCCATGCCGATTTCGATCTCGATCCGGACAACACCATCCTGCCGGAAATCATCGCCCAGACCCGTACGCGCGGCTACGAGGGCCGTGTCTCGGTTGGCCATGTCACCAAGCTCTCGGCCATGGCGCCCGAGCGCGTCGCCGCGCTCGCAAGCGAACTGGCCGATGCCGGCGTCGCCGTCACCATCCTGCCGCCGACCGATCTCTACCTGACCGGCCGCGACGCAACGCATCTGAGGCCGCGCGGCATGGCGCCGGGCGGGGTACTCGCCGCAGCGGGCGTCACGGTGTCACTGTCGAACAACAACATCCTCAACCCGTTCACGCCATTCGGCGACGCCTCGCTGTGCCGGGCCGCCAGTTTATTCGCCCACGCCAGCACCTCCGGAACCGATGCCGAGATCGGCGCGGTGTTCGACATGGTCACTGCTCAGGCAGCACGGCTTCTTGGCACACCCTATGGCGTCGCGGTTGGCGCCGCCGCCGACCTCGTTGTCATCGACGCACCAGATCCTGTCACCGCCATCCGCACCTGTGCCCCGGTCCTGTCGGGTTGGAAGCGCGGACGCCAGACCTTCCGCCGCGACCGGCCCGAGCTGTTGCGGCCAAGCGGATTCCCAACCAACCTGATCGATCAGAGAGTTTCCCGATGACCTCCATGCGCGCCATCGTCCACCGCGTCCCCGCCGCCGGCCCCAATGACGTGTCGGGCGTCGAAGCTCTGTTTGCCAACGGGCTCAATCCGCAGAGCGTCGTCGGCATTCTCGGCAAGACCGAGGGCAATGGCTGCGTCAACGACTTCACCCGCGGCTACGCCTCCAAAAGCTTTTCCGACCTGTTCGCGCGCCACGGCGTTTCCGGCGTCTCGATTGTCATGTCGGGCGGCACCGAAGGCGCGCTGTCGCCACACTGGATGGTATTTGCCCGCGAACAGACCGACGCACCGGCATCGCGGGCGCTGGCCATCGGCGTCGCCCACACGCCGGCGCTTTTGCCCGAGGAACTGGGCCGCATGGCGCAGGTCGCGAGCGTCGCCGAAGGCGTCAAAAAGGTCATGCAGGATGCCGGCATCACTGATCCGGCGGATGTGCATTTCGTCCAGATCAAGTGCCCGCTGCTGACGACGGCGCGTATCGAGGATGCAAAAGCGCGCGGGATGACCACCTCGGTCACCGACACGCTCAAGTCGATGGGATATTCGCGCGGCGCATCGGCCCTCGGCGCGGCGGTGGCGCTTGGTGAGGTCGACGCCGCTGCCCTGACCGATGCCAGCATCTGCGCCGACTACAGCCTGTTCTCCGGCCGCGCCTCCACCTCCGCCGGCGTCGAACTGATGGGCCATGAGATCATCGTTCTCGGCATGAGCGACGCCTGGTCCGGTCCGTTCGCCATCGATCACGGCGTCATGGCCGACGCCATTGATGTTGCCGCCGCCACCAACGCCCGCAACAGGCTGGGCGACGGCGAACTCGTCGCCGTGTTGGCCAAGGCGGAAGCCGACCCGACCGGGGTGGTGCGCGGCAGACGCCACACCATGAACGATGATTCCGACATCGCCGCTACGCGGCATGCGCGCGCTTTCGTCGGCGGTGCCCTTGCCGGCCAGTTCGGAATGACCGACATCTACGTCTCAGGCGGCGCCGAACACCAGGGACCGCCCGGCGGCGGCCCCGTCGCCGTCATCATCGAGAAACGGATGCAATGAAGACCACACGCGATTTCCAGCAGCCCGGCCGCTCGGTCAGCGTTTCCGGCAACGCCATGGCGGCAACCTCGCATTCGCTGGCAACGCTTGCCGCCATCGACACGCTGCGTGCCGGCGGCAATGCCGTCGACGCGGCGGTGGCGGCGGCGGCGCTGCAATCGGTGGTCGATCCGCTGATGACCTCCATCGGCGGCGATTGCTTCGCCCTGATCGCCATGAACGGCAAAACCCCGGTGGCGCTTAACGGCTCAGGACCGGCGCCACGCGCCGCCGATGCAGACGCCTTGCGGGCGCGAGGATGGACGAAAATCCCTCCCGACTGCGCCGATGCCGTCACCATTCCCGGCTCTGTCGATGCCTGGTGCCGGTTGATCGAAACCTATGGAAACCTGCCCTTGGCAAAGGTGCTGGCACCGGCAATCGCTGCAGCCCGCGACGGCTATTGCATCACGCCGCGCATCGCTTTCGACTGGAACCTCTATCAGGCCCGGATCTCCCGGCATGCCCCCGCCCGCGCGCAATACCTGCCGAACGGCGCAGTGCCCGAGATCGGGCACGTCTTCAAGCAGCCCGCTCTTGCTACGACGCTCGAAGCCATCGGGCGGGACGGCGCCTCAGCCTTCTATCAAGGCCGCGTTGCCGCTGAGTTGGTGACGGTTCTCAATGAGCAAGGTGGCGTCCATACTCTTGAGGACTTCGCCACCTACAAGAGCTTTTTCACCGAGCCGATTTCGGCGCCTTACAAGGGCTATGACGTCCTCGAATGCCCACCGAACGGACAGGGCCTCGCCGCGCTTCTCATCCTGCGACTTCTCGATGGTTTCGATCTGTCGGACCCCCGCTATTCCGAAGCGACCGCATTCATATCCATGCCGAGGCGACCAAGATCGGCTATGCCATGCGCGATGCTGTGATCTGCGACCCCAATCACAAACAGGCCGATATCGACGCCATCCTGTCCGAAGAGGTGCTGGCGCCGATGCGGTCGAAAATCCGCCTCGACACCGCCCTGCCCGCTGAAAACTGGACCGGCCCGACCCATAGCGACACGGTCTACCTCACCGTCGTCGACGCCGCGGGCAATGTCGTGTCGCTGATCAATTCCGTCTTCAACGCCTTCGGCAGCGGCATCTATGCGCCCGAGGCCGGGGTTCTGCTGCTCAATCGCGGCGCCGGTTTCAGCCTCGAACCCGGCCATGCCAACGAGCTCGCCCCCGGCAAGCTACCCTTCCACACCATCATTCCGGCGCTGCTGATGAAAAACGGCCAGCCCGTCATGCCGTTCGGCGTCATGGGTGGCCAGTATCAGGCCGCCGGTCACGCCCACTTCCTGGCGCAGATGCTCGATCTCGGCCTCGATCCGCAACAGGCCAACGAAGCGCCACGCAGCTTCTGGTACGACGGCACCCTCGAACTCGAAACCACGATCTCGGAGACGGTGCGCGCCGATCTCGAAGCGCGCGGCCATCGCACCAGCCGCGCCGGCGAACCGATTGGCGGCTGTCAGGCAATCTGGATCGACAAGGAGCGTCAGCTGCTCTACGGCGCTTCCGACCACCGCAAAGACGGCATGGCGCTCGGGTACTAGCGCTGGAATGAATATCCGGTCGCGACGACGATGCTTTCGCTCATCCATGTGTCTTTTCGGCTGACCGCACGGAACAGCCGCGCACGATTCCGGACGCTCTCGGCTAGGAGTTCCCGGCCCCAACAAGCCCATCTCCTTGAAGAGCTGCGCAATTCCGGCGCGGGCGGGCGGCGGTGTGGTCCGGTCCGCAACTGCCATGAGTTCGGGTGGCGCGCCTTCTATGGCCACACCGGTCCCTGCCCATTTCAGCACTTCGAGATCGTTCATGCCGTCGCCGACCGCGACGGTGTCGGCGATCTGTCCTCCAAGTGCTTTCATTGCAACTTCGGCGCCCAACGCCTTGTGCACATCGGCAAGGAAGATTTCGCCCGCCGAGGTTCCGAGATCGGGCAGCGAGCTTGGCAGAGTGGCGACCTCCGGGCCGATCAGCTCTCCAAGCATCGTGACGGGGACCGGCGCGTGGAAAACCGTGATCTTGCCGAACGGCGTTCCGCGACGGCGCGGGGTTGCCGAGATCTTGAACAACGACGTCGGAACGACGTGCTTTCCATCTGCCTTTGCAGCGAAGTCACTGAACATGTCTTCGAGCCGCGCAGCAATCCCGGGAGGACCTTCGACGCGTTCCGGCGACTCGAGGATGTAGGTGACATCGTGCGCATCGAGAATCTCGACCGCGCGATCGGCCAGATCGGATGGAAAGCGCTGGTCGCGCAGCACCTGACCCCTGACCGCAACATAGGCACCGGCGCCGGCAACGATTCCGTCGAATTCGGTTTCGGCCAAGAGGTCGGTGAGCATGCAGGCGGGACGGCCGGTGCACAAAAGCACATGATGGCCTTCGGCCGCGCCTGCTTTATGGCCGCGATATGGGCTTCGGGCACGACGCTGTGGTCGGCATAGGTGCCATCGACGTCAAGAAAAATGATCATCTCTCGCCTCGTCTGCTGGGGTGAACGCATCACGGCCGGACGGCGCATCGCGTCAGGGTCAGGTTGGAAGAGTGCTGCGGCTTCGCGCGTAGAACTCCGATATACGGGTTCGACACAGAGGCCAAGCGCGGCAATCTCTCCATCAGACCTGACGCCGGTTCATGAACGCCCTGTGACGCCCCCCGCCATGACGCAAGAAAAGGGTGCGCCGGGCAGCGACAATGCCGCCGTCCGGCGCGAGAGGTCTACTCGACCTGAACCCAGGATTGGTATTGCCGTAATAAACATCGAGTCCGCGGCTGAACCAGCGGCCGTCCAGCACTGTCTCGATCAGGTGCTTCTTGGCCTCGGGCGAGATGCTGGTGTCGGCGTCCAATGCCTTGAGCACATCGTCATAGGCGGTGCGCTCGTCCGACATGGTGATCTCGGCGCTGTTCGCGTTGGCATCGAGGATGAGCTGGGTCGGACCGCCTTGTTCGGCCGACCAGGGCTTCCAGTCCGGCACACCAGCGCCATTCGGATCGCCGCTCCACAGGAAGTTACGGATATAGGTTCCGAACTGCGTGGCGAGGTCCTTGGCGCCGGGATTGTCGAAGGCATCGGCGAAAACACCGGAGAAGCCCGTGGTCCTTTCGGTGACGAAGGGGATCCACACGCCATGGAAAGAGCCGAAAAGCTTCGCCATCGTCTCGCCGACAATGGCCGGATCGCTGCCCCAGGCCACGCGAACCGTATAGATCGGCGCCTGGTAGGCATCGTACATGCGCTCGGCCGATTCTGAGGCGTTGAACAGCTCATAGAGCTTGCTGCCGTAGCCCGAAGCGAAATTCAGCTCGGCCAGCCGCTCGGTGTCTGCCAGAAGCGCTTCGTTCGACTCGCCAGCGAATTCGGCGTCGTAGCGCGCGAACAACGAGAACTCCGACGAACCCGTCAGCATGATCAGGGGAACGGAGTTATAGGTCTGCGTATCGAAGCCGTTCTCGGGCAGCACGGTACCGTCGTTGTAAAGATGCGGGAACACGGCCATGCGGATACCCGCATTGGTCATGAGGCCGGCAAGCCGCTCGGCGGACAGACTCTCGAGATAGTCGCGCACATCGGCACCGCTGGTGAGAAGCCAGTCATAGGCCTCGTCCTCGCTGGCCTTGACCTTGTCCGCGACGACGAGCGGGGCGATCGCCTTGGCGACGAGCTTGGTGCTTTCGCCGGCATCTGCGAGCGTCATGCCGCCGCTCAGCGAAATCGCCTTCTGGAACTGGCCGGCAAAGATCGGCGAGATCAGCATGGCCATGACATCACGGCCGCCGGCAGAAAAGCCGGCTACGGTGATGTTGTCGCCGTCGCCACCGAAGGCGGTGGCGTTCTCCTTGACCCACGAGAGGGCGCGCGAAATGTCGAGCAGGGTGAAATTGCCCGAATCCTCTTCGCCATTCCCCGTCTTCAGGGCCGGCAAATTGTTGAAGCCGAGCAGGCCCAGCCGGTAGTTGACCGAGACGACGACGGCATCGGCGTTGAGCGCGAGTTGTTCGGCGTTGATCTCCTCGCTCGTGCCGCCCTGATTGTTGCCGCCATGGATGAAGAACAGCACCGGCAGACCAGTCTTTTCGCTGTTCGGACGATAGATATCAACGCTCAGGCAGTCTTCGCTGCCGGCCGGCTCGCCGTTGGCGATTTGTGCACAAAGCGCCGCATGCTCGGTGGCGTCCCGCACATCGGTCCAGGCTTCCGGTGCTTCCGGCGCCTTCCAGCGCAATGCGCCCGTGGGCGCCTTGGCATAGGGCACGCCGCGCCACAGCAGCGTCTGGTCGTTGTTGACCAGCTGGCCGGAGATCGGGCCATAGGCGGTTTCCCGCACGATGCTGGCTTGATAAGGCAGGTCGGCGGCAATCGCGGCGCCGGAAAAAAGGGCACTGGTACCGAGGCAGGTTGCGACGGTCAGCGCGCGCGCCAGTCTTTCGAGCCGACTGATAAGCTCAATGTGAGACAAGTCTCTCTCCCTTGGGGTGTGGTCGTGAATCTCAGGAACATGTCCGGAGGTGGAGCGGAGAACCGTCGGCCCTCCGCTCCTTGTGCAACCGGCCATCGGCCGGATTTGCGTCAGCTCAGGCGGCTTTGGCCTTGAGCTTTTCGGCCGCCAGCATCGAGTCGTCATACATGAACAGGTAGGTGACGGCGGCGGTGCCGAAATAGGCGATCGCGATCATGACCATCAGGGCAATGAACGGCCCCATGGTCGGCCCGAGGAAGATCGGCAGGGTCAACAAGCCGGGGACCGCCATCACATAGGATGCGGCACCGAACATCATGACGATTGCGCCGCACACCGTGCCAAAGACGACGCCAGTGATGAACGGCTTGCCGAAGCGCAGGTTGAGGCCGTAGATCGCCGGTTCGGTGATGCCGAAGATACCCGACAGAGCGGCGCCGCCGGCCATGGCCTTGAGCTGGGTGTCGCGGGTCTTGAGGAAGATGCCGAGCGCGGCGCCGGCCTGGGCGAAGATCGCCGGGGTGACGGCAGCCGTCAGGCTGTCCTGGCCGAACGACACGATGTTGTTCAGCATGACCGGGACGAGACCCCAGTGGACGCCGAAGATCACGAAGACCTGCCACAGACCGCCAAAGATGCCGCCGGCGAGCCAGGGAGCGAAGCCGAATATGGCCTTGTATCCGGCGCCGAGGCCAAAGGCGATGGTATTGGCGATCGGGCCGACAACAAGCAGAACCGCCGGCAGCATGACGGCGACGCAGATCATCGGAATGAGGAAGGGGCGGACCGAGGAATGGATCCAGCTCTTCAGCCAGCGTTCGAGCAGCGACATCACGTAGACGGCCAGAAGGATCGGAATGACCGTGGAGGCATAGCTGATCGGCGGCACTGTGAAGCCGAGCAGGTTGATCGCGGTGCCAGAGGCCGCCGCCGCGGTGAGCGTCGGATAGAGCATGGCTCCGGCCAGCACCACGGCCACATAGGCATCCGCCTTGAAGCGCTTGGCGGCCGTGTAGGCCAAAAGGACAGGAAGGAAATAGAACACCGCATCGCCCGCGGCGTTCAGCACCAGATAGTTGCCGCCTGCCGGATCGATCCAGTTGAGCTTGACCAGAACCAGCGTGAAGCCCTTGAGCATACCGCCGGCGACCATGGCCGACAAAAGCGGGCTGAACAGGCTGGAGATGAGCTGGATGATGGAATTGAGAATGTTGCTGTTCTTGGAACGAATGGCGGCCTTGCGGGCCTTGGCATCGTCTTCGGAGCTTTCGGCTGCGTCCGCCTCGACGGGCGCTTCGGCGGTCACGTCGAGTTCGGTGACGACGGCGTCATAGGTGTCCGGCACGGTGTTGCCGATGACGACCTGATACTGGCCGCCGCTCTGGACCACTGCCACGACACCTTCAATGCCCTGGACGGCAGCCTTGTCGGCCTTGCCTTCGTCCTTGAGCGTGAAACGCAGTCGCGTGGCGCAATGGACCACGGACTCGATGTTACCTTTACCGCCGACGCCGGCGATGATGGATTTTGCCTGTTGTGCGAGATCGCTCACAATGCGTCTCCCCAAAAAGCCGGAGGATCCGGCCCGGTGATGTGGTGAAATTTGGGGTATTGCCCAGGGCCTCGGCAGGCCTGTTCAGAGACAAAAAAACCCGAGACGACCGGCTTCGGTCATTCTCAGGTGTTGCCCGTCGCGACGGTTACAATCCCAATGTGGGCACCAATTGGTGCGTAGTTTTTGGTAGCAAGTGCACACCGATTAGGCAAGAAACAATCGGTGTTTGGTAGCTCCGGCCGGAGCGACGAAGCGTCGCGCCCCGGCCGGAAAGGACGTTATGGGCCGACGAGTTCGGCTGCGATCTTGCGGACCGCTTCGGGACCGGTCGCGGCGAGTGCCTTTCGGGCCACCTCTTCGCATGCCGCAAGAGTGAGGGCGGCGAGCGTGGCCTTGATTTCCGGAATGGCGGCAGGCGCCACGGACAGTTCGCGCACCCCCAATCCGACCAGAATGGGCGCCGCGAGCGGATCGGACGCCGCGCCACCACAGACCGCCAGCAGACGGTCGTGTGTCCTGGCGCCGTCGGCGGCAAGCCGGATCAGCCCCAGAACCCCCGGATGCAGGGCATCGACACCGGTCGACACCGCCGGATTGCCGCGATCCATGGCCAGCGTGTACTGGGTCAGATCATTGGTGCCAACCGAGAAGAAATCGCTGACTTCGGCGATCTGGCTGGCGGCCACGGCCGCTGCCGGAACCTCGATCATGGCACCAACTTCAATCGGCTCGGACCGTCCAAGCGCTTCGCGTTCGTTCTCGACGATTTCCCTGACCGCCTCCATCTCCGACACTGAGGCAATCATCGGCACCAGGATGCGGGCCACGCCATAGGGTTTGACCCTCAATATGGCGCGCAACTGGGTCCGCAGCAGATCGGGTTTCGCGAGACCGACGCGAACGCCACGCAGCCCGAGGAACGGATTGTCTTCCTTGGGAAGCGGCAGATAGGCCAGCGGCTTGTCGCCACCGACATCGAGCGTACGGATGATCAGTGGCCGCCCGCCGAGCTCGTCGGCGATGGTTTGATACTGCTCGAACTGTTCGTCTTCCGAGGGCGCGTGGGCACGATCCTGGAACAGGAATTCGGTGCGCAAAAGGCCACTGCCCTCCGCCCCTTCCCTGACCGCAAGCGTGCCCTCGCCGATCGCACCGAGATTGGCGAAAACCTCGATACGCGTGCCATCGGCGAGATGGCAATCGGCCTTGGCATTGGCGCGCTGATGCTCACGCCGTTCTTGGCGGGCGCGAATGTGCTTTCGTGCCTCGTCCATGGCCAGTTGTCCCGGATAGACGCTGACCTGTCCGAGACCGCCATCGACGATGACCTTGGCCCCGTCCGGCACGCGATCGAGATCGGCGCCGAGGGCCACCACGGTCGGAATGCCGAGCCCTGCCGCCAGGATCGAGGCGTGCGAGGTTGGCCCGCCGTCCCGCATGAGAAGCGCGGCCAGATGACCGGCCGCAAGGCCCACGGTTTCGGAGGGAAGGATTTCGTCCGCCACGACAATGGCGCCTTGCGCGAGGTCGGCAAGCCGCGCCGCTGCGCCCGAACCGCCGAGGCTGGCGCGAACCTGGGCGGCGATGTCGCGCATGTCCGCTGCCCGTTCCGCCATGCGTGCGTCGGGCAGTGCGGCGAGAATGCCCGCCTGCTCGGAACACACGCGTGTCCACGCCCATTCCGCCGAACGACCGGCGGCGAGTTCCATCTCCGCCGCCTCGATGAGACCGGGATCGTCGAGCAGTTCCGCATGGGCGGCGGCGATAGCAGCACGCAACCCGTCGGTTTCCTTCACCAGTTCTTCGCGAACGCTGGAGAGGGCCGATTTCAGCCGCTGTCGTTCTGTTTCAACACCAGCGCCGTCTTTCGGGTAATCGGCGGCATCGCGCGTCCAAAGCGTGACCGGTCCGGCGGCAAGCCCCGTAACGGCAGAGCGGCCATGGATGACCGCATCGGCGCCGGGTTCGAAGGGCGGACCGACAGGTTCGTCCTCGGCCTGTGGCGGGAGCGAGCCCTCAGGAGCCGCGCTCTCGGCAATCGGATCACCGAGACCGCTCAGCACCAGATCGAGCAAAGTGTCGGCGGTCGCGTCGGCCGTATCGCCCTCGATATGGATATCGAGAACGTCGTCGAACTTCGTGTTGAGGCCCATAAGGGCGACCACGCTCTTGGCGTTGGCCGTCTTGCCCCGGCAGGTGACGGTGACAGCACCCGCATTGGCCTTGGCCGCGTTGGCGAGCGTAGCTGCCGGGCGAGCATGCAGACCGTGGGCGATCTTCAGCGGCACCGAAATATCGACGGCGTTTTCGCCGCCTGTCGTGTCGGCGCTGGCGTCGCTGCCCTTGGGCGTCACGCTCATTATGGCGTCGCCAAAGCCCACATCACGCCCAGCGACCTGATCGCCGACGATGAAGTCGTCGCCATTGGCGACGACCATCATCGAGACAAGCGAGGGCACATTGGGCCGGATCGCATCCATGTCGAACGCGATCAGCAGATCGCCCTCGGCAACACTCTGACCTTCGCTGGCGTGAAGCGTGAAGCCGGCGCCCTTCAGGTTGACCGTGTCGACACCGACATGGATGAGCAGTTCGGCGCCGTTCTCGGCACGCACGGTCAGCGCGTGCCCCGAGGCCTGTAGCGACGCGATGACGCCTGCGCAGGGTGCGCGGACCTCGCCAATGCTCGGATCAATGGCGATGCCGTCACCGACAAGGCCTTGGGAAAAGACCGGGTCCGGGCTCTCGGACAAGGCCATGGCGCGACCGGCAAACGGTGCTTTCAAAATCAAAGCAGGCACAACAACCTCCTTTTGTGGCAACAGAAACGATGCGGCTCAGCCCTAAAGGACCGACGCACCATTGCTGGCGATGATGTCCTTGTAGTGCCCGAAGCTCTTTTTGCGCGTGCGCTTCAGAGAACCGTTGCCGTCATTGTCGCGGTCGACATGAATGAAGCCATAGCGCTTCTTCATCTCGCCCGTACCGGCACTGACGATATCGATCGGCCCCCACCAGGTGTAGCCCATGATCTCGCAGCCATCGGCAACGGCCTCGGCCAGCGCCTTCACATGCGCGTCGAGATATTCGATGCGGTAATCGTCTTCAATCGTGCCGTCCGGCTTGACATCATCTGCGGCGCCAAAACCGTTCTCGACGATGAACAAGGGTTTCTGATAGCGGTCCCAGAGCTCGTTACACACATAGCGCAGCCCGATCGGGTCGATCGGCCAGCCCCAGGCGGACTTTTCGAGATAGGGATTGTCCTTGCCGTCGACGCCGCCCGTATTGCCGAGAATCGGCATGCCCGCCTCGAAGGTCGAGGTGAAATAGTACGAGAAGCCGTAATAATCGGCCGTATTGGCGGCCAGCGCCTCCAGGTCGCCCTCGGCGATTTCCAGCTCGAAGCCCGCTTCGCGGAACATCCGCCAGGCATAGTTCGGATAGGCGCCACGCAGCAGCACGTCCGAATAGATCAAGGCGCGCTGGCGCACCTGCATGGTGGCAAGCACGTCTTCGGGCTTGCAGGTCGCCGGATAGATGCCACCCGCCTGCAGCATGCAGCCGAGTTTACCGTCGGGAACCAGTTCGTGACAGGCCTTGGCGGCCAGAGCCGAGGCGAGGAACATGTGGTGCGACGCCTGGAAGATCTGGCGCTGCTTTTCGGCTTCGTCGGCATCCTCGGGGATCTCGATCCCGGCGGCGGCGAGCGGAATGACCGCAGCCATGTTGATCTCGTTGAAGCCCATATAGAGCTTCACCCGGTCGCCGAAGCGCATGAACACCGTCCTGACATAGTGCTCGAAGAACCCGATCAACTCGCGGTTGAGCCAGCCGCCGTACTTGCGCACCAGATGGATCGGCGGCTCGTAATGGGAAAGCGTCACGACCGGCTGGATGCCGTTTTTCAGCATCTCGTCGAACAGCTTGTCGTAAAAAGCCAGACCGTCCTCATTGGGCTCGGCTTCGTCGCCCATCGGGAAAATACGCGACCAGGCAATCGAGGTGCGCACGGCCTTGAAGCCCATTTCGGCGAACAGCGCGATGTCCTCGGGGTAGCGATGATAGAAGTCGATGGCCGTGTGATAGGGATAATAGGCATTGGGGTCGACTTCGGCGTCGGCCTTGCCCGACAGCAGTCCGCCACGGGTCAGGTCGGACACCGACAGGCCCTTGCCGCCTTCGTTCCAGCCACCCTCGACCTGATTGGCGGAAATCGCGCCGCCCCAGAGAAAATCCTTCGGAAAACCGAGTTCGGTCATTGTGAAAGCTCCATTTGCGTTGCGCAGATGCTCGACGCCGCGCTGGTCTTGCGGAGTTCGCGTTTCAGCAGGGAATGGAAAACCGGCCTTGTGGCGCAGTCACAAACCATTTCATGCCTTTGCGCGACGGAGTCGCCTGCATGAATGGCCCTCGGAGTTCACCTCGCACGGGCCAGAAAAAAAGCGAGCCAGCCATTTGGCCATGCTCACTTCGGTCTTGCCCGCTTCCACGGTTACAATCCTGTCACGCGCCGCCATTGCGGCACGCGAGGCGAAACTAGGAGCCTTGGCTTGCAACGTCAAGCGACCGGGAAGTCGCACCCATCAGGAGAACCCGGTTCTGTGGGCGGATTGCTAAGCCATGCTTCATCGTTTATTCTCCATTTTATGGATTGTTACCGCCTCGGCGGGCAAGACCTGACTTCGGGACCGCCCGGGTCAGGTTTTTTTGTATGTGCGAGTGGTAACAGGGAGGCAGGCTCGTCCGTGGGGACGGCGCGAGCCATGCGATACGCGAACAAGGCGCGGGGGGCGCTCGGGAAACGACCATGCGTATTATCAAGGTGTTCAACAACAACGTCGCCCTGGTGCGTGACGACGCCGGGGACGAACTGGTGGTGCAAGGGCGTGGCATTGCCTTTCAGGCCCGGGCTGGCGACAAGCTCGACGCGGCGCTGATCGAACGGCGCTTCATGCCGGAACCGACCGGCACGCCGGAGCAATTGGCCCAGCAGGTTGCCGATATCCCCCCCGAATTACTGCAGCTGGCCGAGCGCATTCTGTCGCTGGGGCCGGAATTCGATCTCGCGCTCGACCCGCGCGCGACCGTGGCGCTGGCCGATCACATCTCCATCGCGCTCAGCCGCGTGGCGGCCGGACAAAAGCTCGACAATCCGCTCGAGCCGGAAGTGCGCACCCTGTACGAGCGCGAGTTCAGGCTTGGACTGCGCGCCATCGAGGTGATCCGCGAGGTTTCCAGCGTGCGCCTGCCGGAATCCGAGGCCGTTTCGCTGGCCCTGCATTTCGTCAACGCCCAGGCCGGCGCCCAGGTGTTAAGCGAGGCGGTGCGCACGGCGCAGTTGATCCGCAGAATTCTAGCCATCATCGAGGCGGAATACGGAGAGGCCTACGCCAACCGTCCGCCCTATAGCGAAGCGCGCTTTGCCACGCATCTGCGCTACTTGTTCCTCACCCATCTGATGGGCAAGCAGCACCAGCTTCTGGTTCCCCAGATGGCGAACTCGTTTCGCGACGACGACCCACGCGCCTATGACTGCGCGTCTCGCATCGCGGCCTATATCGAGGAAAAGATGGGCTGGCAGATCGGCAGTGATGAAACCGCATACATGGCCCTGCACATCCAGCGCATGACAATGGCCGGCTGAGCAAGGCGCAGACCTGTCGGACCAGAATTGCCCGCGCGATGCGGCGGCATTGCAGGGCGCAAGCCTGTCCTTGGGGTTGGGTCGAAACCCTGTACCTAAGTGTTTCCCGTCAGCATCGAAGGAGAGTAAACCTCGCCCTCGATCAAGCCTTCGCTCAGCGCAACTTGCGTTTCTGTGCTGATGATTTCCGCCAGACCGTTGACGACCGGATTGCTGCGCTGCGCCTTGGAAATCGTCAGCAGGAAGTAGATTATCAGATCAGGATCGACCACCCGCTGAAACACCAGTTTGTCGTCCCCCTCGCTTCCATGCATGAGACTCCTGGCAATGATCGTGGCCGCATGTCCGTCGCGGATCATTTGGCGCACTGCCGGGAAATCTTCGACAATGGCATAAGGGCGAAGGGTGATGTTCCGGTCGCGGGCCGCGTCAACGACGATCCGTCCGATGGCATTCTGCCGGGAGTGCAGGAAAAGCGGATAGGTCGCTGCCTTGGCAAAGGTGATCGTCTCGCTGGGTTCATCCTTGACGGTCGCCGCGCTGGCAATGAAATGGAGCGGCGCCTGCATCAAAGTCTGCGTCGTGTAGCCGGAGCTCGGACGCTCCGAATTCATGACCGCGATGTCGACGTGATCATTGGCAACCCATTCCTGCACGAGGGCGCTGGTTCCGCCAATCGTACGCAGTTCGACACCGGGAAAGCGCTGCGTGAAAGCGGCGATCACACGCGAGCTTAAGGGCAAACTTATCGTTGTGGTCCAGCCCAACCGGATCGACCCGGTGGTGGTGGGGCGCCGCGCCAGCATGGTGAGCTTGGCGGAGTCCAGGCCCGACACATGATCGGCTATCGAAGCCTGGAATGCCGCGCCTTCGCCCGTCAGGGTGACCCCGCGACCGTTTCGGCTGAACAGCACCGTCCCGAGCTCGCGTTCCAGCAGGCGGATGTCGCGGCTGAGCGCCGGCTGCGCCACGCCGATGATCTGCGCCGCCTTGGTGAAACTGCCAGCATCGGCAATGGCCAGAAAATTGCGCAATTGCCTGAGTTCCAACTCGGCCTCCCGCTCCAAGCGATAAATGATTGCTATGGCTCATTCGAGATATAGCAATTCTTTATATCTGCTAGAGCCGCAGTCGCCTAGGTCTGCCCAAATGCCGATGATAGCGTCCCCCTCCAACAATCAGCGGGCCGGTCAACGGCACCTGCGAAATCTTGAGGAGGAGATGATTGTGGTTACCGGGAAACGACTTAGGTCACTGTTCACCGCTACGATTTTGTTGAGTACGGCGCTTGTTTCCGTGCCTGCACTGGCTGATGCGACACTGCGCATCAATCAGGTCGGCGATCTGTCGATCGTCGATCCGATCATGACCACGGCCAACCCGACTCGGGACATGGCCTATATGGTCTGGGACACGCTGTTCGCCATGGATGCGGACTTCGAGGTCCAGCCCCAGATGGTCGACGAATACACCGTCAGCGACGATGAAATGGTCTATACGCTGACTCTGCGTGACGGCCTGAAATGGAGCGACGGCACGCCGGTAACATCGGCCGATTGCGTCGCCTCGCTGTCGCGCTGGATGGAAAAGGACGCCATGGGCAAGCTGCTTGCCGATCGTCTCGCGTCCATGACTGCCGTCGATGACAGCACCTTCACGATCAACCTGTCCGAACCGTTCGGCATGACAATCGACGTGCTCGGCAAGGCCGGCGCCTATGTGCCGTTCATGATGCCAGAAAGGATCGCCAAGACCCCGGCGACCGAGGCGATCACCGAGTATGTCGGTTCCGGCCCGTTTATGATGAAGATGGACGAATGGGTTCCGGGCGCCAAGGTCGTCTACGTCAAGAACCCCTATTACGTGCCGCGTGACGAGCCGGCCAGCTTCCTGGCGGGCGGCAAGGTCGCCAAGGTCGATCGCGTCGAACGCATCACCTTCCCGGACACCATCAGCGCCGTCAACGCCATGCTGACTGGCGATCTCGACTACATGGAAAACATGCCGACCGACCTTTTGCCGTTGGTCGAAGGCAGCTCGGACGTTCGCACCTATGTCCGCGATCCGCTCGGGCTCAATGTCCAGATCGTCCTCAACCACAAGGTCGCGCCGACCGACAACGTCAAGGTGCGCCAGGCCATCCAGCTCGCCATGGGTCAGGAAGACTTCATGACCTCGCTGTTCGGCGACCGCACGGATTTCTACCAGATCTGCCCGGCGGTCTTTTTCTGCGGCACGCCGCTGGAGACCGACATCAATTCCGAGCGGGTGATG
>CAXXNZ010000033.1:0-7877 GCA_963676075.2 Devosiaceae bacterium
AAGGCTCCGGTCGTCGCCAAAGGTCGCCTTATTGCCCATAAAGGTCTGGTTTACCCATTTACCGAGGACCTTGATGACTTCCGACTTTCGATAGGCGGACAGCGGGCCTGACAGGCACATGACCGAATCGAAGTAAGCCTCCGCCGCCTTTAAAACGCGAAACGCAATGTAATAACGGACAGACTGGGTTTTTGTCAGCCAGTTTGTGTAGGTGTTGGCCACGTCAGTTCGCCCGGAAACACCGGCAACTTTCGGGTCGATAAACGGCTGAACGAGGTTGACGATAGCGTCCGGCTCCAAAAAACTGTCGGAGTCAACAAACACGACAAGGTCACTGCGGGCGTTCAGGATACCGAGCGCCATAGCTTCGCGTTTGCCTTTGTTGGTTTTTTGAAGGAAGACGCGAATACGCTCCTGCGTGCGAAAACGTTCGTTTTCCATGCAGAGCTGGCTGACGGTCTCCTTGATGACCTCTACGGAATTATCCGTTGAAAAATCGTCGACAATAATCAATTCCATCTTATCGACGGGATAATCTTGGTCGATGCAACTCAGAATCGTACGACGAATCCACTCTTCCTCATTATAACAGGGAATAATGATCGTTACGGTGGGCGTGAACGCTGGATCGATCGGCACCGGTTTGTAAAATGTGCCGAATAAATAACGCGACAGCAGGAATGTAGCCGCAACGATGCTGTAAAGGTAGAGCCCTTTGTTGAACTGGAAATACAGCACACTTTCGGTGCGCAACATGACGATAAACAGCGAAATACAGAGCAGGAATACCATCGACATGGTAAAAAGATAATTATCCTTCCTGCGCTGGAGGTAACGATAGAGCGGCTCGGCAAATTGGAAGCCGTATTGGTGCTTCTCTTTGTCTACACGCATCGGCAGGGCGCTGATACGATAACGCTTTTCCATCCCCTCGTGCATAAATCCGGATGGGATACTGAACTTCAGACGGCAGCTCTTTGTGTTGAGCGGGATATCCGGAAAGTCGTCCACGGGAAATTGCAAAAGAATACCCGTTTGGGAAACGTCGATGCTCTCCCCTCGATATTGGCGAGATCCGACATACACTGTTACGGGAAAACGAGAAAAATAGCGCTGTCCGGCAAACCGCGCATACTGCGGAAGTGCCTTTTTGCGCTTGATTTCCTCTTTTTGATTCTTTCTTTCTTCGGCAGTGCCGCGGCGGTCTCGCTTTACTCGAATTTGTTCAGGGTCGGGGACATGCGCAAGCAAACGTCTGTCCGGCTTTGGCCGAAGCAGAACGTCTTCTGTTTGTTTTTTCTTGCGCTTTAAAAACATGACCGGTCCTTATCCTTTCAGGTTGAAACCATGAACTCATGGGGCTGGATCGTGTCGACTAATCTGCCGCTGGAACAGCATGCGTTCGCAGATAGTGTATCCAGACTTCCACCGCGGACTCATTCAGGTGCAAACCGAGGTTGCTCGAGTCGGAGCAAAGCGTCTCAGGCAGAGCACCGGTACTGTCGCGCAGCGCACTGGCGACGTCAATATATGTGTAGCCGTATTCGGCACAAAGTTTTGCCAACGCCAGATCGTAAAGGAAAATATCTTCGTTCGTTGGAACACTCGTTCGCCCGGCGGTACCGGGCGTGATGGACTGGACGCAGATGTCGACGCCCGGTGTTTTGCTTCGGAGCAGATAGATCAGCGTTCGGTAGTTGTTGATGAATTCCTCCACGTCATAGTACTGGATATCGTTCATGCCAAGCATGATGTATACGCGTGTAACGTCACCCATGGCGGCGACAGCGTCTTCAACGGTCATAACGGTGCCGTCATAAGCTGGATGTCGGGAATCGGAACTGATTTGCCACAGCGCGTTGCCGACCCCAAAACCCTGGCTGGTTAAAAACCGGGCGGTTCCAAAGAAATCAGGATCGCTTTCCCTCTGGACTTCCACATAGGTTTGCAACCTCAGCGATATCGAATCGCCAACAAACACCGCGCCGTCGAAATAGGTATCTGGAACCGTGTCCGTAAGAGTTGCGCCTAAGGATTCATCTGTAAGCGGGAGTGTGTAGTTGTCGCTGTTATAGAGCGCGAGCTCGCTTTCACTCAGCGAATGCACTGCAGTGTCCTGTTGCTTGGTGCGCTCAAGCGATTTCAGAGAAACAACGTCAAATTGTTCCTCCTGCAACGTGTCAAGCAGCCAGGTAAAGACGTTGAGTGTATTGCTGTAGGTATCGTCGTCGCTGAACAGGTTTTCGTCTGTCAACGTGGGCTTTTTGTCGATGGCGGGACGTTCGTCCAGCTCACTGCCCGGATCGCCATATTCGTCGTCATCCAACTCTTGACCGAGCTTGATGGAAATGATGGAGCCGCGCTGAAGCTTGCGAACATAGTTCAGTGCGTTGCCGTAGCTTGAAAAGCTCCGATGGTTGAGATAGCTTGACGGTTCGACACCGGCTTGCAGGCCGCTTGCGGCGGCTATGCTGAGCAGTTCGTCGGTATATTCGCTGCCGTTACAGCGAAACAGCGACGGAGTCCGTTCCGCAGCGATTTGAATTGCGTACTGCGTCTTGTAAAACGCCTTGGCGTTCTGCTCCGGCGTGTTGTTTTGCATGGCCTTTTCTCCATCGAGACCATAGTTGCCCAGTTCGCAGCCTTGATTGGCGATGTATTTTGCTGCATCAGGATAATCGGACGCATCCACATAACTAATGAAAAACACGACCGGCACATCATATTCGACCGCGATATCGGCAAGTGCACGCATGTTTTCTTCGCTTGTAAATCCTTCAAGAATGACGGAGACGACGCGCTTCGTCGTGTAAACTTGTTCATATAGGTCCGCGGGTTTCATACCGGCATCCGCTTTAGCGACGATCTCTTCAACACGTGTGTCTTCGGTATCCACGCGGGCAACGGGTGTAACCGGCTGCGCGCAGCCGCTGAATAAAAAAGCAACGAATATCAACAGCGCAATGCTGCGCAACGCAACGGACGCGGATTGAGTTTTTTGTATGTAACTACGCAATGCTGCTGCCTTCCTTGTTTTCGTCGACCTCTCCGTTGGAGGGACGGTTCGTTTCATTTTGCGTACCGGCGGCGATGCATCCCTGCGTGTTGTCCGCCAGAAGCAGGGCGTTCATTGCCCGCTCAAGCTGGTCTTCGAGTTCGGCAAACTGCCGCTGCAAATCCTGCCGGAATTGCAGTGCGCTGTAATAGGCGGAGCGGTTCGCGGCGGTGATGCGCGCATGCCTCTGCTCGGTATCTTTTAGTATGGTGTTGCGCTCCATCTTTGCGCGCTCTACAATATCGCGCGCCTGCTGGTCCGCAAGGCGCAGGATTGTAGAGGAATCATAGACAGAACGGTCGTGTAAATCCACGCGCTCACGCAGTTGACGGATTTCCTCACGTGCATAGAGCTCGTATTTGCGGAGCCGCTCAAGTTCATCCCGCTCAGGATCGCTTACGTGTGTCATATCCTGAAGTCTGTTTTGAAGCTGGTCGGCGGACTCTGAGATGTCGTCCAGTAAATCGTCCACTTCTTTGACGGGATAATACTTGTTTTGTACACAGGTTAAACGAATGTTGGCAATTGCCTCCTTGGTTAAGTCCATTCATTTCCTCCTTAGGTGGTTATAAGCGGCTGAACGTACTAATCGTAATCAACAACCGTGCCCGACCGGACAAACTGTGCCGGACGGGATACTAAACTAAAACAGCGGAAAAATATAAAGGTTGAACCATGCGTATCCGAGGTTCCATTGCGGTAAAACCTCCATACGGATCAATAGCCCGATCGACATCCAAACGAGAAGAAAGAAGAGGAGAGTGTTAATCACGCGCAGCGAGGCGGATTTCTTTTTCTTCGCAATCTTCGCATCATACATGTAGGCCTGACTGAAATTGGGCTGCTGGATCGGATCTTCAGCCGTGGCACCCGCGCCAGGAGACGTTTGTTCATTCGCCGATAAAGAGGAATCCGGCGCATGCCGCTTGTTCGGCTCGGGGGTGGGCGGTTGCGATTTTTCCATGGATGGCGTCCAATAATCGGTATGCTCCGGGTCGAAGACCTGGCGGCTCAATGGTTGGGAAGAATCCTGCTGCTCTTGCGCATGTCGGGGACTTGACGTTTCCGGCTCCGCCGGTGCAGGTTCTTCGATTGTTGTTTTTGTAACGACCTCGGCCGCGGCTTCCGGTTCGTCGGAATCATCCTCCTGAACGGAGACATATTCAGCAACGGGGGGCTTTTTCGGTTGCCGGGCGGATCGGTCTGTATAATACTGAGACGTTGGTTGCGCACGTCCGTCGGGCTCGAATTTTGAATTTGCAGTGTTGGAACACACGTCGCTTGTTTCGTTCCCGTTGGCATAGAGCAGGTAAACGGCGGACGATAAAAACGGCATACAATTGTCGGGGCAGGGCGTTGAGGCGTATTTTAAAAATGCATGCTGGAACGCGCCGACGACTAAGTTGTAGGCCTGCTTTTGATTATGCGTCAGGTTGATGGCGATGTTGTATAATTGGCCCTTGTATTCATCGCAGAATGCTTTTCGTGCCTCCTGTGTATTCAGCAAATAATCACCGCTGTCCTGAAATGTCAAGCGTGTCCACCTCCCGTCCATACTATTTCGTATACACGAACGATTCCAGCGTCCTTTATGTATATTATCTTACCCTATATTATAGTAAACGGTACCCATGATTGTCCATCGTTTTTTAGTAATGCGAACGAAAATGTACGATTCGACACACATCAAAGCAGTTGATGTGCGCAGCAAATGTGCGTATATTAACCCGCCGTCCGTGCCCGTGAACGTTTGCATGCTGTATCGCAATTTGGACGCGTGGTTAAAAAATGTTGCGAAATCACTTTGCAAAACAAGATTGTTTACGTATAATTATAATGTATCTTTATATCGATAACGGTATGTTTGCTTACATTTATGGATTCTACTATACAAGCGCAACACAGGAGGCGGCGATTTGGCTAATTCAAAGAGAAAGAACGCTTATATCGAGCAAATCGTTTTCATGATCGTTTTGCTGGTGCTGATTGCGTTTTGCGTTGTATCTCTGCTTTATATACAATCGCAGAGCGCGTCGGACTCATTGTCCCAGACGCGCATGGATGCAAGCGCAGATATTGAAGCCGCGTTGGAGCGGCTGACACAGGACGGGGAGACGGAAGCGGAACTTGTTACCACAACGTCGGATACGACGACGCAAAAGGCTTCTCTTGTATTTGAAGGAGTGTCCAGCCCTGCCGATATACAAGAGATTATCGATTTATTGAAGGAAAGCGGCATGGACGCCACGTTTTTCTTCTCCGGGCTTGATGTTCTAAACAACCCGGATGTAATTAGCCTTCCGATGGATGAAGGGTTTTCCATGGGTAACAGCGGTTATAGCTCTAACAGCCATATGGAAATGTACTCGCAGAAAACCGTCGTTTCGGAGATTTGCCGTGCCGCCGTGCTGATTGAGTCCGTAGCGGGAGATCAACCGACGGATTTGCTCTTCCGGCAAACGACGTATTCGTCCGACATCTTAGCCGCGGCTTACGCCTGCTATATAGACCGGGCCATACAACCGTATTGCTATATTGGCGCGGAAACGATTCAAACACAGGAGCAGGCACAGCAGTTAATTGGCCAGATTCCGCGCGGCAGCATCGTTTGCATTCGCCTTTCGGGCGTTTTAAGCACCGAGGAGGAATCCACGGCGAAGAACCTGCTGTCAATTGCGGAGCAACAGGCTGCCAATGCTGTGGAAGCGTCCAAAGCAACCGAAACCGAAGCGGAAGAGCCCGCCGAAAACGCAGACATACTGCAGATTACCCAGTGGATTATCGACAGTCTGGAACAAACGGACTTGGGCAAGCAAGCCGAACAGCTCATCGAAGAAAACGCCGGTAAAGCGGTTGACAGCGCAATCCGTGTTTATACAACGGAACATGCCGTTAGCTTCACGTTTTCGGGCCTGGGCGAAAATTCAGAGCTGATTTATCTGCTCAATAAACTTGACGATATGAACGCGAAAGTCGTGTTTTTTGTAACGCGTGAGGAGATGGACGAAAACGCGGACCAGGTTCAATTGATCCTGTCCCGCGGGCATGATCTTGGTATTGCCCTGCAACCGACTGCGGCGGAAACCGCAACCGCGATTGCGGAAGAAATATTGCTTGCCAGAGAAACGCTGAACGACCTGTTCCAATATCCGGGCGCCTTTCTGGTGCGGCAGCTACTGGGCACGCCGACCGAAGGACTGATGACCGCCGCCACCGCAACGGGAAGCGTGTTGTGTCAGCAGCAGATGATGGCCGTTCAGGACCGGGATGAAAACACAACGGATATTGAAGCGATTTTCAACGAACTCTTCGCAGAGGATAGTCCTGTATTGACGATGGGTGAGATCGTGCACTTCCGGCTAAACCTGTTTACCGGCGGGGAAACGATTTTGGGTGACCTTGTTGAAAAGATTGCCAAAGAAAAGAGCATCTATACAATTCAGTCGCTAGCAGAATTGACGCGGAACACGGATGCAACCTATACGTATCCTCTGGAGGACGATGAAATTCTGGAGGAGCTACGCGATCGGATTTATCCCGGGCAGCTTGAAGGAAACGTGATGAACGCAATTGCGCGCCGTTATATCGGCACTCCATGGTTGTCTACACCCATGCTGCCAGGATTTACAAACGACGAAATCCGCAGGTTGGACAGAAAAGGATACATCTCCAATCCGGACGACGCAGTGTTTTTAACGTTTGACGACTGGGGAACAGATGAAACGATTATAGCGTTGCTGGACGTTTTAAGAGAATATGATGTGAAAGCCACTTTCTTCATTCGCACCAATAATATTCATTATAATCCCAATCTTCTTCGCGCAATCGCTATAGAAGGTCATGCGATTGGCTGCCACACGAACAAACATCTGCCGCTTGCAATCGATGAAGCCGGAACTGGAAAAAAATTCCGAATTCTTGACGAAGCAGAGCTGTCCGCGTTACAGACGGATTTGTTGGAATCTTACGATATTCTGCAGCATGTAGTCGGTGACGTCATGGTGGACGGTCGTCCGTCGTTAACGCTGCTGTTCCGGCCGCCGACGCTGGCGGCGAGTAAGGACGGAATTGAAACTGTGCTGGACTGCGGCTTTACCTTCTCGGTCAGCGGCAACCTCTCAACACAGGATTATAAGGCGACAAGTGCAAAAAAACTCGCTTCGACGATAAGCTCGGGGCTGCGGCCCGGCTCCGTAATCGTCATGCATATGTCGGACAACAGTTTGTATACAGCTGAAGCGCTGGAGATCGTATTGGCCGCAAACACTGCAAAATCTGAAGACAAACAAGTTAAATTTGCACGCCTAGACGATTATCTTGTGGAAGGTTATAATTTCCGATAAGAATATTTCGCAACAAAACACAAATAAAAACCGGCCTTATGAACGAGGCCGGTTTTTATTTATGTTGCTTATTTGGAGGGATTTACAGGTTCCAATAACGATAGCCCATGCGGTTTATCATATGCTTGTCCAGAACGCTCTTGACGTCGATGATCACCTTTTGTGAATTATCGCTCTGAATGAACATTTGATCTAGGGCATCCGGCGCCATGTTGCGAAACGCATCGTGCGCAACGGCAAGGATGACACAATCGGCGTCATGGATAGATTCATATGGTACAAGTTTGTATCCATACTCGTGTTCGGTTTCATCGGGATCGGCTTCGGGGTCTGCTACGGTTGCTTTTAAACCATACTCTTCCAAACGGTGAATGATGTCGATCACCTTGCTATTGCGGATATCCGGACAGTTTTCCTTGAACGTGATGCCCAGTATGACAATTTTTGTGTCCAGCACACACTTGCCCGCAAGCACAAGC
>CAXXNZ010000034.1:0-50832 GCA_963676075.2 Devosiaceae bacterium
CATCGGCAAATACTACTACGGTCAGGGTTCGGCCCGCGCCGTCATCATCTGCATTTTCCTGTCGATCTTCACCTTCGTCTATTTCCGCGCCGCCAACCGGCTGACCTCGGGAGAAGCCAAATGAAGAACGTCGCGATGATCGACCGCTACCGCTGGTGGGAAATGGCAGGCATCTATCTCGGGATCATCCTGTTCCTGAGCTTCGTGCTGGCACCGTTCGCCGAAGGCTTCCTGGTCTCGCTCAAGCCGCTTTCGCACCTGTTCTCCTCGCCCTACAAGTTCTGGCCCGAGAACGGCTCGTTCGATGCCTACATCACCATGTGGGAGCATGTGCCCATGCTCGGGATGTATATCTTCAACTCGATATTCATCTCCACCGTGATCACGATCGTGGTGCTCGTCCTGGTGGTGCCGGCTGCCTATGCCTTCGCCCGCTTCAACTTCAGGGGGGCAGGCGCGCTGCTTGGCGGGTTCCTCGCCATCAACATGTTCTCCGGTGCGGTGCTGCTGATCCCGCTTTACCGGCTGATCAAGGCGCTGGGACTTCTCAATACCTATTTCGCAATGATCGTGCCGGGGGTGGCTTTCCTGATCCCGACCGGCATCTGGTTGTTGCGCACCTACATGCTGCGCATTCCGCGCGAACTCGACGAGGCGGCCTGGGGCCGACGGTGCATCCCGCTTCTATGTGTTCCGCCGGATCATCCTGCCCTTGTCGATGCCGGGCATCGCGGTGGTCGCCATCGCGACCTTCATCGGCGCCTATGCGCAGCAATTCATCTTCGCTTTGACGTTTAACGCAAAGCAAGAGTTCA
Source organism: Devosiaceae bacterium (assembly GCA_963676075.2). Lineage (GTDB taxonomy): Bacteria > Pseudomonadota > Alphaproteobacteria > Rhizobiales > Devosiaceae > JAHJQZ01. The sequence goes on from CAXXNZ010000034.1 coordinate 816, forward strand.
TGCCTCTAGCCGTTGGGCTATTCGCCTTCTTTGGTCGCGAGCAGGTGGTGTGGAATGAACTTATGGCGGCCAGCTTCGTGGGCATCCTGCCGGTGCTCATCGTCTTCCTCTTCCTGCAACGCTATCTCGTCGCCGGCATGACCGCCGGCGCCGTGAAACAATAACCGAGGGGACGAAACAGAAAGGGACGAAACGACTATGAAGACATTCTCGACAGTAATGGTCAGCGCACTCGCGCTGCTGGCCGCCACGTCAACGGCCGCTCTGGCCGAGGGCAAGACCATCTCCATGATCCAGTGCGGCGACAAGATCGCCGAAACCTACCCCGCACTGATCTCCGAGTGGGAAGCCAAGACCGGCAACACGGTTGAAGTCCAGCAGATCGGCTGGGCCCAGTGCCAGGACAAGGCGACCACGCTCGCCGCAGCCGGCGACCCCGTGGCACTCGCCTATATGGGCTCGCGTACGCTCAAGCAGCTGGCCCAGAACGACCTGATCATTCCGATTCCCTATACGGATGAGGAAAAGGCCTCCTACTATCCGCACATCGTCGACACCGTTTCCTTCGATGGTCAGCAGTGGGGCATTCCGACGGCGTTCTCGACCAAGGCGCTGTTCTGGAACAAGTCCCTGTTCGAAAAGGCGGGCCTTGATCCGAATACGCCGCCCAAGACCTGGGACGAGCTCTACGACATGGCCAAGACCATCAAGGACAAGACCGGGGTTCCCGGTTATGGCCTGCCGGCAAAGACCATGGACAACACAATGCATCAGTTCCTGCATTATGTTTACACCAACGATGGTCAGGTGATCGACGCCGATGGCAACATCGTGCTCGACAGCCCGCAGAACCTCGAAGCGCTCCAGTTCTACAAGAAGCTGGTGGACGTGGCCGAGGAAGGTCCGACCGCCTATGAGCAGGACGAGATGATCCACATCTTCAACGATGGTCAGATCGCCATGCTCGAACAGGGGCCGTGGCTCCGCGTCCAGGCGGCCGAAGGGCTTGACTGGGGTGTGGCAGCGCTGCCGACCGGACCGCAGGCCAAGGGCCCAGGCACCTTGCTGATCACCGACTCTCTTGCCGTGTTCAAGGGCTCGGGTGTCGAGGACGAGGCGATCGATCTCGCCAAGCTCCTGACCAACCCGGAAAACCAGTTCGCTTACGAGAAGATGCACGGTCTGACGCCGATGCGTCCGGTCGCCGGCGTTGAAGAACTGGTCAAGGAAGATCCGACCTGGAAGCCGTTCCTCGATGGTATCGCCAATGGTGGTCCGGAACCGCTCATGACCGACTACAAAGGCATGCAGGACGCCTTCATCGAGATGGTGCAGTCCGTCGTCACCGGCCAGTCCGAACCTGCCGATGCGCTCAGCTACGCCCAGGAAACGCTGGAGTCGCTGGAGTAGTCTCCAGCTAACGATCCCTGCCGTCCGGGGGCTTTCCCCGGACGGCACCCAATTCCAGATCCAGGAGGCTCATGTGGGGCAGCTCGAGCTCGATAACGTTCACAAGTCCTTTGGCGACGTCGAGGTCATCAAAGGCGTTTCGCTTGAGGTGAGCCACGGCCGCTTCATCGTCTTTGTCGGCCCGTCCGGCTGCGGCAAGTCCACCCTGTTGCGCATGATCGCCGGGCTCGAGGAGATTTCCTCCGGCGAGATCCGCATCGATGGCAAACGGGTCAACGACCTACCGCCGGTCAAACGCGGCATCGCCATGGTGTTCCAGTCCTACGCGCTTTACCCGCATATGAGCGTGTTCGAGAACATTGCCTTTCCACTGCGCGTCGAGAAGCTGCCGCAGGCCCAGGTTGAGGAAAAAGTGGCCCGCGCCGCCGATATCCTGCAGCTGCATGACCGGCTTCAATCCAAGCCCGGCCAGCTTTCGGGCGGCCAGCGCCAGCGTGTCGCCATCGGCCGCGCCATCGTGCGCGAACCCTCGGTTTTCCTTTTCGACGAACCGCTGTCCAATCTCGATGCCGCGCTCAGGTCCGAGATGCGCGTCGAACTCGCCAAGCTGCACCGCGATCTGGACGCCACCATGATCTATGTGACTCACGACCAGGTCGAGGCCATGACCATGGCCGACACGATCGTCGTGCTCAATGAGGGCGTCATCGCCCAGCAGGGCTCGCCTCTCGAGCTCTATCACAAGCCCGAAAACCTGTTCGTCGCCTCGTTCATCGGCAATCCGAAGATGAACATCCTGCCGGCGCGGTGCCTCAGGGTTGAAGACGACGGCGTCGTGGTTTCGGTTGAAGGTCTCGATGCCGAGGTCAAGGTCCTGGTCGAGCCGAAGCCGGGCATCGAGGGCAAGATGATGCAGCTCGGCATCCGGCCCGAACATGTCAGTGTCGAGGGCGGCGATGCGCGCATCGTGCTCAATCCGAACGTCGTGGAGCACCTCGGCATCCACACCGTTACCTATGCCACCATTGGTAAGGATGAAGCCCCGTTCTGCGCCATCCTTCCCGGCCAGATCGCGGTTGGCGAAGGCAAGTCCTTCAAGATCGGCATCAATGGCGCCGATTGCCACCTGTTCGACGATCAGGGCATCGCGCTGACACGCAATGTCGAGATGACCGGTATCGATCCCGCCGTGTTCGAAATGGCGGAACGGACGCCGGCCTAGAGCAGGTCATTCTCGAACGGAATCACCCTTTGCTTCCCTCCTCTTGATGGGGAGGGTGGCTCGACGAAGTCGAGTCGGGTGGGGTGGAGCCACAGGCGCGGAGCGTGGGGCCTTACCCCCACCCAGGCTCACGACGGACTTAGCAAGGGCTAAGTCCTGTTCGCCGTCCCTCCCCACGAGGGGGAGGGAAGCCTCGCGGCTGTTTCCGTCGCAAGCTGACAGCCTAGAATTGCTCTTCAACAAATTTCCGGCGGCGTACAGGGGTGCGCCGCCGTTGCTTTTTTCCGATAGGGTCTCCGATCAGCCTAGCCGAACGGGTTCTCGATCATCGGCCAGATGTCGCGCCTGACCTTGCGGTAGGCGTTGGTTGCCGGTGTGTTGGGGTAGGGGTGCCCGGCCGCGCACCAGATGATCTCGGCGGCAAACTGGCTGAACGAGGCGTGGAAATGGTTGGTCGATTTGACCACCAGCAGGCGCTTTTGCTCCGGATCGATGCCCATCACCTCGAAGACGGTGCGGTCGTAACACTGGGCCCGAACGGTGTTGAGAATGACCTCCACACCCTCGAAAGCGATCAGGGCACAGTCGCCGAACAGAACCTCGGACTGTCCGAAGCGCGTGCGTGCGTCTGCAACGATGCGCTTGATCGTGACCATCCTGTCGACGGGATTGCCGGTTCCCGGGGCCGATTTGGCGCCGAAGCGCAACGGGATTTCCGCGCCTTCGCCGGCGGCGACGCAGATCTGCACCGCGACCGGGTCCCAGATGGTGCCAAACGCGGCGTCGGTGATGCCACGTTCCAGTATCGCATCGAGCAAGACCGTCGCGTCGCCGGCGGTGCCGCCACCCGGATTGTCCCACATGTCGGCGATGACCACGGGCCGGCCGCTGGCGCGTTCGAAGCGATCGAGTGCATCCTCGACCGTCGCCTGTTCCATCATCACCTTGCCGCGCAGGGAAAACACCTCGCGCCCAAGGCGCTCGGCCAGTGCCGCGCCATAAGCAGCATCGTTGTCGGTGACGACGATCATCTTGGTGCCCATTTCCGGCACGTCGCCGGCCATGAAACCATGGATGAGCGAGACGGACAGCACTTTCGGGTCGGTGCGCTCGATGTCGAGCATCCTGTCGACAAACCCGCGCATCGGCTGTTTCGACGTCGGGAAAACGTCGATCATCCGGCAGTCGAAAACCGACATGACAGGCGAGACGGCGCCGGTCAGGCGCTTGACGACGATCTCCCAGAGGTCTTCGGCGCGGGCGACGAAATCGGTGTGCGGGAACTCCTTGAAGGCGACGAACCAGTCGGCGGCGGCGACGCGCTTTGCCGTCAGATGCGAATGCGGATCGAGTTCGGCGCACACCGGAATGTCCGGTCCGACAATGTCGCGGATGCGGGTCAGCAGATCGCCTTCCGGATCGTCGTAGCCGGCGGTGGTCATGGCGCCGTGCAGGCCGAGAACCACGGCGTCGACGGGCAGGGCGGCGCGCAACTGGTCGAGGATTTCGTCACGCAAGCCTTCAAACGTATTGCGATTGACCAGACCCGCAGGGTCGGCCCAGGTGGCGGTGCCTTCGATCAGCTCCCAGCCCTGTTCGTGGCACACCCGCCGCCCGACCGTAATCGGGGCAGTGCACAGCGTCGGGGTGTCCGGATGCATGCCGGGTGGAGCGTAAAGCGAATCCTCGAAGGCGCGCCGGTCGATGGCGATGGGCGAAAAGGTGTTGGTCTCGGTGGCGAGAGCCGCTGTGAATATCCGGACCATCTCAACCCATCGGGTTCGGCAGATAGCCCGAGAAGCCTGAAATCTTCCAGACCCCATCGACCCGCTTGCAATAATAGACCGTCTGCCAGTTCATCTTGTCGAAACCGCCATCGGCCTTCTTGATGCCGCCGTCGAACTTCTTGTGAGCCAGCGCCCGGTCGCCGAGGATCTCGATGACCTCGAGAAACGTCGCCGCATGAATGGCCTTGCCGGGGTCTTCGGCAAATTCCTGTTTGGCGAAATCGTCGGCCTGGCGCAGCCATTCGTCGCGATAGGCGTCGAGCGTGGCGAAGGTCAGGTGCCAATCGTCGGGATTTGCTTCGTGGCGGCCGTCGACGCCGATGAATTCGTCACTGACGAAATCGTTTTCGATCATCGACCAGTCGGCGGCAAGGAAGGCGGCAATGTCACGAGCGACCAGCATGTCCCAGATCGCGTGGCGGTCGGGATCGGTCGTCGGGAAGGGGTTGGCGAGGGGATCGCGCATCGAAATTATTTACATCCGTTTTCAGAAATCTCTGGCAAAATTCGGCCGGATTTGCTCAACTGTCAATCTCAAACGAAAATAATTTACATACCAGATCGGGGTGATTCCATCATGTCAGGTATCAAGCGTTATGGCGCGGACAAGGCCGGCGCCGGCGGACAGAACCTGCCGTTTGCGCGCGCCGTCGAGGCCGACGGCTGGCTCTATGTGTCAGGTCAGGTGGCGATGAAGGACGGCGAGATCGTCGGCACCGGCATTGTCGAGCAGACCCATCAGGCGATCAAGAATCTCATCGCCATTCTCGACGAGGCCGGTTATGGGCTCGACACCGTCGTTCGGGTCGGTGTCTGGCTCGATGACGCCCGCGACTTCTGGTCGTTCAACGGCGTCTACAAGTCCTATTTCGGTGAGCATCCGCCGGCACGCGCCGCCGTGCAGTCCTCGCTGATGGTCGACGCCAAGGTCGAGATCGACTGCGTCTGCTACAAAGCTCCATAGAGCGTTTTCAGCAAAGGTGGATACCGGCTTTGCGGTTCGAAAACGCGACAAAACAATAAGTTAGGCCATTTCATTGTTTCCGTGAAACTGTGAAATGATACGGAACGCGCATCCCGGAAGACCGAATGGATATTCTGGCGGCACTGCAGGAAGAAAAAGATGCACTGTCCCGTTCGGAACAGCGCATCGCCGAACTGCTGTTCGCCGAGACCGAGTTTGCCGTCAACGCCTCGATCATCGAGCTGGCGGCGCGGGCGGAAGTGTCGCCACCGACGGTGACGCGTTTCTGCCGGCGGCTCGGGTGCCAGAGCTTTTCCGAGTTCAAGGTGCGGCTGGCGCAATCGACTTATGTCGGCAGGCGCTATCTCACGCCCGACAATGCGCTTGGGTCTACCACGGAGGTGATCGAGAGGGTGATGTCGCAAGCGCAGACCGCGCTTTACACGCTTAATTCGACCCTCAACCCGGACTTGCTCGACAAAGCGGCGGAACTTGTGGCCGGCGCGGGCATGATCCACGCCTTCGGCTCGGGCGGCAATTCCTCGATGATCGCCGCCGAGATCGAGAACCGGCTGTTCCGGCTCGGCCTCAGGGTTGGGTCCTGCGCGGACCACAACATGCAGATGATGCAGGCCGCAGCGGCGCAGCCGGGCGATGTGGTCATCGCCTCATCGCTGTCGGGCCGCAATCTCGAATTGGCGCGGGCCCTGGCGATTGCCGGCGAATACAAGATAACCACCATCGCCCTCACGCGGCCCGGTACGCCGGTGGCGGAAGCCGCGCGCCTGGTGCTGCCGGTCGATATCGGCGAGGGCACGAACATCCTGCGGCCCACTTCGGCGCGTTTTGCGTTCCTCGCCACGGTCGACATTCTGGCGACCCTGGTGGCGATGCGGCGTGGCGAAGCGGCGCGCGAAACGCTGCGGCGGGTCAAGCACCAGATGGTGACGTTCCGCGATCCGGACGACAAGGAGGTCCTCGGTGACTGAAACCAGAAATGTTGCCATCGTCACCGGCGCTGGCGGTGATATCGGCCGCGCCATCGCCAAGGGGTTGCGCGAAGACGGCTATGTCGTGCTTGCCGCCGACCTCGATCTGGCAAGCGCCACCGAAACCTCAGCTGGAGACGACGGGTTGGTGCCCTTTGCTGCCGACGTGACAGATACCGCATCGATCGCGGCCATGGCCGAGGCGGCGCGGGCGTTGGGAACGGTCTCGCTTCTCATCAGCAATGCCGGCGGCGCGCGCGCCTATTCGCTTGCCGAACTCGATGCAACCCGCCTCAGGGCCGATCTTGCCCTCAATCTGGAAGCAGCGTTCCTGTGCTTCAAGGCGGTCGACGAGGACCTGAAGGCGAACAAGGGCGCGCTGGTCAACATCGTCTCGGTCAACGGCATCGGCGTTTACGGCCATCCGGCCTATAGCGCCGCCAAGGCAGGTATGATCCAGTTCACCAAAATGGTGGCGGTCGAATACGGCAAGTTCGGCGTCAGGGCCAATGCGGTGGCGCCCGGATCGGTGGCGACCAAGGCCTGGCAGGACCGCACGGCCTCCAACCCACAGGTGTTCGAGGACATCAGGCGCTGGTACCCGCTCGGACGCATCGCCGAAACCGTGGACGTCGCCAATGCCGTCAGGTTTCTGGCCGGGCCGGGGGCAAAGGCGATCACGGGCACCTGTTTGCCCGTCGATTGCGGACTCACCGCCGGACAGGCCGAAATGGCCCATTCCTTTACCCAGTCGGACGCCTATTGAACGGGGTCCGAACTTTGTTCATGGAGAGACAAATGAGTGCTGCACCTGGCCGGCTTGAAGCCCGCTGGACGCCGGACGGCGACGAAAACGGGCAATTGTTGCTGTCGCTGGTCAATCTGACCGACGCCGCGCTTGCCGGCTTCCGGATTGCCTACACTTCGCTGACGCGCAACATCGACCGCTCAAAGATCTCCAATGCCGTCTTCATGCGGCGCGACGCCAATTATCACGAATTTGCCCCGCCGGAGGGCCTGGAGCTCGCGCCGGGCGCACGCTGGGACTTTGCCGTTGCAGCGCTCCACCGCAAGCCAAACCATGTCAGCGATGGCATCTCGACAGCCTTTCTCATCCTCGCTGATGGAACGGCCGTCGATCTCGACAGCGGCGACCTGATGCCAGAGGGCTTTGCCGCCGAGGCGGCGGGAGACCTGGTACCCGAGGGCGAACTGACCGATCCCGTCGGCATCATGCCCTGGCCCAATTCGGTTTCGCTTTCCGATTTCGGTCCGGCGCCGGCGGCGCTGATGCCGGCAATGGGAAGCTCTGCCGAGGCGATCAAAACAATGGGCGCGGTTGCCGCGCTCGCCGCCCGGATTTTCCCCAATGACAACACGCCATTGGTTCTGGCGCCGCTCACCGGGGCACGGGAGGTCAATTTTGCCCTGAGTGCCGGTCTGGCCGAGGACGGCTACCAACTCAGCTTCGCACCCGATGCGGTGGGTCTGGCATATGGCGGCGGCAAGGGGCTGACCTACGGCCTTGTCACGCTGGCACAAATGATGCGGGCGGCGCAGCGCGAACCGGAGCGCTTTGCCTTTCCGCGCGCCGGCATGATTGCCGACGCGCCGCGCTACCAGTGGCGCGGCTGCCATCTCGACGTCTCGCGTCAGGTTTATGAGATCGACGCCGTTACCCGTTTTGTCGATATTCTCGCCTGGAACAAGCTCAATGTCCTGCACTGGCACCTGAGCGACGACGAGGGCTGGCGGCTCGAGATCAAGAGCCGTCCGGAGCTGACAAAGGCCGGTGCCATTCAGGGACCGAACGAGGCGATCCTGCCCCAGCTCGGCACCGGCGCCGAGGTGCGTGGCAACTTCTACACCCAGGATGAGGTGAAAGCGCTTGTCGCCCATGCCGGCAAGCTGCATGTCGACATCATGCCGGAGTTCGATATCCCCGGGCACTGCGAGGCGGTGCTGGCGGCCTATCCCGAACTGGCCGATCCCGATGAGCCGACAGGCAACTACCACTCGGTGCAGGGGTACTCCAACAACTCCCTCAACCCGGCCATCGAGGCCGTCTACGAACTTGTCGACGACGTTTTTGCCGAGGCGGTAGAGCTGTTTCCGTTCCCCTATCTTCATATCGGTGGCGACGAAGTGGCCCATGGCTCCTGGCTGGCCTCGCCGTTGGCGCAGGAGCTGATGGCGCGCGAAAACCTCCGCGGAACGATGGAGCTGCAGGCCTATTTCCTCAAGCGCGTGCAAGAGATGCTGACCGGCCACGGCAAGCTGCTGTCGGGTTGGAACGAGGTGGCGCTCGGCGGCGGCGTCGCGCCCGAGGGGACGTTGCTGATGGCCTGGGTGAAGGCCGAAGTCGGGCTGGAACTGGCCGAACTCGGCTATGACGTCGTCATGACCCCCGGTGAGGCCTATTATCTCGACATGGCCCAGTCCGAGGCATGGCGCGAACCCGGCCTGACCTGGGCCGGCATCGCGCCGCCGCAAAAGACCTATGAGTTCGAGGCCGTGGCCGAATTTCCGCCCGAACTGACCCACAGGATGAAGGGCGTACAAGGGTGTATCTGGTCGGAGAACATCACCTCACGCCAGCGCTTCAACCACATGGTTTTCCCGCGTCTCGGCGCCATTGCCGAGGCCGGCTGGACGCAAAGCGAAAACAAGAGCTGGATGCGGTTCTGCGCCCAGGCGCCGCTGATGCCGGAGCTTTAGAGCGTTTTCAGGAAAAGTGGTTGCCGGTCTTCCGGTTCGAAAACGCGACATAACAATAGGTTAGATCATTTCGGTGTTTCCATGAAACACTGAAATGATCTAGCAGCTGCATGCGGACGGTGTGTCGAAACAAAGGAACACGGCTATGAGTTTAGCGGATATCGACACGCCGGCGGTGCTGGTCGACGAGAAAAAGGCCCGCGCCAACATAACCCGCTTTCAGGCCTATGCCGACGAACACGGCTTTGCCCTGAGACCGCACATCAAGACCCATAAGCTGCCCCTGTTCGCCAAGGCGCAGGTCGAGGCGGGGGCGGCGGGTATCAACTGCCAGAAGATCGGCGAGGCCGAGGTGATGGCCGATGCCGGGCTTTCCGATATTCTCATCACCTACAACATCATCGGTGCGCAAAAGCTGAAACGTTTGGTGGCGCTTAACCGGCGGCTCGACCGTCTGGCGGTGACGGCGGACAGCGAGGCGGTGGTTGCCGGACTGTCGTCGGCTTTCGCTTCCGAATCTAAGCCGCTGAATGTGCTGGTCGAATGCGACACCGGCGGCGGACGCCAGGGCGTGCAGAGCCCCGAAGCGGCGGTGGCGCTTGGCGAGGTAATCGCCAATTCGCCAGGGCTGACCTTTGCCGGGCTGATGACCTATCCGAAGCCGGGCGGCGGGCCGAAGGTTCAGGCCTTCATGAGCGCCGCCAAAGCCAGCTTGGAAGGCAAGGGCATTGCCTGCCCAGTGATTTCGAGCGGCGGCACGCCGGACATGTGGAAGGCGCACGAGGTGCCGGTCATCACCGAATATCGCGCCGGCACCTATATCTATTACGACCGTTCGATGATCGCCGCCGGAGCAGGGAGCTACGAGGATTGCGCGCTGACGGTGCTGGCGAGCGTCGTTTCCACGCCGACCCCGGACCGCGCCATCATCGATGCTGGCTCGAAAGTGCTGACCTCGGACCTGCTCGGCCTGATTGGTCATGGCCACGTGCTCGGGCGCGACGATCTCACCATCATCGGCCTCAACGAGGAACATGGAATCGTCCGGACCGAAGACGGTAAACCGACCGGCCTCACGGTTGGCGACCGGCTGCGCATCGTTCCCAACCATTGCTGTGTCGTCTCCAACATGGTCGACGCCGTGGTGCTGGTCGATGGCGAGAGCTGGCGCGAAGTGCCGGTGGCGGCGCGCGGCAAGGTGAAATAAAGCGCACCAGAAAGACCGCTTTCTGACGGTTTCTGGAAATTTCTGGACGTTTCCTGTCGCTCACGATGTCATTGCGAGCGAAGCGAAGCAATCGATCCCTTTGCGCTTCGCAATGACGGCGGTGGTGTGCGCGTGCCGTCAGGCCTTTGCAGACGAGAGCGCTGCCATGGCTTCTTTTGCTCGCGCGCCGACCTCGTCCGCCGGACGTCCCGGCTTGTAGAGGAACGTCCCGAGCCCGAAGCCATTGCAGCCGGCGTCGAGATAGATGCCGAAATTGTCGGGCGAGACACCGCCGACGCCGAGGATCGGCAGTTCCGGCGGCAACACGGCCCGGATCGCCTTGATATGGCCCGGCCCGACGGTGTCGGCGGGGAAGATCTTTAGTGCCGTGGCGCCGGCGTGCAGGGCCGCAAAGGCCTCGGTGGGGGTCATCACGCCGGGATAAGAGCCGAGGCCCCGCCGGCGCGTTTCGGCGATGATTTCGGTGTCGCAATTTGGCGACACGATGAACCGCGCCCCGGCTGCTTCTACCGCATCAAGTTCGTCGAGCGTCACCACCGTGCCGGCGCCGATGCTGGCGCGGTCGGCGAAGGCCTTGGAGGCACGGGCGATGCTGGTCAAGACCTCTGGCGAGTTCATCGGCACCTCGATCTGGGTGATGCCGGCGGCAATCAGCGCCTTGCAGACAGGTTCGATCTCGGCGGGAGTGATGCCGCGCAGGATGGCGACGACGATAGGAGCGGTCATGATAGGCAATTTCCGATGTCAGCTATGAGCTTGCCGCACTTTAGCACGGTGCCGATCGATTCCGTCACGGTGTATCCGTCATGCCGGTACGCTCAACATGCACAAGCTGTGCGGCGGGATGAGATAGGCGCCGTCTTTGTCCTCAAGCATCAGCTTGCGCGGCGTGACGGCGTCGGGGGCAGCGATGGAGTTGAAGGCATCGGGAGAGTCTCCATCCAGCACAATCGCCTCGCGGACACCGCTCAGCTTGTGACCATCGAGTTCGATCATGCAGGGTAGAGCTGTGTCCGGATTTCGGTTGGCGATCGCTATTGTCGTGCCGGATGCATCGGCGCTGACAAGAGCTTCGAGCGCCGCGATGCCATGCCCGTCCTTTTCGAGTATTGGGCCGGCAATGCGGCTGTCGACAATCCACTCGCGGGTCATCTCGACATAGAGCTTCATGGCGTGAAAGCTCGTGCGCTTGACCAAGCCTTCGGGATGAACGTGGAGCGGTCCACGGGCGTTGACGCTGGGTGAGACATTGGCCATGGCGACGATATCGGCATTGCGCAGGCAGGCGTTGAAAAAGGCCGCCGAGAACAGGGCATCGGCCATGGTGTAGGTTGCATCGATGTCGTTGCGGTCGCGCGCCGCGATGGCGTCCGGGCCATTGCCCTCGGGATGGTGCCAGCCCCGCAAATTCCATTCGTCGAAGGCGATCTTCACCTTGTCGGCAAAGCCAGCCGAGGCAATGGTCGAACGACTGGCGGCAATGGACTTTTCCGGGCCGTCGCACTGCATCACGGCGCTGAGATAGTCCGCCGGCTCGTCCTTGAGCCAGAGCGGATCCCAGTAATCATGGATGGAAACCAGATCAAGATAACGTCCGGCCTTCTTGAGTAGAGCATGGGTCCACTCGGTGTCGGGTACGGCGGCGGCGCTGAGGATGATGGTCTCGTCGACCGCCCGCATCATCTTGGCCGACTCGGCGACATAGGGGCCCCATTCGGCAACGGTCTTGGCGCCGATCTGCCAGTCGCCGTAGCTTTCGTTGCCGATGCCCCAATAGCGCACGCCGAACGGAGAATCATTGCCATTGGCGCGGCGCATTTCGGCATAGCGGGTCGCGTAGGCGCCGTTGCAGTATTCGACCCAATTGCTCATTTCCTCCGGCGTGCCGTTGCCGCCATTGGTACAAATATAGGGCTCGCACCCGACCTCGCGGCACCAGGCGATGAACTCGTCGGTGCCGAACGTGTTGGGCTCGGGCACGCGCCAGGCCTTGTTGTAGGAGGCGAGGCGATTCGGTCCGACGGCCTCGTGCCAGTGGTAATCGGAAACGAAATTGCCGCCCGGCCAGCGCATGACGGGTGCCCGCAATTCCTTCATTGCCTCGATGACGTCGCGCCTGAAGCCGTGCTCATCGCTCAGGGGCGAGCCGGGATCGAACAACCCGCCATAGATCTGACGGTGAAAATGCTCGATGAAATGGCCGAAGATATTTCGGTCCCAGCGCTGCCGCCCGAAGCGGGCATCCGCCACCAGAGTGGCGTTCTGATTGGTCATTCTCGCTCCTCCCGCGGACGTTCGGCAAAAGTGGAAGCCACTTTCCCGCTTCGAACGTGCGGTCACTTGAAGATCTGTCCCGGCGCTTTGGCCGAATTCTTGTCTTTGCTGACAATGCGATAGCGCGGGTGGGCCGGCAAGGTGAACGGGGGCAAATGCCCTGCGGCAGATGACGCCGGCATGTGGAAAACGGGGCAGGGGATCTGTTCAATCCGTCGCCGCATCCCGTCGTCGCGCTTTGCGCGTTAAGGGCAGGGCACCGAGGCGGCTTTCCCACAGGCGTCCTCAATGAGCGTTTCGTGGAAACCCCGGATTTCTCGAGGTATTTGGGCGATTTGAGCAGGTTTGCGGCGGTTCGGCTGCGATTCTCTTGACTCACAGAACCGCCCTCTCTAGAAATGACACCGATGTCATGACATCGATGTCATTCCAAATATGGATGGCCGGTGTCGACGTGAGGAGCATGGGGCATCAACGGAGGAAGACGTGTCGACCATCTACGATGTTGCGCGGGAAGCGGGCGTTTCGCCCAAGACCGTATCGCGGGTTCTCAACGGTGATGCGCCGGTGAGGCAGTCGACGCGCGACCGTGTCGAGGCAGCCATCTCCAAGCTTGATTTCGTCCGCTCCCATGCCGCCCGTACCATGCGTTCGCAGCGTTCCGGGCTGATCGGAATTATCACCGGCGCCATTTCGACCTCGCCCGGACCGGGCGAGCCGGCGGGCCTGCCGGACATCCATATCGTCCAGGGCGCGCAGCGCATTTTCGCCCAGGAAGGCATGACCACCCTCATTTCCGACACCGGCGGCCGGCTCGATCGTGTGCCGGAGCTGGTGCAGACCCTGCTCGAACACCGTGTCGAAGGGCTGGTCTACGTCGCCGAATTCCACCAGAAGGTGACCTTCCCGAGGCGGGGCGCCGCCGATCGACTGGTCCTTGTCAATTGCTACGATGACGCTGGAACGCCGGCCGTGTTGCCCGATGACAAGAGTGGGCAGCACGCGCTGACCGCCGGTCTTATCGCGCGCGGCCACGTCCGCATCGGCTTTCTGACCCTGCCTGAGCGCCAGGCGGCGCAGCCCCTGCGGCTTGCGGGGCACAAGGCGGCGCTCGCGGAAGCCGGCATTGCCTTCGATCCGGCTCTCGTTATTCCAGCCGCCTTGCTCGATCCGCTCCACGAATACGATCTGTTATGGGACGCGCTCGACCGGTTGCTTACGCTCGACGAGCCGCCGACCGTGATCTGCTGCGCCAACGACAAGATGGCGATGCGCGTCTACGGGCTGCTGCGCGACCGCGGCCTTCGCGTGCCCGACCAGATATCGGTCACCGGTTACGACGACTACCGCATCATTTCCAATTTTCTGCACCCCGGCCTGTCGACTGTCGTCCTGCCTTACGAGGCAATGGGCGCGCGCGCCGCGCAGAAGCTCCTGCGCATCATCAGGGGCGAACCTGATTCCAGCACGGCCGGCATCGAGCTGGTCGCTGGACCGCCGGTCTGGCGGGAGTCAGTCCTCAGCCAGACCTCAAAGATAGTGGAATTTCAATCCAACGGGAGGAAAACGACGTGAACAAGATTTCCCTTTTCGCAGGCGCATTGCTGCTCGGGACTGCCCTTTCGGGTGGCGCCTTCGCCGCAACCGGCCTTTCCATGTGGTACCACGGTGCTGGCAACGAGGTTGAGGGCAAGCTGATCAATCAGATCGTCGACGACTTCAACGCGTCTCAGTCCGACTGGGCCGTCACCGTCGAGAGCTTCCCCCAGGAAAGCTACAACGACTCCGTCACCGCTGCGGCGCTGGCCGGCAATCTGCCCGACATCCTCGACATGGACGGGCCGAACATGCCGAATTGGGCGTGGTCCGGTTACGTTCAGCCCCTGCCGATCGATGAGGCCAAAATCGCCGACTTCCTGCCCGGCACCAAGGGTATCTGGGACGGCAAGCTCTACTCCATCGGTCTGTGGGACGCCGCCGTGGCGCTTTATGCCCGCAAGTCGACGCTCGATGAGCTCGGCCTCCGCGTGCCGACCCTCGACAAGCCGTGGGACAAGGAAGAGTTCATGGCCGCGCTCGATGCCGCCAAGGCCTCGGGCAAGTACAAATATGCGCTCGATCTCGGCATGAACGACCAGGGCGAATGGTATCCGTATGCCTATTCGCCGTTCCTGCAGTCGTTTGGCGGCGATATCGTCGACCGCTCGACCTACAAGACCGCCGAAGGCGCTCTGAATGGCGAAGCCGCCATGGAGTTCGGCGACTGGTGGCAGAAGCTGTTCGCCGACGGCTATGCTCCCGGCACCTCCGAGAGCCCGGCCGACCAGACCAACGGCTTCATCGACGGGTCCTTCGCCTTCCAGTGGAACGGCAACTGGCGCGCCGTCGCCACGATGGACGCGGTCGATGACGTGATGTTCCTGCCCGCGCCCGATTTTGGCCACGGCAGCAAGATCGGCGCCGGTTCCTGGCAGTTCGGCGTTTCGGCCAAGTCCGAGAATCCGGACGGCGCGGCGGCCTTCATCGAGTTCGCGCTTCAGGACAAGTACCTGGCGGCGTTCTCGGATGCCATCGGACTCATCCCCGCCACCGCATCGGCGGCCCAGATGACCAAAAACTACAAGGATGGCGGTCCGCTGGCCGTGTTCTTCGACCTGTCCAAGGCCCAGGCGATGCTGCGTCCGGTCACCCCGGGCTATGTCGTTGAAGCCAAGGTCTTCACCAAGGCGCTCGCCGACATCGCCAATGGCGCTGATGTCGCCGATACGCTCGATGCGGCCGTCGACGAGATCGACGCCGACATCCAGAAGAACAACGGTTACGGCCACTAGTTTCTTCCTGACCTCCCAGTGGGTCCGCGCTGACGCGGGCGCGGACCCCTTTTTCGTTCGGTCGAGCCTTCGCGTCCGATGCGACGCGCGGGGCAGAGTTCTGGAAAAGTGAGCGTCACTTTTCCGGTTCGCACACCAAAGCAATCAAGAACCCGGCTCGCGCGCTCCGAACAGATGAGCGCATGAGCCACAAAGCCGGAGCGATCCGATGGCCAGCAAACTGACAAGATCGAACGGAGCCGGATGGGCCTTTGCCCTGCCGGGCGTCGCCCTGATCTCGATGTTCATCATCGTGCCGTTCCTGTTCGGCTTCTGGTTCTCGCTGACCAATCAGAGACTGGTGTCGCCCAATCCCACCGAATTCATCGGATTGCAGAACTACGAGAACCTGCTCGGACTGGCCGTGATCACGCTGGAACCCGAACGCGACAGCACCGGCGCCATCGTCCGCGACGACAAAAACGAGATCCAGTATCCGAGGGTCCGCACCATCACGCGCAACCCCGCCTTCGCGCAGTACAAGGGCATGCGCGAATGGTTCCGCTGGCAATCGGGCGACAACGCAATGGTTGTCGTTGCCTCCGATGTCGTGTTCATGAAGGCACTGGTCAACACCTTCATATTCGTTCTGTTCATCGTTCCGCTTCAGGGCGGCGGCGCGTTGCTGCTCGCGCTTCTGATCAACCAGAAGCTCAGGGGGATCAACGCCTTCCGAACCATCTACTTCATGCCGGTCGTCATCTCGATCGTCGTCATCTCCTTG
The DNA here is from genome assembly GCA_963676075.2 of Devosiaceae bacterium. Lineage (GTDB taxonomy): Bacteria > Pseudomonadota > Alphaproteobacteria > Rhizobiales > Devosiaceae > JAHJQZ01. The sequence goes on from CAXXNZ010000034.1 coordinate 17,002, forward strand.
TTGTGGCGGTTCATCTACGACGGCAGCGACGGGCTGTTGAACAACATCCTGCATGCCCTCAGTTTCGGCCTGTTCCAGCCCATCGACTGGCTCGGGCGTACCGATACCGCACTCGGATCGATCATCTTCATGTCGGCCTGGCAGGCAGTCGGATTCCACATGGTCATCTGGCTCAGCGGCCTTCAGACAATCCCCCCGACACTCTACGAGGTCGCCGCCATCGAGGGATCTTCGGGCTGGCAGACCTTCCGATATGTCACCTGGCCGGGCCTGAGAAACACCGCCGTGCTCGTGCTCATCGTCATCACGATGCAGGCCTTTGCCCTGTTCTCGCAGATCAACGTGATGACGAGTGGCGGACCGCTGGATTCGACCCAGACCCTGGTCTTCCAGGCGGTCGAACGCGGCTATGGCAAGCAGGACATCTCCGGCGGCTCGGCCATCTCGGTGATCCTGTTCCTCATCGTTTTGACGATTTCGCTGGTGCAGCGCTACCTGACACGGGACCGCAAATAATGGCTCTGATCTCCGCACAAAATCACGGGCTGAGGCTCTTTACCCGCTATGTGGTGCTGGCGCTCGTCGCCGTGGTCTTCCTGTTCCCTCTGGTCTTCATGGTCATGTCCTCGTTCAAGCCGGACAGCCAGTTGCTGGCCGATACGTCGAGCTTCAGGGCCTTCCTGCCGGTTGGGGACATCAGCCTCGACAATTATTTCGACGCCTTCAAGCGGGCGCCCGTCGGGCAGTTCATGCTCAACTCAGTGATCATCACGGTGATCACGGTCTTGTCCTCGATCGTCATCTGCTCGCTTGCCGCTTTCTCCTTCGTCCTTTCTCGACTGGACCGGACGCAGCGTCCTGCTGTCGGTCGTTCTGGCGACCCTGATCATCCCGTTCGAGACCATCGCCGTGCCGCTGCTGCTGGTGGTGTCGCGCTTACCGTGGCTCGGACTCGAGGGCATCGAATGGGGCTGGCTCAACACCTATCGGGTCCAGATCATCCCCTGGATCGTCGACGCGCTGACGATTTTCCTGTTCGTCCAGTACTTCAAGGACCTGCCGCGCGAGCTGATCGAAGCCGCCCGCGTCGAAGGCGCGAGCTGGTTCCAGATCTACCGGAGGGTGGTGATGCCGCTGTCGGGGCCCGTGCTCGCCACGGCGGCCATTCTCAAGTCGCTGAAAATGTACAACGAACAATATCTGTGGCCGCTGATCGTGGTACAGGACGAGGCCCACCGGCCGATCATGGTCGGCCTCGGCTACTTCTTCCAATTGAACGTCGCCTGGGGCGAGGTCATGGCCTATCTGACCCTGATCTCGGTGCCGGTCCTCGCCTTCTATCTTCTCATGCAACGCGCTTTCATCGCCTCGATCGCCTCGACGGGCGTCAAGGGCTAGTCCGGACGGAATAATGGTACTCGCACTCGAAAAACAATGGATCTGGGACAGCTGGTACGTCCGTACCGGCGACACCTGGCACGCGTTCTTCCTCAAGGCCGACAAGTCGCTTGGCGATCCGGATCTGAGGCACTTCAACGTCACGCAGGGACATGCCGTCTCGTCCGACCTGAAGACCTGGGAGCATCGCGGCACCTCGCTGTCCCCGTCCGCCGCGCCGGCCTTCGATGACACGGCGGTGTGGACCGGTTCGGTGCTCAAGGGGCCGGATGGGCTCTGGCACCTGTTCTACACCGGCGCCGGTTCGGCGGAGAAGGGGCTCTACCAGCGCATCGGACACGCCACGTCGCCCGATCTCGACACCTGGACGCGCGTCGGTGACGGCTTCTGCCTCGATCTCACCGGCCCCAACGCCCGCCATTACGAAACCGAACACATGGTCGGGCACTGGCACGACCGCGCCATGCGCGATCCCTGGGTCATGCCCGATCCGGACGGCGAGGGGTATCTGATGTTCTTCACCGCCCGTGCCCCGGGCATTGAAGAGGCCAATGCCGCCGGCGCCATCGGCTTCGCGACTTCGCCCGATCTGATAACCTGGACGCTTCAGCCGCCTGTCTTCGTCGGCGGGTTCGGACAGATGGAAGTGCCGGAAGTGTTTACCGCCGACGGGCGCTGGTACTGCCTGTTCTGTACGTCGGCCAATCACTGGTCCAGCGACTACCGCGCTTCCAACCCGCAGAGCCCGGTCACCGGCAACCACTATCTGATGGCCGACAGTCCGCGCGGTCCCTGGCGCATCGCGCCGGGTGACTTTTTCGACGGCGGACTGCCGTGCCACCGCTATGCCGCCCGCATCGTCCAGACCGACGATGGCCTGGTGATCCTCGGCTTTGCCGACAAGATCAGGGAAAACTTCGGCGGCTACGTTCTCGATCCCCAACCAGTCCTGATCGACGCGGACGGACTATTACGCATTGTCACCCAATCGGAGGAGGCGGCAGAGTAACATGGCAGAAGTCAGGCTGAACGACGTCCGCAAGTCATTCGGACCGGTCGAGGTCATCAAGGGCGTCGACATCTCCATAAACGATGGTGAATTCGTCGTCTTCGTCGGCCCTTCGGGCTGCGGAAAATCGACGCTTTTGCGCATGATCGCCGGGCTGGAGGACATTACCTCCGGCACCATCGAGATTGATGGCAAGGTGGTCAACGAGGTGCCGCCCAAGGACCGCGGCATTGCCATGGTCTTCCAGTCCTACGCCATTTTCCCGCATATGTCGGTCCGCGACAATGTCGCCTTCGGGCTGACGATCAAGGGCGTCGGCAAGGAGGAAAAGGAAAAGAAGGTCCAGGAAGCGGCCCGCATCCTGCAGATGGAGCATCTGCTCGACCGCCGGCCCAGCCAGTTGTCGGGCGGCCAGCGCCAGCGCGTCGCCATCGGCCGCGCCATCGTCCGCGATCCGTCGGTGTTCCTGTTCGACGAACCCTTGTCCAATCTCGACGCGGCGCTCAGGCTCGACATGCGGTATGGAGATCGGCAAGCTGCACCAGGACCTCAAGGCGTCGATGATCTATGTGACGCACGACCAGATCGAGGCCATGACACTGGCCGACAAGATCGTCGTCCTCAAGGACGGGTTGGTGATGCAGGTCGGTGCGCCGATGGATCTGTTCCACCATCCGGCCAATCTGTTCGTCGCCGGATTCATCGGCTCGCCGCGGATGAATTTCATCGAGGTGGACGTGCTTGCATCCGAAAACGGCAAATGGCGCGTCACGTCCGCCGGCAGCGGCGAGGTCGTGCTCGCTTCGCCATCCAAGCTGAAGGTCGGCGAGAAAGCCATTTTCGGTGTTCGTCCACAACACCTCGCGATCGCCGAAGGGGATCTGCCGGAGGGGCGCAACGCCCTCAACGGCAAGGTGCAGCTGATCGAACGTCTCGGCACCGAAACGATCGTCAACCTGCTGCTGCCGTCAGGCGAGACGATCATCGCTTCGCTTGAGGATGACCGCCCCCTCGACATGAATTCCGAGATTGCGCTGAGCTACGAAACCGCCAAGGCCCATCTGTTCGCCAAGGAACCGGTGTAGGGCAGGGACGGGATCGTTTGTCCCACTGACGGTTCCGGCCTGGGCCATGCTCAGGCCGGGGCGATATCGGCCTGCGGTGCTTCCTTGAACAGCACTTCGCGATCCTGGGCGAAACTGGCCAGCAACGGCAGGTAGGCGCCGCCGATGGCCGGCGCCGACGGGCCGATCGAACCGGCGACGATTTCCACCGGAACAAGTCCCTGGCGGTTGAAGCGGTCGAGTTCGCCGATGGTGCGTTGAACGATCTCGTCGCGTACCGATGGCGGAAAGCCGCCATCGATGATGATGGCTTCGAAATCGATGATCGAGGTGGCCGAGATCGCCATCAGGGCAAGACCTGAGGCCACGTCGGACAGCCAGTCATCGAGCGGTGCGCCGATCTGGCTCCAGTCGTCGCGGTCCTGCCAGATGGCGCGCGGGTCCTTGCCCGCCTCGGTCAGTTTTTCAGCCAGCGACAAGATCGACACACTCCGGAGCATTTGTTCGTAGCTGGTCTTTCCGTCGCTGCCCGTGACCGGCAAAGGCATCGGGCCGACCGCACCGGCGTAGCCGGATCGGCCGGGAAAAAGCGAGCCGTTGAGCACCACGCCGCCGCCAATGAACGTGCCGATGAACACGTGCAGGAAGTCGCTGTGATGGCCGGGATTGCCGAGCATCAGTTCGGCGGCGCAGGCCGAGGTGGCGTCGTTGTAATAATAGACCGGCCAGTCGATCTCGCGTTCGACCTCGGCCTTGATGTCGGTTTCCCGCCAGCTTTCGATAATTTCGGGGGAGGCGCCGGTCTCCTGCTGCCAGTTCCACATCTCGAAGGGAGCGGCGATGCCGACGCCGGTGATGCGCTCGCGCTCGGACGGTTCGAGCTCCGCGGCCAGCGTGTCGATACCCCCGACCAGAAACGCCACGATGAAGTGTGGTTCGGCAACCTCATAGGTTCGGCGCAGCTTGTTTCTGACATTGCCAAGCATATCGATCAGCACCAGTTCGGTGCTGCGTCGGCCGATCTTGAGGCCGAAGGAAAACGCGCCTTCGGGATTGAGAGAGTAGGGGACCTTCGGCTGGCCGACACGACCGCGCTTCGGTGTTCCCCGCAACAGCAACCCGTCGCGCGTCAGCTGGTTGGTGATGATCGAAATGGTTTGCGGCGACAGGCCGGTGGCGCGCGCAATCTCCGCTTTTGCAATGGCGCCGCGCCGTCGGATGATCGACATCACCAGGCGCTCGTTATAAAGGCGCACGCCAGCCTGGTGCGTTCCTCGGCTGTGGAACTGGCGACCCGGGCGGGCTGCAAAGCGCTCAGTCTCCTCGCTCAGAATGTCCTCCCCAAAGCGTCCTGCCGCAGACCATGTCCGGCATCCTGTTGCGCGATCTAACGTTTTTCGATGATCGGGTCGACCCCGCCAGCACGCCTGCCCACCTGATTTGGCTCTTTCGACCGTTCGTTCAAGCTGGGTCGGATGCGAAACTGCCTCTGTCCGGACGACCCTGTCAATTATTAAATCCACTGGATAAACTTATTGACAGTCCGACCGGGAATGAAAAAGATGGTTGACGAAAGCCGGTCGCGAATTAGGAGGCGCGTCCGATTTTCGATCCGTTCCGGGCCATGCGCACGGGCGGTAGGAGGTGCAGCCAGCACGGGGGGAACCGTCAGGCTGCCATGATCCATGGATGGTTCCGCATGATGCGGAGCCTGGGAGGGAAATATGAAACTTGTTCTGAAAACGGCGCTCGCCGGCGTCGCCGCTATTGGTGTCATGGCGGCTGTGCCCGCTTTTGCCGCCGACGTCAGTGCCTGCCTGATCACCAAGACCGATACCAATCCGTTCTTCGTGAAAATGAAGGAAGGCGCCACCGCCAAGGCCGCGGAACTTGGCATCACGCTCAAGTCCTATGCCGGCAAGATCGACGGCGACAACGAAACCCAGGTCGCGGCCATCGAGACCTGCATCGCCGACGGCGTCAAAGGCATCCTGCTGGTGCCGTCCGACACCAAGGCCATCGTGCCGACCGTCCAGAAGGCGCGTGACGCCGGCATCCTCGTCATCGCCCTCGACACGCCGCTCGAACCCATCACCGCTGCCGACGCGACCTTCGCCACCGACAACTTCAAGGCCGGCGAACTGATCGGTCAGTGGGCCAAGGGCACGCTCGGCGACAAGGCCGCCGACGCCCGTATCGCCTTCCTCGACCTCGCGACCAACCAGCCGTCGGTCGGCGTGCTGCGCGATCAGGGCTTCATGTCGGGCTTCGGCATCGATCTCGCCGATCCCAACAAGTGGGGCGACGAATCCGATCCGCGCATCATCGGCCATGACGTCACCGCCGGCAACGAGCAGGGCGGCCGTACGGCGATGGAAAACCTGATGCAGAAGGATCCGGGCGTGAACGTGATCTATACGATCAACGAACCCGCCGCTGCCGGCGCCTATGAAGCCCTCAAGGCTGTAGGCCTCGAGAGCCAGGTGCTCGTCACCTCGGTCGATGGTGGTTGCCCGGGAGTCAACAACGTCAAGGATGGCGTAATCGGCGCCACCTCCCAGCAGTACCCGCTGCTCATGGCCTCCAAGGGCATCGAGGCGATCAACCAGTATGCCACCGACGGCACGCTGCCCGCCAACACGCCCGGCAAGGACTTTTTCGACACTGGCGTCAAGCTCGTGACCGACAAGCCGGTCGAGGGCGTGCCCTCCATCAGCGTCAAGGAAGGTCTTGACCTGTGCTGGGGTTAGTCGAAACCGGTTCGATGTGAGCTAGCAACCTGAAAAGGGGCGGCCATGGGTCGCCCCTTGTCGGGAGTGGGGGGACATGAGCGACCAACCTGATGACTTCAAGGGTCAGGACTTCGAAAGAAGCCTGAGCCAATCAAGCGCATCCGTGGCTGCCTTCGACGCCGAAAGGCGCGATGTCATGCACCGGGTCCAGCATATTCTGCATTCCAGTCCGGCCATCGTGCCGCTGTTTGTGCTGATCGCCGCGACGGCGAGCTTCGCCATCATCGTCGGGCCGAAATTCTACTCGCCCTTCGCCCTGACGCTGATCCTGCAGCAGGTGGCGATCACCGGCATCGTCGCCATGGCGGAAACACTGATCATCCTGACCGCCGGCATCGACCTTTCGGTCGGCGCCATCATGGTGCTGACCTCGGTGGTGATGGGCCGTGTCGCGATGATCGACGGTTGGCCGACGCCACTGGCGATCGGTTTCGGCATCGCGCTCGGTGCTTTCTGTGGCTGGATCAACGGCATGCTGGTGACAAAGGTCAAACTGCCGCCGTTCATCGTCACGCTGGGGACGTGGTCGGTGTTTGCCGCCGCCATGTTCATCTACTCTTCCAACGAGACCATCCGCAGTCAGGAGATCGCCGCCGAACACCCGGCGCTGCAATATTTCGGCACGACCTTCCGCATCGGCGGTGCGGTCTTCACCTATGCCGTGTTCCTGATGATCGTGCTTGCCGTTGTCGTCTGGTACATCCTCAACCACACGGCCTGGGGGCGGCATGTCTATGCCATAGGCGACGATCCGGAGGCGGCCGAATTGGCCGGTGTCCGGGTCAGCCGCACGCTGGTGTCAGTCTATGTCGTTGCCGGCATCATCTGCGCGCTGGCTGGCTGGGCCCTGATCGGACGCATCGGGGCCATCTCGCCGCAATCCGGGCAGAACGAAAACATCAACGCCATCACCGCCGTGGTGATCGGTGGCACGTCGCTGTTTGGTGGCCGGGGGTCCATCCTCGGAACACTGTTCGGCGCGCTCATCGTCGGTGTGTTCTCACTCGGATTGAGGCTGTGGGGCACGGACCCGCAATGGACGCAATTGACCGTCGGCGCGCTGATCATCGTCGCTGTCGCCATCGACCAGTGGATCCGGAGGATTTCGGCATGAACGGGACGCAAGCACCCATCCTCGAGGCCCACGGGCTCTACAAGAGCTTTGGCCGCGTCACCGCCCTCAACGGTGCCGATTTCGATCTTTATCCCGGTGAAGTGCTGGGTCTTATCGGCGACAACGGCGCCGGCAAGTCGGTACTGATCAAGATCCTCTCCGGTGCGCTGCAACCCGATGCCGGCGAGATCAAGCTTGACGGCAAGCCGGTCGACTTCGGTTCGCCGCTCGAAGGGCGCGCCGCCGGCATCGAGACCGTCTACCAGACTCTGGCGCTTAGCCCGGCGCTGTCGATTGCCGATAACATGTTCCTCGGCCGCGAGCTTCGCCAGAGCGGCCCCTTGGGCAAGTGGTTCCGCAAGCTCGACAAGAAGGCCATGGAGAAAATGGCCCGCGACAAGCTTTCCGAGCTCGGTCTGATGACGATCCAGGACATCGGTCAAGCGGTGGAAACGCTGTCGGGCGGGCAACGCCAGGGCATTGCCGTGGCCCGTGCCGCCGCATTCGGGTCCAAGGTGGTGATTATGGACGAGCCGACGGCGGCGCTCGGCGTCAAGGAAAGCCGGCGTGTGCTCGAACTGATCAAGGACGTCAAGGCGCGCGGGCTTCCGATCGTCCTGATCTCGCACAACATGCCGCATGTGTTCGAGGTTGCCGACCGCATCCACATCCATAGGCTGGGACGGCGGATCGCCGTTATCGATCCCAAGAAGCATTCGATGTCGGACGCCGTGGCGATCATGACCGGCGCCATGGAGCCGCCTGAACCGGAAGCGCATATGACCGGGCAATTGCAGCCGGCAAACTGAGAGGAGCCGGGCAGGGCGCCCGGGTGACAATATGGATATGGGTCTTTCCGGTAAGCTGGCCGTCATCACCGGCGGCAGTGTCGGCATCGGGCTGGCGGTGGCCGAAGGGTTGGCCGCCGAAGGCTGCAGCATCATCATCGGCGCGCGCGGTGGCGAACGGGTGCGCGAAATCTCCGAGATGATCGCCGGCAAATACGGCGTCAAAAGCCACGGCGTTGCAGCCGATGTTGCAACGGCGATGGGGTGCGATGCGCTCATCGAAGCGGCCGCCAACCTCGGCGGGGCCGATATCCTGGTCAACAACGCCGGCACCGGCTCGAACGAAACCATTCAGGAAGCCGACGACAACAAATGGAATTACTACTGGGAGTTGCACGTCATGGCGGCGGTGCGGCTGGCGCGGGGGCTGGTGCCGCAGATGAAGAGCAAAGGCGGCGGCGCCATCATCCACAACGCCTCGATCTGCGCCGTGCAGCCCTTGTGGTACGAGCCGATCTACAACACCACCAAGGCGGCTTTGATGATGTTCTCGAAGACGCTTGCCAACGAGGTGGTCGGCGACAACATCCGCGTCAACACCGTCAATCCCGGTCTGGTGCTGACACCGGACTGGATCAAGACCGCCAAACAGATCGCCGGCGAAGATGGCTACAAGGATCACCTGCAAGGCGTTGCCGACGAGGCGGGCGGCATGAAGCGCTTCGCCACGCCCGAGGAACTGGCCAATTTCTTCGTCTTCCTGTGCTCGAATAAGGCGAGCTATTCGACCGGCTCGACCTATTTCGTCGATGGCGGCTGGCTGAAGACCGTCTAGCCGCGACGGTCCGATATCTGGACCTGGTCAGATCCCGGCGCCATCCGATTTGCGAACCTCCCCGGGGCGCGTGCGGCAATCCGGTTTGTCGGGATTTTGACCCAACAGCCGGATTGCCGCAGCGCGGGATGCTTTAGCCTAGAGCATTTCCAGGTGAAGTGGATACCGGTTCACCGTCCGGAAATGCGACAAAACAAGAACTTAGAGCCTTTCACTGTTTCCATGAAGCAGTGAAAGGCTTTAGAACGGATAGTGCTGGTGGCCTTCGATGGTGATCCACCTGAGCTCCGTGAACTCGTCGATCACCGCCGTGCCGCCGAACCTGCCGTAACCGGACCCCTTGGTGCCGCCAAAGGGCATCTGAGCTTCGTCGAACACGGTCGGGCCATTGATGTGGCAGATGCCGGTCTCGATCTTCTTGGCCACCCGCATGGCGCGGTTGATGTCTTCGGAGAACACGGCTGCCGACAGGCCGTAATCGGTGTCGTTGGCGACCCGGATGGCTTCGTCCTCGTCCTTGACCCGGACAATGCCTTTGACCGGCCCGAAACTTTCCTCGTCATAGATGCGCATGCCGGGCTTGATGCCGTCGATCAGCGTTGCGTCGACTACCGCGCCCTGACGTGATCCGCCGGCAACGAGCTTGGCGCCCTTGTCCATGGCGTTGGCAATCAGCTGGTCCATGCGTTCTGCCGATTTCTCGGAGACCAGCGCGCCGAGCACCACTTGGCCGCGCGGGTCGCCGGCAGGCAGGGTCTTTGCCTTGGCGGCGAATTTCTCGACGAATTCGTCGGCGACGGCCTCATGGACGATGAAACGCTCGGTCGACATGCAGATCTGGCCCTGGTTCATGAAGGCGCCGAAGGCAGCGGCGTTGACCGCTTCGTCGATGTCGGCGTCGTCGAGCACGATGAACGGCGCCTTGCCGCCCAGTTCGAGCAGCACTGGCTTCAGCTGCTCTGCAGCGAGCTTGGCGATGATCCTGCCGACACTGGTCGAACCGGTGAAGTTGATGCGGCGCACCGCCTTGTGGGCGATGAGGGCCGAGACGATCTCATGCGCATCCTCGGGGGCGTTCGACAACACGTTGACCACACCCTTGGGGAAGCCGGCCTCGTTCATCACCTCGCCGATGAGGCGGTGGGTGCCGGGGCAGACCTCGGACGAGCGCAGGATCACCGTGTTGCCGCAGGCCAGCGGCGCGGCAATGGCGCGGACGCCCAGGATCACCGGCGCATTCCACGGCGCCATGCCGAGGACGACGCCCGCCGGCTGGCGGATGGCCATGGCCGTGATGCCCGGCTTGTCCGAGGGGATGATCTCGCCCTTGATCTGGGTGGTCATCGCTGCCGCTTCGCGCAAGATCGAGGCTGCGAACATGACGTTGAACCCGGCCCAGGGCCCGGTTGCACCGATCTCCTCGGTCATCAGCTTGGTGAATTCGGGCACCTTGGTTTCGAGAACGTCCGCAGCCTTGAGCAGCAGGCGCCGCCGCTCGCCCGGGCCGGTCTCAGACCACGTCGTAAAGGCGCGCCCAGCCACCTCGGCGATCGTGTCGACGTCGGCGACACTGGCTGCGGCGGCGCGCGAAGCAACAGCGCCGGTGACAGGATCATGGCGTTCGTAGGTGCGGCCGTTGTTGGCGGAAACCTCCTCGCCGTCGATCAGAAATCCGATATCCATATTTCCCTCCTTTGCCGCTTTGCTGCGGCTGTTGTTCACAAGCTGACGGACTTTGTGTCGGATTTTAGTCCGGACCGACCGCAGAATCGCAGTGACGACACCCCGTCAATGGTGGCGGTGCATCAATTTGTCCGCAGTTTTGCTGCCGAACGGGCGGCAAAAGGTGTACGCATTATCGTTATCGCGTCAGGTTACATCGAGACCTCCATGATCGTGCACGGCATGGAGGGCGATCCGAAACGGCTGCCGAATAGCTCTCCCTTGCCCCGATGTATCGGGGCGGCCAGCCGGAACAGGTTGCTTTGATCGCTGTGTCCTTTGCCTCGTCGGCTGCGAGCTACATGATGGGTCCGTTGTCGTCACCGATGGCGGATATACCCAGTGTTAGCGCGATGACGGTGACGGGCAAAGACACGGCAAGCCGGGGCGCGACAGTTACAACGACTTGACCCGAGGTTAGATAAATGAAGGCTCTTGTACTCGAACGCAAAGGCGAACTCTCCCTGAGGGATTTCGACCTGCCGCAAACGCTCGGACCACATGACGTCAAAATCGCCATCAAGACCGTTGGGGTCTGCGGTTCCGACGTCCACTATTATACGCACGGCAAGATCGGCCACTTCGTGGTCAACGAGCCGATGGTGCTCGGCCATGAGGCCGCCGGCGATATCGTCGCCGTCGGTTCCGAGGTGACCAATCTCAAGGTCGGCGATCGCGTCTGCATGGAACCGGGCATCCCCGATCCCAATTCCAAGGCAAGTAAGCTCGGCATCTACAATGTCGACCCCGCCGTCAGCTTCTGGGCGACGCCGCCTATCCATGGCTGCCTGACCTCGGAAGTCGTGCATCCCGCCGCCTTCACCTACAAGCTGCCGGACAATGTTTCCTATGCCGAAGGCGCCATGGTCGAACCCTTCGCCATCGGCATGCAGTCGGCCTTGAGGGCCAAGATCAAGCCGGGCGACGTCGCCGTCGTCATCGGTTCGGGCACGATCGGCATGGTGACGGCGCTCGCTGCGCTGGCTGGCGGCTGCTCCCGCGCCATCGTTGCCGACCTGGCTCAGGCCAAGCTCGACATCATCGGCGCCTATCCGGCGGTCGAGACCATCAACATCAAGGAGCAGAACCTCATCGAAGAGGTCATGAAGCGCACCGACGGCTGGGGTGCGGACGTTGTCTTCGAATGCTCTGGCGCCCCGAAGGCCATTCTCGACCTGCCCAAGATCGTCGCGCCGGGCGGCGCCATCGTTCTGGTCGGCATGCCGGTCGACCCGGCACCGATGGACATCGTTGGCCTGCAGGCCCGCGAAGCCCGCATCGAGACGGTGTTCCGCTATGCCAATGTCTATGACCGGGCCGTCAATCTGATTGCATCGGGCAAGGTCGACCTCAAGCCGCTGATCTCGGCAACGTTGCCCTTCGAGGATTCCATCGCGGCCTTCGATCGTGCCGTCGAGGCACGGCCCGACGACGTCAAGATCCAGATCGCCCTCTGAACCTGAGGCAATAAGAAACGAGGCCCGCCGTAAGCGGCGGGCCTCTGATTTTGCCCACGTCATCGCCAACGCCCTGGCTGCCAGCGATGCCCGCGTCGTTTTCGCCGCCGCCGAGCACACCAACCACAACTTATCGCGCGCTGCACTGACCCTTCTTGCCAAAAGTGCTGGCGGGCGGATGGCCACGTTCGGCATTACCGTCAATCCAGTCTCATCGACGATCGCCGCTGCGCCCGATGGCCCAAGCCTAACGGGTCGCCGGTCGGTGCTGAAAATTAGTGCATGCTCATTGTTATAGCCCCTTGTTTGTAACTTAGCCAATGCTATAACTTGTCGGCTCGGTTCATGGACAAGGGTGAGTCAGTTGGCACGCAAGAGCCTTTCCGAACGTACAGACACCAAGATCCGGGAAGTCCTCAGCGGGCAGCGCAAGGGGCCGAAATCCATGCTGCTGTTCGCCGGTCCGGCGGTCATCGCCTCGATCGCCTATATGGACCCCGGCAATTTCGCCACCAACATCCAGGCGGGTTCGGGCTACGGCTATTCGCTGTTGTGGGTGGTGCTTGTCGCCAATCTCATCGCCATGCTGTTCCAGTCGCTGTCGGCCAAGCTCGGCATTGTCACCGGACGCAATCTTGCGGAGATGTCGCGCAACCAGTTCCCGCCGCCGGTACGCATCGTCATGTGGATCATTTCCGAAATCGCGGCGATGGCCACAGATCTTGCCGAGTTCCTTGGCGGCGCCATCGGCCTGGCGCTTTTGTTCAGCATGCCGCTGATCTACGGCATGGGTGTCACGGCGATCGTCACCTACGCCATCCTGATGTTCGAGGGCAGGGGCTTCCGCCCGATGGAACTGATCATCGGCGGCCTCGTGGCCGTCATCGGGCTGTGTTACGTCGTCGAGATGTTCGTCGCCCCGGTCAATTGGGCCGAAGCAGGCCTTGGACTGATCCTGCCGTCCATGCCTGACGCGACGGCCCTGACAATTTCGGTCGGTATCATCGGCGCCACCGTCATGCCGCACGCGGTCTATCTTCATTCCGGACTGACCCAGCACAGGGCGCCGGGGCGCAACGCCAGGGAGCGTCACATGCTCCTGCACTACTCCAACTGGGAATGCGTCATCGCGCTTGCTGTCGCGGGCCTGGTCAACATGGCCATGGTCATCATGGCATCGGCGGCCTTTCACGCCGGGCATCCGGAAGTCGCCGAGATCGAGACCGCCTATCATACCCTGACACCGCTGCTCGGTGGCTTGGCGGCCGGCGTGTTCCTGGTCTCGCTGATGGCGTCTGGCATCTCGTCCTCGACCGTGGGCACCATGGCCGGCCAGATGATCATGCAGGGCTTTGTCGGCTTCCGCATTCCGATCTGGGTCCGGCGCCTTGTGACCATGGTTCCGGCATTCGTCGTGGTGCTGATGGGCGTCAACACCACCCAGGCGCTGGTTTATTCGCAGGTTGTGCTGAGCTTCGCCCTGCCGATCCCGATGATCGCGCTGGTGATGTTCACCCGCAACCGCCACATCATGGGCGAGTTCGTCAATTCCAGGCTGATCGACACGCTCGCAATCGTTGGTACCGTCGTCATCCTGTCGCTCAACGCTGTCCTGCTTGCCCAGACCTTCGGCCTGTCGATCCCGGGGATTCCGGCGTGACCGGTGCGACACTGTTGCCCGGTATCCCGGCGTTGTGAGGGTTTTATAGCCGTAGAGAACGTTTTATAGTCTAGGCTAAGTTTTATCTCCTGACTGCATTTAGGGCAGACGACACGACCATGAAGCAACCCGTCACTCCGCCAGAAGTGGTCGACCGCGGCGATCCTGAAAGCCAGGCGGATGCCTTCCGCAAATCGCGGAACGCGCGCCGGACGGAGTTGATGGAGGATTATGTCGAGCTGATCGCCAATCTGACCGAACGGTCGGGCGAGGCGCGCCAGACCGACATTGCCCGCTGCCTCGGCGTGACCCAGCCGACGGTCGCCAAGATGCTGAAGCGCCTTGCCGAGGAAAACCTCGTCACCCAGCGACCCTATCGCGGCGTTTTTCTCACCGAGGAGGGACAGCGCCTGGCATGGGCCACCCACCGTCGGCACGAGATTGTCGAAGCCTTCCTGGTGCACATCGGCGTCGACCCGGACTCAGCCCGCAAGGACGCTGAAGGTATCGAGCATCATGTCAGCGACAAGACGCTCAAAGCTTTCGAAAACCTGCTGAAAAAGGCTTAAGGGCGGAGATCGCTTTCGGCAGCATGGCTTGCTTCGGCGCTTCGCGCCTCCCAAGGACGCTTGAGGCGCAGCCACGTCTCACTTTGCCGGCGGCTTGCCGTTCTCATCGAGAATCATCGCACCGTCTTCCTTGTAGAGCGGGCCTTTCGGCGGCGTGTCGAGCAGGTCGAGAACCTGTTCGCTCGGGCGGCAGAGCCTGACGCCTTTCGGCGAACAGACAATCGGCCGATTGACCAGGACCGGGTGCTCGACCATGGCGTCGAGCAGGGCGTCGTCGGAGACATCGGGCTCGAGCAGGCCGAGTTCCTCGGCTGGCGATCCTTTGGTTCGCATTGCCTGGCGCGGCGTCAGGCCGGCGGCGGCGAACAGGCCGAGCAGCTGCGGGCGCGTCCAGCCGGCCTTCAGATATTCGATGACGATCGGTTCCTCGCCTGTCGCCCGGACGATGGCGACGACATTGCGCGAGGTGCCGCACTTCGGGTTGTGATGAATGACAATGCTCATCTGTATTCGCTCGCTAAAGAGTTCAGTCTGAAGGTTCAGCTGTTGCCGGCAACCCGGCGCACGGCGCTGCCGCGCTCATACCAGCCCTTGGTCCGGTTGACGATGGCGACCACTGACAACATCACCGGCACCTCGATCAAGACGCCGACAACGGTGGCGAGCGCCGCGCCCGAGCCGATGCCGAACAGCGATATCGCGGCGGCGACGGCGAGTTCGAAGAAATTCGACGCGCCGATCAGCGCCGACGGACCGGCGACGCAATGGGCTTCGCCGCTCCAGCGGTTGAGCATGTAGGCAAGACCGGAGTTGAAATAGACCTGAATGAGGATCGGCACGGCGAGCAAGGCGATGATCGCCGGTTTGGCAACGATCTGGCTGCCCTGGAAGGCGAACAGCAGCACAAGCGTTACCAAAAGGGCGACGACCGAAACCCCGCCTGCCTTGGCCGAAAAGCCAGCAAGCGCCGATGCGCCGCCGCGCGACAGCAGTGAACGGCGAATGATCTGTGCGACGATTACCGGGATAACGATGTAAAGCTCGACCGAGAGCAGGAGGGTTTCCCACGGCACGGTGATCGCCGACAGCCCGAGCAGCAGTGCCACGATCGGCGCGAAGGCGACAAGCATGATGGCGTCGTTGAGCGCCACCTGGCTCAGGGTGAAGTGCGGCTCGCCACGGCAGAGGTTGGACCACACGAACACCATGGCCGTGCACGGTGCGGCCGCGAGCAGGATCAGGCCGGCGATATAGCTCTGGATCTGGTCGGCGGGCAGATAGGGGCGGAACAGCCAGCCGATGAAAATCGTGCCGAGCAGCGCCATCGAGAACGGCTTGACCGCCCAATTGACGATCAGAGTTACCCCGATGCCGCGCCAGTGCTCGCCGACCTGCCGCAAGGCGGCGAAGTCGATCTTGACCAGCATCGGCACGATCATCAGCCAGATCAGCACTGCTACCGGCAGATTGACATTGGCGATCTCGGCCCGAGACAGAAGCTCGAAAGCTGACGGGAACAGGTAGCCGAGCCCAATGCCGGCGACGATGCACAGCACCACCCAGGCCGTCAGCCATTTCTCGAAAAAGCCGATGGCCGGGGCTGCGGTGGCAGTTTGTATTTCACTCATCTGGTGCGGTCCTGGGTGTGCTGTCAGTTGTGCGGCGCATTGCCGATGCGGTTGAGGTGGGGCTGGTGTCAGGCGCACGCGTCATCGCGGCATGTCTCGGGTTGGGCGCAGGCAATTTGCTCGATCACCGGCTGGCAGAGTTCGGGCCGGCCACCGCAGCAATCTTCCATCAGATAGGCGAGGAGCCCCTGCATGCCGTCCATGTCAGCAAAATAGCGGATGGCCCGGCCCTGACGTGCATTGCGCACCAGCCCGGCATTGAGCAGCACAGCAAGATTGGCCGACATGGTGTTCTGCCGAACGTCGAGCGTATCGCCGATCTCGCCGGCCAGCATGCCGGTATCGCCCATGCGGACGAGTAGCCGAAAAACCTCAAGCCGCGTCGGCTGGCTGAGAGCGGCGAAAGCAGAAAGGGCCTGAATCATATCCATATATCATGAATAATGGATAGGATGAGTCGACGCAAGCGGGAAAGGGCAGGGGCGAGAGCGCCGCTCAGTCCGCATCTGCGACAACCTGCCCAGTGTTCACAACGCGCATATGCGCCTATGCGCATAGGCAACAAGGCGCAAATGCCGAGCCGGCACCGCATCAGGGCGGGGCGTTCGGCAGACCGGCGCACGGCACAAGGATCGCCGACATGACGGCACATGATGCACTGAAGACCGACGATGCGGCGCGCGGCGAACTTCTCGTCCGTGTTCTCGCAGCGCTGGCGGAGCCGACACGGCTCGAAGCGATGCGGCTTTTGTCGCGGCGGGGCGAGATGTGCGCTTGCGAACTCATTCCGGCGCTTGAGGTGACCCAGAGCCGAATGTCGCGGCATCTGCAAACGCTCAAGCAGGCGGGTCTGGTCACCGACCGGCGCGATGCCCAGCGGGTGCTCTATCGCATCAATCCGGCGCTCGCCGGGGAGATCCGCGACGTGCTCGACGCGGTGATGGCGGCGCGCAATGGCGCGGCGAGGCGGGTGGCATGAGCCTTTCTGTCAACGATCTGCGCCGGGGTACGCTGCCTGATTGGGCCTGGCATGCGGGTTTGGCTGTCGGTGTGGTGCTGTGGTGGCTGGTCTATGACCGTTTACCGGCGCTGTCCGAAACGCTGGTCGGCCTGCTGCCGGTGGCACGCGACAGCCACACTGGCTCGGCGCTGGCCTTCTTTTTCTACGACGTGCCCAAGGTGCTGATGCTGCTGGCCCTGATCGTTTTCGTGATGGGCGTGGTGCGCTCGTTCTTTTCGCCTGAACGGACGCGGGCGCTGCTCTCGGGGCGGCGTGAGGGCGTAGCCAATGTCATGGCGGCCGGGCTTGGCGTTTTGACCCCGTTCTGCTCATGCTCGGCGGTGCCGCTGTTCGTCGGCTTCGTGTCCGCCGGCATTCCGCTCGGTGTGACGTTCTCCTTCCTCATCGCCGCGCCGATGGTCAACGAGGTGGCACTTATTCTTCTGATCGGCCTGGTCGGCTGGCCGATCGCCATGCTCTATCTCGGCTTCGGCCTGGCGCTGGCCATCATCGCTGGCTGGGTGATCGGTCGGCTTCATGTCGAGCACTGGCTGCAGGACTGGGTCCGCAACATACCCGAGGGACCTGCGAACGGCTTTGCCGGCGACAACCCGGACTGGACCGATCGCTATCGCGCCGGCTTTGCGGCGGTGGCCGACATCTTCTCCAAGGTCTGGTTCTGGATCATTGTCGGCATTGGTGTCGGCGCCCTGATCCACGGCTATGTGCCCGAAGCCCTGATGGCCGAAATCCTCGGGGCCGACGCCTGGTGGTCGGTTCCGGCGGCGGTTCTGGTCGGCGTACCGATGTATTCCAACGCCGCCGGCATCATCCCCATCGTCGAGGCGCTACTCGGCAAGGGCGCCGCTCTTGGCACCGTGCTGGCCTTCATGATGTCGGTGATCGCGCTGTCGCTGCCCGAGATGATCATCTTGAGGAAAGTGCTGACGCTGAAGCTGATCGCGCTGTTCATCGCCGTGGTCGCCAGCGGCATCCTCGCCGTCGGCTTCCTGTTCAATGTCCTGATGTAAGGAGTTTTCCATGAAAGACGTGAAGGTTTACGGCCCGGGCTGCGCCCGGTGCGAGAAAACGGCGGAAATGGTACGCGATGCCGCTGCCAGGCTCGGCATTGACGTGGACGTCGAAAAGATCACCGACATGGCCGCCATCGCCGGCGCCGGCGTGATGTCGACGCCGGGCGTCTCGATCGACGGCAAGCTCGTCCATGCCGGCGGACTGCCGGATGCGGCAAAGCTCGAGGATTGGCTGAAAGCCTGACCTCGGCAAATGCACGCTGAACGGGACTAAGAATCTCTGTGCGAACGCGCTATACTCGCTTTCATACCGGGTCCGGCGAAACGGACCCGGTATCATTTTGTCAGGCCAGAAGCGGAGGGAAAGATCATGACAGAGCGCAAGGTCAGGTGGGGTATTCTGTCGACCGCCAATATCGGAATGGCCAAGGTTATTCCGGCGATCCAGAAATCACCGTCTTCCGAGGTTTACGGCATAGCCTCGCGCAACGTCGATCGCGCCCAGGAAGCCGCGGCAGAGCTTGGCATTCCCAATTTCTATGCTTCGTATGAAGAGCTGCTGGCCGACCCCGAGATCGACGCCATCTACAACCCGCTGCCCAACGACCTCCATGTCGAATGGACGCTGAAAGCGGCCCAGGCCGGCAAGCACGTCTTGTGCGAAAAGCCCATGGGTCTCGATGCGGCCGATGCCGAACGGCTCAAAGACGCGCCTGATTCGGTTATCGTCACCGAAGCCTTCATGGTGCGCTATCACCCGCAGTGGCTGCGCGTGCGCGAATTGGCGCGCTCTGGTGCGCTCGGCGAGGTCAGGGCGGTGCAGGCGGCCTTTTCCTATTTCAACGTCAATCCGGAAAACATCCGCAACAAGCCCGAGAACGGCGGCGGCGGAATGATGGACATCGGCTGCTATCCGATCACCGCGGGACGGTTCTTTTTCGAGGCTGAACCCAAGCGCGTTCTGGCGCTGGTCGACCGTGACCCGACCTTCGGTGTTGATCGGTTGGCTTCGGTCATTGCCGATTTCGGTGGCGGGCGGCAGTTGAACTTCGTGGTTTCGACCCAGCTCGTGCCGCACCAGAAAGTCCAGATCTTCGGCACCAAGGCGCGGGCCGAGATCGTTATTCCCTTCAATGCGCCCACCGATCAGGCCACCGCCATCAACATCGACGCCGGCCTGAGCCTGGATGGCACCCTCGTCGGACGCGAGGTCATCCCGGCCTGTGATCAGTACACCGAACAGGCCGAGGCCATGGCGCAGGCAATTCTCAAGGGAACAGGCCTGCCTTACGGCATCGAGGACTCGATTGCCTCGATGCGGGTGATCGATGCGGTGTTCGCAAGCGAGAAGACCGGCACCTGGGCCGACGTCTGAGCGAGACAATTCGCCAGCAGATCGGGCGGGCGCTGCATGCGCCCGCCCGATCTGCCGTCGTTAACGAACCATTATCCGCATTTCCGGCATTTGATTGATTCGTATCGGCTGAGGGGGGACACTTGCTCCAAACAGAATTGGAGCATGCCATGTCGCGCAAGATTTCAGCGATTGCCCTTTGCCTTTCCGCGGTGCTTTGCGCCGCTCCGGCCGTAGCCCAGGATTATTACGGCTCTGCCTCTCCGCTCGAAGGCGCCTATGTCGGCGGCTATCTTGGCGGCAATTTCGATCCCAATACCTCCTGGGCGCTCGGCGCGATGGCAGGCGTCAACTTCGAGGTGACCCCCGGTTTCATGGCAGGCCTCGAAGCCCAGGGCGGACTCGACATCAATAGCACCCGCACCAATGTCGAAGGTCTGATGCTTGCGCGCGGTGGCGCGGCGGTCACGCCGGACGCAATGATCTACGGTTCACTGGGCGCAGGTAGCATTGCCGGCACCGGTTCCTGGGCGATCGGCGGCGGCGCCGAAGCGGTGGTGGCACCGCAGATCGGCGTGCGCGGCGACGTGCTGGCCACCGGCCCGTGGGGCAATGGACTCAACCGCACCAAGGCCACTGCAGGCTTGGTCTGGCACGTGAAATAGGCGGTCTGTCGCGCCTGAATGATCAAGGCCCCGCTTTGGCGGGGCTTTTTTTATGTGCGACAGAATAGACCACAGCGTCATTGCCGGGCGACCTGTTCCCATCTTGGCAGCCCCATTGGCGGCGTTATTGGCGCGGCACGTCGCCATTCCGGCTCCCATGAAATTCCAGGTTCAGAATCGTCACCGAACGGCCCGGAGCACTTGCAACGCCGCAGACGCTGGGCTAAGCCGGTCCCCGAACCCGCCAGGGATAGATTGCCGCAGGCTAATGTGTCCCAAGTGGCCTCCACTCCGGAGGAAACAAGCACAGGTTTGCTCATGTCCGAACTTCTGAGTTCCTATCTGCCCGTCGTGATTTTCATCGCACTTGCTGGTGTGATCGGTTTGGCGCTGCTGGTTGCGCCGTTTATCATCGCCATCAAGCGTCCCGATCCGGAAAAGGTTTCGGCCTATGAATGCGGCTTCGAGGCGTTCGATGATGCCCGTATGAAGTTCGACGTCAGGTTCTACCTGGTGGCGATCCTGTTCATCATCTTCGATCTCGAAGTGGCCTTCCTGTTCCCCTGGGCCGTAGCTTTCCACGATGTGGGCTGGTTCGGTTTTGGGTCGATGATGATCTTTCTCGGTGTTCTGACCATCGGGTTTGTCTATGAATGGCGCAAGGGAGCTCTCGAATGGGATTAGAGTCCGATAACACTCTGGTCGCGCCTGCGCCCAAGGGGATCATCGATCCGCGCACGGGCAAGCCGGTTGGCGCCGACGATCCGACCTTTGTCGAAATCGACAACGAACTTGCCGACAAGGGTTTCCTTGTCACCACGGTCGACGAGTTGATCAACTGGTCGCGCACCGGTTCCCTGATGTGGATGCAGTTCGGCTTGGCGTGCTGCGCCGTCGAAATGATGCAGTCGGCCATGCCGCGCTATGACAGCGAACGCTTTGGTTTTGCGCCGCGCGCTTCACCGCGCCAGTCCGACGTGATGATTGTCGCCGGCACGCCTGACCAACAAGATGGCCCCGGCTCTGCGCAAGGTCTACGACCAGATGCCCGAGCCGCGCTACGTCATCTCCATGGGGTCTTGCGCCAACGGCGGTGGCTATTATCACTATTCCTATTCGGTGGTTCGGGGGTGCGACCGCGTCGTGCCCGTCGACATCTATGTCCCGGGCTGCCCGCCGACGGCGGAGGCGCTGCTTTACGGCGTCCTCATGCTGCAAAAGAAAATCCGCCGTACCGGCACCATCGAGAGATAGGTCCAGCGAATGGATGAAGTGCTCAGCGATCTGAGCGAGTACATCTCGCTCAAGTTCGACGACAAGGTCGAGGCGACCGCCGCGTATGGCGAATTGACGCTTCAGGTCGGTCGCGACGACCTGATTGAGGTGCTGCGGTTCCTGCATGACGACAGCCGCTGCCGTTTCGTCAATTTCACCGATCTGTGCGGGGTCGACTATCCTGAACGCGCCGAGCGGTTCGACGTCGTCTACCACTTCCTGAGCCCGACCCCAGAACGTCAGGATCAGGGTCAAGACCCGGACCGACGAGGACACCCCCGTCGCCTCGATCACCGACATCTATCCTGGCGCCGAGTGGTTCGAGCGGGAAGCCTACGATATGTACGGCATCCTGTTCTCCGGGCATCCCGATCTGAGGCGCATCCTCACCGATTACGGCTTCGAGGGGCATCCTTTGCGCAAGGATTTTCCGCTTACCGGTTTTGTCGAAGTCAGGTACGACGAAGAGCGTAAGCAGGTCGTCTACGAGCCGGTCAAGCTGGCGCAGGAATTCCGCAATTTCGACTACCTCAGTCCCTGGGAAGGCACGGATTACGTGCTGCCGGGCGACGAGAAGGCGAAGGAGGCATAAGTGTCTGAAGCCGAACTTCGGCAACTTCACTATCAACTTCGGGCCGGAGCACCCGTCCGCCCACGGCGTTTTGCGTCTGGTGCTGGAGCTTGACGGCGAAATCGTTACGCGTGCCGACCCGCATATCGGGTTGTTGCATCGCGGCACGGAAAAGCTGATCGAGCACAAGACCTATTTGCAGGCCGTGCCCTATTTCGACCGGCTCGACTACGTGGCACCGATGAACCAGGAGCATGCCTTTGCCCTGGCGGTCGAAAAACTGCTCGGCATCGAAGTGCCGTTCCGCGGCCAGCTCATTCGCGTGCTTTACTCCGAGATCGGCCGCATCCTCAATCACCTGCTCGGCATCACCACATCGGCGCTCGACGTCGGTGCGCTGACGCCGCCGCTCTGGGGCTTCGAGCAGCGCGAAAAGCTGATGGTCTTTTACGAGCGGGCCAGTGGATCGCGCATGCATGCCGCCTATTTCCGTCCCGGCGGGGTGCATCAGGATCTGCCGCAGGACCTGATCGACGATATCGAGGCCTGGATCGACCCGTTCCTCAAGACGGTCGGCGATCTCGACATGCTTCTGACCGGCAACCGCATCTTCAAGCAGCGCAATGTCGATATCGGCGTTGTTTCGCTGGAAGACGCCTGGAAATGGGGCTTCTCGGGCGTGATGGTGCGCGGCTCCGGCGCGGCGTGGGATCTACGCAAGGCCCAGCCTTACGAGTGCTATGATCGGCTCGATTTCGATATTCCGGTTGGCAAGAACGGTGACTTGCTACGACCGTTATCTGGTCCGCATGGAAGAGATGCGCCAGTCGGCCAGGATCATGCGGCAGGTCATCGCGCTTCTCAATTCGGATGAGGGCAAGGGGCCGGTCTCGGTGACCGACAACAAGATCGTGCCGCCCAAGCGCGGTGAGATGAAGCGCTCGATGGAAGCGTTGATCCACCACTTCAAGCTCTACACCGAGGGCTACAAGGTGCCCGCAGGCGAGGTTTATTCAGCCGTCGAAGCCCCCAAGGGCGAATTCGGCGTCTATCTGGTCTCGGACGGCTCCAACAAGCCCTATCGCTGCAAGATCAAGCCACCGGGCTTTGCTCATCTCAGCGCCATGGATTTCCTTTCAAAGGGCCACATGCTGGCGGATATCTCCGCCATCATCGGCTCTCTTGATGTCGTGTTCGGGGAGGTCGACCGCTAATGTCGGTGCGTCGGCCTGGCAGAAGATGCCATTCAGCCCAAGAGTTTTGCCTTCAACAAGGACAATGCCGCCTGGGCCAAGAAGCGCATTGCGCTTTATCCTGAGGGCCGGCAGCAGTCGGCCGTCATTCCGCTGCTGATGCGGGCGCAGGAACAGGAAGGCTGGGTCACACGGGCCGCTATCGAAGAAGTCGCCAAAATGCTCGGCATGGCAACGATCCGCGTGCTCGAAGTGGCGACCCTTCTACACCCAGTTCCAGCTCAAGCCGGTCGGCAACCAAGGCCCATATCCAGGTCTGCGGTACCACACCCTGCATGTTGCGCGGGGCGGAGGGGCTGAAGCATGTGTGCAAGCACAAGATCCATGACGACCCGCATCATGTGAATGCAGATGGTACGCTGAGCTGGGAAGAGGTCGAATGCCTCGGTGCTTGCGTCAACGCTCCGATGGTGATGATCGGGCAGGACACCTATGAGGACCTGACGCCCGAACGGCTCGAAGAGATCATCGACGCCTTCGAAAAGGGTGAGGGCGATAAGGTGCCGGTGGGGCCGCAGAACGGCCGCCAGTTCGCCGGCGCCGATCAGCGGGCCGACGGCATTGACCGACATCGGCAGCGCCAAGACCTCGCGCGCCGCGTCGGCCAAGCCTGCGCCGGCCAAGAAAAGCGCTGCCGCCAAGCCGGCAGCCAAGAAAGCCGACAAGCCGGTGACCAAGGCGACCGCCACGCCGAAAGCCAAGGCCGCCCCCAAGGCAGAGCCGAAGCCCAAGAAGGGCGCGCTGTTCGTCGCCCCCAAGGGCAAGGCGGACGATCTCAAGCTGATCGCCGGCGTCGGACCGGTTCTGGAGAAAAAGCTCAACGATTTCGGGGTAACCCAATTCGCCCAGATCGCAGCCTTCAAGAAGGCCGATATCGAAAAGCTCGACGAAGGACTCAATTTCAAGGGCCGCATTGCCCGTGATGATTGGGTCAAGCAGGCCAAGGCGCTCGCCAAGGGCGGGGTCGAGGAATACCGCAAGGTGTTCGGGAAGGATCCGCGCTGATGGCCGGGGTGAAAGACCATGACCGAAGAAAAGCCTCGGGAGAAGCCAGACCTGCCGTTCGGCCTGACGACCCGCGACGTCATCTACGGCGCCATCACGGTTCTCGGCTTCTACTACACTTTTCTCCGGGCTTAACGGCGCGCTGTCCTGGGGATTGTCCGATGTGGTTGTCACCGTCATTGGTGGGGCCATTGGTCTCGCTGCCGCTTTCGCGCTTTCCTGGCTGAGGAAAAGGTAATGCTTCAGGACAAGGACCGCATATTCACCAATCTATACGGCCTCGGCGACTGGCGCCTTGAAGGCGCGAAATCGCGCGGCGCCTGGTCCCGGCACCAAGGGGCTGGTCGAAAAGGGCCGCGACTGGCTGACCAACGAGGTCAAGGCTTCCGGGCTCAAGGGCCGCGGCGGCGCCGGTTTCCCGACCGGGCTCAAGTGGTCATTCATGCCGAAGCAAAGTGACGGACGTCCGCACTATCTGCTGGTCAACGCCGACGAATCCGAGCCGGGCACCTGCAAGGACCGCGAGATCCTGCGCCACGATCCGCACCTGTTGATCGAAGGTTGCCTTCTGGCCTGCCGCGCCATGGATGCGCATCTGGCCTTCGTCTATATCCGCGGCGAGTTCATCCGCGAGCGCCAGCGTTTCGAGGCGGCGGTCGAGGAAGCTTATGATGCCGGCCTGATCGGCAAGAACAATGTCCACGGCTGGGACCTCGACATCATCGTCCATCACGGCGCCGGCGCCTATATCTGCGGCGAAGAAACCGCGCTGATGGAGTCGCTTGAAGGCAAGAAGGGCCAGCCGCGCCTCAAGCCGCCGTTCCCGGCCGGTGTTGGCGTTTACGGCAACCCGACGACCGTCAACAATGTCGAATCGATCGCAGTGGTGCCGGACATTCTCAGGCGCGGCGCATCCTGGTTTTCCTCGATTGGCCGCGAGAACAATGTCGGCCCGAAGCTGTTCATGGTCTCGGGCCATGTGAACACGCCGGTCACGGTCGAGGAAGCGCTGGGCATTCCGTTCAAGGAACTCATCGAAAAGCATGCCGGCGGTATTCGCGGCGGCTGGGACAATCTTCTGGCGGTCATCCCCGGCGGCGCCTCGTGCCCGGCGGTCCGCGCCGACCAGATCATGGACGCGGTGATGGATTTCGACGGCATGAAGTCGATCGGCACCAGCTTCGGCACCGGCGGCCTCATCGTCATGGACAAGTCGACCGACATCATCAAGGCAATCTGGCGCATCGCGGCTTTCTTCAAGCATGAGAGCTGCGGCCAGTGTACGCCGTGCCGCGAAGGCACCGGCTGGATGATGCGCGTGGTTGAACGCATGGTCGAAGGCAGGGCGCAAAAGCGCGAGATCGACATGCTGTTCGAGGTGAGTAAGCAGGTCGAAGGCCACACCATCTGCGCCCTCGGCGATGCCGCCGCGTGGCCGATCCAGGGTCTCATCAGGAATTTCCGACCGGTGATCGAGGAACGTATCGACGCCTATACCCATCGGTCGGACAGCGACGGCGCGGTGCCGTCGATCGCTGCGGAGTAGTTACATGGCCAATATCAAAGTCGACGGCAAGCTGATCGAGGTTCCGGACCACTTCACGCTGATGCAGGCGGCCGAAGCGGCGGGGGCCGAGATTCCGCGCTTCTGCTATCACGAGCGCCTGTCGGTTGCCGGCAATTGCCGCATGTGCTTGGTCGAGGTGAAGGGCGGACCGCCGAAGCCCCAGGCCAGTTGCGCCATGTCGGTCAAGGATCTGCGTCCCGGCCCGAACGGCGAAGCGCCGGAGATGTTCACCAACACCCCGATGGTCAAGAAGGCCCGCGAAGGGGTGATGGAGTTCCTGCTCATCAACCACCCGCTCGATTGCCCGATCTGCGACCAGGGCGGTGAATGCGACCTGCAGGATCAGGCCATGGCCTATGGCGTCGACAAGTCGCGCTTTTCCGAGAACAAGCGCGCTGTCGAAGACAAATATATGGGTCCGCTGGTCAACACCGTGATGACCCGCTGCATCCAGTGCACGCGCTGCGTCCGCTTCATCACCGAAGTGGCGGGCGTGTCCGAACTGGGGCTGGTCAATCGCGGCGAGGATGCCGAGATCACCCCCTATCTCGAACGGGCGCTGACCTCTGAATTGCAGGGCAATATCATCGACCTCTGCCCGGTTGGCGCGCTGACGTCCCAAGCCCTACGCCTTCCACGCACGGCCCTGGGAACTCAGCAAGACCGAATCCATCGACGTCATGGATGCCGTCGGCTCGAACATCCGGGTCGATGCGCGCGGACGCGAAGTGATGCGCGTGCTGCCGCGGCTGCATGAAGACATCAACGAGGAATGGATTTCCGACAAGACGCGCTTCATCTGGGACGGTCTGAAGGCCCAGCGCCTCGACAGGCCCTATGTCAAAAAGAACGGCAAGCTGCAGGCCGCGAGCTGGGGACGAGGCGCTTTCCACCGTCGCCAAGAAGCTCAAGAAGGCCGGCAACAAGGTCGGCGCCATTGCCGGCGACCTGTCGGGTGTCGAGGAAATGTTTGCCCTCAAGGATCTGCTCGGTTCGCTCGGCTCGGGCATGACCGATTGCCGTCCGCCGATGTCGGGCATCGATCCGCTGACGCCGCGCGGCGCCTATATCCTCAATCCCGGCATTGCCGGCATCGAGAAGGCCGACGCGATCCTTCTGGTCGGTACCAACCCGCGCAAGGAAGCGGCGCTGGTCAATGCCCGCATCCGCAAGACCTGGCGCAAGGGCGAGGTGGCGATCGGTGTTATCGGGCGATGCTGCCGACCTGACCTATGAGTACGAGCATATCGGCACCGACAGTGCCGCGCTGGCGTCTGTCCGCCGACGGCAAGCACAAGTTCGCCAAGGTCCTGAAGGCGGCCAAGAACCCGCTGATCATCGTCGGCGAGGGCGCGGTCAGCCACGCGGGCCTGGGCAAGCAGGCCGGGCGCGACGTGCTGGCACTGGCGCTTCAGGTTGCTAAAAACGCCAACGGCTTGCGCGACGACTGGACCGGTTTCGGCATGCTGCACAATGCGGCGGGCCGGGTTGGCGGTCTCGACATCGGTTTCGTGCCGCACAATGGCGGTGTCTGCTCGGCCGACCAGATCGGCCTTGCGGCAAAGGGCGAGCTCGACGTGCTGTTCCTGCTCGGCGCCGACGAATACGACATGCAGGCGATGGGCAAGGCCTTCGTCGTCTATATCGGCAGCCACGGCGATGCCGGCGCCCACCGCGCCGATGTCATCCTGCCGGGTGCAACCTATACCGAGAAATCGGCGACCTTCGTCAACACCGAGGGCCGGGTACAGCAAACAACGCGGGCCGTCTTCCCGCCGGGCGATGCCAAGGAAGACTGGGCGATCATCCGGGCGCTTTCCGGCGTTCTCGGATCGCCCTTGCCCTACGACTCGCTTCGCCAGCTCAGGGCGCGGCTTTACGAGGTTCATCCGCATCTGGCACGGCTCGATGTTGCTGAGCCTGGCAATTCAGCCGAACTCGCGGAGCGGGCAGGGCGCCCGGACGCGCCGGTCGATGCCGTGCTCACCTCGCCGATTGGCGATTACTATCTCACCAACCCGATCACGCGCGCTTCCGCCGTGATGGGGGAATGCGCGCAACTGGCAGCCGGCCTCAAGCAGGCGGCGGAGTAGGTCATGGATTGGTTCGTTTCAGCCCTCGATTATCTGCTCGGCCTGAGCTTCATCGGGCTTGGCAATGAGATCGGTTTCGTCTGGAAGGCACTGCTGCTGCTTGTGGCGCTGCTTATTTTTATCGCCTTTGTCCTGCTTGCAGACCGCAAGATCTGGGCGGCGGTGCAGATGCGGCGTGGTCCGAACGTCGTCGGCGCCTTCGGCTTGCTGCAGAGCTTCGCCGACCTGCTGAAGTTCGTCTTCAAGGAACCCGTGGTTCCTGCCGGCGCAGACAAGGTGGTGTTCCTGCTCGCTCCGCTGGTCACGGTGACGCTGTCGCTGGCGGCCTGGGCGATCATTCCGATCGATGCCGGATGGGAGATGGCCAACATCAATGTCGGCATCCTCTACATCCTCGCCATCTCTTCGCTCGGCGTTTACGGCGTCATCATGGGCGGCTGGGCTTCGAACTCGAAATACCCGTTCCTGTCGGCCCTGCGCTCGGCGGCGCAGATGGTCTCTTACGAAGTCTCGATCGGCTTCGTCATTGTCACCGTGCTGTTGTGCGCCGGATCGCTGAACCTCACCGACATCGTCGTGGCGCAGAACTCGGGCGGACTGGCCTCCATGCTTGGCATGCCGGCGCTGACCTTCCTTAACTGGTACTGGCTGCCGCTGTTCCCGATGTTCGTCATCTTCTTCATCTCGGCTCTGGCCGAGACGAACAGGCCGCCGTTCGATCTGGTCGAAGCCGAGTCCGAACTGGTCGCCGGCTTTATGGTCGAATATGGCTCGACCCCGTACATGATGTTCATGCTCGGCGAATATGTGTCGATCATCACCATGTCGGCGATGATGACCATTCTGTTCATGGGCGGCTGGGCCGCGCCGCTCGATTTTGCTCCCTTCACCTGGGTGCCCGGGTCGGTCTGGTTCATCATCAAGGTTTCCATGGCCTTCTTCATGTTCTCGATGGTCAAGGCCTTCGTGCCGCGCTACCGCTACGACCAGTTGATGCGTCTTGGCTGGAAGGTCTTCCTGCCGATCTCGCTGTTCGCCGTCGTCTTTGTGGCGCTGATCCTGAAATTGACCTCCTGGGGCTTCGTCCCCGGCGTGGCAGCCTGAGGAGAACGGATATGCGTTTTGCCCAATTCCTCAATTCGCTGCTCCTGAAGGAGTTCTGGCAGGCGCTAGCTCTGTCGCTGAGATACTTCTTTTCGCCGAAAGCGACGATCGCCTATCCGCACGAGAAGGGGCCGATCAGTCCGCGCTTCCGTGGCGAGCATGCCTTGCGCCGTTATCCCAACGGTGAAGAGCGCTGCATCGCCTGCAAGCTCTGCGAGGCGATCTGCCCGGCACAGGCCATCACCATTGAGGCTGGTCCACGCCAGAACGACGGCACCCGCCGCACGGTCCGTTACGACATCGACATGATCAAATGCATCTATTGCGGCTTCTGCCAGGAAGCCTGCCCGGTCGATGCCATTGTCGAAGGGCCGAATTTCGAATTCGCCACCGAGACCCGTGAAGAGCTTTACTTCTCCAAGGAAAAGCTGCTGCTCAACGGGGACCGCTGGGAGCGGGAAATCGCCCGCAACATCGCGCTCGACGCGCCGTATCGATAGGAGCGCGGCATGACCCTTTCACTTTTCTTCTTCTACATCTTCGCCATCGTGCTGCTCGGCTCGGGCCTCATGGTGATCTCGTCGCGCTCGCCGGTGCACTCGGTGCTGTTCCTGATCCTGGCGTTCTTCAACGCCGCAGGCCTGTTCCTGCTGGCCGGGGCCGAGTTCCTGGCCATGATGCTGGTCATCGTCTATGTCGGCGCCGTGGCGGTTCTGTTCCTGTTCGTCGTCATGATGCTCGACATCGATTTCGCCGAGCTCAGGCAGGGCTTCCTGCAATACGCGCCGATCGGGCTTCTGGTCGGCATCGTTCTGGCAATCGAGTTGATCATGGTCGGTGCGACCTGGGTCATCTCGCCTGACGTGGCGGCGCAAAGCGCCATCCATATCGACGCGACGATGTCCAACACCCGGGCGCTCGGTCAGGTGCTCTACACCCGTTACGTCTTCGTGTTCGAGGGCGCGGGCCTGGTGCTGCTGGTCGCCATGATCGGCGCCATCGTTCTCGCCTTGCGGCATAAGCCGAACGTCAAGCGTCAGGACATCGCTGCCCAGGTGGCGCGCACGCCGGAAACGGGAGTTGAAGTGGTCAAAGTTAAAAGCGGGCAGGGGCTCTAGTCATGACACCGGATATTGGATTGGGTCACTTCCTGACCGTCGCTGCCATCCTGTTCACCATTGGGGTGTTCGGCATTTTCCTCAACCGCAAGAACGTCATCATCATCCTGATGTCGGTCGAGCTGATCCTGTTGTCGGTCAACATCAACTTCGTGGCGTTCTCGGCCCACCTCAACGATCTCGCCGGCCAGGTGTTCGCGTTGTTGATCCTGACCGTCGCCGCCGCCGAGGCAGCCATCGGATTGGCCATCCTCGTGATCTTCTTCCGCAACCGTGGTTCCATCGCGGTTGACGACGTCAACATGATGAAGGGCTGAGGCTCGCATGATCTACCAGGCCATCGTCTTCTTCCCCCTCATCGGCTTTCTGATTGCCGGCCTGTTCGGCAAGCAGATCGGCGACCGCGGCTCCGAACTGGTGACGACAATTCTTCTGGTCATCACCGCCTTGCTGTCGTGGATCGTTTTCCTGCCCATGTTGGCCTCCGGCGCACCTGCCGAGGGCGCCGAGGCGGCAATGCATGTCTCGGCCACCAAGGTCGAATTGTTCCGCTGGATCCAGTCCGGCGCGCTCGACGTCCGCTGGGCCTTGCGCATCGATACGCTGACCGCGGTCATGCTGGTCGTCGTCACCACCGTTTCGGCGGTCGTGCACGTCTATTCGATCGGCTATATGGCCGAGGACCCGTCGCGCCCGCGCTTTTTCGCCTATCTAAGCCTGTTCACCTTCGCCATGCTGATGCTGGTGACCGCGGACAACCTGGTGCAGATGTTCTTCGGTTGGGAAGGCGTCGGTCTGGCGTCCTATCTGTTGATCGGTTTCTGGTATCAAAAGCCCAGCGCCAATGCCGCCGCCATGAAGGCCTTTGTCGTCAACCGCATCGGTGACTTCGGCTTCTCGCTCGGCATTTTCGGCACCTTCTTCCTCGTCGGCCATCTGGACTTCGATTCCATCTTCCACGGTATCGAGGGCGTGAAGGGCACGACGCTGCATTTCCTCTGGGGCGACTGGGATGCGCTGACCGTCATTGCGCTGCTGCTGTTCGTCGGCGCCATGGGTAAGTCGGCGCAGTTCCTGTTGCACACCTGGCTGCCGGACGCCATGGAAGGCCCGACCCCGGTTTCGGCTCTCATCCACGCCGCGACCATGGTTACCGCCGGCGTGTTCATGGTGGCACGCCTGAGCCCGATCTTCGAAGCCTCACCGGTTGCAATGACCGTGGTGCTCTATATCGGCGCCATCACCGCCTTCTTCGCGGCGACGGTCGGTCTGGTGCAGAACGACATCAAGCGCGTCATCGCCTATTCGACCTGTTCCCAGCTCGGCTACATGTTCGTGGCGCTCGGGGCAGGGGTTTATTCGGCGGGTATCTTCCACCTGTTTACCCACGCCTTCTTCAAGGCGCTGCTGTTCCTTGCCGCCGGCTCGGTCATCCATGCCATGCACCACGAGCAGGACATGCGCCGCATGGGGGGCTTGCGGAAGAAGATTCCGATCACCTACTGGCTGATGATCATCGGCTCGCTGGCGCTGACGGGTGTCGGCATTCCGGGCACGCCGTTTGGCTTCGCCGGCTTCTTCTCCAAGGACGCCATCATTGAGGCTGCCTATGGCGTTGGTGGTACGGCCGGTTTCTTCGGCTTCTGGTCACTGGTCATCGCGGCGCTGTTCACCAGCTTCTACTCCTGGCGGCTGATCCACCTGACCTTCCATGGCCAGACCAAGGCCGATCACCACACCTACGACCATGCTCACGAGAGCCCGAGCGTCATGATCTGGCCGCTCTATGTGCTGGCGGCGGGTGCGATTTTTGCCGGCGTCGTGTTCAACGACTTCTTCTTCGGCCATGCCGAGCACATCGCCCACTTCTTTGCCGGTTCGGTCGCTGTCAACGAGCATGCGCTCGAGGCGGCCCATGCGGCGCCGCTCTGGGCCAAGTGGAGCGCGACCTTCGCCATGCTGATCGGTTTCGCGATTGCGTGGTGGATGTATATCGTCGACACCTCGCTGCCGGCGCGGCTCGCCGCCTCGCAGCACGTGCTCTACAAGTTCCTGTTGAACAAGTGGTATTTCGACGAGCTCTACGAGGCGATCTTCATCAAGCCGGCTTTGTGGCTTGGACGGGCGCTGTGGCGCGGGTTCGATGACTGGTTCATCGACAAGACCATCGTCGAGGGGCTCGGAGACCGCGTCAGGGATGTGACCGCGCGCGTGGTCAAGCTGCAATCGGGCTATCTGTATCACTATGCGTTCGCCATGCTCATCGGCGTGGCTGCGCTTTTGACCTGGGCCATCGCCGGGGGGCTGTACTAGAAGATGATCGAGAGTTCCATTCTATCCGTCATCACCTTCCTTCCCCTCGTGGGCGCGCTGGCGGTGCTTCTGGTGCCCGGCGGCAGCGAGCGCAATGATGGCGCCATGCGTGCCATCGCGCTGGCGACGACGCTGGCGGTGTTTTTCGCCACGCTGGTCATGTGGGCCATGTTCGACCCGAACAACACCGGCTTCCAGTTCGTGGTCAATCTCGACTGGCTGCAGGGCGGTATCGGCTACCGCATGGGCGTCGACGGCATTTCGATGCTGCTGGTCGTGCTGACCGGCTTCCTGATGCCGATCACCATCATTTCGAGCTGGAAGAGTGTCAGCAATCGCGTCCGCGAGTACATGATCGCCTTCCTCATCCTCGAAACGTTGATGATGGGCGCCTTCGCCACGCTCGATCTGGCGCTGTTCTACGTGTTCTTCGAAGGCAGCCTGATCCCGATGTTCCTGATCATCGGCATCTGGGGCGGCAAGCGCCGGGTGCAGGCGAGCTACAAGTTCTTCTTCTACACCTTCACCGGCTCGGTGCTGATGCTGCTGGCCATCATGGCCATCTACTGGCAGGCCGGCACGCTCGATATCTCCAAGCTCCTGCAGTTCAAGTTCTCCGAGGACGCGCAGTTCTGGTTATGGCTGGCCTTCTTCGCCAGTTTCGCCGTCAAGCTGCCGATGTGGCCCATTCATCGCTGGTTGCCGGAAGCGCACGTCGAAGCTCCGACCGCCGGTTCGGTCATCCTGGCCGCGATCCTGTTGAAGCTCGGCGGCTACGGGTTCCTGAGGTTTTCGTTGCCGATGTTCCCGGACGCCTCCGCGCTGTTCACCAATTTCGTCTTCGTGCTTTCGGTGGTTGCCATCGTCGCGACCCTCGCTGATTGCGCTGGTTCAGGAAGACGTCAAGAAGCTCATCGCCTATTCGTCCGTGGCCCATATGGGTTTCGTCACCATAGGCATTTTCTCGGGCACGCGGGCCGGTGTCGATGGCGCGGTGTTCCAGATGCTGAGCCACGGGCTGATATCGGGCGCACTCTTTTTGAGTGTCGGCGTCATCTACGACCGCATGCATACCCGCGAGATCGCCGCCTATGGCGGGCTGGTCGAGCGCATGCCGCGCTACGCCACCGCTTTCGTCATCCTGTCGCTGGCCAATATCGGTCTGCCGGGTACCTCCGGGTTCATCGGTGAGTTCCTGACGTTGATTGCCGCCTTCTCGGTCAACACCTGGGTTGCCGCCGGCGCGGCGCTTGGTGTCATCCTCAGCGCGGCCTATGCGTTGTGGCTGGTCTGGCGGTTGATCTTCGGCAAGCTCGAGAAGGAAAGCCTCAAGGCGATCCTTGACCTCGAACGGCGCGAACTGCTGATGCTGGTGCCGCTGATCGTTCTCATTATCTTCTTTGGCTTCTATCCGGCCCCGATCCTCGATGCGATCGGACCGTC